>JAYOLL010000005.1:1912-159383 GCA_038120295.1 Rhodospirillales bacterium | reverse complement strand
ATGCGGGCAACCGTATCGAGGGTTCGAATCCCTCTCCCTCCGCCAACGTTATCATTCAGTGCTCATTCACGCGAAGCTCCTGCCCAACCGCGGCCACGCCGCCTTCTTCTCCCCAGCGAGGCGCTGATTCTATATGTACGCCCAATTGATCCAGCATGCGCATGCAGCTTTGATCGACAATATCCTGCAAAGTCTTGGGTTTGTTATAGAAGGCTGGGACCGGAGGAAAAATAACAGCACCCAGGTTCGCGAGCCTCGTCATGTTCTCGAGATGGCCCGCATGCAACGGGGTTTCCCGAACCGCGACGACTAGCGTTCGTCTCTCTTTCAGTACGACATCGGCGGCACGCGTAATGAGGTCTCCGGTGTTTCCCATCGCGATGTTTGACATTGTCTTTATCGAGCACGGCGCGATGATCATGCCTTCGCTAAAGAAGGATCCTGACGAAATCGTTGCGCCGATATTACCAGGCGCATGTACCTGATGCGCCAGGGCCTTAAGGCGTGCTGGATCGATATCATGTTCCATTTTTAGCGTAAGCATCGCCGACGCGCTCATGACCAGGTGAATTTCAGTATTTCCCTCATCGCGAAGCAGTTCCATCAGACGCCAGCCATAGATTGTTCCGGTGGCACCCGTTATGCCGATGACGACTCTCTTCATCTGGAATTTTCCTTTCAAGAAACTCTTCCTCGATCAAGGCGATTGTTCAGAAGGTCCATATAAAACCTCCACGACACTGCCTGTGCTGCCTTGAGTTACGGTTTGGAGACGGGGTCGGATCACCGCGCCCGGTCAGAAAATGGCGATTCTCCGGTGCAGGCTTTTCCTGATCCAGGATGACCTCACCTGCGTACCAGACAGGAGTCCTGTTTTCTCGGAAAGGCCCACATGGAAAAGGTGCATCATCTGGCGGTCGTGGTCGACGATATCGATGAAGCGCTTTCGTGGTATCGCGTTCGGTTTGAGATCGAGACCTTGTATGAGGACGACAGCTGGGCGATGGTGCTTTTCGATAACGTATCGCTTGCGCTGGTTCTTCCCGGCAAACATCCTCCCCACTTCGCTATAGAACGCGAAGATGCCGAAGCGTTCGGTCCGTTAACGACTCACCGCGATGGAACGGCCTCGACCTATATTTCCGACCCGTGGGGAAATCGGATCGAAATCCTCAAGGCGGCCAGCGATGACCGAATCCTGTAGCGAAAAGGGGCGTATGACTGTTTTTTATGACGGCGCCTGTCCCTTGTGCTCCCGGGAAATCGCCTTCTACAGGAAGCTGAGAGGCGCCGAGGCTATCGAATGGTTTGATGTTTCCGCGGTCTTGGAGGACAAGGTAGCGGTCGACCTGCCGAAGCAGACGGCTTGTGAGCGGTTTCACGTCAGAGGCGCCGATGGACAGCTTTTCGCGGGGGGGAGAGCGTTCGTCCATCTCTGGACAGCGTTGCCCGCCGTCAAGCGGATCGGAGACCTCCTTCAACGACAACCATTCCTGTGGATTACAGAAAGAACCTACGACGCGTTTCTGAGGCTACGCCCCGTCTTGCAGCTTATATTGAAGAAACGATAGTTTTTCGCGCCGTAATCGCACGTCACCCGACGTCAATCTGTTGGGTCCGTCAAATACCGATGACCGGCTGTATCAGCCTCGCAGCAAGGCTGGTAAACCGCAATGGCGCGTCCGTCACAGCAAGGCAGATGCAATCCTCCCCGTCGGCCGCGTGCGGCTGATGCTGAAGTTTTTCGTCGGCTTCCTGGAAATCGCCCCGACCGTATATTCCGGTTTCGTCCGTAAACGCTCCGCGCAGCACCAGGGTCAGTTCAAGCCCGCCATGTGAATGCTCGGGTACCGGTCGGCCAGCAGGGATACGCAAAAGGCGAGCGGTTATCCTACCATCGTTGGTCGGGATCAGGCACTGGTAGGCGCCTTTCCCCAGACGCTTCCACGGTACTTCGTCTGCGTCGCAGCCGAGATACCCGCGCAAAGGCTGCGGGAGCGACAAATTAGCATGAGCGGATTCCGTTGCTGGTCGCGATTGGACGAGTCTGTCCGGTTCATGATCGATCCGCGCCAGCAACGCGTCGAAGTCGGCCATGCTTGAGTCGTTTTCCTCAACGGACTCAAGCAGAGATCCGCCAATTTCTTCCATAAACGCAACAGTCTGTCTGCACTCCGGACACAATGCCAGATGAGTAGCCACGGCAATGCTCCACGCCTCACCGAGTGCGCCCGTTGCATAGTCCAGCAACAGCAGTTCACTAGGATGATGCTCGATAGTCATTTCATCTCTCCAAGAACAGATCTCATATGTCCGATCGCGAGCCTGATTCGGGATTTCACCGTACCAAGCGGAATTCCAAGTTCTTCAGCAACCGACGCATGCGACCTTTCGTCCAAAAATGAAAGGCGCAGAACTTCCTGTTGTTCCCCGGGAAGGTCGGCCATCGCGGCTCGCAGTAGCGCCGCCTCTTCCACGCGCGAAACGTGACTGAACGCGCTAGCTTCGGGATCTGGCACCAGGGCCGGGTCGTCGGGATCGAGCGCGGGCCGAATGGATTTCCGAAGATGGTCGACCCTGGCGTTTCGTGCGATGGCATATAGCCACGTCGACGCGGACGCTTTTTCCGGATCGAAGAGATGTGCCTTTCTCCATAGATTTACAAAGGTTTCCTGCACGATTTCTTCCGCCAGCTCCTGGTCAGTGCCGAGCCGACGGACAAAGCCCAGAATTTTGGGAGAAAACCTCGAATGCAGTACACGAAAGGCGTCTCTGTCCTTTTCCTTTCCCACCGAAATAATCAGGGATTCCGCCGAGGGTCCAGTTGTATCGACTGATCGCCTGGCGTCATCAGGGCGCGAATTTTCTGGCCGCGGTTCGATAGTTTGCACTCCATTTTCATCGTTGCCAAAAACAACAGGGGGCAAAGCGACTCTGTGGGTGGCGTCAGCAGACGATGCCACCAATCCGGTGGACGGGGCTAGAAGCGTAGCATAGCTGTTCATGATGCTGCATACGTGCTTTAGCGAACACCGGATCACCATACTAAAAAAAAATTGCAATAGGGTGATCCGTCAGCGGCAGCGCTGCGTAGCCTGGTTATTCATGCTTCGAACGGGCGCATGCTTCCTTTGATGACCGACACTGACCACGATCGTAACAGGCGCAAAATTGCTGTCATCGGCACCGGGATCGCGGGAATGGCGTCTGCGTGGCTTCTCGACCAGCGCCATGACGTGATCCTGTACGAGAAAAATTCCCGGATCGGCGGGCACACGAATACGGTCAATGTACCATCGGAACGCGGCGATATTCCGATCGATACAGGATTCATTGTCTTTAATGACCGCAATTACCCGAACCTGACAGCTTTGTTTCGGCATCTTGGCGTCGAGGTCAAGGACAGCGAAATGTCCTTTGCAGCATCTTTACGAGACGGTCAGTTCGAATATGCCGGAACGGACCTGAACGGACTACTGGGTCAGCGCCTGAATGCCCTGAATCCGAAATTCTGGAAAATGGTCGCGGACATCCTACGGTTTAATCGAGAAGCTCCGGCGTTCCTGCAGCGGGATGCATCGAACGAAATCAGCCTCGGGGAATATCTTCGCAGCCAAAAATTCGGCACCGGATTCATAGAGGATCATATCCTGCCGATGGGCGCCGCCATCTGGTCCACAACTGCCGCGGAAATGGAGGCCTACCCGGCTGCGGCCTTCATCAGGTTTTTTGAGTCCCACGGTTTATTGACCATCAACGATCGTCCTCAATGGCAAACCGTCGATGGTGGGAGCCGACAATATGTCCGGCTGCTCACCGCGCCGTATCGGGACAGGATCCGATACGACGGCATAAAATCAGTTCGGCGTCTGCCGCATGGCGTCCGGATAGAAACAGAGTCAGGCGCGTCGGAAATCTTTGAAGCTGTTGTGATAGCAACTCATGCCAATGAAGCGTTGGAGATACTCGCAGATCCCGATCCGCTTGAGACCGGTATTCTGGGACCATGGTCATATACCCGGAACCGGGCGGTACTGCATTCTGACGACTCTCTCATGCCGCGCCGTCGCCGCGTGTGGTCGAGCTGGAATTTCATTGACTCTTCGGGAAGCGAAGGCAATCGCCTGTGCGTAACCTACTGGATGAACCGGCTCCAGGGCATTCCCGGAGACCGTCAGTATTTCGTTACTCTGAACCCCGTGCGCGAGCCTGATTCAGGCAGCGTCATTTACGAAACGGAATACACTCATCCCTTCTTCGACAAGGCGGCGCTTCAGTCCCAGAACCGACTTTGGTCACTACAGGGGCGTCGTCGCACCTGGTTTTGCGGCAGCTATTTCGGGCACGGGTTCCATGAAGATGCGCTTCAGGCAGGGTTGGCGGTTGCAGAACAGCTGGGGGGTGTCAGACGCCCCTGGTCGGTCGAGGGCGAGAACGGACGACTTCGCCTCGACCCCGTCAATGTGCAGGCGGCCGCATGACCTTTAGGTCGGCGATATACCGTGGCGACGTCGTGCATGACCGCCGTCAGCCCAAACGTCATCGACTGCGGTACAGCGTGTTCTCTCTTCTGCTTGATCTTGACGAACTTCCCGGTCTTGACCGCGGCCTGTTCCTGTTCGGCTATAACCGTTGGGCGCCCCTGGCATTTTTTGACTCCGATCACGGAGCCACAGATGGTTCTTCGCTGCGCCTTTGGGCAGAACAGCGAATGAGAGATGCCGGGATCGAGCCGGACGGAGGTCCGATCCGGCTGTTGTGCTATCCGCGCGTCCTGGGCTTTGTCTTCAATCCTTTAAGCATTTTCTTCTGTTACCGACAGAACGGCGAAATCTCTGCGGTTCTTTATGAAGTCTGCAACACGTTTCGAGAACGCCACACATATGTCATTCCGGTCGGGCTGTCAGACGCACCCGTTCTCAGGCAGGAATGCGAGAAAGCACTGTATGTCTCTCCGTTCACCGAGATGCAGTCACGCTATCGCTTCTCGATCGTTCCGCCCGGAAAGACAGTCAGTGTCGCGATACGTCAGGAAGGAAGAGAAGGGCTTGTGCTGGCAGCGGCTTTTCGGGGGCAGAGGTCGGCGATCGACAATTTTTCGATTTCGCGCTGCCTTTTTTCATTCCCGTTCATGACCTTGAAAATCCTGGCCGCCATTCACGTCGAAGCCGCAAGGCTTTGGTGCAAAGGCCTTCGCGTATTTCCGCATCAAGCAGCCGCGAGCCCGGTCGACAGCAGCGTCGGGGCATCAACCGTCACTACCAGCAGGAACAGATAAATATGGGCAACATTTTTTCCGGCCTTCGGCCGCGTGGACAGCTGGATGATGCCATCGACAGCAGGCCGCTTCTTGAGCGTATGCTCATTCGATGGCTGGGCGAAATTGAGCATGGCACCCTGGCTGTAGATCTTCCGTCCGGCGTACAGGAGACCTTCGGCGCGCATGACAAAGCGCCGCGTGCGCTGCTGACCATCAATGAACTGAAGACGATTCTGCGTGTGGGGTTGTCCGGTGACCTGGGACTTGCCGAAGGTTATATGGCGCAGGAATGGGACACCCCGGATCTCTCCGCCCTGCTGACCTTGGGCGCTGTTAACGCTGACCATATGGCAGGTCACCTTTCGGCCAACCCGGTGACGACATGGCTTAACCGTATCATTCATGCCCGTCGAGCCAACACACGCCATGGCAGCAGGCGCAACATCGCGGCCCATTATGACCTGGGGAACGATTTCTATCGTCTCTGGCTGGACGAAACGATGACATACTCGTCAGGAGTTTTCTCGAAAAATTCTCACTCCCTTGCGGATGCGCAAAGAGAAAAATATCTGCGGATAGCAGAGCTGCTTGAGCTTGCCCCCGACAAGAGAGTCCTGGAGATTGGCTGCGGTTGGGGTGGTTTCGCGGAAATTGCCGCCGGAGAGTTCGGATGCGAGGTTGTTGGCCTTACCCTTTCCGAAGAGCAGGCGATTTTCGCCCGGAAAAGAATGGCCGCTGCTGGCCTGGACCCGTACGTCGACATTCGCATCCTGGATTACCGGGATGTGGACGAACGTTTCGACGCAATTGCATCCATCGAAATGTTCGAGGCTGTCGGACAGGAGAACTGGCCCTGCTATTTTGAGGCACTCGATCGCTGTCTCACGCCGACTGGCAGGGCGGCGTTGCAGGTCATTACGATTGCGAACGAAAAATTCGACTATTATCGGCGTAACCCCGATTTTATTCAGCGCTACATTTTCCCCGGCGGTATGCTGCCGAGCCCACAATTGTTCGACGAAACTGCGTCTGATGGCGGATTCAAAGTCGCCGACAGGTTCTATTTCGGCGCTTCCTACGCGGAGACTCTGCGCCGGTGGTCGGAATCGTTTAACGCCAACTGGCCGGCCATAAAGCGATTGGGCTTTGACGAACGCTTCCGGCGCATGTGGCACTATTATCTCTGTTACTGCGAGGTCGGGTTCGATACCGGTCAAATCGATGTCGGACAGTTTCTGCTTGAACGCAGTTAGCCATTTGAGCATGTGATGCGCCGGTTAACGCTGCTTCTTTATGCGTGCCCTGCTTTCGTCATTGCGCTCCCGACAATCCCTGTCTATGTGGCACTGCCGACTCTTTACGGCGTGGAGTTGGGGCTGGGCCTCGCTAAAACCGGGCTGATCCTGCTTTGTGGCCGTTTGTTCGATACGGTCAGCGATCCGTTGATCGGCTATTTGTCGGACCGATTCCCGCTCGGATCTCACAGGAGAAAGCCGTGGATCGCCGGTGGCGCCATTGTTGCAGGTCTGGGACTCGCGATGATCCTCAATCCCCTGCCAGGGGCGGGCATCTCCTATCTGCTTGTCTGGTCCATTGTCCTTTATACCGGCTGGACCATGGTTGCCGTGCCATACATGGCATGGGGCGCGGAACTCAGCGATGGGTATGAAGAACGAACACGTGTTACCGCCTGGCGAGAAGGTATTGGTCTGCTCGGTCTGGTCGGGGCAGGCGCCCTGACTGCGGCGGCGACCGCGGTGGGCTGGAGCGAAAAAGAATCAATCGGATTTCTGGCGTGGGTGGCGATTGCTCTTGGGGCAATCGTGTTTCCGGTTCTGCTTATGGGAGTGTCCGAAGCTTCGCCACGCGCGCACGAGAAACGGATCGGAGTCTTCCCTGAGAGACTATTCGGTCTGCGCTCATTGCTGGACAATGGTCCGTTTCTGCGTCTGATCGCAGCCTGGTTTCTGAACGGGCTGGCGAACGGGATTCCTGCAGCGCTGTTCTTTCTCTATCTGGAATACGCATTGGGCGCCGGCGAGACGCAGCGTCCGATTTTCATCCTGATCTATTTCGTGTCAGCCGTTGCTGCAATTCCGGTCTGGAAGTTTGTCAGTACCCGTGTCGGGAAGCATCGCGCATGGTGCTTCGCTATGTTGATCGCCTGTGTTGCCTTCGCAACTGTGCCCTGGATTCCAGAGGGGGCGTTCGGAGCATTCATGGTCGTTTGCATCGTAACCGGCGCAGCGCTTGGTGCAGATCTTGTGCTTCCCCCGTCGATGCAGGCCGATGTGGTGGATTTTCAGACCTGGCGCTCTGGGCAGGTCAGCACGGGTCTGCTTTTTGCGCTCTGGGGCATGGGTACCAAGCTGGCGCTCGCAGCGTCGGTCGGTATCGCACTGCCCGCGGTCGACGTCGCCGGATTCGACCCGGCTGCGCCGACAGCGTCTGGAATTCTTGCCCTGTCGGTGATCTATGCGCTGGTTCCGGTCGTAATCAAACTATCGGCAATCCTGCTGGTCTGGCATTTCCCGCTGACCCACAGGAAACATGTCGTTATCGGCCGGGCGCTTGACCGGAGACAAAAGATTTGAAAACGCAGAGAGAGGAGCGGAAAGGATGAAAACCCGGCCGGCAGCAGCCCTGTTTCTTCTCCTGATTACTGGCGGATGTTCAAACATGGAACCGATTGAATTCAAGGATAGCGGACCGACCCTCAGAATCGAAGAGTATTTCCTTGGCAAAACGAGGGCATGGGGAATTTTCGAAGACCGTTTCGGCCGGCTTCGCCGGCAGTTTACAGTTTCAATACACGGTCGGATAAAGGACGGAGAACTGGTCCTCGACGAGCATTTCGAATACGCCGACGGCGAACGTGACCGTCGCATATGGCGCATTCGCAAAACGGGCGAACATGCATACGAAGGTCGCGCCGCTGATGTTATTGGTGTTGCCAAAGGTGAAGCGTACGGGAACGCCCTGAACTGGCGCTACGACATGGATTTGCCGGTAGGCGGCCGAAAGATCCGCGTGACCTTCAATGACTGGATGTTTCTACAGCCGTCCGATGTTCTTGTGAACAGGGCGCGCGTAACCAAGTTCGGCATTGAGATCGGACAGGTGACCCTGTTCTTCAACAAGCAGAAACGTATTGCGGCTTCAGCGCCTGTCTTTACTTATGAGTTGGCGTCAGGCGAACCCGAAGCCAGGAGAGCAGCGAACCAATGATCGGCAGTCGGGCATACAGCGCAGAGGCCGCATCCCAATAGTCGATATGTTCAACAACTTTTCCATCGGCATTGAACCTGATCTGACTCATCCCATCGAATGACCAGGGGCAGCCGCGCAACCGGGCGGTGAAACGCCATGTCATCAAACACAAATCGCCATCTGTGGCTTGGTGCTTTACCTGGAACTTGACCGCTCCGACCTCCGAGAACATATGCCGAAGAACGGCATCCATCGCTCGAACGCCAGTAACGTCATTGAACGGATCGCGAAACCGCACGTTCTCTGAAACATACTCCCCCAGCTCTTCAAGCGTACAAGGCGTAAGAGATTCAAGATACTGGCGGTACCGCTGCTGAGGAGTGTTCATGACCGGACCAGCCGCCGTGTCAGGCAAAAAAACAGCCGGTATGGGAGGATGCGAAGCAATTTCATCAAGAAAACGAAGCGTCCGGGGAAAGCAATCTCGAACCGCCCCGAATCAAGGCCGCTCATCACGTGTCTTACGGCATCTTCGACCGAGATCAGAAACGGCATGGGAAATTCATTCTTGTCGGTCAGGGGTGTCTTGACGAAGCCGGGGTTAATGACGGTCATCTGTACGTTGTACTTTTCCAATTCGGGTTTCAGAGATTCGCACATATTGATCAACCCGGCCTTCGACGCGCCATAGCCGGCGGCTGTAGGCAATCCGCTGTAGCCGGCGACCGATGCAACGATCGCTATATGTCCCCGGCGCCTTTCGATCATTTCGGGAAGAATCTGAGCAAGACAGTTTGCAGTCCCGACAAGGTTTGTATCGATAAGTTTACGAAAGTCATCCAGCGAAAATTCCGGCGCGGAGATCGGTATATGCGTCCCCGCGTTCAAAATGACGAGATCGGGACAACCCAGCGCGCCGACAATAGCCCCCGCAGTTTCCTTGGTTTTCGTTAGATCGGTGATATCCAGCGGGAAACAATGGAAATCCGGCGCGGCCCATTCCTTTTTCAGTTGCAGAAGGTCGTTTTCCGTCCGTCCGCTTGCTGCAACGGTCCACCCTCTTTTTGCAAATTCCTTTGCCAGTCCCCGTCCGATCCCTTTACCGGCTCCGGTAATCCAGACGATTCCGGTCTGTGGCAGGCCCATCACCTTTTCGCTTCGATTAGATTATCGCTCGAACACCGCCGACACACATACTCCAGGGTCGAACCATCGCGTCCGGCAAAGCGCATTCTAACCCAACGACCGTCAGCGTCGTACCAAACCTCTGTCTGGAGTTGGCCGTTATAGCGGTATCGGGTCGCCATCCGGTTCCCGGCGTTGGTCATCACGGATTCCTGTTCCTCTGGCTCGATCGTAACGAGGTTTATACGACCGGTCAGCGTGTTGAGAACGCGTTCTTCTTGCAGGACACCCGGATTCCAGTGGTTGGTCGGAAACAGGGGCAGGGCTGCGTACTCAGCCTGTTGCGCACGAACAATTCGAAGCCGGTTCCCTGCGCGTTGGGCGGTGAAGCTGGTTTTCTTTCCATTATCGTCGACTTTTGCAACCAGCTTCTTCAGCATGCCGTCCTTCCATCGTGCTGTTGACTGGTAGTGAAATCGAAACGCCGTGAAAAATAGGAAATCGATCTGAAGCTTGGACTCCGTGTCTACGGTTAGCTCGTCTGCAGTGCCGCTGAAACGTATGTGATGCGTACCGATTTTCTTGCCGTTTCTCAGTACGTCGAACTCGACCTGTGGCCCGTACAGTCCCATCGGATCGTAGATTTTGGCAGGACTGCTCAACGCTGCGCTCAAAGCGCCCGAAGACGCCAAGAGGATTAGTGCCGGCACAGCCATGCAGGATACCAATCTGGTCAGAGACAATCGCATCGTTTCCTCCCTACGCGCGACCTTCTGTTACGCTGGAATGGGCGCTACGGATCACCCTGTTTGACGAAATTCAGGCGTCAAGGCTGGAATTTGCGCTCCTCCAGGCATCGGTATCCTTGCATCGCTTGCAGATCCGTTCGCCATTCCAGGAGCTGGAAAAATTCTTTCCGCATTTCAGGCACGGGCGGTTGATCACCGAGTTCTCTGTATCATCCCCGAATTTCTTGAATTTCTTTATCATGGCTGGGTTGAGTGCAGAATCATTGGCCGATTGGAAAAACGTCATCTCTGACAGGGCAAGCGGAAGGGGGGTATCGCATTGGCGGGAGGAACCAATCGATACCCCCTGGAGCCGCTCTCGTTCCGGTGTTGAGAGGCATCAGGCCCGTCAGCGAGGGGAAGCGCCTCGGACTGAACCCTCAGTCACCACTAAAATGTACGCAATCCCTCTGTATTCGGATCAGCCGCAGCCTTGAAATTCGAGGTTGGTTGGCAAGTGACCTGTACGATGTTTCCCCGGAACAGGGTTCAAGCGGCAGGTGTCAGGGAAAATGATCCGAAAACCGGGCGTAACCGTATAAAGATCATGACCCGGTCCTTTGTGCTTCGCGCCATCGCCCTGATATCAGCTGTGACCGCGTTATCAGGCTGCTCCCCGCTAGTGCTACTTGACCGGGTTGTCCCCCACTCTGGCTATGAGGTGGTTGCTGATATTCCTTACGGACCTGATCCCCGCCACAGACTCGATGTTTATGTTCCGCTCCGGACAGACCCCGACGCGCCGGTTATCGTGTTCTTTTACGGCGGCAGCTGGAAATCGGGCGATCGCGCCCAGTACAGATTCGTCGGTCAGACCTTTGCGTCCCGCGGTTACATTACCGTAGTGGCGGATTATCGGCTTTTTCCGCAGGTCAGGTTCCCGGATTTCGTATCAGATGGCGCCAGCGCCGTCAGGTGGGTTCATCGATCAATCGCGCGGTTCGGCGGCAACGGATCCTCGATGGTACTGATGGGGCACTCGGCCGGGGCGCACATTGCGGCGCTTCTGGCACTCGACAGGGTTTACCTGGAAACCGCTGACGTACCGCCGAAGGCGGTTTCCGGCTTGATCGGTCTGGCAGGACCGTACTCTTTCGACCCGCTGCGTTATTCCTCTATCAGCCCGGTCTTTAAACATGCGAAGCATGTCGACGATGCACGACCTGTAACATTTGCCGACAGGAATGCGCCGCGATCCCTTCTGCTGCATGGCCTTGACGACTGGACGGTTAACCCCCGGAATTCCGAAAGCCTGACGGCTGCTTTGATCGAAGCGAACGCACCTGCCCAGTATGTCCCCTTGGAGGATGTCGGACATGCCGGCATTCTGATTGCGCTATCGTTACCTTTTAGAAGATCAGCTCCGGTGTTGGACAATGTTTTCGCCTTTCTGATGAGCGTGAAGGCACGAATGCCTGCTTCCAAAGCGCATAGCTCACGAAGAGGCGCTGTCAGACGTAATCGGCTTGAGCCGGTTTCGGGGCGCCATGAAAATCCTCGGCAATGAGAAGAGCCAGGAATGCCGTCGGTGGTTGAACAATCGGGCTGAAAACTCGCACCAGCCATTCCGAAGACGGGAAGGTCCGCTCGGCGGCCATTGCAGAAAGGCGTCAATTGGCGGCATGATTAACGGGGTCCGGCTTGCAATCGGTCTCGAGTTCGCGTTTGTCTGACAACACCCCGTACGGCCCCAACGTCATAAAGCGAAGACTGCCATGTCAGCCCGAGAAACCATCCACCTGGCCGCCGACCTTTCGTTTCTCCATACCGACTTTCTGTGGCGGATGCCGGGCTCCTGGGTAGGCTATCCCTATTACAGCACGTCCGATTTCTACGAAGACATCGCGAAAATCGCCGAACGCGGAAAAATGGACCTGCTGTTTTTCGGCGATACCGGCGGTACGTCGGAGGATTTCGGCGGGAACTTCGACGCCGTCGTCAGCCGGGGCGTCAAATGGCCCCGTCACGACATGACGCCCATGATTCCGGTTCTCGCACGGGTGACGAATCACATCGGCTATGCCTTGACCATGTCGACGACCTATCACCACCCCTTTCATTGCGCGCGAATGTTCAATGCGCTCGATCACGTGACGCGGGGGCGGATCGCCTGGAACGCCGTTACGTCGGCCTACAAATGGGAGGCGATGAACTGGGGTTTCGACGTCATGATGGAACATGACGAGCGCTATCGCCGGGCGCAGGAATTCCTTCAGGTTGCCTGCCAGCTGTGGGACAGCGTCGAACCGGATGCCCCGGTGCTGGACCGGGACAAGGGGCTGTTTCTGGATCCCGACAAGGTGCACCGGCTTGATTTCCGGGGCGATTACTTCAATGTCCGCGGCCCGCTGCCGGCCCTGCCGTCGCCGCAACAGCGGCCGCTGATCATTCAGGCCGGACAGTCAGGCCCCGGAATGGATCTGGCCGCCAAATACGCGGATCTGCAATTCAGTACGCGCCGGACCGTGGAAAGCATGAAACAGCATCGAGCCGCGATCGACGAGAAGCTCGCGTCGTTCGGCAGGAAGCCGCGCGATCTCGGCATCCTGTGGTCGGTGCGCGTTCAGGTGGCGGAGTCGCGATCCGAAGCGCGGGCGAAGGAGCAGGCCTTTCTCGATTCGATCCCGCCCGAGGGCGGTCTGATCGAAATGTCGCAATGGTTTGGCGTTGATTTTTCGACAGCCGATCCAAACATGACCCTGTCGGATTTTGCGGATCAGGTCCGCGAAGCGGGCGGCAATCTCGGAACCTTAGAAGAGATCGTCAAAACCACCGACTCAAAGACCACCGTCCTGGAGCTTGGCCGCGACTACCTTACAAAGAGGATCATGACGGCCGAGGGGACGCCTGAAGAGATCGTCGACAAGCTGGAGATGATCCACAACGAGACCGGCGCCAATGGCGGATTCATCCTGGGGCGCGGCTATCACGCGATGGATAACATTCGCGAGTTCGTCGAGCGCGTGGTGCCGGAGCTTCAGCGTCGGGGGCTCTCGAAAACCGAATATAGCGCGGGAACGTTGCGCGACAATTTCAACGATTGAATCTTCGAAGATAGGTGTTCGGGAACGGACACCGCTGGCGGCTATGTCGGATCCGATCGGCTTGGGTCTCAATCTGCGGGTCGGATCAGGCCCGTGCGGTCAGGCGGACAGCCTTTGTCCCCATTTGGCCACGTGGTCAATCGTGACGGATACCTCGTTGCCGCATCCGATATACTCGACCTTATCGAAACAGAACTGAGCGGCCATGGCGATCCCGCGACCGTTTCGGCGCGTCATTCGCTCCGGGCAGATCGTCATGAAGGGTTTCGGATCGAAGCCCCTTCCCATGTCCTTGATCCGGAACTGGATCGAACTGCTGTGGGTCTCGAATTCGACAGTCACGTATTTGTTCCGGTTCTCTGTCAACAGAAGTCGTTTCTCAATTTCCTGCGGCCAGCTGTTCGTGTCGAGGAGTATCTGCTTTTGTTCGTACGTGATCCCCAGGTTGCCATGCTCGATCGCATTCACCAGGAGTTCCGTCAGGCCGATGGCCGCAGACTGGGGATCCGGACAGGGCAGGGAGAGCATCGTCGCAAGCTTGCGGGCTTCATCAAGTGTCTGGATCTCAAACGTGGCGTTCACCAGCCGGCCGACACCCGAACTGCGATTCCTTACATCCTTCCGAATCAGCCGGGTTTGCCTGGCATCGACCGCTGAGGTGCGCACGATCGAATGCAGAATGTCGTTATCGATGTCTGCTACGATACAGAAATAGGCCCCGGCCTCGACAAGCGACGTCTGTTCTTCCTCGCTGGCCCCATTCGACTGGACGATAACAGGCGTGTCCCATATTTCCGTGTCGGTCTTTACAAGGGTCAGGAACTCCAGCCCTTCCTGCACGTCTCCGCCGGAATTGAAAATCACGGCATCGATCGCGTCAGGATTTTCCCGGATCGTGAAGATTGCGGAGCTGGGCTCATCGACGACCTCTGTTTTATACCCCTTTGCACAAAGCTGGTCGGGAATAGGGCCGGGCGTTCGGGCATCGCAGAGTACATAAAGTATGTTCATGGCTATTCCCCTGTCTCCAGCCTGACCGGTTCGGGCGAGCCGATGAAAACCATCGTCAGGTCGTCGCTCAGCAGCTGATCGTTGGTTTCGAAGAGATGTGTGTTAACCGCCTGTAGCAGTTCGGCCCCCGGTGCGATCCGGGATTTCGAAGCGACAAACTCCCCAAGAAGGTCTTCCGTGAAGATTGGGTCCGCGGGCGATGGCGTTTCGATCAGCGCATCGCTGTATAAGAGCAGAAAGGCCCCGGGGGCGAAGGCCGCTTCACGCAGCTCGTAACCGGTCCCGTTTTTCATACCGACAGGCAGGCCGGCGGATTCGAGCAACGCCCACTCGGGTCCGGTATTTCCCATGCCGCGACAGATTACAGGTGGGGGCGCGCCGGCCGATGCGTAGGTGAGCCTGTTCTCGCAACGGTCGAGAATGCCGTAGATCATCGTTGCGAACTGGCCGGCAGGCAGCACCTCCGAGAGGTAGTTGTTTACGTCGAACAGGCAGGCAGACGGATCGGCAAGGTCGAGATCGGTACGGTCCATATAGGTCTGCAGACGAAACGTATTGAGCGCGGCGCCGACTCCGTGGCCGGAAAAGTCTGCCAGATAGAAAGCCAGTCGTTCATCGTCCAGGCTTCTCAGATTCCAGATATCGCCCCCCAGTTCCGAACAGGCGCTGTAGTGGGACCCGATGATCAGCCCATGGCGCCTCGCTGCAGCTTCGATTGTTTTGTCGTCCGGCAGAAGGCCTTCCTGCATGAAGTGAGCGGCATTCAGCTCCTCACTTGTACGCGCCTGGTACTCCGACAGGCGTCGAATCATGGTGCGATTCGCCAGGTGCAATCGAACGCGCGCGACGAGCTCGCGCGGATTGATCGGCTTGCTTACGAGGTCGGTGGCGCCGACTTCGAATGCTCGGACGCGCTCATCCTCGGTACTGGAGGCCGTCTGGAACAGAACCGTCAGGTCCCGCCACCGGGGGTCCGCCCGAAGTTTCCGGCACACCTCGATCCCGCTCATATTGGGCATGTTCTGATCGAGGATCACCATGTCCGGATTAATGCGGTCCGCCCTGTCCAGGGCCAGGAGACCGTCTTCGGCGTAGTACAGGTTGGTGAAACCGGCTTTCGATAGGATGACACTGATCATGTCGCGGATCAGCTTGTGGTCGTCGACGATCAGAATCGTGGAGGACCGGATCGCATCCCGGATTCCCGACTCTTTTCCCGGCGAAAGAGAGCGGGCAGACGACAGCGGCCTTGCCGAGGGCTCGATACCGGAAATTTTCATCGGCCTGCTTTGGCGCTTCTATGAGTTCCGTATCGCCGGCATCCTTCGTCCGTCAATTTTCGATAAGAACCATCTCATCGAACTTGCAAAGCGTGAGCATTCGTTTGACCTGTCCCTGCGCGCCCCGCAAAACAAGGGACCAGTTGCTTTTCCTGGCTTCTTCGCTTGCAAGCAGGAACATTCCGAGGCCGGAGGAATCAATCGATACGAGCTGGTTCAGTTCAAAAACGCATTTGTTCTTCCCGCTCTCATTTGCTCTGTCGATAACCTCCCGAAATGTCGCCTGATCGGCGAAGGAGAGGTCTTCGCTAAGCGAAATTATGAACTGATCGTCGACAATATTCGTTTCCTGCTTCATGGCGAAATCCAGTGTTTCCTTTTGGGGCATATACTCGGAATGAGGGAATGAGTTTTAGTCCTCAAAACTTAAGAAACCGTTGGCGCCCAGGGTATAAAGAGCTCATCAGACGTGTTTGGCCCGGTTCGGCCCGGGCGGCGACCGTCGCGCCAGGCGATGCGGCCGTTCGCCCGGCCGGCGACGACAAGCCCCTTTCACGCAGCCGCCTGCTGCGCACTGACAGTGACCGGGTGCATCGAGTAAACCGCCCGGAATTCAATCTCGAACGCCTCGCGCAGCGGGATGCCTTCCGCTTCGGCCCGGTCCTCCGCCAGATCGGCCGCGACCTGGCGCGCGTGGGCCCGTCGTTCCTCCTCGGTCCAGCAGCGATAAAGCGGCCAGTCCTCGGAATATTCGTTGACCCAGTCGCAGCCGGTCATCTCGGACAGAAGCGAATGAACCAGATGGTCCCCCCTGTCGCCCGAGAGCGTGGCCCCGCGAATAAACCCGTCATCGTCGGTCGAGGCGAGGAAAGCGAGGCCGCTGACCTCATCGCGAATGGCGCAGCCGCGATGGGTAAGATCGATTTCCAGCGGAAAGGCGCGTCGGCTGTTCCAGGCGTATAGCTGGCTGACAGGAATCTTTCTAGTCGGCAGGAAGTCGGTATGCATGGCGTTCCTCATTTGGTTGTGACTATCCGATCGCTTGGTCGATAAGTGTGAGGATAGTTTCCTTATTCGTCATTTTTCGGGTTATAAAAATCAGGCGTGCATGAGAGAACGAGAGGAAGTTTCGACATGGCCTATACCAAGCTGCGCGACCTGCTGGATCTCGCCTTGGAGCTGCAGGCCAGCTCTCTCGGGCTGACGATGGGACAGCTGATGGCTCGCGCCGGGCGCAGCCGCAAGACGGTGGAACGCATGCTGCAGGGGCTTTCCGAGATCGGGCTGGAAGCGGAGCCCAGTCGCCTGGAAAGCGACCATCATCTGGCCAAGCGCTGGAGGTTGCGCGCGTCGTTCCCCGGCCCGCTTCTGGCGCTGTCGCCCAATGAACGCGCGGCGCTTGAACGCCACCTCCAGACCCTGCCCGAGGGTGCCGCGGCGAGGGCCCTCGCCAAGCTGCTCGCCAACCAGACGCCCCTCTCCACCCATATGGCTGTCGATCAGGAGGAACTGATCGGTCGCACCGCCCATGCGGGCCGGACCGGGCCGCGGACCCAGGCCAACGAGGCGCATATGGCGATTTTCGAGCGCGCTATCCAGGGGTTCGAGAAGCTGGAGATCCGATACCGGTCGCCGGGGCGGCCCCGGGCGACCTGGCGCAGGATAGAGCCGCTCGGGCTGCTGTTCGGCCGGTTCGGCTATCTGGTCGCGGCGCGCAACGGCAGTCCGGCGACCTACCGGCTGGATCTGATCGAGGATGTCCGCACCACCGGCGCCATTTTCGAGGCCCAACCCGGCTGGGACATGAAGGAATGGGCGGCGCGCAGCTTCGGCATCTATCACGGCGACGACATTCTCGACATCCGGCTGCGTTTCGCCGGCGAAGCCGCCAAGCGAGCGGCGAAGGTCATCTTTCATCCCAGCCAGAAAATGCACCGCGTTCGCGGCGGGCTGATCGTCCGGCTGCGCTGCCAGGGGCACCGCGAGCTGATTCACGAGCTCTGCCACCCCGACTGGCTGGGCCAGGTGACCATCGAAGGGCCGGAGTCGCTGCGCGAGGAGTTCGACGATTATGTGAGCCAGCTGCGCGGCGTCACAATGTAAATTCCGTGAAAGCGTGGCCGTCAGATATGCAGGGCGACCCCGTTCCGGTCGAACACCTTCTTCACCTTCGCGAGATCAGGCGCATCGGGCCGGATTTCGTCCGCGAGCGCCTTGAACATGTCCGTTGCACGCGCGTCCCTGCCGGTAAATTCGAGCATCTTCCCTCCGTCGGCGCCGAATCGAAAACCATGCGCCGAGCCCGCCGGCACGTGGACAAGCGTACCGGGCCCGCACAGCTCGTTCCTGCCGTCGACCTGTATTTCTACCGAGCCTTCGAGAATGAAGAACGACTCGTCCCAGTTGTGGCTGTGTGGCGGCGGCCCCATGCCTTCTTGCCCCTCCTGAAGCGTTATCTCCCCAGAACCGGTCGCATCGCCCGAGGCGAGGACGGTCTCCATGACGCCGAGCACGTTTATGGCGGGAGTACGGGTTTCAGGTTTCACGATCAGTGCGTGGGAATCCATGGCGGGATTGTCTCCATCTGTTCGCCGGCGAAGCTAGCAACAGCTTTTCGCCGGAATGCTGAGCCGATACATACCGATTATAAATGCCGTATGTAGGAATATTATTCCTATTATCGGGCAGTATCGTCCCATTTTACGGGATTATGGAATGAATGACCCCAAAGCAATGCGAACCTTTATCGAAGTCGCCAGGAACGAGAGCTTTTCAGCGAGTGCGAAAAGGTTGGGCATGTCGACTTCCTCAGTGAGCCGACTGGTGATGGAGCTGGAAGACTGGCTCGGCACACCGCTTCTGCGCCGGTCCCCACGACGGGTGGCACTCACGGACGCTGGCGCGCGCTTCCTTGATCGTTGCGTCGAGATCGTAGAGGCGGCGGACGACCTACGTCAGGAAGCAAGGGATCTGACCGGACGACCGCGGGGATCGCTGAAAGTCGCAGCCGCCGCCTATCCCATGCGCAAACGGTTCGGACCGCTAATCCCCGCTTTTCTGGAACGGTACCCGGATATTAACCTGACGTTTCATCTGCAGAATGCGCCGATCAACCTTATTGCCGAGGGCATCGACGTCGCCATCCGGATCGGGCATCTGGCGGACAGTTCAATGATCGCCCGAAAATGCGGCGAGACAGCCCTGATGCTGACCGCCAGCCCCGCTTTCCTTGCGGAGCATGGCGTCCCGTCCTCCCTCGAAGCGGTGCCGTCCTTTCCTTGCTTGAGCGATCTGGCACCGTCCTACGGACGTCGGTGGCCCATCGGCCGCCAGATAAACATCAATGGCCCCGTCAGCGCCAACGATGGCGACATAATCCGGCAAATGACCGTGGCCGGGCTTGGCCTTTCGCTGCTGCCTGATTTCATTGTGGAGGACGATCTTGCCGAAGGCCGACTAACAAGGCTGTTCGCGGACGAAATCGACGAATGGCTCGGTATCTATCTTGTCTACCCGGCCGCCCGGAGGATTACCTCCGCGGTCCGCGTCTTCGTCGATTTCATGGCAGAGAACCTGCGGACCGGTCGCAGTCTGTAACAGCAGGCGCGCGCCGGTTCCGCCACTGGCGGATTCTCCGTAGGCTGCGCCGTTGATGTCGCGCAAAAATAAAGAGGAGGGACTCATGACATTCACCTGCAGTGAACGCGTCGCCGCGTTCGTGACCGGCTTCGACCTGCAGGCTGCGCCGGCCGAACTCACTGACCTCGCGCAGACGGCTTTGATCGATACGATCGGCGTCATGCTGGCCGGCAGTGCGGAACCGGCTTCAGGGATCGTCTGCGACATGATCGCGTCCGAAGCGGCTGCGCCGGCGGCAGGTATTGTCGGTCGGGGGCTCCGGACCTCGCCACAGAGCGCGGCGCTGGCCAACGGCACCGCGACGCAGGCGCTCGATTTCGACCTGTCCTTTATGAGCGGTCAGTCCGCGGCGGCAGTCGTGCCCGCCATTCTCCCTCTGGCAGAGTCGCTGAACGCGACTGCCGAAGAACTCATCGCCGCCTGGGTCGTCGGCTGCGAAGTCTCGGCCCGCATCGTCCGGTCGTTTCCGTCGATGTCGAGCGGGGGAAGCTGGCACGCGGCCGGGGTCGCAGGCGTCTTCGCTTCGGCGGCTGCCTGCGCGCGCCTGATGCAGGTACCGGAGCCGCAGATTCCCGCGATCATGGGGATCGCGGCGTCGATGCCGGCGGGACTCGGCGAAAATTACGGAACCATGACCAAACCGCTGCACCCGGGGCGCGCCGCGCGCGACGGCATGGAAGCTGCTTTCCTCGGGGCACGGGGTTTCACCGCCAGCGCAAGCGCAATCGAGGGCAGGCAGGGTTTCCTGGCGCTCTATGCGCGGAGCTTCGATTGGGATCCTTCGCCGTTTGACGATCTCGGAGAAGTTTATAACCTGACCGCGCCGGGATACCGCATCAAGCCCTTCGCCTGCGGCGGCCTGCTGCATACGTCTATCGAGGCGGCGTTACAGCTGCGCGATAAGGCCTTGCCGAGACTCGACCGGATCGAGGCGATCCGCGTGACGGCGACGACCCATGCGGCGAACCGGGTGATCGACCGGTATCCGTGGTCGGATGACTCTTCCCGGTTCAGCCTGAAATATCTGGTTCCGTACGCGTTAATCCATGGTGCGCCGACGCTGGCAACGTTTACGGAAAAAGCGCTGGACGATCCCAGGGTCCGCGCCCTGTCGGAAAAAATATCGACCGGGGTCGACCGGGAATTTCCCGATACCACAGCGGAAGGCGGAAGCCCGGGGCGGGTGAGGATCGCGTTCGACGACGGCAGTTCTCTCGAACGGGCGGTTCTCGACGCCAGCGGTTCTCCTGCCGCACCGATGACCGAGACGGTATTTCGCGCCAAGTTCAACGATTGCTGCGCCCAGTCAGTCGATGCCGGGAAGGCGGACGCGCTTTATTCCTATCTAAGAAGCCTGGGAGAGCGGCGAAAGCTCGGCGATCTTTGGCCCTTGCTTTCACCGGAATGATTTCCGACAGACCTATCTTCTCTGGCGTACCATCGCTCAGACGCATTCGGTCTATCGGCGGGCGGCCTCGATTACCGTTTCGAAGGTGTGAAGCAGGCGCGTAACATGCATATCCCATTCATACAGATGCCGGACACGGTCTCGTGTCGCCTGACGCAGACGGTCGCGTAGATCGGGGTCTCCATCGAGCATACGAATCCGGTCGACCAGCTGGGATACCGAAAAGGGTGAGAAATACAGAGCGGCGTCTCCGCAGACTTCTCTGTTGATTGGCGTGTCCGCCGCGACGATGGGCAAACCGCTCGCCATCGCTTCGGCCATCGGATGCCCGAATGTCTCCGATACCGATGGAAAGACAAAAACATCGTGCGATCCGTAAAGGGTTGGGAGATCTTCGTAATCGCGGTGACCCAGCGTAACGTCGCCTGTCGCCGTGGCGCGTTCCAGCACGAAACGGTCAAGTGCGCCGCCGGGTATCGCAATTTCATCGAGATTCATCGTGATCGTCGCGTGCGCGGAGCGTCCTTCGGAGCGGAGCCGCTCCAGCGCGCTGCAAAGAACAGCGGGATTCTTGTGAGGATAATAGACGGAGACATAAATCAGTCGCAGCGTTCCATCCGCGGACCAGGGCCGTTGCGCCGGCGCAGGGTGAAACAGGGAGGACAGAGTCCCGTAGGGATTGACCGTGCACTTTTCGGCCAGTTCCGGCCGCCAGTACAGCAACAGATCCTTCATGGCGTCGGACGGCACCATCACATGATCGGAGTTCTTCGCCGAGGCCAGCATCAGATTTCTTCGAAAATAACGCAGGACCGCGCTCATTGCGCCTTGCTCCGGAGCAACGTTCGTCAGGTAAAAAGGATCGAACAGGCCGCCTTCGCGCAAGAGCAGAACCTGAGGAACTGGCGACCCCAGAAGCCCGAAACTGGCGGAAGAAAAAAGGACGTCGGGTGCGATCTCACGAACGACCCGCCGCCAGGCCAACTGCGACCATGCGACGCGGCGCAACGGGCCATAATTATCGGCGGAAAGATGCAGGGACGTGTCCGACCCACCGCCCGCCGAAGAAGACGGAAGCGCGGCGACCACATCCACGTTGTTCCGCTTGAGCGCATCGATCAGGTTGTTCGTATAGGTCGCAATACCGCCGCGTTTCGCCGATATGGCCTCGATCAGTACTTTCATTGCCGCGCGCCCCGACCTATTCCGCTGCAGGAAGCGAAATTCCGGCTGCAGAGACCAGAATATCTCCGGTGCAACGAGCGGTTTTCTCCCAGGAAAACATTTCGGCGCGGCGCCGTCCCCGTTCGCTGAGCGTGTCCGCCAGTCCCGGTTCTTCCAGAATTCTCAGGATTGCGCTGTACATTTGCCCGACATCGCGCGGATCAAAATATACCCCCGCGTCGCCGACGATTTCAGGCATCGCCGTCACGTTCGAGCAGGCAATGGGCGCGCCCGCCGCCATGGCTTCGGCTAGGGGGTTGCCGAATGTTTCAACTGTGGACGGAAACACGAACGCGTCGCAGGTCCGGTAATGCCGCACCAACTCATCCTTGCCGAGCGATCCCAGGAAAACCACGCAGGATTCCAGATTCCGGCGTCGAATCTCCCGCTGGAGCCTGTCATAGTAGGCCTCATCTATTCTGCGCCCGGCGATTTTCAACACGACGTCGGGAAATTTGTCGCGAATGCCGGCGAGCGCGGCGATCAGCGTGTGAAGATTTTTCTGTATGTAGATATCGGCGACGGCGAACAGAAATGGGCGTTGTGTGGCATGCCGGTCAGGCGTTTCCGCGGGTGCTTCGGACGGTGCGAAATCCCGGTCGACGCCGTGATGGATTACGGCCGCCTTGCGGGAGATCCTTTGCGGCAGGTTGAAGGTAAGCGCCCGGCGGGCATATTCGGAGACGGCGATCGCGCGACGGCAGGCGAGCAGGCAGACGGCCGTCATCAGACCCAGGCTGAACCAGTACAGAAGCTTGTGGATCCGGCGTTCGCTACCGGCAACGGCGAGACCGTTGCGAAGCATAATGACGAGATTGGGGGCGAACAGGGGTCCGTAATTCGACGGACAGAACGTTACGTCCGCATTCATGACGCGGGCGATTATGGGGACCGAAACCTGTTCCCAGGCCAATATCCGACCGAGCCCCTGTTTCAGGTCGATTGCATGAATGCGAATTCGTTCATCGACCGGGGGATAGACTGGCAGCTGATCGGCCGATATCAGCAAATGCAGCTGCAGCCTGGGATCGTCCGCCAGGTAGGGCAGCACGTTTTGCAGATAGGTGATGCCCCCCCCGCTCTTCGCGTGCAGGCCGTTAATCAGCACGCGGACCCTTTTCGTGTCTTCTTCAGGGGTGCTGTTCGTCATACGCGACCGCTCCCCCCGTTCCGCACCCGTATCACTGTCACAGCGGCGCCAAGAAAAACCCATAAATATCTTTGAAACAGGACATCGTCGACGAGCGAAATAGCTGCGAACGCCCAGAGCAGTGCAAAGAGGGAAGACGGAAACGGCCCCCCCGAATTCTCTGACATCGCTGGCCAAAGTGCCCAGATAACGCGGCCAAAGAAGGCGACGAACAGCACAACAGAAATCGGGCCCAACTCGACCCAAAGCCACAGAATGCTGTTGTGCAGGTAATGAGTGGGGACCGGAGCCCGTATGGCTTCCTCCCAGTTATACCCACCCAGGCCCACTCCCCACAGCGGAAACTCGCGAATAAGGTCAAACGCCAACCCGAGCTGTTGTTCCCGAACGCTGATCGACGACGGAATGAACATGTCATGACGCCCGAGATCGGTCAGGAATCTGGGAGCGTCGACTGGCACGGGAATCAAGACCGGAGGAAGCGTGAGAAATGCCCCGCATACGATCGCTAGAAGGGCTGGACGCAAATTCGGCAGAGGCCGGAAAAAAACCAGAATTACGATAAGAAAAAGGACCGCGCCAAACCACGCCGCCTTGGCACCGGTCAGGGCTAACGCCGCTACAAGAAAGCTCATGCCCACGAGGTTCAATTTCGGGAAGCGATCCTGCAACCGGGTCTGATATGCGATTTGCAACGCAAATGCAGAGAGCAGCAGCCAGCTAAACGGAATGGCGTTATCCATTAGCCCGATAAACCGAAACTTAGAAGCTGAGAGAAAAATCGGATCGTCGACCCATATGCCGACTGTCGTCAGCAGGTAAGCGACATATGTGATTGCGGCGATAACAGCAGCGATCGCCACGAAAAAAAGAGCAAAGCGGTCGACTAGCCAGGTTCCCCAGGACGCCAGATAGACGCCGGTCAGAAAATATCCCGCCATGAGTGCCATCGAGACGGTGCGACGAATGCCGAAGCCAGTCACATCGCCGGTATGCTGTGCCCCGACATAAAGGCCGTGAGCCAACAGCAGTCCCGCCAGCAGAAAAAACGCTATGACCCAGGACCAGCCGATGACGACCTCAGGACGCTGTCTGAACACCGACCAGGCTGCCACCGCCGCGAAATAGGGGAGAACCAGATTCGCCAATGCGATGGTTCGCGTCACGCCGAAAGGTTCAAGAGAGCCCGCCGCCTGTAGGGCAAAGGCGAGAACGAAAGCCTCAATAAGGGGACGCCGCTTCCCGCCTGCTTCTATACTGGACACGTCACTTTTCTCCGGCAGCACATACTACATCGCTTCGGTCCGCGGCGATTCGGCCTTCTTCTATTCCGATAAGCCGGGGAAAACGGCTGAGAACGGATTCCCGGTGACTGACTACGACGATCGTCATGTCGTCATCCAGCCCGTCCAGCGCATCGACGATTTCGTTCTCCGTGCGAGCGTCGAGCGACGCCGTTGGCTCATCCATGATCAGGATCCTGGGATCCCGGTAGAGCGCGCGCGCAATAGCGACGCGTTGGACCTGTCCGCGTGAAAGCCGGACGTCGGTACCGCCCATGGCCGTATCCTGGCCGGCTGGCAGCGATTCGATAACAGCGTCGAGATGCGCCATCCGGACGACGCGGTCGAGCCTCTCGTCGTCGCCGTCATCCAGCCCGAAAACAATATTGTCGCGCAGCGATCCGTCTAACAGGATCGGCTCCTGCGGCACAAAGCCGACAATCTCCCTGAGCCTGCACAGGTTGGCGCCGATATCCTCGCCATCGACCGTGATAGACCCTTCACGCGGCGCGAGGAGTCCGACCAGTAACCGGATCAATGTCGTCTTACCCGAGCCCGACGAGCCTGCAATCACGCACCGCTCCCCCTGCCGCAGGCTGAGTGAGACCTTGCGAAGCGCATCTTCGTTCATCGACGGATAGCGATAGCTGACGTCAGTCAAAACGATGTCGCTCGTGAAGTCGATCCGCGGCCCGGAGGCTGGTGCTCTCTCTGGCGGCGTATCTGTAACGCGCAGATCGGGAAGAAGCCGGTAAAACGCATCTCGCGACAGGTTGATCATGGTGACGGCATGCAGAAGCCGGCTGGCCGAGGGCATCAACCGCACGGCGGCAGCGGCGAACAGGGCGACAAGGCCCAGAAGTTCGCCTCCCGAAAAGCCTTCGTTCAGGGCGATGACGAGTCCGCCGAACATCAGCAGCGACACGCCGGCTTCGATAAAGGTACGCGGCATATAGAGAATGAACCGTTCTGCAGCGACGGCGGAAGCATAGCGGTCGAGGTGGTCGCCGATGACTTGACGAAAAAACTGCGACCGGTTCGCCGTGTGAATTTCCGCGATAGCCCCCAGCGTCTGGGAATAGCTCTGAAGCAGATTGCGGTGTTCGACTTCCTTGGCGTCGCCGGCGCCCTGCGCGCGGCGGCGCAGCGTTGTGTTTCCCAGCCATGCCAGCAGGCCGAACGCCGCTAGCAGGAGCAGCGAATAGGCGGGTTCTATAATTAGCAGGACGACGACGATGGCCAGAATGATCAGCATCTCAGACGCGATGATGAAGAGCGGCTCATACAGAAAAACCAGTACGGTATAGAGCCGACCGACGACCGACGCAGTCATGTCCGAGTCGCTGCGCCGCAGGTGTTGCTCATACGGCGCGGAAATATGAGCCGACAGCGCTCGGGTGCCGAAATCGCGGGCGACGACTTTGAGAAAGGACGACTGAGCCGCAAAGACAATGACGACGATCGCGCATTTCGCGAGGAGAATCGCCAGAATCGCCAGGGCAAGCGTCTGAGGAGTCGGTACAGCCAAGCCAACCGAAGAGAACATTCGTATGACAAAGTCCGGTGTCGCGCCACCGGACAGCAGGGATATGAACGGGAAGATCAGCCCGATCGTCACGGATTCGAGAGCGGCGACCACGGTCATTCCGACCGCTGTCGCCAGTGCTGCCAGCTGGAGCCCGGGGGTCAGCCGGGTCAACGCCTCGCGAAACAGCCGCGCCTTATTCCCGGCAACGTCCGGTCCAGCGGGATTCTCCCGTTCCGTTGAAGATGTCGATGCCGGATCGTTCTCAAGCACAGCCGGAATATCTCGAATGGCAGACGGAAGCCTGATCCCCTCGTCAGACCGATATTGCAGATATTCAGGGGCGAAGCCAAAGATAAATATCACGCTGGCAATCGCTGGAACAAGCGATTGTGCGGCGCGTCGAGTGCCGGTCTCAGCCCTTTTCTTCCCGACGGATCCAGATCGCCGTGTCGTGAAACGCTGCGCCGCCGGACGGCGCGGCCGGCTCTGCGCTGGTCAGCAGGTTGATGCCGATTCCTTCCTCATAGGCAGCGTTGGGCCATGCCGTCTCGACGACCGCCGTGCCCGGCCTGACACCCTCGCGCTGCTCTACGTGAATAAGGAGGTCGCCCCTTGCGTTGCCGATCCGGACGCGGTCGCCGTCCGCGACGCTGAGCCTGTCGCAATCTAGCGGGTTGAGTTTTGCTGTTGGCCGGTTCTCCCGCGCACGGGACGTGGGCGTCTCGGTAAAGCTGCTGTTCAGATAGTTTCGCGCCGGCCCGGTGATCAGACGGAACGGGTGCTGTGAGTCTTCTTTGTCTCTGAGATCGACGAAGTCCGGGAACGCCGTCAGGGGTTCGGCATCGGCGCCCCAGTCCGCCCGGAAATGAAACTTTCCGTCCCGGTGCGGAAAGCCGTTGAGGAAATGGGAGTCCTCAAACCCGCCGGAAACATCGTACAGCCGGCGCGATTTAAGCTCGTCGGCCCCGGGATAGCCCGACAGTTCGAGCGTCCGGTCGATCAGTTCCCATTCGCTCATCCCGAAAGCGGGATGGTCTGCGCCCAGCCGCTTTGCCAGGGCGCACAGCATGTCATGGTTGCTGCGCGCCTCGCCCGGCGGCTCGATCGCCTTTGCTCCCATCTGCAGCCAGGTGTGGCCGTAGGAGGTGTAGATATCGTCATGTTCCAGAAAAGTCGTGGCGGGCAGTACGATATCGGCAAGTTTCGCCGTATCGGTCATAAACTGTTCGTGTACGGCGAGGAACAGATCGTCGCGCAGAAATCCGCGCCGGACCCGAGCCGATTCCGGCGCGACGACCGCAGGGTTCGAACTCTGAACCAGCATGGCGGTTACGGGCGGACCGCCATTCAAAGGCTCGATATCGCCATCGAGGATGGGACCGAGACGCGACATGTCGAGCAGTCTGGAATCCGCCTCCTGTCCGTGAATAAGCGACACATCGAGCTTGAAGGCGCCGCCGGTTCCCGAATAAAGCCCGCCGCCCCGATGCTTCCAGGCGCCACGCACGGCGGGCAGGCAGCTAACGGCATGAAGCGTCGATGCGCCGTTGCGGTGGCGCGAGAACCCGTACCCCATGCGAATCAGGGCGCGCTCCGTGCTTCCATAGGCCTTTGCGAATTCCTCTATACCGGTTTCCGGAATGCCGGTGATCGCAGACGCCCACGCAGGCGTTCTTGTCTGCAGATGCGCTTCCAGCCCCGCCGGATCGTCGGTATAGGTCGCCATGTAGTCCCGGTCGGCATACCCGTCCCGCAACAGCACATGCATTACGGCGCAGGCCAGCGCGGCGTCGGTGCCGGGCATCGGCTGCAGATGAATGTCGGCCAGCTCCGCGGTCGCGGTTCGGTAGGGATCGATCACCACGAGCTTCGCGCCGCGTTCCTTCCGCGCACGGCTTATATGGCTCATCAGGTTGACCTGGGTATGCACCGGGTTGGTTCCCCAGATGACGATCAGGTCGCTCTCAGCGAATTCCGTTGGATCGACGCTGGTTTTCCCGCCGACCCCCGCCATGCTGGCGACATGCATGACCCAGGAGCAGATCGTGTGATGCTGCCGCGAATAGCCCATGACATTCCGCAGCCGCGCGATTCCCTCCCGCTGCACCTGACCCATCGTGCCGGCGTAGTTGTAGAGCCAGACCGTTTCCGGGCCGTACTTTGCGGAGGCGCGCTGGAACTGCTCGGCGACGATATCGAGCGCATCGTCCCAGGAAATTTCCTCGAAATCCGCCAGGGTCGCCGTCGGCGATTTTTCGCTCTTGCGTCGTAGCGGCCGGGTCAGCCGGTCAGGGTGGTGCACCCGCTCCGCATAGCGCGCGACCTTGGCGCAAACCACGCCGGCGGTATAGGGGTTAATGTCCGATCCGCGTACCCGGCCGATCCGGTTCGGCGCTGCGATCTCGACATCGAGCGTGCAGGCGCTGGCGCAATCGTGCGGGCAGACGGACCAGGCAATATCGTCGGGCATTTCCGGCTTTCATCCTTGACGCAGGTCTGGAAGAAAACGGCAACGCGAGGACGCAGTAAAGCAAAAATCGCAGGGCCGCTACCGACGCCTGCGGTTCGGTTGAACCCGGTCAGTTAAAAAGCGAGAAAAATGGCGATTCGTGCCACATGACCGGAACGACCAGGTTGAACAGCACGTAGAGCATAACCGCCGATGCTAGCGTGTAAACGCCGGTCAGCCACCACGCGACCCCAGCCCACAGGCGCAGATAGAGCGCGACGAAGGCGAGCAGCGCCATGTACTGACCCGTCGCCAGCGTGACCAGCGGGATCGCGACCATCCAGATGTAGAAATACGCGCCGCGGCGTAATGTGCCGTCGCCGTCGACCGACGCTGACGCTTCGCGGACCGCCCGGAGATCGCGAAGATCGCGAAGGATGACGAAGATCATGAAGCACAGCGCGGGCACGGTGGCGATCAGCGGCATGAAACGGGCGGCCGGCGTCCATCCGAAGGCGAGGATTGTCGCGCCGGCAAACACGACGAGCAGCAAGATATCGAACGGCAATGCGATGGCCGGATTTCGGGCGTCCACTGAATCGCCGACCTCCTTGACGTCGCCCGCCTTGCGGTTCTTTGCATTGCGCCGCCAGGCCGCGACCATCGTCACGGCAATCAGCAGGATGATCACGACGACGATCGGACGCGACAGAAAACCCCACCCATAGGTCTGCGAACCGATATGCAGGCCGTTCTCCATGATGATGCCGAGGATGAAGCCGAGCACCATTGGCGGCCGCGACCAGCCGCTAAGCTTCATGATCCAGCCGATCAGGCCGAACACCAGCAACGAGATCCAGTCTCCGAAAGCGCCGTTGCCGATCCAGGCCCCCATGAAGACGAAGAGCATGATCGCCGGGACCAGAAAATGACCGGGCAGGAAGGTGATCTTTGCGACCTGCTTGCCCCACGCCATGAGCAACGCGGCGCCGAGAATGTTGGCGATCGCCAGCGTCCAGACCAGGCTGAAGCTGATATTGAGCTTGTCGGTCAGAAGCGCAGGGCCAGGTTCCAGCCCCTGGATGAGAAAGGCGCTGAGCAGGATCGCCATCGAGGCGCTGCCCGGAATTGCGAACGCGATGGTGGGAAGCAGGGCGCCGCCCTTCATGGCGTTGTTGGCGGCTTCCGGCGCGATAACGCCGCGTATATCGCCCTTGCCGAACTGCGACTTGTCCTTGGCCGATTGCACGGCGTGGCCGTAGGCGACCCAGTCGACCAGGGACCCGCCGAGCCCGGGCAGCATGCCGACATAGACGCCGAGCGCGGTGCAGCGGAGGCCGAGCCCCCAATGCCTGAAGGCATCCTTGACGCCATCCAGCATGCTGGATCCGGCGGTGTCTACCCGGCTGATCGAGGCGCCACGGCGGCTCGCCAGGTCAATCATTTCAGGCAAGGCGAACAGGCCAAGCACCACCGGAACCAGCGGCAGCCCGTCGAGCAGATAGTTCGCTTCGAAAGTATAGCGCGCAACGCTGCCGAACGCCGAATAGCCGATCATGGCGAGCAGCAGGCCGAGGCAGGCCGAGGCAAGGCCCTTGTAAATGGAACCCCCGGAAAGCGACCCGACCATGGTCAGGCCAAGGACCGCCAGCATGAAGAATTCCGGCTCGGCGAAGGAAAGAATCAGAGGCTTTACGATGGGGATGGAGAGCGCCAGAAACACTGCGCCCAGAACGCCGCCGATCATGGACACCGTATAGGCCGCGCCCAGCGCCCGCGATGCCTCTCCGCGCTGCGCCAGAGGATAACCGTCGAGAATCGTCGCCTGACTCGCCGCCGTCCCTGGCACACCGAGCAGAACCGATGCCAGCGTATCGGCCGTCGTAGTCACGGCATACATGCCGAGCAGGAAGGCGAACGCTTCTCCGGGGCCGAGTCCGAAAGTGAACGGCAGCAGGATCGCCATGCCGACCAGGCCGGAAAGACCCGGCACCGCGCCGAAAAACATTCCCAGGAGAACGCCCAGGACCAGATAGCCCATTGCCGGCCATTGAATGACCAGCAGCAGCCCGTCTATCGCTGCATCGAACATGGTTTGTCCCGATCGGCCCGACCGGAATGCCGCAAGGGCATTCCGGTCGCCGCCTTAAACGTCAAACAACGCCGTCCCGCCTAGCGGACGACGAGCGTTTGCATGTACTTCTGAACCGAAGGTTTAACGTCCAGCAGGTCGTTGACGACGTCCTGGGTGTCCTGTCCGTTCAGCGGCACGAGATCGCTCGCATTCTGCTTCTTGTATTCGGCGAGATAGCCCGCATCCTTGGTGGTCTTCCACCACGCTGCGCGCAGATCGTCCACCGCCGCTTTCGGCGCACCCTTCGGAATGACCAGAACGCGCAGAACCTGGCGCATCTGGGCGAGCTTCAGATAGGTCCCCCAGGCATCGGCCGGCGGCATTTTGCCCTTGCCGAACTTCGCCTGATAGACGTCGAGGAAGGTGGGGATATCCTTGGACACCGTATCGGCGTGTTTCAGCCCGCCGCCCTTGGTCGGCTCGCCGACATGCCAGAGCGGGACCGAAACGCCTTCCTTGATCAACAGCGGCACGACGCCATTGTAGTATCCGGTCAGCGAATCCTCCGTGTACTGGATCCCGTTCTGCAGGATCGCGCGGCGGATCGAGTTCGCTCCCTTGAAGCCGGTCACATGCTCATGCTTGATGCCGAGCAGTCTGAGCGTCAGCCGGATCGACACGTCCTTCGAGCTGGTCGGCGCGTGGCCGGCGGTCTTGAAGACCTTTGTCACCTTCAGGAAATCGTTGGCGTTCTTGATGCCGCCCGGCAGCATGTCCTTGCGGATGTGCGAGATCTGCTGCTGGCCGACGGCGCCAAGGAAAATCAGATCCTTGTGGCTGACCTTCATCTCCTTGGACTGGGTCAGTTCGGCCATCGCCGCGATGGTGAACACGCCCATCACGGAACCGTCCTTCTTGGCCGCGCTGACAATGTAGTTAGTCGCCACGACGCCGCCGGCGCCGGGCATGTTGCGAACCACGATCCGCGGTTTGCCGGGGATATAATTCTCCATGAAGCGAAGAACCGAACGGGCCTGAACGTCGGTGTTGCCGCCTGCGCCGTAATTGATCAGCACGTTGAGCGTTTTGCCCTTGTAGAACTGGGCCGAAGCGGGTGCAGAGGCAAGCCCCAAGGCAACCGCTACGCCTGCGCCGACCGAAAGAATTTTACCTGTACTGAAAAGACTCGAAGAAATCACTGCTCCCTCCTGTTTTGAGCCGCAATCCCGACATATCAGGACGCTTCGCCCGTTAAGGGCCCGACGTCGATTGCGTCAGGCCGTATGCCTATCCGTTCGTTCAGCCACTAAGTCCATGCTGTGGATCTGGACGGATTTTTTTACTGGCTTGGCGAAAACAGTACCCCGCAATTTCCAATTACCAAAGAGCAATTTCAGCGGAAACTGCATAGGCGGCAATCTTCCGTCGTGCGGCCTTTCAGGGCCGCGCCTGGCGTCCTGCGAACCAACCAGGCCGCGCAGAGATGGCAGGCAAATCTCCCCGAAACAGGAACTGAGAAACAGGAACTGAAGGAAATCTCATGAAACTTCACTGGTTGCCGCGCCCACCATTCGTGCACACGGTCATGATCCTGCATCACGAGACCGGCCTGACGCGCCGGGTCGGGTACGCCGACCGATAGCCCACCGACAGCGCCCGATATTCCTGTCGGTAATTTTTGTCGTTCCCCAAATCGATTCTTGCGGCGCGCTCGGCGTTCGGGCAAGTATGAGCAGGTTGAACGGGCACGGGCGGCATCCTGCCGCGATGATGTCGGGCGACGATGAAAGGCAGCGCAATTCACCTGAGCAGGTTATGGCGGCCAACGCTGGCGTTTTCCGCACCCGGCGTCATTGTCTTCGTTCTTCTTGCGATTCTGGACAGGATATCCGTTTCATTCGCCCTGATCGGCTGCCTCCTGATAATTGCCGGAACCGGGATCGTTGTCCGGTTTCTGCTCCGCGATACGCAGTCCCTGCGCAATTACGCAGCGAATTTGGCAGACGATCCGACTGCGAGGCGTCCTGATATTGCATTCGCCGGGTCCCTGACAACGTTACTGACCGCAATTCGCTCTCTGGCCGATTCGGCAGATTCCCAAAGGTCCAGGCAAAGCGCCGCGCAGCCCTCCGGGCTCGATCACCTGCCGGATGCAGTGCTTATGCTGGATTCAAACCGTGTGGTCCTGCGCGATAACATGGCCGCCCGGGCGTTGCTCGGCGATTCGCTGGTTGGCCGCGACCTGGCCTCGGTCCTGCGCAACCCCAACGTTCTGCGCGCGGTCGACAGTATCCTCCAGGGACGGGCAGACATTCTGGACGTTGAGTTTTCCTTTCAGGTTCCAGTCGAGCGCCATTTCTCGGCGCGCATCGCGGGAGTCGAATCCTCGCCCAGCCAGCCCATCGCCGCAGCGATCGCGCTCAACGACCTGACCGAGATGAAACGGGCGCAGCAGTTGCGGTCCGATTTCGTCGCCAATGCGAGCCACGAGCTCCGCACCCCCATATCGGTCCTGCTCGGCGGGCTTCAGACCCTGCGCGGGCCGGCCCGGAACGATCCGAAGGCGCAGGAAGAGTTCGTGACGGTGATGGAAGGCCAGGCGGAACGCATGGCGCGCCTGGTGGACGATCTCCTCTCGCTGTCCCGCATCGAAATGAACGAACACAGCGTCCCGTCGGACCGCATCGACCTGGGAATCCTGCTGGGCGAGGTGCGCGATACGCTGTCGCTGGCGGCGAACGCGCAGGGTATGTCGGTCGAGATCGACATGCAGGACGATATCCCGCCCGTTCCCGGAGACCTGGAAGACCTGACAAAGGTCTTTCAGAACCTGCTCGACAACGCAATCAAGTACGGGGCGGACGAGTCGTGCGTCACCCTGACTGTGCGCCGCGCCACGGTCGGGGTGCCCCCGTCCCTTACCGGCCGGTCCGGCTATATCGCCGTATCGGTTGCAGATGAGGGAGAGGGAATCGAGCCCGAACTGATACCGCGCCTGACCGAACGTTTCTTTCGCACGGACGCTGCGCTATCGCGCCGGCTTGGCGGGACAGGGCTGGGACTCGCCATCGTCAAGCACGCCGTCAATCGGCACCGTGGAGCGCTATCCATCGAAAGCACGCCGGGAAAAGGCAGCACTTTTACGGTTTACCTGCCCCGGGCCGCCGAGCCTGCCCCTGAGAAGGCGCCCGCCGCTACGGCGTGATGATTTTTAGCCCGTTTTGCCCCGGAAATAGGCGAAAACGGGAAAACGCCGGCGGCGTCACAAAACTGCAACAAAACTGAAATATATGAGTCACCGGGGCTCACTAGGTTCACCGCAGCACGACGCAGGAACGCCGGAAACACGGGGCTCCCGACGTTGCTGCTTTTTTCTAATGGGCTTTGCCCGAGGGAGAGGATATCCATGCTCAACAGGGCTTTTGTTATTGGTGTCGCGACCGCTGCGGTTGCCGTCACTAGCGCCGCTCAGGCGCGCGACCAGATCCGCATCGTCGGATCGTCCACCGTTTTCCCGTTCGCGACCGCCGTTGCGGAGCGTTTCGGCAAAACGACCAAATTCAAAACGCCGGTGATTGAGAGCACCGGTTCGGGCGGCGGCCTCAAGCTGTTCTGCTCGGGCGTCGGGGTGAACTACCCTGACATCACCAATGCCTCCCGCAGGATCAAGTCCTCCGAAGTCAAGCTGTGCGCGAAAAACGGGGTTAAGGACATCACCGAGGTTAAGGTCGGGTTCGACGGCATCGTAATGGCGAATGCCAAGAATGGCCCGCAGATGAAACTTACCCTTCGGCAGCTGTTCCTTGCGCTCGCCAAGCAGGTGCCAGCCAACGAAGATGGTAGCGAACTTAAGGAGAACCCCTACAAGATGTGGAGCGACATCGACAAGTCGCTCCCGAACGCGAAGATCGAGGTTCTCGGCCCGCCCCCGACGTCGGGTACGCGCGATGCGTTCGTAGAGCTCGCCATGGAAGGCGGCTGCAAGACCTTCAAGGCGATCAAGGGCATCGCGAAGAGCCAGAAGAAGAAATACAAGGCCATCTGCCACGGCATCCGTGAAGACGGCGCATTTGTCGAAGCGGGCGAGAACGACAACCTGATCGTTCAAAAACTGCTCGCCAACAAGAACGCCTTTGGCATCTTCGGTTACAGCTTCCTCGACCAGAACTCTGACAGCGTTAAAGGTGCGGTGGTCAACGGCGTCGAGCCGACCTTTGAGGCAATTTCGGCTGGCAAGTACAAGATTTCCCGCTCGCTGTTCTTCTATGTGAAGAAGGCGCATGTCGGCACGATCCCCGGCATCAAGGAATACCTCGCCGAATTCACCAGCGAGAAGGCGTACGGGCCGGAAGGCTATCTCGTCGACAAGGGGCTTATTCCCCTGTCGGAAGCTTCCCGAAAACAAATCCGGGAAGCGGCGATAAACCTTTCGCCGCTTTCGATGTAACGAAACCGAATCCGGCGGGAGGAGTCCTCCCGCCGGAATCTTTTTTGACGCTTTCCGTACCGTTTTTCTTTTCCCGGCGATTCGGTCCTTAATAGGCGCGGATAAAAATACGATGTTCAGGGGACCAGGAAATTGATCGCAAACGCGCCATATATCACTGCCGCGACGCTGATCCTGCTGATCATCGCGGGCAATTATCTCGGCAACCGGCGTGCGACTGTTCTGGTCAATGGCCGCGCCCGCGATCTGCATTCCCGCCCGCACTATTACGGGCTGTTTGTTGCGCTGTGGACCGGTATTCCCGCCGCACTGGTCTTCGCCGTCTGGACGATCGCCGATCAGTATTTTCTCGACCGTCTGATCGTCGCCAGCCTGCCGGACGACATGGCGAGCCTGTCCGCGGACAGACTCGGTCTGCTGCTGAACGACATTCGCAATCAGGCCTATGGCGGTATCACGTCCGGCTCGGTGGACGCCGCGGTCAAGGACGCTGCCGAACGGCTGAACGCGTGGCGCGAGACGAGCGACCTGGCGTTGTGGGGCGTTATCGCCGCGACGGCGACGGCATCGCTGGCGCTGGCGCGCACCCGGATCAAGCCTCGTATGAGGGCGCGCACAGCAGTCGAACGGTTGTTCAGTATTTTTCTGATCGTCTGTTCGCTGGTCGCCATCCTGACGACGGTCGGAATCGTTCTGTCGCTTCTTTTCGAAACGATCCGGTTTTTCACCAAGGTCTCTGCCATGGAGTTCCTGTTCGGCCTGACCTGGAGCCCGCAAACGTCGCTGCGCGCGGATCAGGTTGCGAGCGCGGGATCGTTCGGTGCCGTGCCGCTCTTCACCGGCACTTTGCTGATTACAGCCATAGCGATGATCGTTGCGGTGCCGGTCGGGCTTATGTCTGCGATCTATCTGACCGAATACGCCCATCGCCGCGTGCGCGACATCCTCAAACCGACCCTCGAGATTCTGGCCGGTATTCCAACGGTCGTATACGGGTTCTTCGCCGCTCTGACGGTGGCGCCCGCCGTTCGCGCCATGGGCGAATCGATAGGCCTCGATGTCGCTTCCGAAAGCGCCCTGGCGGCCGGGCTGGTCATGGGAATCATGATCATACCCTTCGTTTCTTCGCTGTCGGACGACGTTATCAACGCGGTCCCGCAGACATTGCGCGACGGGTCCTATGCCCTGGGGGCAACGCGGTCGGAAACCGTCAAGCGTGTCATCGTACCGGCGGCCTTTCCCGGCATTGTCGGCGGAGTCCTTCTCGCCGTAAGCCGGGCGATCGGCGAAACGATGATCGTGGTGATGGCCGCAGGTCTCGCCGCAAACCTGACGGCCAATCCGCTTGAGGCCGTAACGACCGTAACGGTCCAGATCGTCACCCTGCTGGTCGGCGATCAAGAGTTCGAGAGCGCCAAGACACTGGCTGCGTTTGCGCTGGGTCTTACCCTTTTCTGCATCACACTGGTCCTCAACGTTATCGCGCTCAGGACGGTTCGAAAGTACCGGGAAATCTATGACTGAATCGACCGCCTCCAGCCGTTCCGTCCGCGAAAAGGTCAGGGCCCGTCAGGGTAAACGCTACTCAGCGGAACGCAGGTTTCGCTTGCTTGGAGTGACTTCGATCGTAATTGCGGTGTCGGCTCTTCTTCTGTTGCTGGGCTCGATGATCGTGAAGGGGTCGTCCGCGTTTGTGCAGACGCATCTGCTGCTTGAGATAACCCTGCCAGCGGAAGAGCTGGCACCGAACGGCAAGCCCGATGCAAAAGCGATGGCTGACGCAAACTACACCGCTTTCATTCGCCGTGCGCTCGCGAAGAAGTTTTCGGATGTCCGGTCGAGACGCGACAAGCGCAGCCTTTACAAGCTGATCAGCGAAGGTGCTTCCATCAGACTACAGAAACTGGTCGCTGCGTCGCCGGATATGATCGGAACGATCGTCCCATTCGCGGCGAAGGCATCCGACGACGTCGATCAGTATTTCAAGGGGAAATTGCCGAAAGGCCAGACCGGTCGTCTTTCCGCCAAACAGACGAAGTGGGTTGAAACGCTGCGCGAGGCAGGCGAGATCGAAACGCGCTTCAATACCGCCTTTTTTACCAACGGCGATTCCCGCGAACCCGAACTTGCCGGCATCTGGGGCGCGATGATGGGCTCGCTCCTCGCGATGGCTGTGACCCTGGTCCTGTCGTTTCCGCTCGGCGTCGCTGCTGCGATCTATCTGGAAGAGTTCGCGCCGAGGAATCGCTGGACCGACCTGATCGAGGTCAACATCAACAACCTGGCTGCGGTGCCGTCGATCGTGTTCGGCCTGCTGGGTCTCGCCGTGTTTCTCAATTTCTTCGGCATGCCCCGTTCCGCACCGCTGGTCGGCGGTATGGTGCTGGCGCTGATGACGCTGCCGACTGTCATCATTGCAGGGCGAGCGGCGCTTGGAGCGGTGCCGCCATCGATCCGCGAAGCGGCGCTGGGAGTCGGCGCGTCGCCGATGCAGGTCGTCCTGCATCACGTTCTGCCGCTGGCGATGCCGGGTATTCTGACCGGCACGATCATCGGCGCCGCTCGCGCACTGGGTGAAACCGCACCTTTGCTCATGATCGGCATGGTGGCCTTTATCGTCGACATACCGGGGAGCATCACCGATCCGGCGACGGCGCTGCCGGTGCAGATATTCCTGTGGGCGGACAGCCCCGAAAGGGCTTTTGTCGAGCGTACTGCGGCGGCGACTCTTGTTCTGCTGGCCTTCCTGATCGTGATGAACCTGCTGGCGGTTATCCTGCGCAAACGTTTCGAACGGCGCTGGTGAGTTGAAAAGTGCTTAGGAGAATGGTTGGGTGAACATACAATCGATGGAACCGTCGACGGTCGGTGCCGGGCGTACGCCTACCCCTCCGTTGCTGGAAAAGAACAGATCCGGGAAACACATGGACAACGAACAGATGCCGACCAAGATGTCCGCCAAAGGGCTGGATGTCTTTTACAACGGCAAACAGGCGCTTTTCGGCGTCGACCTCGATATTCCCGAACAGGCGGTAACCGCCCTGATCGGACCGTCCGGCTGCGGAAAGTCTACCTTTCTTCGGTGCCTGAACCGGATGAACGATACGATTGATGGGTGCGAAGTTAAGGGCGATGTCACCATCGACGGGCAGAACATCTATGACCGGGAACTCGATGTGGTCGAGTTGCGCGCGCGCATCGGTATGGTTTTTCAGAAACCGAATCCCTTTCCCAAATCGATATACGAAAACGTTGCCTATGGCCCCCGCATTCACGGCCTGTCGGACGACAGGCAGGAGCTGGACGAGATTGTGCAAACGAGCCTCGACAGGGCAGGCCTTCTGAAAGAGGTCCAGGACAGGCTGGATGAACCTGGCACCGGCCTTTCTGGCGGCCAGCAGCAACGGCTCTGCATCGCCCGCGCTATCGCGGTCAGCCCGGAAGTTATCCTGATGGACGAGCCCTGCTCGGCGCTCGACCCTATTGCGACAGCACATATCGAAGAGCTGATCGACGAATTGAGCGAGAATTTTACGATCGTCATTGTCACCCACAACATGCAGCAGGCAGCTCGCGTCTCTCAGAGGACCGCGTTTTTCCATCTCGGCAACCTTGTAGAGCTGGGCGACACCGCCGACATCTTTACCAGTCCGCAGGACGAACGGACGCAGGGATACATCACCGGTCGATACGGTTGATGGATCGGATCGGGAAAGGAATCTGAGCCATGGCTCGAGAACACATCGTCAAGTCGTATGACGAGGAGCTGCAGCTCCTCAACAATTCGATCATCGAGATGGGCGGACTGACGGAAGCGCAGGTTAATTCGGCCATCCAGGCGCTGACTAACCGGGACTCGGATCTTGCCTACAGAATCATTGATGATGACGATCGCATCGATGAACTTAACTACGAAATTGACAACCAGGCGATGCAAATGCTGGCGCTCCGCCAGCCGATGGCTCTCGATCTGCGCAAGGTCGTCGCCGCCCTCAAGATATCCGCCGACTTGGAACGTATCGCGGATTACGCGACAAACATGGCCCGGAGGACGATACCGCTATGTGAAACGCCGCCGGTCCCTCCCATTTTCGTCATTCCGCGGATGGGCAGGCTCGTCATGAGCATGATGAAGGACGTCATCGACGCCTATATCGAGGAGGATGCCGCGAAGGCGGCGAACATCTGGCATGCGGATGCCGAAGTCGACGAGATGTATGTCGGGTTCTTCCGCGAAATGCTCACCTATATGATGGAAGATCCGCGACATATCTCGACCTGCACCCATGTGCTATTCATCGCCAAGAACCTGGAACGCATGGGGGATCACGTCACCAATATCTGCGAGACCATCTATTTTCTGTGTCACGGCGACCGCATGCGACTGCATCGGCCCAGAAAAACACGGTCCGATCGACTGCTGTCCGATATCGAATCAGAAGTATGAAACCTGTCATCCTCGTTGTTGAAGACGAAGCCGCCCTTGTCACGCTAATCCGTTACAACCTCGAAGCGGAAGGCTTTGAGGTTCTCAGCGCTTCCGACGGCGAGGAAGGGCTATTGGTTCTTGAAGAACGCTCCGTCGATCTGGTCCTGCTCGACTGGATGTTGCCGCATCTGTCCGGGATCGAGGTCTGCCGCCAGATCCGCCGCAAGTCGGAAACCCGCAACCTGCCGGTCATCATGCTGACCGCGCGCGGCGAGGAAAGCGACCGGGTCCGCGGGCTCAACGCCGGCGCCGACGATTATCTGCCGAAGCCCTTCTCCTATCAGGAGCTTATCGCCCGTATCCATGCCGTGCTGCGCCGCATTCGTCCGGCATTGAAGGAAGAAACGCTTAATTTCCACGGTATCGAGATGAACCTCGCGACCCACAGGGTCACTCGCGAAACCCGCTCTGTTCATCTGGGGCCGACGGAATTTCGCCTGCTGCGCTATTTTATGGAACACCCGGGCCGTGTATTCGGCCGCGACCAGCTGATCGACGCCGTTTGGGGTCACGATATCTATGTCGAGGAACGGACGGTCGACGTTCACATACGACGCCTGCGGCGGGAGCTGAACGCGGGCGACGCCCCCGATGTCATCCGCACGGTGCGCTCCGCGGGATACGCGCTCGACGTACCCGAACACGCCTGACGATCCTGCGCACGCCAGACGCCCCTGGGCACGCCTGACGCCAACTCCAGGCCTCAAATCCGGTTTCCTTTACCGGTTTTGCGTTACTCTCCCTGAAACGGGAGAAACGCGATGAATATTCCGCTGCTCGATCTGGTCGGCCACTCGTCTTTCATGCTGACCGCGATTTCATTCTGTCTGCGGGACATGATCCTGCTCAGAGCGGTTGCAATCGTCTCGGGCCTGGTGGGTGTCATCTATAACTACCTCATTCCGGTCGGACCGCTCTGGATTCCGATGTTCTGGCTGTCCTTCTTCATTCTTATCAATGCGTGGCGCATCGTCGGGCTGTTCCTCGACCGGCGCTCGATTGCCTTCAACGACGAAGAAACGGAGCTGTTCGGGACGGTTTTCCGGAATTTTACCCCTGTCGAATTCATGAAGCTCATGCGGATCGGCGAATGGCGCGATGCGGATTCTGACGACACGCTTGCTGCGGAAGGGGAAGAACTCGGGGGGTTGATTCTTCTGTTCAATGGCGAAGTCGCCATCGAGCGGGACGGCGTCGAGATCGGCCACGCCCGCGATGGCGCCATGATCGGTGAGATCTCCTTTATCCAGGGAGGCGCCGCAACGGCGACCGTCACCGCCGAATGCCCCTGCCGCTATGTTTTCTGGTCGGGCGATGAGCTGCGCCGCCTGTTGCACCGCAACCCCAGTATGGATGTCGCGATGAAGCATATATTCAGCGCCGATATGATGCGTAAACTGACGGCATAGACGGGCTGGCCGGGTTGAGGAGAGGGCAGGGGCCGATCATATGAGGGAGAAAAGGCGCATGGCGACATTGCAGGATATGGCGCGCGAAACGGGTGCGTTGCTGAAGGACAGGGGCGCGAGCATCGCGGTTGCGGAATCGTCGAGTGGCGGCCTTGTCTCGGCGGCGCTTCTCTCGGTGCCGGGCGCGTCGGCCTATTACAAGGGCGGCGGGGTGATCTATACCCGCGATGCCCGAAGCGGTCTCCTAAACCTGCCGCCGGAAGTCGTGACGATGCGCGGGGCGAACGAGGAATATGCCCTGATCGTCGCCCGCGCGATCCGTGACAGGCTGGGAGCCGAATGGGGCCTGGCGGAGACGGGTGCGAGCGGACCTGACGGCAACCGCTATGGCGACGCGGCCGGTCATTGCTGCTTCGCCGTCGCCGGACCGGTCGAACGGTCGGCTACGCTGGAGACCGGCTCAGCGGACCGGGAAGCCAATATGTGGGCATTCGCCAAAGCGGCGATCGCGCTTCTGCGGGAAACGGTGTCCGGAGAGAGCTAAATTCGGGCGCGCGCCCGTTCCGCGCCCTCGACCATGATGCGGAGTTTTTCTGTGGCGCGCTCGTAACTCATCGGCATCAGCCCGCAATCGGGCGCAGCCATGATCTGCTCCGGCGGCAGGGCTTCCGCCGCCTCCAGAAGGCGGTCGGCGACGTAGTCCACCGTTTCTTCCGCCTCGTCGGAATTGAACACGCACCCGAACATCACCGTCTTGGACGGGCACAACCTGAGCAGCGCCGGGCTGAGCTTTCCGCCTTCGAATTCAAGCGCGAGAATATCGACGGCGGACTGCTCCAGCGCCGCAATGATCGTCGGGTAGGAATCGTTGATCGGCCGGTTGGGCGATTCCGGAATCGGGTAGCCGTAACAGACATGCACGGCGGTCTGCGCGGAAAGGCCTTCAAGACAGCGGTCGAGCGCCTCGATCCCCCAGTCGAGTACCTGGTCGGGGTATCGGCTGAAACAGGGCTCGTCGAACTGGATGATCGCGGGGCCCAGCGCATCCAGCAGCCGCGCCTCCTCGTTGATCGCCGCCGCCCAGGCGAACGCCAGGTCGCGGTCGGTTTCGTAGAAATCGTTTCGCGTGGAATCGACCACTGTCATCGGCCCCGGCAGCGTCACTTTGACCGGCCTGTCGGTTTCCGATGTGAGGAAAGCGAGCGCATCCACAGTGAGCGGTCCCGGATGGCGGATGGGGCCGGTGCATTTCCCGACCAGCGCCAGCGACCGGCCACCCCGGATACGTTTCTCGACCCGCTCGGAATAGTCGAACCCGTCCATCGCGCTGACGATGCTGGTCAGGTAATGCTCGCGGCGCTGTTCGCCGTCGCTGACGATATCGATGCCCGCGCGCTCCTGCGCCCATAACGCGACCCGTACCGCGTCATCCTGGGCCTGCTCCAGCGCGTCGCCGGAGAGCGTCCACGCGCCGCGCGCGCCGTGATTATGCGCCCCGTTCAGAACCGGCGCGCCGAGTGCATACAGCCAGGGCCGTTGCGGCATGCTGCCGACGACCGTGGTCGTGAAAGGTTTTCGATCCAAGAGTTACCCTCCGGGCATGGTCAGCCGCCGTACTTTCTCTGCGCTGCCTGACGCAGACGGAGACGCAGCGCATTCAGCTTGATAAAGCCGGCCGCATCGCGCTGGTCGTAGACCGAATCCGCTTCGAACGTGACGTAATCCTGAGAGTACAGGCTGTTGGGCGATTTGCGGCCGACGATGGTCGCCGACCCCTTGAACAGCTTCAGCCGCACCGTGCCGTTGACGACCTTCTGGCTCTCATCGACCGCCGCCTGGATCATTTCACGCTCGGGCGAGAACCAGAACCCGTTATAGATCAGCTCGGCGTAACGCGGCATCATCTCGTCCTTGAGATGAGCCGCCCCGCGGTCGAGCGTGATGCTCTCGATGCCGCGCCGCGCGACCATCAGCACCGTGCCGCCGGGCGTCTCATAGACGCCGCGCGATTTCATGCCGACGAAACGGTTTTCCACGAGATCGAGCCTGCCGATTCCATGGGCGCCGCCAAGCTCGTTAAGCTTCGTCAGCAGCATTGCCGGCGACAGCGCCTCGCCATCGATCGCGACAGGGTCGCCGTTTTCGAAATCGATCTCGATATATTGCGGCGTATCGGGCGCTGCCTCGGGCGCAACCGAGCGGGTGAACATCGCCTCGTCCGGTTCGACCCACGGGTCTTCCAGTGCGCGGCCTTCGTAGGAGATATGCAGGAGGTTGGCGTCGGTGGAATAGGGCGGCTCATCCTCCTTGTCGCGCGGAATGGCGATCTGGTGCTGGCGCGCGTATTCGAGCAGCCGTTGCCGTCCGTCGAGGTCCCATTCGCGCCACGGCGCGATCACGGTGATATCGGGTTCGAGCGCATAGTAGCCGAGCTCGAACCGCACCTGATCGTTGCCCTTGCCTGTCGCGCCATGCGAAACGGCCTCGGCACCGGTTTCGCGCGCGATCTCGATCTGTCGCTTGGCGATCAGCGGCCGCGCGATCGACGTGCCGAGCAGGTAGACCCCCTCATAGAGCGCATTCACGCGAAACATCGGGAACACGTAGTCGCGAACGAACTCCTCGCGAAGATCCTCTACATAGATCTCGCGGATGCCCATCTGTTCGGCTTTGGCGCGAGCGGGTTCCAGCTCTTCTCCCTGACCGAGATCGGCGGTGAAGGTCACGACCTCGCAATTATACTGTTCCTGCAGCCATCGCAGGATGACAGAGGTGTCCAGCCCGCCCGAATAGGCGAGCACAACTTTATTTATGTCTTTTGAGCCGGTTGCGGCCATGATCCGATCCTTCCGCCGAGAAGCGCGCGCAGTATAGGCAATGCGGACAGGCGCTCAAGGGCGCGATTGTGCTTTGGATTGATAGGCAGGCCGGTTTCCGAAATAATCCGAACCGCAACCGAAATGGGGACCGCCGCCTTGCCGACAGATCAGAAACCGCCGGATGACGACGCGCCGACAGGGTCCTCCGACACCTCATCGGAGACCGTCGGCGACACGGATGCCGGCGTCGTTTCCGGTCCGGAGCAGGCGCGGGCAGGGGGTGAGCAGGACGCCCACGCGCCAGGTCCCGATGCCAAGCCCCTCGTATATAACGGAAAATCGAACGCCCTGTTCCGGCTCGGGCTCAAGGTCACGCTGCTGACCGTCGTAACCGCATACATATATTCCTTCTGGGGCAAAACGCGCATCCGTCAATATCTCTGGGGACGCCTTACGCTGCTTGGGGACCGCCTGACCTACACAGGGACGGGGCGGGAGCTGTTTATCGGTTTCCTGCTGGCGATGGCGGTTCTGGTTCCGATTTTCATTCTCAAATCCGCGATGGATTTCGTGCTGGCCGGACGCGATCCGGTGCTGGCGGTGCTTCCGCAGATTTTCCTGTATGTCACGCTGGCCTACCTGGCAGGAGTCGCAACGTATCTCGCCCGGCGGTACAGGCTGTCCCGAACGCTCTGGAGGGGGATCCGCTTCGGTCAGACCGGCAGCGCCCTGTATTACGGGCTGCTGAGTTTTGGCTGAATTGTCGCCAATATCCTGACACTGGGGCTGATCAACCCGGTCGGGAGCGTCCAGCTGCAACGGGTTCGCATCTGCAACACCTGGTTCGGGAACCGGCATTTCGTTTTCAACGGACGCGCCGGAGATTTGTACAAACGATGGCTGCTATGCTGGGTTCTGGCGCCGTTCACGCTTGGTCTATCCGTCATCTGGTACCGTTTTTTCGAGCGCAGCTATTTTGTCTCCAGAACAGGATATCAGGGGCTGAGATTCCGCCTTCCCATCATGAAACGCGATATCGTCCGCATCTTCCTGCCCATTGCGATCCTCTATTTAGCGTTCGTAATTACGGTAGCGGTGTGTTCCGGCCTGGCGCAATGGAGCGCAGCCAACAACGAAACGCTGATCAGCGGCATTTCGCTTGGGGTGATAGGCCTCCTTTTTCTCGCCGTGATGTTTCTGGGCCGTGCGCTGGTCCTGAGCATCGTCGTTCACCGTTTTGCGACCATGGTTGCCGACAAACTTTCGATCTCCGGAGAGACGAATCTGGAAGGCATCCTGCAGAACATGCAGGCGCTGGCAGGTTCCGGTGAGGGGCTGGCAGCGGCGCTTGATGTCGGATCCGGCGTCGATATCGGTTTGTAGGACATGTCCTGGCAGGGCCGGTATTACGACGGCCGTACGGCCGCCCGGCACGACGTCGATATTTCAATTGAAAGCAACCGGATCGTGCTGTCGTCTGTCGATGGCAGGGACATTTTCTGGCCATTCGACCTGATCCGCTGGACTGAACCCCCGGCGGACCATGTGGCGCAGCTTTGCATTGCGACCGCGCCGGACGCTCGGCTTGTTGTGGAGCAGCCAGGCTTCGCCGGCGCTCTCAGACAGGTCTATCCGGGTGTCGACCGGGCGGCGGCAAGACAGCTTGGCCAGCGGCGCCGATTTGTCACGACGACTGCTATGGCCCTCGCGCTGGCGGCGGCGATCTATGGGGTGATCGCCTTTCTGCCGGGTCTGGCGGCGCCGCTTGTTCCACGCCCGGTAGCCGAATCCGTTGGCGATTCGGTGGTTCGCGACATTGCAAAAATGGCAGGAGCGCTCGACCGGGAGAACAGGGGCCGGTTGTGCATCGCGGACAAAGGACAGGCGGCTCTGGATCGTCTGGTCGCCCGAATAGCGGCGGGTGAGCGGACAGCAGATACCGAAGCCGCCGGTTTCAAGGTCCGCGTCGTCGACATCAGGGTGCCCAATGCACTCGCCGCACCGGGCGGGCGCATTCTCATTTTCTCGGGGATGCTGAATTTCGCGAGATCGCCGGGCGAGCTGGCGGGGGTCCTGGCGCACGAGATGGCGCACGCGGTACACCGGCACCCGCTGCAGTCCGTTCTCCGCGAGATAGGGATAGCGGCAACGCTGGATCTCCTGATCGGCAGCGGGCTGGCCGCCGGCGCCACCGGTGTGCTGTTGCGGTCGAGCTATTCACGGGATGCGGAACGCGAGGCGGACGATACCGGCTTTCAAATGCTGGAAAAGGCCGGCATTTCGACGACGGGAATGGTGCTCCTTTTCGACCGTTTCGAGAGAGAATTGCCGTCGATGCCCAGGGAACTACAGGTCTTTTCGACCCATCCGCGCAGCGCGGAACGGGCGGCGCGGCTCGCCCGGTCTAGCCGCACGACCGGCGGTCCCGCCATGACCGACGAGGACTGGCAGGCGCTGCGCAATATCTGCAAAAAGGATTAGGTCGCAGCGGACGCCCGCTGTTTCCGCTCGGTTGCCGATTTAAGCTGCCCGCACGCGGCAAGAATGTCGCGACCGCGCGGCACGCGCACCGGCGCGGAATAACCGGCATCGTTTACGATCCCGGAAAAGCGCGCGATGGTCTGCCGGTCCGAGCATTCGTAGGGCGCGCCGGGCCAGGCGTTGAACGGGATCAGATTGACCTTGGCCGGAATGCCCTTGATGAGACGGGTGAGCTCTCGCGCATCCGCCTCCGAGTCGTTCACGCCTTTGAGCATGACGTATTCAAAGGTGATACGCCGTGCATTGTTCGCGCCGGGATAGGCGCGGCAGGCGTCCAGCAGCTGGGCGATGGGAAACTTTTTGTTAATCGGGACGATCTCGTCCCGCAGATCGTCGCGCACCGCATGCAGCGATACCGCCAGGTTGACGCCGAGTTCTTCGCCGCAGCGTTCCATATTGGGCACGTAGCCGGCGGTCGACAGGGTGATACGGCGCTTGGAGATCGAAATCCCCTCATTGTCCATGATGATGCGGAGCGCCTTCGCCACATTGTCGTAATTCAGAAGAGGCTCTCCCATCCCCATCATCACGATATTGGACAGCATCCGGTTGCCATTCGGGCTGGGCCATTCGCCATACGTATCGCGGGCCACCAGCATCTGCCCGACGATGTCGGCGGCATCCAGATTGCGCACCAGATCCTGCGTCCCGGTGTGACAGAACCTGCAGGTCAGCGCGCAACCGACCTGCGACGAGATGCAGAGCGCGCCCCGGTCTTCTTCCGGAATGAACACGGTCTCCACCGCGCCGCCGCCGGGCACGGCCAGCAGCCATTTACGGGTCCTGTCCTCGGAAAGCTGCTCGCTAATCGTCCCGGGCCTGACGATCACGCAGCGTTCCGCCAGCATCTCGCGCAGCCCTTTCGCCAGCGTCGTCATCTGTGCGAATTCCGTCGCGCCGCGATGGTAGATCCAGTGCCAGATCTGTCGCGCGCGGAATTTCGGCAGCCCGAATTCCGTCACGGCGGACTCGAGCTCTTCCCGGCTCAACCCTACAAGGTTGATGCGCGTGTCGCTGTCTGCGGTTTGTAGGGCGCTACCTTCCATGGGGCTTATATAGGGCGGCGAGCCCGAAATTGGCGAGCGATTTATTCCGCAGCGGCCGCAGGAATCGCCCGGCGCGCGTCGGACACGCTGTCCGGCGCCGCGCCGGGTGTAAATTTCAGCCACGCAACGGCGACGGCGACGATGGCGATAAACGGCAGCATTACGATGCAGACGGTGGTCCAGCCGAACCCGGTCTGTACCCAGCCCGCGGCGCCGGAGAAGATCGCCACCGTGCCAAACACCAGAAAGTCGTTAATGCCCTGCGCCTTTTCACGCTCGACCGGACGATAGCAATGGGTCAGCAGCGCGGTGCCGCCGACGAACAGGAAGTTCCAGCCCGACCCGACAAAAACGTTGGCAACCAGGAACTGCGTCATCGTCCCGCCGGTCAGCCCGACGAGCGCCGCCATGGTCGAGAGAGCCAGCCCGCACAGGAGGATATTGAGCAGCCCGTACCGCGCAATCAGCCAGCCGGTCACGAAGGACGGTGCGAACATGCCCAGCATATGCAGCTGGGTCACCAGCATGGCGTTCTCGGTTGTCAGCCCGAACTGCGCCGTCATGGCAAGCGGCGTCGCCGCCATCATGAACACCATGATGCCCCAGCCGATCACGGCGCACATGACCGCGACGATGAAGCCGGGCTGGCCCAGGAGCTGTCCCGCCGTGCGCGGCGGCTCATTGAAATCCGGTTCGGGCACCGGCGGAAAACGCACCATCGAAACGATGCCGATCAGCACGATCGGAACGAGCGCCACGACAAGAAAGGTTCCGGCGAACTGGTAGGGGTCGGCATCGCCGACACCCGAGCCGAGATTAAGCGCGCCTGGACCGCATATAAAGGCGACAGCGCGCGAGAACGCATCCTGCTCCATCCAGCTTGAGGCGACTGTGTGGGTCCATTTGGCGATTTCCGGCCCGAGGATCGCTGCAACGACGCCGCCACCGATCACCAGAGAGATCGACCGGCTCCGAAACGCTTCGCTCGCCACCTCGGCGGCGGCGAACCGGTAATGCTGGCTGGCTGCGGTAAACCCGCCGAAAATGATGGTCGCCAGCATGAAGACCCAGAAGTTCTGCCAGAAGATCGACCCGGCCGCGACCAGAGCGCCTGCAATGCCGAACAGCGCGCTGAACACGAAGGCATTCTTGCGCCCGAGCCGACGCATCATGATGGCGACGGGAATCGCAAAACAGGCCGTGGAAATCCATTGCACCGCATGCGGCGTCGTGGCGAGCCATTTCTGGCTCTCGGGCGCGAGCTTGAACCCGACCAGCGCGCTGACCGCCAGCATGACGCCGGTAGACGTGTTGAACAGCGCCTGACAGGTCGCGAGCAACCCGACATTGCGCTTCATATGCGGAGGCGCCGCAGCCTGTGTCGCGGTCTGTGTCGCATCCTGTGTCATGGAAACTCCGTCGAGGGGGCAGGCAGTTTACCGCCTGCGACCGCCTCCGTCAGTGCATATATTGGCCGCCATCGACATTGAGCGTCTGGCCGGTGATGTAGCCTGCCGCATCCGACAGCAGGAACATGACCGCGCCGACCAGATCGTCGGGCACCTGATCGCGCTGGAAGCACTTGCCCTCGTTCCGCCCGGCGACATAGTTGGAGGACGATGAGGACAGCTGCGTCTCGCTCAGCGTGAAGCCCGGTGTGATGGCGTTGACGCTGATATTGTCGCCGCCCACCTCGCGGGCCAGCGCGCGGGTAAGCCCGATGACGCCTGCCTTCGAGGTCGTGTAATCGAGCCGGTTGGGATTTCCTTCCCAGATCCGCCCCGACGAAATATTGACGATCCGCCCGCCGCCGCGCTTCTGCATGTGCGGATAGACCGCGCGGCTGCACAGGAACAGCCCTTTCAGGTTGACCGCCATCACGGCGTCCCATCGATCTGCCGGAATCTTGAACCAGTCGCCGCGCTCCAGAACCGACATCATGGATGCGTTGTTGATCAGCCCGTCGATCCCGCCGAATTCCGCCGCAGCCGTATCTGCCATGTGCTGCACGCGGTCCTCGTCGGTCACATCGGTCGGTACCGACAGCGCCTGACCGCCGGCGGCGCGAATCTCCTCCGCGAGCGCGTTAGATTCATCCGCTGCGATATCGGCCAGAACGACCTTCGCGCCCGCCTCGGCGAGGCGCTGGCTGTAGACCTTGCCGATCCCGGTGCCGCCTCCGGTCACGATCACAACTTTTTCCGCCATGCTGAAAGCCTGGTTTGCGTCGAACCCGTCCGCCATTGTCTTCTCCATGATGCAAAATCCGATTGGTGCGACGAGTTATAGCCGGGATCGACCGTGGCGGGAAACCAGCGGGGCATCTCGCCTGTCGGCCTGCATTGCGCTAGACTTCGAACCAGACAACAAGCAGGGAGAATACCGAAATGGACGATTGCCGCGCCGCCGTCATCACGGCACATAACGAACCGCTGGAGATACAGCGCGTACCGATCCCCGAGCTCGATCCGGGCTCGCTGCTGGTGAAGATTACGGCCTCCACCCTGTGCGGCACCGACGTGCATCGCTGGCACGGCATGCTGGGGCCGAAGGACCGGCTCCCGATTATCACCGGGCACGAGCCGTGCGGTACGATCGAGGAAATTGCCGGCGAGAAGACCGACATCATGGGGCAGAAGCTCAAGAAGGGCGACCGCGTGGTGTGGAGCTATGTCGCCTGCGGCTCCTGCTATTACTGCAGTGTCGCGGTACAGCCCTGCATCTGTCGCGGCCGGGCATCCTGGGGCCATAATTGCTGCGAGGATCATCCCTATCTGCTGGGCAGCGTGTCGGAATACATGTACGTGCCGAAGGAATGCCTGATCATCAAGGTGCCCGACGAGGTCTCCTCGGCGTCAGCCGCCGCCTCGGCCTGCGCTTACCGCACGGTGATGCACGGCTATGACCGGCTGGGGGCGATCAAGGATCACGAGACCGTGGTGATCCAGGGAAGCGGGCCGCTCGGCAATTTCGCCGCCGCGGTGGCGAAGGACCACGGCGCCAAGCAGGTGCTGGTGATCGGCGCGCCGGCCCACCGGCTGGAGGTCTCGAAGAAGATGGGCGCGGACGAGGTGCTCAATATCGAGGAAGTGACCGATCCGCAGGACCGGCGGCAATGGGTGCATGACCGCACGGATGGCCGCGGCGCGGATATCGTTATCCAGGTCGCCAACAACGCAGCCGTGCCGGAAGGCCTCACGTTGCTGCGCGATGGCGGACAGTTCCTGGATATCGGCGCCGGCGGCAAGGGCTCGATCCCGGTCGAGAAAATGCCGCAGCAGATGACCTACCTGACGGTGCGGTCGGGCGAGCCGCGCCACTGGCTTCAGGCAGTCGAGTTCCTTGCTTCCAGGCGAGACCGCTTCCCGTTCGACGATATGATCAGCCGCAGCTACAAGCTGGAAGAGGTCAACGAGGCGATGAGCGCGATGGCCAATTTCGAGGTGGTGAAGCCGGTCATCGAGTTCTGATTCAGGATCTTTCGACTCAGATCCCGAAGCGGCGGCCAAATGGCCGCCGTTTTTCGTTCTGTCACATTGACGCAACGCAACTGGGTTACTAACAAACGTTCGGCCGCGCGGCGCTTCGCCGGATGCCGGTCGCTTTCACTCAATGCAACACCCAAGGAGGATACCTCAATTGTTGGAATTACCCGCCCTGCCCTATGCCGAGAACGCGCTCGACCCGCATATTTCGGCGAGGACGCTCGAGTTTCACCATGGCAAGCATCACGCGACCTACGTGACCAACGCCAACAACATGATCAAGGACACCGATCTGGCGGATAAATCGCTGGAAGACATCGTCCGTGCAGCGGCGGGAGATGCCGAAAAAGCCAGCCTGTTCAACAACGCCGCACAGGTCTGGAATCACACCTTCTTCTGGAACTCAATGTCGCCGGCGGGCGGCGGCGCCCCGTCGGGCGATCTGGCGGGCCGGATCGATGCAGATTTCGGTTCCTACGATGCGTTCTGCGAAGCTTTTATCCAGGCCGCGGTCACGCAGTTCGGCAGCGGCTGGGCATGGCTGATCGAGGAAAACGGCAAGCTCGCCGTTACGAAGACCGCCAACGCCGATACGCCGCTGGCCCACGGCCAGAAGGCGCTGCTCACCGTCGATGTCTGGGAGCATGCCTACTATCTGGACTGGCAGAATCGCCGCCCGGATTTCGTGAAGTGCTATCTCGATAATCTGGTCAACTGGGAGTTCGCGGAGAGCAATCTCGCCGGCTGACCCCTGCACCGAGCGCCGGTCGTCCTGTCTGGTCGTCCTGTCACGTCGTCCTGTCCGGGCGGCCGGCCTTCGGTTCCTGTTTTCCGCCGCGGGCTTGCGCCTGGCCCTGTCAATGCACATCTCTATGGGCGACCATGGAGAAGAAGGATTATTCCGGCGGCCTTCCCGCCTTTCCACCTGACCCGGAACAGGCCGCGCGCGACGAAGAGATCGTCCGGGGCGGTTTCTGGGACCAGGTTCGGAGGACCATCGGCAAGGTTCCCTTTACCGAGGACATTGTCGCTAGCTGGTATTGCGCGACCGACCGCAACACGCCGGCGCACGTAAAGGCGATCCTGATGGCGGCGCTCGCCTATTTCGTGGTGCCGACGGACGTCATCCCCGATTTCATCGCCGGCCTCGGTTTTACCGACGATGCAGCCGTCCTTACGGCGGCGCTGGCCGCAATCCGCAACAATCTGACGCCGGGTCACAGGTCCAGCGCCCGGAAATTTCTCGACCGGGAAAAGAGTTCCCGGGACGGCGCCTGACGGAATGGAGACGGCCATGACCAGAATATTCGCCAGCCTTGCCGCGATGATCCTGCTGACCGCGCCATTACGCGCCGAGCCGGTCGGCGAGGTCGATACGGCCTTCAAGCTGCTGGGAGCAAACCACAAGATCGTCGTCGAAGCCTTCGACGATCCCAAGATCGACGGGGTGACCTGCTTTCTGAGCATGGCGAAGAAGGGCGGCATTTCGGGCAGCCTGGGGCTGGCTGAAGACCCGTCCGACGCATCGATCGCCTGCCGTCAGGTCGGCCCGATCCGTTTCAGGGAAGCGATCGAGAGCGACGAGGAGGGCGAACGCGTGTTCCACGCGCGCCGTTCCGTTCTGTTCAAGAAGCTTCAGGTGGTGAGATTTTTCGACCCCAGGAGAAACACGCTGATCTATCTCGCCTACAGCGACAGGCTCATCGACGGTTCGCCGAAAAACGCGATCTCGGCGGTCGCCATGATGCCGTGGGGCGACAGACCGCCGGGCAAGGCCCTGGTCGATTAGGGACGCTGGGCCCTACCTGATTCCGCACGCCTTACCGATCGCTTTGTGCGCCGCTGTAAAGCCGGCAAGCGAATAGCGGTCGGTCGTCGCTGTGCCGCGCGAAGACGTGCCCTTTACGATCATCGTGCTGCCCGCCCGCATGGCGGACGCCAGCGCTTTATCGTCGTCAGCGCTGCGCGACCAGGCAGTATCGCCATCGGTGAACATCGAAAATTTCTTCCCGTCGATAACTACATCGACGTCGCTGTCCTTTTTGTAGGCGTAACCGGCTGTGACCGAAATCTCGTTGGCGCTCTTGGATTTCTGGCGATGGGTGACCTGGATGTAGCTATCGCCGCGTCTCGTGTAGTCTCCTTCCGATTCTACCGGCAGGCTGTGCATATAGCAGACCCGCGCGCCCTTGCCGCCGGTCACATGAACCGTCCAGGCCTTGTGAGTGGCTGCAGCCTTGACGCCCGCCGCCAGTGCCTGACCGCTCGCCGCGAGCCCTGCGGCATATGCGCCTAAGAACATGAAAACACCGAATGAGAATCTCCGAAATTTCCGATTACCTGTCATTCGGCTCCCTTAATTCCGCCCGTTCCAGCCGCCGCCGGCGTATGCCCTTCTTCTTCCAGACCGGCTCTCCGAATACCGGTTCCGGCAGCGGTTCCGCTTTCTGTCCCGGCGATACCGGTCTTTCGGCAAAACGCCCCAGCGAAATAATCCTGTCATACATGACGATCGCGCCGGCAGTCGCGACATTGAGCGAAAACTTTGTCGGAATTTTGACGAGATGATCGCAGCATTCGACCAGATCGGGCGACAGGCTGCCGCGCTCCATGCCAAGGACGTAGGCGGCCTGGCGCGGATGACGAAAGCTCGGCAGGTCATCTGCTTCATCGTGAAGTTCGACGCCTACCAGCGCACATCCGCTGGGCAGCCGCATCGACTCCACGGAATCGAAAGCGTAAAACGGTACCTGAGCGTTGGCTGCCGACGTATCGGCCTTGAGAACATCCGGATCGAAAGCGGCGGCGACTGTAAAGGAAAAATGCGCGCCAAAGGCATGAGCAGACCGAAACAGATTTCCGGCATTCATGGGCTTGGACAGCCCCTCTACTCCAATTCCGAAATAACCCCGCATACCGTTCTATTGTTCTCCCGAACCCTGTTTTTCCATGGCCTCCCGAAAGATAACCCGAATCCTCTGCCGGGTGAATCGCGGACGAACACAGCTGCAGTCGGGGAGATAGATGACTGACGACCTTAACCCGCCGCATCGCGACGCGGTCATCAGCGACCAGTACGAGGCGTTTCCGTACCCGCCGAGAAACCCGGGAGACGAGGCGTCACGGCTCGCCGAGCCACCTGCTCGAACTCAACCACTACGTTTTTGCCGGACGGCGCGATTTCTCGCAACCCTTCCGCGCTCTGGTGGCTGGCGGCGGGACCGGCGATGCGGCGATCATGCTGGCCCAGCATCTCGCGGACACGGGCGGGCCGCACGAGGTCGTCTATCTCGACATGTCCCGGGCATCGACCGAAATCGCCAAAGTGCGCGCCGAAGCCCGCAGTCTGACCAATATCCGCTTCCTCACCGGGTCGATCCTCGACCTCAACGGTCTCGCACCGGGTCCTTACGACTACATCGATTGCTGCGGCGTCCTTCACCACCTGGAAGATCCGCCGGCCGCGCTTGCGACGCTCCGCGGCGCGCTCGACGAGAATGGCGGGTTGGGGCTGATGGTTTATGCGCCGCTCGGCAGGACGGGGGTGTATCCCGTACAGGCAATGCTCTCCGCCCTGGACCGTGGCGAAGCGCCGCAGCAACGCGTTGCAACCGCCCGTGCGCTGCTGGAAGCATTGCCGGCGACCAACTGGCTGAAGCGCAATCCCTGTACCGCGGACCATCTGCAGGCGGGAGATGCCGGACTTTACGATCTTGTTCTTCATCGGCGCGATTGAGCGTACAGCGTTTCGGAGGTCGGCGAGCTGTGCGATGCCGCGGCAATGCGTCCGGTCTCGTTTATCGAACCGATTCGCTACGATCCGCTTCTCCTGATCAGCGAACCGGATCTCTCCGGGCGGCTGAAAGAGATGTCGTGGCTCGAACGCTGCGCGTTCGCCGAGCTCATGAGCGGCAACCTGAAAACTCATGTTTTCTATGCCGTCGCACAGCAACGCCAGGCCGTATCCATAGCCCAGCCGACGGATGAAGGCCTGGTTCCGCGGCTGATCGACATGGAGGGCGCAGCGGCAGCGGCGTCGTCTGTCAAAGTTTCTCGGGCCATATTTAGAACGAATCCCGCTTATGCGGGCCCCAGGCCGTCTAATCCATTAAAATACTGTTAAAAAATCGTTAGTGACAACGAGAACAATCCCCGTCAGCTCAATTGACGCCGACCGCATCGCCCAGCGTCGGTCCGATCTCCATATTGAGAACGAGGTCCGCGTATGCATCCAGCGCGGTGGGTTCCCGGTTCAGTATCACCAGATTCGCGCCGTTTCGCGCGGCAGCCTGGGGAAATCCGGCCGCGGGATAAACCTGCAGCGAAGACCCGATCGCCAGAAAAAGATCGCAAGCCGCTGTCTCTTCTTGCGCGCGCCGCATGGGTGCTTCCGGCATCGACTGACCGAACGAAATCGTTGCTGTTTTCACGTGTCCGCCGCATTTGTCGCAAACCGGCAACGTGCCGTCTTTCAGAAAGGCGTCCCGGATTGGTTCCAGCGCGTGACGCTCGCCGCATTCCAGACAGGACGCATAGGTGTTGCTGCCGTGAAGTTCGATGACGTTCTCGTCGTCAATTCCCGACGCCTGGTGCAACCCGTCCGTATTCTGGGTGATGACCGCCGATACGATTCCGTCGCGATACAGCTTTTCGACGGCCCGGTGACCGCGATTGGGCTCGGCGCCCTCGAAACCGTAAGAGTCGTCGAACTTGCGCCGCCAGGTTTCGCGTCGCGCGTCTTCGGACGATACGAAATCCTGAAACTGGATCGGCTGATAGCGGGTCCAGACACCGCCCGGGCTGCGAAAGTCGGGAATACCAGATTCCGTGCTGATTCCGGCGCCGGTAAAGACAACCGCGCGCTTGCAGGTTTCGAGCAAACGTCGCAGTTCCCCAACGCGCCACTGGTCGTCTGAGTCCGTCATGGGCGCTCCTTTCGATATCCGTATATCCCTGACGCGCGAAGCCTATTAAGTAGCGCTTCAAAGCACAACGAATTCAGGGCGGCTATTTGGACAGTTCCGGCCTGTCGCGAAAATGATCGAGGGCTTCGGTATTGGCGAGCGCTTCGGTATTGCGGACTTCGCGACCGTGAATGACGTCGCGGACCGCCAGCTCGGTGATCTTGCCGGACTTCGTGCGCGGGATATCGCGTACCTGCAGGACGCGAGCGGGCACATGCCGTGGCGAGGCGCCGCTGCGAATTCGGCTGCAGATCTCAGAGACCAGATCGTCATCCAGCAGGTCTTCCTTGCGCAGCCGGACGAAAAGAACGATCCGGACATCACCTTCCCACTCCTGACCCACGGCGATGGCTTCCTCGACAGCGTCGATCTGTTCGACCTGGCGATAGATTTCCGCCGTGCCGATGCGGACGCCGCCTGGATTGAGCGTCGCGTCCGACCGCCCATAGATCACAAAGCCGCCGCGCGGGGTTTCCTCCGCCCAGTCGCCATGGCACCAGACCCTGTCGAACCGCTCGAAATAGGCGGCCCGATACCGCGTGCCGTCCGGGTCGTTCCAGAACCCGACGGGCATCGAGGGGAACGGTCTGCGGCAGACCAGTTCGCCCTTCTCGCCAATGACAGGCGAGCCGCTTTCGTCGAATACCGCGACATCCATGCCGAGAAACCGGCACTGAATTTCGCCCCGCCAGACGGGCGCCATCGGGTTGCCGCCGACGAAACAGGCGACGATATCGGTTCCGCCTGAGATCGAAGAGAGGCAGATATCCTTTTTTACGTTTGCGTAGACGTAATCGAAGCTTTCGGGAACAAGCGGCGAGCCGGTCGACAGCATGGTCCGCAACGCGGAAAGATCGTGCGTTGCGGAAGGGGTGAGCCCGGCGTTCTTTATCGCGTCGACATACTTCGCCGAGGTTCCGAAATGGGTCATCCGTTCCTGTTCGGCTAAATCGAACAGGACGTTGCCGTCCGGGTGAAAAGGCGAGCCGTCATAGAGCAGCAACGTGGCGCCCGACGCGAGCCCGGAGACAAGCCAGTTCCACATCATCCAGCCCAGCGTCGTGAAATAGAACAGCCGGTCGCCGGGGCGGACGTCGCAATGGAGCAGGTGTTCCTTGAGATGCTGAATCAGCGTGCCGCCCGCGCCATGGATGATGCATTTGGGCGCGCCCGTTGTACCCGACGAAAACAGGATATAAAGCGGATGGTCGAACGGCAGGCGGCGGAATTCGATATCGCCCGCAGCGTGGTGGGCGATAAAGTCGCCCAGACCCGTCATGCCGTCCGCCGCATCGAGCGGTTTCTGCGTGTCGTAGGGCATCAGGACGACGCGGTTGAGCGATGGCAGCAGTCCGGCGATCTCCGCGATGCGTGGGCGGCAATCGATGTCCTTTCCGGCGTAAAAATAATGATCCGTCGCGAACAGGATTTTCGGCTCGATCTGACCGAACCGATCGATCACGCCCTGCACCCCGAAATCGGGCGAACAGGACGACCAGGTCGCGCCGATGCTTGCCGCCGCCAGCATGGCGGCCAGAGACTCGGGCGTGTTCGACAGGAACCCGGCGACCCGGTCGCCCGGGCCGATCCCGGCTTCGGCGAGCGCCGCGGCGATACGCGATGTTAAATCGTAAAGATCGATATGCGTGAGCATGCGCTGCACGCCGGATTCGCCCCGGAACACAACCGCTTCCGATTCATCCCGATGGCGCAACAGGTTCTCGGCGAAGTTCAGCCTTGCATCCGGAAACCATCTCGCGCCGGGCATGCCGTCGCCATCGACTAGTACACGGTCGCCCCTGGTATCGGCGATGATGTCGGCGAAATCCCACAACGCAGTCCAGAACGCCTCAGGTTCTTCCGTTGAGAACCGGTGAAGCCCCGCGTAATCCACGCTGTCGAAACCCATTTCGTCGCGCAACAGCGATACGAAGTCGGCGAGACGGGTGGCCCCGGCGCGCTCCGGGGCGGGCCGCCACAAGGGCCGGTCGGTTTGGGCTGAAGAAGTCATGAACCCTATCAGGCCAACTGGCCCTTTAGGCGTCAAGGGCGGTAACTACGACGCGATGGCGATAGCGCGGCCTCCGCAAAGGGAATATCCTGTCGTCATGATCACTGACATGCGTCGGTCCCGACGCAGCGGGTTCCCGAGATTCGTTTTCAGGAACCTCCACTGGAGACATTGTTTATGACCAGCCTGACGCTGCCGCCATCGGTGCGCGGCGCGCTCTGGATGATGGGATCCATGGCGTCCTGGGCCGGTATGGCCGCGATCGCGCGATATTTTTCGAACGATTTTCACACGTTCCAGATCGTTTTCTTTCGAAGCCTGTTCGGCATGGCGTTCCTGCTGCCCTGGCTGATGCGCGCCGGGTTGAACGGGGTAAAAACGGACCGGGTCCGCATGCACCTTCTTCGCGGGTTCCTGGGTCTCGGCGTCATCTACCTGCTGTTTACCGCCGTCGCCATTGCGCCGCTGGGAGAGGTCGCGGCTATCATGTCGACACGCCCGGTTATCGCATCGCTCGCCGCCATTATTTTCCTGCATGAGGTCGCGAGCGGCCGTCGCTGGACGGCGACGGGAATCGGTTTTGCGGGCGCGGTGCTGATCATCCGCCCGGGCTATTCGGACGTGTCCACCGGCGCCGCCCTTGCTTTCGTCTCGGTCCTCGCCATGGCGGCGCTCACGATCGTTATGAAATCGCTTGCGCGGACCGAGCACCCGGACACGGTCGTAACATGGCAGATGCTCGTCTTTACCCCCTGCTCGCTGATCCCTGCCATCTTCGTCTGGAAGTGGCCGGAATACTGGTGGCAGTTCGTCCTGCTGGCGGGAACCGGCTTCTTCGGAACGCTGACCCAGCGCTGCCTGACGCGCGCCTATGCGGCGGCCGACGCGACCGTCGTCGTTCCGTTCGATTTCACCCGGCTGATCTTTTCCGCAGCAGCAGGCTACTTCCTGTTCAGTGAATTTCCCGATCCGTGGACCTGGGTCGGCGGCGTGCTTATCCTGTCCGCCGTGCTGTGGATGACCCGCGGCGAGGCGCTCGAAGAAAAGCGACGGGACGCGGAGAGCTGATGACGGGTCAATCGTCACCGGAAACGGCGGAACCCGGGAAGGGCGGTACAGCCGGGTTCGCCTCGCTTCGCATTCGCGATTTCCGATTCCTGTTTGTCGGCAAGCTGTTCGGCTGGCTGGCGCTCCACATGATGATGGTCGCGATCGGTCTGCAGGTCTGGGAAGAAACCAAGGATGCCTGGAACCTTGCCTTCGTCGGGCTCTCGACCTTTGCGCCGGCGATCGGGCTCGCACTGTTAACCGGTTATGTCGCGGATCTGTTCGACCGCCGGCTGGTTGTCGCCATCTGCTATGCGGTCATCGGGGTGTCGGCGGGCCTGCTGATGCTCGTCACCATCACCGGATTCAACGAACTCTATGTCTTCGGCATCCTGGTGATCATGGGCACGGGTCGTGCGTTCTACATGCCGGCGGTGAATTCCCTGGTGCCGAATCTGGTACCGACCGAAATCTTCCCCAACGCGATTGCCTGGCATACCAGCTCCAACAAGATCACCCAGACGGTGGGCCCGGCGCTCGGCGGTATCCTGTACGAATGGCTTGGACCGGCAGCGGTATACGGGATTGCCTGCGCCGGACTGTTTATCGCTGTCGTCCTGGTGTCGATGATCCGGACGCGGACCGAACGCCTCGGCCGAGAACCGACGACCCTTCGGATCCTGCTGGCGGGCCTCCGGTATGTTTACGAGAAGAAGATCATCTTTGGCGCCCTGACACTCGACCTGTTTGCGGTGCTGCTGGGCGGCGTCACCATCCTGCTGCCGGTGTTCGCCATCGATATCCTGCAGGTCGGGCCGGCAGGCGCCGGTTTTCTCAGGAGCGCGATGGCCTTTGGCTCAGTGATCACCGGGCTTGCCATGACAATGGTCAGGATGGAACGCGCGGTGGGCAAGATCCTGTTCGTCACCGTCATCATCTACGGCGCAGCGACCGTGGTCTTCGGACTTTCGGAGCTTTACTGGCTGTCTCTCGTTGCGATGGCGACGCTGGGCGCAGCCGACATGATCAGCGTCTATATAAGGGTGACGCTGATCCAGATCGCGACGCCTGACGACATGCGGGGCCGGGTCAGTGCGGTGAACTCCCTGTTTACCGGCGCGTCGAACGAGCTTGGCGAGGCCCGCGCCGGGGCGATGGCGGCGCTGGTCGGCGCCGTGCCGGCGGTGGTGATCGGAGGACTCGGCGCTATCGCCGTAACCGTCGCCTGCTGGTTTATTTTCCCGACCCTCGCCAGTGTCGAGCGGATGGACCGGAACCTGTAGCGGAAAGACGTTCCCCTAGTTCAGTGTCCCGTAGCCGTCGAGCGTAAGTCGCCGCATCATGCGGTCCTCATCGCGCGGGAAGTCCTTGCGCATATGAATCGAGGCGTAGTTGTCCCACATGATGAGATCGCCGAGTTTCCATTCATGCTCGAAGACGATCTCCGGATCTTCGGAGAGATCGAACATGAAATTGAGGATTTCCTCGTTCTCTTCCGGCTCCAGACCCCCGATCCGGGCCGACATCAGGCGGCTGATATAAAGCGCCTTGCGCCCGGTCGCCGGGTGAGTGACGAACAGCGGCTGTTCGTACTGAAGCATGCCGGAGATATCCGAGTTATAGATATCGATCCGTTCGCGCCGCTTGTAGTCGTGGATCTGCAGAACCTTGCGGCCGTCGAGTCGCTGCTTCATTTCCTCGGGCAGCCGGTCGTAGGCCTTGTACATGTTGGAAAAACAGGTGTTGCCGCCCCAGCTTGGCAGAGTGATCGCATAGAGCAGCGTCGCCTTGTGGGGTTCGGGATAGTAGCTGGTGTCGTGGTGGAACCACATCTCACCGTCACCGAACGCGCCGAGCGGTTCGCCGGTTTCGTCTTTCATGTTGGTGACGAACATGAACGGCGTGTCATAGCTGCCGCCGGGCGTCGACCCGTTAGGCGACCGGCGGCGGTCGCCGAGACCTCCGAAATAGTTGGCGAACGCTTTCTGATCGTCTTCGGTCAGATCCTGACCCCGGAACACCACCACGACATGCTCGTGAAAGGCCTCCTCGATGGCCTTGACCGTTTCCGCATCTAGCGGCTGGCTCAGATCGACGCCCTTGATTTCCGCGCCGCACGCCTCTGAAAGCGGTTCGACCGTGATCGACATGACCGTGGCTCCCTTCAACTGATGTCCGATGGACAAAAATTACCACACGGCGCCGCGGGGATAAAAGCCGCGTCGCAAAAAAGGGTCAGAAAACGAGCGGACCCTCGCCACCGACCGTGCAGCGGCGCAGCAGGCGGCGCTCCTCGCGCGGAAAATCGGTGCGCGCATGAACAGAACAGATATTGTCCCACATCAACAGGTCGCCGGGCTGCCAGACATGCTCGTAGACGATGGCGGGATCTTCGACGACCTCGAACAGCCGGTCGAGGATATCGTCGCTTTCGGCGCGTTCCAGCCCTTCGATCGCTGCACTCATCAGCCGGTTGACGTACAGAGACCGCCTGCCGGTCTTCGGGTGAGTCACGAATATCGGCTGCCAGAAATGGCGCAGCTCGTCGAGATCGATAGTGTCGAGGTCCAGCCGTTCGCGGCGCTTGTGATCGTGCACCTGCAGAACGCGCCGTCCTTCGAGCTTTTCCTTCAATTTCGCCGGCAGATTGTCGTATGCGGCATACATCGAATTGACCTTCGTGTTTCCGCCGGTCGAGGGCAGCTCGACCGAGTAGAGGAAGGTGGCCCGGTTGGGCACTTCGTAATAGCAGGAATCCCCGTGGAACCACATTTCGCCGTCGCCGTAGGACCCGGCATCCTTGCCGGCTTCCTCCGGAATATTGGTCACCAGCATGGTGCTCGCGGCAGTGGCCGCCATCCCGCCCTTGATCTGTTTGGGCGCCCTCCTGCGCAGCCCGAGCGGCCCGAAATTCTCCGCGAAAGCGAGCTGTTGCGCTTCGGTCAGGTCCTGGCCCCGGAATACGAGCGCGACGTGATTGTTGAACGCCGTGTTCAAAAGCTCGACGACGTCCTGTGTGAGCGGCTCCGAGAGATCAATTCCGGACACTTCGGCCCCGACAAACTGTGTCAGCGGCTTTAAAGAGATTCCAGTGATATTGGCCGTTCCATCCATTGCTCAACCTGAAATAATCTTCGATGTGGTGTTCTATTGATGCCCGCACGGGTTCTGGCAAAACACCTACCATGGAAAACCATCGGGAGAAAGGACTCCACTTTGGATGGTAATTGGTTTCTATCTGGGGTATCCAGCATTGCTGGCACCGCAATACCGGTGCGCTGAACGATAAGGGGCGCAGGAAGCGGCCAAGACGAAGACAGGGATAACAGGTTTTTTGACCCCGCAAGGTTCTCCCCCGAAATCGCCGCCGGATGCGGCTCCCGGCCCGATCAGCGCCCGTTGGCTTCAGCTCTCAGGAAACGTTCGAGGAATCCTGTGGATCAGCATGGGAACGATCGCGTTCGCCCTGAACGATGTCTGCGTCAAAACGCTGGGCAAGAAATTCGACCCGAGCGAGCTGGCGTTTTTCCGTTACCTGGTCGGTTTTATCATCCTGTCGCCGGTCTTCATGAAAATGGGCTGGGGGGGGCTGAAAACTGCGCGGCCCGGCATTCATTTTTTTCGGCTTGTTCTCGCCTGCATCGCCCAGGTCGGCGTGTTCATGTCGGTGATCCATCTCAGTCTGGCGGATGCCACGGCGATCAGCTTTTCGCGGCCCTTGTTCGCGACAATTTTCGCGATTTTCCTTCTGAAAGAGCTGGTATCGAAAAGGCGCTGGTCGGCAACGATCGTAGGCTTTGGCGGTGTCATCATCATGGTACGTCCCGGACTCGACGGATTCGATCCGGTCGCGCTGATCGCCGTCGGCGCTGCGCTGACCTTTTCGATCGCCAATGTCATGATCCGGATGATGTCGACCACGGAACCGCCGAACCGGATCCTGTTCTACTATCATCTTGGCGGCACGATCATTTTTGCGATTCCGACCGCCATGTACTGGACCCAGCCCGTGGGCATCGAATGGCTGCTGCTTGTCGCGATCGGCGTGCTGACGACGATCGGCATGATCGGTTTTGTGCGCGCCTTTTCAGCAGGAGAGATGAATGCGGTTGGGCCGATGGAATATATCAGGCTGGTTTATGCCGCCCTGCTTGGCTTCTTTCTGTTCGGCGAGGTGCCCGACCTCTGGACCTATCTGGGAACGGCTTTCATCGTCGGCAGCGCCCTCTATATCGCCCGCGAAGAAGCGAACCGCAGCCGCGTGGGACTGGGGCGCTCGCTTTAGAAGCGGAGTTTCCGGTCATAACGCAATGATTGGCAGGACCGCCCGGACAAAGCCATGACAGGCCAATGAAAACAGGATTTGCAGGACCGCCGGGCCTTGCCGACATTGAGGCTCTTGCCCGAGAGGCGTATCACGATATCCCCGATATGTTGCGGTCAAACGCCGCCGACGTCGTTATCCGCGTAGAGGATTTTCCCGACCCCGAGACCGAGCGCGAGATGGGCCTGCAGAGCCCGTTCGAACTCATGGGCCTCTATCGCGGCATCCCGTTCGGCGAACGCAGCGTTTCAGAGACGGCGGAGGACATCGACCTGATCTTCCTGTACCGCCGCCCGATCCTCGATTACTGGTGCGAAACCGGAGAAGACCTGACAATCCTGGTGCGCCACATCCTGATCCATGAGATCGGCCACCATTTCGGATTTTCCGACGAGGAAATGGAACGGCTGGAAAAAGAGGCCGACCGTCAGGCCGATTCCTGATCTTCCTTCGCCTTTTTTGCGGCTGCTCTGAGCGCCGCCTCGCGTCGGGCGATATAGTAGGTGCTGGCAAAGATCACCAGCGCCCCGATACCGGTCCAGAGGTCGGGAATCTCGGCAAAAAACACAAGCCCCAGCGTTGCCGCGAAGGGCAGCTTGAGGAAATTGAACGGCATCACCACCGACGCCTCGCCCACCGCGAGGGCCCGTGTGACCCCCTGCGTCGCGGCGGAGCTGAAAATACCCAGCGCTACGATCCAGGGCAGGTGATCCATCGCAATCGGCTTCCACGTATAGATCGTCGGACCCAGACCGACGATCATCATCAGGAAGAACACCCAGAACACGATCTTGTTGGAATCGTCCGTCGTCGCCAGGGACTTGGTGGTGGTGTTCACCAGCGCATAGAGGGCGCTGGTGGACAGCACGGCGAGAGAGGTAAGCCCGAAATCGACGCCGCCCGGCCGGATGATGATCATCGCACCGATGAACCCGACGACCAGCGCCGACCAGCGCCGGATTCCGACGCGCTCGCCGAGGATCGTCGCGACGAAAAGCACGGTGAACAGGGGAGACGTAAACATCAGCCCGGTCACCGTCTGAAGCTGGAGATGCGCCAGCCCCCACATCAGCATGACCATGCCGGCGTAGTTCATCCCGGTTCGCGCGGCGTACAGGCCGAATCTGTCTGTCTTGAGCGTGGAAACCCCGGCCTTCATCAGCCAGGGCAGCATCAGGAGAACGCCCATGGCAGAGCGGAACCAGACGATCTGGAACGTGTCGAAATCGCTCGCCAGGTGATGCACCGTTGCGTAGGTCGCGGCGTAGAACGCGGAGGCGAACACCATCCAGAAAATGCCGCGGGTCGGCGCGGGCAGGGCCTCGAACAGGCGGACGGCGCGCGACAGGGATGTCATGCGGGCGCGCTTTCAAAAACGAGCCGGTGTACCCGCTTGCGCAGTTCGGGAATGACCTCGGCATCGAACCAGCTGTTTTTCTTCTGCCAGTGCGTCGTGCGCCAGCTCGGATGCGGTGTCGGCAGGTAATCCGGTAGGTAGGCGCGGAAGGCGCGGACCGTCTCGGTCATGGTCTTGCGTCGCTCCTTGCCGAGATAGTAGCGCTGCGCGTACTGCCCGACCAGAAGGGTCAATTCGACATGGGGAAGCATGCCGCGCAACGGAGGATGCCACATGGGCGCGCATTCGGGCCGCGGCGGGTTGTCGCCGCCCCTGGGATTTGCGCCGGGATAGCAGAACCCCATCGGCACGATGGCGACCCGGCTCTCGTCGTAAAATACTTCGTCGGTCAGGTCGAGCCACTCGCGCAGGCGTCGTCCGCTGGCATCGTTCCAGGGTATGCCGGATTCATGGACTTTCGTACCTGGCGCCTGACCGACGATCATCAGCCGCGCCGACGCCTCCGCGCGCAGCACCGGGCGCGGGCCGAGCGGCAGATGGCTGGCGCAATGCGCGCAACCGCGAATTTCTCCGAGGAACGCATCGAGATCGTCTGAATTTCCTGAACGGGTCTGCGACATGAGGGAACAGTATGGCGACAGCAGCGCCTTCCTGTCGAGAGGCCTCCCTACCCTTTTGCCGCCGTTCGGGACGCCTTGCGGTCTGCATATTCGAGCGGCAGGGTCGTGGTGTACTTGATCTCTTCCATCGCGAAGGACGAGCTTACATCGGTGAGATCCACATGATCGATCAGCCGCTTGTAGAATTCGTCGTAGGACGCGATATCGGGAACAACCACGCGCAGAAGGTAATCGACATCGCCGCTAAGCCGGTAGAACTCGACCACCTCCGGGAAGGATGACACCGATTTCGAAAAGTTCTCGAACCAGGCGGCGCTGTGCTGGTTGGTCCGGATCGAGACGAAGCAGGTCACGCCGACATTAAGCGCCTTTGCGTTCAGGAGGGCCACCCGCCCGGTAATCACACCGGCCGCTTCGAGACGCTGGATGCGGTTCCAGCAGGGGGAGGTCGACAGCCCGACCTGTTTGGCGATTTCGCTTACCGAAAGGGTTGCGTCGTTCTGCAGGCAGTCGAGAATCTGAAGATCGATCTTGTCCATGGGTCCTTCGGATGCAACAGGGAATATTTTCTGGCAAGGAAAATAAACGAATAATGAAAATAAACGAATAATATAGTCCTGTTTCTACCCCATGCACTCCGCGGAGAACAAAATATTTTCCCTTTATCGCCCGGTCTAAATCTCCAGATCTGGCCGGGCTGCGCCTGGATTTACGATCACAGTTCTTTTCTGGTCGCTATAGGTCCCGGAGAGGATAATCCTCCAGCGGCTGGTAAACAGCTGCCTCCTTGCCCTGATGGCTCGCGAACAGGGTGAATTCGGACACGTCGAACGGGAACCCTCGAAAGGCGCCGTTGGCCTGCAGCCAGCGGCCGACCGCATCCGGTTTCGCATTCTTCAGTCTGGCGAGCGTCACATGCGGAGAGAACCGCCTGCCTTCCGATGCCAGCCCGGCGCGACGGATTGCGGCATCGACTCGATGCTGCAGCTCTACAAGCTCAGGCGATGTCTGGACCCCCGCCCAGATCGCGCGAACCCGTCCCCGGCTCTCGAAATGACCGACGCCTGCAAGCGTCAGTGCAAAGGACGCCGCGCGAATACCGCGCAGCTCATACCCGATATCTTCCAGCCTCGGCTCCTCGACCTCGCCGATAAAACGCAGCGTCAGGTGCATGTTTTCGGGCGACACCCAGCGCGCGTCCGTAATGCCGGCGCACAGGCCGGCCAGCCGCGCGCGAATGTCGGGAGGCGGATAGACCGCAACGAAAAGCCGGATCATGGGACCGGAACTACAGAACCAGCGCGAGGACGCCGGTATAGCCGTACAGCCGGTCGCCGGAAATTTCGCCGTTGGCGAAGAACCCGATCAGCGGCACGTCGGCCCCGATGATCTCGGCGATCGTTTTGAGCTCTGCCGATTCCCTGCCGAACAGGTTGGGACCGCGTGCCACGCAGGAAAAATAGAACGCGGCCCTCGGCGCATCGCCTGCGCGGCGCTTCACATCGGACGCCATGCGTTTGAGATCGGCCATCGCGCTTTGCCCGTCGCGCCGGACGAACATCACCCGGTCGCCGGCGCCCACCCGTTCGCCGATCGACACCCAGCCTTTCTCGGGATAGACGCCGAGCAGGTTGCGGACCAGGTAGTCGCCGGTGTCCTTGCCCCGGATCGGGATGGCGGCGTGAACATAACCATCGATGCGGCGCAGGTCGCGCGCCAGCAGTTCGCCGATATCCTCGCGAAATACTTCGAAGGCGGGCCGGTTATCAAGGCTGAGGATGATGTTGTCGCGTCCGCGTGTGACATCGTGCGCCGGACCGATAGGCGAACAACCCTGCGTCAGCCCCACCGCCGCGCCGAGCCCGCCGGCCAGCAATACGCCCGACACGCCGCCTTCGGTGACATCGCCCGCAATCTGTTCCTGCGCGCCGCCGCGGGATGCTGTCAGCCCGCCGACCAGAAACGCGCCGGTCTGGTCCTGTATATGAGACAGGGTCCGTTCAATACCCGGCACGCGGGGATCGGCATGGACGATTCCCAGCACCAGCTCCTGAGCCCCCGCCCAGTTGCGGATTTCCAGCGGCAGTTCCCTGTCTTCGGGCCCCATGGTCGGAACGATCCGATAGCCATCGCGCGGCACCGCGCCAACCATTATCGACATGGCGGGAAGGTCGAACAGCTCCTCGCCGCTGACGCAGACGCCGAATCCGACAGTACCGACCCAGTCGTGAATGCGGGTCGCCTCACGCAGCCGGTTGACAATGGAGCGCAGATCCTCGTCGAGCGAATCCGTCACGTAGACAAAGCCGAGACTGGCGCCGGCGGGCAGCGAATCGAGCGAAGACAGGCAGCTTTCCGTCAGGTCGCGCCAGTCGCCACCACTGGCATGCGCGACCTCGAATCCAGATGTCACCGTATCCATCCGCCTGCTACTTCCCTTTTCCGCGTTTGAGCAAGCGCACCACAAATGGCGCAATTCGGTCAACTATCGCGGCCACCCCCTTCGCGTTGGGATGGATGCCGTCGCGCTGGTTGAGCGCAGGATCGGCCGCCACACCGTCGAGGAAGAACGGGTAGAAAACGATGTCGTGCTCACGCGCCAGCGCGGGAAACACAGCGTTGAATTCGCGCTCATAGACCGGCCCCATATTGGGAGGCGCCAGCATGCCGGCGAGCATCACGCCGATGCCCTTGCCGCGGAGCGTCCGGATTATTGCGTCGAGATTGTCTTTCATCGCGCCGGGATCGAGCCCGCGGAGCCCGTCATTTGCGCCGAGTTCGACCAGAGCGAGATCGGGCCGGTCAGCAAGCGCCCAGCCGAGCCGGGCCCGACCGCCGGCGCTGGTATCGCCCGAAACGCCGGCGTTGATCACCGTGACCGGATATCCATCCTTCTTGAGCCGGGTTTCGAGCTGGGCCGGAAAAGCCTGTTCCGGCGGCAACCCGTACCCGGCGGTCAGGCTGTCGCCGAGCACCAGAAGGCGGGTTTCCGCCCTGGAATCGAAGGAAACGGCGCATACGAGCAAAAGAGCCAGAAACAGGGCAATCCCGGTCCGGCGCTTGCAATCCGGGCGCGCGAAAGCATATTTCCCTGTGCGCGGCCCGTCACAGGCGAGGGGCCGCAGGAAACTTCTCTGAAACGCGGTCAGTTCAGTGCCAGACACGACCAGTTCCGATCCCATGATTTTGCTCGACGACGTCCACCTTAAGCTGGAGGGGCCGGCGGGCGACGTCAATATCCTGCGCGGCATCGATCTTGAAATCGCCGCCGGCGAAACCGTCAGCGTTCTGGGACCTTCGGGGTCGGGCAAGACGACCATGATGATGGTGATCGCGGGTCTTGAACGCCCCACCTCAGGCCGCATAGAGATCGCCGGGCAGGACCTCAATGCCCTCGACGAGGACGGGCTGTCGGTGTTCCGGCGCGACACGATCGGCATCGTGTTCCAGAATTTCCACCTGGTCCCCACCATGACGGCGCTGGAGAACGTTGCCATCCCGTTCGAGTTGGCGGGCGACGCAGATGCGTTTGACCGGGCGGCGGACGGGCTGAAGGCGGTCGGGCTTGACCATCGCATCGGCCATTATCCGGGCCAGCTTTCGGGCGGCGAACAGCAGCGCGTCGCGCTGGCCCGTGCTTTCGCTGCGTCGCCCCGGCTTCTGCTGGCAGACGAGCCGACTGGTAACCTCGACCAGGGAACCGGCGATAAAGTCATTGAGCTCCTGTTCTCACTCGCCGAACAAGCGGGGACGACGCTGATGCTCATCACCCATGAAGCGCGGCTGGGCGAAAAGTGCGGGCGGGCTATCCATATCGGTGACGGGCGCGTCCTGGATAGCGGCGCGAATGGCGGCGCGGACAAGGGCGGGGAATGAAGAAGAAGCTCGCCCTGGCGTTTTCCTTCGCCCGGCGCGACCTGCGCGGTGGGCGAAAACGATTCCGTATCTTTCTCTCCTGCATCGTTCTGGGAGTCGCGGCGATCGCAGGAATCGGCTCGATATCCTCTTCGATCGTCGCCGGGCTGGCGTCCGACGGGGCCGTCCTTCTCGGCGGCGATGTTGCGGTCCGGCTGGTCCACCGACCGGCGACAGGCGAACAGCGCCGCTGGATGGGCCGCCACGCGGACGTATCCGAGATCACCTATATGCGCTCGATGGCGCACCGGACCGATGGTGCGAAGCGAACCCTGATCAATCTCAAATCGGTGGACGGCGCCTATCCGCTCTACGGCGCGCTGGAACTCGACCGGGACGCGCCGCTCGAAACAGTGCTGGAACGGCGCGACGGAGAATGGGGGGCGGCGGTCGATCCATCCATCCTCAACCGGCTCGACGCGAAAATAGACGATTCGGTGCGGATCGGCTCGACACGCTACCGAATCCGGGCGGCGATCCGGCAGGAACCGGACCGTCTGGCCGGCGCGCGGGCCATTACCTACGGGCCCCGCTTCATCGTCGCGCGCAACAGCCTGACCGATACCGGCCTGGTGCGGCCGGGAGCGCAGATCCGATACGAATACCGGGTACGACTCGCAAACGGTCAGGCGAGTGACGAGCTGGTCGGCACCTTCCGCGGCGCGCTCGACGCCACTTTTCCCGACGCGGGATGGCGCGTGCGCGACCGGCGCGGCGTCGCGCCGGGCACACAGCGGATCATCAACCGGACGACGCAGTTTATAACGCTGGTCGGACTCGCCGCCCTGCTGATCGGCGGCGTGGGGGCCGGTAACGCGGTCCGATCCTATCTCGGCGGCAAGATGCAGACCATCGCGATGTTCAAATGCATCGGCGCCGACGCACGGCTGGTCTTCATGACCTGGCTGATCGAGATCGCGCTCATGACCGCGCTCGGCATCGCCATCGGGATCGCTGTCGGCGCGGCGCTGCCGATTCTGGCGTCGTGGCTGCTGAGCGGGATCATACCGACGCCTTTGCGCATCGGGCTTTACCCCGAGCCGCTGTTGTTGGCGGCGGTATACGGAGTCCTCGTTGCCGCGACATTTTCAATCTGGCCGGTGGCGCGCGCCGCCTCGGTCGCGCCCGGCGGGCTGTTTCGCGACGCGGTAGTGCTGGCGCGGGCAAATCCGGGTCCGGCGGTCATCGCGACGATCCTGCTCTGCATCGCCGCGCTGTCGGTCCTCGCTATTACGACGGCGCATGACAGGGTGATCGCGTCCTGGTTCGTCGGCGGGTCGATCGCCGCTTTCGGCCTGTTTCACTGCGCGGGCCGGCTGGTAATGGCGCTGGCGCGGCGCGCCGGCGGGATGAAGAACACCTCGCTCCGCCTGGCGCTCGCCAACCTGCACCGCCCTGGCGCGCAGACCGCCAACGTAGTGCTGTCGATGGGGCTGGGGCTGACCGTGCTGATTGCCGTCGTGGTCGTCGAGGGCAACCTGGCGCGTCAGATCCGCGACGCCATGCCGAAGGCCGCGCCTGCCTTTTTCTTCATCGATATCCAGCCGGACCAGATTGACGATTTCGAACGCACCGTCCGAAGCGCAGGCGCGGTCGACGGCATAAACCGGGTCCCCATGCTGCGCGGACGGATCGCGGCGATCAACGGAACGCCGTCGCGCGAGTTTACTGCCGATCCGGGGGTGCGCTGGGTGCTACGCGGCGACCGCGGCTTGACCTGGTCGGCAGCTCCTCCCGAAGGCGCGGAGATCGTCGAGGGCAAATGGTGGCCCGCCGATTACAGCGGCCCGCCGCTGATCAGCTTCGACGAGCGCGCGGCGCGCGGGTTCGGAATCGGCGTCGGCGACCGACTGACTATCAACGTGCTGGGACGGCCGATCGAGGCGACGATCGCCAATCTGCGCCGCATCAAATGGCGCTCGCTCCGGGTCAATTTCGTCATCGTCTTTTCCCCGGGCGTCATAGAGGCGGCGCCGCAGACCCACATCGCCGCGATCCGCATGCCGCGCGAATCGGAAAACGCGATCGAGGCGGAGGTGGTAAAGAAATTCGCCAATATCACCGCGGTCCGCGTGCGGGACGTCCTCGATGCGCTTTCAGAAGTGACCGACAGGATCGCCTCCGCCGTCCGTGTAATTGCCGGGGTAACCGTGCTGGCTGGCGCGCTGGTGCTGGGCGGCGCCATTGGCGCGAGCCGGCGGCTTCGCCTGTACGATTCGGTGGTTCTCAAGGTGCTGGGCGCGCGCCGGCGCGAGATCGTCGCAACCCTCCTGGTCGAGTACGGGCTGTTGGCCATTGCGACCGCGCTGCTTGCCGCAATTTTCGGCTCCATCGCGGGCTGGGCGGTGCTGACGCAGGTGATGCGGATGGAATGGGCCCCGGTGCCGGAATCCGTCGCCCTAACCGCCGCGGGGTCCGCGGTTTTCATTGTCGCCCTCGCGCTGATCGGCACCTGGCGGTCATTGGGGCAGACCGCCGCGCCGATGCTGAGAAACGAATAAGAAGGGATGGGGCCCTTAACGTGGCATTGAGGAGAGACTCCTTGATTTTCCGCGTGTTTCCCCCATATTACACGCGAGTTGAACCGCCATTGAACGAGGATTGATATGGCCTTCGGTACTGAAAAACGGATTTTTGCAGGAACTGCCGCTGACCAGGCAGTTTTCGACGAGGGACTCCGCGCCTACATGCTGCGGGTCTACAACTACATGGCGTCGGGCCTGGCGCTGACAGGCGTTGTCGCAGCGTTTATCGCGCAGGCGTCGATCACGCAGGGCGCCGGCGGGCAGCTTCTGATGACAGAGTTCGGCCAGATGCTGTTTACAGGCGGTATGCGCTGGATCGTCATGCTGGCGCCGTTTGCCTTCATCCTGGTGCTGAGCTTCGGTTTGCACCGGATGAGCTTCTTTACAGCCCAGGCGGTATTCTGGGGGTTCTCGGCGGCCATGGGCGTGTCGCTCGCGACCGTCTTCATGGTCTATACCGGCACGTCGGTCGCCCGGGTGTTCTTCATCACCGCCGGCACCTTCGCCGCGATGAGCCTTTACGGCTACACCACGAAGAAGGACCTGTCGGGGATCGGGTCGTTCCTGATCATGGGTCTGATCGGCATCTTCATCGCCGCGATCGTCAATATCTTCCTGCAGAGCTCCGCGCTGCAGTTTGCGATCTCGGTGATCGGCGTGATCGTGTTCGTCGGGCTAACCGCCTATGACACGCAGAACATCAAGAACGAGTATGCCGAGCATTACGATCACGAGACGAGCGGCAAGCTGGCGCTGTCCGGCGCGCTCCGGCTCTATCTCGACTTCATCAACCTGTTCGTCATGCTGCTGCATCTTCTCGGCGACCGCCGGTAAATACAGCGGACAGTAACAAAGGAAAGGGCGCTCCCGAGGGAGCGCCCTTTTTGGGTCTGCACCAGCCCGCGATAGCGGTCCAATCAAGAAACCTTATGAGCGCGCACAGGCACATCCATCGCGCCGATGCCCTCGAACTCCAGATGCATCACGTCGCCCGGCCCAACCCGGTTCACCCCGGCGCAGGTGCCGGACATGATGATGTCGCCGGGATGCAGCGAATAGAACTGCGACGCCCAGGCGATCTGGCCCGGCAGGTCCAGGATCAGGTTCTTCGTGTTGTTCTTCTGGCGCAGTTCGCCGCCCACCGACAGGTGAAAATCGAGATTGCCGGGATTGGGGATCTCGTCCGCCGTGACCAGCCACGGGCCGAGGATGGCGTAGGTGTCGACCGATTTGCGGAACGAGCGGTCTTCAGGGCCGCGCACCACCATGTCCATCGCGATGGCGAAGCCGGCGACGTAGTCCATCGCGTTCTCGTACGGGATGTCGCTGCCGAACTTTCCGATGACCATGCCGAGCTCGGCCTCATGATCGGTGCGGCGGTCGGGAAAGCGGACGGCGACGCCTTCGGAAGGGCCGATCAGGGCGCTGTTGGCTTTCAGGAACAGCCCCTGGTCCTGCATCGTCCGACGCGGGCGACCGCCTGAAATTTCATGATCGGCGGTCGCTTCCGCCGCGTGCTCCTCGTAGTTCTGCGGCACGCCGATGATCTTGGTCGGGTTGGCGACCGGGCTCAGAAAATCGACCAAGGTGGCAGGGATACCCGCCGCGCCATCGGCCAGTGACTCCATCTTCGGGCGCAGCGTTTCCAGGTTTACGACCAGCTGGTCGCCACGCGGAAACGGGTAGCGGTGCGACGGTAGTTCCTCAAGCACGGCAGTGACGTCATGCACCATGTCTCCGCGCACGACGCCGATCCGGTCGGTTCCGGCATCGGGGTGATTGAAACGACAATATCTCATCGGATTTTCCTGTTCTCCATTAGCTTGTTTTCGTGGGGCGGGCGGTCAGAACTCGCCCATGTTGGTCCAGTCGATAATCTCGATCACGTTCCTGTCCGGGTCGCGAAGTGGACCAGCTCCCTGGTCGGAATCATACAGCCCTCCCTGCGTAAAGTTACTTGTGTGCCGTAATCGCGATACTCATCGCCCCGATGCGTTCGAACTCGACATCCATTCTATCGCCCGGATGGACCGGCTCAAATCCGACCGGCGTGCCGGCCATGACGATGTCGCCTGGATGCAACGTGTAGAAAGTGGACGCATGGGCGATCAGGCTCCTGATATCGAAGGCCAGATCGGCGGTGGTGCCTTTCTGGATTTCCTTCCCGTTGATCGAGAGCGAAAAGCCGAGCGCGTCAGGATCGGGAATCTCGTCAGCCGTGGCGACGCACGGCCCGATCAGCGCGAACGTGTCCAGCGACTTGCGGGACGACGGGCTTTCCTTGCCGCGCATCGTCATGTCGAGCCCGATTGTATAGCCCAGCACATGATCGAAGGCGTCGTCATAGGCAATATCCGACCCGCCCTTGCCGATGACGACGGACAGCTCTGCCTCCGGGTCGTTGCGGCGGTCGGGGAAGCGCAGCACGACCCCGTCGGCGGGACCGGCCAGCGCGCTGTTGGCCTTGATGAACATGGCGATGGGATCGTCGTCCTTCCGAACGCCGGCATCCGACCTATCCACGAAATCGAGGTTTTCCGCCTGCAGGTTTTTCCGGTTGCGCGCGATGCCCACGATCTTGCCGGGGTTGGCCACGGGCGCGCGCAGAGCCACCTCGGCAAGCGGCTTCCGCGCCGCGCCGGGAAGCGCCGCCTCGATAGCGGGTCGAACCGCTTCCCAGCGGGCGCAGAGCGCATCGCCGGGCGGGTACGGCCAGCGCAATAAGGGCAGAGCGTCGAGCGCCGCGCTGACATCGATAACGTCGTCGCCCTCGATTACTCCGAGCCGGTCGTCGTCGAAGCGGCAGAATTTCATGGATGGTTCCCCTTCGGGACGCGGTCCCGATACCTCTGCGGTGGAAATGGACGAAACAGGCCCAGCATGGCAGAATTCCTGCTCAGAGCCTAATCTGCTTTCGCTAAAGCGTCACAACAGGAAAACTCGGAGGAACAGCATGGACACGATCGACCCCAGAGATTTTCGCCCCCCGGAAGTTCACCCGGTCCGCAGCGACCCGCCCGGCGCGGTCAAGGCAATGCCGTCGCCGCGCGAGATGCATCACATCCATATTTTCTCGGACGAGAATTACGATGCGATGGTCGAGTTCTATCACTGGCTTTTCAACGGCGAAATCGTCAAGAAGAATCCGGGCGGGCTGACTTTCATTTCCTATGACGATCACGACCATCGCGTGGTCATCATCCCGAAAAAGGGCTGGGGCAAAAAGGCCGAGAACCCGATCGGCGTATCGCATCTCGCCTTCGCCTATTCCAGTCTGGGGGAACTGCTGTTCGTCTATCAGCGGATGAAGGAAAAGGGCTACAAGCCGACCTGGACCGTCAATCACGGCAACTCGACGTCGTTCTATTACGAGGATCCGGACGGCAATCCGGTCGAGACCATGATGGACAACTACACGTCCCAGGAAACGCAGGATTACAAACGCTACTACCAGTGGTCGGAATATTTCGGCGATATGGCCGAGGGCAATTTCGATCCGGACAAGATGGTAGAGCTCTATAATTCCGGCGTGCCCGATACCGACCTGCTGGACCGCGAAAAGGTCCGTGACATGGTCGCAGAGGGTCGGCTGTAGAACGTACGTTCAGGGCTTAAACAATAAAAACCCCGCCCCGATGGGCGGGGTTTTTCGTTGGAAGCGGTTACGTCTATTCGGCGGCGCTGGCGGTGACCTGCGACCCCTGCACTGCCATCAGAGGACGCAGATCGGGCAGCCCGAGCCGCAGCATCTCGCACGGATCCTCGGCGGCGATCTCCACCGTTTCTCCGAAATCGAGATAGATCGTGGTGTATTCGCGAAGCTCTTCCCCATCCACGGTGCCCTTGCCCGAAATCGTAAACAGGATGGTCTTGCCTGCCGCCGTCCATCACGTGCCCGGATCGAGCTTTACGAAACCGGTCTCGGTGTTGCACTCGGTGAAGCTGCCGAGATGCTTCTGCCACGCGCCCGGCGCCTCCTCGACGGGGAGCCAGTCGTAGTTTTCCGGGTCCATCATGATGGGGCCGGGATAGCGCGGCGTGGGGAATTCGAGCGGACGACCGTAATGGTGCTCCCAGATGGCCTGGAACCGGTCCATGCTCTTCTTGCCGCGCGGCGCCTCGCGACGTTTGAAGACGCCGTCCTCGAATTCGCCGAACGGTTCCAGCGCATCCATGCCCGCCTTGACCTCGTCCCGTGACAGGTAGCCGCTACCGCTCGCGTCGCCGCACTGCAGCACGATGGTCCAGGGCTCGTCCTCCGGGGCCTGCGATTGCGGGCCGTAGAACGCGCCTTCCGGAAAATAACCGACCATCCCGGCGGTCAGCTTGCCATCGCGGTCATAATCGAGAGTACCCTTGAGCTGGAACCGCACCTGTTCGAAATTGTGCCGGTGGCGGGGCGAGTAGAAATCGCCGCCCATCTTGCCGAAGGTCAGGTGGAAATTATCGATACGGCCTTCCTCGCCGTCGAGCAGGCGGCGGAAATGAAACGTGCCGCCGCGGTGTTCGAGACCGCGCTGCCATTGCAGCTCGTCGCTCTGGACTATCTTCATCGGTCCCTCCCGACTCCCTGGCGGCTGAGTGCCAGCGCGCCGGCCAGCGCGTCGCGTTTTTCGCAGAGATAGTTGAACTGGTCGTCGCACCCCGCGATCGGCGTCGGGTAGTGACGGATTTCCTCGATCACCGCAGCGAGCCGTTCGCTCAGCTCGTCGCGGCTTTCTTCATGCGAGGGCGGGGAAAGCGGTGAAAAGTCGACAGCGTTCATGGCAACACCCCATATGCGTAGAGGCAAAGCCTACCATAAACGTCAGCTGGTCCCAAAAATCAGTGTTTCTCTATGCCTTTACGCGCCTCATCGCCCCACAGCGCCTTGACCTTTGCGTCTCGGCCGCAGCCATAGCGGTAGAACTTATATTGCAGGGGGTTCTTCTTGTAATAATCCTGGTGATAGTCCTCCGCAGGATAGAAGGGGCGTGCCTCGCGGATCGGGGTGACGATTGGCTTGTCGAGAATTTTGCTTTCGGCCAGCATTTTCTTCGATGCTTCCGCGGCTTTTTTCTGTTCCGGAGAGTTGGCGAAAATCGCCGTGGAATAGCTGTGCCCACGGTCGCAGAACTGGCCGCCCCCATCGGTCGGATCGACGGTACGCCAGAACACGTCGAGCAGCTTCTTATATGAGACCTTTTTGGGGTCGAAATGAATCTGTACGGCCTCGATGTGGCCGGTACCACCGGCGACGACCTGCTGGTAGCTCGGCGCCTTCATCAGCCCGCCAGTATAGCCGGAGATCGTCTTCACCACGCCCGGCACGCCGTCGAAATCGGATTCCACGCACCAGAAACAGCCGCCCGCAAAGGTCGCAATTTCGTGCTTTTCCGCAGCATTTGCCGTCGTGGCCCACGCTATACCGGAAAACAGTATGCCGAGCAGCGTCCTCTGTATGACTCGCATGCGCATGATCCGACCTTTCTCTCCGTTTAATCCCTGTCGCCCTGCATGTGCGGCACGCGGTCGCGAAATGCAACCCTGCTCGCGCAATCGTTACCGGCGTCCCGGTCCCGCCGAAAGCGAATCGAAAGGGGAACGCATCCGGCGCACGCGCAGTACAGTTTTTCGCATTTGGTCCGTTCCGCAGAACCGGTAAGCGCAAAATCTCCGGAATCGACAAAATTTAACCGTCCGCGCCTCGCGCTAATTCTCGATTCGTCCTATTCTTGATCCGTCATTCAATTCCACCCTGAAACCGGAGGAGATCATGAATCAGGTCATCGAACAGTTTGCCGCCGCGTGTCACGATATTCTCAGCAAGGATTCGGGTCCGGCCGGAATCGAGCAGGTTCGAAAGAATCTCGAGAAGGTCCTGGTGAACAAGGACGTGACGGACGAGTACCTGGGGCCGGATGCCGATTCGCCCCGGAATATTCTTTACGAAGACTCCGAGCTGGGTTTCTGCATCATCGCCCATGTGTTCAAGGGCGCCAGAATTCGCGATCCCCACGATCACGGCCCGTCCTGGGCGATCTACGGCCAGGTCGAAGGCACCACGAAAATGACCGAGTTCAAGCTGCTGGAAGCGCCAGCCGATGGAAAGCCCGGTAAGGTCGAAGCAGAAAAATCCTACGATCTCGAACCCGGCATGGCGGTTGCCTACAACATTGGCGTTCTGCATGCGCCGGTGCGCGACGCAACGACGAAGCTGATCAGGATCGAAGGCCGCAACATGGCGGGCGTGAAGCGCGACAAGTTCGAGCTGGCGGCCTGACGGGTCGACAGAGATCGAAAACAACAGTCACAACAGAAACAGAAGGGAAATCAAATGCCGGAAATCACACTCGAAGAAGCCAACAAGATGGTCGACTGGGCGCTCAACCGCGCGCTTGAAATCGGGCTGCGTCCCATCACCTGCTGCGTCACCAACAGCAACGCTGCGCTGAAAGTGTTCAAGGCCCAGGAAGAAACGCCGATGATGCGCTACGAGCTGTGCTACGGCAAAGCCTTCGCCGCGCTGGCGCTGGGCCGTTCGACCTCGCTGATCCGGGCGCGCGCCGAGGACCGCCCGCTGTTCCACGAATATCTGTCCGCGCATACCCACCACAAGCTGTTTCCGGAAAAGGGCGGCATGCTGATCCGCGACGATGACGGCACCATTGTCGGCGCCCTCGCGGTGACCGGCGCGACCGCCGATCAGGACGAGGAGCTCGCGGGCGAAACCATTCGCGCCTGCGGCTACAAGACCTGCGAGGACGTCGTCGGGATCGTGCGCAACGCGCGCGTGACGATGGACTGACCCTTCGGGGTTCCATCCGGATGAGCAGGGAAACCGCAACGCTTGCCGAATACGCGGTGGGGCTGTCATACGATGACATCCCCAACGACGTCGTGGCGCGCGCCAAGGACTGCATCATCGATACGGTGGCCGTCACCACGTTCAGCAGCTCCCTGCCGTGGAGCCGGACAGTCGCGAAGTACGCAGAAAGCACGGGGCCCGGCGGCAGATCCACCATTCTGGGGCCGGACCGGACCCGCGTTACTGCGCCGATGGCGGCGCTCGCCAACGGCGCGATGGCGCACGGGTTCGAGATGGACTGCCTGCGCCAGCCGTCGGTCGGCATCCATGCCGGCGCGACGGTTGCGCTGCCCGGGCTCGCCGTCGCCGAGGATCTTGGCGCCAGCGGCAAGGAACTGGTCACTGCTTTCGTCGCCGGCAACGAGGTCCTGTCCCGGGTTGGGCTGGCGGGGCAGCATTCCAGCGAACAGCTCGGCTTTCACGCGCCCGGTCTGACCGGGCCGATCGGCTCGGCGGTGATCGCCGGACGGTTGATGGGGCTCGACGCCGGGCGCATGACCTGCGCCATGGGCATCGCCGGATCGCTCAGCTCGGGCCTGCTCGAATTCATCCGGTCGGGCACCGGCGGGATGGTGAAGCGGCTGCATCTTGGCCGCGCTGCGGAAGGCGGGGTGATGGCGGCCTCTCTGGCGCGCGACGGCTTCACAGGGCCGGAAACGGTGCTGGAAGGCGAGTTCGGCTTTCTCAATGTGTTCTGCCGCAACCCCGACCCTTCGCAACTCACCAAAGGGCTGGGCGCGATTTTCGAGACGCGCAATATCTGTCTCAAGCGGTTCTCCTGTCACATCACCGCGCACACGCCGGTGCAGGCGATCCTCGACCTCAAGGCGGAGCACGGCTTTTCCGGCGACGATGTCGAAAGCATCACGGTGCATGGCAGCAAAAAGATGGCGACCCACCATGATATCGCCGAACCTGCGGACGTCATGCTGGCGCAGTACAGCACGCGGTTCTGCGTCGCCGTCGCCATGCTGAAGGACCCGCTCGACCCGACTTCTTTCATGGAGGCAAGCGTCGAGGACGAGGCGATCCGCGATCTGTGCCGCCGGTCCCGGGTGGTGGAGCGGACCGACGAGGCCGGCAAGAACATGCCGTGGGCCACCATCGTGGACGTGGCGCTCAGGAACGGTCGCACGGTCACGAAACAGGCCGACACTTTCATGGGCATGCCGGTCGACCCGGTCAGCCGTGAGGACCTGTCGGCGAAATTCATGCGGCTGACATCTTCGATGGAACCCGACTGGCAGAACCGTGTCCGCGACGCGCTGTTCGACCTGGAAAATTACGGCGATGTTTCCAGCCTGCTCTAGAACCGCTGCGGGCATTTGACCGTATACCCCACGGGTGGCACGGTCCGGCAACAGACAGAACCTGCGACCGGAAATCATGGCCCTTAAAATCTGCTATTCCGACTTCGTGTCGAATTCCTTCTTCCCGGCGATCGCCGCGGTGGAGCTGGGCTTCTTCGAGGAAGAAGACATCGATGCCGAGCATGAGCTGATCTTTCCCGCGCCGAAGGCGGCCGAGGCGTTGCGCGAAGGCGATGTCGATATGATCGCCGGCTCGGCGCATTCCATGCTGTGGGCGTTTCCGCGCTGGCGCGGCGTCCGGCTGCTCTGTTCGCTGTCGCAGGGAATCTTCTTCTTTCTGGTAATGCGCGCCGACGCCCCTGTTACGGCGGACAACCTCACGGGGCTAAAGGGTATGCGCATTCGCTCCGCGCCGGATGTCGACCGGCTGCTCAAGGCCACGCTCCGCGCCGCCGGGATCGACCCGGACAAGGAGGGCATCGAAATCGGCCCGCCCAAAAAGCCGGTCCCCAAAGGCACGTCGTTCGGCGTCGCTTCCGCGCAGGCGCTGATCAACGGGGAGATCGACGGTTTCTGGGCCAACGCCATGGCGACAGAACTCGCTGTCAGGGAGGGCATCGGCAAGGTGGTGCTCGACATCAGGCGCGGGATCGGACCCCAGGCGGCGTTCAACTTCACCCAGCCGACGCTCGCGACCCATGCCGGGCTGGTCGAGGAGCAGCCGGAAATCTGCGCCGCGGCGGTACGCGCGATGAGCGCCACGCTGGAGGCCCTAAAAGAAGACCCGTCGCTGGCCGCAAAGGTGGGCGAGAAGCTATTCCCGCCGAAAGAGGCGGCGCTGATCGCCGGGCTGATCGAACGCGACCTGCCGTTCTACTCGACGCGCATCACGGAGGAGTTCGTTGCCGGCCTCGACGGTTATACGCGCGAGGTCGGCCTGCTGGACGGCGACCCCGTGCCGTATGACAATATCGTTGCAACCGAATTTTCTGAGTACTGGACTTAAAAACATGCCCTTCAAACTCGCCCACCCCGATCTCGTTTCCAACTCCTACTTTCCCGCTGTTGCGGCGATTGAACTCGGTTTCTTCGAACAGGAAGGAATCGACATGCAGCACGAGCTGGTTTTTCCGGTACCCGATACCTACCGCGCGATGCGCGACGGCAAGGTCGATTTCGTCGCCGGCTCCTGCCACTCGCCGCTCTGGGCGTTTCCGCGCTGGGAGGGCTCCAAACTGCTCTGCGCGCTCTCGCACGGCATGTACTGGTTCCTCGTGGTCCGCAAGGATCTGCCGATTGAAAAGGGAGACGTAAACGGGCTCAAGGGGCTCAGGATCGGCGCCGCGCCGGGCGTCGATACCGGGCTGATCGCCATGCTGCGCGCTGCCGGGATCGACCCCGACGCGGAAGGGATGAAGATAGGCCTGCCGCCCGGCGGCATTCCGCCGGGAACCTCGTTCGGCGTCGCCGCCGCGCAGGCGCTGATCGACGGAGAGCTCGACGGTTTCTGGGCCAACGGGATGGGCGCCGAGGTCGCGGTGACGTCCGGCATCGCCAAATGCATCATCGACGTGCGCCGCGGCGACGGTCCGAAAGAAGCCTTCAGCTTCACACAGCCGGGCCTGGCGACGACCGCAAAGCTGGTGGAGGAACATCCCGATGTCGCCGCCGGCGCGGTGCGCGCGATCCGCAATACGCACCGGGCGCTCAAGGAAGACCCGGGACTCGCCACCAGGGTCGGCGAGAAGCTGTTCCCCGAAAAGGAAACAGGCCTGATCCGGCGTCTGATCGAACGCGACCTGCCTTATTACAGCACCGTCATTTCCGAGGATTTCGTCGACGGCATGAACGGCTTCGCGCAGCGCGCCGGCCTGCTGGAAGGCGATCCCGTACCGTATGACGATATCGTCGCGACGCAGTATCGGGACCTCTGGGAATAGGATAACGACCGGCGGAATCGGCTTCGAACGCGAGATCGTTTCCTGCCGGGACGACGCCTCCGGGGCCGAGGATGGCTCCGTCATCGCCGGGGAGCCGGGCGACAGGATCGCTATGCAGGAAGACCCGGGCTCCGCCCGGTAACGGGCCGCGCCCTACGCCAGATCTTTCATGATGTGATCCCGGTAGGCGGGACGGTCCCTGAGAGCCTCGAACCAGCGCTCAAGGTTCCGCAGGTCGGGCCGTTCGACCGGCATGTTGAACCAGCGCCAGGTGGAGATTCCGATCGGAATGTCCCCCATCGAGAATTCGTCGCCGGCGACGTGCCCGTTCCGCGCCAGGTGCGAATCGAGGATTCCGAACAGCTCGGCCAGCCGCTCCATGCCGGAGTCGATAACCGTCTGGTTCCGGTCTTGGGGCGCGGTGCGGATCAGGTTGTTGTAGATCGGCGCCATCGTCGGCCCGACCGTACCGAGCTGCCAGTCCATCCAGCGCTCGGCCGAGGCCCGCATTGCATCGTCTTCGGGCCACAACGTTCCACGAGCATGCTTCGCACACAAATACCGTGTGATGGCATGCGATTCCCACAACACCGTGCCGTCGTCCTCGACGATGACCGGCACGCGCCTGTTGGGGTTGAGGGCGACGAACTCGGGAAGATGCGCGTTGGCGTTCGGTCCCGCCCAGTCCTCCCACGCATAGTCGAGCCCGATCTCGCCGCAGGCCCACAGCACTTTCTGCACGTTGTGGGAGCTTGGAAAGCCAAGCAATCGCATGGTCATGTCCGGTTCCTTTTAAAGTTGTCGCGTTCAAGTTTTCGCGCCATTCCCACACCCTGACCCTCCCCCAATCCGGGGGAGGGTCAGGGTGTGGGTTACTTCCCCCTGAACACCGGCTTCCGCTTTTCCATGAAGGCGGTCCGGCCTTCCTTGTAGTCCTCGCTGTTCATGCAGGCCTCGACGAGGGCGTCGCAACGGGTGATGTCGGGCGTCTCCTTCAACGCCTCATCCACGTTCGCCTTGACAGACCGGACGGTCAGCGGCGCGTTGCCGGCGATGGTGGCGGCGACGTCCCGCACGGTTTCCTCCAAGGCATCGGCCGGTACCATGCGGCTGATCAATCCCATGCGCAGCGCTTCGTCGGCGGGAACGCGGCGAGCGGTAAACATGATGTCCTTGGTAGCCGCCGGGCCGATCAGGTCGATGAGTTTCTTTGTGTTCCTGTAGGAGTAGCCGAGCGACAGATTGGCCGCCGGCACGCCGAACTGCGAATCGTCGGAAGCGATGCGGATATCGGCCTGAAGCGCGGTGCCGAGTCCGGCGCCGAGGCAGAACCCCTGGATCATGGCGATCACCGGCTTTTCGACTTCGTCGTACTTCGCGTTCACCTGCGCCGACAGCGCATCGTAAATCTCCCTCTGTTCGGGCGTGGAACGATGAGTGGCGAACTGGGAGATGTCGGAGCCGGAAACGAAGGCCCTGCCGCCCGCGCCCTTGATGACGATCACGCGGATATCGTCGTCGGCGATAAAATCGTCGAGGATCATCAGGATCGCCTGGCGCATCTCGAACGAAATCGCGTTGCGGCGCTCCGGATTGTTGAAGGTCATCCAGCCGATGCCGCCTTCCTTCTCGGCGATCATGTTGGGAGTCGGCAGGTCGAGCCCGGCGTCTATGCGGTCTGTCATGGGTTTTCAGTCTCCGGTAATTGGCTCCTCTACCATTGTCACCCCGGGCCTGACCCGGGGTCCAGTACGACGGTTGTTTCTGGTCCCCGGCTCAAGGCCGGGGTGACACGGAGAGAGGGTAACGAAGGACAATGCAACGCCTGCGACGTAATCAGACAGCCTTCTCGTCATGAAGCTTCGCGATCTCGTCCGCATCGTAGCCGAGTTCTTCGAGGATCGCATCGGTGTGCTCGCCCTGTTCCGGGGTGGCGCTGCGGATGGCGAACTCGGCGCGCGAGAATCCCAGAGGCTGGGCCACCAGGTCGATATCGCCCAGCGCGGGATGGGTTACCCCTGCCGCCATGGCAAGATGCTTCACCTGCGGGTCTGCAAACACCTGGTCCATCGTGTAGATCGGCCCGCACGGCACGCCGGCGGCGTTGAGCCGTTCGACCCAGTCGGCGCTGGTGCGCTTTTTCGTGGCTTTTGTAATTTCTTCCCAGACGCGCTCGCGGATCCTGCGGCGGCGGGCCGGGTCGGCGAACTCCTCGTCCTCCATCATGTGGGGCGTCTCCAGCGCCTCGCACAGGCGCGGCCAGATCTGCGCCTGGCCGCCTGCGATGTTGATATAGCCGTCCCTGGTCTCGAACATGTTGGTGGCCGAGCTGGTCGGGTGCGAATTGCCCGACTGCTTCGGGACCTCGCCATCCATCAGCCAGCGCGTACACTGGAAATCCATCACCGCGATCAGCGCCTGCAGCAGAGAGGTATGCACCCACTGGCCTTCACCGGACTTGTCCCTCTCGATCACCGCAGCAAGAACGCCGAAGGCGAGATAGAGCCCGCCGGTGATGTCGCCGATCGCGGTTCCGGCGCGCATCGGCCCCGCCCCCGGTTCGCCGGTCACCATCATCAGCCCGCCCATCCCCTGCGCGATCTGATCGACGCCGGGCCTGTCGGCGTAGGGCCCGGTCTGGCCGAACCCCGACAGGCTGCCGAGAATGATGCGCGGGTTGATCTTCTTCAGCGACTCGTAATCGATTCCAAGCCGGAACTTGACGCCGGGACGGTAATTTTCGACCACGATATCGGCCTGTTCCACCAGCTTCGCGAAGATCTCCTTGCCCGACTCGCTCTTGAGGTTGATCCCCATCGAGCGCTTGTTGCGATGCAAATTCTGGAAATCCGACGAATGGCGCTGGCCGGTATAGCCGTCCTCGCCGCCGACGCCGCGCGGCGTTTCCACCTTGATCACATCGGCGCCCCAGTCGGCGAACTGGCGGACGCAGACCGGTCCGCCGCGCACCCGCGTCAGGTCCAGAACTTTCAGATGCGAGAGCGGCAGGTTTTTATCGGTCATCTCATTGGCTTTCTGCACCGGCCCTCTCCCCCACCCGGCCACCCAACGCGAGTATCCTAGTGGGTGGCCGGGTGGGGGAGAGGGCCGGTGCGATACGTCAGTTACACATCAACGCGGCGTTCTTGCCGGCTTCGCGGCTGAAGACGGCGTTACGCGTCTGGCCGGTGCAGGACGGGTAATTGTGGAAGAACAGCCCGACAATGTCGCCCGAGGCAAAGAGGCTCTTTATCGGCCGGTCGGTGATATCGAGCACCTGCGTCTTCGTATCGATGCGCACCCCGCCGAACGAAAAGGTCACGCCGCAGGTAATCGGATAGGCGCGGAACGGCGGTGTGTCGATCGGCTGCGCCCAGTTGGATTTGTCCGGCGTAAGCCCGATTGTCGATTTCCCGTCGAGCGTGGTGGGATCGAATTCCACATCCGTGCGGCAGGCTGCGTTGAACTCGGACACGGTCGCTTCCAGTGCGGCCGGGTCGAGCCCGATCTTTTCCGCCAGCTCCGGGATTGTGTCGGCGGATTCATAGGTGTCGGTGTATTCGGCGCCGAGCCGGAACATGGCGAGCGATTTTTTGTCATAGATCTGGTGCGCCGTGCCGCCGGGTTGGGCCAGCACCGCGCGCCCGGTCTTGGCATAGGTATAGGAATGGTTGGATTCGCCCTCGTCGTAGAACCGCTCGCCGAGCGCGTTCACCGTGATGCCGTAGGGATAGTCGTAGCGGTTGCATGTATTGCCATGCCCGTCCTGGCGCAGCGGCGTGCCGCCATCGGGCGCATTGCGGTCGATCGGGGTTGCATGCGCGCCCTGCCAGTGGCCCGCGGGCTTCACCCCCATGTCGAGCAGCATGCGCAGCACCTCGCCCGTGTTGTGCTTCGAGCCGCGCACCTTCATAAGATCGGCGTTGGCGCCCAAATAACGCGCACGCATTTCGGCGTTTGCCTGGAAGCCGCCGGCGCACACGATGACGGCCCCGGCGTGCAGCTCGTAATCCTCGTCCGGCGTGCTGACCTCTACCCCCTCGACACCGCAGAAATCGCCGAGGAAACCGCGCACCCGGCTCTGACAGCGCAGCTCGACGCCGAGCCCTTCGGCGATCCGCCGCCAGCGCAGAAGTTGTCCCAGCCCGCCGCCGACCGTATGGGCGATGATACCGGGCTCGAAATGCAGCCTGCCGTCGATCTCCCGCGCCTTTTCCGGCTCGAACTCCATGCCGGATTCGAACATCCAGCGGACCGCGGAATTGGACTGCTCGACCATGAACCCGGCGAGTTCGGGATCGATGCGTCCTTGCGTCACCCGGTTGAGATCGGCGAGAAACCGCTCGTTGGTGTAGGGCGGAACATGGAACTTTTCCATCCGGACCGGGTCGGCGTCCGGCGCGATGTATTTCAGATCGTCGACGCCTTCATAGGCGAAGCGAAAGCCGGTGTGCGAATAGCGCGCATTGCCGCCGAATTCTTCCTCGGGCGCCTTTTCCAGCATGATGATGCGCTCGGCGCCGTTCTGATGAGCCGATACCGCCGCCTCGAACGCGGCGCTGCCGCCGCCAACAATGGCGACGTCGCAGGTTTCCTTCCGGGCCATTCGTGTCTCCGGTTTCAGGGCGTCATTGGAAGGTCCTTTCGCCTCCGGCTCTTCGCCGGCCGGGGGAACCGGACCCAGTTACCTCAAAGTGGTGATGCCGCTTCAGCGACTAGCGTTAGGCATCCACCTTTTCAGGCTCGACGCCGTCGGCCTTTTCGCGATCGGCGGCGTACTCGACCTGCTGGAAGCCATGCACAGACAGGTCGAAATTGTTGCCCTCCGGATCGCAGCCGCGAGTCTCGGCATAGGGCCGGTTGCGCGGGCGCTGGCCGGGCGCCTTGACGCCGGCGGCTTCCATCTTCGCGGCGATTTCCGCCTGGTCGTCGATCTCGAACCCGAAATGGTTGAGCCCGTTGGGCTTGCCTTCGGCCTTGTTGGGCAGCAACGCGAGATTGATGTAGCCGTCGGTCAGATAAGTCGCGCCGTTGTTTGACGAATGCAGGATCTTCATGTCGAACACGTCGCGGTAGAACTCGGCAAGCTTGGGCGGGTCCATCGTGACGATAGCGATGTGCTTGATCTTGGCCATTTGTGCCTCCTCTGTTTATTTCCCTAAATTCTAAACCCCTATTTTGCTGCCCGCCAACCTTGGAAAGGTTACATTGAGGGCCGGGTCGTTATCCATTTGGCGACCGATATGAGCCGGTCGTCGCCGCCCATCGGCCCGATTAGCTGCAGACCGACCGGCATCCCGCTCGGACCGCGCCCGACGGGCAGGGAAAAGCTCGGCGCGCGCAGCAGGTTCCAGAAACCGATGAAGGCATGATCGCCGGTCGAATCCAGCCCGACGGGCGCTTCGCCTTCGGTGACGGGGGCGATGATCGCATCGATGGCGGCAAAGGTTTTTTCCAGCTCGCGCCGGCAGGCCTCGCCCGCCGCCAGCGCGTCGCGGTATTCGCCGAACGACCAGCCGAGCCCCTTCTCTATGCCGCGCTGAAGCTGCGGGCTCAGCTTCTCGCGATGGGTGTTGTATTCCCACAGAGTCGCCCGGGCGCGCTCGTATGACGAAATGATATCGCGCGCTGGCGTCAGCTCGCTGAACGCTTTCGGAAGGTCGATATCGATCACTTCCGAGCCGGCCCGGATCATACGCTGGCGTACGGCGGCCATCGCCCGCGCGGTTTCCGGCTTTGCCGTGCCCCAAAGATGCGTTCGGCAAAAACCGATCCGGGGCGGGGACGCGCTGGCCGGAATCGGCTCATACGACCGGCCGACCAGTACCGCCATCATCAGCTCCGCGTCCTCGATGGAACGGGACAGCGTCCCCAGCGTATCGAGCGATTGCGCTGCGGGGCGGACCCCGTGAAGATTGTAGAGATCGAAACTGGGCTTGAACCCGACAACCCCGCAATAAGCGGCAGGCCGGTGGACCGAGCCCGCCGTCTGTGTTCCGAACGCGATCGGCACATGGCAGTCGGCGACCGCCGCGCCGGAGCCGCTCGACGACCCGCCGGGCGTGCGCATCGGGTCGTGCGGGTTGCAGGTCGGCGGCGCCGCCATCCCGGCGAATTCGACCGTCACGGTCTTGCCCAGCACCACCGCGCCCGCCGCCCTGATCTGTGCGACGCAGGCCGCATCGTTGCGCGGCCGGTGTCCGTCATAGATAGGCGAGCCCATGCCGGTCGGCATGTCGGCGGTGTCGATGATGTCCTTCACCCCTACGGGTACACCGTGCAGGGGCCCAAGCGGGGACGACGCCGCATCGCAGCGACGCGCGGCCTCAAGCGCAAGATCGGGATCGACGAAGGCCCAGGCGTGAAGCGCTTCGTCGCGTTCGGCGATTCTTTCGAGAAGAGCGGAAACAAGTAATTCGGACGTCAATTCGCCCGAGGCGATACGCGCCGCGGCTTCGGTCGCCGTCAGCCGGGCCAGCTCGTGATTGCGGTAGGTCATGGCGCATCGGACCACCGATCGCGCCGATGTTCAAGGGAGGGAAGCCTGATGCACTCACGTGGCTCCACACATGAAATACTCAGGGGGCCCACTTACATCAAAATTCTTATTCGAGTCTGTTGATCCCGTCGAACGCCGCTGTCTTATAACACTCTGCGAGTGTCGGGTAGTTGAAGACGGTATCGACGAAATAATCGACTTCGCCGCCATGCGCCATCACCGCCTGACCGATATGGATCAGGTCGGTCGCCCCTTCACCGAGAATGGAAATCCCGAGCAGCTTGCGCGTTTCGCGGTGGAACATGAGCTTCAGAAGCCCCGTCGAGTCGCCGATGATCTGGCCCCGGGCGATTTCGCGGTAGAACGCCTTTCCGACTTCGTAGGGCACACCCTCCTCCGTCAGCTCCTCTTCGTTCTTCCCGACGATGGAGATTTCGGGAATCGTATAGATGCCGTAGGGGAACAGATCTGCGACGCTGTGCTTTTCCGCGCCGAAAGCCTGGCAGGCCGCTATTCTTCCCTGTTCCATCGATGTTGAGGCGAGCGATGGGAAACCGATCACATCGCCGGCGGCGAATATGTTCGAAACGGCGGTCCGATGGTTCTCATCGACCGTAAGTCGGCCATACTCGTCGGTCTCGAGCCCGGCGTCATCGAGATGGAGCGAAGATGTCGCCCCTGACCGGCCGATCGAATAAAGCGCCTTTTCCGCAAAGACCTGCTTCCCCGATTCGAGCACCACGCGAACGCCCGGCCCTTTTCGGCCGTCGCAACGGGAAATTTCCGAGACCGCTTCGCCGAGCCGCAGGGTCACCCTGTTCTGGCGCAGCAGATGTGCCAGCGTGTCGGTAATCTCCGCATCGATGAAGGGGAGCAGGCGCGGGCGCTTGTCGACCAGCGTAACGCGGACGCCGAGCGAAGCGAAGATCGTCGCATATTCCAGCCCGATCACGCCGGCGCCCACGACGATCAGAGATCTCGGCATTTCCTGCAGGTGCAGGATGTCGTCGCTTGTGAAAATGGTCTGGCCGTCGAATCCGATCGACAGGTCCTTCGCGGTTTCGGTTCCGACGGCAATGACGATGAATTCCGCCGAAATGTCGCGCGAGCCGCGCCCGTCGAGAAAATCCAACCGCACCACATGGGGGTCGACAAAACGCGCCTTGGCCGAGAGCACGGTTACCCCGTTACGGCGAAGCTGAAGATTGGTGACATCGATCTCGTTCCGAATCACGTGATCGGTGCGGAACAGCAGGTCTTCCATGGTGATGTCGGCTTTCACCGAGTAGGAAGCGCCGTAGATATTGCGCTCCCGATAGCCGGAGAGATGCATGACCGCTTCGCGCAACGTTTTCGAAGGGATGGTTCCGGTGTTGAGACAGACCCCCCCGACGACGGAGCGCTGTTCGACAACCACGGCCCGCTTTCCCAGCTTGGCGGCCTGGATCGCTGCTTTCTGCCCCGCCGGCCCAGACCCGATGACGAGCATGTCGAAATCGTAATGACGCGAAGATACAGCTTGGGTTTCCGTCAACAGGGCAGGTGAATCGTCTGGCATCGGTCGAAGCCTCTCCGGAAGACTGGTTTCGATAGATCCTGTATCCGGCTTTTAGGTTAAGGTTCGGTTTAAGGCTGCCTGCGTCGATTGCGGGCCGAACCCTTGTCTACCAGCCAGTGTTTTGCGAAAGTCGCGCCTTTCCTGATCCTCTGAAAACGGAGGAACGGCCCTGTTTACGGTCAGACGCTTCTGCAATGCCGAAGCTGGGCCGTTGATGGGAGCTACTCGCAGGAACCGCCAGCAAGAACAGAGAACAAGAGAGCATCATGACCCCGTTCGATTACGAGACAGACGCCAAACGCGCCATGGAGGTGGTGCTTGATGGCGGCATCGCCATCATCCCCACCACCGTTGGTTACGTCATCGTTGCCACAACCACCGAGGCCATCGGAAAGATCATTTCGGTCAAACAGCGCGGGCCGGCGAAGCTCAATGCGATGATCGGCAACAGGTCGCTGCACGCGGCCCTTCATGTACTGAGCGCGCGTTCGCGCGAGGCGGTGCGGATGATCACCGACGGGTACGATCTCCCGATGGGCACGGTCGGCCCGGCGGACCTGTCGCACCCGATGCTCAATAGCCTGGAGCCCGAAGTGCTGGAACGCACGTCCAAATCGGGCACCATCGCGATGCTGCTCAACGCCGGGCCGCTGCTGGATACGATGGCGCAGCTCAGCTTCGAGGCCGGCAAGCTTGTGATTGGATCGTCCGCCAATCTGTCGCTGCAGGGCACCAAGTTCCGCGCCGATGATATCGAACAGGAAGTCCGCGATGCGGCGGATATCGTGATCGATTACGGGCTGATGCGATGGTCGCGCTACGGCAAGTCCTCGACCATGATCAATGTCCATGACTGGTCGGTGGTACGCTACGGCAGCTGTTTCGATCTGATCGACGCGGCGCTCCGCCGGCATTTCGGGATCGAGTTGCCTGCTCCCGATTCGGACTGATGTCAGCACCGGCCCGCTACCCCGGCGGTGTATGGGGGCGCGGTCTGTGTATCGACAAGGCTTGACGGCGGGCGGCCGGACGATTAAAAAGCCCGCTCTATGGGGCTTTCCCCTGCTTTTGACCAGACGGGTATCGATATGTCTCGGCGCTGTTCCATCACCGGCAAGGGCGTTCTCGCCGGCAACAATGTAAGCCACGCGCACAACAAGACGCGGCGGCGGTTCCTGCCCAACGTGCAGAACACCTCCATGCTGTCCGACGCGCTCCGCCAGCCCGTGCGGCTCAAGATGTCGACCCGCGCGATCCGTACGGTGGAGAAGAACGGCGGCATCGACGCCTATCTGCTGTCGACTCCCGACACCAAGCTGACCGACGAAGCGGTCAAGCTCAAACGCCGCATCAAGAAGGCGCAGGCGGCGGTCGAATCTGCTTCCTAAACCTTTTCAGGTTTCAGGTTCTTCAGATCGTCGCAGCGGATCAGGGTCGAATAGGCCTGGTTGATCACCTTTAAACGTTCTTCCGCATTCCGGTCGCCGCCATTGGCGTCCGGGTGATGTCTCTTGACCAGTTCCTTGTATCGTTCCTTGACGGAGTCGAGCGTAGTCGGCGCTCCGAGGTCCAGCGTGGCCAGCGCCCTGGCTTCCGGTGAGTCGGGGCGGGGGCGCCAGCCGTTCCTGTCTGTACCGTTGGGCTGCGCCGGTCTTTCCCTGTCCCAGCTGTCCGGTCCGAAAGCGCCAAAATCAACGCCGGGTCCGTTGCGGTAGATACGTGCGCCGCCGCCCATCGGCCAGGTGGGACGCTGCCATGTCGTGTCGAACCGGATCTGACGCTCGACCTGTTCCTCGTTCATGCCGGCGTAGTAGTTCCATTGCTTGTTGTAGATCCGCACGTGGTCGAGGCAGAACCAATAATAGGAGTCCAGGTCGCGGGATTTGGGCGCGCGGTGCTCGCCTTCCTCGCGGCAGCCCGGCGCATCGCACAGGCGGATGCCCTCGCGCTCTTTCGGCGCGGCCAGGGTGTCATGGACGGCGCTTTTACGGTTCATGCCGGTATCATGGCCGGTTGGGGCGTCAGCTTCCAGTATAGAGATGCGGCCAGCGTTCCTTTACGACCGGGCCGTCGCTCGCCATGGTATGGCAGGTATCGATCTGGTAGGGCGCGTCGTCGGCGCGCTCCTCCGCCGCGCGGTCCATCTTTCCGGCCTCGCGCTTGACGGTCTTGAATCCGACCGTGCCGACCGGGCGCAGCAGGTCGACCATATGGATGCAACCCTGCGCGCCGCCCAGAAGCTCGCGTATCTTGCGATTCCAGCCCGGACCGATACGGATGCCCTTGAGCTTCTGGAACGCGGATTCGATGGCCGGACAGACCGCGTAGGGCGTCGAGTCCATCGCTGCGCCGACTTCTGTGATTTCGACGTCTGCGTTTAGGGTCAGGCGGATATTCATGACGTGGATCGGCTCACCGGCGGCGATTTCTCCGCGATATCTGTTAGGGATGGCAAAGGCCGCTGTGTCGACCAGCCTGCCCTCGACATCCCACTGGCCGTCGCTGCGCCGGTAGCTTGATACCTCGACACTACGGGTCTGAATCAGTTCGCGTTCTGCGGCCGGCGGCAGGGGCATGTCGGTTTTTCTCCTGAAAGGCTTGTTCGGACCGTTTCCATATTAATGGATCGGGCCCGAACACGTAATCACGTTAGGCGGCTCCGGCCCACTCCCCCCCCCCGCCCCCCCACAGGATACACTAGTGGGTGGCGGGGTGGGGGCGTGGGCCGGAGCGCATCCGCGTTAGCGGATCACACCAACCAACGCCCATCATGAAAAACCGGAATTGCTATTGCCTTAACCCAAGCCCCTTCAGCGCTTCGCGGAAATCCTCGCGAATCTTCGGCCCGTGCATCAGACCGTAATCCTTGGGATAGGTCTCGCCCGGCACGAATTTCAGGTCGACGAAAACCGGGCCTTCCTCCTGCAGCACGCTGCCGATGCCCGTTTTGAAGTCGTCCAGCTCGGAGAAGCTATGTGTCTGGGCGTAGCCTGCGGCCTTCGCCATGCCGGCGAAATCGACCCGGTCCTGCGCCGGGATCGGGTGCCCGCCATTGGCTTCGTAGGTTCCGTTCTCGCATACGCAATGGATCAGGTTTTTGGGCGCCGCCTCGGCGATGGTCACCAGGGACCCCAGGCTCATCAGCAGGCTGCCGTCGCCGTCGAGTACGATGATCCGACGGTCCGGCCAGGCCAGCGCGAAACCCAGCCCGTGCGGGCCCGTTAGCCCCATCGCGCCGGAAGAGATAAAGTTGAGCGGGCTCGGCCTGATCCCCAGCCAGTCGAAGGCGGTGGTATAGGCCGCCACCACGATCTGGTCTTCGGCGATCTCGCCGGCCAGCACTTTCAGGCAATCGTCTCTTTTCATCATGGCGCTATCGGCATCCTGCCTATCAGCATCACGACCGGGCGCGATGTTTCGTAGGCCTTATCGATTGCGGGAACGATTTTCGGGATATCGTCGTCGGTTTCGATCAGCGTGTGGTCGACCCCCATCACGTCGAGGATCGGCTCGATGATGCGGAGTCCGTAATGCTTCGACGCCGTGGGCGCGACGCCGGGCTCCTTGCTGAGCAGCCCGACCATCATGCAGATCGGCATCTGGTATTCGACCGCGACCCCGCGCACCGCGTTGATCGAATCCAGCAGCCCTGTGTACTGGAAAAGCGCCAGCGCCCGCTGGTCGGCATAGGAGAGCGCCGCGCAGATGGCGATGGTTTCGTCTTCCTCACTGACCCGCACATGGCGCAATTCCACGTCGGCGGCGATCGGACGCAGCAGGCCGGCTGCCGTGGTGCGGTCGGGGACCGTCACCACCGTACCCACATTTGCCTGCTTGATTGCGGCGATGATCGCTGCGCCGTGAAGCTCGGCGTCGACAGGGGCGATCAGGTCGGGTGCGTCGTTCATCGAACCCTCCGTTCAGCCGATCGGCTCAATCCCGTCCGGCATTTTCGCGTGGATCAGGATAAAGGCGACAATGCAGTCTTCGGGGCCCGGGTTGATCCAGTTATGCATGGTCGCGCGCTGCACCACGATGTCGCCCGCATTCAGATGCACGGTTTCGCCGTCGTCCAGTTCCATGTCGAGCTTTCCTGACAAGATGATCGCGTAATCGATGCTGGCGGTGCGGTGCACGCGCGGGGCGACGCCCGGCTCGAACCGGCTGATCCGGCAGACGCTGCCGTTCTCCACCACGGTCTGCTTTACGTCGGCGGAAATGTCGTTGAGCGTGCCCATGTCCGGCGTCGTCTCATCCGTCGCCCAGATAACGGTCGACGTCTGGCCCGGGCGTTTAGACAGCACGTTTTTGGAGATTTCGTCGATTTCGACGGTCGCCTTGCCATCCGCCGTGTGGCCGGTCACGACCCTGCGGATATTGAATTCCTTCGCCATTCCCTGTTCCCTTCTCGGTCTTCGCCATCCGGTTCATCGACCACCGGACTGTCCCGACTACCGATAGCGGCGTTTTGCGGTTCTGGCAAATAGGCGGTCGGAGCGGTTAGCCGTTTGGCCGCGCCGGCGGCCGGATACGGATAGATGCAACCCGGTTGCCGCGGCGGCTCACAACCTCGAAGCGGAAGCCTTCATAGGTGAAAATCTGGCCCTTGTCGGGAATCATGCGCGCCAGCTGGATTACCAGCCCGGCGATGGTAGCCGCATCGTCGTCCGGCAGCATCCAGTCGAAGCGGCGGTTGAGATCGCGAATCGTGACCCGCCCGTCGACCAGATAGGTGCCGTCGGTCTGAGGACGGACGCCCACCGGGACCTCGTCGTGCTCGTCGGAAATATCGCCGACGATCTCTTCGAGGATGTCCTCCAGCGTTACCACGCCTTCGAGCGAGCCGTATTCGTCCACCACCAGTGCGAAATGCTCCTGGCGGCGCTGGAAGGCCTGCAGCTGGTCCAGCAGCGATGTGGATTCCGGAATAAACCAGGGCGGCGAGGTAACCGAATCGATGTCGATCCGGTCCAGGTTGCCCCGGTGTTCGTGCACCTGACGCAGGAGCGCCTTGGCGTGCAGCACGCCGACGATGTTGTCCTGGTCGTTGCGCCATAACGGTATGCGCGTGAAGGGACTCTCGACGATCTGCTCGATGATCTGGCTGGCCGGCAGGTCCGCATCCACCGAGCTGAGATCGCGCCGGTGGTGCATGACGTCGTGAACGTCGACATCCGAAAGGTCGAGGATGCTGCGGAGCATGATGCGTTCATGGCGGACGGCGGGCTCGTCGCCCTGATGCAGCTCGATAGCACCGCGCAGTCTTTCCTGCGCCTGCGACAGCTCGTCGCCTTCGCCGAAATTCACGCCTACCAGACGCATGGTGCCACGGATGATCAGATTGATCGTAAGGGTGATCGGTGCCAGCACCGCGACGATCAGTCTGAACAGAGGCGCGACCGCAAGCGCCATCCGGTCGGCGTTGCGGAAAGCGTAGGTCTTGGGCATGACCTCGCCGAAAATGAGGATCAGCAGGGTCATTGCGCCGGTGGCGTAAACCACCCCGGCTTCGCCGAAGAAACCGATCAGCAGGCTGGTCGCCATGGCCGATGCCAGGATGTTGACCAGGTTGTTGCCGAGCAGGATGGCGCCGATAAGCTTCTCCCTCTCTTCGAACAGGCGTGCCACGATGCCGGCCCGGCGGTCACCCTGTTTCTGTAGCAGATGCATGCGCGCCTGAGACGCTGCAGTGAGCGCGGTTTCCGAACCGGAAAACACGCCTGACAGCACCAGCAGAACGGATATCCCGCCGATGGTCATCAGCGTTTCTGTATCCATCGTCCGAAGTTCCCTAAGTGGTCCTCATTGGGGCGTTTATCGTCATTGGAGCGGCGGTCTGCGGCCTTCAGGCCGCGATGGCGCAGGATAGAAGCGCTTCCACCTCGGCCAGCTCGACGTCCCGCTCCACAAAGGCGTCGCCAATGCCGCGCGCCAGGATGAATGTTATCTTGCCATCGCTGACCTTCTTGTCCCGCTGCATGTGAGCGATCAGCGTTGCTACGTCCCACGCCCTGCCCGGAAGGGCGTCGAGACCGGCTGGCAGACCTGCGGCAGCTATATGGCGCCGCGCCCTGGCTGCGTCTTCCGCCGGGCAGAAGCCCAGCCGGACCGACAGGTCGAACGCCATCACCATCCCGACCGCTACCGCCTCGCCATGCAGCAGCCCGTCCCCGAAACCGGTCTCGGCCTCAAGCGCATGGCCGAACGTATGGCCAAGATTGAGCAGCGCGCGGCGCCCCGCCTCGCGTTCGTCTTCCGCCACGATTTCCGCCTTGGCACGGCAGCTTTGCGCGACGGCGTATCGCCTTGCGTCTGCATCGCCATCGATCAGCGCCGCGCCATTTTCTTCCAGCCAGCCGAAAAACGGCGCATTGCCGAGGAGTCCGTACTTTACGATTTCCGCGTAGCCGGCCAGCAGTTCGCGGCGGGGCAGCGTGTCCAGCGCTCCGGTATCGGCAAGCACCAGCCGGGGCTGGTAAAAAGCGCCCACCAGGTTCTTGCCGTGCCGCGTGTTGATGCCGGTCTTGCCGCCGACCGAACTGTCGACCTGGGCCAGCAGAGTGGTCGGTATCTGGATGAAGTCGATCCCGCGCAGGACCGTGCTGGCGGCAAAGCCAGCGATATCGCCGACTACGCCGCCGCCGAGCGCAATCAGTGTGGAGGCGCGCTCTGGCCCCAGATCCAGAATGGCGTCGATCAGGCGTTCGAATCCCGCAAAGGATTTTGTGCTTTCCCCCGGCTCCAGCTCGATAACAGCGCATTCGATGCCGGAACTTGCAAGAGAGCGTTCCAGGATATGGCGATAGTGCGCCGATACGTTGCGGTCGGTGATGACAATCGCAGGCGACCGGCGGATGAAGGGAGCTATGTGGCCGCCAGCGTTTTCGATAAGCCCGCGCCCCACAAGAATTTCGTAGTGCCGGTCTCCGAAATCGAGCGGCACCCTGTCGACATCGTTCATGCCGCCGCCCCGGCCAGGCGATCCTTCCGCTCGGCCAGCAGGGCAAGTACCCGGTCCACTGTTACATCCGGAACTTCGCGCGCCGAGTCGACCGTAATATCTGCCTGTGCGTATAGCGGATACCGCTCGTCCATCAGCCGTTTAAGGGTCTTGCGCCGGTTTCCATTCGCCAGCAGGGGCCGGTCTCCGCGCCGCGCCGTACGTTGCGTCAATAGATCCAGATCTGCCCTCAACCAGACGGAGATGGCCTTTTTTGCGATAAGCTTTCTGACTTCCTCGTCAATAAACGCGCCACCGCCGGTAGCAAGTATATGGGGAGGTTCCTTTAGCAGCCGTGCGATAACCCGCCTTTCACCGTCGCGGAAAGCGGGTTCGCCGTACAGCTCGAAAATATCCGGGATCGAACAGCCTGCCGCTTCCTCGATCTCGTCGTCAGCGTCGATAAAACTTCTGCCCATCCGGTCCGCCAGACGACGACCGATGCAGCTCTTGCCGGCTCCCATAAGACCGACGAGCACGATTGTACGATCCGGGGCGTAATCCGGCGTTTTACTCGGCGCCGCGCCGCTCTCTTCCGTCATGATCCCGTGTGCGTCCGTATATTCCCTGCGACCGGCCACCCGGTTTCGGGTCCTTCCGCCCGCCATTGAAGCGATTCGGAGGAGCCGATAAACTGCCCAAAATTAGCCATGGTTGGCCGTTATTAGCATAACGCGCTTGAATATATGACGGATTCGGTGCGTTGTCGCCAGTAAACAGTGGCTGTAAACGGTGCCTGAATGCGGTGCCGGGGATCGGCCTTTGGCGATCTACCGTAGCGGTTCGTCGACAGACCCGGAGTTTCACGTTTTCAGCAGGCCCCCATGACGCGTTTTACGATCGCTATTTTTCTGTTCCTGCTGCTGGCCGTGCTGGGCGGCGGTGCGTTTCTCGCCATGTGGGATATTCCGGCACCGTCTTCTGTTGTCGAAAAAACGCTCCCCGATGACCGCTTTCCGCGCTAGCGCCGCCGTTTTAACGGCCGTCCTTGTCCTGTCCGGCCCGCCTGCAGGTTCCGAGCCGCCACCGGCCGGATTCGGTGGCTTTCATCTGGCGCAGGCGGGCGGTTCCGGGCCGATCCGGCTGGGACCGCGGCGAGCCGTTTCTCCTCAGCTTGCGCCGCCTGTCCAGCCCGCGGTTCCGAGTCTGGCGCCCAGCGGGACCTCTGCCCCATCCTCCGCTATCCGCGCCCCTGTTGTCGTTCAGACCCTCAAGGATATTGACGGCGATTCCATCGGGACGCTCGAAGATCAAACCGGCGGGCTCGGAGCAGATATGTGGCGCGGTGCGGATAGCGTGTTCATTGAACGCCTTATCGCCCGGTTGCCGGAAAACCACCGCTCTCCTGCGCTGCGCGACCTGGCTCGACGGGTTCTGTTGACGAGCGCGTCTGCGCCTTCTCGCCGTAGCGGCGGGCCAAGCCTTCTGTCGATGCGGATCGGTGCGCTTTTCGCATCCGGCGACCTGAAGGCCGCGCTGGACCTGATAGCCGCGGCGCCAGTCGGGCAAATAGAGGAAGCGCTGGTTCGGACAGAGGTCGAAGCTCGGCTGTTCCGGTTCGATACGGCGCGGGCCTGCGACATTGTGCGCGGCCCCGGACAGGAATTCACCGGCGTTTTCTGGCAGCAGGCCAGCGCCTTCTGTCTGATGCTGGCCGGCAAACCGTCGGAGGCGGCTCTGATCTCGGAACTGCTGGCCGAGCGCAGTGAAGCCGTGCATCCAGCTTTTTTCGCTACGATGGAAGCGCTCGCGGGAGCGAGGCCGCCTGCGGTGGAAAGCATGCCCGAGCCGACGGCGCTTCGCCTTGCAATGATGCGGGCGGCCAATCTCGCTTTGCCTGCGGATGTTGCGGACAAGGCCCCGCCTGCCGCGCTTCAGGCCATTGCGCTCAGCCCCAATGCACCCATCGATATTCGCCTGGCGGCGGGAGAGGCGGCGACGCGCCTTGGCACGCTTTCTGCTAATACCCTCCTGGAAATCTACGGCGCGGTGCCGCTCAAACGGGAAGATATCGAGAAAGCGGCGGAGCGGGGCGAAGAGCTATGGGGTCCGTCGGGTCGGGCGCTGATCCTTCGCGGCGCTCTCGCCGCGCCGACGCCCGCTGATGCCGCCAGGATGTTACAGCTTGGCTTCTCGATCGCACGGTCGAAAGGCGGTCTTGACCTGATGTACCTGGCTGCTGCGCCGGTGATTGCGAAGATTCTCCCCGCTCAGGACGTTGCCTGGTTTGCTGTGGACGCCGTTCGGGCGCTGGTCGTTTCCGGCGCGGCGGAAACGGCGCGCGGCTGGCTTGCCCTTGCGGACGGAACCGGGGTCGACGCGTCGATAAAGGTACGGCTTTGGCCTTTTGTTGCGCTGATGCCTGGAGCGTCACCGCCCGCACAACAAGGCGCTCCGACCGGCTCGCAGGTCGTCGGGCGAAATGTCGGGAATGACGCGGTCGGGGTTGAGGTGACTTCCTTGCCGGTTCCTCAGACATCCGTACCGGATGTTCCCGGCATTGTGAATTCGGAAGCAGTCGAACGCTGGTGGCGATCGCTGGGACGCGACGGGGCCGATGTTACCGGACGGGCATCGGTTCTTTTCAGCATGCTTGAATCGCTGTCTCTGCCTGTGTCCTCTGCGAACTGGGCCCTGGTGCTTGGCGCCGGGCCAGAGACCGTATCCGCGGTTCCCCCGGTCGGCATCCGCAATGGCCTCCGGCATGCGGTCCGGCTCGAAAGCCGCGGCGCCGTTGCAGGGTTCGCTCTGGCCGCTATTGGAGACCGGGGGGTCGGCGTTGACAATTTGCCCGCGGTGGAACAGGCCGTCTCGGCGCTCCGCCGGGTCGGGCTTGAGGCTGAGGCTCGCCTGATCGCACTCGAAACCCTTGTTGCGGCGGGCCTATAGGGTGAAGCCGGGAAACGACCGTCCGCCCTCGCGCGAGGTTGCGACCTTTCTGGAGATGCTGATAGTCGAGCGGGGGCTGTCACCCGCGACGCGGGAGTCCTACGCCCGCGATCTGACACTGTTCGAAAATTTTGCTGTAGGGCGGGGTTCGGCGGCGGCGACCGCCGGGGTCGATTGCGTCCGGGCCTGGTTGTCCGAACAGCGACGCGCGGGCATGACGCCGCGCACCGCCGCACGGCGCCTTTCCGCGCTGAGACAGTTTTTCCGGTTTCTGGTCGCCGAAGGCATCCGCGCCGACGATCCGTCCGGGACAATCGACAGTCCCCGGCTGGGGCGTCCGCTGCCGAAGGTCCTGTCGGAGCAAGATGTCGAGGCGTTGCTAGCCGCCGCGCGCCGAATCGAAGGTGTGAAGGGCATCAGGATCACGGCCTTGATGGAGTTGCTTTATTCGACCGGTCTGCGCGTATCGGAGCTGGTCGGGCTTCCCCTCGGCGCGTTGTCGCGCGACCGATCGATGCTGGTGATCCGCGGCAAGGGCGGACGGGAAAGGATGGTGCCGGTGGGGGCGCCGGCGCGGGACGCGATCGTTGCTTGGTTGCCTCATCGCCGGGTCAACATGCCGGAAAAGCGGGAATCGCCCTGGATGTTCCCGTCGAAACGGGCGCGTAGCGGACATCTGACCCGCGGTAGGTTCGCCGCGGAACTGAAGGATCTTGCGTTTGCTGCAGGGCTCGATGGGTCGCTGGTGTCGCCTCATGTCCTGCGTCACGCCTTCGCCAGCCATCTGCTTGCGCACGACGCCGATCTGCGTTCGGTGCAGCAGATGCTGGGCCATGCCGATATTTCAACGACTCAGATTTACACGCATGTTCTGGACGAACGGATGAAATCTCTGGTACGGGACAGGCACCCGCTGGCCGCTGGCCTGTCAATCGGCTGACAGGACAGGTGCGGACAGGACAGGGAATACGGAGGCGGTTTCGATGAAGAATTTTCTGGAATTCGAGAAAGGCATCGCGGAGCTGGAAGGCAAGATGCAGGAATTGCGGCATCTGTCCGATATCGGCGATATCAAAATCGCCGACGAGGTCTCGCGCCTGCAGACCCGGATCGACCGTTCTCTGAAACAGCTTTATTCCAAACTGACGCCCTGGCAGACCGTCATGGTCGCGCGTCATCCAGAACGGCCGCACTGCGTCAATTTTGTCAGCGGGCTTATCGAGGATTTCACGCCGATGGCGGGCGACCGGGCCTTTGCGGAGGATTACGCGATCATCGGCGGTATCGGCCGGTTTCGCGGACGGTCGGTCGTAGTGATCGGCCAGGAAAAGGGCGACGATACGGAAACCCGCATCAAGCACAATTTCGGCATGGCGCGGCCCGAAGGCTACCGCAAGGCACAGCGCCTGATGGAACTTGCCGAGCGTTTTCAGATACCGGTCGTTACATTTGTCGATACGCCCGGCGCCTATCCCGGCATCGGTGCGGAGGAACGCGGACAGGCCGAAGCGATCGCCAAGTCGATCGAAGTCTGTCTGGATCTCAAGACGCCTATCGTCAGCGTCGTCATCGGAGAGGGGGGCTCGGGCGGCGCTATCGCGATCGCCGCCGCCAACAAGGTAATGATGATGGAGCACGCGATCTATTCCGTCATTTCGCCCGAAGGCTGCGCTTCGATCCTGTGGCGCAGTGCGGAACATGCCGAGGAAGCCGCTGAGGCGCTCAAGATGCGGGCCGAAGACCTGCTTGAACTCGGGGTTATCGACGCCGTCATTCCCGAACCGCTCGGCGGCGCCCACCGAAACCCGGCGGAAGCCATAAAAACGGTCGGCGACGCGCTGGAAGAAGCGCTTGGCGAGATCGCATCGCAGGACGGTATGGCAGTGCGCAACGCGCGTCGCGAACGATTCATCACCATGGGGAACGACGCGCTGTCAGGTTGAGACGCGTCAGACCGTAGAGGGGGACCGCAGGGCGGTCGTCAGGATTTGACGGCGACTATCGCCCCCCGGATAGCCGGGGCTCACGCCGCCTGGCGTTCCGGTCCGCCCGCGCATCCCGCGAAATACTGAAAAATCCGGAGCAGGCGGATTTACGCCGCGCGACCGTGGCAGTGCTTGAACTTCTTGCCGGTGCCGCAGGGACATGCCGCATTGCGCGGCACCTTGCCCCAGGTTTCGGGATCTTCCGGGTCGATCCAGCGACCGAGCGGCTCGTGCAGCCGCCAGCCAGACGGAACATCGGCCGGGTCCGCATCGGCTGAGATCGCCTTCTGACCCCCGATAGGCTGCGCCATTGCCGCCGGGTGCATGGTGTCGAGCGCCGCAGCGTTGCCGTGAGCGGCGAAGGCCGGGTCCTCGTGTCCCTCGTACATGCTGCTGTCGTCGTATTCCGGCAGCTCCGTACCGTCGCCGTCAGCCGAGATTTCCATGTGGCACAGTACCTGGGTCACGGTCTCGCGCAGCGCTGCCAGCATGTTTTCGAACAGGTTGAAGGCTTCCTGCTTGTATTCGTTAAGCGGGTCCTTCTGCCCATAGGCGCGCAGCCCGATGCCCTGCCGCAGATGATCGAGCGACAGGAGATGCTCCTTCCAGATCTGGTCGAGCATCTGCAGCAGCACGCTCTTCTCTGCGAGACGCATCAGCTCGGGGCCGTAATTAGCGACCTTCTCGGCCATGCGCCGGTCGGCTGCGTCGGTCAGCCGGTCGCGGATTTCCTCGTCGGCGATGCCTTCTTCCGCGGCCCAGTCTGCAATCGGCAGATCGAGGCCGGTGGTCCGCAGCACTTCCTCGTGCAGCCCTTCGACATCCCACTGTTCCGCATAGGCCTTCTCGGGGATGCAGCGAGCGACCATGTCCTCGATGACCTCGTGGCGCATGTCCGCGACGGTTTCGGAAACGTCGTCCACCTCCATCAGCTCGCGGCGCTGTTCGTAGATCACCTTGCGCTGGTCGTTCATCACGTCGTCGAACCGCAGCAGGTTCTTGCGGATCTCGAAGTTGCGTTCCTCGACCTTCTTCTGGGCCTTTTCCAGCGCCTTGTTGATCCAGGGATGGACGATGGCTTCGCCTTCTTCCAGCCCCAGCTTCTGCAGCATCGAATCGATCCGGTCGGAGCCGAAAATCCGCATCAGGTCGTCTTCGAGGGACAGGTAGAAACGCGACTGGCCCGGGTCGCCCTGACGACCCGAGCGGCCGCGAAGCTGGTTGTCGATGCGCCGCGCCTCATGGCGCTCGGTGCCGATAATGCAGAGCCCGCCGGCCTTGAGCACGACGTCCCTAGCCTCGGCGACCTCCGTTTCGATCCGGGCGCGAATTTCGGATTCCTTCGCGGCGCGCTCGCTCTCGTCCTTGATCTTGGCCAGTTCTTCGGCGAGCTGCATCTCGACATTGCCGCCGAGCTGAATGTCGGTGCCGCGTCCGGCCATGTTGGTGGCGATGGTGATCTGCCCGGGGCGTCCGGCCTGGGCGATGATGAAAGCTTCCTGTTCGTGATAGCGCGCGTTCAGAACGTTGTGCGGAATCTTGCGTTTCTCGAGCTCTGCCGCCAGCGCTTCGGATTTTTCGATCGAAACCGTGCCCACCAGCATCGGCTGGTTGCGCGCCCGGCATTCCTCGATCAGCCCGATGATCGCTTCGGTCTTCTCCCTTACCGTGCGGTAGACCTCGTCGTCCTCGTCGGCGCGGACGCAGGGCATGTTGGTCGGGATTTCAACCACTTCCAGCTTGTAGATGTCAGAGAATTCGCCTGCTTCCGTCATCGCCGTACCGGTCATGCCGCCAAGCTTGGGGTACAGCCGGAAATAGTTCTGGAAGGTGATCGACGCCAGAGTCTGGTTCTCGTTCTGGACGTCGACGTTTTCCTTGGCCTCGAGCGCCTGGTGCAGACCTTCGGAGTAACGCCGTCCTTCCATCATGCGGCCGGTGAACTCGTCGATGATCATCACCTGGTTGTCCTTGACGATGTAATCCGTATCGCGCTGGAACAACACATGCGCACGGAGCGCCTGGTTGACGTGATGGACGATGGAAACGTTGGTGATGTCGTAGAGCGGGTTGCCGTCCAGCAGGCCCGCTTCCTCCAGCAGGGCCTCTATCTTCTCGGTGCCGGCTTCTGTCAGCGCGACGGTGCGAAGCTTTTCGTCCTTTTCGTAATCTTCGGCAGAAAGCTTCGGGATGACGGTATCGATCCGCCGGTACATCTCCGACGAATCCTCGGTCGGGCCGGAAATGATCAGCGGCGTACGCGCTTCGTCGATCAGGATCGAGTCGACCTCGTCGACGATGGCGAAGTTGAACGGCCGCTGGACCATGTCCTCAAGCCGAAACTTCATGTTGTCGCGCAGATAATCGAAACCGAATTCGTTATTGGTGCCGTAGGTGACGTCGGCGGCGTAGGCGCGCTGGCGTTCCTCGTCATCGAGCCCGTGCACGATGCAGCTGACGCTCAGACCCAGGAATTCGTATACCTGCCCCATCCACCCGGCGTCGCGCTGGGCGAGGTAGTCATTGACGGTGACGACATGCACGCCCTTGCCGGCCAGAGCATTGAGATAGACCGCGAGCGTCGCGACCAGCGTCTTGCCCTCGCCGGTTTTCATTTCGGCGATGGCGCCGCGATGCAGCACCATGCCGCCCATCAGCTGAACGTCGTAATGGCGCTGCCCCAGCGTCCGCTTGGCGGCCTCGCGCACGGTGGCGAAGGCTTCCGGCAGCAGCTCGTCGAGCGTTTCGCCCGCCTCGTGGCGGTCGCGCAGCCATTCGGTCCGCGCCCGGAGAGCCGCGTCGTCGAGGGCCTCGAGCTCGGGCTCCAGCGCATTGATCGAGGCGACGGTCGCCTCGAGTTTTTTGATGTAGCGGGTGTTGGCGCTTCCGAAGACGCGCTCGGCCAGCGTTGCTAACATCGGGCCTCTCTGATTAGCGGATTCTCTTGCAGGGACTGCAATTTAGCATATAAGCGAGCGTGAGAGACATAAGAAGCAGCCGGGCTTCTGTCAATGTCGCAGAAAATTGTTTGATCCCGCAATAAGACGGCCCGGCGATTGACGTTTTTTTGCAGTTTGCGCCGGAAACCCGCCAGTTTCCGGTCGAATAGCGTGGTGACTGACTACAATGATCGCTAAATCGCCCCTGGCACCCGAAAAATTCCCCGAAATTCCTCCGATTCCCGGCGTCGAGCTCGCCGGCGCGGCCTGCGGCCTGAAGGAAAGCGGCCGACCCGACCTGTTCGTCGCACGACTGGCGAAGGGGACGACGGTGGCCGGTGCGTTCACCCGCTCGCTTTGCCCGTCGGGCCCGGTCGACTGGTGTCGCAGGATCCTGCCCAAGGGCAGGGTGCGGGCGATCGTCGTCAATTCGGGCAATGCCAACGCTTTTACCGGCAAGGCCGGAGACCGGACGGTCGAGCATACGGTCCGCGCCGCGGCGAAGCTGATCGGCTGTCCCCAGAACGAGATCTATATTTCCTCGACCGGCGTCATCGGCGTGCCGGTGCCGCCCGACCACATTGCCGACAAGCTGCCCGGCATGCTCGGGAAGCTCGCCGCCGGGAACTGGACGGCGGCGGCGCAGGCCATCCTGACCACCGATACTTTCCCCAAGGGTTCGGTCCGGACCGCGAAGATCGGCGGCGCAGAAGTGACCATCGCCGGGATCGCCAAGGGTTCCGGCATGATCGCGCCGGACATGGCGACCATGCTCGGTTATCTGTTTACCGACGCGAAAATACCGGCGGACGTGCTGCAGACCCTGCTGACCCGCGCGGTCGACGATTCCTTTAACGCGACGACGGTGGACGGCGACACGTCGACCAGCGACACGGTATTGCTGTGCGCGACCGGCGCGGGCGCAAAACATCCCGTCGTCAAATCCGCGGGCGATGCGATCCTGCGCGATTTCAGGCGGGCCTTGCTGGAAGTGGCGCAGGATCTGGCGATCCAGATCGTCCGGGACGGCGAAGGCGCGCAGAAGCTGATCACCATCGAGGTCACGGGGGCGACCTCCAATGCGGCGGCCCGCAAGATCGGGCTGGCCATCGCCAACTCGCCTCTGGTCAAGACGGCGGCGGCGGGCGGCGATCCGAACTGGGGCCGACTTGTCATGGCGGTCGGCAAGGCGGGTCAGAAGGCGGACCGCGATCTGCTGTCGATTTCCATCGGCGGCGTGCCGGTGACGCAGAACGGGCAGCTTCGTCCAGACTATGACGAGGCGCGGGCCGAAGCGCATATGGCCGGGCAGGAAGTCACGTTTGGCGTCGATATCGGTCTCGGCCGGGGGCATGCGCGCGTCTGGACCTGCGATCTGACGCATGGCTACATCACGATCAATGCCGACTACCGAACCTGATACCGGCTCTCTCCCGATCGTCCTCGTTACCGCGGTCGCGCTGGTCGATATCGATGGCCGGGTACTCATCGCGCAGCGGCCGGAAGGTAAGGCAATGGCGGGCCTGTGGGAGTTTCCCGGCGGCAAGGTCGACGCGGGCGAGACGCCGGAAGAGGCGCTGATCCGCGAGCTCGACGAGGAGCTCGGTATCGATACCGAGGAAAGCTGCCTCGCGCCCTTTACCTTCGCCTCTCACCGCTACGAAACGTTCCACCTGCTGATGCCTCTCTACGTGTGCCGTGTCTGGAAAGGCGAGCCGGAAGCGCGCGAAGGCCAGGCTCTCAAATGGGTGCGGCCCAACCGCCTGCGCGACTACCCCATGCCCCCCGCCGACGTGCCGCTGGTGGCGATGCTGCGGGATCTTCTCTGAACTCATTTACACCGCTGCACCGGCCCACTCCCCCACCCGGCCACTGGTCTTTGATTTGCCCGCCGCCGCCAGCCAACCCGGCGGGCGTTAAGGGTTGGTGTGGCGGCTTAAGGCCCGCCGGAACAAATAAGCGTGGCCCGGTGGGGGAGTGGGCTGGCGCCGAATCTCGAAAACGTTACGGCGTTTTCGTACGAAGAGTCCCTATATAGGCGACGAGGTCGTCAATATCGCGCCTGCCCAGATCCAGGTTCGGCATCGGGTAATGAGGGTTCGCCATGAAACGTTTCAGATAGGCGTCGGTCTTTTCGCTGTCGTTTGCAATCGACCGGAATGTCGGCGCCCGATCAGCGACCTTCTGAGCGGTGCCCGTATCGATGATGTGACAGGACGAACACCAGCTTCCGGCCAGCGATCCGCCCCGCGCCGCATCCGCCGCTGAGGCGGTTGGCGAAACGGCCAGCAGGGCGAGCGAAACCAGCGGCGCAACGAAATGGCGGGACATGTCGAACTCTCCCCTTTCGGATTATCGGTCGGCGTACACTTCAGATATGATCAGCTTGGTGTGCCGCCGCAAGGCTTGGCGGCGAGTCGATTTCGTCAGGCTTGTGCATGGCCCACACTGTTCCAGGCCGGACCGACCTGTCATACTCCGCTAATCGTTGAGAGGCTGAAAGCCCGCCTTCCATGTTCATGTCCACCATCAGAGCGAACCCGCGCGGCTGGCTTATCGTCGGGGTGATCTTCGTCGCGCTGAGCTTTTCGTTCGCGGCGCGCATGTCGCTGCCGGTGCTGATCCCCGGCTGGGGAGAGGAGTTCGGCTGGAGCCGGGAATTCCTGTCGAGCGGCGCATCGCTGATCATGATCGTCATGGGCGCCACCGCGCCTTTCATGGGCAATCTGCTCGACAAGTTCGGGCCGCGCTATCTCGTGGCGGGCGGGCTGGTGATCAGCGGCGCGTGCTACGCGATGACGTCGATGATGGACAGCCAGTTTTTCTTCGTTGCCGTGTTCTGCATCGGGGCGGCTTTCGGTTACGGGATCATCAGCCTGCCCATCGCAACAGCCACCGTCTCGCGCCAGTTCACCGAGAACAGGGGACTCGCGGTCTCGATCGGCAATGCCGGTGTGGGCGGCGGCCAGATGATTTTTCTGCCTGTCATCGCGATGCTGATTTCCACCCTCGGCTGGCGCGACACCATTCTGGCGTACGGGATCATCGTCATGGCGGTCGGCGTCCTGTCGCTCGCCTTTCTGGACATGGAACGTCCGCCGCCCCGCGCCGATAGCGAGGGCGTGTCGGCGTCGAGTTCGCTCGGTGCCAAGCTCAGCTACCTGTTTCACCGGCCGGTGTTCTGGCTCGTCGGCGGCGCTTATGTGATCTGCGGCTTTACCACCGCCGGAGTCGTAAAGGTCCATCTGATTCCCTACGCCGCGGCCTGCGGTTTTACCCTGACGGAAGGCGCCGCTTCCATTGGCGTGCTGGCCGCGTTCGACATGGTGGGTGTGGTTCTGTCCGGCTGGCTGACCGACCGGGTGCACAGGCCCGCGCTGCTGGGGACGGTCTACCTTCTCCGGGCTCTGACCTTCGTGATGCTGTTTTTCATCACCGACAGTTACCTCGTTCTGCTGCTGTTCGCCGCCCTGTTCGGTACGCTCGATTTCGCCACCGTGCCGCCGACGTCGGGTCTGGTAGCGAGCCATCTCGGGCTCAACACGATGGGTTTCACGATGGGGCTGCTGTTTACCGGCCATTCGATCGGCGGCGCGCTGGGCGCCTGGCTCGGCGGCTATTTCTTCGATCTGACGGGACGCTACGACTGGGTCTGGTTCATCGGGTTCGGGCTGGCGCTGCTCGCCGCCGTGCTCGCCTGGTCGGTGCCGGAGAAACGCGAGGGTACGCCCGCTGCGGAACCGGCGGCGGCCTGAGTTTTGAGAATTTCCGACTTTGGTGAATTCCCCACCTTGCCTCAATCCTCTCCTCCCCTGGGGGAGGGGAAGGGGTTTTTCGCGATAGTCCTGTAGCGTCCCCTCCGCCATTCAGGGGGGTAAGGGAGGTGGGCCTTAAGTCCGAGACTCTGCGGTACAGGGTTAGCGGCGAGCTTTTTCGCCGGTCGACTCTTCCTTCGTATCCAGCGCATCGGCGAGCCGCGTTTCCGCGCTGCCGGGGCGCAAGGGTTTTTGCTGCGACGCGGCCGGGGCCCAGCCGGTGAGATACAGAATCTGAAAGGTCGCTGGAATACGCCCGTCCGCATCGGCGAACAGTTCCGCGTAGCGTTCCGCGGCGGCGAACATCAATCGACGCGGCGACGCGTGTTTCGGGCGTTCGCGCACCGCGCCGGCTTCCCCCATACGCCGGAGGTCGCGCATCAGCGCAAACGCATCCGGATAGGTCACCGTTATCGTGTCCGAATCCGCGACCGGCAGGGCAAAGCCCGCGCGCTGCAGCAGTGAGGCCGCATCCGACAGGTCGGCGAACGGCGAGACGCGCGGGGACGCGCCGCCGGTTTCCGCAATCTCGGCTTCCATAAGCGCCTGGCGCAGCTCGGTCAGCGTATCGCCGCCCAGCATTGCCGCAAGGAACAGCCCGTCCGGTTTCAGCGCGTTGCGGATCTGGATCAGCGCGCCCGGCAGATCGTTAACCCAGTGCAGCGACAGGTTGCTGAGGACCAGATCGAGTGTTTCGCGCCCGAAGGGCAGGGCTTCTTCGTCGGCGGCGAGGGACGGGCCGCTGCACCGCGCCGCGAATTCAGGCGACAGATCGGTTTCGATCAGCATCCCGATGCGGTCCGCATGCGCCGGATCGTCCCCCAGCGTCCAGCGAAGGATGCCGCCATGCCCGCCGAGATCGGCGGCCAGTGGAAACTTCCGGTTGATGTCGGCCAGACGGTCGGAGAGCCGCGCCGCGACTTCCCCGAACAGGAAATCGTTCCCGGCGATGGTCTTCGCCGCCCGGTCGCGGTGAAGCCGTACCGCGCCGCGGTCGAAAATCTCGATCCCGTCGGTCATGCCGGACTATGGCATGCGGCGGACGGCTTCGGAAGATAATGCGCTCCCGTTGAGCCCCGGGCCCAGCCTGCTTATGATGCGGCCTCCCGAAACCGGAAATGGACGACGATCATGGCGACGGCAATCAGCCCGGACGAACTTTACGCGTGGCTCAAGGACGACGAGGAGCTGGCGCTGCTCGATGTCCGGGAAGAAGGCGATTTTGGCGCCAGCGGGCATCTGCTGTTCGCCGTCTGCCTGCCGCTCAGCCGGCTGGAGCTCGATATCGGACCGCTGGTGCCACGCAAAAAGGCGCGGGTCGTGCTGTGCGACGGCGGCGAGGGGCTGACCGCGGCGGCGGCGGCGAAGCTCGAGGACTGGGGCTATGGCAATGTATCGGTTCTGGAAGGCGGCGTCCCTGCCTGGGAGAAGGCTGGCTATGTCGTGTTTCGGGGCGTCAACGTGCCGTCCAAGGCATTCGGCGAATTCGTCGAGCACCAGAGCGACACACCCAATGTCGGGCCGGAAGAGCTCAAGGAAATGATCGACCGGGGCGACAACATGGTGGTCCTCGACAGCCGCCCGTGGGGCGAATACCAGCGGATGAACATCCCGACCGGCATCGATTGCCCCGGCGCCGAGCTCGCCTACCGGGTGCACGACATCGTCGACGATCCCGACCGGACCATCGTGGTCAATTGCGCTGGCCGCACGCGCTCGATCATCGGCGCGCAGTCGCTGATCAACGCCGGCGTCGGCAACAAAATCTTCGCACTCCGTAACGGTACGATGGGCTGGGCATTGGCCGGGTTCGATCTCGAACATGGCAGCGACCGGAAATTCCCCGATGTCACGGACAAAGGCAGCGAAGCAGCGCAGGCATGCGCGGCGCGGGTGACGAAACGGTTCGGTGTGAAGAAGATCGACCGGGCGACTCTCGAAAAATGGAAGGGCGAAACTGACAAACGCTCCCTGTTTGTGCTCGACGTACGCAACCCGGAAGAATACGCCGCCGGGCATCTGCCGGGTTCGATCCACGCGCCGGGCGGTCAGCTCGTGCAGGCGACGGATAAATGGTGCGGCACGCTGCGCTCTCGCATCGTGCTGGTGGACGATGACGGGGTGCGCGCCGCCATGACGGCGAGCTGGCTGATCCAGATGGGCTGGCCCGAGGTCGCGGTGCTGGAGAACGGGCTCGACGGCGTGGCGCTGGAAACCGGCGTGCCGGAGGCGGTCTCGGCTGCCGGTGCCGGCGCGGATATCGAAGCGATCGACGCTGCCGGGCTGAAGGCTGCGCTGGACTCCGGCGAGGCGGCGCTGATCGATCTGTCGACCAGCCTCCAATACCGTGCCGCGCACATTCCCTGCGCCTGCTGGGGCGTCCGCGCCCGGCTCGACCAGGCCCTGGCGAAGGTCCCTGACGGCGCGACGCTGGTGTTCACCGGCAGCGACATGCCGCTCGCCCGGCTGGCGGCGGCGGATGCAGCCGAGGCGGGCCGGGATGTACGCCTGTTCGAAGGCGGTAATGCAGGCTGGAAAGCGGCGGGCTTCGATCTTGCCGAAGGGTTCGAGGCGCTGACCTGCAAGAACGACGACGTGATGTACAAGGCCTACGATCACACCGAGAATATCGAGTTCCACATGCAGGAATATCTGAGCTGGGAAATCGGTCTCGTCGACCTGATCGAAAAGGACGCGACGGCGCGCTTCCGCCACTTCCCCGCCTGACGATGGCGGCCGGGTTTCGGCAACCTTCCGCACGGCCGCGCTGGCTTCGGCGCGGTACGGATGGGGTGCTGGGCCTGCTGCTGCCGGGCCGCTGCCTTGCCTGCGGTGCAACGGTCGAAAGCGACGGCGCGCTGTGCGTCGAGTGCTGGGGGAGTGTCCGGTTTCTCTCGCCGCCCGCCTGCAGCTGCTGCTTCTTTCCGTTCGAGTTCGACATGGGGCCGGAGGCGCTGTGCGCCGCCTGCGCCGCGCGTCACCCTTCCTATGACCGGGCGCGCGCCGCGTTCGCCTATGACGAGGCCAGCCGGGGTCCGGTGCTTGCTTTCAAGCATGGCGACCGGACCGAAGCCGCGCCGGCCTTTGCCCGGCTGATGATCCAGGCCGCCGGCCCGCTGCTAGACGATAGCCCGCTGGTCGTACCGGTGCCGCTGCACCGTAGCCGACTGATGGCACGGCGATACAACCAGGCGGCGGAGCTGGCCCGCGCCATCGCGGCGCAGACCGGGCTTTCCGTATCGGCCGACCTGCTGGTTCGCCGCCGCCGCACGCCGTCGCAGGGGAGGTTCGGTCCGGCCCAGAGACGCCGCAACGTGGAGGGGGCGTTCGCGGTGAGGGAAGGGCGGCAGGATGACGTTCGGGACCGGCGCGTCCTGCTGGTTGACGATGTGCTGACCACCGGCGCGACCGTTGAAGCCTGCGCGCGGCCCTTGCGCCGCACGGGCGCGGCCGGCGTCGATGTGCTAACGCTTGCGCGCGTGGTGCGTGCGGTCGCGGTCTGAGGGCTCGCCAAACCGGCGGCGACGCCCCATATTGGTTTCCAACCGATCAAGAAACGAGAGTAATCCGGTGGCCAAGGTAGAAATCTACACGACGATGTTCTGTCCGTTTTGCGTGAGGGCGAAATCGCTGCTCAAGAAGAAGGGCGTTGAATTCGAGGAAATCGAGGTCGACAGCGATCCTGAACTGCGACGGCAGATGACCGAACGCTCGGGCGGCGGCTATACCGTGCCGCAGATCTTCATCGACGACCAGCCGATCGGCGGGTCGGACGATCTCGCGGCGCTGGAGGCGTCCGGCAAGCTGGACGGACTGCTCGGAACCCCGTGACGGATGCTTTCCGTCTCGCCTGCGTTCAGGTCAATGCGGGCAACGACATGGACGCCAACATCGCGGCGGCGTCCGGCTTCGCCCGGCATGCCCAGGCCGAGGGCGCCGATTTCATATCCTTTCCCGAATGCGTCTCGATGATGGAGATGGGGCTGGAGCGCACTCTGGCGGCGTCCTTCCCCGAACACTCTCATCCGGCGCTTGCCGCGTTCCGATCGCTAGCCGACGAACTCGATGTCTGGCTTCTGGCCGGTTCCCTGACTGTCCGGCTCGACGGCGACAGGGTCGCCAACCGGTCCTTTCTGATCGATGCGGACGGAAACATCGTCGCGTCTTACGACAAGATACACATGTTCGACGTCGATCTCGATGGCGGCGAGTCCTATCGCGAATCGGAGACATACCGTCCCGGCGACCGGGCGGTGCTGGCGCAAACGCCGTTCGGGCCGCTCGGCATGACGGTCTGTTACGATCTGCGGTTTCCGCATCTCTATCGCGACCTTGCCCGGCGCGGCGCGGTGATGCTGTCTGTGCCGTCGGCGTTTACGAGGCCGACCGGGGAAGCGCACTGGGAGGTGCTGCTGCGCGCCCGCGCCATCGAGACCGGCGCTTATGTCTTCGCGCCGGCGCAGTGCGGCGAGCATCCGCACGGGCGGAAAACCTGGGGTCATTCGCTGATCGTCGATCCGTGGGGAACTATCGTCGCAGCGGCGGGCGAGGAGCCCGGCGTCATCCTCGCCGATATCGATCTGGAAAAGGTCGATACGGCGCGGCGGTCTCTACCGTCGCTGCAGCACGACTGGGATTATTCGTTCTCCGACTGAAATTTTGTCAGCGAAACCGGTGGGTCGTCCGGATAGCGCCAGATCGCCGCGATTCGCTGCACCGCGCGCGGTCCCTCGATGATTCCGTCCTCGTATGCGATCACGCGCAGCTTTCCCTGCACAGCGTCGAGCAGTTCGCCCGGATTGAGCAGGAAGTCGGGGTTGGAGGGCCGACCGAACGCTGCGTTGCCGCGGGCGAACGTCTCGTATAGCAGGACCCCGCCCGGCGCGACGCTGTCGACGATATGTGGAAGCAGGGGGCGGTGCAGGTAGTTGGCGACGATCACGCCGCCGAACGACCGCCGCTCCAGCGGCCATCTTTCGCCGCTCTCCAGATCGGCCTGCATCGTCTCGACGCCGTCGATGCCGGCAAGACTGTCCAGCGCATCCCGATCACGGTCCACAGCGGTCACGTAATGGCCGCTCTCGGCGAAATAGCGCGCATGACGACCGTGGCCGCAGGCCAGGTCGAGGATTCCACTCTCCACCGGAATCAGGTGCGAAAACCGTAGAATCCAACCGCTCGGGGCCGTTCTGGGGTCATGGGCGGACATTGGGAATCTTCCACGTTACTCTTGATTTGCAGGCCGATTTTATCATTTAAATGCCGTGAAGCTTTTGTGACGACCTGATGTCGGGCGACAGATCATGATCGTATTCGATCTTATATGCGGCAACGACCACCGGTTCGAATCGTGGTTTGCCAACAGCGATGCCTTCGAGAAGCTCAAGAAGGCCGGCGAGGTCGCCTGCCCGGTCTGCGGCGACGCCCATGTCGAAAAGGCGCTGATGGCGCCCGCCGTCTCCGGTACAAAGAAGAAAGCGGACGAGAAGGCGGCGATGCATGCCGGCGAATATATCTCGGCGATCCGAGAGCTGCGCGCGCAGGTCGAGCAGAATTGCGACTATGTCGGCGAAAAATTTCCCGAGGAAGCACGCAGGATCCATTACGGCGAAACCGAGAAGCGCAATATCTACGGAGAGGCCTCGCCCGACGAGGCCAAGGAGCTGATCGAGGAAGGCGTCGAAGTTCAGGCGATTCCCTGGGCTCCTAAAACAGACGCCTGACTCCTATATTCCCTTCTCCTATATTCCCGTCTCCCGCATATAGATGAGCAGATCCAGCGGCGGCGGTTTGCGTCCGGTCTGGCTCACCATGTCGTGCGCCTGTCCCCGGTGATGGGTCTGGTGATTGAAGAAATGCGCCAGCACGGCAGCCAGCGGCTGCTCGTACGGTTCGCCCGCCGTATTGCGATAGCTGAGCGTTCCTGCGAGGGCGTCCTCTTCGTACTTCCCGAAAGTCTCGACGATGCGCAGATCTTCAGCTTCGCGCGCTGTCCGAAGCGGTGCGAACGTATCGAAAAGGATGGCGTCGAGCGCAGTCGGTGCGTCGCCTTCGCCCGTGAATCGGCGAAGCCAGATCCGGTCGCCGACCAGCAGATGATTGAGGGTGCCGTGGATCGATTTGAAGAAGCCCCGGCGGTCCCTGAAATAGTCTGCATCCGATAGCCCGGCGACGGCCTCGTACAGTCGCAGGTTGGCCCAGCGGTTATAGGCCGCCATCATATCGAAATGAGCTTTTGTCATGCGGCGCCGTCCCTGACCGCCGTCATCATGTAATTGACCGATACATCGCGGCCGAGACGCCAGTCGTCTTCCAGCGGGTTGTAGGTCACGCCCGTTATGTCGGTGACGGTTGCGCCGGCGTCGGCGAGATTGCGGGCAAGTTCCGACGGGCGGACGAATTTCCGCCACTGATGTGTGCCGCGCGGCAGCCAGCGCAGGATATATTCCGCGCCGACGATACCGAACAGCCAGGATTTCGGCGTCCGGTTGAGGGTCGCCATGACGATCGCGCCGCCCGACGCGGTCAGGCCGACGCAGGAGCCGGTAAACAGCGACCTGTCGGCGACGTGCTCGACGATTTCCAGCGCCACCACCGCGTCGAATGTCCGGCCGGTCGCCGCCAGCGTCTCTGCCGGCGTACAGAGATATTCGATATCCAGCCCCGATTCCGCGGCATGCGCCGCTGCCGTGCCGATGTTCCGTTCGGACGCGTCCAGCCCCGTGACCGTTGCTCCCATCCGCGCGAGCGGCTCCGAAATCAGCCCGCCGCCGCACCCGACATCGAGGATTCTGAGCCCGGCAAGCGGTTTCCGGTCGCGTCTGTCGCGGCCGAGCCGGTCGCACAGCGTATCCCGCAGATAGCCGAGCCTGACCGGATTGAAACGATGCAGCGGTCGAAACTTGCCCTCGGGGTCCCACCACTCGGCCGCCATCGCGGAAAATCGTTCTATTTCAGCGGGATCGACGGTTCCCTCGGTTTCTGGATTCATCGTCGTTTCGGCCATAGTCAACGCCTGTGCGGGGATGTCATTACGCGGCGCGACTTGCCTGTCGCGCGCCATATGGAGTAGAAAGCGCCCGCCGCGGCAGGGATCAAGGAAAATTTTCCGGTTCCTCCCACAGTATGAACGATAGCAGGGGCGGGGGGCCGTCGCTATCGATTGGGGCCTCGGCGAAATCGGGCATCAATCGCCTAGGAAATGGCTATGGGACGCGTCGTCCAGAAATTCGGCGGCACTTCGGTTGCCGACCTGGATCGGATACGGGCCGCCGCGCTGCGGGTAAAGTCCGAGGTCGATCTCGGCAACGAGGTCGCCGTCGTGGTCTCCGCCATGGCGGGGACCACAAACCAGCTTGTCGAGTGGACCGTCGGCATTGCGCCGCTGCACGATGCGCGCGAATACGACACGGTGATCGCCTCCGGCGAGCAGGTTACCTGCGGCCTGATGGCGCTGGCGCTGCAGAATATCGGCGTCGATGCCCGCTCCTGGCTTGGCTGGCAGCTGCCGTTTCGAACCGATAATGCGCATGGCAAGGCGCGGATCCTGGAAATCGAAACCGGTGAAATCGAAAAGCGCATGGCAACGGGTCAGGTCGCGGTGCTGGCCGGCTTTCAGGGCATCGGCGAGGACGGCAGGATCACAACGCTGGGCCGCGGCGGATCGGATACCTCCGCGGTTGCGCTGGCTGCTGCGCTCGGCGCGGACAGGTGCGATATCTTTACCGATGTCGACGGGGTCTACACCACCGATCCCCGTATCGTTGCGAAGGCGCGCAAACTCGAAAAGATCTCCTTCGAGGAGATGCTGGAAATGGCTTCATTGGGCGCCAAGGTGCTGCAGACACGTTCGGTGGAGCTGGCGATGAACCACAATGTCCGGCTGCATGTCCGGTCGTCATTCGAGGACGTCCCGGGAACGCTGGTCGTCGAGGAGAACGAGATCGTGGAAAAAGAAGTCGTAAGCGGCATCGCCTACAGCAAGGACGAAGCCAAGATTACCCTCATTCGCGTGGCCGACCGGCCCGGCGCGGCGGCAGCCATTTTCGGGCCGCTGACGGAAGCCAATATCAATGTCGACATGATTGTCCAGAACGTCTCCGAGGACGGCAAGGCGACCGACATGACCTTCACCGTGACCAAGGGCGACTTCGAACGCGCCCGCAACGTTCTTCAGGCCCGGCAGGAAACGCTGGGTTTCGAAAGGCTGGTGGCCGATTCGAACGTAGCGAAGATTTCCGTTGTCGGCGTCGGCATGCGCAGCCATGCCGGCGTGGCGCAGCGCATGTTTACTGCGCTGGCTGAGCGGGGGATCAATATTCAGGTGATTTCGACCTCCGAGATCAAGGTCAGCGTTCTTGTCGCGGAGGAATATACCGAGCTGGCGCTCAGGGCCCTGCATACCGCCTACGGGCTCGACGCCGCCTGATTTCCGGGCAGTCATGTGGCTGCCCAGAGAGATGAGAATGGCTGATACGGCAACCACTGGAACCAGACACCTGCTGCGCCGCGTGCGAGAGGTGATGTCCGGCGCAGGCACGGCGCAGGAGCGGCTCGACCGTCTGGTTCGGGTAATCGCCGCTGAAATGGTGGCGGAGGTCTGCACGATTTACGTCATGCGTGCCGGGCAGGTGCTGGAGCTGTTCGCCACTGAAGGCCTGCGCGCCGGCGCCGTTCACCAGACTCGCCTTCGGGTGGGCGAAGGGCTGATCGGTAATATCGCGGCGCATGCGCGCGTCCTCAACCTGGTCAGCGCGCAGACTCACCCAGATTTCGCCTATCGCCCCGAGACCGGAGAGGAGATCTACAACTCGTTCCTCGGCGTCCCGATCATTCGCGGCGGCCGTGTGCGCGGCGTTCTCGCGATTCAGAACAAGGCGGCGCGCGTCTATACCGAGGAAGAGGTCGAGGCGCTGGAAATGATCGTCGTCGTGCTGGCGGAGCTGATCGCCGGCGGCGATCTGATCAGTCCTGGAGAGCAAGTGCCTGCCGAAGGCAATGCCATTCTGCCGGTGCGTCTGACCGGCGTTCAGATCAACCCCGGGATCGCGATGGGCGATGCGGTGCTGCACCGGCCCCGGATCGAAATTCCCCGGATGTTCTCCGACGACCCGGCAGCGGAAGAAACCCGGTTGCTGGAAGCGCTCGATTCGATGCATGACGCCATCGACGACCTGTTCGAGGCGGCCGAGCTGACCGACGGCGGTGAGCACCGGGATGTGCTGGACGCCTACAGGCTGGTGGCGCGCGATGCGGGCTGGCTGCGCCGGCTTCGTGAGGCGATCTCAAGCGGGTTAACTGCGGAGGCTGCGGTCCAGAAAGTCGGCGACGACACGCGTGCGCGGATGGCGATGGCGGCCGATCCCTATCTGCGTGAACGGCTGCATGATTTCGACGACCTGGCCAACCGGCTGATGCAGCATTTGACGGGGGATGGCGGCTCGACGGCTCAGGCTGACCTGCCTGAAGACGTGGTGCTGCTTGCCAAGAATATGGGCCCGGCGGAGCTGCTGGACTACGAACCGCACCGGCTGCGGGCGCTGCTTCTGGAAGAGGGCTCGGCGACAGCGCATGTCGCGATCGTCGCCAGGGCGCTCAACATCCCGGTGGTCGGACGGATTCAGGACCTGCTGGCGCGTATCGATCCGCGAGACCCGGTGATTGTCGACGCGGACCATTCGCAGGTTTTCGTGCGCCCTGCTGAAGACGTGCAGCAGATGGTTGCCGATACGATGTCCGCTCGGGCGGAGCGACAGGCCGAATACTCGGCGATGCGGGAGCTTCCTTCGGATACCCGCGATGGACAGCGCGTCAGCCTGTTCATGAACGCGGGGCTGTTGATCGATGTCCGGCAACTGCCGGAAACCGGCGCCGAGGGGATCGGGCTCTATCGGACGGAGATCCCGTTTATGGTTCGTTCCGACCTGCCGGATGTCGCTGCGCAGACCGAACTCTACACCCGTGTGCTGGATCAGGCCGACGGAAAGCCTGTCATGTTCCGCACGCTCGATATCGGCGGCGACAAGCAGCTTCCCTACTTCCATGACAATGCGGACCAGAATCCGAACATGGGCTGGCGCGCCATCCGCGTCGCGCTCGACCGGCCGTCGATGCTGCGGCAGCAGCTCCGGGCCCTGATCCATGCCGCAAACGGTCGCGAACTGTTCGTCATGTTTCCGATGGTTTCGGAAGTGGCTGAGTTCGACGCGGCAAAAGCCGTGCTTGAACGGGAGATCGAACGGGTCCGCAGCCGCGGCGGTCGGGTTCCGGATCGTGTCAATGTGGGCGTCATGCTCGAAGTGCCCGGTCTGATGTGGCAGCTGAAACCCCTGCTCAAGGGCGCCGATTTTCTGTCGGTGGGCAGCAACGACCTGTTCCAGTTCCTGTTTGCGAGCGACCGGGGAAATCCGCTTGTCGCCGACCGGTATGACGTTCTGTCGCCCGGGCTGCTCTCGCTGCTGCGCAGCCTTGTGGATGCTACTGACGAAGCCGGCGTACCCCTTTCGCTTTGCGGCGAGATGGCCGGCCAGCCGATCGAAGCGATGGCGCTGGTCGGGCTCGGATTCAGGCGGATTTCGATGCAGCCGTCGCGGTTCGGCGCGGTAAAGGCCATGGTGCGCAGTCTCGATGCAGAGGCTTTGTCGCGCTATATGGAAACGTTGCTCGATCGCCCCGACCACAGCGTTCGCCAGAAGCTCACGGCTTACGCCAGGGATCACGGGGTGGAGATCGGAGATCTCTAGCGGCGCGCCGTAAATATTGCCCTGGCTTGCACGAACCTTGGGAAACCCCCAAGAAGCTATTGATTTTCGTATATTTTTCTTGTTAATACCGCCTTGGTACCGGGGTGGCGACACCAGTTGCGGCTCTCGCCCGCCCGGGACTGTAATTTCAGCGACGATCGACGATAGAGACGGCAGCCTTGGCAGAGTCCGGTACGGCAATCAGCGCCCCCTCGGCGGATACCGCGCGTCAGGCGGTCGAATTCGGCGCCTCGATGCGAGAGATGCGGCGCGCCCATAATCTTGAGCTCGCTGACGTCGCCGCCATCCTGAAAATTCGTCAGATCTACCTGCAGGCCATCGAAGACGGGCGGTTTAACGCTCTTCCCGGTCGTACATACGCGACCGGCTTCATACGCGCCTACGCAGATTATCTCGGACTCGATATCGGCGAGGTCATGCGCCGCTATCGCGATATCACGGGGGATCAGCCGGCCCAGACGGCGCTCGTGCCGCCCTCGCCGGTTGTCGAGGCGCGGCTCCCGACAGGTTTTATTCTGCTGGTCGCGGCGATCCTCGCTCTGACGGTCTATGGCGGCTGGTATTATCTGACAATCGATGGGCGGGACCCTGTCGAGGTCGTCTCCAGCCTTCCGGACCGGCTTGCGGAAATGGTCGGGCTGAACGGCTCAAACGATGTGCCGCCTGCAGGCGATAAAACGGTCGCGGCGTCGCCGGATACCGGTCAATCCGTGAAAGAACCTTCGGCGTCATCGCCCGCTGAATCGGCTGATCCCGCGCCGCCTGCATCGGAAAGCGCTGCAGCGCCTGACGTGAAATCGCCGTCCGACTCCATGCCGTCGCCCGTCCCTGAATCGTCCCCGCCCATTTCCGCGGCAGTTTCCACGGCAGATTCAACAGTTGATACGCCCGCGGATTCCCAGGCTGCTTCCCCTATCCAGCAGGTTGCGACGCCAGTTCCCGAAACCGGCCAGGCTCCTGTGGCCACTGTAACGGTTCCGTCGTTGAACCCGGTTAACGACACGCCGTCGCCGTCGGATGCTCAGACAGCGACAGGGACTTCGTCCGAACGGACCGATACGCCGCCGTCGCCCGTCTCCGCTCGTGCCGCTACCGAGCCAGCTTCGAACGCAGTCGGCGAAAATTCGGCCCCTGAGGCCGCGTCTGCCCTGCCGGCGTCAACATCCCCGCCAGAGGCGCCCGCGGCGGCTGTTTCCGATCCTTCCACGTCCGGAAGCGCCGCGGCATCTGCAGAAACGACCGGGCAACGTCGTCGGGTGGTTCTGCGGGCCAGCGCGATTACCTGGGTCGAGCTGCGCGACCGCGATGGCAAACGGCTCTATTCCGGCCTGATGAAAAGGGGCGAGACCTATCCGGTTCCGTCTGGCCGCGGCGTTATTCTCGAGACCGGGAACGCAGGCGGTCTCGACATCCTGGTCGACGGAACGCCTATCGCACCGCTTGGACCGCAGGGCGCGGTGCGGCGAAATATGGTGCTGGAGCCGGACGCCCTGCTCGCGCTGAACCCGGGGCAGCGTTAGCCGGGCTTCGGCGCAAAACTTCCCGGTTCTTGATTACCCCGCGTCGCGCTCATAGTTTGAGCCGGCCCCATCCGGACAAAACCCGAGCAACAGAAATTCCCACGGAAAGAACGATATGGCCGGTCTACAGCCCGTAAGAGGAACGCGCGACATCCTGCCCGAAGAGCGGCGGGCGCACCGCCGCGTCGAGGAAACAGGCCGTCAGATCGCCGAGCGGTTCGGGTTCGAGGAAATCGCGACGCCGATTTTCGAGTTTTCCGATGTGTTCCGCCGCACCCTCGGCGATACGTCCGATGTCGTGACCAAGGAGATGTACAGCTTCACCGACAAGGGGGGCGACGAGGTCACACTGCGGCCGGAAGGCACGGCCGGGGTGGCGCGCATGTTTATTTCCGGCGGGCTGGCGCAGAACCTGCCGCTGAAGTTTTTCTATCAGGGCCCGATGTTCCGCTATGAGAGGCCGCAGAAAGGGCGCTACCGCCAGTTCCATCAGATCGGTGTCGAGCTTCTCGGGGTGGACGACCCCGAAGGCGATATCGAGGTGATCGCGCTGGGTGCGCTTCTGCTGGAGGCGCTCGGGCTTGCCGACAGCACGACCCTGGAGCTCAACACGCTCGGTAATACGGAAAGCCGCGCTGCGTATCGCGATGTGCTGGTGGCGTATCTGTCCGATCACCGTAACGATCTGTCGGAAGACAGCCGGGCGCGGCTTGACCGCAACCCGCTCCGCATTCTCGATTCCAAGAATGAGGGCGACCGGGATATCGTCGCGGGAGCGCCTGAGTTCGACGACAGCCTCGATGCGGAATCGCTCGCGTTCTTCGACGCTGTCAAGGAAGGGCTGTCTGCGTTGGGTATTGGCTTTACGTTGAACTCACGACTGGTGCGGGGGCTCGATTACTACTGCCATACCGCGTTCGAATTCACCACTCAGGCGCTCGGCGCGCAGGGTACGGTCCTGGCCGGAGGGCGGTATGACGGGCTGATCGGTCAGATGGGCGGGCGCGCGACGACGGGCGTCGGCTGGGCTGCCGGAATCGAGCGGCTTGCGCTGTTGGCGGGCGAGGCGCCTGCCGCAAAACGGCCGGTCGCCATCGTACCGGTCTCCCGCGAGCAGGATTCTCTTGCGACGAAACTCGCCTACGATCTGCGCCGCGACGGCTTCGTCGTCGAGCTCGCCTTCCGCGGCAATATGAGCAAACGTCTCAAACGCGCCAACGGGGTGAATGCCTGCGCGGCGGTCATTCTCGGGCCCGACGAGGTCGCGCGCGGGTCTGTGTCGATCCGCAATCTGGATGACGGAACGCAGACCGAAGCGCCACTCGACGGTCTCGCCGGGCATCTTACCGCCTACCGGTAGCGCCCATGACAGCAGGTTCGGGAACGGCCCGACTGCTCATGGTCGGGGCCAATCATCGATCAAGCAGCGCCTCGCTGCGGGAACGGCTTTATTTCGAACCGGCAGAGACTCCGGCCTTTCTGTCCCGACTGCGTCAGGACGGGATCGCCGCGGCGCTGGCGCTGGCGACCTGCGACCGGGTGGAGGTCATGGCGGCGGACGAGGATTCGGATCGCGCCGCAGGTATCATCCTTGATACGCTGTCATCGCGTAGCGGCGTGCCGAGGGCCGATCTGGACGAACAGTGTATCCGGCTTGCAGGCCGGGCGGCCCTGCAGCATCTGTTTTCGGTCGCGTCCTCGCTCGAGAGTCTGATCGTCGGCGAACCTCAGGTTCTGGGGCAGGTTCGGGCCGGCGACCGGATAGCGCGCGAGGCAGGCATGATCGATCCGACGCTCGACGCCGCCCTGTCCGGCGCCTACCACGCGGCGAAGCGGGTGCGCACCGAAACGGCGATCGGCGAACGGCCGGTATCGATTGCCGCGTCTGCCGAAAGAATCGCGCGCAATATCCATGGCGAGCTGTCGACGGCGTCGGCGCTTCTGGTCGGCGGCGGCGAAATGGGCTGTATGATCGCCGACCATTTGCGCGCGGCCGGACTCGACCGGCTGACCGTTACGGCCAGGATCGCTTCCCAGGCGCAGAGCCTCTCCCGTCAGCTCGGCGGCCATTACGGCCTGTTCGAAGAACTCGGGGGGCTTCTGTCCGGCGCCGATATCGTCATTAGCGCTCTCGGCGCCGGGCGGCCCGAAATTTCCGGGGACGCCGTTCGGGAGGCCATTGCCAGTCGGCGTCGGAAGCCGGTTTTTCTGATTGACGCCAGCGTGCCGGGCGACATTGAGGCGGCGGTCAACGATCTCGACGGCGCGTTCCTGTATGACATCGACGATCTGGAAGCGGTGGCGAGCGAAGGACGCTCGGTCCGCGATAGCGAAGCGGTTGCTGCGCGCGCGATTGTCGATGAGGAAGTCGCGCGGTTTCTTCTCGACGAGGCGGGCCGGGACGCCGACCCTCTGGTGACGGCGCTCAGGGGGGCGTTCGAAGCAGCGCGCAGACAGGCGTTGCGCGATGCGCCCGGCGATGCGGACCGTGCGACGGAGCTTTTAATCAATCGGCTGTTGCACGAGCCTTCTTCGGCTTTGCGGCGGATGGCGGGCGATGGCTCTGTCGAACAGGCGCGCGCCCTTCTGGGGCGGCTTTTCGATATTCCGATCGGAGGCGGGCCGGTCGGAGACGCGGACGGAGAGGACGAAAAAAATGATGGATGAAAAACTCGATGCCCTGGTTGCGCGGCGGGACGAACTCGCCACGCTCATGTCAGCGGGCGACGGCGGCGGCGCCGACGATTACGTGCGCCTGTCGAAGGAATATGCCGAGCTGACGCCGGTTGTCGAATGCATCGAGGAGCAACGCACCCTTGAAGCGGAAATTGACGACCTGGAGGCGATGGCGTCGGATGCGGACAGCGACGAGGAGATGCGTGCGCTGGCCGAAGCAGAGCTGAAGGATGCCCGCGAACGCCTGCCCGACATCGAGAACCGCCTGAAGATTCTTCTCTTGCCCAAGGATGCGGCGGACGAGAAGAACGCCATTCTCGAGGTGCGTGCCGGCACCGGCGGGGACGAGGCGGCCCTGTTCGCCGCCGACCTGTTCCGCATGTACCAGCGCTATGCTGAAAAACAGGGCTGGCGTTTCGAGACGATGGAAGTCTCGGACATCGGGATCGGCGGCTACAAGGACGCCACTGCCGAGATTTCCGGCAAAGGTGTGTTCGCCCGGCTCAAGTTCGAATCAGGCGTCCATCGTGTTCAGCGCGTCCCGGAAACAGAATCCGGTGGACGCATCCACACGTCGGCAGCGACCGTCGCGGTCCTTCCCGAAGCGGAAGAAGTCGACGTTCAGATCGATGACAAGGACCTTCGTATCGATACCTACCGGTCGCAGGGTGCAGGCGGACAGCACGTCAACACGACCGACAGCGCCGTGCGAATTACCCATGCGCCGACCGGTATCGTGGTGACCCAGCAGGATGAGAAATCGCAGCACAAGAACCGCGCCAAGGCGATGAAGATCCTGCGTGCCCGGCTTTACGAGGCGGAACGTCAGGCAATGGAAAACGAGCGGGCCCAAACGAGGCGCAGCCAGGTCGGCTCCGGCGACCGGTCGGAGCGGATCAGGACGTATAACTTTCCCCAGGGCCGCGTGACCGATCACCGGATCTCGCTCACGCTGCACAAGCTCGATCGCGTTCTGGAGGGCGAGGCGCTGGACGAAATCGTGGATGCGCTGGTTGCCGAAGATCAGGCGGCGCGTCTCGCGGATCTGGGATGAAGGCCACGTCGCTGCTGGCGGAGGGTACGCGGCGTCTCGGCGCTGCCGGCGTCGAAAACCCCGCCGGCGATGCGCGTCTTATCCTCCTGCATGCCGCCGGATGGACGCGGAATGATCTCGCCGTCGATCCCGAACGTCCGGTCGGCAAGATCGCCGCCAATACGTTTCTGTCGCTGGTCGACCGCCGCGCGGCGCACGAGCCTCTGTCGCACCTGACCGGGAGGCGCGGGTTCTGGACGCTCGATTTCGAGGTCGGGCGCGACGTGCTCGATCCGAGGCCGGATTCCGAGTCCCTGATCGAAGCGGCGCTTGACCTGTTTCCCGCCCAGGACGCTGCAATCCGGGTTCTCGATCTCGGGGTGGGTAGCGGTTGCCTCCTGTTGTCTGTTCTTGCTGAGCGGCCCAACGCGACCGGTATCGGCGTCGATCTGTCGCCCGGCGCCCTGGCGGTTGCGAGACGCAACGCTGAAGCCAGCGGTCTGTCGAGCCGAGCTGAATTCGCAATCGGTTCGTGGGGACAGGGTATCGATGGCCAGTTCGATCTGGTCCTGTGCAACCCCCCCTATATCGAGAGCGGTGCAATCGATGCGCTCGCGCCGGAGGTGTCGCGATACGAGCCCGTGCTGGCGCTCGACGGCGGGCCGGACGGACTCGACGCCTATCGCGCTGTGGCTCCCGATATCTTCCGGCTCCTTGCGCCCGGCGGCGCGGCGGTTGTCGAGGCGGGCGCCGGACAGATGGATGAAATCGCGAACCTGTTTGCATGTGCCGGACTGTGCGAGCGCGAGCGCCGCACCGATCTCGGCGGCATCCCGAGAGCCGGTGTTTTTGTCCATGCGGTGGGCGAATCCGCAGCCTAAAAAAAGGGTTGGAAACGAGGGCGATCCGCTCTAGGTTAGCTGCAGGGCGATTGGAACTGCTTACAGCATCTCGCCCGCTGGACCCTGAAACAGCTGCACATGCAGAGACAGGAATGACCGTAAGTAACGGTCTTTCTCCACCGGTTTTGGTTGTTGCCGTCCTGAAAACGGTCGGGGGAGATTTCGGGATTTTGACCGGAAACTGACGACAGTAGGTTGCGTTGTCTCGCTTGCGGGGCGAAAGAGACGATATCAAGGACAACAATCGGAACGATACGATGAGATCAGGTCCTAACAACCGGCGAATGAGAGGCCGGGGGAACGGGGGACGCCGGGGCGGGCAGTCGAACTCCCAGCATTTTGACAGCAACGGACCCGAGGCGAAGGTTCGCGGCAACGCGAGCCAGCTTGTCGAGAAATACCAGACGCTGGCGCGTGAAGCGGCGACGGCGGGCGATCCGGTTATGGCGGAAAACTACTATCAGCACGCCGAACATTATTTTCGTATCATGAGCGCCGCGGCCGAAGCGCGCGCAGAAGCCAACCGGCAGGACGGCGACCAGAACGCAAATCAGAGTGGCCAACAGATTTCCGGGCAGAATTCGGGCCGCCCCGACCGCCGCAGTCGCAGCAACGAGAACGGACGGCAACAGGCATCGGAGAACGGTGCCGACGAGCAGGCGGCTTCCGCTAACGGAAACGGGGCGCAACCTGCCGATCCTGCTGCCGAAGACGGGAAGGCTGAGGATTCAGCGCCGACAGCGACAGCAGATGAAACGGCCACAGAAACGGCCACGGAAACTGTTGCAGATAGCATGAACCCTGCGGATATCGCCGCGCGCGCTGCACGTCCGCGCCGCCGCCGTCCGCGGCGCGAACCGGCTGCCGAACAGTCGGTCGAAGCGCCTGAAGCGAGCGACGCCGCCGGCTGACGGGCGTTCCGCGGCCCTGCGAGGCAGGCGTCGTACCCGGAAGCGGGTGTCGACCCCGAATGTCTTCGGGGCAATAATTCCTTCAAATTTTTCCTTCAGGCTGGTCTGGCCAGCATTGACGTACGCGTCTGAAGCGTCGGGTGCGAAGCCTTGCTGGCAGGGCTCGTCATTCCCATATATCGGTTGGGACGCCTTTCAGGGTCCCGCCAACGAGGTTTGCCCGCCTGTTAAGGGGGCAGTTTACGCAATGTCTCTGGAGGGAGTTGCCAAATGGAGTTCGAAAATTACACGGAACGGTCCCGTGGGTTTATTCAGGCCGCCCAGACGCTCGCACTACGCAGCAATCATCAGCGGTTGACGCCCGAGCATATTCTCAAAGTTCTTCTCGACGACAAGGAAGGTCTCGCTGCTGGCCTGGTCGGGGCCGCGGGCGGTGATGCGAAGAAGGCGTTGACTGGCACAGAGTCGGCGCTCGACGCTATCCCGCAAGTCGAAGGGTCCGGCGCGGGCCAGGTCTATCTGGCGCCCGAGACCGCGCGCCTGTTCGAACAGGCCGAACAGGTCGCCGAGAAGGCCGGCGACAGTTTCGTCACCGCCGAGCGCCTTCTGCTGGCGCTCGCTCTGTCGGCGGGAACGCCATCTGCGAAAATACTGGCCGATGCCGGTGTTTCGCCGCAGAGCCTGAACGCCGCCATCGAACAGGTTCGCAAGGGCCGCACCGCCGACAGCGCGACAGCCGAATCCGGATACGACGCGCTGAAGAAGTACGCCGTCGACGTGACCGAACACGCCCGAGAGGGCAAGCTCGACCCGGTCATCGGGCGGGACGAGGAGATCCGCCGGACGGTCCAGGTTCTGGCGCGGCGCACCAAGAACAATCCCGTTCTGATCGGCGAACCCGGCGTCGGCAAGACCGCCATCGTCGAAGGGCTCGCCCAGCGGATCGTCAAGGGCGACGTGCCTGAGGGTCTGCGCAACAAGCGGCTGATGTCGCTCGATCTCGGGGCGCTGATTGCCGGCGCGAAATTCCGCGGCGAATTCGAGGAACGGCTCAAGGCCGTCCTGCAGGAAGTCTCCGCCTGCGAGGGCGAGATCATCCTGTTCATCGACGAGTTGCACACGCTGGTCGGCGCCGGGGCGTCGGAAGGCGCAATGGATGCCTCCAACATGCTCAAACCGGCCCTGGCGCGCGGCGAGCTGCACTGTATCGGCGCAACCACGCTCGATGAGTACCGCAAGCATGTCGAAAAGGATGCGGCGCTGGCGCGGCGTTTCCAGTCGGTGTTCGTTTCCCAGCCGTCCGTCGAGGACACGATTTCGATCCTGCGCGGGCTGAAGGAGAAATACGAGGTCCATCACGGCGTTCGTATCACCGACGGTGCGATCGTTGCCGCAGCGACCCTGTCCAACCGCTACATCACCGACCGTTTCCTGCCAGACAAGGCGATCGACCTGGTCGATGAGGCGGCGTCGCGGCTCCGCATGGAGGTCGATTCCAAGCCGGAAGAGATCGACGAGCTCGACAGGCGCATCATCCAGCTCAAGATCGAGCGCGAGGCGCTTAAGAAGGAATCCGACAGCGGATCGAAGGACCGGCTCGAGAAGCTGGAGGTCGAACTTGAGGAGCTCCAGTCGAAGGCCGACGGGCTGACCGAAATCTGGCAGGCGGAGAAAGAGAAGATCGCCGGCTCGCAGAAAGTCAGCGAGGAGCTCGACCAGGCCCGCCAGGCGCTTGAACGCGCCCAGCGCGAGGGAGATCTGGCCCGCGCCGGCGAGCTGATGTACGGCGTCATCCCCGAGCTGGAGCAGAAGGCCGCTTCGAGCGGCGACGAGGACAGCACCTCGCTGCTGCGCGAGGAGGTCAAGGACTCAGACATCGCTGCCGTGGTGTCTCGCTGGACCGGCGTCCCGGTCGACAAGATGCTTGAAGGCGAGCGCGAAAAGCTGCTGGCGATGGAAGATTCGCTCGGTCAGCGGGTGATCGGACAGAATGAGGCCATTCGCGCGGTCAGCGAGGCGGTCAGGCGCGCTCGCGCCGGGCTGCAGGATCCCAACCGGCCCATTGGCTCGTTCATCTTCCTCGGGCCGACTGGCGTCGGCAAGACGGAGCTGACCAAGGCGCTCGCCGAATTCCTGTTCGACGACGACCAGGCGATGATCCGCGTCGACATGTCGGAATACATGGAGAAGCACTCGGTGGCCCGGTTGATCGGCGCACCGCCCGGCTATGTCGGTTACGACGAAGGGGGCGCCCTGACCGAGGCGGTTCGCCGCCGGCCCTATCAGGTGATCCTGTTCGACGAAATCGAAAAGGCGCACCCGGACGTCTTCAACGTGCTGCTTCAGGTGCTCGATGACGGGCGGCTGACCGACGGCCAGGGCCGCACGGTCGATTTCCGCAACACGCTGATCGTCCTGACATCCAACCTGGGCAGCGACATTCTCGCCGCCCAGCCGGAGGACGCCGATTCGTCGGAGGTCCGCGAACAGGTGATGGAGGTCGTCCGCGCCGCATTCCGGCCGGAGTTCCTCAACCGGGTCGACGAGATCCTGCTGTTCCACAGGCTCGCCCGCGAGCACATGGCGGGGATCGTCGATATCCAGCTCAAGCGGCTGCTGGCGATGCTGGCCGAACGCAAGATCGAGCTCCGGCTTGATGCGGCGGCGCGCAGCTGGCTTGCCGATACCGGCTACGACCCGGTCTATGGCGCCAGGCCGCTCAAGCGGGCGATCCAGACCTATCTCCAGAACCCGCTGGCCACTGCCCTGCTCGAAGGCCGCATCCATGACGGAGATATCGTGACGGTCGGCGCCGGAGAAGGCGGGCTGGTGATCAACGGGGAGCAGGCAAAAGCCGCCTGACTGTTGGTCAAAGCTGTACCGGCCCTCACCCCCTCCCGGCCACGGTTGTTTGTTCCCGCGGACGTTAAGCCGCCACACCAACCCTTAACGCCCGCTGGGTTGGCTGGCGGCGGTGGGCAGATCGAGAACCCGTGGCCGGGCGGGGGAGAGGGCCCCCTGAACTCTTCACGGGCGATATAGCGCTGGCGGAAAAATCAGCGTGAATCGGCATGCCGGGCGACGCCCGGCATCGCCGCCAGCTTTGTGTCGATGTCGGATTTGATCTCGGCGAAGCGCTTCAGTTCCGCTCCCGCGAGCTTGCGACCGGACGGCAGCTTGATCCTCAGAGGATTGACCTGCTGACCGTTGCGATGGATTTCGTAATGCAGATGCGGGCCGGTGGAACGTCCGGTCGAGCCAACATAGCCGATCACCTGACCCTGACGGACGCGCGCACCCTGGCGGATGCCGCGCGCGTAGCCGTTCATGTGGGCGTAGGCGGTCTCGTATGTGTCGTTATGACGGATTTTCACGTACTTTCCGAAACCGCCCTTTCGTCCCGAATAGACGACGGTCCCGTTGCCTGCAGCATAGATAGGCGTGCCGCGCGGCGCGGCGAAATCGATGCCCTTGTGCATTCGCGTGTAGCCGAGAATGGGATGTTTGCGGCGGCCGAACCCTGATGACAGGCGCGCGCCGTCGATCGGTGTCTTCATCAGCGCCTTCTGGGCGCTGCGGCCTTTCTCATCGAAATATTCGACGCCGTGCTTCTTCGTCTCATAACGGTAGATGCGCACCGGCTTGCCGCTCAGCACCAGTTCGGCATGCAGGATGTCGCCCCACTTGGCGATCCGACCGTCCTTGAAATGCAGCCGCTCGGTCAGGACGGTGAACCCGTCGCCCGGCTGGATGTCGCGCTGGAAATCGACATCCCAGCTATAGAGCCGGATCAGCTCGACCAGAACGTTGGGCGTAAGCCCCGCCTTGACCGCCGCGACGTAAAGGCTGTGCTCGATCTTGCCGGACACGACCGCATCCTGCGCATCGAGAATGCGCTGGTGCGCCTCCGCCCTGTAATCCTCACCGTCGAGCAAGACCTGGATGGAACGTTCGACCGACGGGTCGAAGCTGAATCCGACCAGCCTGCCGGTCGTATCGATCCTCGATTCCGGCTGCAGGAAAATCCTTATTTCCTGTTTTCGGTTGAGCCGGCGCGGATTGAAAACCTTGCGGAGCGCGGCAATGGCGTTATGCGCGTCGCGACGGCTGGCGCCGCCACGCCTCAGCACGATCATGAGCGTATCGCCGCGCCCGACGGTTTCGACCTTTTCGATTTTGGCCGGCGGTGGCGGTGGCTGAAAGACCGGGGCCGGCTCGATGACTGCGTCGCCTGGCAGCGGAGTCGGCCTGGACGCGACTTCCTTCACCGTACGCTCGGCATTGTCATTCCCGCCAATCCACGCATAGTCAGCAATTGCGATGACGGCCATGCAGGTGACGGCCGTAATCAGGCGCGTTGAAGAACGGTTGAAAAGAAGCGACGCCGGCAAACTCTGTTCCTGCCCGCCGCGCTTTCGACCGCGCGGCGCCTCCCGGGGGATTGATCCAATCCCGTCTTCCGGCAAGATGAGGTAGCGCGATTCCCATGTCAAGGAATCACCCTGAGTCCCGTCCAGATTTCAGCCTTGAACCCGCTCATTGCCAGCGCCTGACCTCTTCACTGCCGGTTGACGGGTTTCAAAAAGAGACCTTTACTGACGCTCAATAAAACAAATAAAGCCGATCCGGCGAAATCAGGGAGAATGAACACCGTGTTCCGGTCAGCCGAGCCGTTTTTCCGCCCGCGTTCCGTGGCCATTGTGGGTGCGTCCGAAACCGGCGCCGGCGGGTGGCCGAAAGCGATCTTCGCCAATCTTGAATTCGCCGATTTTCCGGCGGAGGTATATCTGATCAATCCGCGCCGGGACGAGCTGTGGGGCCGCAAGGTCTATCCCGATTTCGCTTCCCTGCCGGAACCGGTCGATCTGGCGCTGACCATCGTGCCGGCGGAAGCCATCCCCGACGTTCTCGCTGACGGTGTCGCGCACGGACTCAAATCCGCGCTGATCTATGCCGCCCGGTTCGGTGAGGGCGGCGACGAGGAAGGCGCCAAGCGCGCCGACGCGGTGCGGGCGCTGTGCGAGGACAAGGGTCTGGTGGTGTGCGGGCCCAACTGCATGGGCGCGATGTCGTTCGTGAAAAACATGCTGTTCTATCCGGCGGTGCGCATCCGCGGCATGCCGCTGGGATCGCTCGGCGTGGTGTTCCAGTCGGGCGGCACCTTCATGTTCTGGCTCCAGCGCGCGGCGCAGCGGGGACTCGGGTTCTCCTACGCGGTTTCGTCCGGTAACGAGCTCAATCTCGATCTGGCCGACTACGTCAACTTCATGGTCGACGATCCCGACACGCAGATGATCGCCTGCATGGTCGAGGGCATTCGCCGGCCGGAAGCCTTCATGGAAGCTGCGCGGCGCGCGCTGGAAGCCGAGAAACCCATCGTCATGGTCAAGCTCGGCCGCAGCGCGGCAGGGCAGGCGGCGGCGCAGAGCCATACCGGTGCGCTCTCCAGCGACGATGCCGTGTTCGAGGCAGTGTGCCGCAAGTACGGCGTGATCCGCGCCTATTCCCTGGACGAGATGATCGACATCTGCCTGGTGCTCAAACAGCGCCGTTGGGCCGCGGGTCCGAATATCGGCATGGCCGGCTATTCCGGCGGCGGCAAGGGGCTGTTCCTCGATTATGTCGAGGACGAGAATGCGACAATGGGCGTCATCGGTCCGGACAGCGTCGCAGCGATCGAAGAGCTGATCGACCCCGGACTTTCCGGGCAGAATCCGATCGATTGCGGCGCGGGCATCGCGTCGCGCCTCAAGGATGTGACGAAGGTCTGCCTGTCGGTAGTCAATGATCCGGGTATCGATGTCTTCGCCATGCAGGGACAGCTCCCGTCCTCGCCGGACGACACGTCTGATCACACGATCTTTTCCGATGTGGTCGAGGGCACCGACAAGCCGGTTATTGCCTATACCCGCGTGTCCCAGAACGTTACGCCCGACGGGGTTGCCTTCCAGGAGAAGGCCGGGCTGCCCTTCGTTCAGACCTTGCCCACCGCAGTACGGTCGCTGCAGGCGCTGATCGGCTATTCCGCCGCATTGCGCCGTGGCGTGTCTGTTCTTCCCGAACCTGCGGGCAATCGTGAGGACCTCGAAGGCGAGGCGTTTCAGTCCCTGTTGCAGGAAGCGGCCCTGACGCCGCCGCGAAGCATTCTGGCGAAAGATGCTGCGGGGGCGGCGAAGGCCGCCGCAGAAATCGGTTTTCCGGTGGTCGTGAAGATCGTGTCGCCCCAGGCCAGCCACAAGACGGAAGTCGGCGGCGTCGCCGTGGGGCTGAAGGATGCAGACGCGGTAACCGCGGCGGCGGAAGAAATGGCGGCGCGGCTGGCGGCGCACGATGCGTCGGCAAAAATCGACGGGTTCCTGGTGCAGGAGATGGTATCCGGCGTCGAGGTCATCCTTGGCGTATGCGAAGATCCCCAGTTCGGCCCGTTCATGATCGCAGGCCTCGGCGGCGTGGCGGTCGAGGCGATGCGCGATATCGCTTTCCGCATGCTGCCGGTGACGGCGGACGATGCTGCCGCCATGCTGGAAGAGCTGCGCGGCAAGGCGCTGCTCGGGGAGTTCCGCGGTCGGCCGGCGCGCGATACCGGTGCGCTGATTGAGGCGATGACCGGACTGTCGGACCTGTTCCTCAAACATCGCAACCATCTGGCCGATCTTGAGGTCAATCCGATTATCGTCGGCGCTGCAGGCGAGGGCGTGCGGGCCGTCGATGTGCGCCCGGTGTTTCGCTAGGGGAAAAGACCATGGATTACGAACTGCCCGAAGAATTGCGCATGCTGAAGGAAACGGTACGCCGTTTCGTCGACCGGGAAATTATTCCGGTAGAGCGTGAAGCCTATGAGGGGCACCAGCTCAAGCCCGACTATCGTGAACGGTTCGAAGAAGGTGCAAAAAAGATCGGACTGTGGATGTTCGACGTACCGGAAGAATATGGCGGGCTCGGAATGGGGTTGCTGGCGCGCTGCGTGGTGTGGGAGGAGATGGGCCGCACCATCGCCATTCCGACGCGCGGCGGCCACATATTCGGTCCGGTGGTCAGCCCGATCCTCTACTATCTCAACGAAGAACAGAAGGAACGCTATCTCTTCCCCACTCTGCGCGGAGAGCTTCGCGGCTGTTTCGCGCAGACCGAGCCGGATGCCGGCGGCGACCCGGGCGGCATGCGGACGACCGCGGTACGGGACGGCGATCATTACGTCATCAACGGCTACAAGCGGTTCATCACCAGCGCCGACAAGGCGGATTTCGCGCAGGTACAGGCGGCGACAGACCGCGAGAAGGGATCGCGCGGCGGTATCTCGACTTTCCTGGTCGATATGGAAACGCCCGGCGTGGAACTCGTTCGCCCGCAGCAGACCATGATGGACGACCGACCGTGGGAGATGTCGTTCCAGGACGTGCGGGTGCCGGTCGAAAACCGCATCGGCGAGGAAGGCGAGGGCTTCAAGTTCGGTCAGGCCTGGATCACCGCCGGGCGCATGCGGCACGCCGCGCGGGGCATCGGCGTCGCCGAACGCTGTATGGAGCTGGCGGGCAGCTATACCAACCAGCGCGAGACGTTCGGCCAGAAGCTCTCCGCGCGGCAGGCCGTCCAGACCATGATGGTCGACACCTGGATGGAGACCAAGTCGCTCCGGCTGTTCGTTTATAATGTCGCCGCCCGGTTCGATGCAGGCGAAGATATCCGCTACGATTCCTACATGGCGAAAGTGAAGGGCGACGAACACGCCTTTCGCTCCAGCGATCGATGCATGCAGGTACATGGCGGAATCGGGCTGACCACCGACCTTCCGATCGAAAAACTGTGGCGCGATTCCCGGTCGATGGTGATCACCGAGGGCCCGCCCGAAATATTGCGCATGGTGATTGCGCGTGCGTTTTATCGCGAATACGGATGAGGATTTGACGACTAACTGCGCCGGCCCTCTCCCCCTCCCGACCACCCACAGGATACTCTCGTTGGGTGGTCGGGAGGGGGAGAGGGCTGGGGCGATTCAAAACCGCACAAACGGAGGACAAAATGGCGGCTAAGAAACTTGAATGCGTAAAGGTCGAAAAGAAGAACGGCATCGCGTGGGTGCTGCTTAACCGGCCGGAGAAGCGAAATGCGATGAGCCCGCAGCTCCATTTCGAAATGGACGAAACGCTGAAGGAGCTCGAAACCGATCCCGAGGTGCGCTGTGTCGTGATCGCAGGCAATGGCGGTTATTTCAGCGCCGGTCAGGATCTCAAGGAATTCTTCCGCGAGAACGAAAAGAATCCGCGCGGTCGCAAGGCAGCGGCGGAAGCCGCCAACCGCTGGCGCTGGGAACGGTTATACAAGTACGACAAGCCGACCATCGCGATGGTCGAGGGCTACTGCGTCGGCGGCGCCTTCATGCAGCTCTGCGCGGTCGATTTCGTTGTCGCGGCGAACGATACGGTGTTTTCCCTGTCGGAAGTGAACTGGGGAATCCTGCCGGGCGCGCTGGTCTCCAAGGTGGTGTCGGATACCATTCTGCCGCGTCACGCCCTCTACTATGCGTGCCTTGGCGATCCGTTCGACGGGAAGGAAGCCGAACGTATAGGCCTGATCAATTTCTCGGTGCCCAAGAGCCAGCTCGTCAGCAAGACCGTCGAGCTTGCCCAGAAGCTGATGGCGAAAAGCCCGGCCGTGCTGCGCGCTACCAAGCATGCGGTACGCCAGGTCCGGACGATGGATTTCGACCAGTCCTACGATTATCTCGCCGCCAAGGGACAGGCGATCAAGGTGGGAGATACCGAGGATTCCTACAATACGGGACTTAGCCAGTTCCTTGACGAAAAGAGCTATAAGCCGACCTTCGAGCCGTTTGCGTTGAAGGACGCGCCGAAAAAGAGCGGCAAAAAGTCCGCGAAAAAAGCTGCAAAAAAGGCGGCCAAGAAAAAGGCCGGCAAGAAGTCCGCTCGTCGGCGGTAAGCCCGATTAGTCGGAAAAGCATCCTTCGAGACACTCGCTACGCTCGTTCCTCAGGATGAGGGGCTTTTTGTTGCCACAGAAAGTCACCTCGTCCTGAGGAGCCGGGCCTTTGGCCCGGCGTCTCGAAGGACGCGGCTCGGTATCAGCGCCCCACCGTCCGTACATCCACGGCGCGAACGCCCTGTCCCTTGGGCAGGACCATCAGCGGGTTGATCTCGATATCGGCCAGCCAGGTCCGGTGGTCGAGATAGAAATCGCCGAACGCGACGGCGGCTTTGACCAGCGCGTCGGTGTCGGCATGCTGCGCGCCGCGGAAGCCGGCCAGCAGATCCTTGAGCCTCAGCCCGTCGATAGCCGCACGGACATCGTCTTCCGTCGCCGGCAGCAGCTTGAGCGCCACGTCGCGCATCAGCTCGACCATCACCCCGCCGGTGCCGATCACCAGCATGGGGCCGTATAGCGCATCGTCGCGCGCGCCCAGCAGGACCTCCACGCCCGAAACCATTTCCTGCACCAGGAACCCGTCGATTGTCGCCGATGGATCAATGGCTTTGAGTTTCTCCGCCATTGCGGCAGCCGCCGCGACGACGCCGTCCGCGCTGTCGAGCCCGAGCGCGACGCCGCCCACTTCGGTCTTGTGGCTGGCCTGGGGGGAGACGATCTTCACCGCGACCGGAAAACCGATCCCGGCGGCGGCTCTGCCTGCGTCATCCGCATCAGCGGCCATCGCCGATCGCGGCGGGGTGACGCCGGCCTCCGCCAGCGCGGCCTGCAGGGCGTCGCCTGCACAGTTTTCCGCCTTGCCTGCCGGCGCGGGCAGGGCGGCGATCTCCCGGCCCCGTCGCGAGGCATGAAACCACAGAGCGTTCATCACCCTGACGCCGGTACGCGTGCCCTGGACAAAGGGCATGTTGGTGTCTTCCTGAAAATCAAGCCCGCCGTCGGGGATGTTATGCGGCATGCGCGCGAAAGAGATCACCGGCTTGTCGGTCGAGGCCAGCAACTCCTTGATCTGGTCTGCCTGACCGGCGCTCCGCGCCGTGCCCGGCATGTTGTTGCACCAGGCCACCATGTCGACCGCCGGGTCGCGCGCAAAAGCCTTGCAGATTTCGATGGGCGAGGACCGCCCGGAACGGCCTACCGGTGCGCCGGTATCGATCGGGTTGCGGATATGGCAGTCGGCGGGCACGAATTCGCGGACCGCCTCGACGGTCTCGGGGCTGAGTTCCGGCACCACCGCGTTCTCCTGCTCGCAGTAATCGTGCAGCAGATCGACCGTGCCGCCGGACGTGGTCATGAAAGCAATTCCCGGTCCTTTGGGCAGCCGCCTCTGCTGGAAGCCCAGCGTTACCTCGATGATCTCCTCGACGGTTTCGCAGGCGATGATGCCGTAACGTTCGCACATCGCCTCGTAAGCTGCGTAATCGCCCGCCACCGCGCCGGAATGCGACGCGGCGGCTTCGCGCGATTTCTGCGATTTTCCGGTCTTGATGGCGATCACCGGCTTGCCGGCTTTCAGCGCGCGCCCGGCAGCCTTCATGAAGGCGTCGGGCCGGCGGATGCCCTCGATAAACAGGCAGATCTGTTCCGTGTCCGGGTCGTCCACCAGGAAATCGACATAGTCGGCGAGGTCGAGGCTCAGCTCGTTGCCCGACGATATGGCGTAGGAAAATTTCAGCCCGCGTTCCTGCGCGCAATTGACGAAATAGCTCAGCGTGCCGCCGGACTGCGTTACCAGAGCGACCGGGCCGGGCGTCATCCCGCTCACATGGGTGTGCGGGTAGCAGTAAAGCTTCTGCCGAATGCCGGCGAGCCCCATGCAGTTGGGGCCGCACACCGCGATATCGAGTTCGTCGAGCGTCTTGCGGAAGGCCGCGCCGCGCTTGAGCGAATGTTCGCGTCCGCCGTCGCCGAACCCGGCGGCGTAAACCACCGCTGCCTTAAGGCCGTTCTCCACCCCCTGGCGCAGCGCGCCCTCGACCGCGTCGGCCGGGATGATCATCAGGGCGAGGTCCGCCGGTTCGGGCAGCGAGGCGAGGTCGGGGTAGCAGGGGATGCCGAATATTTCGTCGCGCTTCGGGTTGACCGGGAAGATCCTTCCCTCGAACCCCGACTCGGTCAGGTTGGCGTAGATGTTTCTCGGCCAGTGCGACTTGTCGGTCGCGCCGACGATGGCGATGGATTTCGCGTTAAAAATATCGGCAGCCGATCTGGCCATGAATGCCCCCTGATTTTCTGTCTGATTTTCTGTTTTTCAGAGGACGATGATGGGAAAGCGGTTGCCGCCTGTCAAACCGGGCCGTTTGTGCCGACAGGGAGTGTCCGGACCTGTTTCTGCTGCGTCCGGTTATAGATTTTCATCGCGGTGGGCAGAATCTCCCTGATTCGGTCGATTCGGGTCTGGGGCGCGGGATGGGTCGAGAGGAATTCCGGCGGGCGAGGGCCGCCCGCCTTCTTGAAATTCTCCCATAACGGCACCGCCGCGCGCGGGTCGTATCCAGCTTTCGCCATCAGAATCAGCCCCACATGGTCGGCTTCAGATTCCTGCGTGCGGGTATGGGGCAGCACGATGGCGAGCGTCGAAAGCCCGGCCGCGATATTGATCGCCGGCGCGTATTTCTGTCCCGCCGCGACGCTAAGCCCGATGAGGCCGAACTGGACCGCCATCTGGGTCGATATCCGTTCCGATCCGTGGCGTGCGATCGCATGCCCAACTTCGTGCGCCATGACGGCGGCAAGCTGGTTATCGTCCTTCGCCACGGTGAATAGTCCGGTGTGGACGCCGACCTTGCCGCCCGGCAGGGCGAACGCGTTGGGCGTCTTGTCCTCAATTACGTTGAATTCCCACTTGAAGTCCGACTGGCCGCTGACATTTGCGATTCGCTGGCCGATGGTACGCACACGGCTGATGTGCTCCTGGTTGGTGCTCAGCTTCGCCTTCGACAGGATCTGATGATAGGCCTGCAGCCCCATCGCATTGGCCTGCGCGTCCGACATGATGATGAACTGGTCGCGCCCGGTGATCGGCGCCTGCTGGCACGCGGCGGTGATCCAGCCGAAAACGGCCACGATGGCGATTGTCAGTACCGGGCGTAGCTTTGCGGTCATCTCTCGGATCCTGAATTCATACGCATAATGAATCGCCGCCGATTACGGCAATTTGATGTCGTTCGGCGCGGAACAGCGCTGGTGAAAAGAGACATAAAACCACTTTCAGGGAGACGACAATGGCAAAATTCGCCTTCTGAATTTGCCGGTGGGACGGCGGATATTGAGAAGCGGGCCCTCGACAAAGATCCCGGCTACCAGGGCGCTTCCGGAAGGTCGGCGCCGTCGGTTGCTGGCTATTGCACACGCCCTCTTGCGGCGATCTCCCAGACGCCGGTGACGTCGTCGCCCGAGTGGGAGATGAACCGGTCGTAGAGGTTCACCGTCGTGTCGCAGTGGGTCGGTGCGAAGCGGACCTGGTCGCCGAGCGCGAGAGGGCAGTCACCGCCGGACCAGACCAGTTCGCCGTGTTCTTCGCCGGCGAAGCGGAAATCCGCGCCGGGCAGATCGAGCGGCACCGGCGGGCCGCCGTCGGAGCTCACCGCCTTGAGCCCCATGTCGAGGATGGCCCGGTTGGGTGCGGGACGCGAGATGACGCCCGCCAGAAGGGTCAGCGACTGTTCGAACGGGATAATGTTGCCGTCGTCCCATTCGACCTGCCGGTAGCGCGAATCCATGAACAGGTAGCCGCCAGGCTGCAGCTCGGTCAGCCCGCCCGCCGCGGCGTCGATGACCGATGTGCCGCTGCCGCCTCCGGTCAGCACCGGTACTTCTATCCCGTTCGCGCGCAACAGTTCGGCAGTCCCCGTCAACAGACCCAGAGCCCTATCCGCCGCCGCCTTGCGGTCTTCGAACGACGCCGTCATCTGGATCGCGCCCTGATAGCCCTGCAGCCCGTGGAATTCGAGCCAGGGCTCGTCCTTGATCGCGCGCGCCAAAGCCAGCGCCGGTTCGCCCGGCCGCACGCCGCAGCGGTTCTGTCCGACGTCGACTTCCACGACGACGCCGAACCTGACGCCCGCGATATGTGCGAACTTCGCCATCTCGGCGACGTTCGCGGCATTGTCGACGACAGCGGTTACCTTCGCCCGGCTCGCGATATCCATCAGCCGTATCAGCTTGGACGGACCGATCACCGGCGTCGTGATCAGGATGTCCTCAATGCCGCCGGCGACCATCACCTCAGCCTCGCCCAGCTTGGCGCAGCACACGCCGCAGGCCCCGTGGGCGAGCTGGATTTTCGCGATCTCGGGCGATTTATGCGCCTTGGCGTGCGGGCGATAGGCAATCCCCGCGTCGGCGGCGATTGTCTGCATGCGCTTCAGATTGCGGTTGAAGGCGTCTTCGTCGACCAGCAGCACCGGCGTGTCGAGTTCGCTGATTTTCATGGGCCGACAATTCCGGTGTCATGGACGATTCTCCCGCCGACCACCGTCAGCTCAGATGTAATGTCCTTGAGGTCGTTTTCCGGACAGGTCAGCGGGTCGTCGCTCAGGATGGCAAGGTCTGCCAGCTTGCCGGGCTCAAGGGAGCCCTTGATCTCCTCCTCGAAGGTCAAATGCGCCGCTTCGATGGTGGCGCAGCGGAGCGCTTGCTCGCGGGTCAGCGCCTGGTCGGGGGCGATCGGTCCGTCGATATCCATGTTGTAGCGCGTTACCGCCTGCCAGATCGGATACCACAGGGTGGTCGGCACGTTGTCGGTGCCGAGCCCGATATGGATGCCGGCCTCCAGCACCGATTTCAGCGGCGCGATCTCGTTTTCGTGCTCCGCGCCGATCCGGTCGCGGAAGATGGCGCCGTGCTTGTAAACATAACGGTTGGTGTGCGACGTCATGGCGATTCCCATATCCGCCAGAGACGCGATCTGATCGTCGTTTGCGCGGTCGAGATGCCCCATGATCCAGCGGCGGCCCGCCAGTGGCACCTTTCCGTTCACCTGTTCGTAGAGCGGCAGGAATTCCATCCAGATCGCGTTTGAGCGAATGTCCGCCTTTGCCAGCGCGGTCAGGAAATCGACCATTTTTTCGCGCGGCACGCCGCTGTCGTAGTTGAAGCCCGACCAGCCGGTATAAGGCGCGGCCCGGGCCCGCAGCATATTGTCGGGCTCGATCCCGAAATCGGCGAAGATACCCGCGACCCGGAGCCATTCGTCGCCTGTTCCCTGATTGCCGCCGACGCTGCCGGTCCAGCGCGCCATCGCGTCTTCATAGGCGCCCTTATCCGCGAAATGCCAGGACGGGCTGTAGACAAGGCTCGCTCGCACCGTCGCTTCGCCCGCCGCGTTGACCGTCCTCCAGGCGTCGATCAGTTCGCGCGCGCAGCCATGTTCCTCATAGACGCTGGTGGTGCCGGTCGAATTATAGATCTCCATCGAGCGCCTGAGCCCGGCGACGCGTTCCGCCGCGCCGAAGCGGGGCATGGCGGTGAAATACGCCAGCTCCACGATGGGCATGAAGCTGTGCTCATGGATCACGCCGGTCAGCTGCCCGCCGCCGTCGGTCTCGAAAACAATGGTCTCCGGCAGTTCGCCCGGCGGCGCGGCCAGACCCGCGCTTTCCAGCGCCTTTGTGTTGGCGACCGAGCTGATCGGCAGCTGGTGCCGCCAGTACCCCCAGATCGGCCGGATATAGACCGGGTTGTCGGGCGAGACGGAATCCAGCTCGTGCCGCGTCGGGAAGCGCTTCTCGGCCAGATTGCCGGGCACGCCGAAATAGTAGGGCGGCTCGCCGATCGGCATGGTGACGATCCAGTCGCCAGGCTCGGCGTCGGCGACCAGTTTTTCGATCCGCTCCAGAATGTCGCCGATGGATGCGCAGCCCGCCAGAGACGGGTAGACCGATTTCAGCCCCTCGCGGTCGAGATGAGCATGCCCGTCCATCAGGCCCGGTATGATCGCCCGGCCGCCGGCGTCGAGTGTGCGCGCATCCGGGTTTTTGCTGGCCAGCGTTGCCGCAGGGCCGACCGCGCCAAGGCGGTCTCCGTCGATCAGGACGGAGTCATGGATGGAAAAATCCGCGTCGCAGGTTATGACCCGAGCATTGCGGATCAGCAGCGGCGCGCTATTACCTTCCGGCGGCATAGGCCTCGCGCCGGTGATCGGCCGCACCCGCCATTACGCCGTCGGCAAGCACCTCTATGCATTTCGACGAGCCGAAATAGGAGGCGCCGGAGGCGCGCCCCACCTCGTAGCCGCGGTCCTTCAGCTCATTCCCGACCGTATCCGGGAACTCGTCGTCGATCAGCAGGTTGGCCTGCCCGTCGATGGTCCAGCGTGGCGCCTCGATGGCGGCGGAGATTTCCATCCCCCGGTCCACCATGTTGGTCAGCATCTGGACGTTGGATATCGTCTGGGCCGGTCCGCCCGGCGTGGTCAGCAGGTACTTCACCTTTCCGTCCCGGAACGCCATGACCGGGTTGAGCGTGTGCGACGGGCGTTTGCCCGGCGCGACCACATTGCGGTGCGCCGGATCGGTGACGAAGCCGGTCATACGGTTGTTCAGCAATATGCCCGTGCCGGGATCGAGGAAGGCCGAGCCGAACACGTGGAACACGCTCTGGACGACGGAAATCGCGTTGCCGTCGCCGTCCATCAGTGTGATGCAGGACGTGCCGCCGACGCCAGGCGGTCGGTGCGCGCCGGGCATCGCATTGGTCACCGCGTGCTGCATCTTTCCCGTCATCTGCCCGCCGAGAAGTTCCTCGATGGGCGGGGCGTGCACGGCAGGATCGCAGATAAAGGGCTGGCCTTCGTCGAACGCGACGCGCGCGGCCGCCATCAGATATGCCAGCCGGTCCGCATCCGCGCCGGTAAAGGCGTCCTGCGGCAGATGGTCGATGGCGTTGAGCTGCATCAGCATCAGGATGCCGTATGAATTCGGCGGCATGACGTGGACGTCGAGATCGCGGTAACCGGTGTGGATCGTGTCGACCCATTCGGGTTCGTAGCCTTCGAAATCCGCCGCCGACATCAGCCCGCCATTGGCCTGACAGTATTCGCCCAGCGACTTCGCGATACGTCCCTCGTAATAGGTGGCGCTGCCGTTCTCGGCGATGTCGCGCAGGGTTTCGGCCAGCGCCGGCTGTTTGACGATCTCGCCGCCCGACATCGGCTTGCCGCCCCGCATGTAGACTGCCGCGCAGCCGGGGTCCTTGCCGACATGGTCGAACAGGCGCAGCGCGCCGGCCAGCACCCGCGACAGGGGATGGCCGTTCTCCGCGAGGTCGATGGCGTCGGCGAACAGCTCCTTCCAGGGCTTTTTGCCGTGCTTCTGGTGCAGCCTCTCCCAGCCGCGCACGATGCCCGGCACCGAGGCCGCATCCGGCCCGTGGACGGTCATCCCGTCGCTGAAATAGTCCGGCGTCGCCCCGGCGGGCGCCGCCCCGGAAGCGTTGAGTCCCTGCGTCTTTCCGCTCTTCGCGTCGTGATGGATGATGAAGGCGTCTCCGCCGAGTGAGGTTGCGTGCGGCAGCACAACGGTAAGCACCGCGGAGGTGGCGATCATCGCATCGACCAGTGAGCCGCCTGCATCCAGCATGCGGAGCCCCGCGGTGGAGGCCAGGCTGTGCCCCGACACCACCATCGCCTTGGTGCCGTAAACGGGAGAGCGCGGCAGTTTGACCCCCGCGAATTCGTCGACCTGTCCGGCCATCTGATGCTTCCTTTTCCGTGAAATCAGCGTGGAAGCATCATGGCGGCAAGGGCGCGCTTGTCAACGCGGGGAGATAAGAGTCACCTCAATCGAAGCTGTCATCGCCGGGCTAGTCCCGGCGATCTTGTCGAGGCCGCGCGCAGTCCCAAAAAGATGCCCGGGTCTGAGCCCGGGCATGACGAGAATAAAATGAGCGCCCGCCGTCATCCGGTGGTCCTACATCCCCTCGCCGTCGATGGTGACCTTGATGATCCGGTTGGTGCTGCTCTGGTGGATGATCAGCCCGCCGTCCTTCGTGGTTCGCATGTGGCGGATGATTCCGGCATGGAACCCGCCTGACGGGATCGGCCAGCTCTGGAATTTCTCAGTCCTGGGGTCGAACCTTACCAGCGCGTCCGGCCGCTTGCGGGATTCGTTGTACCAGACCGCGCCGCCCTGGATGGCGATGGCGTAAGGATGCGATTTGGGTCCGCTGGGCGAGGCCCATTCGCGGATCTCGCCGGATTTAGGGTTATAGCGGCCCAGCCGCCCACGCCCCGAATTGACGTACCAGATGGCGCCGTCCTCCGCGATGTCGAGCCGGCGAACGGTGGTCCTCCTGTGAGGCAGCACCACCTCTCTCAGCTCCATCGTCTTCGGGTCGATCCGCACCAGACAGTTTCTGCCGTTGCAGGCTACCCAGGGAGCGCCGGAGGCGTCGATCTTGATGCCGTAGGGCCTGGAGCGGGGGCGCGGCATCTTCTTCGCCCTTACTTCGCCGGTCTTCGGGTCGAGCCGCCCCACCATGTTGCTGTGCTGGGTGGTGAACCACATGATTCCGTGTCTGTCGAAAATCGCGGTGTGCGGGTCCTTCACCCCTGCGGGCATGTCGAATTCGGTGACCTTCCCGGTTGCGGGGTCGAGCTTGCCGATGGTCGCGTTCTTGTTGCCCGTGTACCAGACACCGCCCTCGTTATCGAGCAGGACGCTGTGCGGCTTGGAGCCGACCGGCAGGGGATATTCCTTCATCGCGCCGGTTTTCGGATCGATCCGTCCGACCAGATCGGCCCACTGGCCGGCCCACCAGATCGACCCGTCGGGCGCCTCGACGGGATCGCGCGCTCTCTGCCCCAAAGTCGGCACTACCCATTCCCTGAAGGAGACCTTCACCGGACCGTCGATCAGCTTCGGCGCGTTCTTTTCATTCGGCGGAAAATGTCTGGCCAGGTATGCCAGAACGGCAGCGCGCTCTTTCGGCGCTTCCGAAAGATCGGTCATTGTGCCGAAGAGCTGCGGCCATTGTTCCTTCGTGTAACCCGAGGAGCTGAGGATCTGACGAGGCCCGTGACAGCCCGTGCAAATGGCTTGTACAAGCTCCTTGCCTTCTCCGTCCGGCAGCGTCCCGCCGTGTCGCTGGGCTTCGGCATCGGTCGAAAAACCCGTACAGAAAAGAACGCCCGCCAGAGCGGTATACAAAAACCTGTGCATGGGCCGGTTCTCCCGAGATCTGCTGAAATGATAAGCAATGGTGAGACCCGATTCCGGAGTCGGTCAAGCGGATTCGGCCGCCTGACAAATTCTATCCGGCTTGGCATACTCTCCGGAACGGAAACCGGTAGAGGGTGAAAGAATGGCGACGCCAGACCTGAAAAAAATCGAGATCGGCGGCGGGCGCGTTGTCAGCTACCGCGAGGCGGGGGAGGGGACGCCGCTGGTGATCCTGCACGGTCTTGGCGGCCGGTCGGAAAGTTGGGCGCCGCAATATGAGGACCTGTCCAACCGCTGGCGGGTGATCGGCTGGGACGCGCCCGGCTACGGCGAATCGTCGGAAATGCCGGCGGACGATCCCGATATCGCCGCATATATGGGCGTCGCCAAGGATTTCACGGATGCGCTGGGTCTTGAGGAATTCCACCTTATGGGCCATTCGGTCGGCACCTGCATCGCCGCGGCATTCCATAAGAATTACGGCGATCAGCTGCTCAGCCTGACGCTGGCCGAAGCGGTGATCGGCAACGGCGCCGACCCGAAGGACAAGCAGGAGGCCGCCATCGCCGCAAGAATTCGAGACCTGAAAGAGGTCGGACCGGAAAAGATGGCTGAGACGCGCACACCCAAATCGCTCTCGCCCAACGCCGACCCGGCTGCCGTGGCTGCAGCGGTCGAGTTCGCGAAGGGCATGCAGGTGCCCGGCTACACCAAACTCTTTAAGGCGCTGGTGCGCTGCAACATCTTCGATTTTACCTGTCCGCTCGAATGCCCCGGCCTCATTGTTGCGGGGTCGGACGATTCGTCTGCGCCCAGGGAGCAGGTCGCCGAAATCGCCGCCGCCTATCCCGACATCGATCACCGCATCATCGACGGCATCGGCCACCAGATCGCGTTCGAGAAACCGGATGTTTTCGTCGGGATGCTGCGCGAGTTTCTGTCCGGCGTGGAGGAAGCGGCGCAGGCCGCGGAATAGGAGTGGATCGATAAAAATGACAGAAGCAATGCCCGCGCCCGTGGCGCGACTTCTTGATGCTCTCAACGGACCCGATCTTCTGTTCCGGTTCGACTGGAACGAATGGCTCCGGATGTCTGCGCCCTACGAGGACCGGCCGTTTAAGCAGAAGGACGTGTTCGCGCGCTATAACCGCAACGGATACGACTGGGATATTCAGGGAATTCTCTACGAACCCGAGACCGAAACGGATGAGCGCGCCGCCATCGTCATGTTTCATGGCGGCGCGGGCAGCGCCTATGGCAAGGACACCACGCCTGACGGACGGCCCGGGCTTGCGCGTATCCTCGCAGCGCAGGGGTTTCGGGTTCTTAACCTGACCTACCCCGGCCATTATCCTCCGGGCGGCGTCTGGAAGGAAAGCGTGGCCGAGCGGCAGCCCTGGTATCTTCTCGACCGGAAGCTCAGCGACGAGGAAATCTACGACCGCAATCTGAAATGTACTTTCAATGTCATCCTGCAGGGGTCGGCCCAGCTGGTCGATGAACATCTGGCAGGTCGTCGTATCCTGGCGCATGGCCATTCGACCGGCGGGCCGATGGCGGCGCATCTGTGCCGGTTTACGAAAAAGGCGACGGTCGCGGGGTTGCTCGGCTGGGGAACCGGCGGGCCGGACGGGTGGCGCAAGGAATGGCGCGATAAAACCGGCGCGGAAGACGACGGTCGCAAGGGGCTCGACGAAATGTCGAAACGGTCACCCGACGCCTTCGCCAAAGCGGGCTATGTGTCCGATCCCGAAATCTGCCCGTGGGGCGGTGCGGAAGGGTTCGTGAAATGGGCCGAGCCGGTCCGTTCGCAGATGAAGACTGGACTGTGCGACAACCAGCATATGGTGGTGCCCGACATGCTGGAACAGTATCCGGGCCTCACCGGTCTGCCGCGCGAAGAGTATTTCGACCACCTTCAGGATCCCGATCCCGACTGGTTGAAATCGATTGCCGTGCTGTTGATGGTCGGCGACGACGACAAGGGCCACTGGGTCGCGGGTAAGGAAATCGAGGACAAGCGCGAGATCTTCATGGGCCGGAAATACGAAGCCGCGGGCACCAGGGTACATGTCGTTCACGTACCCAAATACGGCCATTACGGGATGATGGAGCTCCACAACCAGAACATCGCCTATACATGGCTCTGGGCTCACCGGAACGGTTATTTTCCGGTCTGATCCGTAACGGTGGCTCCGCCCGTACGGTTCTTGAAGCGTTTTTCACTTTAGTGGAATCGCTCCGGCCCTCTCCCCCACCCGGCCGCCCAACGTGTGTATTCTGCGGGTGGCCGGGTGGGGGAGAGGGCCGGTTCCGTCAAAATATGAAACGGTCTAGTTCCGGATATCCTGCTGGAACCACTCCATCGGGATCTTCATGCCGAGCTTCGCTTCCTTCGCCTTTTCGTAGACGACGCGGCCGACGGCGGCGAACTGCAGCCCGGCGGAGTTGTTGTCGTAATAAATCGTCTGCGTATCGGATTCGCGCCCGACCGCGTCGCCGTTGATCACGTTGGCCAGCATCGGGTAGTCGTTTTTCTCATAGCGGCGCCGGTAGGCCTTGCCGCCCGGTCGGCGGTCGCGCTCCTGCTGCGAGCCGATAACGAACTCGCCGTAGCTTTCCTGCTGGTTGCCGATGATCCGGTCGACTTCGTCGTAGACCGGCTCGTCGAGCTCATCGACGCGGCAGCGGATCACAAGCCCGCCCGGTTTCTGGGCCTTCATCATGTCGACGGTGTAGACCGGCGTACGCGAATCCGTGCACAGCGCGACGATGTCGGCGCCGTCCGCCACGTCGGGGTTGCTGTCGACCACCTTCACCGGAATGCCGAGCTTTTCCGTCATGTCGGCAGCGAATTTTTCGCGGTTGGCGGGTGTCGGGCTCCACACGCGGATTTCCTCGATGTTGCGGACGCAGCAGATCGCCTCGGTATAGGCATAGGCCATGCCGCCCGAGCCGACCACGCCCAGCACCGACGCATCCTCTCGCGCCAGGTATTTCGCGCCGACGCCTGCTGTCGCGCCCACCCGCGCGTGCTGGATGATGCCGTCATTCATCAGCGCGATGATCTCGCCGTTCGACATGTCGATCAGGATGATGAAACCGCAATAGGTGCCGGGCTCCATGTTGTGCCATTCCTCGGTGACCGCGTCGTCGTACTCGGTCCAGGTCAGGATGTCGGATTTGAAGCGCAGAGCCAGCGTCGGCGGGTCGTACATCGCGCCCAGCAGCGATCCCCAGCGGTAATAGTCGCCGTCGGTCGCCGTCGGCGCCCACAGATCGGTGCGCGGCTGAAACGTCGCCAGCCCCTGGGCGTACTGTTTCAGAACCTTCTCCATCGCATCGACCGCATCCTGCATGTCGAGCACGCGGGCGGTTACGTCATTGTTGATCAGCAGCGCCATGGTCCGTCTCCCTCTGTTCGGTGTTGTGCAGGGTAGAGTAGGCCAAAGCAGGATATGCGGGAACAGGCGGGCAGAATCGAAAGGGCGGGTTCTAAACCCGCCCCTCGTTTTTTTTGTGTGGAGATAGTTACGCCGCCATCGGGGTCTGCGCCGCCGACAGCATGGCCCGGTCCAGCGCGTCGGTGATCTCCCGGTCCGCGCCGGGCGCGAGCGGGCGCAACGGCGAGCGCACGGTAGCGTGCTCCAGGATGCCGCGATGGACGAGGCCGATCTTGAGCGCGACCGTGCCTTCCATGTGCGAGCCGCGGTGATAGACCGCCTTGGTCACAGGCAAGAGCCGGCTGTGAATTTCCTTGGCCTTCGCATAGTCCTGCGCCTTGCCGGCTTCGATCAGCTCGACCAGCGGCTCGGGGGCGAGGCTGCCGTATCCGACCAGCGCGCCGTCGACGTCGAACACGGTGTGCAGCAGGTACTCGTCGTGGCAGGTGAGGATCTGAAGCTCGGGGCGTTCGCGGCGGATGACGGGGATTTCCGTGTCCCAGCGACGCATGTTGCGCACGCCGTTCTTGGTCGCGATGACGCCCGGCTGGGCCGCTATTTCAAGCTGGGTATCGAGGTTGTAGGTCGCCTTGGTGTTGTCCGGATACTGGAACAGGATGCACTGCAGGCCGGATTCCTCGTAAATCGCCTTATAGCGTTCCTGAGGCGCGCCGTCCTGGAAGCCGAATCGCAGCCAGCCGTGCGACGGGTAGACCAGCGCGCCGGTGGCGCCGGCGGCAGCCGCGCGTTTCGCCTCTTCCGCAGCTACCTTCGTGCCCTCACCGGTGATGCCGGCGACGATCGGCAGCCGGTCGCCGACCGCCTCATGGTAGGTGCGGACGAGAGCGACTTGCTCTTCCGAAGTCAGGAAGGTGCCCTCGCCGGCATGGCCGAGGATGACCAGGCTGGTGACGCCGGGGACGGAGGCGAGCCAATTGGCAACCCGGGTGTTGGCGTCGTGATCGACGTCGCCCTCTCGGGTGAAGGCGGTGACGGGGGCGGGGTTGAGGCCGCGAAGGTTAAGAATGTCGGACATGATGATCTCCTGTGGTTCGTTTCTGGTACACGCATTCTTTTGGGAACGATAATGGGAACGTTCCCAATCTGGGTCAAAATAAAATCCCCGAACGGGCAATCGCAAAAAATTTCCATGAAATCGTTCTTGGGAACGTTCCCATGATGAGTTAGATTGCCAAGGAAGTCAACAGACGAATTCATAATTTCTGAAGCCGGGAGAAACGATATGCCAGGCACAAAAGGCAGGGCGTTGAGAGACGGAGGAGGACATCCGCTGCGGCAGGGGAAGGGACGCGTTACGCTGCACGATGTCGCCGCGGCGGCGGGGGTCTCCAAATCGACCGTCTCGCGCATGCTCGACGAGCGCATGCCACGTTCCGAAAGCGACACCGCCCGCCGCGTGCGGCAGGCCGCCGACGCGCTCGGATACGTGCGGGATGCCTCCGCCGCCAGCCTGCGGCGAGGGCGGACCATGACGGTCGGCGTGATCGTGCCGCGCCTGACCGACACGGTGATGGCCATGTTGTACGAGGAGCTTGCCCGGGCTGCATCGCGCGCCGGTATGTTCGCCATCGTCGCCACCACCGGCGACACGCCGAAGGCCGACCGGGCAGCGGCGGAGACGTTACTCAACCGGGGCGTCGACGGGCTCATCCTCGCCACCGCGCGAGACGGCGACGACTTCCCGCAGATGCTGGAAGAGGACGGCGTCAACTTCGTGCTGGCGCTCCGCACCGACGGCGAAAGCCCGTCCTCGGTGGCCGACGACCGGTTGGGCGGCTACCTGGCGACGCGGCATCTGCTGGATCTCGGCCACCGCCGCATTGGGCTGATCGCCGGGCCTTCCTATGCATCGAGCGCGCGCGGCCGGGTCGAGGGCTACCGTCAGGCGATGGCGGAAGCCGACACGCCGGTCGATCCCAACTGGATCGTCGAATCGACTTTCGGCATCGAGTCGGGGGCGGAGGCTGCCGAACGGCTGATCGGACTCAGCCCGCGACCGACGGCGATCTTTGCGGTCAACGACAACACTGCCATCGGCGCGCTCTCGGCGCTGACCCGCAGGGATCTCGCCGTGCCGAACGATATGTCTCTGGTCGGTTATAACGACATACCGATCGTCAGCCATTTGCCGACGCCGCTCACCACCGTCCATATCCCGTTCGACCGCATCGCCGACGCGGCGATCGAATTGCTGAACGCGGACCCGGAAGGGGCCTATGAGACTATGCGCGTCGCCATGCCGACGCTCATTCCCCGCCGGTCGACAGCAGGACCCTAAATCTCGTCCTCGATGGACGGGTGGCGGAAGCGGGGGCGCAGGATGCGGTACACGATTGCGGCGACGACGGCGAAAGTCAGGATCGGCATCCACCAGGGCGCTTCCGTATGGCCAATGGCGACGCCGATGCCGGCGATGGTGCCGGCGCCGATGGCGAACTGCTTGGCCTTGCGATAAAGGGCATGGTCGAACTTCAGATCGTCCTCGGCGATCTCACCGGGATGTTGCCACGCATCGCTTGCCGGGAAGGTAGGGACGTCGTCGTCGCGCTTACTGTTGTTTTCCTTTTCCTTCATTTTGCCCGTCTTATTTCTTTAGCCGCATCTCGACCAGCCGCGACCAGTAGCTGGCGCCGATGGCGAGCGCCTCGTCGTTAAAATCGTAGCCCGGATTGTGCAGGTAGCAGCCGCCTTCGCCGGGCCCGTTGCCGATCCAGATATAGCAGCCCGGCCGTTCGTTCAGCATGAAGGAGAAATCCTCAGCCCCCATCTTGGGCGGCAGGCCGGTCATGACGTTTTCATCGCCCACCACGTCGGCGGCGACGCTCGCGGCGTAATCGGACTCCGTCGGGTCGTTGACCGTTGCCGGATAGCCGCGCCGGTACTCGATTTCGATGGAAATTCCGAATGCAGCACCGATGCCGGACGCTATTTTTCGCATCGAGGTTTCGGCGATGTCCTGAATCTCGGGTTTGAAGGAGCGCACCGTTCCCTTGAGCGTGATCTCCTCCGGGATGATGTTGTAGGTGTCGCCCGCATGCATCTGCGTGACGGACAGCACCACCTGCTCCATCGGGTCCATCGACCGGCTCGCGACTGTCTGCAGCGCGGTGATCAGCTGTCCCGCCGCGACCATCACGTCAGTTCCCATATGCGGGAAGGCGGCATGTGTGCCCTGCCCCTTGAGGCGGATATCGAACGTGTCGGCTGCCGCCATTGCCGGGCCGGGGCAGACCCCGAACGTGCCGAGCGGCTGACCTGGAAAGTTATGCATGCCCCACACGGTTTCCACCGGGAACAGATCGAACAGCCCGTCCTCGACCATCTCGCGCCCGCCGCCGGCGAACTCCTCCGCCGGCTGGAAGATGAAATGCACCGTGCCGGCGAAGTTTCGCGTCTCCGACAGATACCTGGCCGCTCCCAGCAGCATGGTGGTGTGGCCGTCATGGCCGCAGGCATGCATCTTGCCCTCGTTCTGCGAGGCGTAGTCGCGGTCAGCCGTTTCCTGGATGTCGAGCGCGTCCATGTCGGCGCGCAGCCCGATCGCCGGACCGTCGCCATGCGCGCCTTTGAGCGTTCCGACCACGCCGGTTCTGGCCAGACCCTGATGGATGTCGATGCCGAACGATTCAAGTTTGCCCGCGACGAAGGCGGCGGTCCGATGTTCTTCGAAGGCGGTCTCGGGATGGGCGTGGATATGCCGCCGCCATTCTGTCATCTCATCCTGAAACTCTGCGATCCGGTTGATGATCGGCATGGCGGGCTCCTTCCTCGTCTGGAAGCAAGGTTTATCCATCGGAACTCCAAGTCAAGCGCTACCCTTGCGGTAATGCGCCCATGCGGTAAAACATGGCGAATTGTTGGTTTCAGGCGGTGCCGGCCCTCTCCCCCACCCGGCCACCCAACGCAAGGATCCTGTGGGTGGCCGGGTGGGGGAGAGGGCCGGTGCGACACTGCGGGAGCAGTTCATGCTACAGAGGAATTCATGACCGAGACTTACGACGATATCCGTGAAGCAGTGCAGAAGCTCTGTGCTCAGTTCCCCGGCGAATACTGGCGCGAAAAGGACCGCGAGCGAGCCTATCCGACCGAGTTCGTGAAAGAGCTGACCGATTCCGGGTTCCTGTCGGTGCTGATTCCGGAGGAGTACGGCGGCAGCGGTCTGGGCATCTCGGCGGCCGCGGCCATCATGGAGGAAATCCAGAAATCCGGCGGCAATGGCGGCGCCTGCCATGCGCAGATGTACACCATGGGCACCGTGCTGCGGCACGGTTCGGACGCGCAGAAGCAGCAATATCTGCCGAAGATCGCAACCGGCGAGCTGCGCCTTCAGGCGTTTGGCGTGACCGAGCCGACCAGCGGCACCGACACGCTCAACCTGCGTACCACGGCTGTGAAGAAGGGCAACGATGCCTATGTCGTCAACGGGCAGAAGATCTGGACCTCGCGGGTGGAGCATTCCGATCTGATGCTGCTGCTGGCGCGCACCACCCCGCGCGAACAGGTCGAAAAGCGCACCGACGGGCTGTCGGTGTTTCTCGTCGACATGCGCGAAGCGCTCGGCAACGGGCTTACGATCAAGCCGATCAGAACCATGATCAACCATGCGACGACCGAAGTGTTCTTCGACGACATGGAGATCCCGGCCGACAGCCTGATCGGCGAGGAAGGCAAGGGGTTCCGCTATATTCTGTCCGGCATGAACGCCGAGCGCATCCTGATCGGTGCCGAATGTATCGGCGATGCGCGCTGGTTCATCGAAACCGCGGCGAACTATGCGCGCGACCGCAGCGTGTTCGGCGCGCCCATCGGCAAGAATCAGGGCATCCAGTTTCCGATCGCCGAATGCTACGCCCAGACCGAGGCCGCCGACCTGATGGTCAAGCGCGCCGCCGAGCTCTACGAAGCGGGTGAGAATTGCGGCGCGGAGGCCAACATGGCCAAGTATCTCGCCGCCGAGGCGTCGTGGAAGGCAGCCGACATGTGCATGCAGACCCATGGCGGCTTCGCCTTCGCCGAGGAATTCGACGTCGAACGCAAGTTCCGCGAAACCCGCCTCTACCGGATCGCGCCGGTCTCGACCAACCTGATCCTGTCCTACCTGGCCGAGCATGTGCTCGACCTGCCTCGGTCCTATTGATGGCCGGTGCGTAGCGAAATGACCCAGCGCCCCCTCCCCAACCCTCCCCCTCAGGCGGGGGATGGAGTCCTGTCCGGTCACGCGTCGCTGGTTCGGTGTCTTGAATTCGGGCATTGCAACCGCGTCCCCTCCCCCGGCCCGGGGGAGGGACAGGGAGGGGGTCTGTTCCCGCGAACGCCATGATCCTCCCCCTCGAAGACACACTCGTCGTCTCGCTCGAACAGGCGGTGGCCGCGCCCTACTGCTCGTCGCGGCTGGCCGATGCCGGCGCGCGGGTAATCAAGATCGAGCGGGCCGACGGCGATTTCGCGCGCGGCTATGACTCGGTGGTGCATGGCGAGAGCGCCTATTTCGTATGGCTCAATCGCGGCAAGGAATCGCTGGTGCTCGATATCAAGCAGCCGGATGACGCCGCGCTACTGCAGCGCATCCTGGCGAAGGCGGACGTGTTCATCCAGAACCTCGCCCCGGGCGCCGCGGCGCGGTCGGGGCTGGGGTCGGACGATCTGCGGGCCAAGAATCCGCGCCTGATTACCGTCGATATTTCCGGCTACGGCGAAGAAGGCGAGTACGCCGACATGAAGGCCTACGACCTGCTGGTGCAGGCCGAGAGCGGGCTGTCGTCGGTGACCGGGCGGCCCGAGGGACCGGGGCGCGTCGGCGTGTCGGCCTGCGATATCGCCTGCGGCATGTACGCCTACATGGCGACGCTCGAAGCGCTGCTGGCGCGCGCGAAGACGGGCGAGGGCGCGGCAATCAGGACCTCCCTGTTCGAGAGCATGGCGGACTGGATGAACGTGCCGCTGCTGACCTGGGATTACGGTCGGAAAATCCCGCCGCGCGTCGGGCTCAACCATCCCTCCATCGCGCCTTACGGGGCGTATCCGACGCAGGACGGAGGCGAGATCCTGATCTCGATCCAGAACGAGCGCGAGTTCGCCCGGCTGGCCGTGGACGTGCTCGACCGGCCCGACATGCCGGAAGACGAAAAATTCAACAGCAACGTGGCGCGCGTCGCCAACCGGCCGGAAGTCGACGCCATCGTCTCGGCGGCGTTCCAGTCGGTTGATCGCGCGACGCTGATCGCGCGTCTGCGCGATGCCGGGATCGCGTTCGGCGAGGTGAACGACCCGTTGGGCCTGTCGGTCCATCCGGCGTTGCGCCGGGTCGAGGTCGAAAGCCCGACCGGCCCGGTTTCGATGGCCGCGCCGCCCGCAACAATCGACGGCGCCGCCCGCGCGCTCGGCCCGGTGCCCGCCATCGGCGAACAAACCGACGCCATCCGAAAGGAGTTTGCGGAATGACCGAGAATTACGACAGCTGGATCGGCAGGAAGGAAATTACCGAGGCGCTGGTGACGGCCTATCAGGCGGATGCGCTGGCGGCGACGCTCGACCGGGACGATGCGCCGCTGATGGAGGGCGATCCGATCCCGCCCGGCTGGCATCAGTTCTATATCCGCGAGGTGGTAAAACTCGCCGATACGGCGCGCGACGGCCATCCCAAGCGCGGCGACTTCCTGCCGCCGATCGACCTGCCGCGCCGCATGTGGGCGGGGACGCAGGCCACCTATCACCGCCCGATCCGGGTCGGCGAGACGATCACCAAGACGACCACCATCGAGGCGGTGACGCCCAAGACCGGCAAGACCGGGAATCTCGTGTTTCTCAGGCTGAAGCATGAGATCGCGGGCGCGGACGGGCTGGCGACGACCGAAATTCAGGACGTGGTCTATCGCGAGGAAGCAAAGCCCGGCGCTGTCCCCCCGGAGCCGCCGCCTCCGCCGATGCCCGCCGTCTGGAAACGCGAGATCCACCCCAGCGCGGTTCTGCTTTTTCGCTTTTCCGCGCTGACCATGAACAGCCACCGTATCCATTACGACCGGCAATACGTCACCGAGGTCGAGAAATATCCCGGCCTGCTGGTTCACGGGCCGCTGACCCAGACGCTGCTGCTCGACCTGTTCCGGCGCGAACACCCCGGTGTCGTCCTGAAGGAATTCAACGTGCGCGCTGTCTCGCCGCTCTACGACATTTACGATTTCACGGTCGAGGGTGCGCCGGACGGCGACGGAAAGGCCAAGCTCTGGGCGCTCAACCATGAAGGCCGGCTCGCCATGTCAGCGGATGCCGTTTTCTGAGCGCCAGCGCGCCGCAGTCATAATTTCAATTAACCATACCGAAATTGACTCTTCGAGCTGAGATTTCTTATTATTAGCCTGAAGTCAGGGGTTTTTTGACGATGGCGACATGAAACTTGTTCGCGCAATCGGGATGGTCGTTCTGCTGCTCGTTCTGGGGACGGGAGCGACGCGCGTGCCGTTATCGTCAATTTCCAGGGGCTGACCGGCGACGGGCAGGGCATCTTGGGTCATACCTTCGTGAGCGGTGGGTCAATCGCGCACATGGCAGCGTTTTATGGCAGCAACGGCGTCGCCGGGCCCTATACCCGGCTTGTCAGCCCGGACGCATTCGATACCGCGACCGGCAACGAGGTCGCGTTCGGCTCTACGGGGTCGCCTTTCGCCGCCACAGCTTCTGCGCCGCACGGTCTCGAAGGAAGCGGTATCACTGGGCCGCTGCATATCGCATTGTCGGGTTTCACACTCGATTTCAACAATGTCGCCGATCTGTTTTTTACGTCGCCGACCGACGAGACGCGGTTCTACCGAAACGGCTCGGTCGCCATTTTGGAGGAAGTCGGGCCCGGTTCGTTCAATCAGCTTGCCAGCTACACGAACGGTGTCTTCCAGATCGACATCGACTACAGCACGGGGTCGATCACCAATACATTCAACGGTACGCGAGAAGCCGGCTCTCTGACGATTTTCCCGGAAACCTGGACCGGCACGTCGTTCAATCCGGTGGATGTCGCGGGAAGTACGCCGCAGGGCCTGTTCGGCGCGTTTTCGGTGACCACGGCGCTTGACGTAAACACGGCAGAGTCGATTCCCGAACCCGGCGCGCTTGCGATCCTCGCGCCCGCGCTGCTTCTGCTCGCCTGCCGGCGTTCCGTCTAGTTTACGTTTGCAGGGATTTTTTCCCGATTGCGCCGGATCCGCTCAGCCCTGCGGTCGCGATAGTCGCGCCGGCGTTCCGAGTTCCATAGCCGATAGACCTTGCGCCAGTATTTCCGGCCACGATTCTGCCAGTCGGATGAGTGATAACGCGCCACCGCATGCGCCCATGATTTTTCCTCGCGCCGTAATCGCATGATGAGGTTGGCCGCCTAGCCCGCATTGATCGCCGGTTCGAACGCCTGTTCGAGGTTTTCGAAGGCGGTCGCGTGATGCATCAGGTTGATCTGCATGCAGCCGACATCGATGTTGCGCACGCCTTCCGCCCGCAGCGTCCTGACGGCTGCGATCGCCTTTGCCCGGCTGGTGTGAAACGTGCCCTTGCCCTTCGCCATGACGGTCCAGGGCCATGCATGGCTGCGGCGCGTCTTCGCATCCCAGCGTCCCGACTCAGCGAGCGAGACGGCCTGTAGCAGCAGCCGGGGTACGCGGTAGGCGCGCTCGGTCTCGGCCACCGCCTCTGCGCAGACCGATCCGGTCGCGTTTGTCGGCAGCGGCAGCGTGACAAAAAGACAGAGCGCGGCCGCGCAAATCATGTGAGTGCGTCGTTCCATGCGCCGGGCATCCTGCAACGGCCCGGTTAAATCGGGGTTAAGCCAGTGAGCGGACGGACAGGCTACGCTGTGCGCAGCGGGGCGGTTTCGATTTCCGCCAGCGACTCGATCAGGTCGGTGAGATCGCTTTTCAGCTTCGCCATGCCGGCGTTCGGGCGGATCAGCGACTCGTCCATATAGAGCGCGCGATTGATTTCGATCTGGATGGCGTGCAGCCCGCGCGCCGGCGCGCCGTAATGGCGCGTAGTGAAGCCGCCGGCGAAAGGCCGGTTGCGGGTGACATCGTACCCCTTCGCGACGAAAACCCGCTCGATATGGCTGATTACGGGCTCGGCGCAGGCGCTGGCGAAACAGTCGCCCAGCACGATATCGGCGCGCCGCCGCCCGGCGTCCGGATCCTGCGGGCCGCCGACCGACGGCATCGAATGGCAGTCGACCAGCACGTAGCAGCCGAATCGGTCGCGCGTTTGGTCGAGCAGACCGCGCAGCGCGCGGTGATAGGGCCGGTAACAGGCATTGATGCGCGCGGCCGCCTCGGCGAAACGCAGCTTGTGCGGATATATTTCCTGTCCCGACGACACCACCCTGGCGATTGTGCCGAGCCCTGCGGCGACGCGGCTCGACTGCGTGTTGGCATAATCGGGCAGAACGTCCTCGAACATGTCGGGGTCGAGCTCAAACGGCTCCCGGTTGGGGTCGATATAGGCGCGCGGAAACAGCGCCCGCAGCAACGGCATGCCGTGATCCGGCGCTGCGGCGAACAGCGCATCCACGAACGAATCCTCGGACCGGCGCAGCGCCAGCAGGTCGAGCGGAGAATCGGCGACGAAACTGGTCGGGTAATCGGTGCCGCTGTGCGGCGAGGCGAACACCACCGGCGCGCGCCGAATTTCGGGCGCGTGGACCTCGAACGACGCCTTTTCTGCGGCGTTGTTCCCGCCCTTTTTCGTCTGCGGGGATCCTGCCCCCAGTACCGCTTTTTTCGTGGCCATGAGATTTCCGGTTGCCGACGTCAAGATCTAGCCGATCGGCGGTTCCCTGTCATCACTCAGGCGTGTCATCATACCGACGCGTCATCAT
>JAYOLL010000005.1:0-1812 GCA_038120295.1 Rhodospirillales bacterium | reverse complement strand
GTCATCATACCGACGCGTCATCATTCGGAAAGGTTATCCTGCAGCCAGGGGGCATGGAGTGGATAACGCTTCACGGGTTAACCTTTCACAAGGAAAATGCCCTTAAGATGCGCGAACGGTTCCGGGGTGTCCTCTCTCCCCGGCGATTGGGAGATTATCGAGCGTAACATGGCCTGTATTCTTCTCGCGGAAGACGACGATTCCCTTCGCCAGTTTCTTGCCAAGGCGCTGACCCGCGCCGGGCATTATGTCGTTCATTGCGGCGACGGGTCCGAAGCGATGGGCGAGATTGAGGCCAACGCGGTCGAATTCGACCTGTTGTTGGCGGATATCGTCATGCCCGGGCTCGACGGGATCGAGCTGGCGCGGCGGGCGCACGAGACCATTCCCGATCTCAAGGTTCTGTTCATCACCGGCTTCGCCGCCGTCGCGCTGCACGCGCGACGCAGCGGCCTGATGAAGGACACCAAGGTGCTGTCGAAACCGTTCCACCTGCGCGATCTCGTCGACCAGGTTGACCGGATCCTGGCGGCGTAGAGCATCCGATCAGAAAGCCTGAAAACGGAAACGGCGGTCCAGAAGGACCGCCGTTTTTCGTTGCGGAATGACCCTGAACTTGTTCCGGCCCGCTTAACCGCGCTTGGGCATCCAGATAAGCTTGCCGCCCTTAATCGCCAGGTGGCCTTCTTTGCCGGCTTCGAACTCGTTGGTCTTTGAGTCGACCATGACGTTGCAGATCTCGCCTCCGCAGACATTGCGCTTGATTTCGCCCGGCTTCAGTTTGAAGGTCACCGGGCCGCCATCGCCGGAGGCGGTGGTCACTTCGTGCTCGGTGGCGTCCTGGTTCTCGACGTCGATCGCATAGGCGCTGGCCGAGAAGAGAAGGGCGGAGGCGATTGCGGCGGTGGTGAACAGTTTGGCCATTTTGATCTCCATGGCCGGACGATTGTCAGGCGGGCTTGCGGCCGTCCGTACCGTGGCGCGGGGACCCTGCCCCATCAATGCCTTGCCCGTCATCCGAACCCCTCGGACGCGCGATAGACGGCCCGCCCCGAAACGATTACAAGTGGGAAAAATCGTTTCTGGAAAATATTTTTCGGGGGTGTTCGAAAGGGCAGGATTTATGTGCCTTTCGGGCCCGGCGGATCCCGAGAATTTCGTGCCGCGTCGCGCTCCGAGGCCCTATTCCGGCGCTTGCCAAGTACGCGCCAATCTGTATAAAGAACGCCTTCTCGCCGGCGCGGCGCTTCGTCGCCGCCCAACCCGGCATCCGGGCGCGTAGCTCAGCGGGAGAGCACTACGTTGACATCGTAGGGGTCGCTGGTTCAATCCCAGCCGCGCCCACCATTTTCAGCAATATATTCAATATGTTGCTAAAAATCGGAGCCCTCAGAGCCTCATTACATTCCAGACCGTCACAACGCTGCCACAGCGAGAGGTTTGGTATGGCTTCTATCAGAAAGCGCCACGGTAAGTGGCAAGTCCAGGTGCGCCGCAAAGCACGCGCCTCTGTCACCCGGACTTTCGAGCAAAAAGCAGACGCACAACTCTGGGCGAGGAAAACTGAGCTGGAGCTCGATCGGCGCGACGTGCGGGCCGATACCGAAGTTCTTAAGCGGGTAACCTTAAATCAACTCATAGATAGATACTTAAGAGAGATCGTGCCGCGAAAGCGGAGTGCCGATGTAGAAACTTTCATTCTTCATGCGTTCCAAAGAAGCTGGCTTGCCGCCTTGCCACTCGACGCAATCGACCGATTGACCTGCCCCCACGATTAGTACCAGCGGTTAGTTTAGACTGTTTGTTGAGCGG
>JAYOLL010000004.1:187811-192365 GCA_038120295.1 Rhodospirillales bacterium | reverse complement strand
TGACGACGGACATCGGGTCCGGTAGAAACAGAGAGAGCGCTTCCGAACCGTCGCGCAAGCCAGGCCGTGAAATACCCCTGAACCGAGCGCGCCGTTAGCGAATCCGGATCGCAGCCGGTTTGGAGCGCGGCAACCGTCTCCGGCCGGAGCGCCGCACCGTCTGCCTGAGCGGTGACTTTTATCTCAAGCCCCGCGCCTGCGTTGAAATCTAACAGCAGACGCCCTCTGTTCGGCAGGGCCTCGAGTCCGAGAATCGCCATATTCAGCGAGAGCTTGGACGCATCCCTGCCGGGCACGACATCACTGGCAGGCACGTCAAACGACATTTTTTCCCGCTCGATTACGCCGTCCACAAGGACACCCAGATCCGTCACGGTCAGCGAGTCAGCATTTTCGCCCCCCAGCCCGTACGCGACACGGAACAGGGTCAGCCAACCAGCCGCCTGCCCGATACTGAATCCAACGAGACCGGCAACCTCGGAGTCCACGCTACCGTCCTCATCGACCAGCAGTTCGAGCCCGTTACTGACCGCCGCAACCGGGCTGATAAGGTCATGACAAAGCCGGGAGCACAAAAGCTCGGCAACTCGAAATGGCAATTGCTTGTGATCAGTCATCATTCGTTCCGTTACCGCTCTTTCTCGGAAACCGGTGGCTCCAGGTCCGTTACGGTCTGCCCCGTCCCGACCAATCTCGAACACGAGGGTAAACAGGCCGTTAACGCCGCATTCTGCCGGCCGAGCTTCATCGTCAGTCGGTTTCGTCTGACACGCAAACTGTACTAAAGTCAGCAGGCTCGACTCAAACTTTCGTTTCGGCGCACAAACATAATCGGAGCAGTAATGGCGGAATCAGGAGGAAAACGCGCGGGCGTAAAGCGACACGCACATCCAGGCCGCGGCGGAAGAGCCGTGCCCCATACAAAGGGTCGGCAACTCGATACGGACGCGCTGGACCAGGTCCGCGCCCTCCTTGGCGACGCGCCACGTACACGTGACTTGCTGATCGAACATCTTCACTCGATACAGGACGAGTACGGATGCCTGTCCGCCGACCATCTGGTCGCGCTGGCGGACGAAATGCGGATGGCGCTGACCGAGGTATATGAGGTCGCAACCTTCTATGCGCATTTCGATGTCGTAATCGACGAGGCGGACAGGCCGCCGCCGGTCACGATCCGGGTCTGCGACAGCATTGCCTGCGAAATGGCCGGGTGCGAAACCTTGTTGCAGGCACTCTCCGAACAGGCCGGATCCGAAGTTCGCATTCTACGCGCGCCCTGCATGGGCGCTTGCGACAAGGCGCCTGCAGCAGCCGTCGGCCATGCTCAGATCGCCCCCGCCACGCCGGAGAAGCTCCTCGACGCGGCGGCGCGGAAAGCAATCGATCCGGCGATACCGGATTATACGGCCTTCGACGCCTACGCAGCGGACGGCGGCTACGCCTTGTTCCGCGCCTGCCGCGACGGCGACCGGACGCCGGAAGAGCTGATCGGCATTCTGAACGATTCCGGATTGCGCGGGCTTGGCGGTGCCGGTTTCCCGTCTGGCCGCAAGTGGGAGTTCGTTCGCGCAGAGGCCGGCCCCCGTGTGATCGCGGTCAATGGCGACGAGGGAGAGCCCGGCACCTTCAAGGACCGCTGGTTCCTGTCGGGCGATCCGCACCGTTTTCTCGAAGGCATGCTGATCGCCGCCTGGGCGGTCGAAGCGGAGGGCATCTATATCTATCTGCGCGATGAGTATCCCGAACTGCGCGAAGTTCTGCTGACAGAGCTTAGGAAACTTGAGGATGCGGGTCTCGCAGAGCCGGGCTATATCCATCTGCGACGCGGCGCCGGCGCCTATATTTGCGGTGAAGAATCCGCGATGCTGGAATCGATCGAGGGCAAGCGCGGCCTGCCGCGCCACAAGCCCCCCTTCCCCGCGCAGGTCGGGCTGTTCGGCAAACCGACCCTGATCCACAACGTGGAGACGCTTTACTGGATCCGCGACCTGGTGGAAAAAGGCGCCGACTGGTTCACCTCGCAGGGACGCAACGGATCGAGAGGTTTCCGGACCTTCTCTGTATCGGGCAGGGTGAAGGATCCGGGCGTGAAGATCGCGCCCGCCGGCATTACCGTGCGCGAGCTGATCGACGAGTTTTGCGGCGGCATGGCGGACGGACACAGTTTCAAAGGCTACCTGCCGGGCGGCGCATCGGGCGGCATCCTGCCGGCCTCGCTGGGCGACGAACCGCTCGATTTCGGCACGCTGGAAAAACATGGCTGCTTCATTGGTTCAGCCGCCATCGTGGTCCTGTCCGACCGGGACTCGGCTGCGAACGCCGCGGTCAACCTGCTGCGCTTTTTCAAAGACGAAAGTTGCGGACAGTGCACGCCCTGCCGCAACGGTTGCGAAAAGGCGGTGCAACTGCTCGGCCGCGACAGCTGGGACGTGCCCCTGCTGGAAGAGCTGGCGACGGCGATGGGAGACGCGTCGATCTGCGGCCTCGGTCAGGCCGCCGCCAATCCTTTCCTTTCCGTGTTCAAATATTTCCCCGAAGACGTGAAGTAGGCATATGGCGGACACGCCCTGCCAGCCCCCTGACCCGAACCCGAAAAAGCCCGAAATCACGCCGCCTCCGGGGTCTGTCGACACGCACGCGCATATCTACGGCCCGTTCGACCGTTTTCCGCTCGCACATCCGCGCAACTACACGCCGCACCCTCTAGGGTTCGAGACCTATTGCCGGGTACTCGATGCGCTCGGCATCGATCGCGCGGTAATCGTGCAGGGCAGCGCCAATGGCGCGAACCATGCCGTCACGCTCGATGCCATTGCACGGTCGGAGGGACGGTTCAGGGGCATCTGCATCGTCCGGCCCGAAACGCCCATGGAAGACATCGACGCCCTGGCGGATACCGGCATTTGCGGGCTGCGTGTTTCCGCAACGGCGCCGGGCGGTCTCAGGCCTGCCCATGTCGAGCCGATGACGGCGAAAGCAAAGGAGCTCGGCTGGCTGGTCGAAATTCACCTGCGCAATATCGACGAATTGCTGCCATTAATTTCCTGGATCGAAAAGGCGAACGTCCCGGTCCTGATCGACCATCTGGGCCGGCCGCGCGGGGGGCAGGGCGTCGATAGAGACGCCTTTCAGGCGCTTCTCGCCATGCTTCGCGACACGGACCATGTCTGGGCCAAGATCTGTTCCTGGTACCGCCTGTCTGATTCCGGCCCGCCTTATGAGGACATGCGGCCCTTTGTGGAAGCGCTGATCGCGGCGCGTCCCGACAGGTTGGTGTGGGGCACCAACTGGCCGCACCCGAATATTACGATCCCGATGCCAAATGACGGGTTCCTGCTCGACCAGCTTATGGAATGGGCCGGGGACAGGGATTTGCAGCGTATGATCCTGTGCGATAATCCAACGCATCTGTACGGCTTCGACAGGGTCTGACCACCCAGTTTCCCGGGAAAACGACATGCAGTTCTCATATCCGATCACCGATAATATTGCGGTCGCCTTCGTGACCCCTGTGCTTGTCGCCAAGGTTGGCGAGCACGAACAGCTCAACCCCCCGCTCAAGGCGCAGGTACTCGATGCAATGGGGAAGGACGAGGGCGCGCATATTTCAAATCGTGACGGCTGGTAATCCTCGCCCACTCTGTGGGACTGGGATACGCCGGAAATCGGTGCCTACAAGCGATCGGTCCATATGGCGATGCTGCGAATGGCCGCGCTTTCCACCGAAGAGCCGGACCTGTCAAAGGTGGATATCCAGTATGTCGCGGGGGCCTGGGCCAACGTGAATCGTCACGGCGCCTATAACGACGCCCATATTCATCCGGACTGCGACTGGTCCTGCGTCTATTACGTCGATTGCGGCCAGCCGGACGAAGGGTGGGAACGCAATGGCCTGTTCGAACTGCACGACCCGCGCACGCTGGCGCAATCGTCAAAGCTCGGCGGGTACGGGTTCGCGCGCAGCATGCTGATCGATCCCGAACCCGGAAAACTGATCATGTTCCCGTCATGGATGGCGCATTCGGTTCACCCGTTCTACGGCTCGGGCGACAGGGTCTCCATCGCCGCCAACATCAAGGTTACCGGCGGCGCGCATTCGGGGATGGGATAGGCCCCTACATAAAAAGCGCTTCGCCCTTCATGTCCGCATAGAGATGCGCGACCTGGTCGGCGTAGCCGTTATAGAGCTGCGTCGCGACGCGCCCGTTTTTGCCGAGCACCCGTTCGGTCGCCTAGCTCCAGCGGCGATGCGGCACCTCGGGGTTCACGTTGGCCCAGAACCCGTATTCCTGCCCCTGCACCTTTTCCCAGAACGTGACCGGGCGCTTGTCGGTGAAGGTAAAGCGCACCAGCGACTTGGCCGACTTGAACCCGTATTTCCACGGCACGGCGAGCCGTAAGGGCGCGCCGTTCTGTTTCGGGATCGGCTTGCCGTAGAGCCCGGTGGCGATGAAGGCGAGATCGTTGGTGGCCTCCGCCATCGACAGCCCTTCGCGATAGGGCCACGGATACCAGCCCGATTTCTGCCCCTTGGCGAAATCCGGCCGGTTA
>JAYOLL010000004.1:0-187711 GCA_038120295.1 Rhodospirillales bacterium | reverse complement strand
ATAGGGCCACGGATACCAGCCCGATTTCTGCCCCTTGGCGAAATCCGGCCGGTTAAAGGTTTCCATCGCCAGATATCTGGCCGAACCCAGCGGCTTCGCCAGATCGACCAGCGCCTTTAACGGAAAGCCCGACCACGGCACCGCCATCGCCCACGCCTCGACACAGCGGAACCGGTAGAGCCGCTCCTCCAGCGGCATTTTCTTCAGCAGATCGTCAATGGCGATGGTGAAGGGCTTTTCGACCAGCCCGTCGATCCGGACCTCCCACGGGCGCAAGCGCAGCGCCTGCGCCGCCTTTGAGATGCTCTTGTGCGAACCGAACTCGTAGAAATTATTATAGGTGGTCGCGAGCGGCTCGGGCGTAATCTCGCGATCCAGCATGAAAGCCGTATTCCGCTTCACGGGATACAGGCTGGCGGTCGGATCCACCTCCGGCACGATGGGCGGTTCTTCCTCGCACCCGGCCAGCAGCGGCGCGGCCCCCGCGATCAGCCCGCCCACCCCCATTGCCTTCAGGATCGACCGCCGGTCGCGAAACACGCCTTCGGGCGTGATCCGATTCTCCTTGAGTTCCCAGTCGCGGTTCTGGCGGATCGGCATCGCTCGGTCTCCCTTCTGCTAGCCCGAACATTGGCGAATAGCACGGTTTGTGCCAATAACGTTTTCGTCAACACCAACAGGGAAAACCGCGTGGACGACCGAACCATCAGACTCTACGACGAGGCCGCCGCCGAGTACGCCGCCGACTGGGAAGACGACCAGCCGCCCCCGGAAGATCTCTATGCGATCCTCCGTGAGCATTTCACAACAGGCCCGACCGCCGATATCGGCTGCGGCAGCGGGCGCGACACCGCTTGGCTGTGCGAAAACGGCTATGACACCGTCGGATTCGACGCCTCTGACGGGCTGATCGCGGAGGCGAAGCGGCGTCATCCAGGCGTGCGGTTCGAGAAGGACGCTCTCCCCGCGCTCGAAACGCTGTCGGACGGCGCCTACGCCAATATCCTGTGCGAGACCGTCATCATGCATCTGCCGCCCGATGAAGTCGGCGCAGCCGTAACCCGCATGGCCGCCCTGCTCGCCCCCGGCGGCACGCTTTACCTGAGCTGGCGCATGACGCAGGGTGAAAACCAGCGCGACAAATCAGGACGGCTCTACGCGGCGTTCGACAAATCCGCCGTCATGGATGCGCTCGCCAGCATGGATATCCTGATGGACGAACGTATCGTCAGCAAGTCTTCGGGCCGGGTCATTCACCGTGTGGTCGCGCGAAAGGCCAGTTGATCTTCCCTCGCCGATGGGCGGGGCAATGCGTTAGACTGTGCGAATACCGATATTTTACGGATACGGGGCTATGGCGGACAGCATCACATTCACCCTCGACGGGCGCACGGTCACGGCCGCGCCGGGCGAGACGATCTGGCAGGTGGCGGAGCGCGAAGGCGTCGAGATCCCGCATCTTTGCTACGCACCGGAGCCCGGCTACCGGCCGGACGGCAACTGCCGCGCCTGCATGGTCGAGATTGAAGGCGAACGCGTCCTCGCCGCCTCCTGCATCCGCAAGCCGACCGACGGGATGACCGTCACCACCGCGAGCGAGCGGGCGAAGAAGGCGCGCGCCATGGTGTTCGAACTGCTGCTGGCGGACCAGCCGGCGCGCGACGCCCATCACGATGCCGACTCGAAGCTGTTCGGCTGGGCCGACCGGATCGGGGTTTCCGACAGCCGCTTTCCGGCGAAGGAAACGCCGGATGCCGATGTCAGTCACCCGGCGATGGCGGTCAATCTGGATGCCTGCATCAACTGCACGCTCTGCGTTCGGGCCTGCCGCGAAGTGCAGGTCAATGACGTGATCAGCATGGCGATGCGGGGCGCGGAATCGAAGATCGTGTTCGATTTCGACGATCCGATGGGCGCCAGCACCTGCGTCGCCTGCGGCGAATGCGTCCAGGCCTGCCCGACCGGCGCGTTACTGCCGAAAACGGTCGTCGCCGAGAACGCGACGGGCCGGGAACAACCAGACCGGTCAGTCGATTCCGTCTGTCCCTATTGCGGCGTCGGCTGCCAACTCACCTATCACCTGAAGGACGACAGGCTGCTCTACGTCACCGGGCGCGATGGACCGGCCAACGAACAGCGGCTCTGCGTCAAGGGCCGGTTCGGGTTCGATTACGTTCACCATCAACACCGGCTGACCAAGCCGCTGATCCGCCGGGACGACGCGCCGAAAATTGCCGAAGAAGACATCGATCCCGCAAACCCGCTGACCCATTTCCGCGAAGCGAGCTGGGAAGAGGCGCTGGAGAAGGCCGCGTCGGGCCTGAAAGCGATCCGCGATGCCAAAGGCGGCGGCGCGCTGGCCGGGTTCGGCTCGGCCAAGGGGTCGAATGAAGAAGCGTATCTGTTCCAGAAACTGGTGCGCACCGGGTTCGGCACCAACAATGTCGATCACTGCACGCGGCTGTGCCACGCATCCTCGGTCGCCGCGCTGATGGAATGCATCGGCTCGGGCGCAGTAACGGCCCCCTTTACCGCCGTTAAGGACGCCGAATGCATCGTGGTGATCGGCGCCAACCCGACCGAAAACCACCCGGTCGCCGCCACTTTCTTCAAACAGGCGGCGAAGGACGGCAAGACGCTGATCGTGATGGACCCGCGCGGCCAGGCGCTGAAGCGGCACGCGACCCATATGCTGCAGTTCAAGCCGGGGGCGGATGTTTCGATGCTCAACGCGATCATGAACGTGATCGTCGAGGAAGAGCTTTACGACACGCAGTATATCCAGGCGCACACGGAAGGCTTCGAACAGCTCAAGGCGCATCTGGCCGACTTCACGCCGGAGAAGATGGAGCCGATCTGCGGCATCGATCCTCAGACGCTTCGCACGGTGGCGCGCACCTACGCCACGTCGCAGGCCTCGATCGTCTTCTGGGGCATGGGAATTTCGCAGCATATCCACGGCACCGACAACGCGCGCTGCCTGATCGACCTGGCCCTGATGACTGGACAGGTCGGCCGCCCCGGCACCGGGCTGCACCCGCTGCGCGGCCAGAACAACGTGCAGGGCGCATCCGACGCCGGGCTGATCCCGATGTTCTACCCGGATTACCAGCTCGTCACGAAGGAAGACGTGAAGGCGAAGTTCGAGGATTTCTGGGGAACCGAGCTTGACCCCGAACGCGGGCTGACGGTGGTCGAAATCATGGATGCGATCCATGCCGGGCAGATCCACGGCATGTACATCATGGGCGAAAACCCGGCCATGTCGGACCCGGATGCCCAGCATGCCCGCGAGGCGCTGGCTGCGCTCGATCATCTGGTGGTGCAGGACATCTTCCTGACCGAGACCGCCAGATACGCCGATGTGGTGCTGCCGGCCTCCGCCTGGCCGGAGAAGGACGGCACCGTCACCAACACCAACCGCCAGGTCCAGCGGGGTCGCGCCGCCCTCCCGCTCCCCGGCGAAGCGCGCCAGGACTGGTGGCTGATCGCCGAGCTCGCGCGGCGCATGGGGCTCGACTGGAACTATGGCGGGCCAGGCGATGTCTACGCCGAAATGGCGCAGGTGATGCCGTCGCTCAACAATATTTCGTGGGAACGGGTGGAGCGCGAAAGCGCGGTGACCTACCCCTGCGACGATCCCGGACAGCCCGGCAACGAGATCGTGTTCGGCGACGGGTTCCCGACCGAAACCGGCAACGCGAAGATGGTTGCCGCCAGCATCGTCCCGCCGGACGAACTGCCCGACGACGACTACCCGATGGTGCTGACCACCGGCCGCCAGCTAGAGCACTGGCACACCGGCGCGATCACCCGGCGCTCGACCGTACTGGATACGCTGGAGCCTGAAGCAGTTGCCTGCATGAACCACCGCGATTTACGCGACATGGAACTCCGCGCGGGCGATATGGTGACCGTCTCGACACGGCGCGGTTCGATCGAACTCAAGGCCCGCGTCGATCGCGCGGTGCCGCCCGGCCTGGTGTTCATCCCGTTCTGCTACGCCGAGGCCCCGGCCAACTTCCTGACGAATCCGCAGCTCGACCCGTTCGGCAAGATTCCCGAATTCAAGTTCTGCGCCGCGAAGATAGAACCGGCGGGTGCGCCTGCAGCGGCGGCGGAGTAAGCGGAACCGCATCCTTCGAGACGGGTGCTGCGCCCCCTCCTCAGGATGAGGCCTTTTTTTACCCCTCATGCTGAGGAGGTCCGAAGGACCGTCTCGAAGCACGCGTTCAACGACAGAACTCACCCCGGGGGCCCGTTTAGCAGGGCCGTGAAATCGGCGATCTCGTCGGCGACCGCATCCGCCGCCTTTTCCTCCATCGCGCGATAGCGGTCGAGCACGTCGCGGGCTGCTTCGGTGATCCGCGTGCCGCCTCCGCCCGCACCACCGGCGGAGGTCTCGACCAGCGGTTCCCTGAAATCCCGGTTCATCGCCTCGACCAGCGTCCAGGCGCGGCGGTAGGACATGTTCATTTCGCGCGCCGCAGCCGAAATCGAGCCTGTACGCCCTATGGCTTCCAGCAGGTCCGCCTTGCCGGGGCCGAGCGCGACCGCGGCGCCGAGCAGGATGCGCAATCGCGGCGTGGTTTCGCGGGATGTCGCCATGCGCCCATCAAACGACCGGGCGCGCAGCCGGTCAAGGGAACGCAGACAGGATCCGTTCGGCTTCTTCCAGATCCCCCGGCCGGTTGATATTAAAAAACGGATCGACCGGTTCCGTCGCCCATACAGCCCGGGCGAGCCGGTAACGGCCGGTCCAGACATCGACCTTGCGAATATCTTCCTCGACCAGTGCACGGCGTAGATCGTCCGCCAACGACACGGGCCACAGGCCGAAGACGGGATGATCGCGCCCGCCGGACGACGCGCAGCCCATGTCCGCCCCGTCATCATCGACCGCGGCCATCAGGCGTTCGACCAGATCGCCCGGCGCAAAAGGCGCATCGCAGGCGGCGGTTGCGACCCATCGGCAGTCCGGCGCGTTTGCCCGCGCCCATTCGAGCCCTGTCAGAACTCCGGCCAGCGGCCCGGCAAAGCCGTCGACCGTGTCGGCCACCACCGGCAGCCCGTATTCCGAGAGGCGTAATGGATCGCCATTGGCGTTGATGACAACCGTACTGACCTGTGGGCGCAGCGTATCGACAAGACGCGCCAGCAGCGTCCGCCCGCCCAGTAGCTGAAGACATTTGTCGCCGCCGCCCATCCGTCGCGCCTGCCCTCCGGCGAGCAGGACGCCGCAGACGGTGTTTCGATCAACCTGCATGATCGAACTCCTGCGCCGCTGGAATACGGATCGGATCGGCGCCGATGACGGACTGGATAGTCGCCAGTCCGTCTGCGTTCAGCAGGCTGAAATCGTGGATCACGTCGAGATCGTGATCGAACGCGCCGGCGGCGATGGTCTGTACGTTTTCGCAGGCGCCGCCGAGCATGGCGTCCGCGCGTTCCTTCAGCACCGCTTCGAGCAAAGTGAGATAGTCCGCATCGAACCCGTCTTCGGCGCGGGCGAAGAAGAACCTCGTACGCCGCGCCTCGGCAAGCGCCAGCGGCCCGGATTCGCCAAGCGCGTTAAGCAGGGAAAGCCGGTCGCCTGTATCGACCGGCAGCCCGGTTTCGTCGCGCAGCGGAACGTTCAGTGACAGGATCTGCGTCAGATGCTGATCGAACCGTTGCAGCAGGTTCTTTGACTGGCCGACATAGCCGACCAGCCGACCGCTCTCATACGGTTTGACCCGCAGATAAACGCCGGCGGCCGACAGGGCCTCCCGCCCGTCGATGTCGCCGGGAAACAGGCCGGGCCCGACCGGTCCCCGCCACTGGAGAACGAGTTCCATAAACTTTAGACCGCCGCGTCTTCGGCTCGTGCCGCCTTGCGCTGCAGATGCGGCGCCTCGTCATCGATGCGTTTCGGGTCGGCGTCGAACACGATGCGATCCTCGCCCGCCAGCGCGACGAACCGCCTGCCGCGGGCGCGCCCGATCAACGTGAGGTTCGCCTGGCGCGCGAGCTCCACCCCCCAGGCGGTGAAGCCCGAGCGCGAAATCAGGATCGGGATTTCCATCTGCACCGTCTTGATGACCATCTCACTGGTCAGCCGGCCCGTGGTGTAGAACAGCTTACCAATGGGCGAGATGCGGTTGAGAAACATGTAGCCGGCGATCTTGTCGACCGCGTTATGCCGCCCGACATCTTCCATATAGATCAGCGGCCTTGTCCTTTCGCACAGTACGCAGCCATGAATCGCACCCGCTTCCAGATAGAGGCTCGGCGTGTTGTTGATCTTCTTCGCAAGCGTATAGAGCCAGGAGGTGTGGAACCGCTGCTTCGGGTTAAGTGTCACCTCCTCGAACCGTTCCATCACGTCGCCGAACACCGTGCCGACGGCGCAGCCCGACGTGCGGGTCTTTTTCTTCAGCTTCTGCTCGTAATCGGTTTCGCGCTCCGTGCGGACCACCACCACGCCGAGATCGTCGTCTATATCGATGCTCTCGATCCTGTCATCATGGCGCAGCATGTTCTGGTTGAGCAGAAACCCGACCGCCAGGCATTCCGGGTAGTCGCCGATCGTCATCATGGTGACGATTTCCTGACCGTTGAGAAACAGGGTTAGCGGGCGCTCGACAGTCACCGAGGTTTCGATGGGATCGCCGTTCTGGTCGGTGCCGCGCACCCGTTCGGTGAGACGCGGATCGGCGGGATCGGGGGAAACCATGTAGCTTGCCATGGCGTGACTATGGGGCGACGGGAAAAGCAGGGCAACAGATTTGACGCCCCCCTTTTCCGGAGCTATCGGCAGCGCTATATTCAGTTGGGAATAACGCTTTCGGACAGGAACATGGACGGACCTCTGATCGACCCGCACGGGCGGACGGTGGATTATCTTCGCGTATCGGTCACCGACCGGTGCGATTTCCGCTGCGTCTACTGCATGGCGGAGGACATGACCTTCCTGCCCAAGAAGGACATCCTGTCGCTGGAAGAGCTCGAACGCGTCTGTTCCGCCTTCGTCGAGCGCGGCGTCACCAAGCTGCGGCTGACAGGCGGCGAGCCTTTGGTGCGCAGGAACATCATGTGGCTGATCGAGTCCCTGTCGCGCCATCTGAAGACCGGCTCACTGCGCGAACTGACGCTCACCACCAACGCCAGCCAGCTGGAAAAATACGCGCAGCCGCTCGCCGATGCGGGCGTAAAACGCCTCAACGTCTCCCTCGACACGCTGGATGCGGAAAAATTCACCGCCATCACGAGATGGGGAAAGCTCGAAAAGGTTCTGGCCGGGCTGGAAGCCGCCAAACGCGCCGGACTCGCCATCAAGATCAACGCGGTGGCGCTCAAGGGCGTCAATGACGGCGAGTTCGACCGGCTGGTCGGCTGGTGCGGCGACGAAGGGTTCGATTTGACCTTCATCGAGGTCATGCCGATGGGCGAAATCGGCGAGACCCGGCTCGATCAGTATCTGCCGCTTTCCATGGTGCGCGCAAAGCTCAAGGAAAGCTGGACGCTGGAAGACATCGACTATTCGACCGGCGGGCCGGCGCGTTATGTGAAGGTGAAGGAAACCGGCGGACGGATCGGCTTTATTACGCCGCTGACCCATAATTTCTGCGAAAGCTGCAACCGCGTGCGGCTGACCTGCACCGGCATGCTCTATATGTGCCTCGGTCAGGACGACGACGCCGATCTGCGCGCCGCGGTGCGCGCCGACGACGACAACACAGCGCTGATGGCCGCCATCGACGAAGCCATCGGCCGCAAGCCGAAGGGCCACGATTTCGTCATCGACCGGCGCACGCGCGCGCCCGCCGTCGAACGCCACATGAGCGTCACCGGCGGCTGAGACCGCCGCTCCGGACGATGGCGGACATCCCTCTCCCCAACTCGCTGGCCGCGCGCGACGCAGCGTCGGTCCTGCACCCCTACACCAACGGGCTTGCCAACGAGGCCGAAGGCTCGCTGATCATGACCCGCGGCGAAGGCGTGTATGTCTTCGACGATGCGGGCAACCGCTATCTGGAAGGCATGTCCGGCCTGTGGTGCGCGTCTCTCGGATTCGGGCAGGAACGGCTGGCGCAGGCGGCGGCGGACCAGATCAGGCGCCTGCCCTTCTATCACGGCTTCAACCAGAAGGGTCACGACATCCAGATCGAGCTGGCCGAACGGTTGCTCGCGCTGGCACCGGTCGAGATGTCGAAGGTTTTCTTCGCCAATTCCGGCTCGGAGGCCAATGACACTGCGATCAAGCTGATCTGGTACCGCAGCAACGCGCTGGGTAAGCCCGAGAAGAAGAAAATCATCGGTCGCGTGCGCGGCTATCACGGGGTCACCATCGCCGCGGCCAGCGTCACCGGCACGCCGCTGAACCACCAGGCGTTCGACCTGCCGATTTCAGGATTCCTCCATACCGACTGCCCGCATTACTGGCGTTTCGGCGAGGACGGCGAGAGCGAAGAAGCGTACGCCACGCGCTGCGCCGACAATCTCGACGCGCTGATCGAGGCGGAAGGGCCGGAAACCATCGCCGCCTTTTTCGCCGAACCGGTAATGGGCGCCGGCGGCGTGCTGATCCCGCCCGCGACCTATTTCGAGAAGATCCAGGTGGTGCTGAAGAAGCACGACGTGCTGCTGGTCGCCGACGAGGTGATCTGCGGATTCGGACGCACCGGCAATATGTGGGGCAGCCAGAGTTTCGGCATCGAGCCCGACATTCTGACCTGCGCCAAGGCGCTGACATCGGGCTATATTCCGATCTCGGCGGTGATGGTGAACGAGCGGACTTTCCGACCCATCGCCGAACAGAGCGCCGATATCGGCACGCTCGGTCACGGTTTTACCTATTCCGGTCACCCTGTGGCCGCCGCCGTCGCGGTGGAGACGCTCAAGGTATACGAGGAGATGGATCTGCTCGCCCGCGTGCGGGAAACCGAGCCTGTCCTGCAGGACGGCATTCGGCATTTCGCGGATCATCCGTTGGTCGGCGAGGCTACCGGTATCGGCATGCTGGCGGTCGCCGAACTGATCGAAGACAGGGCGACGAAGAAAGCCTTCGATCCCGCGCGCAAGATCGGGCCATATCTGGTCGAACGGGCGAAGGAACACGGGTTGATCGTCCGCGCGATGGGCGACCGGATCGCCTTTTCGCCGCCCTTGATCATCGAGCCGGACCAGATTCGGGATATGTTCGCGATGTTCAGCAAAGCGCTGGACGAAACGACGGAATGGGCCGCCTGAAATACGGAAAACTGCGACAAAAGGCCGAAAATCGGCTTAATCTGGTTTAACGGAAGGTTAATTTGTCGGCTTTAAACCGGAATACACGGCCTGTATGATGTGTTATCCGGTCGCACCGACAGTCGGAGAATGAGAATATGGACTACGAAGCGTTCTTCAGGGACGCCATCGGGCAAATCAGGGCCGAAGGCCGCTACCGTGTATTCGCGGAGCTCGAGCGCCACGCGGGCGACTTTCCGCACGCAACCAATTACGACGCCAACGGCCACACCAGGGAAATCACCGTCTGGTGCAGCAACGACTATCTCGGCATGGGCCAGAACCCGAAGGTGCTGGGCGCGCTGAAAGACGCCGCCGACAAGGTCGGCGCGGGCGCGGGCGGGACCCGCAATATCGCGGGCACCAGCCACTACCACGTGCTGCTGGAAAACGAGCTCGCGACGCTCCACAACACCGAAGCGGCGCTGATCTTCACGTCCGGCTACGTCGCGAACGAAGCCGCTCTCAGCACGCTGGCTGCAAATATTCCCGACTGCGTCCTGCTGTCGGATTCCTACAACCACGCCTCGATGATCGCCGGCATCCGCCATTCGCGCGCCGAAAAGCAGATTTTCGAGCATAACAGCGTGGAAGATCTCGAACGCAAGCTTGCCGCCCTGCCCATCGAACGGCCCAAGATCATCGTCTTCGAATCCGTCTATTCGATGGACGGCGATATCGCACCGATCAGGGAATTCTGCGATCTGGCCGACAAGTACAATGCGATGACCTATCTCGACGAGGTCCACGCCGTCGGCATGTACGGGCCGCGCGGCGCGGGCGTCGCCGAGCGCGACGGACAGATGGAGCGCATCACGGTCATCCAGGGCACGCTCGCCAAGGCATTCGGCGTGGTCGGCGGCTATATCGCGGCGACCGAAAAGCTGTGCGATTTCGTCCGCTCCTACGCCAACGGTTTCATCTTCACGACCTCCCTGCCGCCGGCCATTGCCGCCGCCGCGGTCGAGAGCGTGAAGCATGTGCGCGAGAACGGTCAGCCCGACCGCGACCGCCATCAGGAACGCGCCGAAACGCTTAAGACCATGCTGCGCGACGCCGGCCTGCCGGTCCTCCCGTCGGTATCTCATATCGTGCCGGTGATGGTGGGCGACCCGGTGCTGTGCAAGCAGGTCACCGACGATCTGATGGACCGATACGGAATCTATGTCCAGCCCATCAACTACCCGACCGTGCCCAAGGGGACCGAGCGGCTGCGCCTCACGCCGACACCATTTCACGGCGATGACGAGATGAAGCGGCTGGTCGACGCGCTGACCGAGATATGGGGCCGGCTCGGCATCAGGGCCGCCGCCTGAGCGACACGCTTCCCGTCCTGCCCGACATTCTCGAGCCCGGGCTCGACTCGGTTTTCTGCGGCAGCGCGGCCGGCACGGTGTCAGCCCGCAAGGGATCGTACTATGCCGGGCCGGGCAATAAATTCTGGCCGACGCTCCACGCGATGGGGCTCACGCCCCGCCTCCTGAAGCCGGAAGAATTCCGCACCCTGCCCGATTACGGGCTGGGCCTCACCGATATGACCAAACACGCGTCGGGCAGCGATGCGTCCCTGCCGAAAGACTCCGACGACCCGGAGGCGTTGCGCGGGAAAATCGAGCGCTACCGCCCCCGCCTCCTCGCTTTCGTCGGCAAGCGGGCAGCTCAGGTCTGGTTCAGCCATTTTCATGGCAATGCGCAGGTGGCGTACGGGCTGCAGGAGGAAACGGCGGACGAGACCGCCCTGTTCGTCCTCCCCTCCCCCTCCGGTCTCGCCGTGCGCTACTGGGACGAAGCCCCTTGGCGGGAGCTGGCGGCGATGGTGAGGGGCCTGTAACCGAGCCGCCCCAACTCTTCCAACTACAATAATTGTCACCCCGGGCTTGACCCGGGGTCCAGCGGCAGCTGAAGACTGGTTCCCGGCTCCCAAAAAATTTGGGGCCGGGATGACATCGGTGTGAGGGCAGACGTCTTGCGCGTTTATCCGTAAATTTGGATGAGACACTTGACGGACGAAACACGGAACCACCTCATGAAAATCACCATCTTCGGCGCAGGCGCGACCGGATCGATGATCGGCGGCGAGCTGGCGCGGGCCGGCGAGGCCGTGACGCTGATCGCGCGCGGCGCGCATCTGGAGGCAATGCGGGCGAACGGGCTCACCGTCAACATGAACGGCGAGGAACGCGTAACGCACCCCGCCTGCACGGACGACCCGGCGGCGGTCGGCGTCCAGGACGCGGTGATCTTTACCGTCAAGGCGCACCATGCAGCCGATGCGGCGGAAGCCGCCGCCCCGCTGATCGGACCGGACACAGTCGTCGTCGCGGCGCAGAACGGAATCCCGTGGTGGTATTTCCATGGCACCGGCGATGCGTTTGAAGGCCACCGGCTGCGCTCGGTCGATTCCGACCGGCGCGTCTGGAACGCCATCGGGCCGGAACGGGTGCTCGGAGGCGTGATCAACGGCTCCTGTGCGCTGCCCAGGCCGGGATATGTCAACCACACGATGAAGAAGCGGTCGCTGGCCATCGGCGAGCCGACCAAAAATTCGGAAGGTGGAAGCAGCGAGCGCGCCGAACGGCTGGCCGCCGCCTTCGCCGGCACCGATATCGACGCTCCGCTGGCCGAAAACATCCGCCGCAATATCTGGGTCAAACTGCTCTCCAACGTCGCGGGAGCAACGCTCTGCGTGCTGACCCGTTCGACCCACGGGCAGGTCCATGGCGACCCCGGCTGCCGAGCCATCGAAATCGCCATGATGCGCGAAGCCGGCGCGGTCGCGGCCGGGCTGGGCATCGATATCTCGGCGGAAATCGAGACGCGCGTCGCCAACAACACCCCCGGCAACTCGCCCCACAAGCCCTCGACCCTGCAGGATCTGGAGGCCGGCAAGATGATGGAAGTCGACGACATCATCGGCGCCGTCGCCGAAATCGCCCGGCTGGTCGGCGCGGATACGCCGGTCATCGATATGGTTTATGCGCTGGTCCGGCGGCTGGCCGAGGCGGAGGGGTGTTATCCGGGGGATGGGCGGTTTGTGTTGCGGCCGCAGCCGTCGGCTTAAAGCGTCAAAGATCGATTGTTTCGTAGAGGCAAAGAAGTTCCTTTCCGTTTATCGATAGCTGGTGCCCCTGAACGGACCCGTCAGAAAGCTTCATCGGCTCAGCGCCGACTTTCGTCATGAAATCCAGATAATCTCTGTAATTTTCCGCGCCTTTGACGGGGTCATAAAGCTTCGTCCTGAAGACAACGACATAAAGAACCGAAATATCCGCGCCGGCCGCAACGGTGCCCGCCGTGGCGTAGAGAAGCTGGTATCGCACGTCGAACATTTTCGGATCGTCATTGCTGAAATGCATCTTAAGCAGGCCCTCGATCCGCCGGGGCGCATTGGTCGATTTGCCGGATATCTGCCGGGTCTTCGCTCTCAGATACGACTCTCTCACTATCTCCCCGAAAGGTTCATCGACCTTGGCCTCAACACCGACGAAAAGCCTTTGGCTTTCGCCGACCCTGCCGGTAATCGCAAGATCGTGCATCCGCCCGTGCCCGAATTCATCGAATCTGACCTCGAATTCCGGCACGGCTTTTTCGAATATTACCGGTTGGGTCAGCGCCTCTGAAATTTTTTCCGCCAACCGCTGGGTGCCATCATGGTTCAAAACAAACTCCGCTACCGACTGGGCGCTTCGACCAACCCTCCACTGATGTTCGGAACGAGGCGAGGCGTAGATTTTTTTCCATTCGGAAATATTGGAGATCGTGTTTCCCTTGGCATCTTCGATAATCATGTTTTTGGCTCCGGCCACCAACGACTACCCCTCGATCAGAAAATCCGCCTCCACCTCGATTGCGACGCCGAGCGGCATCACGGTGACGCCGGCGACGGTGCGGGCGTGCTGGCCGGCCTCGCCGAACACCTCAACCATCAGGTCCGAGGCCCCGTTGACAACGCCGCCGACCATGTCGAGGTCCTCGGTCGCGTTCACATAGCCCCTGAGCTTGGCCACCTTGACGATGCGGTCGAGATCGCCGTCGAGCGCTTCCTTCGCGTGCGCCAGAACGTTGAGGGCGCAAAGCCGGGCCGCCGCCGTGCCCTCTTCTACCGAGAAGTCGCGCCCGACCTTGCCGATATAGGGCAGCTCGCCGTTCCATTGCGGCACCTGGCCGGAAACGTAGAGCATGTTCCCCGCGATATTGGCTCCCTTGATCCGCGCTACCTTGGGCGCCCGCGCCTCCGGCAGTTCGATCCCGAGTTCCTTCAGCCGCGCTTCGATCCGTCCTGACATCAGTTCTGCCCTCTCTGTTTCCCGTGCTATATTGCCATTATGCCTCCCAATCCCGAATTCCGCGACCGCGTTCTAGGCCTTCTGCTCGCCTTCGGGCCGGTGCAGGCGAGATCCATGTTCGGCGGGTACGGACTCTATCTCGATGGGCTGATGTTCGGGCTGATCGCCCATGACGTCCTCTATTTCAAGGTCGACGACGACAACCGGCAGGAATACCTGGACGCGGGCGAAAAACCCTTCACCTATGACGGCAATTCGCGCCCGGTGGAGATGTCGTACTACCGCGTACCTGAACGGCTGTTCGACGACCCGGGCGAGCTCGCCGAATGGGCCGGGCGCGCGCACGAGGCGGCGCGCCGGTCCAAAATCGCCCAGCCGCCGCGACGACGCACCGGACAGCGGAAGCGTCCGGGCAGGAGGAAATGAGCGGATTGCGCAAGCGTTCCGTGGTCGTTTCCGGTCACGCCACCAGCGTGTCTCTGGAAGAGGAATTCTGGCGGGAACTCACCACCGCCGCGAAGCGCCGCAACCTGTCGCTCAACGCGCTGATCAGCGAGATCGACATGGCGCGCGACGGAAACCTGTCGTCGGCGCTACGCCTTTTCGTGCTGCGGGAAGTGCGTGCGGGGGACAGTAACTCTCTTTAACGCGACACCGGTTTTGGCAGAAACATCCCCCACCTCACCCCGGCCCTCTCCGCCCCCAGGGGCGGAGAGGGTGATTGCCGTGTCTATGCAACAGCGTTCCCCTCCGCCCATTGGGGGGAGGGGACAGGGGAGGTGGGAAGACACGCTGGCTTCCACGAAATTCGGAAAGCCCTAACGCCGGAACAGGCCGGGCAGGCTCTGGATCACGTCTTCCAGCCGCGGCGTCCTTTGCTGCTTCTGTTGCTGCGTATTCTGCTGGTTCTGGGGCGCGTTCTGCCGGGAAGACCCGCCGAGGACGCCGGGCAGGACGCGGTCCACGATACTGCCGATGCCGCGCTGAAGCAGATAGGACTGCAGCTTCTGATGATTGAACTTGCGGGCCGGATCGTCGATTGGCCCTATTGCCTGCATCTCAAAGGGGGGCGCCTTTGGATGGTCGGTCAGGTTGAACGCCCCGCGGAAATCCATGTTCCAGCGCGGCAGGTCGGCGAAGCCCGTCACCCTGCCCTCACCCGCATCCGCCAGCAGCTTCATATCGCTGGTCCGCAACACGCCGTTTTTGATCCCGAACGTCCCGTTGAGCGACTGGAACCGCGTCGCGCCGCCGCTCATCGCCGTCGTCAGCAGGGAAATGAAATCCAGCGCACCGTTCAGATTCTTCAGCCGCTCGTTCACCGCCTTGAGGTCGAACCCCTTGATCACGCCGTTGAGCGACGACAGCCGGCCCGCCCCGTTGAGTCCGGCGATCATGCGACGCGGCGACGAACCGGCCGCCGCCACATCGAGACTGAAATCGGTGATGCCGCCGGAAAGATCGAAGTCGGAGCCCTGCAGGATCGCCTTGCCGGCCTTGCCGACATTCGCCTTCGATACCGTAACCCTGCCCTTGAGCCTGGGCGTCGTGCGCCCGTCGAGATCTCCGGTAAGCCTGAAAGCACCGTCGAACATCCAGCCCGACAGATCGGTGATCGCAAGCTGACGGTCCTTGATCCGGGTCCGGATCGTCGGGTTGTCGACCTGGAACTGGCGATAGAGCAATGTCGCCGCCGCGATGGACAGGTCCGCGTCCATCAGGCCCAGAACCGTGGTATCGAACTTGTCGTCGGAGAAACGGCCCGCCTGACGGTTGCCTGCAGAACCGGCAGACCCGCCACGGGACGCCGTACCTGAAGCGCGTCGGCCTTCCTCGCTGCTGCCGGCGCGAACGGGGAGAAACGGGTTCATATCTATTGCGCCGGCCTTCAGCGATGCAACAAGCGCCGGCCGGGCGCCGCCTGTTTTCAGATCGCCTGCGCCGATAAGCGACAGCTTGCCTGCATCGAGCTTCAGATCGCGCAGCGCATAGACGCCGTCCGAGCCCTTGAGCGCCGCCTGCAGCTTCAGCGGCCCGATCGCCCCGCCGCGCGGCCGGTAATCGGGCGCGAAACTTTTCATCAGCGTTCCCACCGCGGGATGCGCCGCCGCCACGGTAAAATCGAAGACCGGTTTGGTAACGAGCGCGCTGCCGGTCCCTTGCGCGGCAAGAATGCCGCCGGCCGCCTTGATCCTTACATCGGCCTTGAGCGCCGTCAGACCGCCTTTGGCCGTCGCAGAAAGGTCGAAAGCGCCGAGACGCGGCGCCCGGATATCGACGCCGAACGCCGCCAGAAGCTGTTTCAGCTCGCGATGTTTTGCGGACAGCGTCACGTCATAGGACGGCGCCTTGTCGAAACCGCCGGCGACAGCCTTGAGGGCGACGGTCGCCCCGGCGGCGTTGATCGTCAGGTCGAGATCGGCCCTGTCCGCGCCTGCGTCCGCCTTGCCTCTGACTTTCAGCGCGCCGAGCGAACGAACCGCGTCCGGAGGCGCGATACCTGCAAGTCTGAGAGCGCCGGCTATGTTCCTGGCGTCGGCGGAGACGCTGCCCTTGAAGACGGGCAGGCCGGCGCGCTCGGACAAGGCGCCCGCGACTGAGGCGCGCACACCCGCGAGATCGCGCACGGCGGCATTCCTGATGGTCAGTTTTCCGCCCGCCACCGTGCCGTCGAACTCGACACCGCGGATGGGCTGCTTCCGGTATGTCAGCTGCCCGACCCGAAGACGAAGATTGGCGTCGAACAGGTTGAGTGCGGCCAGCGGCCCTCCCGCGTTCGATTGCGCCGCAGACTTGCCGGAAACCGCATCAGGCTTGCCGGCCTGTGTAGCGCCTGTCGACGCTTTCGACGTTTTTCCGTCTGCCGGCAGGTAGGCATCAAGGTCGACCTTGTCGACCGAAACCGTAGCACCGAAGGCAGGACGGTCGCGCAGCGCCAGCGTCATGGCGCCGTCGACGCGAGTCGTGTCGAGCTCGATCTTGCCGTTGAGAAGCTGCAGCTGGTTATCGTTTCCGGTGACCTCACCGGAAAAGGAAAAGCGATGCAGGCGCTCCTTCGGCACGGCCTCTACCTCCAGGCCCAGCCAGCCGAGCAGGGACCGGAAATTGTCGGCCCGGGCGGATATACCCGCGGTATAGGCCGGCTTACCGTCCCGAGCGGCCAGCGAGCCTGTCATCGAGGCCTCGCCGCCGCCCGGCAGGAACACGGTCGCGCGGGTTAGCTGGGTCTTGCCGTCGGCCAGCGCCGCCGTAACGGCAATGCCGCGCATCGTCCGGCCGTTATAGATGATCGCGTCGAGCCCAAGATCGAGGGTGGCATCGATATCCGGCAGCGCGAACGGCGACGCCTGTTTCGCCTCTTTCGGCGGAGCGGCATCCCCCGTCGTTGAGGAACGGGAAGAAGGAACGTTTTCCTGCCTCTCCACGCCCTTGAGCAGCTCGTCGAGATCGACCCGCGTGATGCGCAGCGTCGTTTCGATCTTCGGCCGCCCGGACAGCGCCGCCTTCACCGTACCGCTCGCCCTCGTGCCGCCGAGCTCGGCATCGATCTGATCGATTGTTGCCGTTTCTTCCGACGCCCGGATACGCGCGCGGAGCCGGAACGGGTGCGACAGCGCGGTCATCGGCGGCGCATCGGCGAAGGACGAAATCGCCCCCAGAAGAGTCTTGCCGCTGATGTCGATTTTGCCGGAAAAGCGCGGCGGCGCACCGAGAGCGACAACCGTGCCCGTAAGCGCCGCCGTCGCGCCGCTCGCCGCATCGCCAAGGACCAGCCTCAACGGCGCAGCCGCGCCGGGGCGAAGCTGCCCGAGAGACGCTTCAACGCTCGTCGGAACCCGTCTGTAAACGACCGTGCCCTTCGCATCGAACGGCCCCTGCAGCGATCCGGCGGACAGTGCCAGAGTTACCCCGGAAAGACGTTCCTCGCTTCCGCTGGCGGCGTCCCTCCAGATGAAGGTGCCGTTCTCGATCTGCAGGCTGTCGAGCCGGATATCGTTCCCGCCGGGCCCGCCGGAAGACGCGGCGCCGGCTCCGTCGCCCGTCGCGGCAGGCGCGCCGAACGCACCCGCCATTTCCCAGTTCGCCCGGCCATTCTTCAGTTTTTCCAGCAGGATCACGGGTTCAACCAGCCGGACCGAGTCGATCTCGATCTTTCCGCCCAGCAATGGTTTCAGCCGGACGCTGACGTCCAGCGATTTGAGCGACGCCATAACCGGGTCGCTCCCGCCCTCGACATTGGCGAACCGGACGCCGGCCGCCGACAGGCGGGGCGCCGGAAGAATTTCGAACTGCAGGTCCCCATCGATTTTCAGGTCTCGCCCGGTCGCCAGCTTCGCCTGGGCGGCGATTTCGGGCTTGTAACCGTTCCAGTCAATAAAGCTCGGCACGACCAGCGCCGCAGAAACGACGATGACGACAAGTGCGGCGAGGCCGATCAGTAACTTACGCATCAGCTTTTTAATTCCCGTAGGCAGACCTTGGGCAAACTACCCTCCAGATAACCATGGAGAATGGCCAAAACAAGGCAGGGCGGCCTATCGGACATCACAGCGACCAAGTCACCCCAGCACCTTTCCCGGATTCATGATATTCGCCGGGTCTAGCGCGGCTTTGAGCGACCGCATGACGGCCACGCCCTCGCCCATCTCGTCCGCCAGGCAGGCCATCTTGCCGCGCCCGATCCCGTGCTCGCCGGTGCAGCTACCCTCCATCTCCAGCGCCCGCGACACCATGCGGGCGTTAATCCGTTCGGCCTCGGCAAATTCCTCCGAATCGTCGGGATCGAGCAAAAAAATCACATGGAAATTGCCGTCTCCGACATGACCGACAATGGTGGCCGTAAGCGACGACGCCTCAACGTCTGCACGGGTTTCGGAGATGCAGTCGGCCAGCCGCGAAATTGGCACGCACAGATCGGTCGACCAGGCGCGCGCGCCGGGCCGGAGCGCCAGCGCCGCGTAGAGCGCATCGTGGCGGGCCTGCCAAAGCGCATTGCGGTCTTCCTCGTTCTCGGTCCAGCGGAACGACGCGCCGCCGCATTCGGCGGCAAGGGCCTGCACCGTCTCCGCCTGTTCGCGCACCGACGCGGGCGTGCCGTGGAATTCAAAAAAGAGGGTTGGGGCAGGATCGTAGTCGAGCTTCGAATAGGCGATGCAGGCTTTCATCTGGACGGCATCGAGAAGCTCTACCCGCGCTACCGGAATGCCGGATTGAATCGACAGGATGCAGCAATTGACCGCGTCCTCGACGGCGGGAAAGGAACAGACCGCGGCGGATACGGCTTCGGGACGCCCGTGCAGGCGCAAGGTCACCTCGGTGATCACCCCGAGCGTGCCTTCCGATCCGACGAAAAGCCGGGTCAGATCGTAGCCCGCGGCGGACTTGCGCGCCCTGCCGCCCGTTCGGATCACCCGCCCGTCGGCCAGCACCGCCGTCAGGTTGAGAACCGCGTCTCGCATGGTGCCGTACCGCACCGCGTTGGTCCCGGAGGCGCGGGTTGACGCCATGCCGCCGATCGAGGCATCCGCGCCGGGGTCGATGGGGAAGAACAGACCGGTGTCGCGCAGCTCCTCGTTCAGCCGCTTGCGGGTGACTCCGGCCTCGACCGTTACATCCATGTCCTCGGGCGAAACGCGAAGAATGCGGTCCATGCCCGACAGATCGATACAGACGCCGCCTTTCACCGCCCCGATACCGCCTTCAAGCGCCGTGCCGGTGCCGAACGGGATAACGGGAACGCCATGTTCGGCGCATGCCTTCACGACGGCGACGACTTCCTCGGTCGAGCGGACGAACGCAACCGCATCGGGCGGCGCTGCCGGATGGTGTGATTCGTCCCGCCCGTGCGCTTCGCGAACCGCCTCGCTGGTCGAAAGCCTGTCGCCAAGAATGGGCTTCAGCGCCTCGATCACAGCTGGAATTTGCATCTTTCCCCGTTTGCGACGATCCGCCCGAAAGAAGGAGACGCGAAATGCGCCGCCAGAATCCAGGCATCCGTGTCCGCATGACGGTCGACAAAATCCCGTCTGGAAATCCGCGCCAGATCCGGATCGACGCAGAACCGGCTGTTCCATTCGGGATAAGCGACCTGGATCGGGTGGTGCAGCGTATCGCCCGACAGAACGGCATGCCCGCCGGGCGCGTTCAGATCGATGCAGACATGGCCCGGCGTATGCCCGGGCGTCGGCAGCAACGTAAACATGTCGTCGAGCGCGAAATCGTTTTCGACCAGCGTCGCCTGGCCCGCCTCAATCACGGGCAGGACTGAATCCTCGTAGCAGCCGTCCTCCGTGCCGGTCCCTTCGTTCGCATCTTCCTTGTTTTCCCAGTACGCGACCTCGTCGCGGTGAAACACGTAACGGGCATTGGGGAAGGTCGGGACCCAGCGCCCGTTTTCCAGACGCGTATTCCACCCGACATGATCGGCATGCAGATGCGTACACATCACGAAATCGACCTCTTCAGGCTTAATGCCGGCGGCCCTGAGCTGATCGAGCCAGCTCGACTGCCTCCGGTGCCAGTGGGGGGTCGACGGTCGTTCCTTCATGTGGCCGACGCAGGCGTCGACCAGCACCGTGTGATGGCGGGTCCGGACCGCGTAGCTCTGGACCGCGCGCAGATAGGTTCCTGCCTCGACATCCCAGAAATGGGGAGCGAGCCAGTCCAGCTCGCCCTCGAATGCGTCGATCGTCGCATCCGGAAAAAAGAACGTGGGGTCGTATCCCGGGCCTTCCAGCTCAACCAGCCGGTCGATGACAATGTCGCCAAGAACGAGACGGCGGGACATGTCGCTATCCGTCGCCCTGCCGTTACGCGCTCTCGGGCCTCGGCATGACGTGGCTGCATTTCGAACAGGTCCGGAATTCTTCCGAATCGAAGAAATTCGCATAGGCCTTGGAAACCGGATCGGTCGTGTAGTCGCTGACGACGAACTGTTCCTCATGCAGGAAATTGTCGCATTCGGGACAGAACCACTGGAACCGGTCGATCTCGCCTTCGCGTCGCTTGCGTTCGATCACCATCACAAAGGCATCGGGCGGAAAGCGAGGCGAGTGCGGTACGCCGGCCGGCGTGTGGATCGTATTGCCCTCCTTCAGGATTGCGATCTCCTCTTTGCCTTCGGGCGTCCGGTAATGCAGGTTCATGTCGCCCTTGATCATGAACATCACCTCGTCGACCGGGTCGATGTGGAACTCGCTGCGGTATTCGCGCCCACGCGCGACGAAGGCGAGCGAATTCTCTTCCTGCCACAACACTTTCACCCGCTTGCCGCTTTCGGCGAGGCCGCGGGCGACGTCATGCAGATCGGCGATGGGCATCGGTTTCATGATGGCGCTCCTTGCTGTCCGGGGCTCAGATTATCACGAACTGTCAGACCCGCGTCGACTCGGACGTGATGTCTGCAACGAACATATGCCCGGGAGAATGGGTGATGGCGATGGGCAGGCGGGCCCGGGTCAGGGCTTCCTGCGGGGTAACGCCGCAGGCCCAGAAAACCGGAACCTCGCCTTCGCCGATCGTGACCGGCCGTCCGAATTCCGGGTTGGAGAGATCGCGAATGCCGAGCATGTCTGGATCGCCGATATGGACCGGCGCGCCGTGCGCCATCGGATAGTGCGCCGTAATCTCGGCAGCGCGGTCTGCATCCGCCGGAGCGAAAGGCCTCATCGAGACGACCATGGTTCCCTCGAACGGATCCGCCGGTCTGCACGGCACCGTCGTGCGGTACATCGGCACAAAGCCGGTTTCCGCGATATGAGGCAGCAGCAGACCGGCATCGGTCAGGGGCTTTTCGGCCACGAAGGAACAGCCCAGCAGAAAGGTGACGAAATCGTCCTGCCACAGGTCCCGGATATCTGACGGTTCTTCGGCGACCTGCCCATTCCGGAACACGCGATAGCGCGGCAGATCGGTTCGGATGTCCGCGCCGGGCGCAATCTTTTTCGGTTCTGTCGCGCCGGGATCGAGAATTTCGAGAACCGGGCAGGGCTGAGGGTTAAGGTCGCAGAACAGCCTGAACGCATCGGCATACGCCGCCGGCAGAATAACCATGTTGGCCTGCACGAAGCCCGGCGCATGGCCGGAGGTCGGCCCGTCATAGGCTCCGCTGCGGCAGGCGGCCCTCAGTTCTCCCGGCGTTTCATCTTCTCGCTGCTTGGTCATCGAAAACGGGAATACATCAGCGAAGCCGCGACCGAAACCCCGTCATTAACGCTTCACACACGATTGCAGGCTCTAATCATGGACAAAGAACGAGAGTCCCGACCAACGCGATGACCCGCCATACTGCTCCCCTGCAACCCAATCCTTCCCCGGATATGGCGGTCGAGGCCATGCGCGCCCGGCTCGAGGGCACCAACGTCAATGCGAATTCCCTGCTGGCCACGGACTATCTGAACCATTTCAACGAATTCGTGATGCTGTTCGAAATGGTCTTCGATATGCCGGACCTGTTCGAGGAAGTACGCGACTGGCGGCGCAAGAGCTATTGCGAACATTTCGCCGAGAGCGGACTCTCGGACCGCGACCTCGCAATCGCCGCATACGAAATCTCTCCCCCCGAATATCGGGGCCCGTTCGACAGCACTGTCGACGACATCAACGAAACGATCGAGGACGCCGTAAAACAGGCGGCGCAATTGCTGGATGCGGAGAATCCCGATCGTCTGGCAACAGCGGTCGCGGAGAACACGATGGCGCTGCGCAGCCTTATCGATATCGCCGGCGCCATCATTAACGACGTCGATGCGGCAAACGACCAGGACGACATCGACCGCCTGTTCGACGACTAGGGAATGCGCGATAGCGAACGGTCGACAGTTTGAAGAATTATTGTTGACGTCGGACGCGGGTGCTAACGTCTGCCGCGCATGAAATGGATACTTGCCCCCCTCGTACTGATTTTGCTGCTGCTGTCGGGACCGGTGGCCGTCGCCGTGAGCGATAAGGCGAACATCGCGGGCGACTGGCGACTCGCAACTCGCGAGAGCAGCGGACTTGCGCCGTCGCCCGCTTCGACCCGCGAGGCGGTGGTTCAGGTTTATGGCGCGCGCGCCTTCCGGTGGCGCGGCGCGTTCGCGGTGCATACCTGGATTTCCGTCAAGCCCGAGAACGCCCCTGAATACACGACCTATGAGGTTGTAGGCTGGCGCGCTTTTCATGGCGGCAGCGCCGTCCAGATCCACAATGACGGGCCGGACCGCTTCTGGTTCGGCGCGCGACCCGAACTCTATGCCGACCTTCGCGGCGAGGAGGCCGCGCGGGCGATCCGGAATATCGAAAAAGCGTCGAAAGACTATCCCTACCAGGACTTCTATCGCACCTGGCCCGGCCCCAACAGCAACACCTTTGTCGCCTTCATTACCAAGCGAGTGCCCGAACTCACAGTCGACCTGCCGCCGACCGCTATCGGCAAGGATTTCCTGCCGGACGGGTCGTTGGTTGGGTCGCCGCCGAGCGGGAGAGGCCTTCAGCTCTCGCTGTTCGGCGTTCTGGGGTTCATTGTTTCGCCGGAAGAAGGCCTTGAATTCAACGTTCTGGGACTGTCGTTCGGCGTTGATCCCGCGGAACTGGCGTTACGCCTGCCGGGCATCGGCAAGGTCGGTCCCTGATGGCGATCTGGGGAAAAATTCTCGGTGCCGGCGCCGGACTTCTTGCCGGCGGGCCACTGGGCGCCCTGATAGGCGGCATCGCCGGCCACGCATACGACCGGTATCGGCAGCAGAGCGAGGACGGCCCGGACGGCGAACCGGGACTCGCCAAGCAGACCGCCTTCGCCATCGCCGTCATCGTCCTGTCGGCCAAGATGGCCAAATCGGATGGCGCGGTCACGAGAGACGAGGTTGATGCCTTCAAGGAGATTTTTCATGTCCCGCCGGAGGAAGTGAAAAATGTCGGCCGGGTCTTCGATCAGGCGCGAAAGGATTCTCGCGGATTCGAACCCTATGCCCGGCAGGTCGCCCGTCTGTTCCACGACAACCCTGCCGTCCTCGAAGAGCTGCTGGGCGGATTGTTTCATATTGCCCGCGCCGACGGCGTGGCGCATCCGGCCGAAATGGAGTTTCTCGCCAAGGTAGCTGAAATTTTCGGGTTCGATGAAACGACGTTCGATCGCCTGAAAGCCGCCCATATGGGGCTGAAGGTCGAGGACCCCTACGCGGTCCTTGGCGTGTCGCGCGACGCAAGCAACGATGAGATTCGGTCGGTATGGCGCACGCTGTTGCGCGAGAACCATCCCGATACGCTCATCGCACAGGGTATGCCGGAAGATTTTATCGACGTGGCGACCGAGAAAGTCGCTGCGATCAACGCCGCCTATGACGAGATCGCGAAGCAGCGCGGCATGACCTGACCGCCATGGCAGGCGCACCCCCAGAACTCACTATGAAGTCGCCGTGAGGCCGCTCGATGCAATGACAGCGCTGCTGGTCGTCACCATCTGGGGAGGCAACTTCGTCGCCATGCGGATGGGCGCGCTGGAAATACCGCCTTACTTCCTGCTCGGACTTCGCCTCACGCTTGCATCGCTGGCGCTCGTCTGGTTTCTGCGGTCCCCACGAGGGATCGTCGTCCCGCTGATCCTGATTGCGGCGACCATGACGACCATACATTTCGGACTGGCGCTGATCGGGCTGCAATTCATCGATGCCGGCACGGGCGCCATCGCCATGCAGACGGCGGTCCCGTTCGCCGCCCTGCTGGCCTGGATCCTGTTCCGCGAACCGCTGGGCTGGCGACGCGTGTTCGGCATGGTCGTCGCCTTCGCTGGCATCGTGGTGCTGACCGGCGTACCCAGGATCGGCGCGCGGCTCGATTTGCTGGCCCTGATGATGCTTTCCGCTTTCTTCTTCTCCGTGGCGACGATCCAGATCAAGCGGCTGGGACCGCAGGATTTTATGTCGCTCAACGGCTGGATTTCGATCTTCGGCGCTCTGCTCGCCTTCGCGGTCTCCCTCATCTTCGAGACCGGCCAGATAGAGGCGACGCTCGATGCGCGGTTGGCCACGCTTGCCGGCATCGCCTACATGGCGCTCGGCGCCAGTGTGTTCGGCCAGGGCCTCTGGTACCGGCTCCTGCCGCGCTATGACACCAACCAGGTCATGCCCTTTACGCTTCTGGTACCAGTGCTGGGCGTCCTGTTCGGCGTGCTTCTGCTGGACGAAACGCTGACCTGGCGGATCGCGGTCGGCGGTCTGGTAACGGTCGCCGGCGTTGCCCTCATCGTATTGCGCGGAGGCCCCTCGAAAATCGCTGCGGCGCAAGCGGCAGCGCCGTCATGAACGCGCCGACAGAACGGCCGTCGCCGAACCACAACGCCCGCCCGGAGGGTGTGGCAATCGACATGCTGATTCTGCACTACACGGGCATGGTTTCCGGCGAGGCTGCGCTGGAGAGGCTGTGCGATTCTGAGGCAAAGGTCAGTTCGCATTATCTGGTGGAAGAAGACGGCGCTGTGTTCAGGCTGGTGCCGGAAGATCGCCGCGCCTGGCATGCGGGCGTCAGCTACTGGGCCGGCGAAACCGACATCAACGGACGCTCCATCGGCGTCGAGATCGTAAATCCGGGTCACGAGTTCGGATACAGGCCATTCCCCGGTGCCCAGATGGCAGCGGTTACCGACCTGTGCCTCGACATCCTGTCGCGACATCCCATCCCGCCGCAGCGCGTGCTCGGGCATTCCGACGTAGCCCCGGACCGCAAGCAGGACCCCGGAGAGCTTTTCGACTGGCGCGGGCTGGCCGATGCAGGCATCGGGGTCTGGCCGAAAAATAACGAGGGCGCAGCCCCCTCACTCGAGACCGTCAGAGAACTCCTGACCGCCATCGGTTATAACCCTGTCCTGCCGCTCGACGTCGTCGTCAGCGCCTTTCAGCGTCATTTCCGGCCCGGTCGCGTGGATGGCGTCCCGGATGAAGAGACGATGGCGCTACTCGCCGCATGCGCCGCTATGTCTTGACCTTTGCAGTCCCGCCCGCCAGATTTCGTCCGCCAGACGGTCGGATGGCCGCCTTTCGCAACGGGGAAACCTGGCGGGGGGAGGAAAGTCCGGGCTCCACGGAAACACGGTGCCGGGTAACGCCCGGCGGGGGCGACCCCAGGGAAAGTGCCACAGAAAGCAAACCGCCCTTCGAAGCTTCGGCGAAGGAGGGTAAGGGTGAAAGGGTGCGGTAAGAGCGCACCGCGCCGTCGGTAACGGCGGTGGCAGGGTAAACCACACCGGGAGCAAGACCGAATAGGGGCGGCACGCGGGCTTCGGCCCGCAGGCATGTTTCCGGGCCGTCGCCCGGGTAGGTCGCGCGAGGCGTCCGGCGATGGACGTCCCAGACGAATGGCCATCTCCCGCCTTCGGGCGGGGACAGAACCCGGCTTACAGACCGTCTGGCACAATCTTTCGAAAAAAGAACATATGCGGAACAAGTTTTCGCCACAATGAAACGCGATCCTATGCTTGCCATGCCGCGGCTGCGCAAAGCAGCCACTATGCGACGTCTTTGAACAGGAATTTATTCATTAAATTGAACCCAAAGAAAATCATGGTTTTGCTGTCAGGACCCGTGATTTCCCATTGACGCACCATAGATTCCCATATATTCCCATATATACCCAAAATTGGATCAGATCGGGTGCAGTGCGCCTGCCCGATTTTCGGCCCGATCTTTGGGGAGGGTTTCCGCAGGGGTGCGGAGGGCCCTGGAGAATTTAGTCGGGGGTTTTTTTGTGACGGCGTTCCTGTCCACATTCGTGAACAAGGTCGACCGCAAGGGACGGGTCTCCGTTCCGGCGCCGTTTCGCGCCGCCCTCGCGGATGCCGCATACCAGGGCATCATCGCTTATCCCTCCATGACGGATACTGCGGTCGATGCCTTCGGACGCGCCGCGCTGGAGGATCTCAACCGCCGGCGTCACGAGCGCACCATGGATGACGGCGACTTCGAACGCGCCCTGCTGGGCGGAGACTCGCTGATCGATACGATCATGGCGATGGCGCATGAGTTGCCGTTCGACGGCGAAGGCCGGATCGTCCTGCCCCCCATCCTGATGGAGACCGCCGGCATTACCGACCGGGCCGCCTTCGTGGGGCGCGGATCGCGATTTCAGATCTGGGCGCGGGATGCCTTCGAGGAACACCAGAAAGCGGCGGTTGCGGCCCTGCGCAACAGGTTGGGGCAGGAAACTCCTTCTTCTCCTGGAGGCGGCGGACAGTGAGCGATAGCGGACACCGCCCGGTCATGCTGGAGGCGGTGCTCGCCGCCCTGACCCCGCGCGACGGCGGAATCTATATCGACGGCACGTTCGGCGGCGGCGGCTACAGCCGCGCCATCCTCGATGCGGCGGACTGCCGGGTCTACGGGATCGACCGGGACGAAGACGCCTGCGCCCGGGGCCGGGAACTGGCCAAGTCCTATACCGGCCGGCTGACCGTGCTTCAGGGGCGGTTCGGCGACATGGACCGGCTGACGGCCGCAGAAGGCGTGCACGAAGTCGACGGCGTGGCGCTCGACCTCGGCGTATCCTCTTTCCAGCTCGATCAGCCCGAGCGCGGATTCTCGTTCAGCAAGGATGGGCCGCTCGACATGCGAATGGGTGGCGACGGACCGAGCGCCGCCGATATCGTGAACGGCGAGAGCGAACAGTCCCTGGCCGACATAATCTTTACCTATGGCGAGGAACGCCGCTCGCGCCGAATTGCCCGCGCCATTATCGAGGCCCGCGCCGAACAGGCCATCTCGCGCACCGGCCAGCTGGCCGGGGTCGTGCGCGGCTGCTTCCCGCCCGCCCGCGGGCAGAACCAGATCGATCCGGCGACGCGAACCTTTCAGGCGCTTCGGATCTACATCAATGACGAGCTTGGAGAGCTTTCCCGCGGCCTCGAAGCCGCGGAAACCGTGCTGGGCAATGGCGGGAAACTCGCAATTGTCAGCTTCCATTCTCTGGAAGACCGGATCGTCAAGAACTTCCTGCGCGACCGGGCGGGTGACCTGCCCGGCGTCTCACGCCATGCACCGCCGCAGGACGCGAAACATCGTGTGCCGACATTTGAGCAGACGAACCGTCGGCCGCTCAAACCCGATGCCCGCGAAACCTCCCGGAACCCCCGCGCGCGCTCCGCTCGCCTCCGCTCGGCCGTACGGACCGATGCCCCCGCCTGGACAGGCGGAGACGGAGTGGCGGCATGATGCGGGGCGGCACAATATTCTGGATGGCGCTCGCCGTCATGGCCGGTATCGGTCTCTTTCTCCTGAAATACGAAGTCGCGGAGATGGAAGACCAGCTTGCCGACATCAACCGGGAGACGCTGATAAACCTTGAAGCCGTCCACGTGCTGAAGGCCGAATGGAGCTATCTCAACCGTCCCCAGCGGCTCGAGACGCTCGGACGCGACCTGTTGTCGCTCGAACCGGTCAAGGCGCGCCAGACGCTCGATATCTCGGATATTCCCCTGCGTCCCGATTCCGCAGCCGAAATCCCGGCTGCAACCGCCACCCCCCCGGCGGCCGATCACCTACCCCCCCTTCTCGCCAAATACAGGCGCGACCCATGATCGGCCGCCATCCCATTCCGCCCAGGCGCACCAGCCTGGAGCAGCCGGTTCCACCGGCCGTCGAGACAGGTCGCAGCCGTCTCCTGATTGCCGGCGCGGTGTTCGCCGTGGCATTCGCGGTGGTCGCCGGTCGACTGGTCGACGTGACCCTGTTTGCGGACGGCAATGAACCGCGTCTCGCCCAGTCGACCGGCGAGACCAGCCATCACACCGACCGGGCCGACATCGTCGACCGCAACGGGGTTCTGCTGGCGACAAGCCTGAAGACCGCATCTCTGTACGCGGACGCCCGGGTCGTCCTCGACGCAGACGAGGCTGCCCGCAAGCTTGCCACGGTGCTGCCGGATCTCGACATTGCGAAAGTACGGCGCAAGCTCATGTCGGATCGCGCCTTCATCTGGATCAGGCGCCACCTGACCCCACGCCAGCAGAACGCCGTCAACCGGCTGGGTATCCCGGGACTGGATTTTCTTCAGGAAGAGAGACGGGTTTACCCGGCTGGACCGCTGGTCTCCCACATCGTGGGCCACACCGATATCGATAATCGCGGCCTCGTCGGCATCGAACGCGCCTTCGACCGTGCGCTTGGCAGAAAGGGGACGCCGCTTCAGCTATCGATAGATCTACGCGTCCAGCACGCGATGCATGCCGAGCTGTCGTCCGCCATGGAGACATTCCAGGCGATCGGCGGCGCCGGCATCGTCATGGATGTGAACAGCGGCGAAGTGCTTTCCCTCGTTTCCCTGCCCACCTTCGACCCCAACAAGCCGATGGCCATCGGCAAGGAAGCCCGTTTCAACCGGGCCACGCTGGGCGTCTACGAGATGGGTTCCACGTTCAAGATCTTCAATACGGCGATGGCGCTCGACACCGGGCGGATTACGCTCGGAAGCGGGTACGACGCGAAGGATCCGATCCGCATCGCGCGGTTCGTCATTCGCGATTTCCACGCCAAGCGGCGATGGCTCTCGGTGCCCGAGATCTTCATGTACTCGTCGAATATCGGGTCGGTGAAGATGGCGCTCGATGTCGGACCGATCGCCCAGCAGGAGTTCATGCGCCGGATCGGCATGCTGCGGCCTTCTCCCGTCGAACTGCCGGAAGTCGGATCGCCTCTGGTACCGAACCGCTGGCGCGAAATAAATGCCATGACGATTTCCTTCGGCCACGGCATCTCGGTCAGCCCGATGCAGCTTGTTTCAGGCGTGGCCTCGATGGTCAATGGAGGCGTTCGGCGGAACCCGACCCTGATCCATCAGCCTGACGGGGAGCGTCCGAAAGGAACACGGGTGATTTCGGCCGCAACGTCGGAAAAAATCCGCCGCCTGATGCGCCTCGTGGTGGAAAACGGCACCGGCAAGAATGCCGCGGCCGACGGCATGCTGGTGGGCGGCAAGACCGGCACCGCGGAGAAAGTGGTCGGCCGCCGATACAAGACCAAGGCGCTGATGTCGTCTTTCATCGGAGCGTTTCCGATGACCGCGCCCCGCTATGTCGTCTTCGCCATGCTCGACGAGCCGACCGGTACAAAGGAAACGTTCGGTTACGCGACAGGCGGCTGGGTGGCCGCTCCCGTAGTCGGAAAGGTTATCGCGCGGATCGGCCCCATGCTCGGCGTCGACCCGGTCGACCCGGCCTCAGAAGACATCCGCCGTCGCATGGCGGTCAATATTGTCACCGAAAAGGACGGGAGGAGGCAGCTTGCGTCTTTCTGATCTAATTGGGGAATCGGGCATTGTGGGCCTGAAAAAGGACCCCGACATCGCAGGCCTGACCGCCGACTCGCGGGCGATCGAGCCTGGCTATCTGTTTGCCGCCTTGCCGGGCGCAACATTCGACGGGCGGAATTTCATCGCCGACGCGCTCGCCAGGGGCGCCGCGGCGGTGCTTGCGCCGGCAGGAACCCGTTTGCCGAAAACTGCGGCGGGCGTCCCGCTCATCCCCGTCGAAAATCCGCGTCACGCGCTTTCCCTGTTCGCCGCGCGATTCCATGACGGGCAACCGCGTATCGCTGCGGCGGTAACCGGAACGAACGGTAAAACCTCGGTCGCATGGGTTACCCGCCGCATATGGGCTGGATTAGGTCACCGCCCCGCCGCCATGGGAACGCTCGGCATGACGGCAGACGATGTGGAAGGCAATTTCTCGTCTGGCCTGACGACCGCCGATCCGGTCGCGCTCCATCAGGACCTTCGCCGCCTGTCCGATGCAGGCGTCGACCATGTCGTAATCGAAGCGTCGAGCCATGGTCTCGAGCAGGCGCGGCTGGACGGCGTGAAGTTCGCCGCCGCCGCATTCACCAATCTTACGCGCGATCATCTCGACCACCACGGCACGATGGACGCCTACAGGGCGGCAAAGCTTCGCCTGTTCGACACCGTTCTGCCGGAAACCGCGACCGCGGTCCTGAATTCCGATTCGGACGAATTCGCACTGTTCTCGTCGGTCGCTCACGCCCGTGGACTGCGTGTCATTGGCTATGGCCGTACCACGGACGACATAAGGATCGAGAGCGTCGAAAGCGTCCGCGAGGGCCAGAAAATATCGCTTTCGCTTTTCGGAAAACCGCGCGAGGTGGTCCTGCCCCTGCCGGGCGTTTTCCAGGCGCGGAACGCGCTGTGCGCCCTCGGGCTTGCCGTGGCGTGCGGCGATGACGCAGACGACGCCCTCGCGCTTCTCGCCACGCTCGACAGTCCTCCGGGCAGAATGGAACTGGCCGGAAAGCGCGCCAACGGCGCAACGGTCTATATCGATTATGCCCACACGCCGGACGCGCTCTCCACGGTTCTCGGCGCGCTCAGACCCCATACGGCCGGGCGCCTCGTCGTCGTCTTCGGCTGCGGCGGCGATCGCGACGCGGGCAAACGCCCCGAGATGGGATCCATCGCCAGGGACCTCGCGGATCTGACGGTGGTCACGGACGACAACCCGCGCAGCGAGACACCCGCAACGATTCGCGCGGATATCCTTGCCGCCTGCCCGGACGCAACTGAAATCGGCGACCGGGCGGAAGCGATCCATCACGCCATCTCTACACTGGGCCCGGCAGACACGCTGGTCATCGCCGGCAAGGGTCACGAAACCGGCCAGGTCGTCGGCAGCCGGGTAGATCCCTTCGACGACGCAGCGGTCGCGCGGGCTGCCATCGCGGCACTCGACGGGCGAGGGACGTGATGGACGCTCTCTGGACCGCTGCCAATATCGCCAGCGCCACTGCGGGGAACGCCACTGGCGACTGGGTCGCATCAGGCGTCTCGATCGACAGCCGTTCGGTGGCAACGGGGGACCTGTTCGTCGCCCTCAAGGGCCCGAGTTTCGACGGGCACAGTTTCGTATCTGCTGCGCTCTCGACCGGAGCGGCGGGCGCACTGATCGACCGCCGTCCGCCAGACCTCGCGAACGATGCGCCGGTCGTCGAAGTTGGCGATACGCTGCAGGGCCTGGAATGTCTCGGAATCGCCGCGCGCGCCCGCACGCAGGCGAAAATCGTCGCCGTAACCGGCAGCGTCGGCAAGACCGGCACCAAGGAAGCTCTGCGCGCAGCGCTCTCGCCGCTTGGCAAAACGACAGCCAGCGCCAGCAGCTTCAACAACCATTGGGGTGTTCCTCTGTCGCTGGCGCGCATGCCGAAGGAAAGCGATTTTGGCGTGTTCGAGATCGGCATGAACCATCCCGGCGAAATCACGCCCCTGTCGCAGATGGTACGTCCGGACGTCTCCATCATTACGACGGTCGCACCGGCCCATATCGAATTTTTCGGATCCATCGAGGCCATCGCCGACGCCAAGGCGGAAATCTTCAAGGGGATGACGGGCGGCGTGGCTGTGCTCAATCGCGACAACGAAATGTTCGATCGCCTCGCCGCGGCGGCGACCATACAAGGCATTGACCGCATTTATTCGTTTGGTGCTTCGAATGATGCGGACGCGAGAATGATCTCCTATGCGCCGGACCGCCAGGGCAGCAATGTCGAGGCGCGAGTCGGCGGCAAGCGGATCGGGTATCGCCTGAACCTCCCGGGGCGCCATCATGTCATGAACAGTCTTGCGGTGTTCGCCGCCATCGATGCGCTGGACGAGGACCTGGCGGAGGCCGCGCGCGGCATCAGCAATCTCAAGCCGCTGACGGGCCGCGGTGCAAGGCACGATATCCGGATCGGCGACGGGCGGTTTTCGGTCATCGACGAGAGCTACAATGCCAACCCGGCATCCATGGCTGCCTCGATCGAAGCGCTCGGCCAGTTTCCGGCAAGCCGTAGAATCGCCGTTCTCGGCGAAATGCGCGAACTCGGCGCAAATTCGGCGCAATACCATCTCGATCTCGCAAAACCGCTGATCGACTCGAACATCGACCTCGTTTTCGCCTGCGGCGATCTGAACGAGGCCCTCGTTGCATCGCTGCCGACGTCAATGCAGGGCGGACACGCGGAATCTTCCGACCGCCTGTTGCCCCTGATGATGCCGGTCGTCGCATCCGGCGATGCGGTGATGGTCAAGGGATCACTGGCGAGCGGCATGCGGACCGTCGTCGATGGGCTGATCGCAATGGGCGAGACGGCCAGGAAAGCGGCAAACGGCTGATGGGGAACGCGAATGCTCTATAATTTCCTGTTCCCCCTCGCGGACGAGTTCGGGATTTTTAACCTGTTCCGCTACCTGACGTTCCGAACGGGCGGCGCGATCGTGACCGCGCTCCTGATCAGTTTCATACTCGGCGCGCCTCTGATCCGGTGGCTGAGGTCGGTTCAGGGCGAAGGCCAGCCGATCCGCGAAGACGGGCCGGAAGGGCACCCCCTGACCAAGAAGGGAACGCCGACAATGGGCGGGGTCCTGATCCTCACGGCGCTGTCTATCGCAACCCTGCTGTGGGCGGACCTAAGCAACCGGTATGTCTGGGCGGTCCTGATCGTGACGCTCGGTTTCGGCGCGATCGGCTTCGCCGACGACTACCTGAAACTGTCGAAACGGTCGTCAGACGGCATGCCGGGGAAAATCAAGCTTGTCCTGGAACTGTCAATCGCCTGCGCCGTGGGCTGGTGGATCATGGAGATCTCTGACGCTCCGCTGTCGGGCGCGCTGGCGGTGCCCTTCCTGAAAGAGGTTCTGATCGATCTCGGCTGGTTCTTCGTACCGTTCGCGGCAATCGTAATGGTGGGATCGTCCAACGCGGTAAACCTGACGGATGGGCTGGACGGGCTCGCCATTGTACCGGCAATGATCGTCGCTGCCTGTTTCGCTTTGATCGCCTATCTGGTCGGCAACTCCGTTTTCGCCGCCTATCTGCAGCTTCACGGCGTGCCCGGCTCGGGCGAACTCGCTGTTTTCTGCGGCGCGCTGGTCGGCGCGAGCCTTGGGTTTCTCTGGTTCAACGCACCACCGGCTATGGTGTTCATGGGCGACACCGGCTCGCTTTCGGTCGGCGGCGCGCTGGGGACGGTCAGCGTTATCACCAAGCATGAGCTGGTGCTCGCCATTATCGGCGGACTTTTCGTGCTGGAGACCGTTTCGGTCATCGTGCAGGTGGCGTCCTTCAAATTGACCGGCAAGCGGGTCTTCCGCATGGCGCCGCTGCATCACCATTTCGAACAGAAGGGCTGGAAAGAACCCACCATTGTCATACGGTTCTGGATCATTGCGATGATCCTCGCCATCGCCGGCCTCTCAACCCTGAAGCTGAGGTAACGACGCGGTGATCGAGCTCTCCACCCGCAAGGATCAGACCGTCGCCGTCATGGGACTTGGCGGCTCGGGGCTGGCTGCGGCGCGCGCACTCGCCGCGGGAGGCGCCGATGTGTGCGCGTGGGACGACAATCCCGGCCAGCGCCGGAAGGCCGAGGATTCCGGCATTCCGACGAAAGACCCCTCGACGCTCGATTTCGGCAGGCTGGATGCCCTCGTGCTGGCGCCGGGCATTCCGCTGACCCATAACCCCCACCCCGTCGTGGCGCAAGCGCAGGCAGCGTCCTTGCCGGTCATCGGCGATATCGAACTTCTGGTCGAAGCCTGCCCGCGGGCCCGGTTCGTCGGCATCACCGGCACAAACGGAAAATCGACGACCACGGCGCTATTGGGTCACCTGCTGGAAAGCTGCGGCGTTTCCACCCAGATCGGCGGCAATCTCGGTCCGCCCGCGCTTGGCATGAGGCCGCCGGAGGATGGCGAACCGGTCGTCCTGGAACTCTCCTCCTACCAGCTCGACCTGACCGAAAGCGCCTGCTTCGAGGTCGCAGTCCTTTTGAATATCAGCCCGGATCATCTCGACCGGCACGGTGACATGAACGGCTATATCGCCGCCAAGAAGAGGATCTTCCGACGCGATGGCGCGCTACCGCGTCAGACCGCCATCGTCGGAGTCGACGACCCGCACAGCCGTGCAATCTGCGAGGAAATTTCCGCTCGCGACGGATGGGACGTGATTCCCGTATCGGCGCAGCACCGTCCCAAAAACGGGATATATGTCGAAAACGGCATCCTGATCGACAACCGGGAAAATGCAGCGGCCTCGGTGCGGGACCTGCACGGCATACCGACACTGGCGGGAATCCATAACTGGCAGAACGCGGCAGCCGCTTACGCCGCCGCCTGCGCGCTGGGAGTCGACAGCGACGCGCTTGCCGCCGCCTTCGAGACATACCCCGGCCTGCCCCACCGTATGGAGCATGTCGGCGATATTGACGGCATCGCCTATGTCAACGACAGCAAGGCAACCAACGGCGAAGCGGCGGCACGGGCGCTGGCCTGTTTCGATGGCATCTTCTGGATCGCCGGCGGCAGGGCGAAGGAAGACGGGCTTGCTCCGGCGATGGAGGTCCTCGGCGGCGTGCAGGCGGCCTTCCTGATCGGGGAATGCCAGGACGCCTTCTTCGACGAGCTTGACGGCCGCGTCCCGGCCGAAAAATGCGGCGACCTCGCAACGGCAGTCGCGCGTGCGACCGACAGGGCCAGAGAGACCGGCGACGATGCGGTCGTGCTACTCTCCCCCGCCGCCGCATCGTTCGACCAGTGGAATAATTTCGAGGCGCGCGGCGACGGCTTCCGGGCTCTCGTCCGGGCCATGCAGGCGGGGACGGCGTCATGACCCGTTTCGCCCGGACCGATACATCCGTCCTCGGAAACTGGTGGTGGACTGTCGACCGCTGGTCAATGGCCGCGATCACCCTGCTGATCGTATACGGAGTCATGCTGACCATGGCCGCCAGCCCGCCCGTCGCGGACCGGCTGCATATCGACCAGTACCACTTCGTACGGCGCCAGCTCTTCTTTCTGCCTCTGGCCGTCGCGATTATTTTCACCATATCGCTGTCGAACCCGCGCAATGTCCGTCGTCTGGCGCTCGCAATTTTCTGCGTCTCGATCCTGCTCATGATCGCGACGCTCCTTATCGGCCCGGAAATCAAGGGCGCCCGGCGCTGGCTCAGCCTCGGTGGCATCTCTCTGCAGCCGTCGGAGTTCGTCAAGCCAAGCCTGGCCGTACTGACCGCTTGGGCGTTCGCACGACAGCATGCGACGGGAGAACCGGTCTGGCGCTACGTTGCCATCGGTCTCTACGCGCTGGTGGTCGGCCTTCTTCTGCTGCAACCGGATTTCGGCATGACGGTCGTGGTCTCGGCAGTCTGGTTCGGCCAGTTCTTTCTCGCCGGCCTGCCGATGGCCCTGGTCGCGGGGTTCCTTGTTCTCGGTCTCGTTGGCGCAGTCGGGGCTTATTTCGCACTGCCGCATGTCGCAAGCCGCATCGATCGGTTCATCGACCCGTCCTCGGGCGACTCCTATCAGGTCTCCCGATCGATGGAAGCTTTTATGAATGGCGGCCTGCTGGGACGCGGCCCGGGCGAGGGATCCGTCAAGACGGTTCTGCCCGACGCCCATACCGATTTTGTCTTCGCGGTCGCGGGAGAAGAGTTCGGACTGATCGCCTGCCTGATCCTGGTCGGCCTTTTTGCCTTTGTCGTGCTGCGCGGCTTTTCGCGGGTCATCAAGGAAGCGAACCTGTTCATCCTGCTGGCGGTTACCGGGCTGCTGATCCAGTTCGGGCTTCAGGCGCTGGTGAACATGGGCTCGACACTGCGGCTCATGCCGACCAAGGGCATGACGCTTCCCTTCATCTCATACGGCGGCTCATCGCTGCTGGCTATCGCGATACTGATCGGCATGGTGCTGGCGCTGACCCGCAGCCGAAACGGCCAGGAGGCGCTATGAACGCCTCCGCGACACCCCCTGTGACCCATAACGGCGTTATCGCGCTGGCGGCGGGCGGCACCGGCGGTCACGTTTTCCCGGCGCGCGCGCTTGCGGAAGCGCTCTCTGCCCGCGGCTGGCACATTGCGCTGATTACAGATTCCCGCGGGGCATCCTTTTCAGACGACATCGCCAACACGGAGACATACCGGATCAAGGCGGCGAGCCTTGGCGGCGGCGCCTGCAGCAAGCTCAAGGGGCTCACGCATCTTTGCGTTGGGCTGCTGCAGGCGCGCGCCCTCCTCCGCCGGATCCGTCCGGCAGCCGTCGTTGGTTTCGGGGGCTACGCCTCCGCCCCGACCATGTGGGCGGCCGCTCAGATGGGCATTCCGACGATGCTCCACGAGCAGAACGCCGTACTGGGCCGGGCGAACCGGCTTCTCGCGGCACGCGCGCGAACCATCGCTACATCTTTCCCCGATGTGAAAGGCGTCCGGGAGGCGGATCTGGCAAAGATCGTCCTGACCGGCAATCCGGTGCGCGCCGAGGTCGCCGCCATAGCAGCCACACCCTATGCCGCCCCCACGGAAACCGGCCCGGTCCGGCTTTTGATTTTCGGCGGCAGCCAGGGTGCAAGGGTGCTCAGCGAAATCGTCCCCGAAGCGCTTGCATCGCTGCCGGACACCCTGAGATCGCGCCTGTCGGTCGTACAACAATGCCGGCCCGAGGACATCGAAACCGTTCGGGCAACCTATCGGGCGGCGAGGATCGAGACAGTCCTGCAGACCTTTTTCGACGACATGCCGTCGCGGATCGCCGAAGCGCATCTGGTTATCGGGCGCGCCGGCGCGTCTACCGTAACCGAACTCGCGGTCGCGGGCCGTCCCGCCATTCTGATTCCCTACCGGTTTGCGATGGATGACCACCAGACCGGGAACGCCAGCGCCATGGCTCAGGGCGGCGGCGCCTGGATGATGCCGGAAGCGGACTTCACCGCTGAAGCTCTTTCACAACGGCTCACGGAATTTTTCGCCGATCCGGGCATTCTGTCCCGGGCCGCTTCCTGCGCGCTGGCTTCGGGCCATGCCGACGCGGCAGAACGGCTGGCGGATGCGGCTGAGTTCCTTGCACGCCCGGCCAACGACAACAGCGCCGCACGGGAGAAGGCGGCATGAGAACCCTACCCCTCTCGATCGGCACCATGCATTTCTGCGGCATCGGCGGCATTGGCATGAGCGGCATCGCCGAGGTGCTGCACAATCTGGGTTATGCGGTGCAGGGCAGCGACATGGCGGAGAACGCTAATGTCGAACGGCTGCGCGGTCTCGGCATCACGGTTCATGTCGGCCAGAAAGCGGAGAATCTGGACGAAGCGGCGGTCGTCGTCGTTTCCTCCGCCATCCGGCCCGACAATCCGGAACTTGTCGCGGCGCGCGAACGGCTGATCCCCATCGTCCGGCGGGCGGAGATGCTGGCCGAGCTTATGCGGCTCAAATGGGCCATCGCGGTGGGCGGTACGCACGGAAAGACCACGACCACGACCCTCATCTCGGCCATGCTGGACGCCGCCGGGATCGACCCGACCGTCATCAATGGCGGCATCATCAACGCATACGGCACCAATGCGCGTCTGGGCGACGGCGAATGGATCGTCGTCGAAGCTGACGAATCGGACGGCACTTTCGTCAAGCTGCCGGCAACCATCGCGGTGGTCACCAATATCGACCCCGAACATCTCGATTTTTATGGATCGTTCGACGAGTTGCGAAAGGCCTTTGTCTCCTTCGTTGCCAATATTCCGTTTTACGGTTTTGCGGTCCTTTGCATCGATCACCCCGAAGTGCAGGCCCTGATTCCCCAGGTGGCTGACCGGCGCATTCTCACCTACGGCATGTCGCCCCAGGCGGACATAAGGGCTGAAAATATCCGGATCGAGACCGGCGTCAGCCGTTTCGATGTCGCCTTCGCCGGGCGCTCGCCGCTGGCGGGAACGCGAATCGAGGATGTCGCCCTGCCGATGGCCGGCCGGCACAACGTCCAGAATGCGCTGGCCGCCGTCTCCATCGCTCAGGAGATGGGTTTCTCTCCCGATGTCATCCGCAACGGCCTTGCTTCCTTCTCGGGCGTCAAGCGCCGCTTCACGGTCACGGGAACGGCGCACGACATCACGGTCATCGACGATTACGGCCATCATCCCGTCGAGATCGCCGCCGTGCTGGGCGCCGCGAGATCCAGCACCGAAAAGCGCGTCATCGCCGTGGTCCAGCCGCATCGCTTCACGCGGCTGCGGGACCTGTTCGAAGAGTTCTGCACCTGTTTCAACGATGCCGACATCGTCGTCGTGGCAGACGTGTACCCGGCGGGAGAAGAGCCGATCGAGGGCTTCAACCGGGATGCTCTCGTCGACGGGCTGCGCGCCCATGGTCATCGCCGGGCGATTCCGCTCGAAGACGCCGACAGTCTGCATTCCCTGATCGCGGAAACAGCCGGGCCGGGCGATATGGTCATCTGCCTCGGCGCAGGCAACATTACGCAATGGGCTGCCTCACTTCCTCAGGCTCTTGAATCGCTCCTGGATCCGGAGTCAGAAGAGAAAAAGGAGGCGGCATCGTGATGCCCGCGCCCCGCTACGACGCCATGGGCCGCGACGCTCTGATCGGCCGGATTCCGCCGGTGCGCGGCACACTTACGCCTGACGCGCAGATCGCACGCTTTACCTGGTTTCGGGTGGGCGGCCCTGCGGAAATACTCTTCGAACCGGCGGACAGCGAAGACCTGGCATCGTTCCTTACCGCCCTGTCGGACGACATCCCCGTCACCATCATCGGCGTCGGGTCGAACCTGCTTGTTCGAGATGGCGGCATTCCCGGCATCACCATCCGGCTGGGTCGCGCGTTCGCCGGAATTGCCATCGAAAACGACATCGTCACCGCCGCTGGCGGCGCGGTAGACGTGACCGTTTCCCGCGCAGCGCGCGACGCCGGGCTCGGCGGGCTCGAATTTCTGAGCGGCATTCCGGGCACCATAGGCGGCGCCATACGGATGAACGCCGGCGCCTATGGCCGGGAAATTCAGGATGTCCTGATCGACGCGACCGCGGTCGACCGTCAGGGAGCACTCCACGACGTACCTCTGGCCTCATTCGAATACAGCTATCGTCACAGCGCTGCGCCGCAGGACTGGATTTTCCTGTCAGCCCGGCTGCAGGCCGCTCACAATGACAAAGACGCCGTCACCGCACGGATGGAGCAGATCGCGGCAAGTCGCGAAGACAGCCAGCCGATCCGCACCCGCACCGGCGGCAGCACTTTCAAAAACCCGCCCAATGCGAAGGCCTGGGAACTGATAGACGCCGCCGGATGCCGGGGCCTCACGCGCGGCGGGGCGCAGGTATCAAACCAGCACTGCAATTTCCTGATCAATACCGGCGAAGCGACCGCCGACGATCTCGAAGGGCTGGGCGAGGATGTGCGTCGCCGGGTGAAGGAAACGACCGGCGTCGAACTCGAATGGGAAATCCGGCGTATCGGCGTATCGGGACGCCCCACGGAAGGGAGGGCTTCATGACCGATGCGCGCTCCGTAGCCGTTCTGATGGGCGGCACCTCCAACGAGCGCGAGGTATCGCTCGTTTCGGGCAACGCCGTGGTAGAAGCGCTCCGCGAACGCGGCTTCGATGCAAGGCCAATCGATTATTCGGGCGATGTCGCCGCCCTGATCGGCGCGCTGAACGACCGTCCCGATGTCGTATTCAACGCGCTTCACGGCCGCTACGGCGAAGACGGCTGCATTCAGGGCGTTCTTGAACTCGCCGGTCTTCGATACACCCATTCCGGCGTCCTCGCGTCCGCGCTGGCGATGGACAAGCCGATGGCCAAGCGCCTGTTCGTCGAAGCCGGTATCCCCTGCACCGAGCATGTCATCGCAACGCGGGACGAAATTCTTGGCGGCGACGTCATGTCGCTGCCCTACGTCATCAAGCCGCTGAACGAAGGCTCGAGCGTCGGCGTTCGCATCGTGCGGGAAAGCAGGGACAAACCGGCCTTTGGCGATGAAGACTGGCCGTTTGGAGACCGCGTCATGGTCGAACGCTATGTGCCCGGACGGGAAATCACCGTCGCGGTCATGGGAGACCGGCCGCTTGCTGTCACCGAACTGCGCCCCAAGCAGGGCTTTTACGATTACGACGCGAAATATACCGACGGGATGACGGATCACCTTATTCCGGCACCGATACCGGAATCGGTCTACAGCGCCGCGCTGGAACATGCCGAGACCGCGCACAGGACGCTGGGCTGCCGTGGCGTCAGCCGGGCCGACTTCAGATACGACGATACAGCGGGTGAACCAGGCTCGCTCTATCTGCTGGAAATCAACACGCAGCCGGGTCTGACGCCGCTGTCGCTTGCCCCCGAGCAGGCCGCATATGCCGGTATCGATTTCGGCGACATGGTGGCCTGGATGGTGGAGAACGCGTCATGCGACAGCTGATCGACAAGTTCGCGAAATCCGTCTCCCCGCTCATCAGGGCAAAAGGCGCGAGGAAGAGGAAAGCAGTCCGCAAGCCAGCCCCGCCGCGTTGGCGGAAGCCCGCCTTGTGCGCCGCAGCCGGGATTGCAGGGATCGCAATTGTCGTCGGCGGACCCGTATGGCTATGGAAGTCGGGAGCGGTCGAGAGGTCTGGATCCGCTGTCTGGCAGACCCTGGTCGAAGCGAGCGCGGACGCAGGGCTGACCATCGACGAGGTGCTTCTCGAAGGACGCCACTTCGCAAACCGGCGCGACGTCGTCCGCGCGGTCGATCTCAAACGCGGCATGCCGATTCTGGGCGTTTCGCTCTCCTCGGTGAGGGAACGCCTGATCGCGAATCCCTGGATCGCCGACGCCAGCGTGGAACGCCGTCTCCCCGACACCGTCCGTATTCGCCTGACGGAGCGACATCCCATGGCGCTATGGCAACGGCGCGGCAAGCTCATGCTCATCGACCGCTCGGGAAAAGTCATCAGAGACGCCGACCTTCGGAAATTCCGCGACCTGATCATACTGGTCGGGAAGGACGCACCGGCAAACGCCGCCACGCTTTTCGCCATGCTCTCGGCGGAGCCTGCTCTGGCGAAACAGGTTTCCGCCGCGGCACGGATTGGCAATCGCCGCTGGACGCTGTCCTTCTCCAACGGCGTGAAGGTTTTCCTTCCGGAGGCGGACCCGCATCTCGCCTGGGCCCGCCTCGCAAAGGCGGACCGCCGGAAAAAGCTGCTCGCGCGCGACATCAAGCTGATCGATATGCGGTTGCCCGACAGGATGATCATCAAGCCGGGAGCGCTCGGCGCGCAGATTCTGCTTCACAAGGGTAAAAACACATGACGGCCGCAACGCCAAACGCCACGGCAGAAAGGGAGGAGCTGTGACAAAGACCAGAAGCGGGCTGATCGCAGCCCTCGACATCGGAACCACGAAGATCTGTTGCCTGATCGGCCACGCACAGCCGAACGAGCCGGTTCGCATCGCAGGCATCGGCCATCACGCAGCCCGGGGCATTCGGGGCGGCGCGGTTATCGATATGGACGCGGCGCAGACCGCGATTCTGACGGCAGTCAGCGCCGCGGAGGAGCGCTGCGGCGAGAGAGTCGAACGCGTCGTTATCAACATTTCCGGCGGCGACCTCGCCTCCCGTACCTATACCGTGGAGGTTCCCATCGCGGGCCGCGAAGTCATCGAAAGCGACCTTCTGCGGGCGTCGAGCCAGGCGAACGCCCTGGAGATCGAGCCCGACCGGGACATGCTGCATTGCATCCCTGTCGGCTATGCGATCGACGACACCAAACGAATCCAGGATCCGCGCGGCATGTTCGCCGACCGCATGTCCGTCACCATGCACATGATTACGGCGCGCAGCGCCACGCTTCGCAATCTCGCCAACTGTATCCAGCGATGCCATCTCGAGATCGAGTCGGCAGTCGCGGCGCCATACGCGTCAGGGCTGTCCTGCCTGGTGGAGGATGAGATCGATCTCGGCGTAACCCTCGTCGATATGGGCGGCGGAACAACCACCATCGCGGTTTTCTATGACGGCGAAATCGTTCACACGGACTCGATTCCGGTAGGCGGCGCGCATGTGACGAGCGATATCGCGCGCGGACTGTCGACTCCGCTGGCCCAGGCTGAGCGGATGAAGACACTGTACGGAAGCGCAATACCCTCCCCTTCCGACGAGCGCGAGTTGATCGACGTTCCGCTGATCGGAGAAGAAAATGCGACTCAGCCCAACCATGTACCGCGTTCTCTCCTCAACGGAATCATTCGCCCGAGAATCGAGGAAACCTTCGAGCTGGTCCGGAGCCGTATGGAGGTTGCCGGCGTCGACCGACTGGCGGGTCGCCGGCTCGTCCTGACAGGCGGCGCCAGCCAGCTGCACGGCGCGCGCGAACTTGCATCGCAGGTGCTCGAAAAACAGGTCCGCATGGGCAAACCCATGAAGATCGCAGGCATCGCCGAAGCCAATACGGGCCCGGCTTTCGCCACCAGCGTCGGTCTCCTGCGGTTCGCCGTCGAGAAACAGGCAGAGGCGCTCGACCCTGTCGCATCGCTGCCGGCGCATATGCCTGCCGGCCTTGGGCGTATTGGTCAGTGGTTCCGGGAGAATTTCTGATGTTCCGGCGCAATCCAGTTTTCACACCACCCCCCACCGAAGTGCCGCGGGCGCCCGCGGTGCGGAATTAACTTCCCTGTAGCGTAAGGAGGCTAGCCATGACGATTAATTTTTCTGCACCCGATAAGGAAGAACAGCTTAAACCAAGGATCACGGTTGTCGGCGTGGGCGGCGCCGGCGGCAACGCGGTCAACAATATGATCAGCAAGCAGCTCGAAGGCGTGGAATTCGTCGTCGGAAACACCGACGCGCAGGCGCTTGCCCAGTCTCTGGCCGACCGTCGGGTACAGCTCGGACGAGCCATAACCCATGGTCTCGGCGCCGGCTCCCGACCGGATATGGGCCGCGCAGCCGCCGAGGAAGCTATCGACGACATCAACCAGCACCTGGCCGGTTCGCATATGGTGTTCATTGCCGCCGGCATGGGCGGAGGCACCGGTACCGGAGCCGCGCCGGTCATTGCCCGGATGGCCCGCGAACAGGGCATGCTGACGGTCGGCGTCGTCACCAAGCCGTTCCAGTTCGAAGGCGCGAACCGGATGCGGATCGCGGATGCCGGCATCGAGGAGATGCAGCAGTTCGTCGATACGCTGATTGTGATCCCCAACCAGAATTTGTTCCGGATCGCCAACGAAAAGACCACCTTCGCCGATGCGTTTGCGATGGCCGACGATGTCCTTCATTGCGGCGTCCGGGGCGTCACGGACCTGATGGTGGTTCCGGGCCTCATCAACCTCGATTTCGCCGATATTCGCAGCGTAATGTCAGAAATGGGCAAAGCCATGATGGGCACCGGCGAAGCGGATGGCGAAGAACGCGCCCGGCTGGCGGCCGAGGCGGCGATTTCCAACCCGCTTCTCGACGACGTTTCGATGAAAGGCGCGCGGGGCGTGCTAATCAACATCACCGGCGGCCCGGACATGACCCTCTTCGAGGTCGACGAGGCGGCCAACCGGATCGGCGAGGAAGTCGACCCGGATGCCAACATCATTTTCGGTTCGGCGCTCGATCCGACCCTCGAAGGCAAGATCAGGGTATCTGTCGTCGCCACCGGCATCGATATCGAGGCTGGCGCGCAGCCCCGCCCCGTTCTGCGGGTCCTGAGCGACGACGCGGCGCCGAAACCGGTCCCCGCAGAGGCCCGGATTCCTGAACCCGCAAGGGACGCCACGCCGGCCATCGCCATCGACTCGGCGCCGAAACCGGCGGCGCACGTCACTTTACCGGCCGCGACCGTAACCGGTTCTTCCGCCGCGGCGGCGCTAAAGATGCCCGAGCCGGAACTGGCGGAAGAGACGGAACACGACCCGGAAACGGGTAGTCTGGAACTGCCCGAGCCCGATGCAAGGGCAATGAGTAAAATGGGCGCCGATGAGGTCTGGAAACGCGAAGAGGAAGCCCTTGCTGCCGTCCTCTCCGAGATCGACACCACAAAGGCGCCGGCGGAAGACGCAAAAGACGACGAGATCAAGATCCCCGAACCGTCTTCCGAGGCCAAACCGTTCATCCCGCCGGAACCGGCCAAGGCGCCGGAAACAGCGGGAGCAGCCATGTCATCGACCGACCCATTCAGGGAAGCGGACATGCTTAACCCCTCGTCGGCGCCGGAGAAGAAGCGCCCTGTCAGCCTGTTCCAGCGCATGACAGGCGCTGGATGGGGCCGAAAGGATAGCCCCGGCAAGGAAGACAGGGGACTTTCAGGACCCGGCAAGGAGAATCCGGCGGTAGAGGCTACAAAAGCACCGGAACCGGCCCCCCAACCGGCACCGGTACCAGAAGCAAGGCCAGAGCCAGTGTCTGGGCCGGTGTCTGGGCCGGTGTCTGGGCCGGTGTCTGGGCCGGAGCTGCGGGCCGAGCATGCGCCCTCAACCAGCGAGTCGAAGAAGACCTCGCCGGCCAAACCGGCCGTTGTCGCACAGGCCCGGCCTGCGCAGGAGAACGCGCAGCCACGCCTTAGCGGCGTCGACCCCCAGGATCGTCTTCCCAGTTCGCAGAGCGAAGAAGACCTGCTGGATATTCCGGCTTTTCTCCGCCGACAGGCGAACTGACCGAAGGGTCTTCTTCACCATGTTGCAGACGTAACATTCTGTAACAATTGTTGATTTGGGAACTACGGGAGGGTTTGGTAAACACCTCCCGTAGTTTTCTTTTGAGGGCTTGCGCCTCCGGCTTGCCGAGACGAGAAGTGTCGAAGCAAAAGTGTCGAAACACAGGCGCAACCGAGTGTGATTTCAGGAGTACGAATTGCCGTTTGTATGGCGGTTCGGTAGGGGGATTAAACAGCGTGTCAAAGTCAAACGATCAGCGTAAGGCGATTTCCCCCGACAGCCGTTCAGACCTGAACACAATCCGCCAGAAAACCCTGAAATCTTCGATCGGCTGCACCGGTATCGGTCTTCACTCCGGGCGCAAGGTGTCCATGACCCTTTGCCCCGCGGAGGCGAATGCCGGGATTGTATTTCGCAGGACGGACTTGCCCGGCGACGATGGAATTGTCGCAGCGCACTGGAAGAATGTAGTCGACACCCGGATGGCGACGACGCTTGGAAATGAAGCGGGCGCGCAGATCGGCACGGTCGAACATCTTATGGCGGCGCTTGCCGGTTGCGGGGTCGACAACGCGGTCATTGAGATCGACGGCCCTGAAGTCCCGGTCATGGACGGCAGTTCGCAACCTTTTGTGTTTCTCATTGAATGCGCGGGCCTGACTGAACAGGCCGCGCCGCGCCGCGCCATTCGAATCGACAAACCGGTTACGGTCGGCGATGGGCGCAAGTCGATCACGGGCTCGCCCGACGGCGTCTTTTCTGTGTCTTTCGAGATCGATTTCGAAGATTCGGTAGTCGCACGCCAGCACCTGAACATTTGTCTCGTCAACGGCGCCTTCAAATCCGATGTCGCGCGCGCGCGTACGTTCGGCTTCGCCCATGAGGTCGACGCGCTTCGCGCCGCGGGTCTCGCCCGTGGCGGCTCGCTTGACAACGCAGTCGTCATCAGCGGCGACAAGGTCCTCAACGGCGACGGGCTTCGCTACGAGGACGAATTCGTCCGCCACAAAATCCTCGACTGCGTCGGCGACCTGTATCTGGCGGGCGCACCCATTATCGGACAGATTGTCGCCTCGCGTTCCGGGCACGCCCTCAACAATAAATTTCTCTTTGCCCTTCTCGAAGACGAAACCGCCTGGTCCTATGTCGAGATGACCGACGCCGTCGTCCCCGGCACATCGCATCGCGCGGACGCGCTGGAACTGGCCATCGCCTGACCTCGTTCCGCACCCACTCTCCATTTTCTGTGCCTGTAATGCAGGCAGCCACGGGCGTCGTCGCACCTCGCAATCCCCGGAAGCCAAATCTGGCGTCCTGCGAACCGACCGTGGTATACAGCTTGCGTAGCGCGATTGCGCAGGATTGACGCTGATTTCAGATACCGCGGCATGAAACGATACCGACTTACTCTGGCCAGGTTATGCTCCCTTGCGGGTATTCTCTTCGCCGTCGCCGCCTGTTCCGGTTCGGAAAAGGAAGCGCCCTACGTCGAGAAACCGGTAAACGATCTCTATAATTCCGGCGTCAGCGCTATGGAAAACCGGCGATACGAGGAAGCCGCGTCCGCATTCGAGGAAGTTGAACGCCAGCACCCGTACTCGGTATGGTCCACCAAGGCCCAGCTCATGGCCGCCTACTCGCATTTCGAAAACAGCAAGTATGACGACGCGATCATCGCCCTCAACCGGTATATCCAGCTCCACCCCGGAAACCGCGACATTGCCTACGCCTATTACCTCAAGGCGCTGAGCTTCTACGAGCAGATATCAGACGTACAGCGCGATCAGGGCGTCACCAACCAGGCGATGACGGCGCTCCGGGACGTCATCCGACGGTTTCCGGAAACTAAATACGCCCGCGACGCGAAGCTCAAGCTCGACCTGACGCAGGACCATCTGGCCGGCAAGGAGATGACGGTGGGACGGTACTATCTGCGCCGGGGAGAGATTCTCGCCGCAATTAACCGTTTTCGCGTCGTGGTCGACAATTTTGAGACCACCAGCCATGTCCCTGAAGCGCTTCACCGTCTGGCGGAGGCCTATGCATCTCTGGGAATGTCGGAAGAGGCCAAGAAGGCCGCGGCAGTGCTCGGACATAACTATCCCGGCAGCGAGTGGTATGTGGATTCCTACGCCCTGATGACGGGCGACGACATCCGCAAACCGAAAGAAAGACCGGGGTTTTTCCGACGCGCCTGGAACTGGGTTTTCTAACCCAACATGCTGCTCTCGCTATCCATTGGCGATGTTGTCCTGATCGATTCGGTCGACATTGCCTTTGGCGAAGGGTTATGCGTTCTGACCGGCGAGACAGGCGCCGGTAAATCCATCCTTCTCGACTCTCTCGGTCTCGCGCTCGGCATGCGGGCAAGCGCGTCGCTCGTGCGAACCCGCGATAACGGAGACGACAGGGAAGCGCCGCCCCGAGCGACCATCGCAGCCGCCTTTTCCATCGACGGCAATGACAGGCTCGCTTCGCTGATGGAGGAACACGCCCTCATTCCGCCTGAACAGGGGGAACCGCTCCTTCTACGCCGTTCCGTCGATGCCAGCGGCCGAAGCCGGGCGTTTGTGAACGATCAGCCTGTCGGCGTTCAGCTTCTGCGGCAGATCGGAGACCTTCTGGTCGAGATCGAAGGCCAGTTCGCCAGCCAGGGGCTGATGGACGAGAGTACGCACCGCACCGCACTCGACGATTTCGCGGGCCTCGCGAGCGATCGAACCGAGGTCGCCGGATTATGGCGGGAATGGCGCGACGCGGAAGCAGCGTACAGCGCGGCCTGCGAGGAGATAGAAGCCGCCCGTCAGGAAGAAGACTATCTCCGCCATGCGGCCGAGGAGCTTGCAACGCTCAATCCCCAGCAAGGCGAGGAGCAGGCTCTCGCCGATTCGCGCACGCTGCTGATGCATAGCGAAAAGCTGGTAGAGGCACTGGCATCGGCGGAAAAGTCGCTGACGGGGCGGGACGGGGTCGACAGCCGGCTTGCCGCCGCCATTCGCATTCTGACAAGACAGGCGACGGATGCCGGGCAACGCCTCGATCCGATTCTGGCGGGGCTCGAGGTCGCCAGCGACAATGTCAATGAGGCCATGGCCGCCCTTCAGTCGCTCATGCACGATTCGCAGCCAGACCCGGCCAGGCTGGAGAACTGCGAAGAACGGCTTTTCGCCCTCCGGGCTGCCGCGCGGAAATACAACGTAATCGTCGAGGAACTGCCTCAGCTGCGCCAGGAGATGGAGAGCAGGATCGCCGCACTGGAAGATACCGGCGCCGCCCTGAATCGTCTTGAGGCCGCCTGCAAGGCAGCGCGGACGGCCTATGTCGAAACCGCGACTGACCTCAGCGAATCTCGCCTGAAGCAGGCGAGACGGCTGGACAAGGCCGTCAATACGGAATTGCCGGCGCTCCGACTCGACAAGGCGAGGTTCTCCACGCTGGTCGACCGGCAGGACGAGGAAGGGTGGGGCCCGTCGGGTTTCGACCGCGTGCGCTTTGAGGTCGCCACCAATCCGGGCCTGCCGCCGGCGCCGATGTCAAAGGTCGCGTCCGGCGGCGAGCTGGCGCGGTTCCTGCTCGCGCTCAAAGTCACGCTGCAGCAGGCGCACGGTGTCTCCACGCTTGTATTCGATGAGGTCGATGCCGGACTTGGCGGCGCGGCGGCTGCGGCGGTCGGCGAAAGGCTGGCGACGCTGGCTCAATCGGCTCAGGTCCTTGTCGTCACCCATTCGCCACAGGTCGCCGCCTATGGCAGCCAGCATCTCCGTGTCGCAAAGGGAGACGCTGCTGAATTCGGCTCCGGAGGGCAAACCGGCACCGTTACGATCGTCGAGGAACTTTCACCGGATGCGCGTCGCGAAGAAATCGCCCGCATGCTGGCAGGCGCACGGATAACCGACGAAGCGCGCGCCGCCGCCGACAGGCTGATCGCGGGAAACGCGGGATGACGGAACGGGCGCGAAACAGCGCTGACGTCGCGGTCGACAACCTGACGCCGTTTGAGGCGGAAGCGGAGCTGGCGCGGCTGGCGGAGGAAATCGCCCGCCACGACGCGCTCTACCATACCGATGACGCTCCCGAGATTTCTGATGCCGAATACGACGCTTTACGCCGTCGCAACGAGGAAATCGAGGCCCGCTTTCCGGCCTTTGTCAGAAACGACAGCCCTTCGCAATCCGTCGGCGCGGCCCCTGCGACCGGTTTTTCAAAAGTCCGCCATGCGGTGCCCATGTTGTCGCTCGGCAACGCGTTCAACGGCGATGATGTACGGGATTTTTTCGCCAGGATCAGGCGGTTCCTCAATCTGGGGGAGAACGAACCGGTGGCGGTCGTCGCCGAACCCAAGATCGACGGGCTATCGATCTCCCTGAGATACGAAAACGGCAAATTCGTCATGGGTGCGACCCGCGGCGACGGGCGCGAGGGCGAGAACGTCACCGCAAACATCGCCACAATCGGCGAAGTCCCGAAAACAATAGACAGCGCGCCGGACACGCTCGAGGTCCGGGGAGAAATCTATCTGAGCCATTCCGCTTTTGCGTCGATCAATATCCGGCGCGAAGAAGAAGGCGCAGCCCTGTTCGCCAACCCGCGCAACGCCGCCGCGGGATCGCTGCGCCAGCTCAATTCTTCCATCACGGCAAAGCGACCTTTGCAGCTTTTCGCCTATAGCTGGGGCGAGATGACGGCGCAGGACGCCGATACGCAGTGGGGCTTTCTCGAAAACCTGAAAAGATGGGGCTTCCCGGTAAACCCGCTGGTCGAAATCTGCGACTCGGCGGAAGCGGCGATCGCGTACCACGAAAGGATCGGCGAAATCCGGGCGACGCTCGATTACGATATCGACGGCATCGTCTACAAGGTGAACCGGCTCGACTGGCAGGAAAGGCTCGGTTTCGTCAGCCGCGCTCCGCGCTGGGCCATCGCCCATAAATTCCCCGCCGAGAAGGCGCAGACCATCGTTCGCGATATCGATATCCAGGTCGGCCGCACCGGCGCGCTGACGCCGGTGGCGCGGCTGGAGCCGGTAACGGTCGGCGGCGTGGTCGTCTCCAACGCCACCCTGCATAACGAGGACTACATCGCCGAGAAAGACATCCGCATCGGCGACACGGTCACCATCCAGCGAGCCGGCGATGTCATCCCGCAGGTGCTGGAGGTGATCTCCGACCGACGCCCGGAGAGGACATCGATTTGGAAATTTCCGGATCATTGTCCCAGGTGCAAAAGCACGACCGTACGAGAAGCAGGCGAGGCCGTAAGACGTTGTGCTGGGGGGCTTGCCTGCCCGGCTCAGAAGCTTGAACGGCTCAAGCATTTCGTCAGCCGCCAGGCATTCGATATCGACGGGCTCGGCGGCAAACATATCGAAGCGTTCAGCGCCGACGGGCTGATCGACAGGCCCGGCGACATCTTCCGTCTCGGAAGTCATAAGGAGGATATGAAGGAACGCGAAGGCTGGGGCGACAAATCGGTCGACAATCTGCTGGCCGCCATCAAGGAGCGCCGAAAAATCGGGCTCGACCGGCTTATCTATGCGCTCGGCATCAGACAGGTCGGCGAGGCGACGGCCAGGCTGCTGGCGCGTCATTACGGCTCGTTCGACTGCTGGCGCAACGCGATGGAGACGGTCAGCGCCGAACGCCACGCCAATCCCGACGAGGTCAAGAAACCGGAGTCGATCGGCGAGGCCTATGCCGAGCTGTGCGATATCGATACGATCGGCATGGCAGTGGCCGACGAGCTCGCCGGGTTTTTCGACGCAGAGAACAAGGAGAACCGGCGCGTCCTCGACGACCTAGTAAAGGTTTTGAGAGAAATCGTCCCAATTGCCGCGCCGCAGAAGTCGAATTCTGAAGTTGCCGGAAAAACGGTGGTGTTCACCGGCTCGCTCGAAACCATGACCCGCGCCGAAGCGAAGGCGACCGCGGAATCGCGGGGGGCAAAAGTTACCGGATCGGTATCGAAGAAAACCGATTACGTGGTGATCGGCGCCGATCCCGGCTCCAAGGCAAAGAAAGCGGCCGAACTCGGCATCCCGGTCCTGTCCGAACAGGACTGGCGCGAGTTGATCGGGGGCTAGACCGGCTCAACCAAGCGGTCCCGTCGCCTCCTCCAGCCACGCCGCCGTCGTATCGTCCACCAGCGGCGCAATCGTATCCCTGACCCGCCGGTGATAGGCGTTCAGCCAGTCAATTTCGGGCTGCGCCATAAGCGACAAATCGATCAGACTGCGGTCGATAGGGGCCAGCGTCAGGGCCTCGAAACACAGGAATTCCTGCTCCGCGCCTTCAACCGGCGGGGCCTGGCGCACGACCTCAAGATTCTCGATGCGGATGCCCCACGCCCCCGCCTTGTAGTAGCCGGGCTCGTTGGAAACGATCATGCCCGGGCGCAGCGGCACGTCGCCCATCCGCTTGGCGATCCTCTGCGGCCCCTCATGCACGCCGAGATAGGAGCCGACGCCATGGCCGGTGCCGTGCTCGAAATCGATGCCCGCCTGCCACAGGGCGGCGCGCGCCAGCGTATCGAGCTGTCCGCCGCCAGTGCCGGCGGGAAAACGCGCGCTGGCGACCGCCAGGTGCCCCTTGAGCACACGGGTGAAACGGTCGCGCATCTCGGCATCGGGTTCGCCGATGGCGACCGTGCGCGTGACGTCGGTCGTGCCGTCGAGATACTGCGCACCCGAATCCACCAGGAAGAGCGTGCCGGACTCCAGCCGCCGGTTGGTTTCGGGCGTCACCCGGTAATGCACGATGGCGCCGTTGGGCCCGGCGCCCGAGATCGTCTCGAACGAGAGCCCGCGAAACCGGTCGCCTCCGGCACGGAATTCGTACAATTTCTCTGCCGCCGACATCTCATCCACGTCGCCGCCCGGCGCTTCCGCCTCAAGCCAGGCGAGAAAACGGCACAGGGCCGCGCCGTCGCGGATATGGGCGTTGCGGGTTCCCTGAATCTCGACGCTGTTCTTGCAGGCCTTCGGCAGGACGCAGGGATCGTTGCCGGGAACGATTTCCGCCCCCGCCCGCGTCAGCCGTTCCACGATCCACGAGGGGGTTGAGCCGGACGGCAGCAATATACGCTTTCCATCCCGTCCCAGCCTGTCCAGCTGCGGACCAAGCTCCTCCACCGGATCAACGCTTACCCCCTCGCCAAGGTGATGCAGAACGTCTTCCGTAAACTTCCGGGGGTCCATAAACAGCGCGACGTCGCCGCCTGCATCGAGAACGGCGAATCCGAGCGCCAGGGGCGTATTCGGCGTTTCCCCGCCACGAATATTCAAAAGCCAGTTGATCGAATCCGGCGCACTGAGAACAACGGCCTCCGCGCCGGAATTCAACACATCGTTCGAGGCATCGCCGCGTTTCTCCGCGCTTTCCCGACCGGCGAACTCCAGCGGATGGATTTCGACCGGCGCTATCGGCGCCGCCGGCTGGTCAGTCCAGACCGTATCCACCGGATTGGGTTCGGCTGGCGCCATTTCGGCCCCCGCCCGCGCCGCGCCGGACCGGAACGCATTCAGACCACCTTCGGTATGAAGCCAGGGATCGTAACCGATCCTGGCGCCTTTCGGGGCATTCTCCGAAATCCAGCGATGCGGCGGCATCAGGGAGATATTGTGCTGCTCGAACAGGGTCCCGTCGACCTGGTCCCGCGCCTGGAGCGTATAGCGCCCATCGACGAACAGGGCGGCACGCTCAGCCAGGATAACGGCAATCCCCGCAGAGCCGGAAAACCCGGTCAGCCATTCGAGTCGTCGCGTGCGGCGTGGCGGAAACTCCGATTGATGCTCATCCGCCAGCGGTACCAGGAAACCGTCGAGCCCGCACCGGACAAGTTCCGACCGCAAGGTTGCGAGTCGGTCTGCGATCGGCCGCTCCGCCCTCTCGTTATCTGCGTTTCGGGCAGAGTCCAGACGAACCCGCAGCGCATCCCGTAGCTCGGCACCCGGCGAAACCGCGACCAGCGCCATCCAGCGATCGGGATCGAGACCCTCAGGCGCAGCCGCGACGCCCGCGACGATCGCCTCGATATCTCGAACAGAAAGCCCCCTGCCCGCATCTCGCAGCAGCGCTTCAAAATCTCGGCCGGACACGGTCAAGTCCTTCCTTCGCACGGCGCCTCAAAGGGCGTTCCGGAGATATGCACGGGATGCATGGCGGACATGTCGAATGGGAACATCAAGAAAGATTTTTCCTAACAGTTTGTAAAGTATCGGGAGCGTAATTCTGTCCACGAATTCACTCTGGTAGAAAAACGAGGACAGGACAAGGTATGTCAAATCGACTCGAAGCAGACCACCGCATTCCCTTTATTGCGGATATCGACCTGGCCGACAGCGTCGCCCGGACGATCACTGAAACGAAAGAGCAGGCGGACGCGCTGCGGTCCTTCGGCGGCAGCATGGGAGCTGCGATCCGCGCCTTGCCATGGGCGCTCGCCGACCTTTCCGGGCTTGCCCGGGAGGCAGCCATTCATCGCGATTCCTGCGCGCCGGAATTTCCGGGCACGCGGTTCGTCACCAACCGGCTCCCGGAACCCAGCGCCCGCGTGCGGTTCATCGGTACCGTCTGAGGTCGTTCATCCCTTCGCGAGAAGAAGCGTCATCCAGTCGCCGAGTTGCTGTCTGTCGAGCAGGACAGCGCCCTGCGCACTGTACGCCGCGACGACGTCATCGGCCTGTGTATTGAGGATACCCGACAGGACCAGCCGGCCGTCGGCTTTCAGGCGGCTGAAAACTGCGTCCGCGTTCTCGATCAGCGGCCCGGCCAGAATATTGGCGACGATCAGCGCGAACGGCGATGCATCCTGAACCAGCGGCGCATCGCAAAAATCGCTTTGCACCGTTTCCACCTGCGATGCGCACCCGTTCCGTTCGAGGTTTTCGAGCGCTGTGGAGACTGCATCGGGATCGTTATCGGCGGCGATAATCCGCGCATCCGGCCATAGGCGAGCCGCGCCAATGGCAAGGATCGCAGAACCGCAGCCGAGATCGACAACTTCCGGTGGCCGGAACCCGCCCGCCTCAAGCGCTTCCATCGTCAACAGACAGCCGCGGGTAGTTTCGTGCTCGCCGGTGCCAAAGGCGATTCCGGCATCGAGCCTGATCGGCATCATGTCCGGCGGCAGGCCACCGTCGAAATGGGACGGGTAGACGAAGAACCGCCCGATGGTTTGCGGTCCGACGCTGTTCTGATAGGCGCTGACCCAGTCGGTGTCAGGCAGCCGCTCTATTGAAACTGAGGGTATCCCGATGTCGGCAGCGGCGGCGATCGCCGCGATCCGGGACCCAATTTTCCCTTCATCGGGCGCCGCAACGCAGTAACCGACCAGATCGAACGGCGCACCTCCCTGGCGCTCCAGCAGCGTCACGGCGTCCGCGAACTCTTCCAGAGCCGCCTCGAACGCCTCGCCCAGCTCCCGCGTCGGGACGACCAGCCGGATTTCCCATCCTGCGTCTGAATCCGCCTCCGCCATCTGTCAGGCCGGTGTCACGAAGCTGTCCATCACCTTCTTGTCGCCGGCCTTTTCGAAGGCGATTTCGAGCTTGTTGCCGTCGATTGCCTTGATCGTGCCGTATCCGAATTTCTGGTGAAAGATTCGCATACCGAGGGCGATCTCGCCCCTATCGGCATCGGGAACCACCGTAGCGCTGCCTTCGATCAGCCCCGCCTGCCGAGCGGACCGCAGACGTTCGTAACCGGGGCCCCTTCCCTGCTGGATATAGCCCGATTCAGCCTCCGCAAGACCCCCTCCATAGAGCCCCTGATCGGTCGTCGCCTCAATATGATCCGATGGCAACTCGTCGATAAAGCGCGACGGGATGGAAGATTGCCACTGGTTATAGATACGCCGGTTGGCCGCAAAGCTGACGGCAACCCGCCTGCGCGCCCGGGTAAGCCCGACATAGGCGAGCCGCCGCTCTTCCTCCAGCGCCGGCGCGCCGCCCTCGTCCAGTGTGCGCTGGTTTGGAAAGACGCCTTCTTCCCAGCCCGGAAGGAAGACATTGTCGAATTCGAGCCCCTTGGCGGCATGCAGCGTCATCAGGCTGACCATGTCCCCGCCGTCCGCCTGACCCGCCTCCATCACCAGGCTGACATGTTCAAGGAAAGAACCCAGATCCTCGAACTCCTCCATGCCGCTGACCAGCTCCTTGAGATTTTCGAGCCGACCCGGCGCCTCGGGCGACTTGTCGTTTTGCCACATGGCGGTATAGCCGCTCTCATCGAGAACGGTTTCCACAAGCTCTATGTGATCGACTGCATCGATAAGCGAGCGCCATGTGTCAAAATCTTCCAGTAGCGCCGTGATCGTCCGCCGCGCCTGCGGCCGCAGCTCGTCTGTCGAGACCAGTCGACGCGCGGCTTCGAGCAGGGGAATATCCAGCGCGCGGGAAAGCTGGTGAAACGCCTGCACCGTGGCGGCGCCGATCCCACGCTTGGGCACATTGACGATACGCTCGAAAGCGAGGCTGTCGTCGGGCTGGTTCACCACCCGCAGATAGGCGATGGCGTCTCGGATTTCCTGGCGCTCGTAAAAACGCGGCCCGCCGATCACGCGGTAGGGGATGCCGAGCATGATGAAGCGCTCTTCGAACTCGCGCATCTGGAAGCTGGCGCGAACCAGAACGGCGATTTCGTCAAGCGGCTCGCCCCTGTTCTGCAGCGCCTCGATCTCGTCGGCCACGAACCGGGCCTCGGTTTCGCCGTCCCACACGCCCCGTACCGCGATTCTCTCGCCGCCATCGGCCTCGGTCCAGAGCGTTTTGCCGAGCCGCCCCGAATTGTTGGCGATCAGGCCGGACGCCGCCGCCAATATTTCAGGTGTCGACCGGTAGTTCTGTTCCAGCCGGATAACCGCCGCGCCCTCGAAATCCTTTTCGAATTTCAGGATATTGCCGACCTCCGCCCCGCGCCAGGAATAGATCGACTGGTCATCGTCGCCGACGCAGCACAGATTGCGGTGCTCCTGCGCCAGAAGCCGCAGCCACAGATACTGCGCCACGTTGGTGTCCTGATACTCGTCCACAAGGATATAGCGGAACCGACGCTGATAATCCGCCAGCACGGAGGCGTCGGCGCGGAACAGCTCGACATTGAGCAGCAGAAGATCGCCAAAATCGCAGGCGTTCAGTGTCTCCAGCCGCGACTGGTAGTCGCGGTACAGCTCGACCGAGCGCCCGTTGGCGAACTCTCCGACTTCGCCCGACGGCACCTTGTCGGGCATGAAACCGCGGTCCTTCCAGCGCTGGATTACAGCCAGCAGCGCCCGAGCCGGCCACTTCTTGTCGTCGATGTCGGCTGCCTGGATCACCTGTTTGAGCAAGCGAAGCTGATCGTCGGTATCGAGAATCGTAAAGTTCGGCTTGCGCTTCAGCAGCTCCGCATGCCGCCGGAGAATACGCGCCGCGACCGAATGGAAGGTACCGACCCAGAGGTCCTCGGCGATCGGGCCAACCAGCCGGGCGACCCGCTCCCGCATTTCCCGCGCCGCCTTGTTGGTAAAGGTGACGGCGAGAATCTGGGACGGCCAGGCCCTTCGCGTGACCAGAATATGGGCAAGCCGGGTGGTGAGGACGCGTGTTTTCCCGGTCCCGGCCCCGGCAAGCACCAGAACCGGGCCGTCAAGCGCCTCCACGGCGCCACGCTGCGCCGGGTTGAGCGTATCGAGATAGGGCGCCGGCGGGCTGGCCGCAGGCTGCACGGCTTGATCGTTGGGCATGCAGTATTTTTATCACATTGCCTTGAAGAGACTCAGGGCGTTTGCCGAATCGTTTCAATAATTCGCGACCAGACGCGGGACCGCTTGCCGGCGGCGAACAGGAGCCTGTATCGTTCAGACATAACGCCGTTCGGAGGTGCCGCCATGGCCGTTTCCCGGTTCCTTGTTTTCTGCGTCCTTTTCCTTTCCACCGCTGCCTCGCCGAGCGCCGCTCAAAGAACGACACCCGTCGTCGATCCGGCGGAACTCCTTAAATCCGTGGTCAAGATCACCACGACCGTTCCTTCCGACGCGCGCACCGCACGTGGCCTTGGCACGAGCCGTGAGGGCAGCGGCGTGGTGATCGATTCCAGCGGGCTGATCCTGACCATAGGGTATCTGATCCTCGAAGCCGAAACCGTGGATGTGGGTCTCCATGACGGCAGCACGGTCGTTGCGGAGACGATCGCGTACGACCACGACAGCGGATTCGGCCTGTTGCGCGCCACTAAGAAGCTCGACATCAAGCCGGCATCGCTGGGACGGTCGAGTATCGTTGAGGTGCGCGACCGCGTTCTGGCGGTCTCTCATGGCGGGCAGGACATGACGGTCCCGGCGATGGTGGTTTCGCGTCGTCCGTTCGCGGGAAGCTGGGAGTATCTGCTTGAAAGCGCCATCTATACCGCGCCGGCCCACCCTGTCTTTGGGGGCGCAGCCCTGTTCTCCGGCAAGGGCGAATTGCTCGGTATCGGGTCGCTGATCGTCAACAACGCGATCGCGCCGGACGCCCACCTGCCGGGCAACATGTTCGTGCCGGTCGATATCCTGAAACCCGTCCTTGCCGACCTGCTCGACAAGGGGCGGAGCCAGTTGCCTCTTCGTCCCTGGCTCGGAATCTATGCCGACGAGATCAACGGACGGCTGTTCGTCTCGCGCACTGCGCAAGGCGGACCGGCCTCGAAAGCAGGCATTGAGCAAGGCGATTTGCTGGTCGGGGTCGGCGGCAAACCCGTCACGGGCCTGGCGGATTTCTATCGCAAGGTCTGGGCCACCGGGATTGCGGGCACAGCCGTTCAGGTCAACGTTTTGCGCGGGGTCTCCGTTCAACCCGTCGAGGTCAAATCGATCGACCGCTACCAGTGGCTTCGGTCCAGGCGCAGCTACTGAGTTTTTTGCTTCTTCGCCGGGTGGGAAAGAGGGCCCCCGGCGCCTAAATGTAAGATGGCCGCGTCGCGGTCCGTTCTCTAGAGCTCCCCGTGCTCTTCCGCGCGGGCGCGCATCAGGGCGCGGTTATAGGCCAGCATGACCTCGACCTCGTGCACCACACCGACCATCTTCATCGAATCCCGGTTCTCGACCACGGCGATATGTTCCTCGTGAACGTCTTCCATCAGCTTGATGGCGACCTCCAGATCCGTGTCGGGCGTCAACACGGGCGGATGTTTCCGGACCACGTCGGAGGCATTAACGACATCATCGAGAGACGTATCGAAGGCGGAGCCCGACAGATCGCCGAGCGTCAGCGTGCCATGCAGCGTACCGTCCCCGGATATGACGAAGAGCTGGGCGTGAGGTGCGACCTGCAGCTTTTCGCGCAGTTCCGGCATCTGGGTAAACGGCGCTACGGCGGTGAACTTCGAGGTCATGACGTCGCCGACATGGGTCTGGGCGAGAAGCCCGACCTCCCTGCCCCGCTTGAGGTTTAACCCTCGCCGGTCAAGCTGGCGGGTAAAATAGGACCCGCAATAGACCTGCTGCGTAATGACCGACGCGATGACAACGGCGACCATCACCGCAACCGTTACGGCATAATCGCCGGTCAGTTCGAACATGATCAGGATGGTGGAAATCGGCGCACCGAGAACAGCGCCGGCAACCGCCCCCATGCCGACCAGCGTGTAGGCGCTGTGCCCGCTCGCGAGGTCCGGAAACGGCGCGGCGGCAATCAACCCGAAGGCGCCGCCCAGCATGGCGCCGACAAATAAAGAGGGGCTGAACACCCCGCCGCCGAATCCCATGCCGATGGAAAGCGCGACGGCAACGATCTTGGCGCCAAGCAGGGCGATCAGCAGCGACAGGTCGAGCTGTTCCTTGAGCGCGGCGTCCGTCGTGCCGTACCCCACCCCCAGAACCTGAGGAAACACCAGCGCGATGATCCCGACACATAGCCCGCCGACCATGGGTTGGGCCCACCCAGGCAATCGGGTTTTGCCGACGGTCTCCTGCGTATAGGTGATGCCGCGCATCATCACGATCGCCACGCCGGCGCTGACGACGCCCAGCAAGGCGAAAGCGGGGAATTCCAGGGGCGTCGCCAGGGTGTTTTCGGGAACGATAAAGGCAGGAAAGTTGCCGAAATAGGCGCGCGAGATGATGGTGCCGGTGACCGATGCCAGAACGATGGGCGCGAACGCGGTCAGCGCGTAATGGCCGATAACCACCTCCAGCGCAAAGAAAGTCCCGGCGATCGGCGCATTGAACGACGCCGCGATCGCGGCAGCGACGCCGCACCCGAGCAGATTGATGGTCAGCGACCGGCTGAGGCCCAGCCGCAGCGAAATCCATGAACAGAGCGATGCGCCGAGATGCACCACGGGCCCTTCCCGGCCCACAGACCCGCCGACCCCAATCGAAGCGGCGCTGACCACAGCGGAACCGAGGCCGGCTCTGAGGCTCATCCGCCCGTTTCGCACGGCGACGGCCTCCATCACGTCGGCCACCGCGTGCGGTCGGCGGCCCGGCATGAAGAAATGCACGAACAGTCCGATCAGCAGACCGCCAAGGGTCGGGACAAGAAGGATCTGCCAGGCGGGCAGGTTCTGGGCATGGGAAAAGAGCGTGTCGGACCAGGTACCGAAGCTCAGGCCCTGGATCGCGAGATAAAGATAGCTGAAAGCAATGGCGCCACAGGCCGCGATACCGCCCATGATCACCGCCAGCACCAGCAGGACAAGCTGTTCGTTGCGCAGAATGCCCCGCATCGCGTTCATAACGCGTTGTCGGGAAGGAGGCTCCGGTTCGGGCGGGGGCGCCGTGTCGTTCACTACTCGTTACTTTCGGCCCGTCGGCTCTCGTTATTTTCCAGCAGGTTACAAATAGCCCGACCGGATGTGATGGAAAAGAAAATTATGGCTGGCCTGCGCCAAGGCGTGGAATTTTTATCGTCCGCCCCAGCTTGTCCGGCGGCGGTAATTGCTCATGTTCGGCGATCAATGCAGCAAGCGTTCCAAGCAGCTCTTCCGGCAAGGGCGATACCCGCCGGACTGACATGTCCATATGCAGCGACAGGAACTCGCAGGTGGAGGCGCGGTAGCCCTCCTCCGCGTGGAACATCTCGTAGTAATGATGGATGCGCTTTTCATCGAACCCGACTAGCCTCGTCCGGCAGATCAGCCCGTCGCCTTCCAGGACCTCGCGATCGTAAGTGATGTGGTGCTCCACCGTGAAAGTGCTGCAGGTCGTGGCGTCGCGATAATCGCGCCCCATACCGATATGAGTGAAAAACGCATCCACCGCGTGATCGAACACCAGCGTGTAGTACGCGACGTTCATGTGGCCGTTATAATCGACCCATTCGGGCTTCACGGTCTCCCGCCAGAGTTCGAGCGGCGCCGGTTCGGTCATCATTTTTTCCTCAGCCTTTCATCGCGGCACGCGCCCGCGCCATGATGTCGAGCACCTTGAACGGGTCCTCGATCCGGGGAAAGGTGGGCACGCCGCGCGGTTCCAGAAACGCCTTGGCTTCGGCGTTGCTGTTCTCGTCGCCTGAAAAGGACACGTAGATCGGCTTGTCCGGATGTTCGGCGGCGAGATCGACGATGAAGTCGAGCTTCATGGGCCCCAGCTCGTCGGCCAGGATCAGAATGGTGACCAGCGCATCGACCTTCGGGTCCTTGAGCAGCGCCGCCATCGCCTCGCGCCACGCGAATTCCATTCCGTGCACCGTGGCCGACGGGAACACGTCGACCGGGTTGGTGATGCTGATGAAGGGCGGGCTGATCTCCTTCAGCCGCTTCAGCGTTTTCGGCCCGATTTTCGAGAATTCGAGCGACGTGCGCGTCTTGCAGATATCCGACGCATGCACGATGAAGGCGCCTGACGGCGAGACGAAACCGACGCGCGGCCCCTTCGGCACTGGCATCATCGCCGCCGCCTTGGCGGCCGTGAACAGATGCGTGAACTCGTCGATGCGGACAATGCCAGCCTGCGAAAGCGCGCCGTCCAGCACCCGGTCATCGGCGCCGAGCGAAGCGGTATGCGACATCGCCGCACGCGCGCCTTCCGCTGTCGCGCCGCCCTTGAGCATGATGATCGGCTTTGTCTTTGTTGTACGCCGGGCGGTTTTCAGGAACGCATCGGGCCGGTGCAGGCTTTCCAGATAGACGAAGATCGCGCGGGTTTCCGGATCGTCCGCCAGATATTCCAGCACGTCGGCCTCATCGATATCGACCGCATTGCCGAGCCCGACGCAGCGCGCCACGCCGTAATGTTCTCCGGTCATGATCGAGCGCATCATCGCGCCGGTAAAATTGCCGGTCTGTGCGAGGTAGGAGATCGGCCCTTTAGGGATCGCGCCGAGCGGAAAGAAGCTGGAAGTGAAATTCGCCGGCGTCGAGATATGGCCTGCCGTGTTGGGGCCGAGGACGCGGACGCCTGTCTTTTCAATGACCGCGCGAAGTTCGCCCTGAAGGTCCTCGCCCGCATGATCGACCTCGGCGAACCCGCCTGCGGCCAGCACAACCGACGACATGCCGTTCGCCGCACAGTCCGCCACTGCCTGCGGCGTGGCCGCGGCAGGCAGCATGACGATGCCCATATCGACCCGCCCCGGCAGGCTGTCGATGGATTCGGACACCGGAAAGCCGCAAATCTCGCCACCCCGTGGGTTCACAGGATGGATTGCGCCCTCGAACCCGTTGGCGAGCATGTTTTCGATTACGGTACGGCCGGGGCGGCCGGGTGTGGACGATGCGCCGACGACCGCGACGCTCTTCGGCTCGAAAAACGATTTGAGGGTACCCGTCATATTTTCCTTTTACTCATAGTCAGTCATTCATCCAGCGTGCTGGCCGCGAACACCTCGTTTAGGGCCAGCTGACGCGGCGTCAGCCCCTGCTCGTGCGAATACTGCGCAGCGGTTTCTATTGTCTTGCGGTTGGCGGCGACGCCGTGCTCCAGAATCTTCTCGCTGAGCGCCTTCGCGGCTTCCTGGGTTATCATTCCCGACCGCAGATGATACTCGACATGCTCCATCCGCTGGCGCTCCGCAACATCGTTGGAAGCCCGAAAGGCCTTGAGCAGATTAAGCACCATCCACGGGTGCCGCTCGGCCAGCTCTCGCTTTATCGCCATTGCGTGGTTGATGGGGTAAACGCCGGTCCTGGCGAAATAGCGCGCGCCTTCGGCCACCGGATCGGGAAACAGCATTTTAATGTCAGGATGGTTCGCCAGATCGACTTTCGACCGGTCCACCAGATTGTTGTCCAGCACGTAATGCAGCGTGCCTTCCAGTTCGCCCGACAGCATCATAGAGCCGATGTTTTTTTCCGAGGGTATCTGGTTGACGGTGACGCCCGGCGGCGGCCTAAAACCGGTTGCGCCGCCATGGGAGTGATCGGGTGTGCGCTCCATCCAGAACTCGATCTCGGTCGGCGAGACATCGAACTCATGCTGAAGGATGCCGCGGTTCCAGAGCGCCGCCGTCTGCTGGTATTCCGGCACGCCTATGCGCCTGCCCCTCAGGTCGGCGGGCGTTTCGATGCCGGAATCGCGCCGAACCATGATGCCGGTATGGAAAAACCGCCGCGTTGTGAAGATCGGAATGCCGATCCAGCGGTCGTCGCCCTGCGACAATGCAATCAGCAACGACGAAATCGAGAATTCCGAGACATCGAAATCGCCGAAACGAAGCTGCCGCCAGAACAATTCCGACGGGTGCACCACCGACGGTACAAGATCGATCCCCTGCGGCTTCACCTGGCCGCTCAGCAGCGCCCAGGTACGCGGGTTGTTCGGCATGCCGATACTGACAGGAATGTCCATCTCGCTCTCCTTCGCAGGCGGCGGAGCTTACCGGCAGCGGCATGACTCCGAAAGAGCGGGAATCGACTTCACTCCCCTGTACGAACCGGCGAGATTGGCGATAATCGGGGAATCGACGGAGCAGTAATCCCGAATATCAATCATCCTGGGCGGAGAACGAACATGGCGGGCGTCAAAAAATACGAAACCGAAATCGCGATCATCGGCGCCGGCGGTGGCGGCATGGCGGCCGGGATCGAGGCGCGTGACGCCGGCGCAAAAGTGATCGCTTTCGAGAAACGGGAAGAGCCGGGCGGCGCCGCCATCGTCTCCGGCGGCGGCTGCCTGATCGTCGGCTCGCCGCTGCAGAAATCCGAAGGCATCGACGATACCCCCGATCTGGCGTTTGACGACTGGATGAGATGGGGCGGACCGTCGGCTGACGAGGTGTGGGCGCGGTACTATATCGAGCATTCGCTGCACGACCTCTATCACTGGGCGGAAACGCTCGGCGTCAAATGGGTCGACATGAAGCCGCAGGAAGGCAACTCGGTGGTCCGCTGGACCCGCGCCGAACGCAGCGGGCTCGGTCTCACCACACATCTGATCGACGCCTTCAGGGAACGCGGCGGCGAGATCGTCACCAACGCAAAAATCACCGGCATCAAATCCGAAGGAGGCCGGGTGACAGGCGTCACCGGCGTCGACGAAGCGACCGGTGACGAGATCGACGTGACGGCGAAGGTCGTCGTCATCACCACCGGCGGTTTCAACTCCAACGTCGACATGGTGCTGGAAGCCAAGCCCGAGCTCAGCAACGAGCGCATCATGGAAGGGTCGGGCCGCGGCTCGACCGGCGACGGCCACAGGATGGTGAGCAGCATCGGCGGCTACCTGACGCACATGGATCATATCTGGTTTTACTGCTACGCGACGCCGGACTATCTGGACCCGGCGGGACATCGCGGTCTCGTCTGCCGCCATATCCCCGGCTATATCTGGGTCAACCAGCAGGGCAAGCGGTTCCACAACGAGTCCCTGTCGGGCGGCAATTCGATGAGCCCGGCCATGCTGGCGCAGAACCCGCGCCACGCCTGGGCGATCGTCGACCGCACCATGGTGTCGACGCTGGAAGTCGCCGACCCGTACTATCGCGACGGCGACGAGGTGAACCGCGAAAAGGTCGAGGAGCTGCTGGCCACCTCGCCCTATATCAGGCAATCGGAGACGCTCGAAGGGCTCGCCGACGAAATCGGGGTGCCTAAGGACGTGTTCCTCGGCGAGATCGAGAAATACAACAAGGCGGTCGCGGACGGGCTCGACAACGAGCCGGCCTTCGGCAAACCGCTGGGCCTGTCCAAGACCTTCGATACGCCGCCCTTTTTCGCGATCCAGTTCTTCCCGCTGGCGCGCAAGAATTTCGGCGGCATCAAGACCGATATCCAGTGCCGCATCCTCGACAAGCATTTCGAACCCATCAAGGGCCTCTACGGGGCGGGCGAGGCGTGCGGCATGGCCGGCGGCCATATCAACGGCAAGGCGGGGCTCGAAGGCACCATGCTCGGCCCGTCCGTTTTCAGCGGCCGCGTCGCCGGCGGCTGGGCCGCGCAGGAGGCAGGATACGGCAAGGGCTTCGTCGGCAAACCGAACCGGCCGTAACACGGCTTTGCTTGACGCGCCGCAACGCACCGTCATAATTGCGTCACTTGGTCCCAGGGGAGCCTCGATAGGAGGCTGAGATGTCGCCGGGCGCGCCGCAAGCGCCAACGCGACGACCCTTAGAACCTGACCCGGGTCATGCCGGCGTAGGGAACGGGAAGCTTCTTCGACCACAAGCAAACCCGCCCTGCCCGTTGACCCTGTGAATTTCGGGACCGCAACGGGAGGCTGTCCGGTCGTGACGCAGGACGAGATCGTAAAGGCGCTGCTGGCGTTCATCGCAGATGAAGACGAGTCGGACGATGCGTTCAACGAGATGGCGCTCGCCCTGTTCGCCTACCAGGTCGCGCATAACGAGCCCTATAAACGGTTCTGCCGCCAGCGCGGCAGGACGGCGCGCACCGTCAGGCGCTGGCAGGATATCCCGGCCGTGCCGATCAGCGCTTTCAAGGATCTGACGCTGAGCTGTTGCGACCCCGACGAGGCCGCGCGCGTCTTCATGACCAGCGGCACCACCCAGGAAGGGGTGCGCGGCAAAAGCTTTCACCCGACGCTGGAAGTCTATGATGCTTCGATGATCGCCAATTTCCGGGACCGCTTCGTGCCGGACCTGGACCGCATCCGGATGGGCATCCTGTTTCCGGATGAGGTCGCCATGCGGAACTCTTCCCTGGCGCATTACCTGGCGCTGGCGAAAGAACATTTCGGTACGCCGGACAGCCATTATTTGCTGACCGACGACGGGGTCGACCAGGTGCGGCTGCTGACAGAGCTGGCGCTGGCGGAGACCAGCGGCGAGCCCTACGCGCTGCTGGGCGCAAGCTACAGCTTCGTCCACCTGATGGACGAAATGGCGGCGATGGGCGAATCCGCCGCGCTGCCGGAGGGCAGTCGAATTCTCGATACCGGCGGGTTCAAGGGACAGTCGCGCGAGCTCGAACCCGACGAATTCTACAACAGGCTGTCGTCCTTTTTCGGCGTTCCGCGCGAGAGCTGCATCAACATGTACGGCATGACGGAGCTCAGCACCCAGTTCTACGACTGGGGCAACGAGACCTGCCCGTCGGTCAAGTCCGGACCGCACTGGATCCGCACCCGCGCGGTCAACCCGCTGACCGGCGAGGACGTGCCGGAGGGAGAAGTGGGAGTGTTGGCCCATTGCGACCTCGCCCATTTCAACATCGTCACGACCATCCTGACCGAGGATGCCGGCGTCGAGGTCGAAGACGGATTCCTGCTGCTGGGTCGCGCCGACGGGGCCGAGGCGCAGGGCTGTTCAATGGCGGTCGCCGAGTTTCTGAAAGCCGCCGGCGGATGATATGGGCCGGATATCTGCCGGGAATCGCCGATGACGCCGTCGACTGGCAGACACTCTCGTTCGACCGGGGCGGCTCGCCTGTAGAAATATCGGTCCCTTCCCTGTCGCAGGAACAGATTGCGGCGCTCTCGGACCGCGTTCGAGCCGCGGCGCGCGAAAAGCTGAAAACGCTGCCGGTCACGCGGATCGTCAACATCGTCGATGCCGCCATCGCCAGGCTGCTCGACCGCAACGATCCGTACCGGCAGCGAATGGAAGAACTGCTGCCGGTCATTACGGGCTACGATGCCGAAATGGTCCGGCTCGGCCTGACGGAATATCTGAAAACCTTCCGCAAGCCGCAACTCACTAGGTTTCTCGCCGAGGATTTCCCCAACCCCGCCTGCCTCGACGATTTTCAGCCACTGGCGAAGGGCGGATTCGCAAAGGCGCACGGCCCCGACCTGCTGCTCCATGTCTGGGCGGGGAACGTTCCCGGCCTGCCTCTCTGGAGCTTCGTCTCCGGGCTGCTGGTCAAGGCGGGGGCGATCGGCAAGGTACCGAGCGCGGAGCCGCTTTTCGCATCGCTATTTGCGCAGCTGCTGGCCGAGATCGAACCGGAGATCGCCGACTGTTTCGCCGTCGTCTGGTGGAAGGGGGGCGACCCCGACAGCGAGATGGCATTCCTGAAGGAAGCCGACACGGTGATCGCCTATGGCGGCAACGAGGCACTGACCGCGCTCCGCCAGAACCTGCCCGTGACGACGCGGTTCCTGGCGCACGGCCACAAGGTGAGCTTCGGGCTGGTCTCGAAGAACGCGCTCGACACGAAAAAGGCGCCGGAAACCGCGCGCAAGGTCGCCTGGGACATAGTGCGCTACGACCAGCAGGGCTGCTATTCGCCGCACATGTTCTTCGTCGAGCGCGGCGCCAGGGTTTCGCCGCGTGACTTCGCCCGCTATGTCGCGAGCGAGCTCGCCGCGTTCCAGCACCGTTTCCCCAACCGGGCGCTTTCCATTGCCGAAGCAGGCGATGTCGCCGCTTGGCGGCAGGCGGAGGAAATGCGGTTGCTGTCGAATGCCGGCTCCGAACTGATGAGCGACCCTGACGGCGCGTGGAGCGTCGTCTATGACGACAGCGCCGAAACGTTGGCGCCCAGCGGGCTAAACCGCACCATCCGTATCGCCGCCGTGGACACTCTCGAAGATGCAATCCCGGCGATCTCTCCGTTCAAGCCGTTTCTCCAGACCGTCGGAATCGCCGCTGCGCCGGAGGAACTGTTCAGCCATTCTGCCCTTCTCGGGGAGGCGGGCGTGACGCGGATCAGCGCTCTGGGCCGAATGACCGCACCGGAGGCGGGCTGGCATCATGACGGGCGGTTCAGCCTGCTCGATCTTGTGACGCTGACCGAGATCGAAGCCACGGCGGAAACCGCCGCCGAATCCCTCGCCCCCTATGCCGACTGAGCGCCGGACATGTCGTTTCTGACGATCGAAAATGCCTCTTTCAGCTATGGCGAAGAACCTGTCGTCGACCGCATCGACTGGCGGATCGAACAGGGCGAGTTCCACTGCCTGGTCGGACGGAGCGGCTGCGGAAAAACGACGCTACTAAAAATCGCCGCCGGTCTGTTGCCGCCAAGCGAAGGGTCGATCCGCGTTCAGGGAACCGAAATCAGGGAACCGAGCGCGCTGGTGGGCTTCGTCTTCCAGACGCCCAACCTGCTCGAATGGCTGACGGTGCTGGACAATATCCTGCTGCCGCCCTCGCTGCACCGGACGATAGCGCCTTCCGACCGGGACCGCGCCCAGGACCTGCTGGCGCTGGTCGGGCTGGGGGGACTCGACGCACGCTATCCCAACGAGCTGTCTGGCGGGCAGCAAAGCCGTGTCGCCATCGCCCGCGGCCTGATTACCGATCCGCTGATCCTGCTGATGGACGAACCGTTCGCCGCGCTCGATGCGATGACACGGGAAGATCTGCAGGACGATCTTCTGGCGCTGTGCGCGACGAAAAAGACCACCGCCCTGTTCGTCACCCATGACATTGCCGAAGCGGTCTATCTCGCCGACCGGGTGGCAGTTATGGAGGCGGGCCGTATCCGCGACGCGCTGACCGTGGCCCTGCCCCGCCCTCGCGCTGCCGATATCCGCTACAGCCCCGAATTCAGCGCGCTGTGCCGCGAGGCGCGCCTCGCCATGGATGGACTCGCGGCATGAAACGAAGAGCCGGTTCATGGTTGCTGCTGATAGCACTTCTGGCGGCGTGGGAAGTCTTCTGCCGCGTATCCGGCATCTCGACGCTGGTGATCCCGGCGCCTTCGGCGGTCGCGGAAACACTATGGGACGGGCTCACCGTCGGGTTCCTGTGGCCGCATATCTGGATCACTACGCTGGAAATGGTTCTCGGCCTCGCGCTTGGCTGCGTCATCGGGTTCGTTTGCGGTATTGTCCTCGGCGAAACGGACACTCTGCGCGAACTGCTCTGGCCCTATATCCTCGCCAGCCAGGTGGTGCCGAAGCTGGCGCTGGGTCCGCTCTTCATCGTCTGGTTCGAATTCGGTATGACGTCGACCGTCGTCATCACCGCGCTGATCTGTTTCTTTCCGCTGCTGGAGAACACGCTGACCGGAATCCACCATATCGAACCGCAGAAACGCGAGCTGTTCCGCATGCTGCGCGCGACACGAATGCAGACCCTGCTGCGCCTCAAAATTCCGTCCGGCCTGCCCGTCATAATGGCAGGCGTCCGGGTGGCCGTCGTTCTCGCGCTGGTCGGCGCGGTGGTGGGCGAATTCATCGGCGGCAAATCGGGGCTCGGCGCGTCCATCATCGCGGCGCAGGGCATGATGGATTCGACCCTGATGTTCGCGCTGTTCTTCGTTATTACCGCGCTGGGAATGATTTTTTATCAGGCCGCAATTCTGGCCGAACGCTGGCTGTTACGCCATCACATCAAGGGAAACCAACCATGACCGGATCATTGCTTCACTCCGCGTTACGCCGTCTCGCCGCTGCCATTGTTCTGACGGCCATCGTACCGTTATCGGCGCACGCACAGGGAAGGGTCGTGGTCGCCGGCTGGGGACCGGCCATCAGCGAGATCACCAATCTTCTGGCCGAACCGGACAAGGGGTTCTTCAAGTCCAGGGGAATCGATTTCGAATTCGTCCCGGGCACTGGCGGGGGTTCCGCGATCCGGAACATGCTGACCGGGAAGGCCGATATCGCCTTCACGGACCCGGCCTCGTTCTATCTCGCTCTCGATCAGGGCGAAAAGCTTATCGCGATCTACAATATCTATCCGCAGAACGTGTTCAATGTGGTCGCGCCAAAATCTTCCGGCATCACCAGGCCGTCGGACCTGAAAGGCAAAAAAATCGGCGTCTACAGCCTGTCCAGCGGGACGCGCCAGAATCTGCAGGTCCTGCTACACCAGGTGGGGCTGACCGAAAAGGACGTGACAATCCAGGTCACCGGCCTGCTCAATTTTGCCCCCGTCATGCAGGGTCAGGTAGACGCGACAGCAGCGACCGATACCGGTCTCTATGTCGGAAGGCTCAAGGGTCTCAAGGATGTCAACGTGATCGAGGTGAAGGATTACCTGAACCTGCCGAGCGACATGTTCGTTGTGACCGAGGAGATGTACCGGACGAAAAAGCCGCTGCTGCGCCGCTTTCTGGAAGCCTATCGCGACAGCGCCGCCTGGATGATCGCGAAGCCGGAAGAAGCCGCGAAGATCGCCGTCAAACGCGCGATCAACGGGCGCAACGAGAAAATCAATCTCGACATCATCAGGATCCGCAATATCTCGTCGGTTTCGAAAACGACCGACGCAAAGGGTCTCGGCCATTTCGACCCGGACCTGCTGAAGAAAGGCGTCGACACGTTCCTCGGGCTCGGGCTAATCAAAACGAAGATCGATATCGATGCGGTGGTAAAATCCGATCTGATCCCTAAATAGACGACAGGAAGCACGGCGGTTCGGAGAGCGTCTGAATGGATTTCGACGGAAAAACGGTGCTGGTGACCGGCGCGAGCCGGGGCATCGGCGCGGCCATCGCGAAGGCCTTCGCCGCCGAGGGCGCCACCGTCGCCGTCAATTTCCTGCAGAACGAAGAGGCGGCGGCGGAAACCATCGCCGCCTGCGAGGCGGCAGGAGGCACAGCAGAGGCGTTTCGGTCCGACGTCACCGATCCCGACGCCCCGGCCCGTCTCGCCGAAGACGTGCTGGACGCGTTCGGCACGATTGATGCGCTGGTCAATAACGCGTTCCGGCCCTACGCGTTCGACCCGGAAAACCGCAAGCTGTTCTGGGAAACCGAGTGGTCGGACTATCAGGCGCAGATCGACGGCGCGCTGCGCGCCACCCACGCGATGTGCCAGGCGGTGCTGCCTGCGATGAAGGCGCAGACGCGCGGCTCCATCGTCAATATCACCACGGATCTGGTTGAGCGCCCAACCATCCCTTATCACGACTACACCACCGCCAAGGCGGCGCTGACCGGGTTCAGCCGCAATCTCGCCGCGGAACTCGGACCGCTCGGCATCCGCGTCAACTGCGTCGCGCCGGGTCTGGTCTACCCGACCGATTCAAGCCGCACGACCAAGGAAGACGTGAAGGAGGCGATCGCCGCCCAGACGCCGCTGCGCCGCATCACCACGCCGGAGGACATCGCCGGCCCCGTCCTGTTCCTCGCCTCCGACTGGAGCCGCTTCATGACCGGCCAGACGCTGCTGGTCGATGGCGGGCTGGTGATGGGATGAGGAGACTGGTTCCCATTTCCGCCCTCGTCCTCGTCGGGATCGCGCTGGCCGCGCCCGCATCGGCTTACTGCATCCGCAACCAGGCGAACATCTCGATCATCGTGAAGCTGGAAACACCCAACCCGCTGGGAGGGTTCCACAAGGTCGTACGACCGGGTCAGGAACTTTGCTGCGACTGGTTCGATCGACAGTGCAACCCGAGCGGAAGGCAGGACGATATTCTGCAATTTCGCATTCGGGATCGAAAACGCGGCATGACGACAAGCAAGTATTTTTGTCAGAACGCGCGGGCGGAGAAAATTTACGGTCTCAGCAACGGCGTCATAACGGTGACCCGCCCGGACCAGGAAGACGGCCAATTCGTGTGCGCCAGTACGGATTTCTTCTGGCGAGAGGTCAAGCCGGAGACGCATCGACCGAAGAAACGGCACATTCGCCCCATCATGCCGCCTCCGGTCGTCATTCCCGACGGCCCGCCCGATGCGCCGGACAACCTGCCTGCGGAGGAATCGGACACAGCGGGAGAAGGAGCCGCTGCGGAAGGCGAACGAAGCCCGGCGACGACACGCCCCTCGGTTCTAGACCTTCCGATCGATCAGGGACGATAGCCTAGGTTGGGCGACAACCATCGTTCGGTATCTTCGACCGACATACCCTTACGGGCCGCGTAATCCTCGACCTGGTCGCGACCGATCTTGCCGACGCCGAAATAGCGCGCCTCGGGCCGCCAGAAATACCAGCCCGATACCGCCGCCGCGGGATGCATGGCGAAGGACTGGGTCAGCGTGATCCCGGCCTCTTCCGCGCCGAGGAGGGAGAACAGGGTGGCCTTTTCGGTATGGTCGGGACAGGCAGGGTAGCCGGGGGCGGGACGGATGCCCTGATATTTCTCCCGGATCAGCGCCTCGTTTTCGAGCCCTTCGTCCGTTGCGTATCCCCAGAATTCCTTCCGTACGCGCTCATGCATATGTTCGGCGAAGGCCTCTGCCAACCGGTCGGCCAGCGCCTTGACAAGGATGGCGTTGTAATCGTCGTTGGCGGCCTCGAATTCCGCGGCCAGCTCATCGACACCGAAGCCCGTCGATACAGCGAACGCGCCCATATAGTCGGCGACGCCTGACTCCGTCGGCGCAACATAGTCGGCGAGCGCGAAATTGGGGCGGCTGCCGCTTTTCTTCGCCTGCTGTCGCAAGCTATGCACGACGGCGCATACGGAGTTCCGTCCGTCATCGTCATAGAGCTCGATATCGTCGCCGGTTGCGTTCGCCGGCCAGAATCCGATCACGCCGCGTGCGGAGATTCGTTTTTCTTCCAGGATCCGTTCGAGCATTTGCCGCCCGTCGGCGAACAGGGCCCGCGCCGCCTCGCCGATCCTGTCATCGTCGAGAATCCGCGGATAGGCCCCGTGCAGTTCCCAGGCATGGAAGAACGGCGACCAGTCGATCCGATCCACCAGCTTCTCCAACGGGTAGTCGTCGAACCGTTCGGTCCCCAGCAGGCTGGGGGTGGGCGGGGTTACCGCCTTCCAGTCGACCGGGACGCGATTGGCGCGCGCGTCTGCGATCGGCAGAAGACGGTTCTCGTCATCACCGCTCTCGAATCCCGCGCGGACTTCCTCGTAACCGGCCCGGATATCTGCGGCATAGGCATCCCGCCGTTCGTCGCTGACCAGCGCGCCGACCACCCCGACGCCGCGCGACGCATCCAGCACATGCACCACGGGTCCGCTATAGGCGGGTTCGATCCTGACCGCGGTATGGATTTTCGACGTCGTCGCGCCGCCGATCAGGAGCGGCAGTTTCATATCGAGGCGTTCCATCTCGGATGCCACATGCACCATCTCGTCGAGCGACGGGGTGATCAGGCCGGAAAGGCCGATAATATCGGCTTTCTGTTCGACCGCGGTATCGAGAATGGTCTGGGAAGGCACCATAACGCCGAGGTCGATGACCTCGTAATTGTTGCATTGCAACACCACGCCAACGATGTTTTTGCCGATATCGTGAACGTCGCCCTTGACCGTCGCGAGGACGATTTTTCCTTTCGACTGACCAGCGGTGCCCGTCAGCTCTTTCTCTTTCTCGATAAACGGCACCAGATGACCGACCGCCTGCTTCATGACGCGGGCGCTCTTGACCACCTGCGGCAGGAACATCTTGCCCTCGCCAAACAGGTCGCCGACTACATTCATGCCGTCCATGAGCGGGCCTTCGATGACATCCAGCGGCCTCTCGGCTTCCAGTCGTGCTTCTTCCGTATCCTCGACGATGAACTCGTTGATGCCGTGAACAAGAGCATGGGTCAGCCGTTTGCCGACGGGGGCCTCCCGCCAGGACATGTCCTTTTCCTGTTTCTTACCGCTGCCCCGAAATTCCTCGGCAACCTCCAGAAGCCGTTCGGTGGCGTCGGCGCGCCGGTTGAGAATGACGTCCTCGACGCGGTCGCGCAGGTTGGCGTCAATATTTTCATAGACCGCGAGCTGGCCGGCATTGACGATCCCCATCGTCATGCCCGCCTTGATGGCGTGATAGAGGAAAACCGAATGCATCGCCTGGCGCACCGACTCGTTGCCGCGGAACGAGAAGGAAGCGTTGCTGACCCCGCCCGAAACGTGTGCATGCGGGCAGGCGGCCCGTATATCCCGCGCTGCCTCGATAAAATCGACAGCGTAATTGTTGTGTTCCTCGATCCCCGTTGCCACGGCAAAAATATTGGGATCGAAGATGATGTCCTCGGGCGGGAACCCGACCTCGTCCACCAGGATCCGGTAGGCGCGCTTGCAGATCTCGACCTTGCGATCGCGCGTATCGGCCTGCCCTTCCTCGTCGAACGCCATGACGATAACGGCCGCGCCGTATCGACGGACCTTGCGGGCCTGCTCGATAAAAGCCGCCTCGCCTTCCTTCAGGCTGATCGAGTTGACGATGGACTTGCCCTGTACGCATTTAAGACCGGCTTCGATCACAGACCATTTGGAGGAATCGATCATCACCGGCACGCGGCTGATATCGGGTTCCGCCGCGATGAGGTTTAGGAACGTCGCCATCGCCGCTTCTGAATCGAGCAGCCCCTCGTCCATGTTGACGTCGACGATTTGCGCGCCGTTCTCGACCTGCTGCAGCGCGACCTCGGTCGCCGCCGCGTAGTCGTTCTCCTTGATCAGTTTCGCAAAGCGGGCCGAACCGGTCACGTTGGTGCGCTCGCCGACATTCACGAACAGCGAGTCCGGACCGACATTGAGCGGCTCCAGCCCGGAAAGACGCAGCCGGGGCGCGATATCGGGGAGCGCGCGCGTGGGCAGATCTCTTACCGCATCGGCCATGGCCGTGATGTGAGCCGGCGTCGTGCCGCAGCACCCGCCCAGCAGGTTCAGAAACCCTACCCTGGCGAAGTCGCCCAGCACGTCGGCCATCATTTCCGGCGTTTCGTCATACCCGCCGAACGCGTTGGGCAATCCGGCATTGGGATGGCACGAAACGTAACAATCGGCGATCCGCGACAGCTCCTCGACATAGGGGCGTAGATCCTTGGGGCCGAGCGCGCAGTTCAGCCCGATAATCAGCGGCTTCGCGTGGCGCACGGAATTCCAGAACGCTTCCGTGGTCTGGCCGGTCAGGGTCCGGCCCGACTGGTCGGTGATGGTGCCGGAAATCATCACCGGCAGCGTTAGACCCAGCTCCTCGCCGACGGAGTCGATAGCGAACAACGCGGCCTTGCAGTTCAGCGTGTCGAAAACCGTCTCGACCAGGATGAAATCGGCGCCGCCAATGACCAGGCCGCGCGTGGCCTCGGAATAGGCGTCGACCAGTGTATCGAAATCGATATTGCGGAACCCCGCATCATTGACATCGGGCGAGATGGACGCCGTCCTGTTGGTCGGCCCGAGCACGCCCGCGACAAAACGGGGACGATCCTCGTTTTCCGCCGAGATCGCGTCGGCGGCTTCGCGCGCCAGCCAGGCGCCCTCGCGGTTCAGATCGAAGACCGCGTCCTCCAACATGTAGTCCGCCTGGGCGATCCGGGTGGAGGAGAATGTATTGGTCTCGACGATATCCGCGCCCGCCTCGAAATAGGCGCGATGGATATCCCGCACCGCATCGGGCTGTGTCAGGATCAGCAGATCGTTATTACCCTTCTGCGGACAGGCGGCATCGGCGAAGCGATCCCCGCGAAACCCGGCCTCGTCCAGCTTCATGTTCTGGATTTCGGTGCCCATCGCCCCGTCGATGACCAGGATGCGGCTGTCGAGAGCGCGCTTCAGCGCTTCGATCCGCCGTTCGCGCACGGCAGGATCGAGCGCGCCGGGATAGGCTTCTTTCGAGCTGCCGGTTTCGTTGAGCAGTGCCGGAGCGGCGAGCGCAGTCATAACTATCTTCCCTGGTTCGCTGCGATATTCGCCGGCCGCAGCCCGAGAATATGGGAAATGGCGTAGACCAGATCCGCGCGGTTCAGCGTGTAGAAATGGAATTCGTAGATGCCGTGAGCATGGAGCATCCGGCATTGCTCGGCGGCCGCGGTCGCGGCCACCAGCTTCCGCGTTTCGGGATCGTCATCGAGCCCTTCGAACAGGCCGGCCATCCAGTCAGGCACCACGGCGCCGCACATCTCGCTGAACTTGACGACCTGGGCGAAATTCTGAACCGGCAGGATGCCCGGCACGATGGGGGCGGCAATGCCCGATTTCCGGGCTCGTTCGAGAAACCGCAAGAAAGGCTCTGCGCCAAAACAGTACTGGGTGATCGCGCGGTCAGCGCCGGCGTCGAGCTTGCGTTTCAGGTTGTCGAGATCGTCCTCGGCGCTGCGGGCCTGGGGGTGGCAATCGGGATAGGCGGCGACGCTGATTTCGAAATCGGCGATCTTCCTGAGGCCGCAGACCAGATCGGCGGCATAGTCGTAGCCGCCCGGCGTCGGTACGTAGTCGCTCGTTCCATCGGGAGGATCGCCCCGCAGCGCGACGATATGGCGCACGCCGGCATCCCAGTATGTGCGGGCGATATCGTCGACCTCTTCGCAAGTGGCCTCGACGCAGGTCAGGTGCGCAGCCGGCGTCAGAGTCGTTTCTTTCAGGATTCGGACGACCGTCTGATGGGTGCGTTCGCGCGTCGAGCCGCCCGCGCCGTACGTCACCGATACGAAACGCGGCTGCAGGGGTTCGAGTCGCTTGATCGAGGACCACAGCGTCTCCGCCATCTTCTCCGTTTTGGGCGGAAAGAACTCGAATGAAACCTGAAGGTCCTTCGGCGCTCCCGCCGGAAACGGCAATTCCGCCGGAGCAATATCGATTGGTTGCGTGTTCATCCAGCTACCCTTTCCAGACGCGGTCGGCTGTCGAATTTGATTTGTGTATCGGCGGACCAGATTTTGACCGTCAGCGGATCTCCGGGCAGGTCCATGGCGGGAGCCACATCCAGCCCCGCATTTCGGCACCAGTCAGCAATCTCATTGTCGGAGAATCCGAGTCGGCGATGCGCGCGATCGTCACGCAGCGCCTCGAGTCCGTGCGGCGCAAAATCCACGACGATAAGCCGCCCCCCGGGCCGCAAAACACGGGCGGCTTCGTCGATCACGGCGGATGGCCGGTCTGCGTAATGCAGAACCATGTGAATGGTCACGACATCGAACGACGCCGAGTCCAGCTCGGTATGATACATGTCGCCCAGCCGGACGACGCAATGGCGCATATCCGGCGATTGCAGCGCCGCCCGCGCGACGGCCAGCATGTCGCGCGACGCATCGATCCCGACGCCGCGATCGATGCGGTCGGCGAACAGCCTCAGAATACGACCGGTGCCCGTGCCGATATCGAGCATGTCATCGCAATGCTCGGGAAACCCGGCGACAAGCGCCGCCTCGACCTCCCGCTCATCGACATGAAGCGATCGCAGAGAGTCCCACTCGGCGGCATTCGCGCGGAAATAGGTCTGCGCCGCTTCGGCGCGGGCATCCTTTTCGGACTGAAGCGCATCCAGATCGCGGCGGCGGCGCTCATCGTCCTCGGGGATCATCGCTGCCAGGTCGCGGGCGATCTGCCCTCCGCGCGTTCTGGAGTCGGCCAGCCGGTAGAATACCCAGCTGCCTTCCGGATACCGGTCAACCAGACCCGCCTCGCAAAGCAGCTTGAGATGCCTGGAAATTCGCGGCTGGCTCTGACCGAGGATGCGCGTGAGTTCGGTAACGGTCACGTCACCTTCGGCGCAAATCGCCAAGAGTCTCAGGCGTGTAGATTCGGCTGCCGCGCGCAGGCTGGTCAACAGCATTTCCATCTGGGGCTCCAAACGCAAAAATCGGGACTTCCGGCGGCCCCGAACCGAATTAACATCAAGATATAAGGATATCTATATGTGCTAATATCGAAAAACCGGCAGGCGCGCAAGCGGGTTTGGACGAAAATCCTTTCCTACGCGCTTTTCCGTTAAGTGATCATTTACACGGTTCTTACGCATAATCGCGGGAAGCCCCGTTGACAGACTCGCAGTGCCGGACGCTAAGATGACCGCGCCTCGGGGAGCCGGTTATCGAATGGCGGCATCCGGCGACACGAGAGAATCGGGGAATAGATTGCGGGAACTGGTCAGGAAAATCAGGGACGAAAGGCCGATGTATAAAGGAAGATTCGTTACAGGAGTTCTCACCGCCCTGACTCTGCTCTTCGTCTCCTATTCCGGTCTGGCGGCAAACGGGAAACAGGCCGACGAATTCATCCGCACGGTCGGCCAGGAGGCCATTAACTCGCTTACCGGCAAGGAAATGTCGGACAAGCAGCGTCAGGACGGGTTCCGCTCCATCCTGGTCCGCACCTTCGAAATGCCGCTGATCGCGCGGTTCACGCTCGGCCGGTTCTGGCGGCGCGCCAGCGAGGATCAGCAGAAAGAATATGTCAGGCTGTTCGAGGATTTTGTCGTTCAGGCCTATGCGGCCCGCTTCAAGGGGTATAACGGCGAAACCTTCACGGTCGGAAAGGTTCGTGAAGTCGACGAGCGGGACTCTCTCGTCCATTCGAAACTGACGCTCAGGGACGGGCGCGAGATCGTCGTATACTGGCGGGTGCGGGGCAAATCAGATCCGAAGATCATCGACGTCATCGTCGAAGGCGTCAGCATGGCGATCACCCAGCGCGACGAATTCGCTTCCATCATCAATCAAAAAGGCGGCAAGGTCGAAGGGCTGCTGACCGCGTTACGCGAAAAGACCGGGCAGTAACAGGAACCCGACGCCGCAGGGGAGACAACATGGCCGAGCTGACACTCGCCTACGAGGCACGAACCTACAGCTCCGGCGTCACCGGCCGGTCGATCTGCAACGCGCGTCATCACCACTGGGTCTCGGAAAATCCCTGCGGCGAAGCGCTCGGCGCGGGCGAGATGTTCTGCGCCTCCATGTCGGCCTGCGCCGTCAACATGGTCGAACGCATCGGCTGCACGGAAAACCGGGCTCTCGACGGCATGGATGTCAGCGTCGCGGTCTATCACGATAAGGACGCGCCCAAGGGCGAGGTCTCGATCTACGACGCCTGCCGCGTGAAGTTCGAAATGTGGGGCGTCAGCGACGACGACGCCAAGTTCCTGGTCAAAACTTGGAAAGCCCGCTGACCGATCTACGGCTCGGTCGCCGTGGCGACTAAAGAAACCACCGTCGAATTCACCGCCCACGCCGAGGCACGCGGGAAGTAACGTCGTTCTGGAAGCCGGCTGATTTTTAGCCACTTTCGGCAAGAGCAGAACTTTTTTCGAACCCTCGTCAAAACGAACGGGGTTGAAGCGACGCTGCCCTTGTCAGACCTTTCCGCTCTCTGGGACAAAGCGGACCCGACGAGCCTGTCATACCAATGTCTTTGTATAGCCAAAAGCGGACATTCCAAAAAGTGTCGAATTACACGGCACGCGATAATTTCCCTGACCATGACTTCGCAGGCCATTGACTTTTCCGGGACACACCATACATACCCCTCACACGTCTTGCATTCGACTGGTGCTACCTGAATAGCCGGTACGCCGATTAGCTTAGTTATCCCCTGACAATGTGAACGTTAAACCGACCGTGCCGTCACATGGTGTGAGGCGCGGTATCAACACTCCTGTAAGAGGAAATAACTAACTATGACTACTGGTACTGTTAAATGGTTCAACCCGGCCAAAGGCTTCGGATTCATCGAGCCCGAAGACGGCTCAAAAGACGCTTTTGTTCACATTTCGGCCGTCGAGCGTGCCGGACTGAGTTCTTTGAACGAAGGACAGAAGGTCTCCTTTGAGCTTCAGGCCGGACAGAACGGTAAATCTTCCGCCGAGAGCCTGTCCATCATCGACTAACTACCCAATGCACCGCCTCCAATTTCGGTTGGGGGCGGTTGCCGATCGCCACCCGCGACGCGACCTGCAAGGGTCGTCTGACGTGCGGAAGAAAATGGGCGTACCAATCCGCAGCCATTCCTTCGACAAAACTAAATACACAGAACAATTCAAGGACCGCGGATACGGCAATGATCGAAACCGCTCTACCGCGACGGAAAGAGCCTTCGGCGTCAAGGTCTAGACACCGCCGGTGAGATCGATGTGGCCATGATCGAGATCGACCGTGCAGCACTGCCCGAGACGACGGTCTACCGCGCCATCACGTCCAAGCATCTGGGGGGCCCGCCCGAACAGGTGGAGGTAGGTACGACGCTGCAAGTGGTGGGTTTTCCCTCGGCTTCCACGACACGCTGCGCCATATGCCAGTCGTGCGCCATGCCGGGTTAGCGTCTTCCTTTGGCATGAGGTTTCAGGGAAAGGGCTACTTTCTTACCGATGCGCGTACACATCGGGGCACCTCCGGCGCACCCGTGGTAATGCGGGATTCCGATTCGGATACCGCACTTGGCGACTTGCCCTGATTCGTACTCGGCGTCCATTCATCCCGACTCGATGTCGGGACGCGCGACCTGGAACTGGATGAGGCGCTCGGACTGAACTGCGCCTGGTACGCCGACATTCTGCTAACCCTCACCGAAGGCTGACTTCCAGAAACCATGCTTGGTCTTGTACCCACAGAGAACGAGATGAAATTTCGGGTCGGCTACGAATTGCAGTACGACTTCCCGCAACCGACGCCAGTCATCTTGATGCTGAATATCCATTTCACCCGCGTTTCCGATCTTGCGATGCCGGACCACATGATCGTCAGCCCCGGCATACCCCTCTCCGGTTACCGCGACGAATATGGCAATTGGTGCAGCCGGTTTCTTGCCCCGGCAGGGCATATGACTATCTCGGCCGATCCCGTTGTGAGAGATACCGGTCGGACTGATCCGGCAGTGTCAAATGCCCGGCAGATTCCTGTCGAGGAGCTTCCCGAAGAGGCCCTCGTCTTCCTATTGGGAAGCCGATTTTGCGAATGTGACCAAATGCTGGATTTGGCGTGGTCCTTGTTCGGAGAGACCGAGCCGGGATGGGCACGCGTCAAGGCTATCTGTGATTTCGTGATCAGCACATCACGTTTGGTTATGAGCTCGCGTGCGCGACCAAGACCGCCGTGGGAGCCTATCAGGAGGGCCGTGGGGTATGTCGTGACTACGCGCACCTGGCAGTGGCGTTCTGCCGGGCCTTGAACATTCCCGCGCGCTACTGCACCGGATATCTCAGCTACGCGGGGACACCGCTTCCTCATCTACCCGGCGATTTCGCGGCGTGGTTCGAAGCTTATCTTGGCGGTGAATGGCATATATTCGACCCGCGGAACAACACGCCCCGCATCGGCAGAGTCCTCCTGGCACGGGGACGGGATGCAGCGGATGTTGCCATGATAACGACATTTGGCCCCAACACCCTGCAAAGCTTCCGCGTCTGGGCGGACAAGATGGCGGAGTCGGATTAAACGCTATGCAATTTTCGGCGTGGTTCAACGACGGTCTCATAAAGGGATGAACCAACCGTTCTCTTAACTGCCCCCTTGTGATGGTCGCAATCAGGGGCCACCTGACGATCGGTCGTGGCAGTCACCCTTTTCACAAACGGAAGCAGTGGATAATGCACAGCCTTCTGTGCCAAAGGGCCAGATTTCGGATCTGAAGCAATTTCCAACTATTTGCAGCGATGCGGTCAGTCCCGTAAATCTATATCGTTATTATGTAATAATTGAAATAATCCCATGTTTAGAGCCATAATTTGAACAATAAATATTTTTTTGATATAAAATATTGTTATTTTTCATAATATATAATATTGATATTTTTTATTTTAATACCATATCTATTTCAGCAGTAAATTCTTACTGCTGAAATAAAGGAATTCCCAAATGTCATTCAAGACATGGTCCGCAGCGCAAGACGCTCGCGGCAAAAATCAGGCTGATGACAAGACCAAGGCCGCGCCGACGGTAGCTGAACCCGTCGCGCAGCCCGAAAACATGCCGGAGAAATCCCCGATTCAGCCCCCCCCTGAAAACAAAGAATAGCAGTCGAAGCGGAAGAGGCTCGGGCCTCCTCCGCCAATCCTCGATCAGGCGGACGGATCACGCACCGGGAGGCATCCCATGACGATTCGCACAAGCAAGAAAACTGTCACTTTCAAATGGCCATTTAACCTCGCCGGTTTCGACAGAGAGCTGCCGGCAGGCGCCTACAATGTCGAAACGGACGAGGAACTACTGGAGGGGATTTCCTTTCCGGTTTATCGGCGAATTGCGACCCTGATCCATTTACACGCACAAGCCGGCAAACCCGGTCTGACGCAAATACTGACAATCGACCCGAAGGAACTGGATGCGGCACTGAGACGCGACGAAGCACCGGTGGAAATGCCGGCGGACACCCAGGCCGACCAAAAAACGCTGAACGGCATAACGGAAGCGGGCGTGAACGCGGCCGACCTTCAAGCCATCGAACGAGCGGAAGACGAAGGGATGTTGGTTCATTCCAGGTGATCAGCCGCTTAGAGGCGGTTTCATATTTACGCCGTGAGCGGTAGCCCACACCACGCGCAACACTATCAGTTCAAAGTCACACGAAAGAAAGGGCATTACGATGCCATCGCAAAAACATGACGGCGGTCAGGGTAACCCTAGGGTAAGCCGGGCAAAAACCTGCTCCGATATCGGTGAGAGCAAATGACAACTATGAAGGGACCCCATCCAACCGGGTCGCTGAAAGATGAGGCCACAAATGGCGCATCCAGACGTCGCAAGTGCCTCAGGTGCCAGACTCCCTTCCAAAGCGAGTGAGCCGGTGAACGGGTTTGTCCCCGTTGCAAAAACACTACTGCGTGGCGAGCGGGTACTCCTCTGCAATCCTATCCGACCGGCAGGCGCAAGTGACGCTTTGGGGCAGAACAAACATCGTTGTTAAAGAAGTATCGCAGCCCCTGTAACCAAATAAGGAATAAAGGACATGCCACTGGAAAACCCGAAAGAATCGAGCAAAGATCTCTGTCCTGAAGCCATGGAAGAAATGGTGAAGTTCGGAATTACCCGTGTCCCCGTTGACTATTTTTATTGCGGAGAATTCCGCTACACAAACCTGAAAGACGCTATCGCACAAGCAAAGCGTCAACAGCGTTCCCCCTGAACAAACTGCATGGGGCGGTAATGCTGAAACTCTGGGTAGACCACTACTTATTTTTCAGGCGGGTATTCCTTCCGCCAAAATGAAAGAGCATTACATGACTGACATGAAGTTCGGATGGCGGAGGGAAGATTCCACCGCCGCATCCAATGTTTCTCGCAAAAACACCCTCTATCAAAAGGCGCGGCCACCGCTCCTGTTCGATGCGCCAGATATATTGGCCAGTATTCGAAATATTGCAGATGACAGAATGGAAAGCGCTTTGCGTTCTGCGGCGGCTTCCAAGGCTATCAATGCGAAGGACAAATCTGTCTGAGTGGCCTATGGGGCGCTGCGTGACTGCGCTGTTCGCTTGAAAGGAGCTAGAAATGGGCTCGCGATCCGACTGCTTTTTCATGGATGCCGAATTCAATGATTTTCTCTTTGCGTTCGTCGGCGAAGAGGAAAACGGCGTGGAACTCACCGTTCTTTCCGCATTGGCGCGGCTTGGCCTCGATCCGTGGGGCGAGGCAGCTAATCTCTCAAAATTGACGCGGGAGGCCGCAACAAGCGCATTGGCAGCAAAGATTGCGGCTCTCCCCGACGGGCACTGGAAAGAATCGGACATACGGTCGATCGCGGTTCGTCTGGTGGACTTCTTACCCAGGCACGCTTCAGCAGCCACAAAATCGCCGGAGGATAGGCGCGGAGGACATAGCAAACCTCAGTCAGAGGCGCAAAAATGGCTGATCTGGGCTGTACTGGCCGGGGCACTGTTTATGGCATTGGCGCGCTGGTTTGGGGATTAAATTTTCGAAAAGGGCAAAGCTCGAAAAGCCGCCGTCCATTTTCATAGACCATAGAATAATGAACTGCCTGATTTCGATATCGGGCGGTCGAAGCAAGAACGGTGGCTCTTCGATGAGCCACCGTTTTCAATTCGCACGGCTGCCACGTCTTTTCTGATACTCGTTATTGTCGAAGATCTTTGCGTTGATATGAGGAGGGCCTATTGAGGGCGGGAGTCCGTTCCGGGTCAGGTGCCGACCCTCTTCAACAGCGCCTGGTATCTCCGAACATTGGGCAGGAGCGGTCTGTGAAACTACCGCTTCCCGCTGACGCCTCACCGGCTCAGCGGCTTGTATTTGATCCGGTGGGGCTGGTCGGCGTCGGCGCCGAGGCGGCGCTTGCGGTCGGCCTCGTAGTCGTCGTAATTGCCTTCGAACCATTCGACATGGCTGTCGCCCTCGAAGGCGAGGATATGGGTCGCGATGCGGTCGAGGAACCAGCGGTCATGGCTGATGATCACGGCGCAACCGGCGAATTCCGCCAGCGCCTCTTCCAGCGCGCGCAGCGTGTCGACGTCGAGATCGTTGGTCGGCTCGTCGAGCAGGATCACGTTGGCGCCGGATTTGAGCATCTTGGCGAGATGCACCCGGTTGCGTTCGCCGCCCGATAGCTGGCCGACCTTCTTCTGCTGGTCGGGGCCGCGGAAATTGAACGCGCCGACATAGGCCCGGCTCTGCACCTTGCGCTTGCCGAGCTCGACCTCCGCCTCGCCCTCGGAGATTTCCTCCCACACGGTCGCGTCATCGTTCAGCGAGTCGCGCGACTGGTCGACATAGCCGAGCGTCACGGAATCCCCGATGCGCAGCTCACCCTCGTCCGGCGTCTCCTGCCCTGTGATCATGCGAAACAGGGTCGTCTTGCCCGCGCCGTTCGGGCCGATCACGCCGACGATCCCACCGGGCGGCAGCTTGAAATCGAGCCCGTCGATCAGGAATTTTTCGCCGAACGCCTTTTTGACGCCCGTCGCCTCGATCACCAGATCGCCGAGCCGTTCGCCGGCGGGGATGACGATCTGCGCGGAGGTCGGCGCCTTGTCCCGGGCCTGCGCCAGCAGATCCTCATAGGCCGCGACGCGCGCCTTGCTCTTGGCCTGCCTTGCACGCGGCGAGGACCGCACCCATTCCAGCTCACGCGCCAGCGTCTTCTGACGGGTCGATTCCTCGCGCTCTTCCTGCGCAAGGCGCTTTTCCTTCTGCTCCAGCCAGGACGAGTAGTTGCCCTCGAACGGCAGCGCCCTGCCCCGGTCGAGTTCGAGGATCCATCCCGCTACGTTGTCGAGGAAATACCGGTCATGGGTGACCGCAACGACAGTGCCGGGATAGTCGTCGAGGAACCGTTCGAGCCAGGCGACCGATTCCGCATCCAGATGGTTGGTCGGCTCATCGAGCAGCAGCAGGTCGGGCTTCTGCAGCAGCAAGCGGCATAGCGCGACCCGGCGGCGCTCGCCGCCCGACAGCTTCGTCACGTCCGCGTCGCCCGGCGGGCAGCGCAGCGCATCCATCGCGATCTCGACGGTGCGCTCGAGCTCCCACCCGTCGACCGCGTCGATCTTCTCCTGCAGCTCGCCCTGCCGCTCGATCAGCGCGTTCATCTCGTCGTCTTCCATCGGCTCGGCGAACTTGTTGCTGATCTCCTCGAATTCCTGGAGAAGATCATGGGTCTCCTTCATCCCTTCCAGCACATTGCCGAACACGTCCTTTTCGGGGTCGAGATCCGGCTCCTGCGGCAGATAGCCGACGGTCGCGCCCTCGGCGACCCGCGCCTCGCCGGTATATTCCGTGTCTAGCCCGGCCATGATTTTCAGCAGCGTCGACTTGCCGGCGCCGTTGACGCCAAGCACGCCGATCTTGGCGCCGGGCAGGAAGGCCAGCGTGACGTCTTTGACCACTTCGCGACCGCCGGGGAACGCCTTGCGCAGCCCCTGCATGACGTAGATGTACTGGTAGGAAGCCATGTTTTTTCCCCGGAATTGCAGTATGCAGCGCCGAGGTTCTACTCCAACCGGCGCGGCGCGCGCAATTGTCCTCTGCGTCAAGCCAGTGCGTCTGGACAACGACCGCCCTCGCGGCCACACTCCGGCCAACGTAACGCCCATGAAGGAGGCTCTCATGTATACGCTGTTCTACTGGCCCGGCACCTGTTCGATGGCGGCGCACATTGTCCTCGAAGAATGCGGCGCGGATTACGAGACGACGCCAGTCGCGCTCGCCAGGGGCGAACAGCGCGGCGAGGAGTACCGCAAGGTCAACCCGCACGGGAAAGTCCCGGCGCTGGCCGTCGGCGACCGGATCATCACCCAGAACGTCGCTATCCTGCCTTATATCGCGTCGCAGTTTCCGGACGCCAACCTGCTGCCCGGCGACCCGGTGAAACTCGCCGAATGCATGCAGGTGGCCGGCTGGCTGACCAGCGCGGTCCATCCTACTTTCAGCCTGGTGCTGCACCCGGAACGGCCCGGCGGCGGGGTCGATATCGGCGAAGCGGCCATGGCGGCGATCGGCGAGAACGCGCGCAAGACCTTCTGGAGCAACATGCAGGAAATCGATGCAAGGCTCGCCGGGCGGCAGTGGATGATGGGCGACCAGTACACCATCCTCGATCCCTACGCGCTGGTGTTTTACGGCTGGGGAAACCGGGTAAAAATGAACATGGCCGACCTGCCCGGCTTCACCGCGTTCAAGGACCGGATGCTGGAACGCCCCGCCGTACGGACGGTGCTCGAACGCGAGGAAAGCCCCCTGCTCGCCGCCGCCTGACTTAACCGGACGCAGAAGGAACCCATGCCACACGATATCGGCGACGATCCGCACTGGCACGAGCCGGGACGCGACACCTACGCGGGCACCTCCGTCTGGCCGCGCCGTCCGACCGCCTATGACGAGTTCATGGACGCGCAGGAAATTCCGATCGTCCGCAATATCGCGGTGCCGCGGGTGCGCGATCTGCCGCTCGCACCCTGGGTGCGGATGGGCGGACGCGGCTGTTTCATCCAGCTGTTCGGCACCGAGGGTGCGTGGGGCAGCTACGTCGTCGAGATCCCGGGCGCCGGTGCGCTCAACGAGGAACGGCACCTGTATGAGGAAATCTATCTGGTCCTCGACGGGCGCGGCACAACGGAAATCTGGAACGACGGGCAGGAACGGCCGGAAATCTTCGAATGGCAGAAAGGCTCGCTTTTCTCAATCCCGATGAACGCCCATCACCGGCTGGTCAATTCGTCAGCACAGCCGGCCCTGCTGCTGGCCGGCACCAGCGCCCCCAACATGATGAACCTTATCCGGAACGAGGATGCGATCTTCAACAGCGCGGTCGCGCTCCGAAACCGCTATCACGCCGGGCACAACGCGTTCGAGGCGCGCGACGGGCTGCAGGAGGACGAGGCACGCGGCCTCGCCATGTGCAAGACCAATATTATCCCCGACGTGTTCGCGACCGAGCTCTATCTCGACAACCGGCGGACGCCCGGCTACCGCCGGGTCGAGCCGAAAATGGCGGAAAACGTGTTCTACCAGTATATCGGCGAATTTCCCGTCGGCCGCTATTCGCGGGGCTATTCGCCGGGCCGGGCGGCCGCCTTCATCTGCATCGGCGGCAGCGGATATTCATACACCTGGCCGCTCGATCTCGGCCCGACGCCATGGCAGGACGGCAACGACGACCAGGTCATGCGGCTCGATTACGACGATATCTCGATGATGTCGGCGGCGCCGATGGCGGGCAACTGGCTGCACCAGCATTTCTCGACCGGGCCCGACCCGCTCCGGCTGCTGGCCTGGTACGGGCCGAACAACCACCGGGCGCAGACCGCCGGTGTACCTGGCGAGGCCGTCATCGACGAGGGCATGGTCGAAATCGACAAGCCGGGCGGCACCTCGATCCCCTACTGGATGGAGGACCCGCATGTGCGCACGGAATTCGCCGCCGCGACCGGCGCTGCCGGGACCGAAAACCGTATGGAAGACCGGTTCTACGAACGCAATACGACCTTTTCCTTCGCAAGCGGCGGGTGATGCTTCGAGACGCTGGCACATATTCCAACGTCATGGCCGGCGAAGGCCGACCATGACGGGCTGAGCAAACCTGACATGACCGACACTGAAGCCCAAGACACGAAAGTCGAAGGCGGGGAAGACGAAGGCGGACGCATCGTGTTCGCCCGGTCCCGACGCAATCTGGAAGACGCGGAACAGACCGCGCTGACCAGCGTCGGAGTCGATATCGGCTCGGCGACGACGCATCTGGTGTTTTCGCGCGTCCTGATGGAGCAGCGTGACGGGCGTTACGTCGTCGCCGACCGGGCGGTGACATACGATTCGGACATTTTGCTGACGCCCTATCGCGACGGGAACACAATAGACGCCGACGCCCTGCGCGAATTCTTCGACGACCAGTACCGCGCCGCCGCGCTGACCCCCGACGATATCGACACGGGCGCGCTGATCCTGACGGGCGTGGCGGTACGGCGCGGCAATGCGCGGGCCATCGGCGAGCTTTTCGCGGTTGAAACAGGCAAGTTCGTCTCGGTATCGGCGGGCGACCAGCTCGAGACGGCGATGACCGCATACGGCTCGGGCGCGGCGCTGAACTCGGAACTGACCGGCGCGACGGTCATGAATGTCGATATCGGCGGCGGCACGACCAAGATCGCGATCTGCGCCGAGGGAAAGATCGTCGGCCAGACCGCCATCGATATCGGCGCGCGGCTCGTCGCGCTGGACGAAAGAGGCTCGGTCCAGCGGCTTGAGGAAGCGGGAAAGCACTTCGCCGACGAGGCCGGCCTTTCTCTGTCGCCCGGCCTCCCCATGCCGGAAGGCGGTCGCGAGCGGTTGGCGGAACGCATGGCCGACCGGCTGATGGAGGTCCTTTCCCTGCAGGAACTGTCGCCGGAAACCGACGCGCTGCTGCGGCTGCCGCCCATCGAATGGCGCGGGCGCATCGATGCGGTGACCTTTTCGGGCGGCGTCTCAGAGTATGTTTACGGGTATGCGTCCGAGGATTTCGGAGATCTCGGCCCCGCTCTCGCGGCCTCCATACGAAACCGTATGGAGGCAACTGGAAGCCGGATTCTTGAACCGGTGGAGAGCATCCGCGCGACCGTCGTCGGCGCATCGCAATACACGTTGCAGCTTTCCGGGACGACGATCCATGTCGCACCGGAAGAAATCCTGCCGCTGCGCAATGTCCCGGTGATCGCGCCTGCCCTGCCGCTCGCGGCGGAACAGATCGACCCGGACGCCATCGCGCGCGCGATCGGAGAGGCGCTGCACCGGTTCGAACTCGCCGACGGCGAAAAACCGGTCGCGCTCTGCTTCGATTTTCTTGGCTCGGCCAGCTACGCCCGCACCAGCGATTTCCTGTCAGGCGTCGCAAACGGGCTCTCGCCGGTGCTCGATGCGGGCCACCCGCTGGTGATGGTATGCGAAGGCGATATCGGCCGCATGTTCGGCATTCATGTGAAGGAAGAGATGGGGCTGGAGGCGCCCGTCGTCTCCATCGACGGGATTTCCCTTAGCGATTTCGACTTCATAGATATCGGCGCCGTTCGCGTCGATTCCGGCGCCGCGCCGGTCGTCATCAAGTCGCTGCTGTTTCCCGGGTCGGCCGGCCTCGGGCGGCCGGCTGCATAACGATCAACCGCCACCGTCTGCACGCAGGGTCAGATCGTCCTTTCCCCAGGGATGGGTCTCGCCGCATTCGGGACAATCGAGTTCGTCATCGCCGATCTCCAGCGTCTCGATATCGAGCCATTCGAGATTCATGCCCACATACACGTATTTCCCTGTGTTTGGGCAAAGGATGAAGGCCTGTGCCATTTGTCCCTCCCGCGGTTGTTTTCTCCGTGCTTATCCGGTGGTTATGTATCCATGCAGCGCCTCGACTTCGGACACGAGATCGTCGAGCCGAAGCTTGACCACGTCGCCGATACTCACCATGCCGGCGAGATTGCCGTGATCGTCGACGACAGGCAGATGACGCAGCCGCAATTCCGTCATGCGGGACAGCATATTGCGGGTGCTGGCGGATTCCGTTGTCGTCCTGACGTCGGCCGTCATGCAGTCCGCGACGCTGCAATCCAGCAGCGACGCGCCGCGCTCGCGCAGCCCTCGTACTATGTCGCGTTCAGATACGATGCCGTCTATTGATTTGCCGTCATTGCTGACCACGAGGGCGCCGATATTATGCTTTCCAAGCAGATCGACCGCATCGGCAATCGTCGCATCGGCTCCGATTGTGACCGTATCGAGCTTCTTGTTGCTGAGAATGCGGGCGGCTGTCATTCCTGCCTCCAGTCCTTGAATCCGGATCGTCGAGGCCCATCACGAAACCGTGATACCTCGCACTGCAGGCGGTTCCGCGACCGACCTTTCAATATTCCGCTGGGATTCAGGCCGGAATGCAACCCCTTTTTTTCTTTGTGGACCGGAGAGTCGTGGACGAATTTCAGCGCAAAACTGGCGAACCCCGCCCCCGAAGTCCTATATTCCCCCCATGAATACCGTCATTGCCGAGCGTCCGCCGCCGGGCGAGCCAGCCGATTTCCGGCTGGAATCGGAATACACGCCTGCGGGCGATCAGCCAAAGGCTATCGAGGCCATCGTATCGGGGCTGCGCGAGGGCGAGCGCGAGCTGGTGCTTCTGGGCGTCACCGGCTCGGGCAAGACCTTTACAATGGCGCAGACGATCCAGCAGCTGGGCCGTCCCGCTTTGATCCTCGCGCCCAACAAGACGCTGGCGGCCCAGCTCTACGGGGAGATGAAGGCTTTCTTCCCCGGAAACGCGGTCGAATATTTCGTTTCCTACTACGATTACTACCAGCCCGAAGCCTACGTTCCGCGCACCGACACCTATATCGAGAAGGACGCGTCGATCAACGAGCAGATCGACCGTATGCGCCATGCCGCGACGCGGGCTCTGCTGGAACGGCGCGACGTGATTATCGTCGCCTCCGTTTCCTGCATATACGGCATCGGCTCGGTCGAGACCTATTCGGAAATGACGGTAAAGCTGGAAGTTGGCGGGCGGATCGAGCGCGACGCGCTGCTGCGCCGGTTCGTGGAGCTGCAGTACCGCCGCAACGACCAGAATTTCACACGCGGCGCGTTCCGGGTGAGGGGCGACCTGGTAGAGATTTTTCCGGCCCATTACGAGGATCGCGGCTGGCGGTTTTCGCTGTTCGGCGACGAGATCGAACAGATCGTCGAGTTCGACCCGCTGACGGGCGAAAAGACCGGTACAATGGACACGGTCACGATCTACCCCAACAGCCATTACGTGACGCCGAAGCCCACGCTCCAGCAGGCGGTAAAGGGCATACGCGCGGAGCTCAAGGAACGGCTGGACCTTCTCAATGCCGAGAACCGGCTTCTGGAAGCGCAAAGGCTTGAGCAGCGCACGATCTTCGATCTGGAAATGCTGGAGACAGCGGGCCATTGCGCGGGCATCGAAAACTATTCGCGCTATCTGACCGGCCGTGCGCCGGGAGACCCGCCGCCGACCCTGTTCGAGTACCTCCCGGAAGACGCGCTGATCTTCGTCGATGAGAGCCATGTCACCGTGCCGCAACTGGGCGGCATGTACCGCGGCGACTTCAACCGCAAAACGACGCTCTCCGAACACGGTTTCCGCCTGCCCTCCTGCGTCGACAACCGGCCGCTGAAATTCGAGGAGTGGGACGCGATGCGCCCGCAATCGGTGTTCGTCTCGGCGACGCCCGGCCGGTGGGAGATGGAACGCACCGGCGGCGCCTTTATCGAGCAGGTGATCCGCCCGACAGGGTTGATCGACCCGGTCTGCATCGTCCGTCCCGTAGAAAACCAGGTCGACGACCTGCTCGCCGAATGCCGCGAATGCGCGCTGAAATCGCAACGCGTCCTGGTCACCACCCTGACAAAGCGGATGGCGGAGGACCTGACCGAATACATGCAGGAGGCGGGCATCCGCGTGCGCTACCTGCATTCGGATATCGACACGCTGGAGCGGATCGAAATCATCCGCGATCTACGGCTCGGGGCGTTCGACGTGCTGATCGGCATCAATCTTCTGCGCGAAGGACTCGATATACCGGAATGCGCTCTGGTGGCCATTCTGGACGCCGACAAGGAAGGTTTTTTGCGCTCCGCTACCTCGCTGGTTCAGACCATCGGCCGTGCGGCGCGCAACGTGGACGGGCGAGTCATCCTCTATGCCGATAACATGACAAGGTCGCTGGAATACGCAATCGGCGAAACCAACCGTCGGCGCGAGAAACAGCAGGCCTTCAACGCCGCCAACGGGATTACGCCGGAAAGCGTTCGGTCAAGAATTGGCGATATCCTTGAATCGGTATACGAAAACGACCATTTCACGGTGGATACCGGCGACGACGACACGCTACATCTGTTAGGCGACAATCTGACGACACACCTCAATCACCTGAACGAACGCATGCGCGAAGCCGCCGCCGATCTGGAATTCGAGGAAGCGGCCCGTTTGAGAGACGAAATCCAGCGCCTCGAGGCCGTCGAGCTCGGCATCGGCGACGCGAAACCGATGGGGCCAAAACGACTCGCGGCCCGAATTCGCGCCGCAGATGCGAAAAGACGCGGCAATACGGCCCTCCGCACAAAGGGCCAAAGGAAAAACGACGCAAGAAGACGGACAAGGGGCTGAAATCCTTTACTTCTTCTGTTCATCGAATGTTAGAGGACGTATCGTCATGGTATGCCGGTCACTCGGCTCTGAACACTTATTGAAACCGGACCGGCCCCGATGGACTATCTGATCACGATCGCCGGACTCGCCCTGCTCGTGGCAGGCGGCGAGGGCATGGTAAGGGGCGCGGTCGGTATCGCCCGGCACGCGCGGATTTCGCCGATGATCGTCGGGCTTACCATCGTCGGATTCGGCACATCCGCGCCCGAGCTTGTCGTCAGTGTCGATGCGGTGTTGAGCGGCGTCCCGGGACTCGCCGTAGGCAACGTCATCGGCAGCAATATCGCCAACATGATGCTGGTCGTCGGGTGCGCGGCTGTCATCGTGCCGCTGACCGTGCATAGAGACGTACTGGTAAGGGATTCGGCGGTTCTCGTCGGCGCGACCCTGCTTTTTGTCGCGATCGCCCTGAGCGGCTCTGCCGAGATCGAGCAGGGAATCCTGATGCTGATCGCGCTGGGTCTGTATCTCGGGTTTTCGGTCTGGATGGACCGTCGGCGCGCTACTGGCGCGGGGGAACTTCACAGCGCAGAGAGCGAGGAAATCGAGACCGGCCTGCCTGACAAACCTGCCGTTCTGATCCTGGTGACCGCCGTAGGGCTTTGCGCATTGGTGGGTGGATCCAGGCTTGCAGTGGAAGGCGCCACCGTAATCGCGCGTGGTTATGGCGTTTCTGAAGAACTGATCGGGCTAACGCTGGTAGCCATCGGTACATCGCTCCCCGAACTGGCGACGGCGATTGTCGCCGCAAGGCGGGGTCATGACGACGTTTGCATCGGCAATGTAATCGGCAGTTCGATCTTCAATCTTCTGGCCATCACGGGAGCCAGCGCCATCGCCGGAACCGTCCCCTTTTCAGCCGAAATCATGGATTTCGACATCTGGGCGCTGCTCGTCGTTACGATCGGCCTGATCGCGCTCATGCTGACAGGGCGCCGGATTACGCGACGAGAAGGAGTCGTGTTAATTGTCCTGTACGCGGCCTACCTCCTCGTTCACGTCTATTGACACTTTCCGGCGTCTTGAAGAGCCTGCTTCGTTCCTGCATGGTCGGTGTATGACAGCAATCGGATACCGCAATGCGCTGGTTACCGGCGGCGACCGGAGGATCGGCGCCGCTATCGTCCGCTCGCTTGCCGATGCGGGGCTCGCCATCGCGATACACAGCCGGCAAAACGGCGACGAAGCAAAGTCTTTGGCATCGGAGATCGAGTCCGCTGGCGGTCGTGCGAGGCTGATCTCGGGCGACCTCTCGTCCGAAATCGACATCGAAAACCTGATCCGCGCCGGGGCCGAAGCACTGGAAGGGCCGATCGACTGCCTGATCAACAATGCATCAGTTTTCGAGCGCGACGAAATCGGATCGGTTAGCCGGGAATCATGGGACAAACATCTGGATGTCAATCTCTGGGCGCCAGTGAAACTGATCCAGAACATGTCGGAGCTCCTGCCCGTCGGCCGCCCGGGAGCTGTCGTCAATATCCTCGATGAGAGGGTGTGGAACCTGACGCCGGATTTTCTGTCCTATACGGTCAGCAAAGCGGGTTTGTGGACCCTGACAAGGACGCTCGCCCTGGCTCTGGCGCCTTACATCCGTGTCAATGCGATCGGACCGGGCCCGACCCTGCCAAGCCCCCGCCAGTCCGTCGAACAGTTCGAAGCCCAGGCGGCGGCTACACCGCTGGGGCACGGCGCAGATCCGAAGGAGATCGGCGCTGCGGTGCGATATATACTTGAAGCGCCATCGATGACCGGCCAGATGATAGCCCTTGACGGCGGCCAGCACCTCGGATGGACCATGCCGGGCGAAACCGGCGACACAGTCGAATAACAATGAACCGGATCTGGGTTCCCCGGAAAGGATTCAAGCCATGACCTCACCAGGCGTCGTTACCCCCCTGCACCAGCCGGATGGCGCCGGCATGCGGAAGGTTTTCATACGCGATCTCGTCGTCGACGCCAGAATCGGCGTGCACCAGCATGAAAAAAAGGGCCCCCAACGGGTCCGTATCAATATCGATCTGGCGGTCCCCGAATCCCAGACCCTCATCCAGGACCGGCTTTCCGATGTTGTCTGCTATGAGGAAATCACCATGGCGGTCCGCGAAATCGTCGGGACCGGGCATATCAACCTGGTCGAAACGCTGGCGGAGAAGATCGCCGCCCGCTGCCTGTCGGACAACAGAGTACACTCTGTGCGCCTTCGGGTCGAAAAACTCGATGTATTTACCGACGCATCGAGCGTTGGAATTGAAATCGAACGGGTCCGCTCGACCCCGCCGATCTGAGATAAGGCAAGATGAACAATTTATGACAGGCGGTTTGCGGCGATAAATATACACACCCACGAAGCAAGACACTGGACGAGCCGGTTTATTATGGGAAATTCTCGAAATTTACGATCTTTTTACTTGCCTTAACTTACCCGTAGGAAAACGGAAATAGATTTCTACATATTATCAATTACTTATATGAAAAACCGGAACTATTTTTAAATAATCCGAATTCATGCCTGAAAAACAGGCAGTCAGCACAAAACCCAACGATTGCAACATGGTGGCGTGTCTGCAAACGATTTTTCTACAGACTTATCCACAGAAAGCACCGATAAAGGCTGGCGAACGGGTAGTGCTTGGGGCTTTTTCTTCCATCCGGTAACCTGACCGGGTGGAAACGGGGCCGAATGAACGAAGCGGAACGGCGTCCATTGGCTACGACAGAACAGAATTCCAGGGCGCGCGCACCGTCTCTGGCGCGCGGCGCAGGCATCATATCGGACGCCGTAAAGACCCTGCCGGCGGCCCCCGGCGTATACCGGATGCTGGATGAAGACGGCAAGCCGCTCTATGTCGGCAAGGCCAAAAGCCTCAAGCGACGGGTAGTTGCCTATACGCGTCCGGAGAAGATGCCGGTCCGCATTCAGCGCATGATCGCCGCCACCCGTTCTGTCGCGATTATCCGTACACATACGGAAGTTGAGGCCCTGCTGCTTGAAAGCAACCTCATCAAGCGCGAGAAGCCGCGCTACAACGTATTGCTGCGCGACGACAAGTCCTTCCCCCATATCCTGCTCACCGGCGGCACGAAATGGCCTCAGCTGATCAAGCATCGGGGTTCCAGAGCGCGGGATGGCGAGTATTTCGGACCGTTCGCGTCGGCAGGGGCGGTCAACCGGACACTGGCCGCCCTGCAGCGCGCCTTTCCGCTACGCAACTGCTCCGACAGTATTTTTGCAGCGCGTACCCGACCCTGCCTGCAGTACCAGATCAAACGCTGCACCGCGCCCTGCGTGGGCCGGATCGATGAGGAAGCCTATGGCGCGATCGTCGACGAGGCCCGTGCCTTTCTCACGGGAAGAAGCCGGAACCTGCAGGAAAGCCTGAGCGAACGCATGCTACGAGCCTCCGACGAGATGGCGTTCGAGGCCGCCGCCGTGTTTCGCGACCGCATACGGGCGCTGACCCAGATCCAGGCGCATCAGGACATCAACGTCGCATCCCTGGGCGATGCCGACGTGGTCGCCGGCTATCAGGGCGGCGGCATGACCTGTATCCAGGTATTCTTCTTCCGGGCGGGCCAGAATTTCGGCAACCGGACCTATTTCCCGGCGCGTACGGCAGGCGTGCCGCTGGACGAGGTCATCGGTTCGTTTCTTGGCCAGTTCTATGCCGACAAGGTTCCCCCGCCATCGGTTCTGGTCAACGAACGACCGCCGGAATCGGCCCTCATCGCCGATGCGCTTGCGGATCGCGCCGGGCGCAAGGTCTCGCTCTCGGTCCCGGCCAGAGGCGCCAGGCGCAAGATCGTGGCGCAGGCCCTCGACAACGCAAAAGAAGCGCTCGCCCGCCACCTCTCGGAAAGCGCGACCCAGCGCCGTCTTCTCAACGGCGTGGCGGAAATTCTCGCGCTCGACGGACCGCCATCCCGCATCGAGGTGTATGACAACAGCCATATCTCCGGCACCAACGCAGTCGGCGGCATGATCGTTGCAGGGCCGGAGGGCCTAATGAAAGCGGCCTACCGAAAATTCAACATCAAGGATCCCGAAACGCTGCCGGGCGACGATTACGGCATGATGCGGGAAGTCCTCACGCGGCGTTTCAAACGGGCGATTTCAGAAGACCCGGACCGCGCATCGGGGACGTGGCCGGATCTCGTTCTGATTGACGGAGGGGAGGGACAGCTGAGCGCTGCGCGAGACGTGATGGCGGATCTCGGCATCGACGATGTACTGCTGGTCGCCATCGCCAAGGGACCGGACCGCGATGCGGGGCGCGAACGGTTTCACCTGCCCGGACGCACGCCTTTTATGCTCAAACCGAACGATCCGGTGCTGTATTTTCTGCAGCGCCTGCGGGACGAAGCGCACCGATTCGCCATCGGGAGCCACCGGTCGCGGCGACGCACCGCCATCAGCCGCTCGCCGCTCGACGAAGTCCCAGGAGTCGGCGCGATGCGCAAGCGCACATTGCTGCATCATTTCGGCTCGGCGAAGGCGGTGGGCGACGCTGGGCTGCGCGACCTGGAGGCGGTGGACGGAATCAGCCGGTCTCTCGCGAAAAAGATTTATGACCATTTCCACTCAGACGGTTAGTATGCGCCGGAGTCGGATCTGATCATGCTTACGAATCTTCCCAACCTGCTGACCCAGTTCAGGATCGCGGCGATCCCGGGTATCATTGCGCTGTTCTATCTGGAAAGCGCAATGGGCCAGTATCTCGCCTGCGGTCTGTTCGGCATCGCGGCCATGACCGATTTCCTGGACGGATATCTGGCGCGCGCATACGGCCAGCAATCCTCTTTCGGACGTTTTCTGGACCCTGTCGCTGACAAGCTGCTGGTCGCGGCGGTGCTTTTCATGATGACGGGGTTCGGTCAGGTCTCGGGCCTGGTCCTGCTTCCGGCCGTGGTCATCCTCTGCCGGGAAATACTGGTGTCGGGGCTCAGGGAGTTTCTGGCGGAGATCAATGTCGGCCTGCCTGTCAGCGCGCTCGCCAAGTGGAAGACGCTGATCCAGATGTTTTCGATCGGCTTTCTGATCGTGGGCGATCATGGACCCGATATATTGCCGACCCGGATGATCGGCGAGGTCGGGCTCTGGGTTGCCGCCGGCTTTACGCTCGTCACGGGATGGGACTACCTGAACGCAGGGCTTCGTCACATAAGGAATGCCGACGCAGCGTCCGATGATGGCGACAATGCCGGAACGCGTTCCGACGGGGTACGCTGATGCAGGTCTTCGGGCTCGCCGGCTGGAGCGGCAGCGGCAAAACAACCATGATGGAACGTCTCCTGCCTGCGATATCGGCGCGAGGTATCAGCGTCTCGACCATCAAGCACGCTCATCACGCATTCGACATCGACAAGCCAGGCAAGGATTCCTTCAGGCATCGGGAAGCCGGCGCCAGGGAAGTCATGATCTCCTCGACCAACCGTTGGGTCCTGATGCACGAGAACCGCGGAGACGCGGAACCAACGCCTGACGAGCTTCTGGCGCGCATGAGCCCGGTCGATCTGGTTCTGATCGAGGGATTCAAGTCCTGGCCGCATTTCAAGCTGGAAATTCACCGGCGCGGGGTCGGCGATGGCGTTCTGTGCCACCAGGACCCAACGATTGTCGCCGTTGCCAGCGATCACCCGATCGCCAATCTGCATATACCCGTGATCGACCTTGCCGATACGGAGACCATTGTCGATTTCGTCCTCGATTACGTGGGCCTGACCGCACAGACCGAGGCGGGAGCCGCCTGACCGTGGCACAGCTCTCGGACGATTGCTTCGCATTCGGCGGCATTCTGATGACGGCAGCGGAAGCGCTGGCGCGGCTGGACGAATGCCTGACGCCTGTCGCGGAAACAGAAGCGGTTCCTATCGCGGAGGCGGCGGGCCGGATACTGGCCGAAGATGTCGTCTCTCACCGCGCCGTCCCGCCCCATGACAATGCCGCGGTCGACGGATACGCCGTGGCGTTCGACGATTTGTCGCCGGAAGCGGAGACCCCCCTGCCGGTCGCCGGCCGGATTACCGCAGGGCACCCCCTAAAAGGTCCGGCGAAGAAGGGCGTGGCCTATCGCATCTTTACGGGGGCGGCCATGCCGGCGGGCGCCGATACCGTCCTGATGCAGGAAGACTGCAGGCAGGACGTGGACCGCGTGATCATCCCGGCGGGCATCAAACAGGGCGCCAACCGGCGATTTGCCGGCGAAGATATCTCCGCAGGCGAGATTATTCTGAGCGCAGGGCGTCGGTTGCGCCCGCAGGATCTGGGCCTCGCGGCATCCGTTGGCATAGCCGAACTTGAGACATTCCGTCCGCTGAGCGTCGCCCTGTTCTCGACCGGCGACGAAATCCGCGATATCGGCGGCGATCTCCCGGACGGCTGCATATACGATGCCAACCGCTACTCCATCGCCGCCTTGCTCCGCGGCCTTGGCTGTATTGTCGACGACCTGGGAATCCTCGAAGACCGGTCGGAACCTATCAGAGCCGCCTTGAAAGGCGCCGCTGAATCCCACGACCTCGTCATGACGTCGGCCGGCGTCTCCACCGGCGAGGAGGATCACGTTCGGGCGGCGGTCGAATCTATGGGATCGATCCATTTCTGGCGGCTGGCGATAAGGCCGGGCCGTCCCATCGCACTGGGACAGATCGCCCGCGTGCCATTCATCGGCCTGCCGGGAAACCCGGTTGCGGCGATGGTGACGTTCATGCGGTTCGCGCGCCCGGCGATCCTGCGGCTGGCAGGCTGTACAGACATCGATCCGGCATTTTTTCGCGTGCCGGCGGCGTTCGCATATCGCAAGAAGCCCTCCCGGCGCGAGTGGATTCGCGCCTCCCTCGTCCCTGACGAATCGGGTCGATTCCACGCTGAGAAGTTTCCGCGCGACGGAGCCGGCATCCTTTCATCGATGGTCGCCGCCGACGGGCTTGTCGAGCTTGACGAAGAGTTGACGTCGGTCGAGCCCGGCACCATGGTGAATTTTCTACCGTTCAACGAGGTGCAGTGATGCAGCTTCTCTATTTCGGCTGGGTCCGGACACAAATAGGAACCGGGAGCGAGGAATTCGCCCTGCCGGGCGATGTCGGCACCGTCGGCGCTCTCCTGTCTGCGCTCCAGGCCCGTGGCGAGAACTACGCGGAGGCTCTGGAAGAAGTCGATGCTATCCGGGTCGCGGTCAATCAGGAACTCGCCGACCTGGAGACCCCCGTCGCCGATAGCGACGAAATTGCGGTATTCCCGCCGATGACGGGCGGATGACGGGCATCATTCCATGATCAGGGTCCAGGCCGAGGATTTCGATGTCGGAGCGGAGATCGCCCGTCTTACAGACGGCAAGACGTCGATCGGCGGAATAGGCTGTTTCGTCGGGCTGGTGCGGGACATCGCGGCCGGCGAAGCGGTATCGGCCATGACTCTGGAACATTACCCGGGCATGACCGAACGCCAGCTCGAAAAAATCGAGGCCGAAGCGCGCGAACGCTGGCCGCTCGACGACGTGCTGGTCGTTCACAGATACGGCAGGCTCGAGCCCGGAGACAGGATCGTGCTGGTTGTGACCGCGTCAGCCCACCGCGAAGCGGCTCTGGAATCCTGCCATTTCCTGATCGACTGGCTCAAGACCAAGGCGCCGTTCTGGAAGCTGGAAGAAACCGGTTCCGGAGAAAAGTGGGTCGCGGCCCGCGATGAGGATGACGATGCGGCGGAGCGCTGGTCGACCTAATTCCGGACGTTGCGATCAGGCCGCCGAAGCGGTCTCCGGCGAACGGACCATGGCCTCGAAATCTTCCATCAGCACCTTTGTGACAGGCCCCACGGTGAACGACATGTCGCCGATCTGGCCGACCGGCGTCACTTCCGCCGCGGTGCCCGTCACGAACACCTCGTCCGCCTTCTTCAGGTCTTCCGGCATTACGACCCGTTCGACAATGTCGTAGCCGCGTTTCCGGGCGAGCCCCATCACCGACCGCCGTGTAATGCCGTCGAGGAAGCAGTCGGGCGTCGGCGTATGCAGTGCGCCGTCGATTACAAGAAAGATATTGGCGCCGGTGGTCTCCGCGATCTGGCCGCGCCAGTCGAGCATCAGAGCATCGTCATAGCCCTCGGCCTCCGCCTCGTGCTTCGACAGCGTACAGATCATGTACAGCCCGGCTGCTTTCGCATGGACCGGCTCGCATTCGGGCGACGGCCGTTTCCACGGCGCCCATTTGAGCTTGATACCCTTGAGACGCGCTTCCGGCGAGAAATAGGACGGCCACTCCCACACGGCGATCGCCAGGTGAATTTTCGACTTCTGCGCAGATACACCCATCATCTCGCTGCCGCGCCAGGCCACGGGACGGACATAGGCGTTTTCGTATCCCTGCGCCCTTACTGTTTCCATCGTCGCGGCTTCGATCTCCTCGAGCGACCATGGAATTTCGAAACCCAGGATCCTGCCTGAATTGATCAGCCGCTGGGTATGCTCGCGCAGCTTGAAGACGCGACCGTCATAGACGCGCTCTCCCTCGAATACGCAGCTGGCATAATGCAGCCCGTGACTAAGCACATGGAGATTGACGTCGCGCCAGTCCTGGAGCGCGCCGTCAAACCAGATTTGTCCGTCCTGATCGTCGAAATTCATCATGACATTATTCTTTTCGTTTGCCTCCGCCGGACCTGATGAGAACCTGTCCGTAAATACGGCGGATTCTTTTCCAGAGCCCGAATCTCCTTGCCCTCGGTATCATTCGCAGGCATATATGTCAACATGACTGACATAAAATCAGGCATGAATCCCGAGTTTCTGCGCGACGAGGAACTGCATCAGGGGATTGAGCTGATGTTTTATGCCTATCGCGATTTCACGTCGGAACCGGATGCAATTCTCGCGCAGTTCGGCTTCGGTCGCGCTCACCACCGGGTCATCTATTTCGTCGGTCGCAACCCGGGCATGACGGTTTCCGAACTGCTGGATATTCTCAAGATCACCAAGCAAAGCCTGTCGCGAGTACTGAGCCAGCTTGTCCGTGAGGGTTTCATCGTACAGACACCGGGGACCCGGGACCGACGGCACCGCCTGCTTGCACTGACGCCGTCAGGCGTCGAACTGGAACGGCGCCTTTCGGAAAACCAGCGGGAACGCGTTGCGCGCGCTTACCGGGAAGCCGGCGCGGAAGCGGTCGAGGGATACCGGAAAGTCCTTCTGGGGATAATAAATGAGGACGACCGCCGCAAGTTTCTCAGTCGTTGCAACGGCGCAGCGCGACGATCCCGGGCGGGACAGGATTAAAGGTTCGCAAATAATTGGCGGGTAGGTTTGCGGCGCGATGTGCCCGGACGAAAAATCGGAGACGAATAATGCATACCAGGGACAGCCTCTTTTCAACCGAGATCGCCTATGCCGCCGAAACCGGCGACGGCGCTGCTGCCGAGGCGGTGCCGGAACAGGCGACCGCAGGTCAGGCTGCGACGCAGGGCGATGTGCCTCGCCTCTCCGCAACAGCTGCCTTGCTGGGCGAGATCGTCTGGCTGCTGGGCCGGTCCGAGGCGCACAAGCACATATTCCTGACCGAACTCGACTGGATGGTCATGCCGCCGATCCCGCTGCGGCAGTTCCGTATCTGGCGTCAGAACAACCAGCCGGTTGCCTATGCAAGCTGGGCGTTCCTGTCCGACGAAGCCGACAAGCGGTTTACCGAAGGCGCCGAAGCGGGCCGCATCAGTCGCGTGAACCCCTCGGAATGGAAATCGGGCGATAATCTATGGCTGGTGGATTTCATCGCACCATTCGGCGGGGGCGATGCCATGGTCCAGGAATTGCGCGAAAAGGTATTCCCTGACAGGAAAATCAAATCGATCCAGCGCAAACCGGACGGCAGCGGCATCGCCGTGGTGGAACTGTAAAACCCGCAGCGGCTGTCCGGCGGCGATGATCAGACCTCTATCTCACCGCTGAGATAGAGCACGGCCTGTCCTTCGAGCCGTGTGCGTTTTCCCAGAAACTCACAGCAAAGTTCACCGCCGCGAGCCGAAATCTGGCGCGCCATAAGCCTGTTCTTCCCCAGCCATTGCGCCCAGAACGGGGCCAGCGTGCAGACGGCCGCAGGATTCCCGCGGAATACCGCGCCGGTAAAGGCATCGACCTGATAAATCGGAAGACGTAACCCAGCTATCTCCAGTCAGCGCTGACCGTGTGCTGGTGATTCACGGGCCCATGGCCGCGCCCAAAACCGGGAGCGGTGCGGATGGCCTCATGCAGATAGGCCTCGGCGCGTCCGACCGCCGCTTCCAGGTCCAGCCCTTTTGCGATCCCCGCCGCAATGGAAGAGGCGAGCGTGCATCCGGTCCCGTGCGTATGAGGCGTATCGATCCTCGCATTTTCGAAAATCTTCATCCCGTCCGAGGACATCAGCAGATCGCGGACGACGTCGCCGTCCATATGACCGCCCTTCAGCAATACTGCGCGCGGCCCGCAATCCAGCAGAGCGCGTGCGATGTCCTCCATGTCCTCCGGCCCCGACAGCGTCATGCCGGTTAATGCTTCCGCTTCCGGTATGTTGGGAGTTAGCACAGTGGCCCGCGGAAGCAGCACGCTTCGCAGGGTCGCAACAGCCTCGTCCTGCAGAAGCGCTGCGCCGCCCTTGGCCACCATCACCGGATCGACCACCAGAGGCGTGTCCGGCGCGTCCCGGTCGATCGCCGCCCGGACGGTCTCGATTACGCCTGAATCGTGCAGCATGCCGGTCTTGATGCAGTCGGCGCCGATATCTGTCAGCACGACGCCGATCTGGCGATCGATAAAATCGGGAGGCACCGGCATAACGTCATGGACGCCTTCGGTATTCTGCGCCGTCAGCGCCGTGATCGCGGTCGCGGCATAGGCGCCAAGCGCGCTCACCGCCTTGATATCGGCCTGGATTCCCGCTCCACCGCCGGAGTCGGATCCGGCGACAATCAGAACCCTTCCCGTCACGTCGATTTCCTCCGGTTTCGTGAACTCAGCGACCGGCCTGTTCGACCGCGTTGCAGATATCGTCGACCACGCTCGCGATCAGCGCCTCGTCCTCGCCTTCCGCCATGACACGGATCAGCGGCTCGGTGCCCGATTTCCGGATAAGAAGACGTCCCGATCCGCTCAACCGGTCTTCTCCATCCTTTACCGCATCCCTGACAAGCTCTGTCTCCAGAGGCGGTTCACCCGAAAAACGCACATTGCGCAGGAGTTGCGGCAGCGGTTCGAACAGATGACAGATCTCACTCGCCTTTCGCCCATCCTGCACGATCGCCGCGAGCACCTCGAGCGAGGCAATCAGCCCATCGCCCGTCGTGTTGTAGTCCGCGAGGATAATGTGACCTGACTGCTCGCCGCCGACATTGCAGCCGCGCTCCTTCATCTGCTCCACCACGTACCTGTCGCCTACCTGCGCGCGATAGAACGCCACGCCGATGCTGTCGAGATAGCGTTCCAGCCCGAGGTTCGACATGACTGTTGCGACGATGCCGCCGCCTGCAAGCCGGCCGCTCGAGGCCCATCCGGTCGCGATCAGCGCCATCAGCTGGTCTCCATCGACGACCTTGCCCGTCTCGTCGACCACGATTACCCGGTCCGCGTCTCCATCGAGCGCGATACCCAGGTGCGCCTGGTTTTCGACAACCGAACGGCAAAGCTGGCTTGTATCGGTGCTTCCGCAATCGCGGTTGATATTGAACCCGTCGGGCGAGACGCCGAGGCGGATAACGTCGGCACCCAGCTCCCACAGAGCCGACGGCGCGACCTTGTAGGCGGCGCCGTTGGCGCAGTCGATGACAATGCGGAGCCCATCGAGTCTAAGCCCCTTGGGAAAAGTATTCTTGGCGAACTCGATATAGCGTCCTTCAACATCATCGAGTCGCTTGGCTCGGCCCAGCTCATCCGCAGGCGCAAGCGCGGGCGCCTCTCCAGCCGAGACAAGATGCTCGATTTCCCGCTCCCGCTCGTCGGAAAGCTTGTACCCGTCCGGTCCGAACAGCTTGATACCGTTGTCCTGAAACGCATTGTGGGATGCGGAAATCATGACGCCCAGATCGGCCCGCAGAGACCGGGTGAGCATGGCGACAGCCGGCGTCGGCATCGGTCCGACGAAAATTACATCCATCCCGATCCCGATAAACCCCGCCGCCAGCGCGGGCTCCAACATATAGCCGGAAAGCCTGGTGTCCTTGCCGATAACGACTGTATGGCGGTGATCGCCTCGCATATGAAGTCTGCCCGCTGCCTGGCCGACTTTCAGAGCGATTTCGGCAGTCATCGGGTACGCATTCGCGGTACCGCGAATCCCGTCCGTGCCAAAAAGTTCAGGTGCCATGAATATTGTCCTTTGTCAGGCGACCCTCCAGCGCCAAGGCAAATTCTTTACGCTCCGCGACCGGACCTGTAAAGCGGGCTCCCCTGTTCCGGAAAACGGAAACCCTCGTTAAACCCTTGCAAGAGCGTCGATAATCGACACCGCCTGCCGGGCCTCCGCAACATCATGGACACGATGGATCTGCGCGCCCTGAAGAGACGCCGCCGTTGTCAACGCGACGGTGCCGGGCAGCCTGTCCGCAGTATCGACCGTCGTCGCCAGCCTGCCGATCAGGCTCTTGCGCGATACGCCGACCGCAACAGCGCATCCGAGCCCCTGCAGCATGGCAAGCGACGACATGATCTGCAGGTTATGCGCATCGGTCTTGCCGAATCCGATTCCCGGATCGATCGCGATCCGATCGCGAGCAATCCCCGCTTCCTCGCAGACGGCGACTCTGCGGGCGAGCCAGCTACAGACCTCGAAGGGCGCATGATCGTAGCGAGGGGCATCCTGCATTGTACCGGGCGTCCCCTGCATATGCATGAGGACAACGGCTGCGTCAGAAGACGCCACCGCCTCGACGGCGCCGGGGTCGGACAACGCGCAGACATCGTTGACCACACTGGCGCCTCTTTCGATCGCGATTTCCATGACTCCCGTCCGCCGCGTATCGACGGACACCTTGATCTGGCGTCCGGCAAGCGCTTCGATCACCGGCACGATACGCGCAAGCTCCTCGTCTTCGGAAACGGGGTCGGCGCCGGGCCGCGTGGATTCACCCCCGATATCGATCAGGTCGGCGCCGGCGTCGACCAGCGCCAGCGCCTGTTCGATTGCGGCATCCGGATCGGCGAACAGCCCGCCATCGTGAAAACTGTCAGGCGTCACATTGACGATGCCCATGATTGCAGGCCGGTCGAGGAACAGCCCGGCGAAAGGCGGCCGTGGCCGGGTCAGGGCATCCAGAAGGCTGCGAACGGCCTCCAGGGTCCGACCGCCCTCTTCTTCCGCCCAGCGCTCAATGTCCGACACTGGCGCAACGACGACCTCTACGCCGTCGGTCCCGTCTAGAAACAGCTCGCATGCCAGGAACGCCGCCGGGCCGCCCACGAAAGGCCGGGCCAACCCGTTCTTCGTCGCCTCCAGCGCAGTCAGGCCCGTGACGAGGCCGACAGGCCTGAGAACCATCGGGGACGCGCTTCCGGAACGAAAAGCGAAGCCCCGGGGCAGTCCGGGGCTTCGAACGATCTTCATGTCGGTGATGGAAATTCGCCGATCCGGCTATCCGCCGGATTCAGGTGCCGGGCTGAGGTTCGGGTTCCATGTCCGGGGCATCGTCATCCGGTCGTTTCGTCGCACTGCCCGACGTCGGAACAGACGACCGTGCGGGCCCGTCCTGGGAGGGCTCATCCGGATCGGGCCGAACGATCGGTTCGCCCCGCAGCAACGCCTTGACCTCATCGCCCGAGAGGGTTTCGTACTCGAGGAGAGCCTGGGCCAGAGTCTCGAGATCATCATGGTGTTCAGCGAGCACACGACGGGCAGTTTCCTCGCCAGCCTCAACAAATCGCCGGACTTCCTCGTCGATCAACGCTGCCGTCGCCTCGGAAACATTCTTTCTCTGGGTTACAGAATGGCCAAGGAACACTTCCTCTTCATTTCCCTCGTAGTGCAGCGGCCCGAGCTTGTCGCTGAACCCGAACTCGGTCACCATCCGGCGCGCCATGCGCGTCGCCTGCAGGATATCGTTGCCCGCACCGGTAGTGATATTCTCCTTGCCGAAAATCATTTCCTCGGCGATCCGACCTCCGAACGCCATGGCAATCCGGGATTCGAGGGCCACCCTGGCATGGGTAAGCTGGTCCTTTTCAGGCAGAGCCATTGTGACGCCGAGCGCCCGGCCGCGCGGAATAATCGTTACCTTGTGAAGCGGGTCATGTTTCGGCACGTGTAGCGAGACGATCGCATGACCGGCCTCGTGATAGGCGGTCAGCTTCTTTTCCTCGTCGTCCATGACCATGGAGCGGCGTTCCGCCCCCATCAGAACCTTGTCCTTGGCGTCTTCCATCTCCGCCATGGTAACAAGCCGCTTGTTGCGACGCGCCGCAAGGAGCGCGGCCTCGTTTACAAGGTTAGCAAGGTCGGCACCTGAAAAACCGGGCGTACCGCGTGCGATCATCCGCGCATCCACATCAGGAGAGAGCGGAACTTTCCGCATATGCACCTTAAGAATTTTTTCACGCCCAAGAATATCCGGATTGGGAACCACGACCTGTCGATCGAAGCGGCCGGGCCGCATCAGGGCCGGGTCGAGCACATCCGGGCGGTTGGTGGCCGCAATCAGAATAACGCCCTCATTGGTTTCGAAACCGTCCATCTCGACCAGAAGCTGGTTGAGCGTCTGCTCGCGCTCGTCATTGCCGCCGCCGAGCCCGGCGCCGCGATGACGGCCGACCGCGTCGATTTCGTCGATAAAGATGATGCAGGGTGCGTTCTTCTTGCCCTGTTCGAACATATCACGCACGCGACTGGCGCCAACGCCGACGAACATTTCGACGAAATCCGAACCGGAAATCGTAAAGAACGGCACGTTGGCCTCGCCGGCGATAGCGCGGGCCAGCAACGTCTTGCCGGTGCCGGGCGGGCCGACCAGAAGGACACCTTTGGGGATCTTGCCGCCGAGACGCTGGAATTTCTGGGGGTCACGCAGGAATTCGACGACCTCTTCGAGCTCGACCTTGGCCTCGTCGATCCCGGCGACATCCTCGAAGGTCACGCGGCCCTGCCGCTCCGTCAGCAGCCGCGCCTTGGACTTGCCGAAGCCCATCGCCTTGCCGCCGCCGGACTGCATCTGGCGCATGAAGAAAATCCACACCCCGATAAGCAGCAGCATCGGGAACCAGGAAATCAGGATCTGCAGCAGCGATGGCGAACCGTCGTCGGTCGGTACGGCCTTGATGCCGACACCCCGCTTGGTAAGGCGCTCGACCAGATTCGGATCGTTGGGTGCGTATGTCGCAAAACCACGACCGTCCGTGTAATAACCGGAAATCTGGTTGCCCTTGATGGTGACGTCGCGAACCTTGCCGTTATCCACCTCGGCGATAAATTCGGAGAACGGGATACCGACATGGCCGCCGCGACCGCTGGGCTGCTGGAAAAGGTTGAACAGCGCCACAAGCAACAGGCCGATAATCACCCACAGGGCCAGATTTTTACCGAAATTATTCAACACAACGATCCTTGTTCTGGCGCATTTATGACGTACGGCGCGCCCCACCCATCCTTTGTCATAGTACATAGTGTCGTATGTCGGTTAAACAACTGAAAAGACGGCCTGTGTAACAGGTTTTTCGGGCATAAAATCGATTGATTCCATAACCTGCGCCCCGTTTTCCGTCTCTCGCGGGTAACCGAGATGCGGCACGGCGACAAGCCCGGCCCGGTCGTAAAGAGCGGGAAGCGATTGCCTGACCAAGGCGGGAAGTGTGCCAGCGAGCGCGCTCACCGTTTCGTCCCCCGTTTCCTTCAGAAACCCCGGCTTTAGCGGCTCAAGCCGGAACCGGCGGGGCTTTGTCCCCTTCATGGGCGCTTTCAGGCGCACGCGAAACCGGCCGTCCCATAGAACTTCGGCACCTTCCTCAATATCGACAGGCAAAATCCTGCCTGGCTCCCGTGCGATCAGGATGGTTTCGCCGTCTGAACGAACCATGCAGCCGGAAAGGGTCCTTCCACGCCCCACCGCACCATTCTCGAGCCCGCGATATAACCGCTCCAGACGCTCCCTTCGCGTCGGGTAACGCCGACCACCGACCGCACATATCAGGGAATCCAGCACGTCCAGAACGGTCCGCTTCCCGGTCTGGGACAGGAATGCGCTGGGCAGCGTCGCATACCCTTCCTCGAACACCGATGCATGACGGGCGAGCGCAAGGCCTGTCTCGCTTTCAATATCCTGCCGCTCCAGAGCGAACCGTTGCGCCACACCCGTCAGGCTTTCCGGCGTCAAACCGAGAGTTCTAAGAACCGGCATCGCGGCCCGCTGACGGACCCTTTCAAAGGCAAAATTACGGTTCGACGGGTCATCGACGCTCTCGATCTTTCGCACGGAGAGTGTCGCCATGAGCCGGCGCCTGGGTACGCTCAGCAATGGTCGCAACAGGCGTACGCTTCCGGTTTCCCGCATAGGCGCCATTGCCGCAAGTCCCTTGGGACCGCTCGCACGAACCAGCCTCTGCAGTACGGTTTCGGCCTGATCGTCGCGCTGATGCGCCAGCAGCAGGTGAAGCACACCGCGCCGGCGGCACCACTCCTCAAGCAGGCTGTAACGCGCACGCCGCGCCTCTTCCTGAATGCCGCGGGCGGGCTTATCGCCCGTCCATTTCAGGATATATGCCTTGATACCGGTCGAATTCAGTCGCCGTCGGGTAAGAGCCGCTTCCGCAGCGGATCCGTCTCTGAGGCCATGATCGACGATCAGGGCGACTGCCTGCCCACTGCGGCTGACCGCCCATTCATGGGCGAGAACGGCGAGCGCCATGCTGTCAGGGCCGCCGGAGCAGGCGATCGCGATTTCAGGTTCGGGTTCGAACGGTCCCAGCCGGTCTATCAGCGTGGCGAACTCACGCGTGGCGACCGGCGCGAGGGGATCTAGCGGCACTGCGCGGTTTTGCGTTCCGTCGCGAGCCGGCGCTTTACGGCCCCTTCGGCCTTGGGGAAATGCCGGGCCAGATGCGCGAATGTCTCGCATGCCTCCCGCGTCTTTCCGAGACGGGACAGCGACATGCCCAGATTTAACAGCGTCGCGGGTGCTTTTTTGCTTTCGGGGTGAGTTTTGAAACCGGTCGCAAAGGTCGCAACCGATTGCTGGAAATCCTCTCGGACAAAATAGGTCCGCCCCAGCCAGTAATAGGCGTTCGGCGCCAGTGCATGCTTCGGATGTCGGGATAGGAAATCGGAAAATACCCGCTCGGCCCCTGCATAATCCCGGGTCTTCATAAGGAGGCCGTGCGCCCTGTCGTACTGCTGCTCCGGCGTCTCCGTCAGCGCCACCGGTTTCGTTGCCGGCGTTTCGGATTCCCGAACCGAACCGAGGACTCTCGCCCCCTTATCAGCGTTGGCGACGCTCCCCGAATCAGGGGCTGGGGCCGGTTGTGCTGGCGTCGACCCTGCTGCTGCTCCAGCAGCGACCGCAGGTTTCGCCCCGCCCTCAAGCGCCTTCAGGCGAAGATCGGTATCGGCCGCCGCCTTCTCCAGCCGCTCCCGTAGCTGACGGATCTGGTGAGTGAGCGTTTCATTGACGCCTGTCAGCCGGCGGATTTCGTCCTCAAGCTGGGTGATCCGGACTGACAGCCTGGCCGCCGTTGCCGGAGCGGGCGATGCGGTCGCCACCGAGGCAGGCGCCCTTTCGCCGCGATATACATGACGCTGCAATGTCGTCAGTTCGTTCTGCAGCCGGTTCAACCGGTTGACCAGCTCCCGCGAGGAGTCCTGAGCAACCGCTATCCCGGCGCCGGACAGCGCCATTCCTGCGGCAAAAATCGACACCGCCCCGATCGACCGAATGTGCATCTTCATCATCACGCTTTCACCCGTCAGGTCGGCAAACAGGACGATGTTCGCCGCTTGCGGAACGCCACGTTACAGGGAAGTCCTAACGGGCAACGACCATGACGCCGCGACGGTTTTTCTGCCATGCGGATTCGGTCGAGCTGGGATCGACGGGCCGTTCCTTGCCGAAACTGACGGTCTGGATACGGTTGGGATCGGTACCGAGCGCCACGAGATAGTCCCGCACAGCCGTGGCGCGCCGTTCCCCGAGAGCGATATTGTATTCCCGGGTACCGCGCTCATCCGCATGACCTTCGATGACGACGCGTACCCCCTGGTTCTGGCGTAGCCATTGCATCTGTTTCTCAAGGGTGGCGCGGGCGTCGGTGCTGAGCGAGTAGGAATCGAGCGAGAAGAAAACCCTGTCGCCGACATTGGTTACAAGGTCGGCCTGAGAACCGGCCTCGGGCCCCGACAGCGGCCGGGAGGCCACGCTTGACGAACCGCTCGACGAACCGGTACCGGCGGCGCTCCCCGTTCCGGCGCCTGAAGCGCTTCCAGCGTCCTCGGACGTGGTTTCGCATGCGGCCAGGGCCAGACCGGCCAGTACCGTCACTAAAATCTTGCAGCGCATGACAGCTTTCCTTTTTTATCGCGACGAGAAGATAACATTAGGTCGGGTGGGAGAATCAATAAAGGCGGATGCTGCTTCAGAGCATGGATTATCGCAAAAGTTTGATCGGGCTACCAGAAGACCGTCCCCACATTTTCCGATTACCGTCGCACCTTACCGCTTTCTTGGCGACCATGCCGGGTCGGAACCGGCCGTAGGTGTCCTGATTTCGCGTTCGTTATATCCAGTGAGATCTATGGAAAACAGCTTCGGCTTGCCGCCGCTGCTGCCCGCCCTTTCCTGTCTGAAGAACATCAGGACGCGCCCGTTCGGCGACCAGGTCGGCCCCTCGACAAGAAATCCGTTCGCAAGAAGCCGTTCGCCGTTGCCGTCGGGCCGCATGACGCCAATGGAAAACTGGCCCTGATGGATCTTGGTAAAGGCGATCAGATCGCCGCGTGGCGACCAGACCGGAGTCGCGTAACGTCCGTCGCCGAAGGAAATACGGCGTGGGGAACCGCCATCGGTTGTCATGACATAAAGCTGCTGCGAACCACCGCGATCGGAATTGAATACGACCTGCCGTCCATCCGGGGAAAAGGACGGCGAGGTATCGATCGACGGATGCCGCGTCAGCCGGCGCAACTGTCTGGTCCGAAGGTCCATCGTATAGACGTCGGAATTTCCATCCTGCGCCATCGACATGATGACCTGGTTCCCGTCCGGCGAGAAGCGCGGCGCGAAGGTCATGCTGGGAAAATTGCCCAGCATCTCCTGGCGTCCCGTGTCGATATTGTAGATGTAGACGCGCGCGACGGAACCGGTGTAGGCCAGATAGGTAATCTCCTGCGCGGTGGGCGAAAAGCGCGGGGTCAGAACAAGCTCGTCGCCGCTGGTGAGATAGCGGTGATTGGCGCCATCCTGATCCATGATGGCGAGCCGCTTGACGCGTTTCTTTGCCGGCCCCGACTCCGCGACATAAACCACCCGCGTGTCGAAATAGCCTTCCTCGCCGGTGATCCGCTTGTAGATCGCATCCGCGATGATATGGGCGATACGCCGCCAGTTCTGGGGTTCCGTTTCCGATCGCAAACCCACCAGTTGCTGGCCGGCGAAAACATCCCACAGGCGGAATTCCACACGTAACCTTCCGTCCGGCCGGATTTCGGCGCTTCCCACGACAAGCGCCTGGGCGTTGATCTGTCGCCAGGCGGGAAACTGTGGCCGGACGCGGAGCGAAGACCGGTTCTGGATGTAGGCCCGCTGATCGATCATGCGAAACAGGCCGGAGCGTTCGAGATTGGCCGCGACGACGCGGGCGATCTCGCGTCCCAGACCGATCGACTGCGACTCGGACCCGAACAGGTCGGGCACGGCGATCGGCAACGGCTCCGCCTTGCCCTGCGTAATACGCACGCTCAGTTCGGCACGGGCGGGATCGACCGGAAAAACGGTCAGGAATGCCAGAGCGGCGGCCGTCAGAATTCCAGACAGACCAGTCATATTTGCTTTCGCGCGTGTCATGGACCAAGGGCCTCGCTGGGGTCGAAGTTAAAGGTGATGCTCTTCCAGATATCGAACTGTTGAGCCGGCAATCGCAACGGCTTGCAGATCTGCAACGCCCGCAACGCACTTTCTGCAACCGCCCGGTAAAACGGATCCTTCGCCATCCGGGCCGAATCTATAACCTGAGGAGCGCCGATAATCGACCCGTCCCGATTGAGCCGGATATGAACGTCGATCTTCATTTCGCGCGCATCCTTGGCGCCGGCGGGAATATTCCAGCAACGCGTCACCTGGTTCTTGATGCTGGTTACGAGTTCCGATTCGATTCTCCGCCGGTCGATCGCCGATGTCTGTTGTTGCGCTGCGGACGTCGATTCCGGTTCCGCGCTCTTCGGCTTTTCTTTCGCCGCCTCTGGTCTGGGCGTCGCCAGATTCTTCAGGAGGGTGTTGAAATCGCGTTGCTTCGGCTTGCGCTTGGGCTTTGGCGCAGCTTTCGCCACGCGGATGCTCGATGACGGCTTGGGCAGCGGCGCGACGACGGGTTTCGGCTTCGGCGTGGGTTTCGCTTCGGCCTGCTTCTTCGGTTTCAGCGGGGGCGGCGGCGGTTCGGGCGGAGTCTCTGCCGCCTGTACCGCCGGCGGCTCCGGAATAGCAGGAGGCTCCGGAATAGCAGGGGCTTTCTCGACCCGAGGCGGCGCGGTCTTTTTCGGTTCCGGTTTCGGCGGTTCGGGCTTTTTCTCTGGCGGCTTCTCCGGCAACTCCTTTACCAGATCCACCACCGGCGGCGCGGTAACGACGATTTCGGGCCGGAACATCGACGGCAGGCCGATATAGGCCGCGGCGAAGACCGAGACATGAAGCAGGGCCGAGATGATCAGGCCGCGCTGCATTACTCACCGCGACCCGCCGGATTTCTGGCCGGATTTCTGGCCCGAACCCTGGTCGGGAAACTGGGTGACCAGCGCGACCCGGTTGAAGCCGGCCTGGTTCATCGCCCCCATCACCGCCATGACGTCGCCATAGGGAATGGCGCGGTCGCCGCGCAGAAAGATGCGGGCGTTCTTGCGGTTCTCGGTAATGGCGACGAGACGGGGCACGAGCTGGTCGAGCGCGATTTCGGAATCCTGCAGGAACAGCTTGCCCGAACCGTTGATGCTTACGACCAGCGGCTCGTCCTGACCGACGATACGGCTGGCTGCGGTCTTGGGCAGGTCGACCGGAACGCCGACGGTCAGCAACGGCGCCGTCACCATGAAGACGATCAGCAGAACCAGCATGACGTCGACCATCGGCGTCACATTTATCTGGCTCACCAAGGGCCGACGATATTTCGCGCCGGCGCTCCGCCCGGGTCCGAGTTCCATCGCCATGTTCAGCCGTTCTCCTCGAACTGGCGCGACAGAATTGCGGTGAATTCGTTGGAAAACGATTCGAGCCGCGCCGCATAACGCCCGAGATCGGTCGAAATCTTGTTATAGGCGACCACGGCAGGGATGGCGGCAACGAGCCCCAGCGCAGTCGCGAACAGCGCTTCCGCGATACCGGGCGCAACGACGGCCAGCGACGTATCCTTCGACTGGGCGATGGCCTGGAACGAATTCATAATGCCCCAGACGGTGCCGAACAGCCCGATAAAGGGCGCAGTCGACCCGACCGAAGCGAGAAAGGTCATGTTCTTTTCGAGCCCGTCCATTTCTCGCCCCAGCGTCACATGCATAACGCGTTCGATGCGCTGGGCGAGGCCGGCCTTGGCAGCGACATCCGACAGCCCGCGCGACGCCGATCGGCGCCATTCCCGCATCGCCGCGGTAAAGATCGACGCCATCGGATGGGTCGGGCGGTCGCCGATCCGGTCGTAAAGGTCTTCCAGCGACCCGCCCGACCAGAAGCCTTCCTCAAACTCTTCCGCCTGGCGCATCAGGCGTTTCATCTTCAGGAGTTTTTCGAAAATGATCGCCCAGCACCATACCGACGCCAGCACCAGCATGATCATGACGATCTTGACGACCAGATCGGCCTGCAGGAACAGCCCCCATACAGTCAGGTCGTGCGCGACCGACCCTGCGATCGCCGCGGACGCCACAGCCGTTTCGTTCATGCCTTACGCACCCTTGTTATCATTAAATTCGACTCTGCTTTCTCCAACATAAGGCGACAGCGCCTCACGAAGCTCCCTTGGCAGCCTGGCCGGTCGTTCATCCGGCCCGACGCAGGCGAGCCGGACGCGCATGCCGACCAGTTCCTCGCCGTCGCGCCGAACGTACTGATCGAGCCACAGACCGGTCCCCGTCATCCCGACATTGCCGCTCCAGACCTCGAGCACATCATCGAGACGTCCGGGCCGGCGGTAGACCGCGTTGCAGCGATGCACCACGAAGACCAGCCCGAGATCATTCATCAACCCTGAATGTGGCACCCCTATGGCACGCATCATTTCAGTGCGGGCTCGTTCTGCGAACCGCAGATAGTTGGCGTAATAAACGACGCCCGCCGCATCCGTATCTTCGAAATAGACGCGAACGGGGAACACATGCATCCCGTCCCGGAATACGCCGGTCTCAGACGTCATCAGCGCCCTCACCTCCGAGCAGGTCGAGCTGCTCAATGGCCTTTGCGTTGGGAGCTATGTCGACATGACGGAACCCGGCTTCTGTCAGCATCCGGCCGCGCGGGGTGCGCTGGACGAGCCCGCGCTGGATCAGGAAAGGTTCGATCACCTCTTCGATGGCGTCGCGCTGTTCCGACAGGGCCGCCGCCAGCGTATCCACGCCGACCGGCCCGCCGCCATAGTTTTCCCCGATGCAGGTAAGATAGCGCCGGTCCATCGCATCGAGTCCGAGCGCATCCACCTCAAGCCTGTTGAGCGACCGGTCCGCCGCCTTCGCGTCCACCGGACCGCCTCCGGCATGTTCGGCGAAATCCCTGACGCGGCGCAGCAGCCGTCCGGCCACCCGCGGCGTTCCCCGCGCCCGCCGCGCAATTTCCGCGGCGCCGTCCTCGGCCAGCGCCAGCCCGATCATGTCGGCGGCGCGACGGATGATGCTTTCGAGCTCGTCCGGCGTGTAGAAATCCAGCCTGAGCGGGATACCGAACCGTTCGCGCAGCGGCGTTGTCATCAGCCCCGACCGGGTCGTCGCGCCGACCAGCGTAAACGGCGCCAGATCGATACGGACCGACCGGGCGGCCGGCCCTTCGCCGATCACCAGGTCGAGCTGAAAATCCTCAATCGCCGGGTAGAGGATTTCCTCCACCACCGGCGTCAGCCGGTGGATCTCGTCGATGAACAGGACATCGCGCGGCTCCAGATTGGTCAGAATTGCAGCCAGGTCTCCCGGCTTTGCAATCACCGGTCCTGACGTCGCCCGGAAGCCGACGCCGAGCTCGCGCGCCACGATCTGCGCCAGAGTCGTCTTGCCGAGACCGGGCGGGCCGTGAAACAGCACATGATCGAGCGGTTCGCCACGACCGCGCGCCGCGTCGATAAACACCCGGAGATTCTCGCGCAGCTGTTTCTGACCGACGAAATCGCCGAGCGTCTGCGGGCGTAGAGCGACATCGACAGCATCGCCGTCGGCCAAACCTGCACCAACGACTCGCTCTTCGGACGGCGCCTCGCTCATGCGCTCAGCTCCCTGAGCCCGGCCCGGACAAGCGTCTCGACAGCGGGTTCGCCGTCAAGCGCCTTGACCGCCCGGGCGACCGCGCCGAACGCATCGGCGCGCCGATAGCCAAGATTGACCAGCGCCGAGACGGCATCATCGACCGCTCCTGTCGGCGCCGCCTCGCCTGCGCTGAGCTGCGCCGTCCGCACCGAGGTCAACTCGCCCGCCTTGTCACGCAACTCCGCCAGAATGCGCGTCGCGACGCGCGGCCCGACGCCGGGCGCCCGGGTCAGCGACGCCTTGTCCTCGGCCATCAGCGCATTGGCGAGATCCTCCGGCGACAGCGTACCGAGTATGGCGAGCGCGACCTTGGCGCCCACCCCCTGAACCGTCGTCAGCAACCGGAACCAGTCCCGTTCGACAGCATCGGCGAACCCGTAAAGATGGATGTGATCCTCGCGTACATGGGTTTCGACCGCGAGGCTGACCTGTGCGCCTCTCTCCCCCAGCGTCCGGAGCGTTCGCGCCGAACAGAAGACGAGATACCCGACCCCGTTGACGTCGATCACGGCGTGGTCTTCGCCGATCGCGTCGAGAATACCGGTCAGCCTGGCGATCATCCGCGCGCCCCGGCTTCGTGGAGCGCCCGATCCACGCGTGCCCTGCTCGCCCGATGGTGCGCATGGCAGATCGCCACCGCGAGCGCATCGGCGGCATCGGCCTTTTCCAGCCTTGCGCCGGGCAGCAGCGTCTTCACCATCATTGTCACCTGGTCCTTGCCGGCATGCCCGGTTCCGACAACCGACTTCTTCACAAGGTTGGTGGCGTATTCGTGGACCTCGATGCCGCAACGTGCGGGGGCGAGCAGCGTCACGCCCCTCGCCTGGCCCAGCTTGAGAGTGGAAGCGGCGTTGCGGTTGACGAACGTTTCCTCAACCGCCGCCTCGTCCGGAGAAAATTCTTTCAGTACCTCGGCCACGCCCGCATACAGGGCGGACAGGCGCGACGCGAGCGTTCCGCCCGTCGGCACGTCGATATGGCCGTCGGCGATGTGGGTCAGACGGTTGCCCGCGACCTCGATCACGCCCCAGCCGGTGATGCGGAGCCCCGGGTCGATCCCGAGTATTGTCACGGTCATAGCCCAACCCGGGTTTTCTGATGCATTCCGGTATCCAGAAATCGGCCTTCGAACAGTCTTGATGTCATGCTTGACATATCGCCGCATGTCGTGGGCAATTCGGCTGTTCTATACCATATCTAGCGTAATTGCGCAGCAATTAGACGGAGAATTGCGAATTTTATGCTGCCATCATTGTGCCGCTAGCGGCTTGAGCGGGATAGCGCGAATTTTCTCGCCCAATCGGCGCCGGATTAACCGAATGTCAATTCAACCCGCCCATTTTGGTTGCCAGTCGAAACGTTCTTGTCTGTAAAAGCGGACGGCGACGCCAGTCGCTTTATCAGGAGCCGAAATGACTTCAAACGAAATACAATCAGATAACGAGCCGGGATACGAACTGGCTGCGGATTTTTCCCCGGCGGCACTGCGGCCGGGCACATTTCAGAAATCTCCGTCCCGCTTCAGCCTGGCCAATCGGCCAGTCGGCGTCAGAGTGACCCTGATGCTGGTTCTGCCGCTTCTGGCGACTCTGTGGCTCGGCTCCAGTCTTATCCTCGATGCCCGACGCGTCGTATCGGAAACGCAAAATCTCGTCCTTCTGGCAGACCAGGCCCAAATCATTTCCGCCACCGTTCACGAACTGCAAAAGGAACGCGGGTTTTCGGCAGGATTTATTACCAGCGGGGGCCGTAATTTTTCCGAAGAACTGAACGTCCAGAAAAAAGAGACCAATGAGACGACCCGTAAACTCAACGCCGCGTTAGCCAAAATCGATGCGGATACTTTCGGAACCGAGATTGCCGATCTGATTTCAACCGCCCGGGCGTCGCTGGGGAAACTCGACGCCATGCGAACCGAAGTCACGAATGTCCGGGCCACCGTCGGACAGATGGCGGGATATTACACCCCAACCATCGGGAAACTTCTGACTATCGTTGAATATACGACAAACCTGAGCCGGGATCCCGACATCAATAATATGCTGGCTTCCTATACGGCTTTGCTGCAGAGCAAGGAGCGCGCGGGCCGCGAAAGGGCGGCAGGCGCAGGCGGTTTCGGGGCACAGAAATTTTCGCCCAAGGGCTACCAACAGTTCGTCGGGCTGATCGCCGCTCAGAACAGCCTGACAGAGGTGTTCCGGAAGACGGCGACACGGGATCAGCTGAATTTCTACGCTGCCACGGTTTCAGGACCAACGGTCGAAAAGGTCGAGGGGCTCCGCAGGATCGCGATTGACAGCATCGCCTCAGGCGACACCGGCGGCGTAACCGCAAAACAGTGGTTCGACACAATCACGGCGAAGATCGACCTGTTGAAAAAAGTCGAAGACCGGATTGCGGCTGACCTGATCGGAAAAGCGATATCGCTTCAGTCCTCGGCGTCGACCCGCTTCTGGACGGTCATCGGTCTGATTGGGGGCCTGCTGGCGGTAACGCTTTTGTGGGCAGTTTTCATCATTCGGGGGATTGTCGGGCCGATCAAAAAACTGACCTTCGTAACCGGGCGTCTAGCGGACGGAGAGACATCGATCGGAATCGATCTCTCGGAAACAGGAGACGAGGTCGGCACCCTGGTAAGGTCGGTGAAGGTTTTCCAGATCAACCTGATCGAAAATGAACGGTTGCAGGAAGAGATCCGGGAAACTGAAAAACGCGCTGCGGCCGAAAAGGAAGAACGCGAGCGCTCGGAGCGTGAGGCCGAAGAACAGAAGCGACTTGAAGAACAGAATCGCGCGGAAGCGGAATGGAGGCGGGCGGAAAAGGTCGACGCCATAATCGCGAATTTCGAAAGCCAGGTAACCATCGTCCTCGAAACCGTGGCGTCCGCAGCCACCGAAATGCGCACATCCGCCGAGGCCATGACGAAAACTGCAGAGGATACCAGCGTGCAATCGTCTTCTGTCGCCGCGGCATCGGAAGAGGCTACCACCAACCTACAGACCGTAGCCGCTGCAGCGGAAGAACTCTCGGCTTCGGTAGGAGAAATCAGCCGGCAGGTGTCCGATTCCTCTCGCATCGCCCAGAACGCGGTCACGGAGGCTTCCGATACCAACCAGAAGGTCCAGGGACTCGCGGAAGCGGCGCAGAAGATCGGCGATGTGGTCGATCTGATCAACGATATCGCGTCCCAGACCAACCTGCTGGCGCTCAACGCAACGATCGAGGCCGCGCGCGCCAGCGAGGCGGGCAAGGGTTTTGCCGTCGTCGCATCGGAAGTCAAATCGCTTGCCAACCAGACCGCAAAGGCGACCGAGGAAATCGGCGGCCAGATCGTCGGTATACAGGACGCCACCACAGATGCCGTCACTGCGATCGAGCAGATCTCGGGCACAATCGGTCAGATCAGCGACATTTCGACGGCGATCGCCGCGGCGGTGGAGGAACAGGGCGCGTCTACGCAGGAGATCGCCAGCAACGTGCAGCAGGCGGCGGCCGGCACCAACGAGGTGAACGGCAATATCGTCCATGTCAGCAAGATGGCGTCCGAGACGGGATCAGCCGCCAGCCAGGTCCTGAGCGTCGCTGCGGAACTGTCGCAGCAGGGCGAGAGTCTCAGGGAACAGTTTGACCGGTTCCTGAAAGACGTCCGGGCCGCGTAACGGGCGTCAGACCACTGTTAACGGAAAACCCCGCTTCTCCGGAAGCGGGGTTTTTCATTTCGGTTCCGGGAACCGGCAGGTCTCAGCCCGCCATCCGTTCCAGCACAGCGTCGTCGATTTCGTAATTCGCCGAGACGCTCTGCACGTCGTCGCTGTCGTCAAGCGCCTCGATCAGCTTCAGCAGGGTCTCGACCTTGTCTTCGTCGACCGGTACGGTGGATTGCGGACGCCAGCCGAGATCGGCTTCCTCCGCCTTGCCGAACTGTTTCTCAAGCGCAGCCCGGACCTGGCCGAAATCGTCGGGCGCACAAACGATCTCATGACTGTCATCGGACGATTCGACGTCGCTGGCGCCGGCTTCCAGCGCCGCCTCGAACATGGCGTCAGCATCGGCTACGTCGGCCGGGTAGGCGATCAGCCCGACACGGTCGAACTGGAAACTGACGCTGTTGGTTTCGCCCAGCGACCCGCCGAACTTGGTGAAGGCCGCCCGGACCTCGGACGCCGTCCGGTTCCGGTTGTCCGTCAGCGCATCGACGATCAGCGCTACACCACCCGGCCCGTAGCCTTCGTAACGGATTTCCTCGTAGGAATCGCCGTCGCCCTCGCCGCTCGCCCGCTTGATCGCGCGATCGATATTGTCCTTGGGCATGTTCTGCGCGTTCGCCGCCTGCACAGCCATCTTGAGCGCCGGATTCATTTCCGGATCCGGCAGGCCGGCGCGTGTCGCGACCTGAATGTCGCGGATCAGCTTGGTGAATATCTTGGCGCGCTTTTTGTCCTGCGCGCCCTTGCGGTACATGATGTTCTTGAATTTGGAATGTCCCGCCATTTCGTCTTCCGTATTTCCTGATTTTCCTGGTTCGCCGCTGCATCACGGCACCCGACATCTATACCACAACCGACAGACCGCACATCAAGCCCCGGTCGCCGGGACGGCTCCGCCGTAGTACTCCCAAGGCCGAAACGGATTCAATCCGATAAAAATTTTATCTGAATTAACCGATCATTCACCCGGAGAAATTACGGGATAAAAATACAACCAGTGCTACTCGAATTAGCTACATAGGGGCTTCACGATGAACGCAGTCACCGATACGGAAAAAAGCGACGTTATCGCTGGCGAAACAACGACAGCGGACAATCCGTCGATAACGCAAAAACCAACCGGGTTTCTTTCGCTCGGGGTCCGCGGAAAACTGACCCTGCTGCTGCTAGCATTCGGGCTGCTTCCCGGCATCGCCCTGTTCGGCATCCTTTTCACCGAGGAAGGAAAGATCAAGCAGGCGCTGACGACGAAGGTCATGGAGAATGCCGTCGGCATCAACGACGCGATCGACCGCAACCTTTTCGAACGGTACGGCGACGTGCAGGCGTTTGGCCTCAATAGCGCCGCCCACCAGCAGGAAAACTGGAATTTTCCCGGGAAGGATAATCCGCTGGTCCATGCCATGAACGGTTACATGACCGGATACGGCATATACAGGCTCATGCTGCTGATCAGCCTCGACGGCAAGGTTATCGCGGTCAATTCGGTCGATGCTTCCGGCAAGGACATCGCAACGGACGGCTTGCTGGGCCGTTCGGTTTCCAACGACCCCTGGTTCAAGGATGCCTTGACGGAAAATTTCCTCAAGGGAAAGAACGGCCTGACCGGCACCGCCGTCAGCCAGCCCTCCCGGAACGAGATGATCGCGAAACTCTATGGCGATGACGGGTATGTGATCCCCTTTAGCGCGCCGGTCTACGACTCGCTCGGCCAGAAAATCGGTATCTGGGTGAACTTCGCCGATTTCGGGCTGGTGGAGGAAATCGTCGCGCAGTTCTATGACAAGATGGCGGCCGACGGCATGGCCAATACCGAAGTGACGCTGATCGACCGGAAGGGGACTGTCCTCGTCGATTTCGATCCCAGGGGACAGAATTTTTCGGGCATCGCCGGCTACAAGCGAAACTTTGACGTCGTCGGAAAGCTGAATCTCGCAAGCGCGGGTGTTGCAGTTGCGCAGCAAGCCATCAAGGGCGGCAATGGCGCCATGATATCAGCCCATGCGCGAAAGCAGATCGACCAGGCAGCCGGCTATTCGTTCGCCAAGGGAGCATACGGCTATCCAGGTCTCGGCTGGTCGGCGCTGGTCCGCGTTCCGCTCAACGAAGCCTTTGCGCTCTGGGACGAGATAGTCATGCTTTTCGCCACTGCCCTTCTCGTCTGCGTCGGCGTGTTCATATCCGCCGGCATGTTTGTCGGCCACCGGGCTGCCAGGCCGATCCGGCTGATTACCGAGACCATGCAGCGGCTCGCCGCGGACGATGTTTCGGTCGAAGTGCCGTCGCTGAGACAGAAGGACGAAATCGGCGACATGTGCGACACACTTCATATCTGGAAACAGAACAAGGCGCGCAGCGAGGAACGGAAACTCAGGGCCCAGCAAGCGGAACAGCGGGCGGAGGAAGAGCGCAGGAATTCGATGCTGTCGATGGCGGACGATTTCGAAAAGAACGTCATGAGCGTCATTGAGGCCGTATCGAGCGCGACGACCGAAATGCGGGCTTCGGCGGAAGAGATGACCCGCACGGCCGAAGACACCAGCACCCGGTCTTCCGCCGTTGCCTCCGCGTCAGAGGAGGCTACCTCGAACATCAAGACCGTGGCCGCCGCTGCCGGCCAGCTTTCCAGTTCCGTCGGCGAAATCAGCGATCAGGTCTCCGAAGCGAAGACAATCGCCACCGAGGCCGTTGCCGAAGCGGACAGCACCAACCGCAAGGTGCAGGGGCTGGCGGACGCCGTTCAGAAAATCGGCGATGTGGTCGACCTGATCAACGACATCGCCAGCCAGACCAACCTTCTGGCGCTCAACGCCACCATCGAAGCGGCGCGCGCCGGAGAAGCCGGCAAGGGCTTTGCCGTCGTTGCATCCGAAGTCAAATCTCTTGCCACGCAGACAGCCAAGGCAACCGAGGAAATCGGCACCCAGATCTCCGACATTCAGAACGCGACCGGCGATGCGGTGAAGGCTATCGAGGGAATCTCGGATGTCATCGGCCAGATCAACGAAATATCGACAAAGGTCGCCACCGCTGTCGAACAGCAGAATTCCGCTACAAAGGAGATCGCGGAAAATGTGCAGCAGGCCGCATCGGGCACGCAGTCCGTCACCGGCAATATCGAGCAGGTGAACCGCGCCGCCAGCGAAACCGGCGAGACGGCGAACCACGTCCTGAGCGCCTCCGAAGAGCTATCGAAACAGGGCGAAGCCCTCAAGATGCAGGTCGACAGCTTCCTGCATACGGTTCGGGCCGCCTGAGATTATCCCGGCTTAACGGGTCGGCATGGCGGGCGCGAGCCTGCCGCCGATCCGGACCGGTTCGATCGACCGGGCAAGCCCGGTTGCGTCGTTGGTTTCCACCAGAACCGCACATAACGTTGCCTCTCCGCCCGCCGCCTCCAGCCGCGGGCCGGGCAGCTTGCTGCGGAACCGATGGATCGATCCTTCCTTTTTCATGCCGATGACGGAATCGTAATCGCCGCACATGCCGATATCGGACATGTAGCCGGTGCCGCCGGGCAGGACCTGGCAGTCCGCCGTGGGCACGTGGCTGTGCGTCCCGACTACCGTGGAAACCCTGCCGTCCAGCATATGGCCGAACGCCATTTTCTCGCTGGTCGCTTCGGCATGAAAATCGACGACGATGGCGGCCAGATCGTTGTCACCGCCCATCTTCCGGTTGAGCATGGCCCGGTCGACCCCCGCGAACGGATCGTCGAGCGACGGCATGAACAGCAGCCCCATAAAATGCAGCACGGCCACCCTGCGCCCGTCCTGCGCCTCGTAAACGCCGACACCGGACCCCGGCGTTCCTTCGGGGTAGTTGTGCGGGCGGAGCAATCGCTTTTCCTTGTCGAAATGCGGCACGATGTCCTTCTGGTCCCAGGCATGGTTGCCGGTGGTGACGGCATCGGCGCCAGCGTCGAGAAACTGGTTGCAGATTTTTGCCGTGATTCCGAAGCCGCCAGCGGCGTTCTCTCCGTTGACGACAACGAAATCGAGATCGAGCGACCGACGCAGCCCGGGCAGCGCATCGCAGACGGCGCGCCTGCCCGCACGTCCCACCACGTCGCCGCAAATCAGAATTCTCACGCGTTCCCCCCTATCCGCCAAACCGTGTGACAGACTGTTCGGTCACCAGCCAGTCGAGACGCTGATCGTAACCGTCGACGGGCAACGCCGCCACTCGCTGCGCCTCGAACCCGATCCCCACGGCGACGACGGGACCCTGCGCGCGCCGTTCAGCCAGCGTCCTGTCGTAATAGCCGGCGCCGTAACCAAGCCGGTTGCCCGACGCATCGACCGCCAGCAACGGCACCAGAATGACTCGCGGATCGATGTCGGCCTTGTCGGAGGACGGTTCCGACAGGCCGAACGCGCCGCCTTCCAGCGCGTCGTCCGGGCGCCAGCGGCGGAATATCAGCGGCCTGTCCTTCGCCGCCACCACCGGCAACGCGCAGATCATGCCTTCTCCATGCAGCCGGGCGAGCAGGCCGCGAATATCCATCTCGTCGCGCATCGGCCAATAGCCGGAAACCGCATCGCCGGGATTTACCGCCAGCCCGCGCTGCCGGGCTTCCTGAAATTTTTCAATGATCGCGAGGGCTGCCGCACGGCCGCCTTCGCGATGAGCGAGACGGCGCGCCCGCGCCCGCTCCTCCCGCATTGACTGTTTGGCGAGATCGATCCGGCTGGCTGAGAGCATAAATTTTCTGTCGTCAGGAAAGGCGAGCGGCGCCAAGCGGCCGTCCGAAGTTGCATCCTCTTAAGGCCTGCTAAAGCAGGTGGGCGCCGTGTACCGGGACCAGGATCCTGGCAGGGACAGCTCCCTAGAGGTGTTTATTGGCCCCAGGGATACGGTTTCTCGCGCACCGCACAGCTACCGCTCTGGGCAGACTATATCACCGATTTCCCCTACCGAGGGGAATTCCGGTGAGATATTTCAGGCGGCCGTCAGTTTTGCTGCGATTCGCTCGATTCGCTCCGCCGCGGCTTCGATGGTTTTCACCGATCCGTCGTCGCCCCCGTCCTGACCGGCTTCGATGCTCGCAAAGGTCTCGGACAGCTCGTCGGCGATCAGCAGGCTCGCCATGACCAGCAACCGTTCTTCGCCGACCTGTCCTACCGATGCCACCAGCTCCTGCACCCGCTTGTCGACGAATGCAGCGAGCCGCGTCAGATGTTCTTCCTGACCGTCATCGCAGGAAATCCGGTAGGCCCGGCTGTTAATGCGGATTTCAACCTGCGCCATTGCTGGCTTTCGCTTTCTCGTCGGCGTCAAGCACGCGCTGAAGACGAACGATGGCCGTATCCAGTCGCTGCGTAATCTCTCGATTGCGCGCTTCCAGAGATTCGCACCGTTCGCGCAAGGCGGCAAGCTCGCCATCCACGGCGGCCACGGCTTTCGAACCGGTCACGCGCGCCGCCGCCGCCTCAAGCCTGTCGAGCGCCGACGCCAGTCTCTGTTCTGCGTGTTCCAGCTGTTCCATGGCGGGGAACATAGGCCGCGCCCGCGCAAAGCGTCAATCATCAGGGTTGGAAACGGCGCAGGAAGCCTGCGGCGCTGCCGTTGGCGGTTCGCTCCATTGCGTGGCACACTTCGGCGCCATGGTCAGTCAGGGAAAATCGTCCGCGAACAAGCCGCGTGCGGTGCTCTTTCGGGGAATCGCCGACGCCAGAGACTGGTGCGAAGCAGCGCGCGCAACCGGCACGAACCTGGAATTGTGGAGTTTCCCGGGGGCCGCATCCTCAATAGGCCCAATCTGGTTCGAAGAAATCGTCAGGGCAATCAGCGACGAATTTCCCGACGTTTCCGTGACCGCCGTTCTGGATTGCGGCGATGAGCCCGGCCGAGCACTCGCCGCATTGCGCCAGGGGGTCACGATTGTGGCGCTGGGCGGCAAACCCGCGGCGCGGCGAAAGGTTGCGGCCATCGCGGAACAGGCGGGAGCGACTGTCGTCTCTCGACCCAGGCGTGTCCTGGACCCGCGCCGGCCGCCGGGCGTTGAAACTCCCCTGGCGGATTTGCTCACAGGCAGGAGCCGCCGATAGCTTTTCGGCGGCGCGCGATTCAAGTATAACGAACGCGAATGCAGGGTCGCCCGACGGCTCCGCCACGACGTGCAGAAAACACGAGAAAACCAGGGGACGAAATCGATGAAAGTCACACAGCGCGTAAAGAAGATTCTCGCGGGCTATGAATCCGACACGCCCGGCACCAAGGCAAATCTGTGCCGGATCCTGATGCACGGGAAGCTCGGCGGCACCGGCAAGATGGTGATCCTGCCGGTCGATCAGGGCGTAGAGCACGGCCCGGCGCGCAGCTTCGCCCCCAACCCGGATGCCTACGATCCGCACTATCATTATCAGCTCGCCATCGACGCCGGGCTGAACGCCTATGCAGCGCCGCTCGGCCAGCTCGAAGCGGGTGCGGACACATTTGCCGGCGCGGTTCCCACCATCCTCAAATGCAACGGCGCCAACTCGCTCAGCAGCAACAAGGACCAGGCCGTCACCGCCACGGTAAGCGATGCGCTGCGGCTCGGTTGCGCGGCGATCGGCTTCACCATCTATCCCGGCTCCGAAGACCAGTACGAACAGATCGAGGAAATCCGGGAACTGGCCGAGGAAGCCAAGTCGGTCGGGCTCGCCGTGGTCATGTGGTCGTATCCCCGCGGCGGCATGGTATCGCGCGAGGGCGAAACCGCGATGGATGTCTGCGCCTACGCCGCCCATCTTGCCTGCCAGCTCGGCGCGCACATCATCAAGGTCAAGCCGCCGACGGATGCGATGTTCCTCGACGCGGCGAAGAAGGTCTACAAGGACCGCAAGATCGACGTCTCGACCCTGGCGGCGCGGATCTCGCACGTTACGCAGAGCTGCTTTAACGGCCGCCGTATCGTGGTGTTCTCGGGCGGCGAGGCCAAGGACCTCGACGGCATCTTCAACGAGGTGCGCGCCATCCGCGACGGAGGCGGCAACGGCTCGATCATCGGCCGCAACACCTTCCAGCGGCCGCGCGACGAGGCGCTGGCGATGCTGGATTCGATCATCAGGATCTATCAGGGGAAAATGTAGTTCGTAGCCGCGGAGGCGCTTCTTTGGAACCTTCGCCTGACCCCTGCCGGCTCTATCTGATCTCGCCGCCGGATATCGGCGGCGAGACCCTTTCGGGGTTCGCCGACACGCTTGCAGCGGCCCTGGATGCTGCCGAAGTCGCCTGTTTTCAGCTTCGGCTCAAGGAGGACGACGATACGGTCAGGCGCGCTGCCGAGGTGCTGTTGTCCATCGTGCAGGAGCGCGACGTCGCCTTCATCATTAACGACCGCCCGGACCTTGCCGCGGAGCTTGGATGCGACGGCGTCCATGTCGGGCAGGACGACACGCCCTACGAAGAAGCGCGCCGCCTGATGGGCGACGATTCAATCGTCGGCGTGACCTGTCACAACTCGATCCATCTCGCCATGGAAGGCGCGGAAGCGGGCGCCGATTACGTGGCGTTCGGCGCGTTTTTCGGCTCGACCACCAAATCGCCGAAATCGCGCGCCGATCTGGAAACCCTGTCGCGCTGGCAGGAATCGATGCTGACGCCCTGCGTCGCTATCGGCGGGATCACGGTAGAAAATTGTCGCCCGGTGATCGGCGCCGGCGCCGATTTCATTTCGGTCGCCGCGGGCGTATGGGAATACGGCGAAGGCGCGCCCGAAGCGGTGCGCGCCTTCAACCGTATTTTCGCCGAGGTGCCCGTGGGGTCGATCCCGGCCTTTTCAGCAGACGATTGCTGAAACGATACGGGATCAGGCCGCCCTGATCTGCTGCAGGAATTCGTTCAGTTTGGCCCGCATGCCCTCGCTCTGCTGCGCCAGCTCATTAGCAGCGCCGAGGACCTGAGAGGCAGATTCCCCGGTCTCGGAAACCAGCCGGCTGACGTCGATGATATTGCCGTTCACTTCCTGCGTACCCTGGGCAGCCTGCTGGACGTTGGCGGCTATTTCCTGCGTTGCAGCACTTTGTTGATCGACTGCGGCGGCGATAGCACCCGAATTCTCGTTCATCCTGCCAATCACCCCGGAAATGCTCCCGATAACCGAAACGGCCTCGCCGGTGGCATCCCGGACACCCTCGATCTGGACGGCAATTTCCTCGGTCGCCTTTGCCGTCTGTGTCGCGAGCGATTTCACCTCCGAAGCAACGACGGCGAAGCCTTTCCCGGACTCTCCTGCCCGTGCGGCCTCGATGGTGGCGTTCAGGGCAAGGAGATTGGTCTGGCTGGCGATGTCATTGATCAGTTCGACCACATCGCCAATCTTCTGCGCCGCTTCGGCCAGCCCCTGAACCTTTGCGTTTGCGTTTTCAGAGTCGGCAACGGCCTCCACGGCAATCCGGTTGGTCTCGGTTACCTGGCGGCCGATCTCGCGAACGGAAGACGTCAGTTCTTCCGCCGCGCTGGCGACGGTCTGGAGGTTTGTTGAAGCTTTCTCCGATGCGGCTGCCACGGTCGCGGTCTGACCGCTCGCATGCTCCGCGGTCCTGTTCATCGATTCTGCGGACGCCCGCATTTCGTTCGCAGCGGAAGCCACAGTTTCGAGCATCATCATGACCTGGCCTTCGAAATCGCTTGCGATCTTCTCGAAAGCCTCTGTCCGCTCGCGCTTCGCCCCTGCTTCCTGAAATTCCTTCTGCCTTCTGAGTTCTTCGGCTGCACGCTCTTCCTGCTGCGCCTTTTCCCTGCGGGCATTCTCTTCTGTTTCGCGCTGCTGTGCCTCCAACTCGCGCATTCGGACAAGGGAATCGCGAAATACTCTAATCGAACAGGCTACTTCGCCGATTTCATCCGCCCGATCGTCAGCGGGGACCTCGCGCTCAATGTTACCGTCCGCGATTTCCCTGGTCGCTTCATTGAGGCGAAGCAACGCGCTGGAAATCCCTCTTGCGAAGAACCAGCCAAAACCGCCAATGACGACGAATATCGCAAAACCGAACAGGACAGCCTGATTCCGCATCGAGAGGAGCGGTTCGGTGACTTCGGCATAATCTTTCTCTGCTGCGATTGCCCATTTCGCGCCCTCAAATTCAAACGGCGCATAGGCGAATTCGACGACCCTGCCATCTACTGCAGAAAATTCGCCAACACCGCTCTTGCCCTCAAGCGCATCTCTTACAAACCGGTTATCGACCTTTTCTTTCAGAATAGTCGATTCCTTCCCGAAACGATCGTTGCTGCGCATTAGAAAATCCTGTCCGACGATATAGGTTTTGCCTGTCTCGCCGAGCCCCGACTTTTCCAGAAGAACCGAGTTCATGTTGTCGATTGGCATTTGGAAGACCAGCACACCCTTCACCAGGCCATTGCCGTCCACCAGCGGTGTCGAAATAAAACTCGCGGGTGCATCGTGACTGGGCGCGTAAGGTTGGAAATCGAAGAAGGAAATATGTCCTGCCTTTCCTGATGACATTGCCGCCCGAAATGATCTTCCCAGATCGCTGCCTTTCCATTTCCCCGTATTAAGATTTGTCGCGTAATCAGCTTCCTTGAATACCGAGCAAACCAGATTTCCAGCGGTATCGAACAGGAACACATCATAATATCCCCTCTCACGCAGGAACTTGCGGAAGAACGGATGATATTCCGCATGGGCACGCGAATAAGCCGAACCGTCTGTGGCGAAATCGAGATTTTCTTTTTGTCCGGTAGGGTGCGGATTGTCGTTTATATAGAGCTTCTGAAGCACCGTCGTCTTGTCACCTGGAAGCTGCTGCCACCCGGCACGGAAAGCGGCAAGGGCGTTAAAAACAGCAGGGTTCGTCGATTGGAAGGCAAGGTCTTGCTTGATGCTTGCCAGATATCTTTGAAGTGCACTCCCGCGGCTTTCAATAACTGCCGCTAACCCCGAACGTGCATTGAGCAAAAAGGTCGAGCGCGCATTCATATAATTGGCAACACCAACAATGACAGACGATACAAGCGGTGCGCCAACAATCATTGTCGGCAAAGTAAAGCCGATACTCTTTACGTTAAAGCGAGCCATGGCTTGAGTAGTCTCCTTCCGAAAAAAAATCGTGCGCTCAGCAAGCGCACGTAAGCAGTCGGAGATATCGGCCCCAATTCCAAATATTCGGTAAATTTCACTGACGGTGCGAAAAAATTCGCGACGCCAAACCGGCTCGCCAGGCACGCAGGAATCCCTTGAGGGGCTTTTGGGCGATCGGATTGCAAAAACCAGATTGGGGGAAATTACCTGCCTAGAACATCGTCCCGGACGCTGCCGGCAATCGTCATGACTTCGTCGATATTCGCCTGATCTACCCCAAGCTTGGTGAGCGTCGCCTGCAGATGCCCGGCTACCGCGTCGAAATGCGCATCGCCCAGACCCTTTTCGACCAGCGGCGCATGCGCCGTGCGTAGATCCTGGCCCGTGTAGTTGTTGGGTCCGCCGAAAGCGAATGTCAGAAATGCTTTCTGCTGGGCGCGCTGCCGCGTCATGTCGGTATTCGCGAAAAACGGGCTGAGCAGGTCGTCCGCCAGTACTTTTTCGTAAAACAGCTCGACTGCCGCCTCCACGGCGGCTCGGCCGCCAAGCCTGTCGAAAAGCGAATCCGTTATTGGTTGTTCTCCTTCTGAAAAAACGAGGCTGAAAATATGAGGCTCCGACGTATTCAGTACCGTCAGATCGCCCCTTTTCCATAACCTGTCCGCGGGTCGAATCAAACCCTCCCGACTTCGCCGACAGATCCACCGCACCGCTTAAGGGATCGTTCAGTATTTCCCTCATAGATTGCCTGCGCGCCCTATCGCGCGGACTTCATATGCATTTCAGAGGACAGAATGTTTGGTCTTGCGAACCGTAAATCGACCGTCGTCGAGTTCGACGACATTGCCGCGAAACCCCCGGCCGGCCGCGCCGTAACCGCAGACGCTGGGTCGTCGGCGCTGCGCCAGATGGTTGACTCCATGCCCGTCAACGTCATGACGCTGGAGCTGGAAAACTACACCATCGATTACGTCAACAGGACCAGCGTCGAAACGCTGAAGAAGCTGGAGCACCTGCTGCCCTGCAAGGCGGACGATCTGCTGGGACAGTGCGTCGACATCTTCCACAAGACGCCGGAGCATCAGCGTACGCTGCTGGCGGATGCAGCAAACCTGCCCTATCAGACGCATATCCAGCTTGGCGATGAAGTACTCGACCTGCTGGTCACGCCTATCTTCGACGGCGATGGCGATTACGTCGCACCGATGCTGACCTGGAGCATCATCACTGAAAAGGTTCGGGCGGACGAAGAGATTGCGGATCTCAAGGCCGTCTTCGAGGCCGTCGGGCGTTCGCAGGCGATCATCGAATTCAGTCCGGACGGCACGATCCTTACCGCCAACAAGAATTTCCTTGACGCGCTGGGATACGACCTGACGGAGATTCAGGGGCAGCACCACAGCATTTTCATGCCTCCCGCCATGCGGGAGACCGACGAATATCGCCTCTTCTGGGAAGCGCTGAATAACGGCGAATTCCAGGCAGGAGAGTTCTGCCGGGTCACCAAGACCGGTGAGAAAATCTGGATCCAGGCATCCTACAATCCTGTTTTCGATGCAGACGGCAAGCCGGTCAAGGTCGTCAAGTTCGCCGTCGATATCACGCCGCAAAAAGAGAAACAGTCAAGAATGGCAACAGCAGTGAGCGATGCGGTGAAAACCGTATCCGCCGCGACCACTGAAATGCAGTCGACGGTGGACTCGCTCTCCGCGACCGCGGAAGAAACCAGCCGGCAGGCGACCGCCGTCTCGGCAGCCTCCGAAGAGGCGACCTCGAACGTTCAGACCGTGGCCTCCGCGACGGAAGAGCTATCCAGTTCGGTTCAGGAAGTCGGTCGACAGGTCATCGAGAGCGACCGCATTGCAAACGATGCCGTCGCAGAAGCGGAAAAAACCAACGAACAAGTTCAGGGCCTTGCCGAAGCGGCGAACAAGATCGGCGAGGTTGTCAACCTGATCAACGACATTGCGTCGCAGACCAACCTGCTGGCGCTCAATGCAACGATCGAAGCCGCCCGGGCGGGCGAAGCCAGCAAGGGGTTTGCCGTCGTCGCCTCGGAAGTCAAAAACCTGGCAACCCAGACGGCAAAGGCCACGGAAGAGATTTCACAACAGGTCGTCGATATTCAGGAAGCAACGTCGGGCGCCGTATCGGCCATCGGCGACATTAGCGGAACAATCGGCAAGATGAGCGAAATCGCCAAGACGGTTTCCCAGTCGGTCAGCGAACAGATCACCGCAACACGGGAAATCGCGGAGAACGTTCAGCAGGCTGCGAGCGGCACGCAGGAAGTTTCGAGCAATATCGCGGGCGTGCAGCAGTCGGCAGGCGAGACCGGTACGGCCGCGTCGCAGATGCGGGATGCATCCGGCGAGCTTGCAAGGCAGTCCGATCTCCTGCGCCGACAGCTCGAAGAGTTTCTGAACGAAACGCCGTAACCGTCCGGGAGGCGCCGTCGAGAAGTCAGACTGGCGGCGCCGGCTGCTTGCTATGCCCGCTCCGGCCGCGTCCCTTCGACGACGCAGCGCCGGAGCAGGCGTCGTTCTTCGGCCGGAAAATCTGTCCGGGCATGCATCGAGCACAGATTGTCCCACATCAGGAAATCGTCGAGCGTCCAGACATGTTCGTAGACCACGGATTTGTCCTGTCCGATGGCGAACAGCTCCTCCAGCACGGCCCGGCTCTCGTCCCGCGGCAACCCGTCGATCCGCGCCGTCATCAGCGGATTGACGTAAAGGGCGGTCCGCCCTGAATCCGGATGGCGGATGAAGACGGGATGCGAAAAATGCGCCACCCCGTCCAGACCGGCGTCGATATCGAACGTGCCGCGCGTCTCATAGTCATAGACATGGAGCGCCGTCCTGTCGGCCAGCATCGTCTTCAGGGCCTGCGGCACCTTGTCGTATGCCGCGTACATGTTGGCGAAACAGGTGTTCCCGCCCGTTGACGGCAACTCAATGGCGTAGAGAAAAGAGGCGCGCTGGGGAAATTCCTTGTAGCAGCCGTCATGATGGAACCACATCTCGCCGTCCGGCAGAGACCCGACAGGCCGGCCGTTTTCGACAATGTTCGAAATAAACATGACCTGCGCGTCGTAATCGCGTCCTGGCCCTTCCGGGCGCCGTTCCGCCGGACGGCCACGCCGCTTGATGGGCCCGAAATTTTCGGCAAAGCGCAACTGGTCATCCGCAACGAATTTCTGCCCCGGAAACAGCAGGACGAGGTGCTCGGTCCAGGCGGCCCGAAGGGCCTGCAGCACCGCAGGCGACAGATGCTCCGACAGATCGACGCCTTCGACCCTGGCACCGAGAGCAGCATCTAGTTTCGTCACCGTGAGGCCGGCCATATCGGTCGCGGTCGCCATGTCCCGTTTCTCCCTTATGAGAGCGCCTCGCCCCTGATCGTCACCCGGCGCAGCGTCCGGTTTTGTTCCGGCGGCCAGTCGGTGCGCGCATGAACGCAGGACAGATTGTCCCACAGCAGGATGTCGCCGGGCCGCCAGACATGTTCGTAGATATTGTCCTCGGCCTCGACGATATCGAAGATCGTTTCCAGCACATCCCGGCTCTCGTCCTCGTCCATCCCCTCGATCCGCAGCGACATCAGCCGGCTGACATAGACCGCCCTGCGCCCCGTATCCGGATTGGCGACCACCATGGGCTGCCAGTAATGCAGCAGCTCGTCGAGACGTTCGTCGACGTCAGCCGCCTCCACCTTGCCGTAATCGTATACCTGCAGGACCCTGCGCCCCTCGATCCGTTCCCTGATGTCGGTGGGCAGCCGGTCATACGCGTTATAAAGCGAGGCGAATTTCGTGTGACCGCCCTCGGACGGGATTTCGACCGCATACAGGAACGAAGCCCGGTGCGGTTTCTCGACATAGCATTTGTCGGTGTGAAACCACATTTCGCCGTCGCCCAGAGAACCGAGCGGCCTGCCCTGATCATCCAGACGATTGGTGATGAGCTGCATCCGGTTCTCGGGATCGGCCCGGTAGTCGCGCTTTTCGACCGGCGGCTTGACCCGGTCGGCGACTTCGCCGAACAGACGCGCGTAGGCGAATTGCTGCTCCTCGCTCAAATCCTGCCCACGCACCAGCAGAACCGAATTTTCCGCCCAGGCGGCGCGCAGTGCGGCCTGCGTATCCGGGTCGACCGGCTCGCACAGATCGATGCCCCGCGCCTCGACTCCAATAGCGGGCGAAAGCGGGACAAATTCGAGCTCAGTCGGGTTTTTCAGCTGGGTTGCCATGCGCGGGCTCCGTAGATTTCGCCAATGAATTCTAGCGCCGATGGGGCTTTTACCGCAATTCGACGCCCTCAACGGTGCAGCGGCGCAGCGTCCGGCGCTGGTCATGGGGCCAGTCCGTGCGGGCATGCAGACTCGACAGATTGTCCCACACGATAATGTCACCGGGCTGCCAGACATGCTCGTATACATTGTCAGGCGCCTCAATCAGATCGCACAGCCGATCCAGCGTCTCGCGGCTCTCTTCCTCGTCCATCCCCTCGATCCGGGCGGTCATCAGCCGGTTAACGTACAGGGCCCGGCGTCCGGTATCCGGATTGGTTACGAACACCGGCTGCCAGAAATGCATGAGCTCTTCCAGCTTTGCATCCACCGAAGCGACATCGGTCTTCGTGTAATCGTAGACCTGCAGCGCCCGGCGTCCCTCGAGGGTTTCGCGAAGATCGTCCGGAAGCCGGTCATAGGCGGCATAGAGAGAGGCGAATTTCGTGTGCCCGCCTTCAGTCGGAATTTCGATGGCGTAAAGCGCCGATGCCCGGTGCGGCGCCGGCACGTAGCACTTGTCGGTGTGAAACCACATCTCACCATGACCGAGCGAGCCGAGCCTGCGACCCTGCTCATCCACCCGGTCGGTCACCAGATGCATCGGATTTTCCGGATCGGGTACGTAGTCGCGCTTTTCGACCGGCGGCTTGGGACGCGGCGCTATCGGGCCGAAATGCCGGGCAAACCGAAACTGGTCTTCGTCGGAAAGGTCCTGCCCCCGAACCAGCAGGATCGAATGTTCCGCCCAGACACGCTTCAGATCGGAAGCGAGTTCGGCGTCGAGTGGTTTCGACAGATCCACCCCTTCCGCCTCCACCCCGATTGCAGGGGAAAGCGGTCTGAAGGTCATTCCGGAACGGCTTTCAAGCTGGGTCGCCATGACGCGCCTCCTGATAGCTGGGAAGGCTGAATCATAACCGTTTCAGGGAAAAAGCGCCAAGCGATGTTCAGCCGCCGGGCCGGCGCGCAGCGCGCGCCTTCGCAACCGTTTCGGACGGCGTCTGATAGATTTTTTCGATGACCCGTTGCAGGTCGTCGCCATAGATCGGCGACAGGTCGAGTTTGGCCTTGCGTGTCTCGGCCTTGAATTCGAGGTCCTTCATGGTGCGTTCGAAGGCCACGCGAAGAGCGGCGACGCGGCGACGCAGCACGCGGGGCGGCGCCGCCTAGGGAATCCCGACCTGCTGCGCCCTTGCCAGAAGTTCAAGCGCGGTTCGGTCCTCGGTAGAATCGATAAAGTCCCACACGATGGGAACGTTAAGCCTTGTGAGATCGCGTCGGGGCTTGAGAGCCACCTGGAGAAACAGGACGGTTTTCTTTTCCTTGAGCAGTTCCGGCCAGCGGGTCCGGAGCGTGGACCAGCTGAACCCGCACGCGCCGTGGACTTCACCATGTTCAAGAGCGCCAAGCAGTTCCACCCTGTCGCGATAATGCGGCACGATTCGGAAACGCGCGCCTGCAAGGTTGATCAGCGCGTAGAAAATATCCTGGGTAGCGCCGCCTTCCTTCAGCGCGCCCATAACCAGCCGCCTGGAGCGGACTTCGGAAAAGCTCGCGGCGGGCGCGTCCGGCCGGGACAGGCAGATATAGACCGGGCTCGCCGCGCTCCCGATGAAATTGAACTTCAGGGGGTCGAATTTCTTGTCCTTCTCATCGCCCAGCAACGGTCCGGCGATAACATCGGGCGTCAGGGAGGAGAAAGTGAGCCCATCGCGAGTCGCTGTACTGAACAGCCAGAGCGCGGCCTTTCGTCCGGAGGCTCCCGGCATGTTGCGGTAGCGGATGGTCGGACTGCCGGGAACATGCTTGATCAGATATCGCCCGATGACCCGCGCATACCGGTCCTGCAACGATCCAGTCGCGGCGCCGACGACAACGGTTATCGACTGGCCGGAATAGACAGTCGAAATATCCTCCTGGGCGGAAGCCGAGGAAGCAGCGAGAATCGAGGCCGCAACGGCCGCGCCACGCAAGGGCATTTTGAGGCGAAAATCCATGACGCGGCGATGTTAACGCCGATGGTTAAAGACTTGTTTAAGAGCCTGTTACCGGAGCCCAGAGAACATCGTCGATTGTCGGCGCCCCCGTGAGCAGCATGACAAGCCGGTCGAAACCGAGCGCGATACCGGCAGACTCCGGCATACTGCCAAGCGCGGACAGGAACTCTTCATCGATCGGGTATACCTCGCCGGTCAGCGATTTCTTGCGCTCGATATCGGCCTCGAACCGGCGTCGCTGCTCGGCAGGATCCGTCAGTTCGCCGAACCCGTTGGCAAGCTCTACTCCGCAGGCATAGACCTCGAACCGCTCGGCAAGACGGCAATCCGCGGGGTCGATCCGCGCGAGCGACGCCAGCGGCGCGGGCCAGGAATGAAGCACCGTCGGCACGACGCCGCCGAGCGACGGCTCGACCCGTTCGAGCATGATGCGATGGAAAATATCGTCCCAGCCATCGCTGTCCGCTATGCGGATACTCTCTCGTTTCGCAGCCTCGGCCAGCACGTCCCTGTCAGGCGCGGCGGGATCGGACAGCGATTCCATCAGATCGATATTTGCATCGCGGCAAAATGCATCCGCGACCGAAAGAAATTCCCAGTTCCGGGTCGGGTCGCAGGTTTTTCCGTCGCGATGCAACAGGCCCCCCTTTCCCGCCACGTCATGGACAAGCGCTTCGCAGTCGGACGCGATATCGCGCCATCCGGCGCGCGCCCGGTACCATTCCAGCATGGTGAATTCAGGGTGATGCAGCGCCGATCGTTCCGCATTGCGCCAGACGCGGGACAGCTGGAAGATCCGTTCCATGCCGCCTGCCAGCAGCTTCTTCATGGCGAATTCCGGCGAGGTATGAAGGTACAGGGTCTGCCCATTCTCCTCGAACGGCTCGAAGAGACGGGTCGCGAAGGCGCGAAGCTGCGGTTCCAGACCGGGCGAGATCTGGAGCGCCGGGGTTTCGACCTCAACGAAATCATGCGCGGAGAACCACTCCCGCATGCCGGCAGCCGCCCGGTTTCGGGCGCGCAAGCGCGGCAGTTTCTCCGCCAGCCGGTCGGCCCGCCACCATTCCCCCCCGGCGGAGGCGGCGCCAGAGGATTGCCTGTCTCCCGACGGAGTGTCATTCATTTGCCGAGTCCGTGTTCGCTTCCATTAAAGCGTGAGGTTCAAGATGAATGTGGTTCGAAAGCTTGTCCAGCGGCGGGGCCGTTCCGACCGCACAATGCGCACGCCCGAAGCGCTCGCCGCGGCGGGCCTCATCGAAACACAGGATACCGACAACGCCCGCGCCGCGGCGGAAACCCTTCCCATCGCCATCCCCCCCGCCCTGGCGGGGCTGATCGACCCGGACGACCCGAATGACCCGATCGCGCGGCAGTTTGTACCCGACTCCCGGGAGGCAGACGGCGACGGCCTGGCCGATCCGATCGGCGACGATGCCCACTCTCCGGTCCGGGGCATCGTTCACCGCTATCCGGACCGGGTGCTGCTCACGCCGTTGCTGATATGCCCTGTCTATTGCAGGTTCTGCTTTCGCCGCGAAGCGGTGGGCGGGCAGGTCCTCGACGGAGCGGCGCTGGAGGCAGCGCTCGATTACATCCGGAACCATCCCGAAATTTTCGAGGTCATCCTGTCCGGCGGCGATCCGCTGACGCTGTCTCCCCGGCGTCTGGCGGGAATCATGGACGCGCTGGACAGGATCCCGCATGTCGAAATCGTCCGCATTCACACGCGCGTCCCGGTCGCCGTCCCGGAACGGGTCGATACACACCTTATTGCCGCGCTGAGGCGGGAAACGCCCCTGTTCGTCGTGCTGCACTGCAATCACCCCCGGGAACTGTCTCCCCCGGCAAGGGTTGCGGTGAGCCGGCTTGTCGATGCCGGCATCCCGATGCTGAGCCAGACGGTCCTTCTCAAGGGCGTCAACGATGACGAAAATACCATTGAGGCGCTGATGCGGGCGCTGCTGAAAAACCGGATCAAGCCCTACTACCTGCACCACGCCGATCTCGCACGGGGAACAGGTCATTTCCGCACGGCGCTCTCGGTCGGCCGGCGCATCGTACGCGCCCTGCGCGGCCGGCTGTCGGGGCTGGGACAGCCAACCTACGTCCTCGACATCCCGGGCGGCCAAGGCAAGAGTCCCGTCGGCCCCAGCTACGCACGAGAGGAAGGAGACGGGCACTGGCGGATAGAGGACTGGCGAGGAGAGAGCCACCTTTACAAAGACCCGCCGGAAAACGACCGGATTCGTTGAACAGCCCGATCCGACCTGCTAGGTTCCGGCGCGCCGAAATCCACATCGGCACGCCATTTCGAAACAAGAGCGATTCCGCCATGAAGGTCAATGCGAACACCTTACGGCCCGGCCATGCCATCGAGCATCAGGGCCGACAGTTTCTGATCACAAAGTACGAGCTCATTCTGCCGGGCAAGGGCAACGCCTTTATCGCCGTCGACATGCGGGACGTGAAGACGGGCACCAAGACCAATGAACGGTTCCGCACCCAGGAATCGGTCGAGAAGCTCATGACGGACGAGCGGGAATGCACCATGCTCTACGGCGAAGGCGATCAGATCACCCTGATGGATTCCGAGACCTTCGACCAGTTCACGGTCGACCGTGAGATGGCCGGCGAAGCCGCTGTTTTCCTGTCGGAAGGCATGACGGTCACCGTCAATACGGTCGACGGAATGCCGATCGGCGTTCAGTTGCCGCAGCACGTGACGCTGGAAATCATCGAAGCCGATGCGGTGGTAAAGGGCCAGACGGCGTCCTCGTCCTATAAGCCTGCGATACTGGAGAACGGCGTCAAGACGATGGTGCCGCCGCATATCGAGATGGGAACGCGCGTCGTCGTGGCGACGGCGGATGCATCCTATGTCGAGCGCGCCAAGGACTGATTTTGAACGGCGGGCGAAACCGGCCCGGGCAAATCGAAAAGAACGGATAGACCGATGCGACCGCCGATCATCAACGTAATGGACGCGGCCGCGCGCAAGGCCGCGCGCAGCCTGATCCACGATTTTAACGAGGTGGAACAGCTCCAGGTCTCGCGCAAGGGACCGGCGGATTTCGTCTCCGAGGCGGACCGGCGGGCCGAAAGCATACTCAAGAGCGAATTATCCAGAGCGCACCCCGAATTCGCGCTGCTGCTGGAAGAAGGCGGTGCCTCGGGGCCGGCGGATGCCGCCGATCGCTGGATCGTCGACCCGCTTGACGGCACGACCAACTTCCTGCACGGCGTTCCCCATTTCGCGATTTCCATTGCCCATGAGCATCGCGGCGAAATCGTTGCCGGAATGGTGTTTGAGCCGACCCGGGACGAAGTATTCTGGGCCGCCAAGGGCGAGGGGTGTTTTCTTAATAACAGGCGTCTGCGCGTGTCTGCGCGGAGCGATCTGAGCACGGCCATTCTTGCAACCGGCATTCCCTTCATGGGCCGGGCCGGCGGCGACGAACTGCTGGCCATGCTGCCCGCCGTCATGGAAAGGACGGCCGGGCTGCGTCGTTTCGGCGCGGCGAGTCTCGATCTTGCCTATGTCGCCGCCGGGCGATTCGAAGCTTTCTGGGAGATCGGCCTGGCGCCCTGGGACGTCGCCGCCGGGCTGCTGCTGGTCCGGGAGGCAGGCGGCATGGTCAGCGAGATCGACGGACGCAGCGATCCGCTGAACGGCGGCACGATTCTCGCCGCCAACAGCGCGCTTTACGACCCGGTCCGCAAGATGCTGTCGGATGCCAGGCGGTCTCTTCGCCGCGGCTAACGAGGGATCGGCGCAGGATTTCTGCGATCCTGCGAGCGGTACAGGGACCAGCGCCGGAAATTTTCAGCAGGACGCTTGTTAAGTATAAGTTATTGTTACACCTAATAGGCTGCGCTAAGTTAGTGCCGCGCCGTTAACCAAGTAGTTTTCGCCGTTTAACGAAAGACGAGGAAAATCGGACCGATGAAAGTTCGTCCGCTCGCCCGTTCCCTTCCCTTATCCGTTATCCTGGCAACGCTTCTCGGCGGGGTTTCCCATGCCCAGATCGTGCAGGGGCAGTCGACGAGCCCGAGTGTCACGGTAGACATGAGCGTAATACAGGAGCTTGGGCCTGCACCCAATGTCGCTGACATGCTGCTTGGAACGCCGCCCCGGGCGGCCGCGCCGGTATCGCGGGCGCAGCGCCCCCTGAGCGTTCCGAAAGCGGAAATGGGAACGCCAAGATTTCCTGTGATTTCCAGGGGCAGAACGCTGCCTGAATCCAGTCGGATCGCCCTTCAGCCGCCGAAGGCCGCTTCCGGACAACCCGTTCTTCGGACGCCAAGTCGGCGCGTCCCTGTCGCAAAAGCCACGCCACGCAGCCCTGCGCCCCGCATCGCAGTCGCTGCGCCGCCGCCCAAGAGATCTGCGAGCGCGCTGCCGACCCGGCTGAAACCGCCGGCGCCACCGGCGTCTTCATCGCCCGTCCCGCCTGAGGCAAAACGACAGGCCCCGGTCGCCCAACAGCTGTCCTCAAGACCACCGTCACCAACCCCGCAGTCCAGCGCGCCGCCGCCCGAAGTGAAACCTGCGCCACCGCAGACCGCCGCGCTAAAGCCGCCACCACCGCCGCCGATCCCGGCATTGTCTGCGAAGCCTCCCCCGGTTCCTCCGGCGCCTCCTCCGACTGCCCCTGCGCCGGTTGCCTCGCGGCCGGATGTTTCCCCTTCGGAACCGAAAGCGCCCGAATCGACCGCAAGCACGTCCGCCAGCGCGTCCAAGGTCGCCATGGTTCCCGCCGTCCCACGCCGCGTAGGCCCGATCGGAAACGGTACTGCCTTTTCAATTGGATTTAACGCAGGATCGGCCACGCTGAAACCCGACGCGAATTCGGGTCTGAAAAGACTCGCTGACGCCATGAAGACGGACGAAGCGCTGAGAGTGCAGTTGCTGGCCTACGCGAGCGCCCAGAGCGGTTCGGTAAGCCAGGCGAGACGTCTGTCGCTGTCGCGTGCGCTGGCCGCCCGCTCGTCGCTGATCGACAAAGGGGTCAAAAGCACCAGAATCGACGTCCGCGCGCTTGGCAACAAATCCGAAAGCGGCCCGGCTGACCGTATCGACATCATCGTCACCAGGCGATAGGCGGGCACGGGACGTGACGCGGCGGGCATACCGACTGACCGCCGAATTCGTCTCTCGGGAAGATACAGACCGACAGGTTCCCGTTCATGCGTAACACCCGGACCTATCTCGTTCGAATGAGCCTGTTTCTCGTTGCGGTCGGCGTATCCGTCGGCGTTCTGCACGATCAGCTCCTCGATGCCTTTCTCGCGAACCCGACCCTGAACGGCCTGATCCTCGGGGTCCTCCTTCTCGGCATCGTTTACATTTTCCGTCAGGTCATCGTTCTGATCGGCGAGGAAAACTGGATTGAGCATTACCGGTCCGAACAGCCGGGCCGTTCGGTACAGGACCCACCGCGTTTGCTGGCACCGATGGCGGCGATGCTCGGGTCCCGACAGGGCAGTCTGAGCCTCTCCGCGATTTCATTGCGGTCGCTGCTCGACGGCATCGCGTCCCGGCTTGAGGAGTCGCGCGATATCTCGCGCTACATGATCGGCCTGCTCATTTTCCTCGGCCTGCTCGGAACGTTCTGGGGCCTGTTGCAGACGATTTCGTCGGTGGCCGGGGTTATCGGCGGGCTCTCGATCGGTGAAGGCGGCGATATGGGTGCGGTGTTCGCCAATCTCAAGGAAGGCCTGAAGGCACCCCTTTCCGGGATGGGTACGGCTTTTTCGTCGTCTCTGCTCGGTCTCGCGGGTTCTCTCGTACTCGGCTTTCTGGAACTCCAGGCGGGTCAGGCGCAGAACCGGTTCTACAACGAGCTAGAGGATTGGCTGGCCGGACAGACCCGGCTGTCGAGCGGCCTCGGTATAGGCGAAGGGGACCAGTCGGTGCCGGCCTATGTTCAGGCGTTGCTGGAGCAGACCGCCGACAGTCTCGAAAGTCTGCAGAGAACGCTGAAGCGGGGCGAGGAAAGCCGTATCTCTTCCAATAACAGCGTGATTCAGCTTGCCGAGCAGTTGCGAACACTGACCGATCAGATGAAAACCGAACAGTCCCTGATGGTGAAGCTGGCCGAGAACCAGCTCGAAATGAAGCCGCTGCTTGCCCGGCTGGCGGAGTCCCGTGACACCGGCTCCTCATCTGCCCTGGACGACAGCTCCCGCGCGGCGCTTCGCAGCATCGATGCACAGCTCGCGCGCCTTATCGAGGAGCTGTCAACCGGGCGCAACGAGATGACGGGTGAAATCCGCAGCGAATTGCGCGTCCTGTCCCGTACGCTTGCGGCGATTGCCGAGCGCTCCAAACAGTAGGCAACGGCGCGGTCGACAGATATGGCATCCCGAATTCGACGACGCAGCGTCCCTGATATCTGGCCGGGCTTCGTCGATGCGATTTCGACGCTGCTGATCATCATCATCTTCCTGCTAATGATCTTTACGCTGGCGCAATTCTTCCTCTCAGACCTTCTGTCTGGCCGGAACGCCGCACTGGAACAATTGAACAAACAGGTCGCGGAGCTCGGCGAGATGCTGGCTCTGGAGAGACGTGCAAACGCGAATCTGCGTAGCGACCTGTCCGAGCTTTCCTCCCAGATACAGATCATGACGGCCGCGCGCGAAGCCATGACGGCGGAGATCGAGGCCCTGAGAGGACAGCGGGATGAGCTGCAGGCTGCGCTCGACCGGGCCCTTGCCCGAGCGACCGAAGCGGAGACCGGCCTCTCCGAAGCGCAGAAGACAATCGAAGAGGATCGCGAGTCGATCCGGACACAGCTGGGTACGATAGCGGCCCTCAAGAACGATATAGCCGCCCTGCGGAAAGTCCGGGACGAACTCGAAAAAAGGGTCACCGCCCTTGCCGCATCGCTGGAAGAGAACCGGGCGGCTCTCACGGCGGCGCGAGACCGCAGCAAGACGCTGTCCGCAGAACTCTCCACCGAGCGGGAACGCACTGCCCTGGCGCAGAAGGAGATCGAAACGCTTGGAGCGCGCGTTTCGAACCTTGTAACCGCGCTGGAAGCGAACAGATCCGAACTGACCTCATTGCGCGAACGCTCAAATTCCCAGGAGAGCCTGCTCTCAACCGAGCGAGAGGTATCGGCCAGGGCGACGGCCCAGGTAACGCTGCTTAACCGTCAGCTCGCTGCGCTCCGCCAACAGCTGGCACGCATCTCGGCGGCGCTTGAAACGTCGGAAGCCAGAGCGCGGGAACAGAGCGTTCAGATCCTGGATCTGGGCAAAAGGCTGAATGCCGCGCTCGCCAACAAGGTTGCTGAGCTGGCCCGCTACCGATCGGAATTTTTCGGTAAGCTGCGCGACGCGCTCGGCAACGTACAAGGAGTCCGTATCGAAGGCGACCGGTTCGTGTTTCAGTCAGAAGTGCTGTTCGACTCCGCCTCGGCCGATCTCAGCGGCGTCGGGCCGGACCAGATCCGACGCCTTGCAGCGACACTCAAGGAAATTGCAGGCCGCATTCCACCCGATATCGACTGGGTCCTGCGGGTCGACGGCCACACCGATATAAGACCGATCCGCACAGTCCAGTTTCCATCGAACTGGGAGCTGTCAGCGGCGCGGGCCATTGCCGTCGTCAAGCAGCTAATCGCCGCCGGCATACCGGCGAACCGGCTTGTCGCCGCCGGATTCGGCGCGGAGCACCCGCTCAACCGGGGCGCAACCGTCAACGCGCTGGCGCAGAACCGGCGCATCGAATTCAAGCTAACGAACCGCTAATTCCGCTACTCCGCCGCATCGAGCGGCAGGCCGGCAACTTCTTCCGGCGGTTCGTCGAACCGGTCGAACTGGAGTTCCGCAAGTCGCGCATAGAGTCCGCCCTGGGCGATCAGGGATTCATGTGTGCCGATGGCGTCAATGCCGCCGCGGTCCATGACCACGATCCGGTCTGCCTTCAGAACGGTAGCGAGCCGGTGTGCAATGACCAGTGTGGTACGGCCCTTCATCAGCCCGTCGAGCGCCTGCTGGACATTGCGTTCGCTTTCCGCATCAAGGGCGCTGGTCGCTTCGTCGAGGAGCAGCAAGGGTGCATTGCGCAGAATCGCCCGCGCGATGGCGATGCGCTGCCTCTGCCCGCCGGACAGCCGAACGCCGCGCTCGCCGAGGAAGGAATCGAACCCTTCGGGAAGCGCTTCGAGGAATTCTGTCGCATGCGCCGCGTCCGCCGCCGCGCGGATTTCGTCGCGCGTCGCACCTGGGCGACCGTATCCGATATTCTCCCAGGCGTCGGCGGCGAAAATCACGGCATCCTGGGGCACAATAGCGATCCTGTTTCTCAGTGCGGCCAGGTCGGCATCGCGCAGATCCACACCGTCGAGTTTTATGCGCCCCGATGCAGGATCGTAGAATCGCAGCAGAAGCTGGAAGACCGTCGATTTCCCGGCACCGGACGGCCCGACCAGGGCGACCGTTTCGCCTGGCGCCACGTCCAGCGAAAACTCGCGGATTGCCGACGTATCGGGCCTCGAGGGGTAATGGAAAGTGACGCCGTCAAGCGACACGGCTCCAGTCGCAGGCTCGGGGAGAGCGACCGGCGCCTCCGGGGAAGACAACCCTGCGGGTGTCGCCAGCAGTTCCATCAGCCTTTCGCTGGCGCCGGCAGCACGCTGCAGATCGCCGATCACCTCGCTGATCGCGCCGACAGACCCCGCAACGACGACGGCATAAAAGACAAACGCCGAAAGTTCGCCAGCTGTAATGCGACCTTCAAGCACGTCATGCCCGCCGAGCCACAGGATGACGCCGACGGAGCCGAACACCAGCATCATGACGATGGCGGTCAGGGCGGCGCGCATGCGGATTCGGCGCACAGCCGTGCCGAGAGCATCGGTGACGCGCGCGCCAAAGCGGGTGCGGTCGATACCTTCGTGCCCGAACGCCTGAACGATGCGGATGGCGTTCAGCGTCTCGTCGATATAGGCGCCGACATCGGCGACCCGGTCCTGGCTGGCGCGCGACAGGCGGCGCACGCGCCGTCCCAGCAGCACGATGGGCGCCACCACCAGAGGCACCACCAGAAATACGAAGCCGGTCAGCCGTGGGCTGGTAATGATCAGCATCGCCGTGCCGCCCGTCAGCAGCAGCAGGTTGCGCAGCGCAACCGATACCTGAGAGCCGACGACGGATTGCAGGAGCGTGGTGTCGGTCGTCAGGCGGGACAGGACTTCGCCGACCCTCGTTTCCTCGAAAAAGCCCGGATCGAGCGACAGCACGTGGTTGAACACGTTGCAACGCAAGTCGGCGACCACCCTTTCGCCGATCCAGGACACGAGGAAAAACCGCGTATAGGTCGCCGCCGTCAGCGCAACGATCACCGCCAGCAAACCGACAAGCGCATTATCGAGAAGGTCGCGGCTGCCGCTGCGAAAACCTTCGTCGACCAGTTCGCGCAGCCCGACGCCCATGACCAGCACGGCGCTGGCAGCGACGGTCAGCGCGACCAGTGCGCCCGCGATCGCCGCCTTGTAGGGCGAGAGATAGGGCAGAATGCCGCGCAGCGCACCGACCGCAGCGCGCGGTCTCTCCTCTGCCGCGGGCGCGCCTCCGTCCGCCCGTTGCCTGCTTCGTCGTGCCATTGCTACTCCAGATGCATCCTGCAAGACCGCCGGACATCGAAAACCACGCTCGACACGGCCCTGTGCGCTCTAACAACCACTACGGCTGGCGCGCGTCAATCTGTTGATTATAAGCGCTTGCGACAATGTCCGCAGTTCGTGTATAACCCCCGCCTACGCTGGAGGAACCGATGAAAGTTGAGATTCATCCCGAATATCACGAAATCACCGTCGTGATGACAGATGGCACCACCTATCAGACGCGCTCGACCTGGGGCAGCCCCGGCGACACGATGAAGCTCGACATCGATCCGCTCAGCCATCCGGCGTGGACGGGCGGCGCGGCCCGGCTGAATACCCAGGACGGCCAGGTCGCCAAGTTCAACAAGAAGTTCGAAGGGTTCGGAATCTGACCGACCTTTCGGTCGGGCACCGCCCTTCTTACCGGTTCAGCTGACTGACGAGCGCCGCTATACGCCGGCAGCGGTCGACATGCCCGCGGACGGCGAGCGGCATGTTTTCCAGCTTCTTGGAATTCAGAACATCCGACTCCTCGAATACTGCTTCGAGGCTCGCCGCCGGTTCGCTGTCAGCCGCTTCCGGCGACAATTCGCCTGAGCTGACCGCCTTCTGAAGCATCAGCCATGCCATGATATCCGTCATCTGCCGGGTAATACCCGACAGCACGCGGACCATATGCATGCGGTCGCCGGCATCCAGCGTCGCCGCCTCTTCTTCCATCGGCCCGGCGATATAGTCTCTGAGGGCGACGAGGAGATCGTAGGATTCGCTATAGGCGCGTTCGACGAACGGTGAGGCTGTTTCCGGATCGGGCACTATTCTGTCTGTCTTCCTGTGAGCGATTTCAGTTCAGGCTGGCGGGTCGTACACCGGTCTGACCCTGTTTTACCATGCCACTGTTAATGTCGGGCAAACACTGTTCGTCATTGGCCGGACAGGCGTACTCGCTCGGCCCCTCCTTCCTGCAAAAGAAAAAAGAGCCGCCCGAAGGCGGCTCTAGTTCAACAGGGAGGCGTCAAAAGGATGGGATGAGGATCCATTGACGTAACGGCGGGATACCCAACCGTCAGAATGGAAAATAATTTCCGCAGATTAAAAAATGGTTAACAAAAATAATTTTATCCAAATTCAATAATTTTTTCTGTCGCCAGTCTTCACCGTTTCCGTGCCGAACCGGACGGCTCTATTTCTTAAAAAGCGCTTCAGCGCTGCTCATATGCTCTTTCTTGGCTCGTATTTCGTTCTGTACGCGCGCAATCTCCCTTTCGAGATCAGCCACATAGTCGTCAAGCTGCTCGATCGACATCGTATCGAGATTTTTGGGCGCCCATTCGGCCAGCGGGCGGATATCGTCTTCGTCATCCATCGTTCGCATCCCCGGTTGCGGCTTGTCAGTTTGAAACGGGACGGATAGACCTGCAACCCGTTTGGAAACTGAAAGAAGCGAAGCAATGTCCGATACCCTGCCCGACAGCATGACCGCCATCGAAATCGCGGAGCCGGGCGGCCCCGAGGTCCTTAAACCGGCCCGGCGGCCCGTTCCCGAACCGGCCGACGGCGAAGTCCTGATCAGGGCGGCGGCCGCTGGCGTCAACCGGCCCGACGTGATGCAGCGGAAGGGTCAGTACCCGCCGCCAAAGGGCGCGTCAGACATTCCGGGACTCGAAATCGCCGGCGAAATCGTTGCTCTCGGGCCGAATGCCGGGGACTGGAAGATCGGCGACCGGGTGTGTGCGCTGGTGGCGGGCGGCGGGTATGCCGACTATTGCACCGCGCCCGCACCGCAATGTCTGCCCATACCGGACGCCTTAAGCGATATCGAGGCCGCCGCCGTCCCGGAAACGTTTTTTACCGTCTGGGACAACGTATTTACGCGCGGCGGCCTGAAAGAGGGCGAAACGCTGCTGGTGCATGGAGGCTCGTCAGGCATCGGCACGACCGCAATCCAGCTTGCAAAAGCGCGGGGTGCGACCGTCTTCGTCACCGCGGGATCGGCGGAAAAATGCGCCGCCTGCGAAAAGCTGGGCGCCGACCGCGCCATCAATTACCGGGACGAGGATTTCGTCGAACTCGTGAAGGAAGTCACCGGAGGCAAGGGCGTCGACGTCATCCTCGATATGGTCGGCGGCGATTACGCGGTGCGCAACCTGAACGCTCTGGGACAGGGCGGACGGCTGGTCCAGATTGCGGTCCAGAAAGGCACCAAGGCGGAAATCGCGCTCCATCTGATCATGATCAAGCAGATCGTGTTCACCGGATCGACGCTACGCGCCCGTCCCGTGCCAGCCAAGGCCGCGATCGCCGACGCGCTCCGTGCCGAAGTCTGGCCGATGCTTGAGGCCGGAACGGTCAAACCGCTGATATACGAGACCTTTCCCCTCTCAAACGCATCGGAAGCGCACGCTTTGATGGACACGAGCGCGCATATCGGTAAAATCGTGCTCACTGTTTGATGGCGGCGCGGGACCTTCCGGTCATACCGCTGCACCAGACCACCCACTGCTTTCGAATTTCCGAGGCGGCTGACGGTCCGGCGACGGGGGTGCTGCGCCTGCATTCTGCTATAGGAGAATTCATATGAACCACGTTCTGATGCCCAAGGCGACCGCCGTCTGGCTGATCGAGAACACGGCCCTGACCTTCGATCAGGTTTCCGAGTTCTGCGGCCTGCACCCGCTGGAAGTGCAGTCGATCGCCGACGATGAGACCGCGATCGGCATGGTCGGCTTCGACCCCATCGCCAACGGACAGCTTACCAAGGAAGAAATCGACCGCTGCCAGGCGGATCCCTCGGCCAAGTTGCAGATGGCGGAAGCGAATGTGCCGCGCCCGTCGACGCGGACCAAGGGCCCGCGCTATACGCCGGTCGCCAAGCGGCAGGACAAGCCGGACGCCATCGCCTGGCTGGTCAAGAACTTCCCCGAACTGTCCGACGGGCAGATCGGACGGCTGATCGGCACCACCAAGCCGACCATTGTTGCGGTGCGGGATCGCACCCACTGGAACATGAACAACATCAAGCCGCGCGATCCGGTAGCGCTGGGTCTGGTCGACCGCGACGATCTAAGCGCCGCCATCGACAAGGCGCGCCGTCTGGTCGAGAACGCCGAGAAACGCGCCGCCAAGGAAGCCGCAAAAGCAGCAGTGGCGGAAGCGGAAGCCGCAGGGGAAGCCTCTCCCGCGACGGTTGCTGAACCTGCCCCTGATGCTATGGAGACTGCCACCGCGCCATTTGCGGAGCATATTCCGCCCATGGCGCCGGAACCAGAGGCCGCCGGCGAATCCGCACAGCCGGGCAGCGACAACCCTTTCGCGGCTCTGGGCGACCTGCCACGCAGCGACAGCTGAACGGCCGCCATCAGGTTCATGGATCGCCGATATCCGCCGGACGTGACGCCCTGATGGCGGCGAAACCGGAATATCCGTATGAAACGCTGGACTATGGCGGGGTACGCGAGGTCGCACCCGGAATCCTGTGGATCCGCATGGCGCTGCCGTTTGCGCTGAACCATATCAATTTGTGGCTGCTGGCCGACGGCGACGGCTGGACCGTTATCGATACGGGCTATAACAGCGAGGAAACGCTCGACTACTGGGAGAACGTCTTCGCGACCGCGCTCGACGGCAAACCGGTCCGGCGGATTATCGTCACCCATTTCCACCCCGACCATATTTCTCTGGCAGGCTGGATGGCGAGCCGGTTCGACGCTCCGGTCTGGATGACCTATTCGGAATGGCTGCAGGCGCAGCTCAACCGCTATAACGGGCCGACTGCCGATATCGATGCGCGCCTCGCTTTCTACGCGAAGAACGGTATGGATGACGAGGGCGCGGCGGGCTATGTGGAAACGCGCCCGGATTTCTCGAAAATCATCACTGAGTTGCCGATCGGGTTTCACCGGATCAACGACGGCGACGCGTTCGAGATCGACGGCAAGAAATGGCGCGTTATTACCGGCGGCGGCCATTCTCCCGAACACGCCGCACTATGGTGCGCCGATCTGAACGTCCTGATCTCAGGCGACCAGGTCCTGCCGCGCATTTCCACGAACATCAGTGTGCAGTGCGTCGAACCGGACGGCGACCCGCTCCGGCTGTATCTCGAAAGCCTGAAGAAATTCGCCGACCTGCCGCTGGACGCGCTGATCCTGCCGTCTCACGACCGGCCGTTTTACGGTCTGCACGACAGGCTCGAGGCGCTGGGCGAGCATCACGACGAACGGCTGACGGCGGCATACGACGCCTGCGATGAGCCGATGACGGCTGCCGACCTGATTCCCTTCCTGTTTCGTCGCAAACTCGACCGCCATCAGTACGGCTTCGCCATTGGCGAAGCGCTGGCGCATGCGAACTATCTGGTGACGGATGGGCGGTTCGAACGGAACGAAGGCAGCGACGGCATATACCGCTACAGCCGCGTTTGATATCTGCGACAGCCCACAGTGGGCACGGGTGATTTCGGGTCGCGGAGCCCGCCGGTCCAGACCGTCCTTCGAGACGCCGCCCTTATCGCTGCCCGCGCTTCTCGGCTTCCATCTCGCGCAGCGCGCGGCGGTCAATCTTCATGAGCGTTGTGCGCGGCAGCTCGGCAACGAAATCCATCTCTTCCGGCACCTTATAGCCGCCGATGGCGCGGACGCCGTCCCTGATTTCCTTGACCAGCGCGTCGGTCACCTCAACACCGGGCTTGAGCACGATAAACGCCTTGGGCTTGGTCAGCCCGTCAGTGTCCTCATACGACACGACGGCGGCTTCAAGTACGGCGTCGTTCTGGGTGATCGCCGCCTCGACCTCGATGGGCGAGACCCATAGACCCTTGACCTTGAACACGTCGTCGGAACGGCCCGAGAACCAGAAATAACCGTCCTCGTCGAACATCAGCGTGTCGCCGGTACGCGCCCATTCGCCGATGAACGTGTCACGCGACTTGTCCAGCTTGCGCCAGTAGTAGAAGCAGGTGGTCCGGCTTTTGATCAGCGCTTCGCCATCGGTATTGGGCTCGGTGACCTCGTTGCCGTCATCGTCGACCAGCTTGACCTCGATGCCGTAGACCGGCCGGCCGAGCGAACCGCGCCGGTAATCGCTGGGCCGGTTGGCGATCCATTCGTAGGTGATCTCGGACGAGCCGATGGAATCGAGGATCTCGAGCCCGAACAGCTCCTCGAATTTTTCGAACACTTCGGGCGGCATTTTTTCCGATGCAGACGTCACCACCGATAGCGACGAGAAGTTGGGCACGCGGTTCTGCTCGGCGAACAGCATGATGTTCTTCAGGATGGTCGGCACCGTGATCATGATCGACGGCTTGTGCGCTTCGACCAGCGCGACCACGTTGTCGGGTGACGGCGGCAGGCGCGAAATCAGGCTGGTGGCCCCGAAATAGAACGGAATCAGCACGCCCGGCCAGATGCCGTGGGTGAAGTATTTTTTCGAGGTGGCGTGGACGACGTCGCTCGGCTTGTAGCCGATGAACGGGCCGTGCCGCTCGGGCACCAGATAGAAATCGTGCGCCAGATGGGTGATGCCCTTGGCCGTCCCCGTCGTGCCGCCCGAATAGAACATATAGGTAACGTCGTTCTGGTGCAGCGGCACCGGCGAAAAGGTAAAGGGATGGCCTTCGACCATCTCGCCATAGGTCAGCGTCTCGCGATCGCCGGACTCGGGTGCGTCCGCAATATCGTCGCCGCGCACGACCACATTGGCGACGGTCCACGGAATATCTTCGGATATGGCGGCCAGCTTTTCAGTCTGTTCGGCATCGATGAACAGCGTCTTCGCCGCCGTGTCGCGCAGGAAGTAGAGCAGGTTTTCCGCCTTGTAGGCGTCGGACACGACCACCGGCACGATACCGGCACGCACCGCGCCGAACCAGGTGGCGAGGAATTCAACCGAATCCGTGCCGAACAGCAGGATGCGGCTCCCGGTTTCGATATTGAGCGTCTTGAGCCCGTTGGCGGCGCGGCAGACATGGCCGAGAAATTCCTCGTAGCTGTAGCTGTCGTCGTCGCAGATCAGCGCGGTCTTCTTTCCCGTCGTCGTGCCCATATGCTTGTCGAGCACGATCTCGGTCGGGTTGAAATATTCCGGAATTTCCGGGTCCTGAAAGGCCTTCCAGTCATCCGTATAGATAACGTCCCGATAGTCGCTCACGGTCTCGCTCTCCCTCGTCCTGCTTCAGACGGCCTATGTATATAATGATGATCGAAGACACTCCACCCAGTCTCATTGGGAGTCCAGATTGTGGAGTCGTATGGACAATCTCCCGAAAAGGCGATCCGGCGCCTCCCGGCTGGCCTGACGTGTTCCTGCCGCCGCTGGTCCCATTCGAGAGGCTGCGCGAAGACGGCCAGCCGACCGGCGGCGGAGTCGCGCCGCCGGTGCCGTGACGTCCGAGGCGGCGTTTTAAACCGCCCCCTCTTCCTTCGCAGCGGCGATGTCTTCGGCTGACAGGCCGATCACCGTCTTCAGTATTTCGTCGGTGTGTTCGCCCAGCAGCGGCGAGCGGACAACCTGGACCGGCGAATCCGACAGCTTGATGGGGCAACCGACCGAGAGGTACTTGCCGCGTTCCGGATGATCGACCTCGACCACAGTGCCGCTCTTGCGCAATGACGGCTCCTCGGCCAGCTCCTTCATCGACAGGATCGGGCCGCACGGGATGTTGAGCGGGTTGCACTGCTTCATCACCTCGAACTTGTCGAGCGTCGTCGTCCACTCCTCGATCCGGGCGAAAATTTCCTTGATCTTGTCGAGACGCGCATCGGGCGTCGCATAGCCGGGGTCTTCCTTCCAGCCGGGCTCGCCGATCAGGTCACAGATATTCTTCCAGACTGCCGCCTGGGTGATGAAATAGACATAGGCGTTGGGATCGGTCTCCCACCCCTTGCATTTCAGGATCCAGCCCGGCTGGCCGCCGCCCGAATCGTTGCCGGCGCGCGGCGTCGCGTCGCCGAACGGAATGCCTTGTCCGTACTGGCTGTATTCCTTGAGCGGACCGTGGGCGAGGCGCTGCTGGTCGCGCAGCTTGACGCGCGACAGGTTCAGAACGCCGTCCTGCATAGCGCATTCGACGCGCTGGCCCTTGCCGGATTTTTCGCGGTGATAGAGCGCGGTGACGATGCCGAGCGCAAGATGCAGCCCGGTGCCGGAATCGCCGATCTGCGCGCCGGTCACGACCGGCGGACCATCCAGGAACCCGGTCGTGGACGCCGCGCCGCCGGTGCACTGGGCAACGTTCTCGTACACCTTGCATTCCTCATAAGGGCCGGGGCCGAACCCGTTGATCGAGGCATAGATCATGCGCGGGTTGATCTCCTGAATTTTCTCCCACGGAAAGCCCATCCGGTCGATCGCGCCGGGCGCGAAGTTTTCGACCATCACGTCGCATTCCTCGATCAGCTTGGTGAAAATCTTGTTCCCCATGCCGGTCTTGGGATTGATCGTCACGCTGCGCTTGTTGTGGTTCAGCATGGTGAAATAGAGGCTGTCGACATCGGGAATGTCGCGCAGCTGGCCGCGTGTCGCGTCGCCGACGCCGGGGCGCTCCACCTTGATAACGTCCGCGCCGAACCAGGCGAGGAGCTGGGTGCAGGTCGGGCCCGACTGCACGTGGGTCATGTCGAGGATGCGGACGCCTTCGAGAGCTTTCATGGTTCAGTCCTGTCGATTGAGATTAATCCGGTTGAGTTCTATTTCTTCGCCGCGGGCGCCTTTTTGCCGACCTTGCTTTGCGGGTTGAGATTGCCGATCCGGCCGCTTTCGGTGCCGGCGCTTTCGTCGATCACGGCATTGATGAGCGTCGGCTTGCCGGACTCGAGCGCCTCCTTGACCGCCCGGCTGAGCTCGTCCGGGCTTTCCGCGTTAACGCCGACGCCGCCGAACGCCTGCATCATCATGTCGTAGCGGGAATCCTTGACAAAGACGGTGGTGGAGGCGTCCTCGCCGCCTGACGGGTTGACGCCGTCTCCGCGATAGATGCCGCCATTGTTGAACACCACCACGCAGATCGGCAGCTTGTAGCGGCAGATGGTCTCGATCTCCATACCGGAGAAGCCGAACGCGCTGTCGCCCTCGACCGCCAGCACCGGACAGCCGGTTTCGACAGCGGCGGCGATCGCCGTACCCATACCGACACCCATCACGCCCCAGGTGCCCACATCGAGCCGTTTGCGCGGCTTGTACATGTCGATAATGCTGCGTGCAAAATCGAGCGTATTGGCGCCTTCGTTCACCAGCACGGTATCGGGCCGTTCCGCGATGATGGTGCGGAGCGCGCCCAGCGCGCCGTGATAGTCCATCGGGACGTTGTTGTTCTGCAGCCTCGGGGCCATGCGGGCGACGTTGGTTTCGACCTTCTCGCGCACCGTCGCGGTCCATTCTTCCGGCGGCTGTTTCCAGCCGTCGCCCATGCCGTCGAGCAGCGCGTCCACGCAGGAGCCGATATCGCCGACCAGCGGGGCTGCGATCTCGACATTGCTGTCCATCTCGCGTGGTTCGATATCGATCTGGATGAATTTCTTCCTGTCCTTGCCCCAGGCCTTTCCTTTGCCGTGCGACAGCAGCCAGTTGAGCCGTGCGCCGATCAGCATCACCGTGTCGGATTCGCCCAGCACCAACGACCGCGCCGCGCCGGCCGATTGCGGATGGGTATCGGGCAACAGCCCCTTGGCCATGCTCATCGGCAGATAGGGAATGCCGCTCTTTTCCACCAGCGCACGGATCGCGTCGTCAGCCTGCGCATAGGCCGCGCCCTTGCCGAGGATGATCAGCGGACGTTTTGCATTCTTCAACACGTCGAGCGCACGAGCGACCGCATCGGGTGCCGGAATCTGCTTCGGCGCGGCGTCGACGACCTTCACCAGTGAGGCCTCACCCTTCGCCGCATCCATCGCCTGTCCCAGCAGTTTGGCCGGCAGGTCGAGATAGACCCCGCCAGGCCGGCCCGACACCGCGGCGCGGATCGCACGCGCCACGCCGATACCGATATCTTCCGCGTGGAGGACGCGATACGCCGCCTTGCAGAGCGGCCTGGCGATAGCGAGCTGGTCCATCTCCTCGTAATCGCCCTGCTGCAGATCAACGATCTCTCGCTCGGACGAGCCGCTGATCAGGATCATCGGGAAACAGTTTGTGGTGGCGTGCGCCAGCGCGGTCAGCCCGTTCAGGAAGCCGGGCGCCGACACCGTCATGCAGATGCCGGGCTTCTGCGTCAGGAAACCGGCGATCGCCGCAGCGTAGCCCGCATTCTGTTCGTGCCGGAAGGACAGCACCCGCATGCCGGCAGCCTGCATCATCCGGCCCAGATCGGTGATCGGAATACCCGGCACGTTGTAGATCGTGTCGATGTCGTTGAGCTGCAGCGCATCGATAACGAGATGGAACCCGTCCGTCAGCGATGCCTGATCTTCAGCTTCAGCGGCGTTTTCTTCGGCCATTCTTTTTTCCTTATTGCAGGTAGTTCACGTTCTGCTCGACATGGGCCGCAAGGTCCAGCGTGTGCTGGCGGACCAGCCGTTCGGCCAGTTCCGTATCGCGACGTTCGAGCGCTTCGATGATGTTTATGTGATCGATGATCGAGCGGCTGGCGCGGTTGTCCTCGCCAATGGTGCGCGCCCGGATCGACCGCATGTGCAGAAACAGGGTCTCCGTCATGGAATTCAGCAGGTCGCTCTTGCTCAGCCGTAGGATCGCCTGATGGAACCTTATGTTCCGGCCGGAATATTCGTCGATATTGGCCTGCGGCTTCTCGCCCTCGTCGGTCGCGAAAATATCCCGCAGGGAGGAAATTTCCTCGTCGGTCGCGCGCTCTGTGATCAGCCGCGCGGCCATGGATTCAAGGGCGGCCCAGACCGTAATCATCTCAAGAATTTCCTGCCTGGTTTTACGCGCGATGAATACGCCGCGCCGCGGCACGATGCGGACCAGCCCTTCCTGCTCCAGCCGGGCCAGCGCCTCGCGAACCGGCGTCCGACTGACGCCGAGCGATTCGGAAAGCTGCCGTTCGTCGAGACGCGGCGCGCTCTCGCCCTCATAAATATTGATGCTGGCGATGGTTTCCTTCAGCGCTTCGTATATGCGGTCCTTGAGGCTGAAATTGACCTCGACCGGCTGAATGTCGAGCTTTGCGGTCGACAAAGAACTCCCCCCGAATGCACGTCATGCCCCCGTTGGGATATTGTATACCAGTGAGGAAAAGGCCTGTCAGCCGGAATGGCGGCAAACCACATGTCTGTTGTTTTTGCATGGATTTTGCGCGAAATTGCTTCGCTCGATCAGAGGCCAAAATCAGGGAGTGTGCCGTGCAGAAACCGATTCCGAGCCTGATGCTGCGTGGCGGCACGTCACGCGGCCTTTATTTCCGGGGTGAAGACCTGCCCGAGGACCGCGACGCCATCGGCAAGTTCCTTCTGTCGGCGATGGGCTCTTACATCGAGACCCAGATCGACGGCATGGGCGGTGCGACGCCGCTAACCAGCAAGGTCGCCGTCGTCAGCCCTTCAAAGGAAGACGGCGTCGATGTCGATTATCTGTTCGCACAGGTCGGCTTCCTTGAACCCATCGTCGATTTCGGTCCGACCTGCGGCAACATCCTGTCGGGCATCGGTCCATTCGCCATCGAACGCGGCATGGTTCCGGCGCAGAATGGCGAAACCACTGTCCGCATCCGTCTCGTCAACACGGGCGCGCTGGTCGACGCCGTCGTCCAGACCCCGGGCGGCAAGGTGAATTACGAGGGCGATACCGCGATCGACGGTGTTCCGGGCACTGCAGCGCCGGTCATCCTGAATTTCGTCGAAGCGACAGGCTCCAAGACCGGCGCGCTGTTCCCGACCGGCAAGCGGATCGAACAGATCGACGGCATTGACGTCAGCCTGGTCGACGCGACCATGCCGGCGATGATCCTGCGCGCCGAGGATGCGGGCGTCACCGGCTACGAATCGGCCGCGGAGCTCGACGCCAACAAGGAATTCTACAGCTTTGTCGAAGGGCTGCGGCTGCAGGCCGGCGAACGCATGGGGCTGGGAGACGTCTCAAAGAGCGTGGTGCCGAAAATCATGATCCTCGCCCCGCCGAAGAACGGTGGCGTCATTACCTCGCGCTATCTGGTGCCGATGAAGACCCATACAGCGCATGCCGTCACCGGCGCGATCACGCTGGCCTGTTGCGTCGGCGCGGAAGGCACCATTGCCGAAGGCATCGCTGACAAGTCGGCCATCGTCGACGGCAAGATGGAGATCGAGCACCCGTCGGGAGCCATCGGGGTCGCACTCAGCCTGCACGATTCGGGCAACATGATCGAGGTCGAATCCGCCGGCATCGTCCGGACGGCAAGGCTTCTGTTCTCGGGCGACGTGATGGTCCCGGACTGGGCCCTGCCGCAGGACGAAGCGGCTTGAGACAAACAGTTTTTTTCACGAACGAATAACCAGGAGGAGAAACCTATGAATTTCGTTCCTTTCAAGAAAGGTCTGACGGGGACGGCGCTGTCCGTCGTCGCCGCGGCGGGCATGTTGCTCGGCGCACAGACCGCCAACGCGCAATCCGTCGATTTCAGCGGAAAGCGCGTCGAATGGATCATCCCGTACGGCACGGGCGGCGGATCGAACCGCTGGGCGCGTTTCTACGTGCCGTGGCTGCAAAAGGCCCTGCCGGGCAACCCCATCGTCGCCGTCAAGAACATGCCGGGCGCAAGTTCGACCAAGGGCACCAACTATTTCGCTCGCCGCGGCACCAAGGACGGTCTCTCCATCCTCGGCACCTCGGGTTCGACGCAGTTCCCGTTCCTGCTCGGCGACCGTCGGGTGAAGTACGACTACGCGGACTGGGAAGTCATTCTGGCGACCCCGGTGGGCGGTGTTGTTTACGTCAACTCGAGCCTTGGCGTGAAATCGGCTGCAGACATGAAGAAGCTGCAGAAATTCTCGCTGAAGTTCGGCTCGCAGGGTCCGACCTCGCTCGACCTCGTGCCGCTGCTGGCCTTCGAGATCCTCGGCCTCAATGTCAAGCCGGTGTTCGGCATGAAGGGCCGCGGCCCGTCGCGACTCGCCTTCGAGCGCGGTGAGGTCCGGATCGATTATCAGACCACGCCGGCCTTCATCAAACGGGTGACCCCGCTGGTGAAGAAGGGCGTGGCGGTGCCGCTGATGACCTGGGGCACGCTTGACGAGAATGGCAAGCTGGTGCGCGACCCGACCTTCCCGAACCTTCCGCATGTCGGCGAGGTTTACCAGTCGATGCACGGCAAGGCCCCGCGCGGCCCGGCATGGACCGCCTGGAAGGCGTTCATGGCGGCCGGTTTCCCGGCGCAGAAGATGATCTTCGTCAAGAAGGGTACGCCCGCGAACATCGTCGCCGCCTGGCGCGCAGCGGCCGAGAAAGCCGTCAATCTGCCGGGCTTCGAAGAGGCCAAGAACAAGTCGCTCGGAAAGTATCCGCAGGCTACCGGCAAAAAGGCGCAGGCGCTCTATAACGTCGCCACCAACGTGCCGCCGAAGGCCAAACAGTGGGTCCTCGACTGGCTTAAGAACCGTTACAACAAGGTTCCGTAAGTCGAACCACAGAAAATAGCGAACATTTGCAATCAGGGGCGGGGATGTTTCGGCATCCCCTCCTTTTCTTTTTGCGTGTTTCGGAATTCCGTTCAAATCCGTTAGGCTTTGTCACAGGAACGACAAGCCGGGGAACAAAACATGGTCGACGCCCTTCTGTCCGCACTGGTTGAAATCACCAGCGGGACACACCTGCTCTATCTGTTCGGCGGCGTCATCATGGGTCTTGTGGTCGGCATTTTCCCCGGCCTTGGCGGGATCGTCGGACTGTCGCTGCTGCTTCCGTTCCTCTACGGCATCGACCCGACCTCGGCGCTCGCCATGCTGATCGGGCTGGTCGCGATCATCCCGACATCGGACACGTTCACCTCCGTCCTGATGGGCATACCCGGCTCAAGCGCATCCCAGGCCACCGTGCTCGACGGCTTTCCGCTCGCCAAAAAAGGGGAAGCGGCGCGCGCGCTGGGCGCGGCATTCTCGGCATCGCTCTATGGCGGCGTCATCGGCGCCATCGTCCTGACCTTCTTTATCGTCGTCGCCCGGCCGATCATCCTGCTGTTCACATCCGCCGAGCTGTTCATGCTGACCATCCTCGGCCTGTCGATGGTTGGCGTCCTGGCCGGCAACAGCCTGTCGAAAGGCATGCTGGCCTGCGGTCTCGGGCTGATGTTCGGCGCGCTGGGCGGCGCGCCGGCGACCGGCGAGTACCGCATGTCGCTCGGCAGCGCCTATCTCGGCGACGGCCTGCCGCTGGTGGTCATCGGTCTCGCCATGTTCGCCGTGCCCGAGATTATCGACCTGCTACGCGGCGGCGGATCGATTTCACGCAGTTCCCGCCTGGGCAAGGGGTGGATTCAGGGCATCAAGGACATGTGGGCCTATAAATGGCTGTGCACGCGCTGCGCCGGGATCGGCTGCATTATCGGGGCGCTGCCCGGCCTCGGCGGTTCGGTGGTGGACTGGATCGCATACGGGCATGTCAAGCAGACCGCCAGGGATGCGTCGCAATTCGGCAAGGGAGATATACGCGGCGTGCTGGCGCCCGAATCCGCCAACAACGCCAAGGAAGGCGGCGGGCTGATCCCGACCCTGCTGTTTGCGATTCCCGGTTCCGGATCGATGGCCGTGTTTCTCGGCGGGATGGAACTGATCGGGCTGGAGCCCGGCCCCAGCATGGTCGACGGCAAGCTCAACCTGACCTACGTGATCATCTGGTCGCTGGCGCTCGCCAACATCATCGGGGCGGGGTGCTGCCTGCTGATATCCCGGCAGGTCGCCCTGATCACCACCATCCGCTACGTCTATCTGGCCCCCTTCATGGTCATGGTGATCTGCTTCGCAGCCTTTCAGGCGACCCGCGACCTGGGCGATTTGATCGTGCTGTTCGCGGTCGGGCTGGTCGGCATCCTGTTCAAGCGCTTCGGCTGGCCGCGCCCGGCCTTCCTGATCGGCTTCGTGCTGGCGGGCAATTCCGAGACATATCTCTATCAGGCAGTTCAGTTCTACGACTGGAACTTCCTGACCCGGCCGGGCGTGATCACGATCTTCGTCCTGACCCTGCTGTCGATCTGGTTCGGCGCCCGCAACGCCCCCAAGGAAGAGACAGGAACATCCGAAGGCAGCGGACCGACCAAGGCCACCGACATGCGGCCGCAGGCGATGTTCTGCGGGCTCGTCGTTCTTCTGTTCGTATGGGGCCTGATCGACGGGCTGCAGCATTCGTTCCTCGGCGCGGTCTATCCCGTGGGCATCTGCATCGTCATGCTGCCCATCGCGCTGTACCTGCTTTACGTGACGGCGAAGAACAGGACCGATCACACCGCCAACTACGATTACGAAGTCGAGGGCGACCACGCAGGCCGCGAAGGCGTCCCCAATCTCGGCTATTACCTGATGTGGCTGGGCTGCTTTATCGGCGCAGTCATGCTGATCGGGTTCTGGCTGGCGATCACGGGTTTCTTCATCCTGTTCCTGAAGAAGGAATCCGATGCGTCCTGGGCCCGTATTCTGACGATGACGGTCTGCGGCGTCGGCTTCATCACCGGTCTTTCCTGGGTCATGGTGCTGGATTTCCCGGGCGGGCTGCTGCAGTACTGGTTCGCCCTGCCCTGGCCGCTCAGCTGAGGCTTTCAACTTGGCGCGTCTAAAAATCCCCGCGGTTTTTATCCGCGGCGGCACCAGCAAGGGGGTCTTCTTCCATAAGCGCGACCTGCCGAACGACGCGGCCGATCGCGACCGCGTGATCCTGCACGCGCTGGGGAGCCCCGACCCCTATCAGCGCCAGCTCAACGGGCTGGGCGGCGGGCTTTCATCGCTGTCGAAGGCCGTGATCATCGAGAAGTCCGACCGCCCCGACGCCGATATCGACTACACCTTCGCTCAGGTCGCGGTCGACCGGCCGATCGTCGATTACGCCGGCACCTGCGGCAACCTGTCGGCCTCGGTCGGCCCGTTCGCGCTCGACGAAGGGCTGATCGAGTTGCCGGACGGCGAGGCGACGGTGCGCGTTCACATAACCAACACCGACAAGTTCTATGACGCGCGCTTTACGGTGAAAGACGGCATAACGCTGGAAGATGGCGATTACGTCATGCCGGGCGTCTCGGGTTCGGGCGCGCTGATCACGCTAGACTACCGCGATCCGGGCGGGTCGATGACCGGCGCACTGCTACCGACCGGCAATGCACGCGACACAATCGCGATAGACGGGCTGGGCCGGATCGAGGTCTCGCTGGTCGACGCCACCAACCCGGTTATATTCGCCGATGCGGCAGCGCTCGGCAGGGAATTCACCGACAGGCCGGAAGCACTCGATGACGACCCCGTCTTCATGGCGCGAATGGAGGAAATTCGCCGCAAGGGAGCGGTGCTGATGGGGCTCGCCAACCGTCCGGAAGACGCGGCACTGGCGGCGCCCAAGGTCGGTATCGTCGGCCCGCCGCAGGCGTTCACGGCGCTCGACGGCACTGACTACGGCCCCGACGAGATGGATCTGTCGGTGCGCATCGTCTCGATGGAGCGCGTCCATCGCGCCGTTCCAGGCACCAACGGTATGTGCATTGCGGCAGGCGCGCGCGTCGAGGCCACCATCCCGTTCGACCATGCGACGCCGCATTCGCCGCTCCGCATCGCCCACCCGTCGGGCATAACCCCGGTCGAGGCCGATGTCGTCCGGCGCAACGACGGCGAGTGGCACGCGAATTCGGTCACCGTGTTCCGTACCCAGCGGCGCCTGATGGAAGGCAGTGTCCTGATTCCGGACATCCCATAAGAAGCGAGTAAAAAGCGAGGAAGAATTTCCATGTCAGATACAAACAGCGCGATCATCGCGGATTACGGCGAACAGGGCCTCGAACAGCGGATCATGACGCGGCTCGCCTCTTTCGGCGTCGACACCGAAAATCTCACGCAGGATATCCTCGCCGAGATCGACCACATACACGGCGGCGGGCTGGCCAACACGAAAGCGCACTGCGGGCTGGTCGAATTCCGCCCCGGCATGCGGGTGCTGGATATCGGCTGCGGCATAGGCGGGCCGGCGCGATTTGTCGCTGCGACCTTCGGCTGCGAAGTCGTCGGCATCGACCTCGCACAGGAATACACCGACGTCGCAACGATGCTCACGGAACGCTGCGGGATGCAGGACAGCGTGTCGTTCGAATGCGCCAATGCACTCGACCTGCCATTCGACGATGACAGTTTCGACGTCGCCATGAGCCTCAACGTGACCATGAATATTGAGGACCGGACCGGGTTCTATGCCGAAGTCGCCCGCGTTCTGAAACGGGGCGGACAGCTCGCCCTGAGCGAGCTGGGCCAGGGTCCGGGCGGCGAGCCCTACTATCCCCTGCCCTGGGCGCGCGACCCGTCCTACAGCTTCCTGATCACGCCGAACGAGCTGGAATCGGGCCTTGAGGCCAGCGGCTTCCGCATCGCCCACTGGGTCGACGAAGCGGAGCTACGCAAGAAAGCGGGAGGTCGCACCGCCGACGGCACGACTCTGCTGCCGCCGGGCGAAGGGATGAAAATGGTGCGGGGCGACGATTACCCGGTGCGCCAGGCCAATTCCGGCAAGGGCGTGATGGAAGAACGCCTGACCAATATTCGGCTTTCGGCGGTTTGCGAAGGCGAGTGACGGAATCAAGCTTTCGTTGGAGAAATGTTACAGATCGATTAAATTATCGTCCTGATCGGGTCCCGTTTGCGAAGCTGGAGCGGGGCGACATCATCAGGCCACAGTCGAACGGCCAGTTTGCAATTATCAGCTCAGAGGAAATTGCCATGCAGAAAATTTTCGTTGGCGCCGTGGTCGGCGTCGCGATGGCGGCCATGACAGCGCCGGCCTTCGCCAAATGCGATCCAGGCGAAATGCACATCAAGTTCAGCCATGTCACCAACACCGACAAGCATCCAAAAGGTATTGCTGCGACGCTGTTGGCGAAACGGGTTAATGCCGAGATGAACGGCAAGGCCTGCATGACTGTATATCCCAACTCCAGCCTCTACGATGACAATAAGGTGCTGGAAGCCATGCTTCAGGGCGATGTGCAGCTTGCCGCGCCGTCCCTGTCGAAGTTCGAGAAATTCACCAAGAAATTCCGGTTGTTCGATCTGCCGTTCATGTTCCAGGACATCGACGCCGTCGACCGCTTCCAGAACTCCGCGGCCGGTCAGGCGCTCAAGGATTCGATGCGCCGCCGCGGGCTTCAGGGTCTTGCCTTCTGGCATAACGGCATGAAACAGATGTCTGCGAACCGTCCGCTGATCAAGCCGCAGGATGCCAACGGTCTGAAATTCAGGGTCCAGCCGTCGGACGTTCTGGTCGCCCAGTTCAAGGCGTTGGGCTCCAATCCCCAGAAAATGGCGTTCAAGGAAGTCTATGGCGCGCTCCAGACCAAGGTCGTCGATGGTCAGGAGAACACTTGGTCGAACATCTACGGGAAGAAATTCTTCGAGGTTCAGGATGGCGTGACGGAAACCAATCACGGTGTCATCGACTACCTCGTGGTGACCTCCGACAAATGGTGGAAGGGCCTGCCCAAGGACGTGCGCAGCCAGTTTTCCACGATCCTGACGGAAGTCACAGTCGCCCGTAACAAGGAGTCCTATGCCGTCAACCAGGCGAACCGGAAGAAGATCCTCGAAGCTGGCGGCAAGATCCGGACCCTGACGTCGGCTCAGCGGGCTGAATGGGTTAAGGCGCTGAAGCCCGTATGGGACAAGTTCGAGAAAGATGTCGGCAAGGACATGATCGCTGCGGCGCAGCAGGCCAACGGCGGCAGCTGACAGCTGTTTCCATTCAGGTTGTCCAATTGACAGCCTGTCGATTAAGGTTGAGCGGTCGGCGAAAGTCGACCGCTCTTTTTTTGTGACGGGACGTAAAGGCGATATGCAGATCGCTGGGCAGAGCGCCCTCGGACGGCGCACCGATCAGATTGAGGAAACCCTGATGGCCGTCCTGATGGGTCTGATGACGCTCGTCACGTTCGCCAATGTCGTCGCCCGGTATGTGTTCAACGACAATCTGCTATGGGCGCTTGAGACAACCGTCTACCTGTTCGCCTGGATGGTCCTTCTCGGCGCGTCCTACTGCGTCAAGAAGTCCCTTCATCTGGGTGTCGACATGGTCATCGCGAACCTCTCGCTGCAGGCCAGAAAGGCGGCCGGGCTGTTTGCCGTCGGCGCCTGCCTCCTGTTCTCCGTTCTGCTGCTCAAGGGCGCGTGGGATTACTGGTACCCGTTCGCAACGACGCAGGCATTCTTCGAGGTCGACGACATCCCGATGCCGGATTTCCTGCAATTCCTGGCAACATGGCTCAATGAGGGAGAGAAGTATGAAAAAATTCCACGCTTCATCCCGTATTTTGTGCTGCCGCTCAGCCTCACCCTCCTGACCTGGCGTTTCTGTCAGGCGGGATGGCGTATCTTCCAGGGGACACAGGACTCCGTCATCGCATCGCACGAAGCCGAAGAGCTTCTTGAAGAGACCGCGCAGACAGCGGACGCCCGGGACGCGGGGCGCTAGACGATGTCTGTCGTTTTTCTGTTCGGAATGGTTATTGGCCTGATGGCGCTGGGCGTTCCGGTCGCCGTTTCGCTCGGGCTTTCCAGCGTCATATTCCTGATGACGTTTTCGGACGCATCCCTTGCCTCCATTGCCCAGACACTTTTCTCCGCATTTGACGGGCACTATACGCTTCTCGCGATCCCGTTCTTCATTCTTGCATCGTCCTTCATGTCGACCGGCGGAGTCGCCCGGCGGATCATCCGCTTCGCCATCGCGACTGTCGGTCATTTCAAGGGCGGTCTCGCCATCGCATCCGTCTTCGCCTGCATGATGTTTGCCGCCCTGTCGGGGTCTTCCCCGGCGACAGTCATCGCGATCGGTTCGATCGTGATCGCCGGCATGCGGGACGTCGGTTATTCGAAGGAATTTGCGGCCGGCGTCATATGCAATGCGGGCACGCTGGGCATTCTTATCCCGCCTTCGATCGTCATGGTGGTTTACGCCGCCGCGACGGACGTATCGGTGGGCCGAATGTTCCTCGCCGGAATTCTGCCGGGCCTGATCGCCGGTTTGATGCTGATGATCGGCATCTACATCGCCGCGCGCTTTCGCGGCCTGCCGTCCCAGCCCTGGGCGGGCTGGGGCGAATTCTGGGGCGCTGCGCGCGACGCCGCATGGGGCCTCCTTCTGATCGTCATAATTCTCGGCGGTATTTACGGCGGCATCTTCACGCCGACCGAGGCGGCCGCCGTCGCCGCAGTCTACGCGTTTTTCATCGCCAATTTCGTCTATTGCGACATGGGGCCGTTCGCCACGCCGGGCAAAGGCGGCCTCGCGATCGTCACGCGCGCGATATCGACCTTCTGGCACCCCGACACGAAAAAAACCCTGTTCGAGGCCGGAAAGCTGACCGTCACCCTGATGTTCATCATCGCCAATGCACTGATCCTCAAACATGTGCTGACGGAAGAACGTATTCCGCAGGAGATCGCCCAGATGATCCTGTCAGCGGGTCTGGGTCCGATCGCCTTCCTGATCGCGGTAAATATCCTGCTGCTGATCGGCGGACAGTTCATGGAGCCGTCGGGGCTCCTGATTATCGTCGCGCCGCTGGTGTTCCCGATCGCGATTCAGCTCGGAATCGACCCCATACACCTTGGGATCATTATGGTCGTGAACATGGAGATCGGCATGATTACCCCGCCCGTCGGGCTGAACCTGTTCGTTACGGCGGGCGTTGCGGCCATGTCGGTGATGGCCGTTGTGAAGGCCGCCCTGCCCTGGGTCGGCATCATGTTCATCTTCCTGATCCTTGTGACATACGTGCCGTGGATTTCCACGGCGATTCCGACAGCCCTGATGGGCCCGGAAATCATCACGAAATAGGCGGGTCTAGCGGTAGAACTCAACGAAGAAGCGGACTTTTCCGACCGGTCGGACCCGGTGGGTTACCTGCGGTTCGACCACACCGTTTCGCCCTTGCGTAAGCACAACCGCGTCGTCGTCGCCGATAATGTAGTCGAGCCGCCCCTCCTCGACCTGGATCAGGCCCCAGACTCCCTCGGCGGTCCTGTGATCGGCCAAAAGACCCTTGGGGACGGTGTCTTCCGTAAAACTCTCCGTCCGCTTGTAGGCCGTAACGCCGGGCGGCAGTTCCTTCATTCAGAACTCGATCACCAGCCGCCCGCGCACGCCGCCTGCTTCCAGCCGGCGATGGGCGTCCGCCGCATTCTCCGGCTGGAACCGGTCGGCGACGCGGAGCGTGATGCGCCCCTCGTCCGCCAGCCGGCGCAGCCGATCCAGCTTTTCGAACTCGCCGTCATAGGCGCGGACCGAAACGGTATGGAAGGCGATGCCGCGCTCGCCATTGCCCTGCCAGCCGCGCACCGAGGCGAACGACCCGCCATCGCGCACCGCCGGCACGGCCAGCTCCCGCATCACCGCCCCGTCGGCCAGACCGTCGACCCCGTCGGGAAAATTCTCTCGGATGCGATCCGCCACATCGTCGCCGCGCCGCACCACGATATCCGCGCCGAACGAGGCAATCAGCGCTTCGTCGGCTTCGGATGCGTCGGCGATCACCGTCAGCCCGTCAGCCTTGGCGATCGCGATCAGATAGCCGCCGAGCGCGCCCGCCGCGCCGGTCACCGCCAGCACCTGACCGGGCGAGAGATCGAGCAAATCGAGAATCCGCGTCGCCGTCATACCGTTCATCGGCAGGGTGCAGGCCTCGGCAGGCGATGCGCCTGCAGGCACCTTCGTCACCGAGCGCTCGCCCAGTACGATCTGCTCGCGGTAGCCGCCATGGCTGCCTTTGGTGACCACCATGCCCATCACCATGTCGCCGACGGCCAGAGACGTCACGCCGTCCCCGACCTCGTCGACGATGCCCGCGACATCCATCCCCGGCACCCAGGGCGGCGGGGTCTCGGCCCGAAGCTGTTCCGCCCGCGCCCCGTTGCGCGCCATCAGGTCGGTCGGGTTGACCGCCGCCGCCTGCACGCTGATCCGGACCTGGCCCGGCCCGGCATGGACCTCCGGCACATCGAGAATTTCGAGAACCTCCGGCCCGCCGAAATCTTTCAGCCCTACTGCGCGCATGTTTCGTACTCCCTCAATACCCGACAATCGTTTCACCCGAATTCGGGCTGATGACCTGTCCCGTCACCACCTCCGCCTCGTCCGAGGCGAGCCAGGCAACGGCGTAGGAAATGTCCTGCGGCTCGGTCAGCCGGCCGAGCGGCATCCCCTTGCCGCGCGCCTCGATCATTTCGGGTGTGTTCGAGGCCTGCGTCATGCCGGTCAGGACGAATCCCGGCGCGACGGCGTTGACGGTGATTTTCCATGCTGCAAGCTCGCGCGCCCAGGCCTTGGTGTAGCCCGACATGGCGCCCTTCGCCGCCGCGTAGTGTGACGCGAAGGAACTGCCGCCCATCGCGTAGATCGACGAGATCATGACGATCCGCCCCCACTGGCGCGATTTCATACCGGGCACCACTGCCTGGGTCGCAAAGAACGCGCCCTTGACGCCGATATCGAACATCGCGTCGTAGGCGGCCTCATCCACGTCCTCAATGGGGAGCTTGTTGCCGCTCACGCCGGCATTGTTGACGAGAATGTCGATATGGCCACAGGCCTTCTCCGCCTCGGCGATTTTCGCCTTGAAATCGGGCAGGTCGCGGGAATCCGCGATCATGACATGAGCCGTCCTTCCCGCCTTCCGCACCATTTCGGCAGTCTCGTTCGCGCCGTCTTCCTTGATATCGTGCACGATAATATCTGCGCCGCGTTCGGCCATGAGGACCGCGTGGCTGCGCCCCATTCCGCCCCCGGAACCCGTGATCAGCGCGACGCGCCCGTCAAGTAAAGTTGCCATCGGTTTTCCTCCCAAAATTTATTCTGTAGATTGCTGAAATCTTAGAACGAAACTTCGTTCAAAAAAACGGCACCGGCCCACGCCCCCACCCGGCCACCCCAGGGATCTCTTGCATGATGATCCTCATGGATGGCCAGTTGGAGGAGCGGGCTGGAGCAACCAACGACCCAGAGGGAGAAAAAAATGACCGAACCGGCACCCGGCATTGGCGCCTACGACCCGAAATCCTATGACCTGCTGACCTTCCACGATCAGCGCGCAAAATTTCTCTTCGGCGAGGATACGCCGCGAAACTACCTCGAACGCTGCCTCGAAAAAATCTCGGAGTGCGACGAGCAGGTGAAGGCCTGGGCCTATCTGAACGCCGATCCGGCACGGAAGGTCGCCGACGAATCCACCGCCCGCTACAAGAACGGCAAGCCGCTCTCCATCGTCGACGGCATGCCGCTCGGCATCAAGGACCTGATCGAAACGGTCGATATGCCCACCGAGTACAATTGCGAACTGTTCGAGGGCAACCAGCCGATCCGCGACGCGGCCTCGGTCTATTTCCTGCGCAAGGGCGGCGCGATCATCCTCGGTAAAACGGTGACGGTGACGCTCGGCGGCGGCGATCCCTCGAAATCCCGCAACCCGTTCGACACAAGGCGCACACCGGGCGGCTCCTCTTCCGGTTCCTGCGCGGCGGTCGGCGCGGCGATGATCCCGGGCGCGCTCGGCACCCATGCGCGCGGCTCGACCATCCGGCCGGCCAGCTTCTGCGGCGTCTACGGGCTCAAGGCGACATTCGGCGCGCTCAACCGCCAGGGCGGCTTCTCGGCGGCGCAGTCGATGGACCATCTCGGCGTCATCGCCGGCTCGATCGAGGATATGTGGATCGTGGCGCGCTATATCTCGGAACATGCCGGCGGCGATCCGGGACATCCCGGCATGTATGGCAGCCGCACACCGCCGCCCGCGCGCAAGCCGGAGCGTCTGATCCGGCTTGAAGGGGCCGGCTGGGCCTCGACCGACGACGAAAGCCGCGAGGCCTACGACGCGGCGCTGCGCGCGCTCGAAGCGCAGGGCGTCGAGATCTATACGCGGCGCGACGACCCGGCGATCGAGGCCTATGAGCAGGAAACCAGCCAGTCGCCCGAGCTGTGGCGGCAGCTTTACCGGTTCGAGATGCGCTGGCCGATGTACCAGTATCTCGATTACGACGCCGACAAGATTCCGCCGCGTCTCAAGGCCGGCGTACAGGAAGGCGCCGGCCTGCGGCAGGAGGAATACCGCGCCGCCCTGGTGCGCCGCGAATACTGGCGGCGCATGCATGACGAGCTGTGCACTCGGTCCGACGGATTCGTCACGCTGGCTTCGCCCGGCCCCGGCCCGATCGGCATCGACCAGGGCAGCGCCGTGTTCAACGAGTCGTCCTCGATCATCGGCATGCCGGCGATCTCTCTGCCGGTCCTCACCGCCGAGGACATGCCGCTCGGCCTGCAGCTTCAGGGAAGATGGGACTGCGACGAGGACCTGACCTCGGTGGGCCGCTGGATCAGCCAGGAGCTGTTGAAATAGGGACCCAGAAAGTACCAGCATGACGACCAACCGTCTCGGCGTCGATGTCGGCGGCACCCACACCGATCTGGTGCTGGCCGACGCCGACACTGGCGACATACTGATCGAAAAGGTCCACTCGACGCCCTCGAATCCGTCTCTGGCGGTGCTTGAAGGCGTCAGGCGGCTGATCGCGCGCGGCGTTGCGCCGGGCGATATCGATTTCTTCAGCCACGGCACCACCGTCACCACCAACGCCCTGCTGGAGATGAAGGGTGCCAGGATAGGGCTGCTGATCACCGACGGATTCCGCGCGGTGCAGGAGGTCCAGACACAGGCGCGCGAATCCAACCAGTTCGAGCTGAAATTCGCGCGGCCCACGGCGCTCGTGCCGCAACGGCTCACGCGAGAGATCGCAGGCCGTGTCGATTATCAGGGAACCGAGATCGCACCGCTGCTAGAAGAGGATGTGCGCCATGCGGCGCGCGATCTTTCCATGGCGGGCGTGGAATCTTTCGCTGTCTGCTACATCTTTTCCTTCATGAACCCGGCGCACGAGAAGCGCACGGCGGAGATCATTCGCGAGGAAGTGCCGGGCGCCTTCGTATCGCTGTCGTCCGATGTGCTGCCGCGCATCCGCGAATGGCCGCGCCTCTCGACCACGCTGCTCAACGCCTATCTGGAGCCGGTGCTGGCGCGTTACGCGACCGATCTGGACAAGGGGCTGGATACGATCGAAGTCGCGACGCCGCGACGCTTCCTGATGCAGTCCAACGGCGGTGTCATGCCGCTCGGCGCGACGGCGGGTCGCGGCCAGACGGTGCATACGCTGCTGTCGGGGCCTGCCGCAGGCGTGCAGGCGACCGGCTACGTGCTCGGCGGGAAACAGGGCGTCGCCAATATCGTCACCATGGATATGGGCGGGACGAGCTGCGATATCGCCTTCATCCAGGATGCAACGCCGCTGGAAGTGACGGAAGGCGCCATCGCCGAGCGCCGGCTCGACGTGCCCGCCTTCGACATCGCGACCATTTCCGCAGGCGGCGGCACCATCGCGCGCATGGGCGCTGCCAGGCTGATGTCGGTCGGCCCTGACAGCGCAGGCGCCGATCCGGGTCCGGTCTGTTACGGCAAGGGCGGCGACCGCCCGACGGTGACCGATGCCGACCTGATCTGTGGTTTCCTTAATCCGGATTTTATCCTTGGCGGCGAAACGCCGATGGACGGCGGCAAGGCCGCCTCCGTGATCGGTGAGACCATCGCTACGCCGATGGGTATTTCAACCGACGAAGCCGCCGCCGGGATCGTGCGGCTGATCAATGCGCGTATGGCCGACGAAATCCGCGTCGGCGCGGCCAAGAAAGTGATCGATCTGTCCGAGTTCACGCTGGTGCCGTTCGGCGGGGCGGGCCCGGTGCATGCCGCGATGGTGGCGGACGAGCTCGGCATTCGCCGCGTACTGGTGCCGCCCAACCCCGGGGCTTTTTCGGCGCTGGGGCTGCTCTGTTCCGACATCGTGCACGATTACGTGCGCTCCGAAGTGCGCGATCTCGGCGATCTGCCGCCGGACCACGCCGAGACGCAGTTCGCCGCGCTTGAATCGCAGGCCGACGAGGACCTTGCAGGGGAAGGGCTCGGCGGGCGCGAACGACACTTCATCCGGGAGCTGGATCTGCGCTATGCCGGGCAAGGCTACGAAATCCGCACGCCGCTCGACGGAATCGACGTGAATCCGGTAACGGCGGCTTCCCTCACCGAGATCGCCGCCCGATTCCACGAGCTGCACCAGACGCTGCATGGCCATTCGGCGCCCGATCAGGCGATCGAGGTCGTGTCCTATCGCGTCCGCGTCCGCGCACCCGTTCCGAAGCAGGATTTGCCAGCGTTGGACGGGCTGTCGGATGAGGCTGCTGCGTCGAAGGGAACGCGGTCGGTCACGTTCGACGGTCGGTCGCGTTTCGAAGCGCCGGTTTACGACCGCGATGCGCTGACCGCAGCCGCCATCGAAGGACCGGCGGTCATCGAGCAGTTCGATTCCACGACCGTCCTGCCGCCGGGCTGGACGGCCCGTCTGGACCATTACGGCAACATCGTCGCCGAGCGGGAGAGTTAGGACCATGGCCGTCGACCCGATTACCGTGGAGCTGTTGCGCAATCGCATCGCCAGCCTGATGGAAGAGATGGACTACCATTTCTACCGTTCGGGCTATTCGACCATTGTCCGGGAGTCGCGCGATTTCTCATGCGTGATCGTTGACCCGCAGGGACGGTTACTGGTCGCGCCCTGGATGTTCTTCCACGCGCCCGTCTATTACCACCTGGTCCAGCGCATCCTCGCGGATTACGGCGAAGACGGGCTGGCCGACGGCGACGTGTTCGTCACCAACCACCCCTATGACGGCAACATGCCGCATGCCTCCGACATGGGATTTGTTTCCCCGATCTTTCATGACGGCACACTCGTCGCCTTCGCCGGGACAATCGCGCACAAGGCAGATGTCGGCGGCACGGTGCCGGGCAGCACGTTCGGCTCCGCCACCGAGCTCTATCATGAAGGAATGATGCTGCCGCCGGTACGCATCCACCGCGCTGGCAAGCCGGTCGAGGACATGATGCGGCTGATCGCCGCCAATACGCGCGCGCCCTATGTCGTGCTTGGCGACATCTCCGGGCAGATCGGCGTGACGCGGATTGGACGCAAGCACGTGCAGGAGATGTGCGACCGGTTCGGAACCGATACCGTACTGGAATCGATGGAAGCGATGATCGCCGCCTCTGGCGTCGAGTTTCGCGAGGCTCTGACCAAAATTCCGGACGGCGTCGCGGAAGCGGAAGGGTTCCTCGACCATGACGGCGTCGACGTGGACACGAAAGTCCGGCTGCATGTGCGGATCGAAATCGAGAACGGAAAGCTGCATTTCGATTTCACCGGCTGCGATCCGCAGACCCGCGGCCCGGTCAATCTGCGCATCGCGATGGTCGAAGCCTGCGTCTATTACTGCCTGATCGGGCTGATCGATCCGAATTTGCGCTATAGCGACGGCATTCGCGATCTCGTTTCCTTCACCTTCGCGCCGAAGAGCGTGGTCAGCGCGGAAGCGCCGCGCCCCTGCTCATCCTACATGAAGTGTTGTCAGAAGCTGTGCGACGTGATCCTGGAAGCAATGGACCCGCTGCTGCCCGGCCGCTCCATCGCCCATTCCGGCGGTTCCGGCGGATCGATCATCGTCGCGTGGCGCGGCGACACGCGGCCCAAGCGCGGCAACCAGTACGAAATCTTCGGTTCGGCCTACGGCGCAGGCGAAGGCACTGACGGTGCATCGGGGGCGACAACCCATCTCGCCAACCTGTTCGCCGCCCCGGTGGAGATCATCGAGGCCGAGTTCCCGTGCCGCGTCCGCCGGTTCGAACTGAACCCGGATTCCGGCGGCGCCGGCGAATTTCGCGGCGGCCTCAACTTCATCCGCGAATACGAAATGCTGGAACCGGCGGAGATCGTCTACCGCTCCGACCGCGCGATAGAACCCCCGGCGGGGCTTAACGGAGGCAGACCGGGCGGGCCGAGCCGGCTGATCGTCAATCCGGACTCGCCGGACGCACAGACCATGCCGTCGTCCTGCCGGCTGGAATTGGACGAGGGCACGGTGTTCCGCCTCAACGGCGCGGGCGGCGGCGGCTACGGCGACCCGGCAAAGCGCGACCGCGCGGCGCTGGAAAACGATATCGCCGAAGGATATGTCACGCTCGAAGCGGCGAAACGCGAATACGGCTACAGGGGCTGAAATTCGCGCTCGCACAGCGACCCTGGATCGCTATGATGCGCAAACCTTTCGATCTAGGGAGACGGTGACCATGTACGAGGAAAGCATCAAACTGCTGCAGCGCGCGGCGCAGGACGAACTCGCCGCCATTCACCAGTACATGTACTTCCATTTTCATCTCGACGATCAGGGGCTGACAAAACTGGCCGCCATGTTCAAGCAGACGGCCATCGGCGAGATGATGCATATGGAGCGAATCGCCGAACGCATCCTTTTCCTGAAGGGCGATCTCGACATGACAGCCGCCTTCCCCACCGAACAGATCCAGGAACCGGTGGACATGCTGAAGGCCGCGGTCAAGGCGGAAACCGACGCCATCAAAATGTATAACGATTTCGCCAAGCAATGCGGCGAGCACTCCGATTCGAACACCAAGAAGCTGTTCGAGGATCTCGTGACCGACGAGGAAACGCATTACGACCAGTTCGACACGGAGCTGGAGCGGATCGACAAGTACGGCATCGCCTATCTGGCATTGCAGTCTGACGGCATGGGAGGCGGCGGCGCAGGCGGCGGCGCCTGACACCCTGTGACATCGCCGTAGCCGACGCGTATCATTGCCTTCCATAACAATGTGGGAGGACATCGTGGCGGAGAACGGCACACCTGAAATCGACTATCTGATTATCGGCGGTGGATCGGCCGGCGGGGTGCTGGCAAGCCGGCTTAGCGAGCGTGCGTCCAACCGGGTGCTGCTGCTGGAGGCAGGCGAGGATTTTCCGCCCGGCGACGAACCCGAGGAAATCCAGGAGAATTTCGTCGCCAACGGCAAGGGTGGCGACAAAATCACCTGGAAGGGCATGACGGCGATCTATTTGCCGAAGCCCGGCAACGCGCCCGATAACAGGCCGAAACGCCGCTACAACCAGGGCAAGATCATCGGCGGAGGATCATCGGTCAACGGCATGTGCGCCAATCGCGGCCTGCCGAGCGATTTCGCCGACTGGGAAGCGCGCGGCGCGGCGGGATGGGGATGGGACGACGTCCTGCCCTATTACAAGAAGCTCGAGAACGACCGCGATTTCGACGGGCCGCTGCACGGCAAGGACGGGCCGGTGGGGCTGCGTCGCCTGTTTCCGGATCAGTGGCCGGGCTTCACCACCGCCGCCATCAGGGCCGCCGACGACCAGGGCTGGGAGGATCTGCGCGACCAGAACGGCGATTTCCGCGACGGGTATTTCCCCATCCCGATGAACAATATCGACGGCAGGCGCCAGGGCGTTTCCACCGTCTATTTGACCCACGAGGTCCGCGCGCGTCCCAATTTCGATCTTCAGGACCGGACCCATGTTCACCGGCTGCTGTTCGAGGGGAAGCGCTGCATCGGCGCGCGGGTCGAACGCGGCGGACAGGTCTCCGACATTCATGCGCGAGAAGTCATCGTCAGCACCGGCGCCCTGCATACCCCGCCGCTATTGCAGCGCTCCGGCGTAGGTCCGGGTTCGTTGCTTCGCGACCTCGGCATTGAGGTGGTGGCCGACCGGCCGGGTGTCGGGCAGAATCTGATGGAACATCCGGGCGTCAATTTCGGCGCGTGGCTGAAACGCGACGCGCGGCTCACGCCCGGCCTGCCGACCCACATGATCGCCGCCGTGCGCTATTCCTCCGGCATGGAGGATATGCCGTCGGGCGACATGTATATCGTGCCGACAAACCGCGCCGCCTGGCATCCGATCGGCGACCGCATGGCGATCATGCAGCTCTGGGTAAACCATTCCTATTCGACAGGGTATGTGCGGATCGAGACGTCAGACCCCCATGCCGAACCGGACATCGATTTCAACATGTGCGGCGACAGGCGCGATATGGACCGGATGATCGCGGGCGTGCGCATCATGGCGAAACTGTCGGCCCACCCGGCGGTGAAAGACTCGGTGCACGAGATGTTCCCGGTGAGCTACGGCGACCGTGCCCGCAAGATCGGCGTCTACAGCAGCTGGAACCGGTTCCAGACCTGGCTCGGCGCGCATGTGATGGACGCCGTGCCGCCGATCCGGCGCTGGGTGATCGACAACATGATCGCCGACGGCCCGTCAATCGCCGAACTGCTGGAATCGGACGCCAATATCGAGCAGTGGATTCGCGACACGGTGCTGGGCCACTGGCACGCCTCATGCTCCTGCCGCATGGGCGCGGCCGACGACCCGGAAGCGGTGACAGACCCTGCCGGGCGCGTCTATGGCGTAACCGGGCTTCGCGTCTGCGATGCCTCGATCTTTCCGCGTGTGCCTTGCGCCAACACCAACCTGACAACCATCATGGTGGGAGAGAAGATCGCGGCGACGATCATGGCCGAGTCAAAAGCCCAGGCGGCCTGATCCAGTCGGAATTGATCCGGTTCGAATTGATCCGGTTCGAATTTACCGAGGCCGGCTTGATCCGGCGCCGAAACCCGGAGAAGCTAAGGGGATACCGGGAACAGGGAGGCTCGTCATGGGCTACGACATCCGTATCGACAATGCGACCATCGTCGATGGCACCGGCTCGCCGGGCTATCGCGGCAGCATCGGGATAAAGGACGGCAGGATCGACGCGCTGGGCGAAGCGCCGGACGCCGCCGCCACCGTAATTGACGCAGACGGCAAGGTCGCCGCGCCGGGCTTCATCGATATCCATACCCATTACGACGCCCAGATCATCTGGGACCGGATGCTGACCGTATCGCCCTGGCACGGTGTAACAACGGTGCTGCTTGGCAATTGCGGGTTCGGGATCGCACCCACGAAACCCGAACATCGCGATCTGATCGCCGGCACGCTGGAAAAGGTCGAGGGGATGAGCCTCAGGGCGCTGACCGAAGGGTTGGCGGACTGGCCGTTCGAGAGTTTCCCGGAATATCTCGACGCGATCGAGGACCGCGGTATCGCGGTCAACGTCGCCTGCTATCTGGGCCATTCGCCGTTGCGGGTCTATGTGATGGGCGAGGACGCAATGTCGCGCACGGCTACCGACGATGAGGTCGCCCGGATGAAAACCCTGCTTCGCGAAGCCCTGGAGGCCGGCGCCATCGGTCTGGCGACGTCGGAATCGCCCAACCATATCGGCTATCAGGGCCGCCCGGTACCGAGCCGCCTCGCAGACGATGCCGAGCAGGAAGCGCTGGCCGACGTGATGGGCGAGATGGGACGCGGCGTCATGCAGGTCTCCGCCGGCGGCGAGATCAGGTTCGATCACTACGAAACGCTCGCGGCGAAGACCGGCAACAATTTCAACTGGTCGTCTCTCCTGACCCGTCGTACGCATCCCGAGCTGCATCGCCAGTATGCCGACAGAACCAGCGCGCTGATCGAAAGCGGCAAGCCGATCTATCCGCAAATGTCGTGCCGCGAGCTGACCATGGAGTTCGATTTCGGCGAACCCTTCCCGATGGAACGGCTGGAGCTGTTCGAGCAGTTCGGCGGAATGGACCTGGAACAGCGCAAGACGATCTATCGCGACCCGGAATTCCGCGCGGCCCTGGCAAAAGAAATGAGCCCAGAGGGCTCCGACGCCGGGCCGGTCGTGCGATTGCGTGGCGCCTGGGCCGATACGGTGGTGAGCGACTGCCCGACCGATCCGTCTCTGGAGGAACGCCGCCTCGACGATATCGCCGCCGAGCGCGGAATGACTCCGGTCGACGTGGCGCTGGATATCTCTCTCGAGTCGGATTTCGCAGCGCGCTTTCGCATTCCGCTCGCCAATAACCTGGAAGACGGCGTGCGCGAGCTGCTGCGCAACCCCTATACGCTGCTCGGCCTGTCGGATGCGGGCGCGCATACCAGCCAGCTTTGCGACGCCTGTTTCTCGACCCACCTGCTGGGCCACTGGGTTCGCGACAAGAAAGCTATTCCGATTGAGGAGGCGGTGCGCAAGCTGACCTCACTGCCGGCGGATGTGTTCGGGCTTGAGGGCCGCGGGCGGCTGGTGGAAGGCGGGCCGGCGGACGTGGTCGTGTTCGATCCGGAAACGGTGGGCGCCGGCAAGCTGCGCCGCGCCGCTGACCTGCCGGGCGGCGAGCAACGGCTGGTGGTCGATGCGCACGGGATGGAAGCGGTCATCGTCAACGGTGTGATGCTCCGCGACTCTTCCGGCGACGTGCTGTCCTCTGACGGGCCGTTACCCGGCAGGCTGCTGCGCGGCGGCGGAAGCGGCCCCGGGAAAACACAATCGAAAGCAGCCTGAGGAAATCCATGACAATTACCGTTACACCCGTTTCCGACGCACTCGGCGCAGAAATCACCGGGGTCGATCTGTCGACGCCGCTCGACCCAACGGACGAAGCGGACATCAGGCAGGCCTTTCTCGACCATCAGCTCCTGATTTTTCCGGGACAGGACCTTTCCGACGACGACCATGTCCGGCTTTGCGAGCTTTTCGGACCGGTGCAGCCCGAGCGCATGAACCCGGATCTCGCCGAAAAGGCTCAGCCAGGCATTCATTACGTCTCCAACACGCGGCCCGACGCGATCCTGCCGCATGGCGATATCGTGTTTCACATGGATCAGGTGCAGTACGAAACGCCCTGCCTCGCCATGTCGTTGTATGGCATGGAAGTGCCGTCGCAAGGCGGCGAAACCCTGTTTTCTAACGCAAGGGCGGCCTACGACTCGCTGCCTGATGATACGAAGGCCCGCCTTGATGGGCTCCGGTGTTTCAATTGCTATCTGTACGATTCCCCCAACGTGCTGCGTCGCGTCACCGAGCGAGAGGAAAACGCGCCGCGCGCCGTTCATCCGGTCGTCCGCACCCACCCGGAAACCGGCCGCAAGGCGATCCATGTCAGCCGGCTGAGCACCGATTACATCGTCGACATGGAGAGGGACGAGAGCGACGCTCTTCTCGAGAAGCTGTTCGAAACGCTGGAGGAAGACCGGTTCGTCCATATGCATAAATGGCGGGTCGGCGATCTCGCGATCTGGGACAATCGCTGCGTGATGCATGCACGAAACGATTACGATTCCGAAGGCGAACGCCGTCTGCTGCGCCGCATCGCCGTGATGGGCGACCGGCCGTACTGAGGCTTGAATGGACCGGTTACTCGACCTGCTGCGAAACAATCTGCGGGCAATCGGCGTTCTCTGCATCGTTGTGAGCGCTGTGACCTGGTGGATGGATCTTTCCGGCCTGGTGCATGAATGCATCTACTGCCGCACGCAGCGCACCGCCATCGGTCTCGCCGGGCTGCTTCTGGTTCTGCCGGACCCGAGACAATGGTGGATTCGCTCGCCGATTGCCGCGGTGTGTTTCCTCGGCGCCGATGTCGCAGGCGACCAGCTCTTCCTCGTGATCCGCAATCTGACCGGCGGCAAGGAGTCCAACCCGGTGAACCTGATCCTCGCGACCGGATCGCTGTTTATCCTGGTCGGCATTGCGCTACTCGTTTTCACCGGACCGACGCGGAAACGACACTGATGACAGGCTTCCGCACCGGCGCTAGGGTATTTCCCAGAAGGCCTTAAAGGACCGGAATTCAGAGAAACAGGAGAGGGTTAAGATGAACAGGAAAGTATTCACGCTAGCGTCGGCTGTCGCAACAGCCGCAATTGCCGCCCCGTTTACGGCCGGGACGGCCCATGCCGACATGAAGGATGTCGAGAACTTCTTTAGCGGCAAGCAGATCACCATGTATATCGGCTATTCTGCGGGCGGCGGTTACGATGCCTATGGGCGGATCGTGGCGCGCCACATCACCCGGCATATTCCGGGCAACCCCCGCGCCATCGCCAAGAACTACACCGGCGCCGGCGGCATCCGGTTGCTCAATGCGCTCTATAACGTATTCCCGCAGGACGGCACCAACCTCGGCATGGTGGGGCGCAACGTCATCAGCCAGCCTCTGTTCGGAAACAAGCAGGCCAAGTTCGACGGCGGAAAGTTCAAGTGGCTGGGCAGCGCCAATCAGGAATACAGCCTGTGCGTTTTCTGGTCCGAAGCGGGCATCCATTCGATCCAGGATGCACTGGCCAAGCGGCCGACGATGGGTGGGCTTTCCATAGGCAGCACGATCGATGTCCATACCCTCCTGGTGAACAACCTGCTGGGAGGCAAGTTCAAGCTGATCACCGGCTACCCGGGCGGGGCCGATATCAACCTTGCGATGCAGCGAAAAGAGGTAGATGGAAGATGCGGCTGGTCGTGGTCGTCGATCAAGGCGACCGCTGCGGACTGGATTCGGGACAAGAAGGTCAACCTTACCCTCCAGTATGCGATGAAGCGGCACCCTGAGCTTCCCAACGTGCCGTTGATCAGCGAACTGGTGACCGACAAGAAGATGAGCGACGCACTGTACGTCCATCTATCTGCCCAGGTTTATGGCCGCCCGTTCGTAGTCGGCCCGAATGTACCGAAGGAACGATATGAGGCGTTGCGCACGGCATTCTGGAAAACCATGAAGGACCCGGAATTCCTGGCGGACGCCAAGAAACGCCGGATCGAGATTGATCCGGCGACAGGCGAAGAAGTTCAGAAACTGATCGACCGTGTCTACTCCATGCCTCGGGATGTCCTCGACCTCGCCGACAAGATCGGCACATCGAAAGGCACCGAAGTCGCCAAGGCGGTGGTCCCCGTCCTCACCTATGCCGGCGAAATTACCGCTCTTAAGGGAGGTGGCCGTCGGGTGTCCTGGAAGGGCGAAACAGGCAAGGGGCGGTTGCGCGTCTCCGGCAGCGGGACACAGATCACGGTGGCCGGCAAAAAAGCCAAGCGTGGCGGCCTGAAAGTCGGCATGAAATGCGATTTCCGCGTAAAGGGCGCAGAGACCGCGCTCAATATTGACTGCAAGTAGCCTCCTCACTGGCTCCAGAATGACCGGCGGCCCCACAGGGCCGCCGGTTCTTTTTTGGCCGGGGGAATGGGCATAGTATGCCGCCTCCCTCCTACGGCAGCCGCCGATGACAGAAGTCGAAACAGAAACGCGCCCCTCTCCCGACCCGAAGCACCTGCGCGCGGTCTATGTGTTCGGCATTTTCAGCATGTCGATGATCGACGTGTTCGTATTCCTGATCCCGATCTATGCGGGGCAGTCGCTCGGCATGACGGATACAGAGATCGGCGCGCTGGTCGGCGCGCGGTCGTTCGTTTCTCTTTTCCTGTCGATCCATGGCGGCGCATTAATGGACCGGTTCGGGGTCCGGCGCGTGACCCTTTTCTTTACCGGCGTGGTTGTCGTCTGCGCCCCTCTGTTTCCCTTGCTGACCGCCTTCTGGGCGCTCCTGGTCCTGCAGGCGATCAGCGGCTTCGCGATCTCGATGGGCTGGACCGGCGGGCAGACCTTGATCGCGCGGATCTCCGAAGGCGACGCGGAATATATCGGGCGGTTCTCATCCGTCGCACGGATCGGCACCACGCTGGCGCCCGTCATCGCCGGTTTCCTCTACGATATCGGCGGACCGTTTCTGGCCTACGGCTTCGGGTTCCTGTGGGCAGTTTCCGGTTTCGTGGTGCTCTGGTTCGCACCGGAACCCGAGATCGAACCGGCGGATGACAGCAATGCCGAACGCTTCCGGATGGTCGATATTCTGCCGCGACTGTCCGACTACGCCATGTCATTCGCCATGATGGCGATTCCGGCGGTCGCTTTCACCGCCGTCGCCATGCTGGTTCGAAACTCGACCTACGGCATCCAGACATCGGTCTACATGACCTATTCGCAGGGGATCGGCTTCACCGCCACCAAGATCGGCATCCTGTTCGCGGCGATCGAAATCGCGGCAGGCGTAGGGTCCTGGTTCTCCGGACGCGCCATGCGCCGTTTTGACGCCCGCGAGGTCCTGACCTGGTCGACGATAGTCATGATCGTCCTGATCACGGCGACTCCGTTGTTCGGCTCGATATCACCAACGCTCTCCGGCATCTTCATCATCCTGATTGTAGCGCAGGTTGCGCGCGGTCTGATTCAGGGCGTTTCGCAGCCCATCCTGTTCTCGATTCAGGCCAAAACTGTGGGCAGACGCCAGCAGGGATCGGTGGTCGGGCTGCGCCAGACCATGAACCGTCTGGGCGGGGTGGCGATCCCGCCGCTGATCGGGCTCGCCTCCGATACGTTCGGACGGGAGCAGAGCTTTTACATCATCGGCGCGCTCCTTCTGGTCATCAGCGTGTTGCTCGGCATATTCGCCCGCCGCAGGGTAGAGCCCATCGCGGGGTGACCGATGACTGACGCTTCCTCGAAACCCGACAAGAGAACGCTCTGGTCCGCCTACGCGATCGGTCTCTTCGGCATGGGCTATATCGACGTGTTCGGGTTCCTCATCCCTCTTTACGCGATCAGCCTCGGCATGTCGGCCACAGAGGTCGGCGCGCTGGTCGGATTCAGGACGGTGCTGACCCTGCTCTTCTCGATCCATGTCGGCACGCTGATGGACCGGTTTGGCACGCTGCGTGTCATGAAAATCTGCACGCTCGTGGCCATGCTGTTGGCGCCGGTCTACCCACTGACCGAAAATTTCTGGGGGCTGCTGACGCTTCAGATGCTGGTCGGCGGCGCTGTCTCGTTCGGCTGGGCCGGCGGGCAGACGCTGATCGCACAAATCACGCACGGCGATGCGGAATATATCGGCCGGTTTTCCTTTGCGAGCCGCATCGGCACCTGCGCCGCGCCGCTTGTCGCCGGACTCCTGTGGGACATCGGAGGCGTCTGGCCCGGATACCTCCTCTGCCTGGGCTGGGGGGTATTCCTGTTCCTCACGCTCGTCCTCGCGCCCGTTACGGACGAAGTGCGCGGCACCGAAACCGGAACGGCAAGGGAATTTACCGTTCGATCGATCATGCCGAGGCTTGAGGATTACGTGAAATCCTTCGCCATGATGGCGGCGCCGATCGTCGCCATCTCAATGGCGGTCATGTTCCTGCGCAACTCCACATCGGGAGTCCAGAACGCGGTCTATGTCGTCTATATGGAGGAAATCGGTCTTACCGGCTTCATGATCGGCGTCCTGTTCGCCGTGATCGAGGGCGCCACAGGGCTGGGCTCCTTGCTGGGCGGCCGTGCAATGCGACTGGGCGATCCGCGCTGGACGCTGGTCCACGGCACCTCACTCTCCATTCTCGCTATCGTCGTTACACCCGTCTTCGTCTGGGTATCCCCAACAATGGGCATTGTCGTCACATTGCTGATCGCGGCGCAGTTCGCGCGCGGCATCCTGCAGGGGCTGACCCAGCCGATCATGTTCTCGGTCCAGTCGCATGCGGTTTCCGCCGCCGAACAGGGCTCAATGGTCGGGTTGCGCCAGACGATCAACCGCGCCGCCGCCCTTCTGGTCCCGCCGATCATGGGGCTTTTCGCCGATCTGTGGGGCACCGCGCAGAGTTTCCTGATCCTGGGCGCGATCCTGCTGGCGCTATGTGGGGTGCTGATGATGTGGGTATACAGATCGCCTCCAGAACCGGTCGGGGAGTAGAAAGACATGACAATTGCAGATGAACTGACGCGCGTATTCGCGTCGAGTTTCCGCGTACTTATATTCGACAATGAAGTGACGGTTGACGCCTTTGTCACAGAGCCGCCCCTGCCCTGGGCCCGATTAACGGCGAAAGACGATCAGTACGGGATCATTGATTCCTATCCCACCGCGCTGACCCTAGCGGAAGCAGACCGGGAAGAGCTGAACTGGGACCGTGTGTCCAGCGAACTGATCTGCGCGGAACTCGGGCGACTGACCGACGGCATCGACATGATCGCCTTCGGCAACAACGCAGCGCAGGGTTTCCCGCTGGCGCAGGCGCTTCCGCCGCCCTTTCGCAGCCGAGGCGTCATCGTGTACGGACGGTCATTGCCCGAACAGGCGCATTACGAAGCGCTAGGTTACCGAAAATTCTGCACCCGTTCCGATTTGCTGGAAATGATTGCGAAAGAAGCAGATTCGGCGGGGCGCCCTCCGGCACTGGGGTTCATCAACACCATCGAGCATAACGAGCGGAACTATCACACGCCCTGGAACGGCTGATCGGTTCAGGCTCCCGGAATGTTCTTTGCGCAGCGAAAACCAATATTTCGGTGACCGGCACGCGGATTACGGGACACGCCGTCCCCGCGCCAGGCGGCCCGCAGCTCCTCGGCTGGACTGTCGTGCCCTCCGCCGCGGGTGACGCGTTCCCCGGGAACATCGGGGTCCGGGACCTCCCTGCCGTCGTCCGGTCGGTAGGGATACGGTCGATAGAGCGACGACGTCCATTCATGCACGTTGCCGGCAAGGTCGAAAATGCCTTCCGGGGTCGCGCCGACAGGGTACGTTCCGACCGGCGCTGTCTCATTCCATCCAAAGGCAAAGCGCGCATGGCGCGCAGACGGTGTCTCGTCTCCCCATGGGAATTCTCTTCCCAAAGCGCCGCGCGCCGCTCTCTCCCATTCCGCTTCGGTCGGCAGGCGCTTTCCTTTCGAGCGGCAATATTCGAGTGCGCCGAGCCAGCTGGATTCGTTGACCGCATGGTCGCCGAATCTCGTATCCGCGTTGAATCTTCCATTGTGTCGATGGATCCGGGCGTCGCCATCGTCGATGTCGTAATAGCGCCTCCCGTTAGCGTCCCGCCAGCCGCGTGCATTCAGGAACTCGGCAAACCGGGCGTTTGTGACCGGCACTCGGTCGATCAGGAATGCAGGCAGTTCTACAGTGTGAGCAGGGCCTTCATCGGACAGGCCGTGATCGCTGCCCATCGTAAAATGGCCGCCCGGTATGCCCACCATGCCATCCTCTGCCGCCAACGCGGTCGTGCCGGAAACACCGACAAACAGGATAGCTGCACAAAGATATCGAATTGCCGCGAACTGCATCTGAGAATTATCGGCATAGTCGCTGACGTTCGCAATCGGCGACACGGCAGATACGCTAATCCTCGTTACACAGTTGACCTGAACGCTTTCACGGAATTTGATGCTGTATAGCGACAACTCGAAAATCATTGGAGCGTTCTAATGGCCACCGTTAAACCCAAGACCGTCGTCACCTACACGATCACCGGCGACGCGACCTCACATTCGCGTACCGATATCGAAACGCGCGACGTCGACATGACCATCGACGAGCCCGAGGCGCGCGGCGGCACCAACATGGGGCTGGCGCCGACCGAGGTCCTGATCGCCGCGCTGATCGGCTGCACTAACGTGATTGGCCAGAGGGTCGGCGAATCCCATGGCGTCCATTTCGAGGATCTGACGATCGAGGCCGCCGCCGATTTCGACCGGCGCGGCGTAATGCTGCAGGAAGAAATCGATGTCCCCTTCCCCAAAATCGTTCTTACTATCAGCGGCAAGAGCGATGCGGACGCCTCGGCGCTGGAAAAAGTAAAAACCGAACTCGGCAAGTACTGTCCGATCGCCAAGGTCATCCGCCAGTCGGGTACAGAGATCGAGGAAATCTGGAATATCAGTCCCAAATGACAAGAGTAACCGAAGATACGCTGACAGACGCCGTAATCGCCACCATTGCCGACAACGCCGATCCCCGATTCCGGGAAATCATGACAGCGCTTGTGCGGCATCTGCTCGGGTTCGCCCGCGAGGTCGAACTGACCAAGGAGGAATGGCTGGCGGCCATCGATTTTCTGAGCCGGACCGGGTGGAGAACAACGGAGAAGCGCAACGAGTTCATTCTTCTCTCCGACACGCTCGGTCTGTCCTCAATGGTCGATTTCATATCAAGCCGTGGCAACGACGACGCCACGGAGGTCAGCGTGCTGGGGCCGTTCTATATCGACGGCGCGCCGATGATCGACAATGGCGGCGACCTGATCGCCGGCAATGACGGTGAGCCGGGCGTTGTCCACGGACAGGTTCTGTCTGTCGACGGGACTCCCATAGCCGGCGCCATGCTGGATGTGTGGCAGAACGCCGCCAATGGGCTCTATTCGACCGAGGACCCGGAACAGAACGAGATAAATCTTCGCGGCCGCCTGCTGACCGCGGAAGACGGTTCCTACAGCTTCACCACGATACGGCCCATGCCCTATACCGTGCCCGAAGACGGCCCGGTCGGCGGCATGCTGGACGCGATGGGCCGGCACCCTTGGCGTCCCGCGCACATACATTTCAAAGTGACCGCGGACGGCTATCAGGACCTGATTACCGAGCTTTATCCCGACGACGACAAATATATCGACGAGGATGCCGTATTCGGCGTGCGGGACTCCCTGGCTGTACCCTTCACGCGAAACAGTTCCGCCGATGAAGCGGCAAAGCACGGTCTTGACGCTCCGTTTTTCGACCTCGGATACGATTTCCGGCTGCGCCCTGCCTGACGAAAGAGACGCCTATCTCTCCCGGAACGCCTCGGCTTTGAGCTTCAGAACAGGCCTCAGGAAGTAATCCAGCACGGTCCTGGCGCCGGTATGGATGTCGACCGTCGCCTCCATGCCGGGCAGGATAGGCAGCGATGCGGCGTCCTTGCCGAGCCACGCGCGATCAGTTTCCACGAGAACGCGGAAGAACGGCCGCCCGCCCGGCCCTGTGTCGGAACCAGGCGCGATCTGTACGACCTTGCCGGCCAGCGTGCCGTAACGAATGAAATCGTATGTCGATATCTTGACGATGGCCGGCTGGCCCTCTCGTACATAGCCGCGATCGACGGGGTCCAGCCGCGCCTCAACGACAAGGCTGCCGCCGGACGGCACGATCTCCATGATCGGCGCACCCGGCTGAACGACTCCGCCGATGGTGTGATAGCGCATCTCCTTGACGACGCCATCGATGGGGCTGTGAATTCGGGTGCGCGCAGCCTGTGCGCTGGCTTCCGCGAGGAGCTCTTTCAGCCGTCCGATTTCCGCCTCAACCAGAGAAACTTCTTCAAGGGCACGACGCCGGAACCGTTCCTTCGCCTCGCCCACCCGCCGTTCGGCCTCCTGACGCGCCGCCATGGCTTTGGGCAGGCTGGCCGCAAGCCGTTCCTTTTCGCCCCGAAGCTTCTGCAACTCGCTTTCCGCCTCGATATGGGACAGCTTCGACGTCAGCCCGTCCTTCAAAAGGTTCGCCGACATCGCAAATTTTCGCCGCGACAGCGCCAGCTCCTTCTCGACCGAGGCTGCGCGCGCCTGGAGCTCGCGGACCGACTGGTGTGTCTGCTCAATCTGGCTGGCGATTACGGAAAGCGAACTCCCGAGTTCCGTGCGGCGCGCCTCAAGCGTCCGGCGCTCGGCCTCGGCAAGCGCGCCCGGTCCGCCGTCAGCCGTACTGGCAAAATCATCCCCCGACGCTTCGGCCAGCAACCGTTCCCGACGCAAAGCCAGACTGGAAACCCGGACCTCTATTTCCTGTGTATTGAGACGATTGGCGCCCAGAACGAGGATCGCCAGTAAATCGCCCTGCCGGACGCGGTCACCTTCACGCACATTCAGGGAATCGATGATTCCACCTTCCAGATGCTGGATTACCTTGACGTTGCCGCGCGGCACAACCTCGCCCATCGCCACCGCAACCTCGTCGAACCGGGCGACCGCCGCCCAGGCTACGAGCGCGCCGATAAGCAGGGAAACGGCAACAGCGACCGGAGTCCAGATACGGGACCGGCGACGCGGCCGTTATGAACCTGCAGGGTTGCAACAGGCGTCCGGACCACGGCGCCCGGATTGCCGGAGAAGCTGTCGCTCCTGTGCATGAATCCGAATTGACCATGCAGAACGAAATAGATTGATTGCGGCTCCTGCCCGACCGTCGCCGGCGCGATCGACTCAACAAGCATGCGACCGCTTGCGCCGAGAAAGAATTCAGCATTGTTGGCGAACGATATGGATACGGATGCGCCTTCCCGTGTGGCAAGAATATCCCCGCGAAAAACAGGCGTGCCGGGGCCGCCGGGAACCGTCGAGCCATCGACGCGAGTGATGACCGTATCGCCTGTCGTACCCTTGATAAGGCCTACAGGTACAGTCTGCGCGCTGGCAAGACTGGCACCGTCTGTTTGCGGAAACAGGGTTCCGGCAGGCGGGTTTTGGTTGGAAGGCTCCGCCTGGGAAAGCCGGACAGCCCCGTCAGAATCGGAAGGCGGATTTTCAGATCCAAGCGGTTCAGGGTTGGGGGTATCTGCCATTCATCCCGGCCTTGATGAGAAACGACCTTTTCTGGACCGTTATCCAAGCGACCGTCACCCATGCAACCGTCACCACGGTCTCGCCGAACCGGTTTCTCCCGTCATGCCCATCGGCACATCTCCGACCGGTTCGAATTATTTGACTACTCAGTACTCATTGCCTCTTGCGGTTCCCAACTGAGACACAATCAGCCGCAAGGAGCGGGAAACTACCGGACGAGGCCATGCCCCGTCCGGTATATCTCCGAACCCGTCCTGGTAATTAGTACAGGACGCTGATAACCACTCGCCGGTTGCGGCCTTCTGCTTTGTTGTCAGCGGTCTGCACGGCAAGATTGTCTTCGCCGAACACTACGCTGCCGATAAGGCCTTTCTTGACCTTCGCGTCGATGAGCGCCTTGGACACGGCGGCAGCACGCGACTTGGCAAGCTTCTCATTGTATTTGCGCGAACCCGAGCGGTCGGTGTGACCGGTCACATAGACGTTCGACGCCTTGTTTTTCTTGGCAAAATCAGCAGCCTTGGAAACGACAGCCGCACCGTCTTTGGAAATTGCGGCGCTATCGAGACCGAAATAAACCACGAAAGTCTCTGTGCGCGTCGCGGCAGGCGGCTTCGGCGCAGCGACAGGAGCCGGTTTGTACATGGCACCTTCGAGCAGGGCCATCTGGCCGTAGAAGTCGTTGCGGCAGGCGTCGATATGCTTGGGTTGCATGTCTTCTTCCGCTTCCTGCATCCAGCACTCATAGGCAACCTGGGCTTTCCCGGAAAGCGTGCCGTGAGATTTGGCGGACCCGGCGTTCAGCGCCGCCACCAGACGCTTGCGCGCGTCACCAAGCGGTCCGGAATGCTTGGATTTGAGCTTCCGGGCGTTCAGAGCTTCGGGCGCGGTCGGCTTGCCCATCGCAGCTGCCTTGGCGCGATCGACGAAGATATCGCCATCCGGCCAGTCGTCTTCCGCGTATTCGGTATCGGCCAGCTTGATATAGCCCTTATGCAAGGCTTTCTCGTAATCGCCCCCGTTTACTTTCATCTTGGCTACCTGGGCGGTGCTGCAAGCGCCTAGAAGGCCGGCGACGGCCGCCAGCGCAATGAACTTTAATTTGATCGACATGTACTTATTCTCCCATCACGTCTTCGAAAACAGGAGACGAGGAGTCCCCCCTACAAGCAACGAACGCTCGCACGATACAGATTAGCAAGATATGTGCCAAGTCGCTTCGTTTGGAAGCTTTGTTTGGCTGGTATGGATTTGATAGAATTTTCAGCCTGTTAGCAGAATCAAGCCATAATGGCGCGGTCGCGCGCGAAAATTTTACGGCAAGGATTTGTTTCAGATTGTACCAATCGAGACCCATATTCGTCTCAAACCGGTTTACGGACGTGCAAACGCCGTCTAAATCAGGGCATCGTCAAAGACGGCGCGGCCTGCACCCGGTGGGGGAAGGAAACAAATCATGACATCGGAGCGAAAGGGGCAGATTCTCCTGGTTGAGGACACGCTCCTGCTCGCCAAGAGCTATATCCAGTAGCTGCGCAACGAGCCCTATTCGGTCGACCATGTAACAACGGGCAAGGAAGCGCTCGACTACATGGCGAAAAATACACCGGACTGTATTCTTCTCGACCTTTGTCCTTCCCCCCTAAAACTGGGCCATTATTTTTAGAGACCGAAGGGGGATGCGA
>JAYOLL010000003.1:6457-207430 GCA_038120295.1 Rhodospirillales bacterium | reverse complement strand
TTGGCGGAGGGAGAGGGATTCGAACCCTCGATACGGTTACCCGCATACTGATTTAGCAAACCAGCGCCTTCAGCCACTCGGCCACCCCTCCGCCGTGGAGTGGTGATGTTTCACGCTGTATGCAGGAGCCTATCTAGGCCGCGCGCGGGGCTCTGTCAATGTGGGTAAATCCGCCCCGTGGAACCGGATGTCCGCACAGGCGCTTTCAGGCGGCGGACCAGCGCAGATAGGCGTCCTTCATGATGGCCAGGCTGGCGTCTGCCGCGGGCGATCCGGGCTCTCCCGCATCGCAGGCCTGCCGGTAGCCGTTGCGCGCGTTCACGAACGCGACCCAGAGTTCGGCGCGCTGCAACGGCGTAATGCCGTTGCGCTTTTCCGCGCGAAACCGCTCCTGGCCATGCCGTTCGTTTTCGCTCAGCGCGTCGCGCAGCCGTTCGGCAATGCTCGCTTCGCCCGTGGCATAGGCATGGCTGAACGCGGCCAGGATCTTGTCGCTCAGCCGGCGCCAGTTCGCGGCATCCAGCGCGCTCGCGCCGTCATCCGCCATTGCCTGGTTGATATCGAATCCGTCCAGCGGCGTCATGGAACGTCTCCCTCTTCCCTCGATCCGCCGCAAATATTCGTCCGTCGCCGTTAGAATCCGATTAATGGCGCGAAAAATGTTGTCTCCGCCCCCCTGGTTAAACCATTTGTTAAGCACCGCGGGATGAAGCTTGGGGACTACTCAGAAAGGGGGTTAACCATGCAACAACTATCCAGGCAATCAGTCGAAAACCTGCTCGATCTGGTCGAGATCAAGCTGAGCTGCATCCAGGTCCTCGACCGCGAAGACCAACGCGAACAGGAAAATCTCGAAACCTGCCACGACGAACTGCTCGAAATCCGCGAAGAGCTGGGCACGACACGCCGCCGCGGCCGTCCGCGCGCGGCAAACGACTCGAGGCCGCGCCTGGTCATGGCGCACTGAACTTCGTCCACTTGCCGCATCGACCCGGCTGGGGAGTGGGTCTGTGCGGTTCTTCAGAGACAGCAGACGCTGACCGCCGTCAGTTCTGCTGGAGCGCGAGCCCCCGCTGCACGCCGGGCCGCGCCTCGACAGCTTCGTACCAGCGTTTGACGCTGGGGTACTCCTCCAGCGCCACACCCTGCCATTCATACCGCTGGCACCACGGCCAGATCGCAATATCGGCGATAGTGAATTCGCCGGCCGCGAACCATTCCTTATCCACCAGATGCCCGTCCATCACGGCCCAAAGCCTGCGCGCTTCGTTGGTGTAACGATCGATGCCGTACGGCACCTTTTCGGGCGCGGCGCGGCGAAAATGATGCGCCTGGCCGAACATCGGACCGACGCCGCCCATCTGAAACATCAGCCACTGGATCGTCTCGTACCGCTTCGCCATGTCCTGCGGGAAGAACTGGCCATGCTTTTCGCCCATATACATCAGGATCGCGCCCGATTCGAACAGCGTGTAGGGCTCCCCGTTGGGCCCGTCCCGGTCGACGATGGCGGGAATCTTGCTGTTGGGATTGATTTTGACGTATTCCGGCGTGAACTGGTCGTCCTGCCCGATGCGGATGTCGTGGATCTCGTAGTCGACGCCGAGTTCCTCGACCATGATGTTGATTTTCTTGCCGTTCGAGGTCGGCCAGTTATAGACGTCGTACATGGCATTACTCCTGCGGGGATTGCGGCGACGGCACATTCATGCCGCGCTGAATATTGGGGCGCTTGCTGAGACGGTTATACCAGTTTCGCACACCGACGAAATCGTCGAGGTCGAGACCGAAGAACTCGTGGGCGGCGATCCACGGATAGGCCGCGATATCGGCAATGGTATAGGTCTTGGCGAGATATTCGAATTCGCGCAGCCGGAAATCCAGCGCACCCACCATGCGGTTCATTTCTTCCCTGGCGCGCTCAAGCCCGTAGTCCGCAACCTGCTCTGACACTCCTTCCGGCAGCATGTATCTGTAATGAAACACCTGTCCGAACGGCCAGGGCAGGTCGCTGAGCGCCATCTGCAGCCACTGGCGGCATTCGAGCCGGGTTATGTCGTCGTTGCCGCGCAGCCGTCCCGTCTTGTCGGCCAGATATTGCAGGATCGCGCCGCTGTCGAACACGCGGACCGGCTGGCCGTTCGGTCCGTCGGAATCGACGATGGCGGGAATACGCTGGTTCGGGCTGACCTTGCGAAATTCCGGCGTGTAGTTCTCGCGCTGCATCAGGTCGATCACGTGAACCGTATAGTCGAGAGCGCATTCCTCCAGCATGATCGAGACCTTGCGGCCGTTAGGCGTTCCGTAGGTGTAAAGCTCAATCATCCGTCCTGCTCTCCTGTTTCCGGCGCGCGGAAGTCTGTCGCAATAGGTTGCGGGCGGCAAGACTGCCCCCTACCGTTGTCGCCAGGACCACCGACAGAGCGAGAGAACCATGCGCGACGCTTCCCAGTTCCCGAGATTTTCCGACGAAGAGATGACGAGCCGGCACGAACGGATCATGACTCTGATGGCGGAGCAGGATCTCGACGCGATGCTGTTTTACGGCACAGGCCCCTACCACAACGACATATTCTGGCTCACCGACTGGCCGGGCGGACGCGAAGGCTACGTCCTGTTCCAGGCGGACCGCGACCCGCTGGTCCTGGTGCAGCTATACAATCACGTGCCGATGGCGCGGGTTCTGTCGGTGATCGACGACGTGCGCTGGGCAGGCGCCAATACGGCCGCCACCATGTCGGATGTACTCGGCGAACGCGGGCTTTCGGCCAAACGTATCGGTCTGGTGGGGAGCATCCCCTGGCGCCATTACCAGCGCTTTACCGAACAGCACCCCGATGCCGATTTCACCGATGCGGGCGGTCCCTACCGCATGATGCGCACGATCAAGCGGCCGGAAGAACTCGCCCGGCTGAAAAAAGCCTCCGAACTGACCGACAAATCGATGCAGGCGGTCGCCGATAATCTGCGCCCCGGCATGCGCGAAGATGAAATTCCGTACCTGCTGGAACCTGTCTATCTGAAGGAAGGCGGCAAGGCAGGCATCCATTTCATGAGCGCGATGAAGATGGACGACCCGGATTTCCCCGTACCGGCGCAGTTCCATTCGAACCGCGTGCTGCAGGAGGGCGATTGCCTGATCACGGAGATTTCAGGTAGCTGGTGGGGCTATACCGGCCAGATCCACCGCACCTTCTCGCTCGGCGAGCCGCCCAAGCCCTGGCGGGACCTGCATGCCGCAGCGGTCGAGGGATATCTCGCCATCGAAAACGCCCTGAAAGACGGCGCGACGACCGAGGATGTCGAAGAAGCCGCGGAGGTGATGCACCGGCTCGGCTATTCGATCTACGACGATCTTCTGCACGGCGTGAACCAGAGCCCGCCGATTATCCAGACGAAGACCACGAAGCGCCACGAGAGCCCGGTTATCACCTTCCGCGAAAACATGGCTGTTACTATCCAGCCCAACGTCATCACCCATGACGAAAAGATGGGGCTTCAGTTCGGCGAAACCGTGGTCGTGACGAAGACGGGCTGCGAAACGCTGAACGATTTTCCGCGCGAATGGATTGTCTGCGGCCGATAGCCTCCCTCCTCACCTCCCCCCGCAAGCGGGGGGGGGAGAGGCTTTAGACATCGCGAAAATCAATCCCCTCCCCCGGGATCGGGGTAGGGTCAGGGAGGGGGCCGACCGCCTCGCAACTCAAAGCCCGTCGTCCCGCGGCGGTACGTTCATTCCCCGCTCGACCGCGGGCCGTGCGGCGATGCGGGCGAGCCATGCCTTCACACCCGGATATGAGTCGATATCGATCTCCTGCATCTGCCAGCGGAAAATCCACGGATAGGCGGCGATGTCGGCAATGGAATAGTCGCCCGCCAGATAATCGCGTTCCGACAGGGCGCGCTCCAGTACGCCGTAGACGCGCTCGTTCTCGTCCTGCCAGATTTTCAGATGCGCGTGTTCCTCGCCCGCGTCGCGGCAGCGGATCTGCCAGTGTACGCCGAGCCCGGTATGGGTGACGTGGCCTGTAGCAAAATACAGCCAGTTGAGCGTTTCCGCCCGGGCAGCACCGCTGGCCGGCAGGAATTTGCCCGATTTCTCGGCGAGATACTGCAGGATCGCGCCGGATTCGAACAGCGTCACACTTCCCCCGTCCGGCCCGTCATCGTCGACGATACAGGGAATCCGCCCGTTGGGGTTGATGGCGAGGTACCAGTCCTCTTTCTGCTCCATCTTCTCCAGCGCCATCGGCCGGACAGTGTAATCCAGCCCGGCTTCCTCCAGCATGATCGAGGCCTTCCGGCCGTTCGACGTCGCCTTGCTGTAGAGCGTGATCATGGCAATTCCTCCTTCGCCGATTCAATCGCATGATCCAGCCACTTTCTCCTTTTGTCATCCCGGACTTGATCCGGGATCCAGACGGTCGTGACGCGGCACTGTTGGGCCGGATCCCGGGTCAGGCCCGGGATGACAATCCTTGTCGGCTCAAATGCCCTGTTTCCCTCCCTGCGAACCTGCCCGCCACGGCTTGCGCGTGACTTTTTCCAGGATCATTCTGACGCAGGTGTAAATGTTCAATCCGTCCCCAATGTCCCCTGCCCCATCCCGAACTGAAGAAATCTTCCCCTGGCGGCTGCAATTGCCGATCTATGCCAGCGGATTCTTCAACGGCAATGTCTATTTCCTGACCGGCATACTCATGCCCCTCTGGGCGGCGATCGTGGTGAAGGAGCCGTTCCTGATCGGCGTGGTGGTCGCGGCGCGGCAGGTCATGCCGGTGCTGTTTGCGATCCATGGCGGCGCGCTGATGGACCGGTTCGGGGCGCGCCGGGTGATGCTGATCTTTTCCGCTATCGGCATCGTCACCATGGCGGCGTTTCCGTTCTTTCCCTTCCTCACCGCCATCATCGCGCTGCAGATGCTGTCCGGCATGGCGGAATCGATGGGCTGGGTCGGCTCGCAGGCGCTCGTCGGCAAGGTGCTGAAGGGGCGTCCGGTCTATGCCGGCAGGCTCAGCTTCGCGCTCCGGCTCGGCGGCTTCCTCGGCCCGTGGCTGGCGGGGCTCGCCTGGCACCATTACGGCCCGGCGGCCGGGTTCTACACGATGGCGGCATGGGTCGCGGGCGGATGGATCGCCGGCTGGCTCGTCCCGGTGACATCGGACGCCGCTGCCGACGATGAGGTCCGCGACGCCTTCCGCTGGCAGGAGCTGGTACCGCGCCTCAGCGATTACGTCGCGACCTTTCGTATGCTTGCCATCCCAGCGGTCGCGCTGGTTATCGCGGTGACGCTGATGCGTCAGACAGGGTCCGGCATCCAGCAGAGCTTCTACCCGATCTGGCTCCACGATCTGGGGGTTACCGCGGGCGATATCGGTTTCATGGTCGGGTGCAGCCATATCCTGTCGGCCAGCACCTCGCTCAGCGTCGGATATCTGACGCGCTGGATACGCGAGCACTGGCTGCTGATCCTGACCATCGGGCTCTCCATCGTCACCATGGCGGTCACGCCGATGCTGGGCGCCGATTTCATAGAACTGCCGGGCATGGGGAAAATATATTTCATCCTGTTCGGGGTCATCGCGCTGCGCGGGCTAAGCCAGGGTCTCAACATGCCGCTGATGATGTCGATCGGCATGCAGGCGGTATCCGGCGGCGACCAGGGCAAGATCGTGGCGCTCAGGATCACCACAAACCGGGCCACCACCGCCATTATTCCGCTGATCATGGGCGCCATCGCGCAATGGTCGAGCCTGGAGGCCGCCTTCTACATCGTGGGCGGACTCGGCCTGGTCGGGCTTTCCGCGACGGCGCTTTGGGTCGGGAAATCTCCGGCGTTTCGAAAGGATGCCGGATAGATTGCGTATTCCGCCGCGCGGGATCATTCTACGCTGCCCGGGACCCTCTCCTTTTCAGAATCCGCGATCATGAGCGAAACCTATTCGGCCCGACTGCAGGCCTCAGTCTACGGCACTGCATTTTTTACCGGTACGATCCAGTCAATGGCATCGACGATCGTCGCCCTGCTGATGGTCGCGCTGATCGACAAGAACCTCGCCTTTCTGATCGGGCTGCTGCTGTCGTCCCGCCAGTTTCTGACCGTTACCATGTCGGTCTATGCCGGCTCTCTGATGGACCGTTTCGGCACCAAGCGGATCATCATCCTGTTCGGCTTCGCCGGGGTGCTGTCCGCCTTGTGCTATCCGGCGCTGTCGCCGGTCTTCGGCATTCCGTTCGGCTCGGCAACAGCCAACCCCGCCATCCTGTTCATTATTTCGGTCATGCTGATCCAGATGATTTCGGGTTTTACCGAAGCGACCGCCTGGATCGGCAGCCAGACTCTGGTCGGCCAGCTCATGAAGGGGCACCCGGTCTATGCCGGGCGCATGACCTTCGTCGCCCGGATCGGCGGCATTCTCGGGCCGCCGACGGTCGGCTATATCTGGGATTTCTTCGGTCCATGGGGGGCGTTCAGCCTGCTGGCCGCGTGGATCGCCGGCGGGATGATCGCCGCGTCGTTCCTGCCCGATACGCGCGACGCGACCAGGGACTCACAGGACAAGGCCGACGCCGCCGACCGGAAATCGGAAACCTCAACACCGAAGAAAAAGTCGAATCTGGGCGAAGCCTACCGGCTTCTGCTCGTGCCGGCGGTCGCCATGGTCATCATGGTCACCGTCATGCGGCAGACCGGCTCGGGCGTACAAAGCTCGTTCTACGTCGTCTGGCTGGGCGAACATATCGGCGTTTCGGGCGCCACCATCGGCTGGCTGATCGGCGGCGCCAGCGCGGCGTCGGCCGTAGCCGCGCTGTGTACCGGACCGCTGCTTAAGCGCTTTACCGCCCACTGGCTGCTGATCGTCATGATCGGCGTCTCGGTCGTCGCCATCGCAATCACGCCCTTGTTCGGCACGAACTATACGACGCTGCTGCTGATTACCCTGGCCGGCGCGATCAGCGTCCGGGGTTTCGCCCAGGGGCTCAACCTGCCGCTGATGATCGTGATCCTGTCGAACAATGTCGCGCCGCATCTGCAGGGGCGCGTCACGGCGCTGCGTATATCCTTCAACCGGTTCGGCGGGCTTCTGGTGCCGCCCGGCATGGGCGCGCTGGCCGACTTCATAAGCCGGGCGGAAGGGACGAGCCCGACCGAAGGGCTGGCCAGCGCGTTCTACATCGTCGGCATCGCCGGGGTCGTGGCGCTGGCTCTGCTGTCGATATGGGTCGCGCTGTCGCCGTCGTTCAAAAAGTAAGCCGCTTACTCAGCATCGCCCACGAAACGTTTTGCGGCCCTCTCACCCACCCGGCCACCCCCTATGGATTCATGGGCCAGTAACCTAGTCGGTGGCCGGATGGGGGAGAGGGCCAGTGCCGACACCAAAAATCCTAAACCGGCACTTCCCCCTGCACCGTCACGCGGTGCATACGCCGCGCCTGCCCTTTCGGCACACCGCCGAGGGCGAGATGCAACGTGGTGCGGTTGTCCCACATCAGGAGGTCTCCGACCGTCCAGCGGTGGCGATAGATGAATTGCCGCTGCGCGATATGTGCGAACAGCTCGTCCAGCAAAGGCTGCGCCTCGGCATCGTCCATATCCCTGATGCCGATGGTGAAGCGCGGCGAGATATACAGCGCTTTCCTGCCCGTCGCCGGGTGAGTGCGGACGATCGGGTGAAACGCATCGGGCGGCGACCGCTTGTAATAATCCTGCCCGTCGCCGTGGCGGTCACCGACCGTCATGCGCGGATTGCGCAGCCGGTTGAAGCTGTGGATGCCGATCAGCCCGTCGAGCCGCTCCTTCATCTCGTCCGACAGCGCCTCGTAGGCGGCTATCATGTTGGTCCACTCGGTATCGCCGCCGTCCTTCGGGACCTTGAGCGCGTACAGCATCGTGTAGGCGGTCGGCACGTCGACATAGGAATGGTCCGAATGCGGGTCGCTGCCGGCATCGGGAATGCCCACATTCTTTCCATTCTCAATCTCGTTGGAAAGGATCATCACCTCCGGCTGTCCGTCCATCAGATATTCTGGCGAGATGTGATACTGGATATCGCCGAAACGAGCAGCGAAGTCGGTCTGTTCCGCGGGCGAGAGCTTCTGGTCCTTCACCACCAGGACCAGATTGTCGTGAAAAATGTCACGCAGCCGGTCGAATTCCGAATCATCCAGCCCACGCACGTCAATGCCGCTGATCTCCGCGCCGAGCGCATCGGAAAGCGGTTTCGGAGTCATCTCTTCGAGTACAGTCGCCATCGCCCATCTCCTTATTCGTTTCGGGGATTATAGCAAAAACCGGCGGCAAGGTAGACCGCCTTCCGCCTCTGCGGCAGACTTTGCGCAACAACTATTTCAGGGAGGCGCCGCATGGCCCGCATCGACCCCATTCCGCTCGACGAGATGACGGCGGAACAGAAACGCATCAATGACGAGATCGCCGGTACGCGCGGCGGCGGCGCGGCCAAGGGGCCGTTCGCGCTATGGCTCAGGACGCCCGAGCTTGCTGACAAGGCGAATCTTTTCGGCAGCCACCTTCGGCACGAAACATCGGTGCCGCAGCGTCTCGTCGAACTCGCCGTCCTCGTCATCGCACGGACCTACACGGCGCAGTACGAATGGTACGCACACGAAAAATATGTCGAAAAGGTCGGACTCGATCCCGCAATAGCCGACGCCATCCGCGAGCGCCGGGAACCCGTCATCGAAAAGGACGACGAGAAAATCGTCTACCGGGTGGCGAAGGAGCTGTCGCACGACCGGTCGCTGTCGGATACGACCTACGCAAAGGCGGTCGAGGTTCTGGGCGAACAGACCGTACTCGACCTCGTCACCATCATCGGGTTCTACACCATGGTCGCGGTCGTGCTGGTGTCGTTCGATGTCGATATTCCCGACGGCGGCCCGAAGCCGCTCGCCGACTGATCCCGAAAGGAGAATTGAGAATGGCTGATCCCCTGCTGCCCGATCCGCCGATCCGGCGCATCGTCACGGGCCACGACGAGAACATGAAGGCCGTCGTCACGATGGACGGTCCCGCGACCAACCATAAATGGCCAAAGCATAACCAGAGCGTTTCGACCCTGGTCTGGTACGCCGACGAGATGCCGGTGGAAATCTGGTCGGACGAGGATTTCGGCCAGCGTATCGTCAACCGCGAACCGGAACCCAACGGCGCGCGCATCTGTGTGATCGAGTTCCTGCCGGGTTGCCCTGGAAACATGCACCGCACCGACACGCTGGATTACGTCATCTGCCTGTCGGGCGAAATCGATATGGACATGGATGACGGCGCTTCGGTCCATATGAAGGCTGGCGACGTCATGGTGCAGCAGGGCACCAACCATAGCTGGGTCAATCGCGGCACCGAGCCCTGTCGGCTCGGTTTCGTTCTGATGGACGCCAAGAACGAACCCGGTCCGGGCGAAACCGCCCCGCCGCCGAGCAAGCCGCATGACGGCACGGGCGAGCCGCCCAATCCCCCGATCCGCCGCATCGTCACCACGCATGACGCGAACGGCAAAGCAGTGGTCGGGATGGATGGCGTCGCATCCAATCACAAATGGTCGGGACGCGGCATGGTCTCGACCCTGATCTGGTCGATGGACGAATCCCCCTGCGAGATGTGGACAGATGAAGATTACGGTGCGCGCCGCCTCGGCACCCAGCCGCCGCCGCGCGGGAACCGCTTCACCATCAACGATTACCCGGCGGGAATGCCGGGCCGGATGCACCGCACGGACACGCTGGACATAATCTTCTGCGTTTCGGGCGAGATTGACATGGAACTGGACGACGGCGCCGAAGTGCACCTGAACCCGGGAGACATCATGGTCCAGCAGGGAACGAACCATAGCTGGATCAACCGCGGGACAGAGACGTGCCGCCTCGCCATCATCCTGATCGACGCCAAGAAGGGCGATCTTCCGATCACTGCCTGAGGAATTCCCGTGTCATTCGATTTTACCCCCCTGCTTCGTCCCGACCTTCCGCCCGCCGCACCCGGTCGGCGCGAAGGCTTTCCCCGCTACAATTTCGTCGGCGGACACAACGACGCGGAACATTTTCCCGTCGAGGGGTTCATCGAAGCCTCGCGCTCGGTACTGACCCGTGAAGGCCCCACCCTCGCCCATTACGGCGTCGGCGACGGGCCGCTGGGATACAGGCCGTTGCGACAGTTCGTCGCGGATACGCTGCGCCAGCGAACCGGCATGGATGGCAGCGCCGATGACGTTCTGATCGTCTCCGGCTCTTTGCAAGCGCTCGATCTGGTCAACGCAGTATTTGTCGGCGAGGGCGACACGGTGATCGTCGAGGAAGCGACCTATCAGGGCGCGATTTCCCGGCTACAGCGCCTCGGTGCGAACGTCGTCGGCGCACCGCTCGATGATGGGGGAATCCGGATGGACTCGCTGGACGCCATCCTGTCGGACCTGAAATCGAAAGGTGTGACGCCCAAATACATCTATACCGTTCCGACCGTTCAGAATCCGACCGGCTCGGTGATGACGGAAGACCGGCGGCTGGAGTTGCTGCGCCTCGCCCGCGCCTACGACACCGTCATTTTCGAGGACGACTGCTACGCCGACCTGACCTTCGACGGCACGCGACCACGCTCGATCCGGGCGCTCGATGACGGCGGACAGCAGGTGGTCTATTGCGGCTCGTTCTCCAAGACCATTGCGCCTGCGCTACGGCTCGGCTTCCTGGTCGCCGACTGGCCGCTGATGTCGCGTATCCTGCCGATGAAAACCGACGCCGGCACCGATGCCCTGTCGCAGATGATCATGGCGGAATACTGCGCGACCGATTTCGACGATCACGTGACCGCGCTTCAGCAGACGCTGAAAGTGAAATGCGAGACCATGATCGAAACGCTCGCCGCCGAGTTCGGTACCGCCGCCGAAGTCGCGATGCCCGAGGGCGGCATCGTCGTCTGGGTGACGCTTCCCGACAATGTCGACACGATGAAGCTGTATGAGGCCGCGCTGGAAGAAGGCGTCGCGATCAACCCCGGCGAGGAATGGATGGCCGATGCGGCCGCCGGAAAGCACCGGCTGCGGCTGTGCTACGCCAGTTCCACCATCGAAGACATCCGAGGAGGCGTCGCGAGACTCGCCGATGTTTGCCGCCGCGAATTCGGCGTCCCTGTCCGCAGCGGGAATATCGAACGCTAGTAACCGGCGTTACGGTCCACCAGCTGCGGCAGTGGTTTACCCGCCCGGAGACAGCGGATCGCCTCGGCCACCTGCGGCGCGGCGTTGGCGGGCCGCGATTTGCGCGCCGTGTGCGGCGTAATCACGATCTTCGGGTGACGCCATAATGGATCGTCGGCTGGCAACGGTTCCTTGCGGAACACGTCGAGTGTGGCCGCCGCCAGATGCCCTGAATCGAGCGCCGCCATCAGGTCACCGTCGTTCACATGCTGGCCACGGCCTATGTTTATGATCCGCGCGCCCTGGGGAAGCCCGGCGAACAACTCCGAGTTCAGGATATTCTCCGTCTCAGGCGTTAGCGGCAGGATATTCACCAGAATGTCGGTGCGGGCCAGAAACGGGACGAGCCCGTCCGGCCCATTGAAATTCTCGACGCCCGGAATGTCGTTCGGCGTCCGCGTCCAGGACGCCACGTTGAACCCGACATCGCGCACGATCTCTGCGCAGGCGCGGCCGATCATGCCGACTCCCATATAGCCGACGCGCGTCTCGCTCGCCAGATAGACCGGCCGTTTCTCCCATATGGCGCTGCGCTGGTCGTCGATATAGCTGCCAATATGACGGTGATGCATGAGGACCTGCATAAGCATGTACTCGGCAATCAGCCGATCCCCGCCCTCCTGGCAGGCGCGCACGATGGGGATATCCGCGGGAAGCTCCGGGTCCGTCAGAAGACTGTCGACCCCGGCCTGCAGCCCGACGATCAGCTTCAGGTTGTTTAGCCGTGGAAAGACGCCGGGGCGGCGGTGCGCGAACAATGCCACGTCGATGTCGGCGAGCGATTCGACATCGGGGTAGATGCGCAGATCCTCCTCCGGCATTGCGTCGCGCAGCGCCTTCTCCCAGGGTTCGTGCGGTCCGACGGTTGAAGCCAGCAGAACGGCCATGGCGATATCCTTTCAACTTTCCCTGTCGAACCGGAAGGATACAATCGGAACCCTTCAAACGAAAACGGCGGCTCCTGGAGCCGCCGTTCGTGGTACGAAAAGTCCAGCGTTCTCAGCCGCCTGCTTCCTTCTTAAGAGTCCCAAGCACCAGATTGACCGCAGGTCTTTGCGATACGCTGGTGCCGGAGAAGCGATGCGTGATCACGCCTTTCGGATTGACCACAAAGATCATCGGATGGGCCGTTCCATACCAGGCCGATCCTTTCTCGAAACGTTCGTTTACGAGGCCGAAGGCCGGAACGATTTCCGTCTTCGCATCGGACAGCATCCTGAACCTGATGTTCTCGTTCTGGACAAAACTCGCCAGAACGTCCGTCTTGTCATGCGTCACGATGGTGACGTTATAACCCAGCGCCTTGAATTCATCGTACTTGTCGTTCCAGGCGACCGCCTGGATCTTGCAGTGCGGTCACCACCCGACCGAGCGGGAAAAAAGGACAATCAGGCCCTTCTTCCGGGCCAGAGCCTTGAAATCCTGGTGCTGGTTCTGGTGATCGACCGTCTTGAGCATGTGCGGGATCGTGGCCCCGACTTTCGGCCCCTTGTCGAGCGTATCGTTCGGACCCGCCGCAAGCGACGCCCCCGACAACGTCAGCCCGACGGCGACGGCAATCGCCGGCAGGACTGATTTAAGTTTTCTCACGAACATTGCTTTCTCGTTCTCCCTTTTGCTTGCTGACTAGTTACGCTGAAACTGCCGGTCGCCGAACATGATCGACCAGGCCCTGTCGTCATGTTTGACGGGCCGCACCGATTCCTCGGCGAGGATCTTTACCGCGCGTTGCACCGCGGGCCGCGCTTCGATCGCATCGAACCAGCGCTGCACGTTGGGATAATCGGACGGATCGACGCCGCGTCGCGACGGTTCCCGGCACCACGGCCAGACCGCCATGTCCGCGATCGAATAGTCGCCAGCAAGATACTCGGCTTCCGCAAGCCGGCGATCCATCACGCCGTAAAGCCGGTTGGCCTCGTTGGTATAGCGATCAATGCCGTACTGAAGTTCCGCGTCGCTGTGGCGTTCGCGCGCATATCCCGTGAAATGACTGGCCTGACCGAACATCGGGCCGACGCCGCCCATCTGCCACATCAGCCACTGCATTACATTGTAGCGCCCATGCGCGTCGTCCTCCAGACCGGGCATGAACTGCCCTGTCTTGTCGCCCAGATAAATCAGGATCGCGCCGGTCTCAAACAGCGACAGTTCCTTTCCCCCCGGTCCGTCGCGGTCGACGATGGCCGGAATCCGGTTGTTGGGACTGATTCTGAGAAAATCGTCTTCGAACTGGTCTCCCGCGCGGATATTGATGCCATGCACCGTGTAATCCAGCCCGGTTTCCTCGAGCATGATGTGGACCTTGTGGCCGTTGGGCGTGGCCCAAGTATAAAGATCGATCATCGGTCGTTCCTATGACTTGAAGGAAATATCGCAGCGCCTTGCTCACGGAGCAATTCACGGTTCCGCGAGCGGCATGAAACTTTGATGAAGGTCAGAACCTGGTCCGGTCAGCCGGAAAGCTTCTTCCGCAGGATTTCGTTGACCATCTGCGGATTCGCCTTGCCCTGGGTGGCTTTCATGACCTGGCCGACGAACCAGCCGAGAATCTTTTCGTTGCCGGCGCGGAACTGTTCGACCTGTGCTGCCCCGTTAGCAATCGCTTCGTCCACAGCGGCCTCAATCGCGCCCGTATCCGAGACCTGCTTGAGGCCTTTCTCTTCGACGATGTCGGCGGCATCCTTGCCGGATGTCCACATTTCCTCGAACACGTCACGGGCGATACGGCCGGAGATCGTTCCGTCCGATATAAGATCAATCAGCCCGCCGAGCGACGTGGCAGAAACCGGCGAATCCTCGATTTCCAGCCCGTGCCGGTTTAGCTGGCCGAACAGCTCACTGGTGACCCAGTTGGCGGCGGTCTTGGCGTCACGACCGGCGGCGGCTTCCTCGAAGAATTCCGCAATCGGCCGTTCCGCGACGAGGACTTCCGCGTCGTAGGCCGACAGGCCGAGCTCCTCGACGTAGCGGACCTTTTTCTGTTCGGGCAGTTCCGGCAGTTCGGCTCGAATTTTCTCGATATAGTCGTCCGAGATCGTCAGCGGCAGCAGGTCGGGATCGGGGAAATAGCGGTAATCGTGCGCTTCTTCCTTGGACCGCATTGACCGGGTCACGCCCTTGTCCGCATCGAACAACCGCGTCTCCTGGTCGATGGTTCCGCCTTCCTCGAGAACCTGGACCTGACGGCGCGCCTCATAATCGATGGCCTGGCGCAGAAAACGGATCGAGTTGACGTTCTTGATCTCGCAACGCGTACCGAATTCCTCTCCCGGACGACGTACCGACACGTTGGCGTCGCAACGGAGACTGCCCTCCTCCATGTTGCCGTCGCAGGTGCCAAGATAGCGCATGGTGGAACGCAGCTTGGAGACATAGGCGGCGGCCTCTTCCGACGACCGCATGTCTGGCTCCGACACGATCTCCATCAGGATCACTCCCGACCGGTTGAGATCGACGAAAGTCGAACTGGGGTCCTGATCATGAATCGACTTTCCGGCATCCTGTTCGAGATGGATGCGCGTCAGGCCGATTGTCCGCGTCTCGCCGTCCTCCAGCGTGATCTCGACCTCGCCCTTGCCGACAACAGGGTCGCTGAACTGGGAAATCTGGTACCCCTGCGGCAGGTCGGGATAAAAATAGTTCTTTCTGTCGAACACCGAGCGCCGGTTGATCTCTGCGTTCAGGCCGAGCCCGGTCCTGACCGCCTGTTCGACCGCGCGACCGTTAATGACCGGCAGCATGCCCGGCATGGCGGCATCGACCAGCGAGACATTTGCATTGGGGTCGGCCCCGAACGCGGTTGAAGCGCCCGAGAACAGCTTCGCCTCGGACGTCGCCTGGGCATGGACTTCGAGTCCGATCACGATTTCCCACTCGCCGGTCCGGCCCTCAATCGTCGCCATCGCCGTACCTCCTACTTCGCCAACTACTGGACCGTTGCGCCCTGCGTCGCCATCGCTGCGATCAGGGTCAGCAGCGCGTAGATGCAGGACCGGAAAAACCACGTCCGGGTCAGCCTCTTGCGATAATCCTGCTCGTTCTGTTGCCGCTCGAGCATGCTGTCGGTCTGCGCCTGCATGGCGTTGAACTTCGGACGGGCGTCGCGGTGTATTTCAAAAATCGCATAGGCCTGCACAACGCCCGCTGCGCCAAATGCATAAAGCCCGCCGATATTGGTAAAGGTGAAAATCTGCCAGCCGATCAGCCCGAGGCCGATATGGATCAGCACGTACCAGAAATGATACCGCATGGGCCTACGCCGTCTTCACGTCGGGCCGCGCGTCGAACCCGGCAGCCTGTTCGACGGTTTCCGCAACCCGGAACAGTGTTTCCTCATCGAACGCGCGCGTAATGATCTGCAGTCCCAGCGGCAGTCCGTCCCCGGAAAGTCCTGCGGGAACCGAGATCGCCGGAAGCCCCGCGAGGCTGGCGGGAACGGTCAGCACATCGTTGAGATACATCGCGATCGGATCGTCCGATTTTTCACCCCGGGCGAAGGCAGCGGACGGCGCGGTCGGTGTCAAGATCGCGTCGACGCTCTCGAACGCATTGGAAAATTCCTGCGCGATCAGCGCGCGGACCTTCTGTCCTTTCAGGTAATAGGCATCGTAATAGCCGGCCGACAGTACGTAAGTGCCGATCAGGATTCGCCGCCGAACTTCAGCCCCGAAACCCTCCGCGCGCGTCGCTTCGTAGGTCTCCGCGGGGGTCGACCCGTCGACGCGCAGCCCGTAGCGCATGCCGTCATAGCGCGCGAGGTTGGACGACGCCTCGGCGGGCGCAATGATGTAGTAGGTGGGCAGGGCGTATTTGGTGCGCGGCAGCGAGATATCGACGATTTCCGCGCCCTCGTCCCGCAGCCAGCCAATCCCCTTGTCCCACAGGGCTGCGATTTCCGAATCCATGCCATCGACCCGGTATTCCGCGGGAATGCCGATCTTCAGCCCTTTCACCCCCTGTCCCAGCGCCGCCTCGAAATCCGGCACGGGAAGATTGGCGGAGGTGGAATCACCGGCATCGAACCCGGCCATCACGGTCAGCATGGCGGCGGAATCCCTGACCGTGCGCGTCATCGGTCCGGCCTGATCGAGAGACGAGGCGAAGGCGATGATGCCCCAGCGCGAACAGCGCCCATAAGTCGGCTTCATGCCGACAATGCCGCAGAAGGATGCAGGCTGACGGATCGAACCGCCGGTATCGGTGCCGACCGCGCCTAAGCAGAGGCGAGCCGCAACCGCCGAAGCGGAACCGCCGGAAGAGCCGCCCGGCACGAGATCGCGGTTGTCGCCGCGACGCCGCCACGGGTTTACGACCGGGCCGTAATAGCTGGTCTCGTTCGACGAGCCCATCGCGAACTCGTCCATGTTGGTCTTGCCGAGCATCACCGTACCGGCCTGCCGCAGGCGGGCGGTGACGGTGGATTCGTATGGTGGCCTGAATCCGTCGAGAATGTGCGAGCAGGCGGTCGAGAGAACGCCTTCGGTGCAGAACAGATCCTTGATGGCGAGCGGGACGCCATCCAGCGCGCCAGCGTTTCCCGCGGCCCGGCGCGCATCGGACGCGTCGGCGTCTTCCAGCGCGCGTTCCGGCGTCTCCACGATGAAAGCGTTAAGGTCGCGCGCGCCTTCCATCGCCGAGAGATGCGCCTCCGCAAGCTCCCGTGCCGAGAAATCCTTCGCCGCCAGCCCGTTGCGGGCCTCGGCAATGGTGAGACCAGTCAGTTCCGCCATATGCGTCACTCGATCACCTTGGGAACGACGAAATAGCCGTTCCGCGTATCGGGCGCGTTGGCCAGAACGTCATCCGCCTTGTTGCCGTCGGTCACGACATCGTCGCGCCAGCGCAGTTCCATGCCTTCGGCAGAAGAGGCCATTGGCGTGACGCCATCGGTATCGACCTCTTCGAGCTGTTCGACCCAGTCGAGAATTTGCGAAAGCTCGCCGGCCAGGGTTTCGAGCTCTTCCTCCGGCACCCGGATGCGGGCAAGGCTGGCGATGCGTTGAACGGTGGATTTGTCGACCGACATGGCGTATTCGTCTGCACGTATCGAAAGAAAGGCGCTTGGGCGGAACCCATTGATTTCCGCCGCAAAACGCGCGGAAACTATCACCGGCCATGACCGTTCGCAAGCTCCCCGACCTCGCTTTGATCCTGCCTCCCAACCGACGCCTCCTGGGGCTCGACCTGGGAAGCCGCACCATCGGACTTGCGCTGTCCGACGTGATGCGCATCGTCGCCACTCCGCTGGAAACGCTCTCGCGAGGCAAGTTCGGCGACGATTTCATGAAGCTGCTCGACATCTGTGCGGAGCATGACGTCGCCGGGCTGATCATCGGCCTCCCGGTCAACATGGACGGGACCGAAGGGCCGCGCTGCCAGTCGGCGCGCGCCTTCGCAACCAATTTCGAAGCCGTTTTCGATATCGATATCGCGTTCTGGGACGAACGGCTGTCGACCGTTGCCGTCACAAGAACCATGCTCGAAGCCGATCTGTCGCGCGCCCGTCAGAAGGAAGTCGTCGACAAGATGGCCGCCTCGTACATATTGCAGGGCGCGCTGGACTATTTGGCAAACCAGAGGGCCAACCTGTCGGACGATCCCGCCTCATGATAGCGATCGCGCTGACCATCGCGCCGATTTTTCTGCTGATCATGACCGGGTACGCATTCAAGCGAACCGGTTTCTTCGGCGACGATTTCTGGCGGTCGGCGGAGCGGCTTTCCTATTACGTACTGCTGCCCGTCCTCATCGTCCGCAACCTCGGAGGGGCCGATCTCTCGAACGTCGACCTCGGCGCGTTCGCTGTCGTTCTTCTGCTGCTGGCGACGGCGATGGGACTTCTTATTCTCGCGCTGAAACCGCTCCTGCCTATGGGCGGCGCGGCCTACACCTCGGTTTTTCAGGGGGCGGTGCGCCTCAACTCCTATGTCGGGTTCGCGGTTTCGGAAGCGGTGTTCGGAACGGAAGGGCTGGTGATTGCGTCCCTGTTCGTCGGCATCATGATTCCAACCGTGAACGTCATCGCGATCATTGTCATGTCATTCGTCGTCCCAGCCGAGGGGCGCCCCGGCTGGCGCAACGTCCCACGCGAAATCGCGCGTAATCCAATCATCCTGGCCTGTCTGCTCGGCGGGCTGATCAACATGGTGTCCTTGCCTCTGCCAGGCTGGCTGCTGGAAACCATGTCGATCCTGGCGGGCGCTGCCTTACCGATAGCCCTCCTTTGTGTGGGCGCAGGACTGATGCTGACATTCGACGGAGCCCGTGCTTTCGGGCTGGGCCTCGCCTGCGTCCTGAAACTCGTCGCGATGCCGATCATTGCTGCGCCGATTGCGCTCTATTTCGGCCTCAATTCTCTTGCCTTCGCGATTGTTATGCTTTTCTCGGCGACACCTGCCTCCCCCGCCTCTTACGTGCTTGCCCGACAGCTGGGCGGCGACGCGCCCCTGATGGCAGCGATCCTTTCAATGCAGACGCTGCTATCGGCGATCGCGGTGCCGGTCGTCGTATACTGGGCAAAATCCAGAATGGGACTCCCCTGACGGCAGGACTCGCGCGCCGGCTTACCTCCGTGTTCTACTGATCGCCCTGACAGACAGTTTCGGGAGGTCTGCAATGGGTCAGGCTGAACACGACGCGATTTCCGGTGTCATATTACTGGAAGAGACCATAGCGCCGGCGGGCTACAGGGCCCTTGAAGTAAAACGCGGCGAGGTCGTTCGCATCGTCGACATCGAGGGCCAGCAGGTCGCGGGGCTCGCCTGTTTCAATCTGGGCAGGCTCGAAGAAAAGCTGTCATCCCCGAATACCCTTGGCCTCAACCGGCAGATTTATCCCGGGATCGGCTACGGGCTCTATTCGGACGAGGCCGGGTTGATGATGACCATGACGGCCGATAGCTGCGGCACCCATGCCATGATTGCCGGCGCCTGCTCCAGCCACATGAACGAACGCCGCTATGGCGACGGGCGCGGAGCCAACTGCCGGGACAATTTCGCCATGGCGGTGGAGCCCTGGGGCCTCGAATGGAAGGATGTCCCCTACCCTATCAATGTCTTTATGAACGTACCGGTCGGCGCGGACGGGCGGTACGAGATCGATTTTCCGAAATCGAGGCCGGGCGATTACGCAGACTTCACGGCAGAGATGGATCTGCTGGTGGCCATTTCGAACTGCGCCCAGGACAGGAACAAGGTCAATGCTTTCAAGCTCACGCCGATCCGCCTCATCCACTATCGGGCGGTCGGCGTTTGACCCCCGACCTTCAAAGCGGGACTCATCCCCCCCGGCTGTGCTAATAGGCGTCCCTGATTGACGGCGCATTCAGGAAACTGATTCACATGTATTTCGAAACCGACAAGAACGATCACGGTCTTCCCTACAACCCGATCAAGGCGCTCACCGTACCGCGCCCCATAGGCTGGATCAGCACCATCAGCAAGGATGGAATCGGCAATCTCTCTCCATACAGCTATTTCAACGGCCTGTCCTACAACCCGCCCTTCGTGATGTTTTCGGGCGGCTGCAACGAAGACGGCAGCAAGAAGGATACGGTTCGGAACGCCGAGGAAACCGGAGAATTCGTCTATAATCTGGCGACCTGGGATACGCGACAGCAGATGTCCGACACAAGCTGGATCCTCGATTCCGAGGTCGACGAGCTCGCGGAAGTGGGGCTCACTGCGGCGCCGTCGAAGCTGGTCAAACCGGTGAGAGTAGCGGAGTCGCCAGCCCAGTTCGAATGCCTTTATCACGGCACCTATACCTTGCCGAGCAATGCGCCCGAGGCGGAACACCATGTCGTGTTCGGCAAAGTCGTCGCTGTCCACATAGACGACGACTTCATCACCGAGGACGGGCTGGTCGACACGCTCAAGATGAAGATCATCGCGCGGCTCGGCTATATGGATTACACGACCGTCGATAACGTGTTCTCGATGAAGAAGATGACGGTCGAGGAGCGGTACAACCCGACCTCTGCCGGCGAAACGACCACTCAAGCGGCGGAGTAATCCGTCCCCCACCACTACAGTTTTCAGGAGTTACCAATGACCGACCAGGTACGCGCGTCCCATATTCTTCTCGCCTATGCCGGCGCCTCTCACGCCACCGTTTCCCGCACCAAGGAGGAAGCCGGTGAGGAAATCTCTGCGCTTCGGGAAAAGATTTCGGGCGGAGAGGATTTCGGCGCCCTTGCCCAGGAGCATTCCGACTGTCCGTCGGGCTCGTCAGGCGGCGATCTCGGCTCGTTTGGGCGCGGTCAGATGGTGCCCGAATTCGAACAGGCTGCCTTCGGCCTCGATGTCGGCGGGTTGAGCGATGTCGTCGAAACCGCCTTTGGATATCACCTGATCCAGCGTACCGAATAAGCCGGTGATCCGGGCGACCGGACCTCAAATCGCAGGAACCGCACTTTCGGTTTTCCTATGCCTGTCGTGGCCGCACACCGTGGCGGTTGCCGACCCGATTCTGGAAAAACGATCGCAAACGGCGCCCGGGCTTCCGTCGGCGCCGGGAGAGATCGGTACGTTGCGGCGCGGACCGGATGGCGTTCTGATCCATATTTCGCCGGGTGAAGAAGTCTCGGCCACACCGAATCCGTCACCGGCAACGCCCCCCGAAAACATGCCAAAGGCGGGAACGCCGAGCGTCCTGCCACCGGAGAACGCCACACGCCCTCCCGAAACGGAGCCCTTACCAGGCTTCAGACCACCCGACGCGGAAAAGACTCCGGAGGTCGCGAATCCGGCCTTCGATCCGCGTCCCTTGCAGTCCTTGCAGGACCGCGCTCTGCATCGACGTCGCGCGGCCAGCCATCAGGCCGATATAGACCGAATTCTGAAAGAAGAGTCCCTGGCCAAGGATAAGGGGGCTCCAGTCGATTCGCGTGGGCTAACCGCACGGGAAAACGCGCTGGAGCGTGAATTGATCCGGATCGACAGGGAGGTGCGCGATCACGAAACCGAGCATTACCGCGCCGGTCTGCCCTATTCGCAATTACCGGAATACTGGCTGGTTACCGGGCCGCTGGGCAAGCAATACGCCGTAAGCGGCATTACGTCGTTCGACTTTACGGAGGTAAACGGCGATCCGGAGGCGACAATTCGGAAATACCAACGTATCCGCCGCGCAGCCCTTGCACCCCGCGTTCCATCGCAGCGGGACAGGGAAATCGCCCTGGAACTGAGCCGGCAGATCGAAATCCTGAAACGGAGCCAGCGGGCTTCAAAATAAAGGCTCCGCCCGCGAAAACGCGAACGGAGCCTTTAAACGCTGTTTTGTCGGAAACGCGTCAGGCCGCGTTGCGGCCGGCGCTACCTACGTCTTCGAAGACGTTGAGGGAACAGCGCGCCGAGTCGCGAACCGCTTCGGGCTCCAGCAATGCCCACTGGCACACCCGTCGAAAATCCACGCTGTCGCTGAGCAGCCATTCACGCGCTTCTTCCCGCAACAGCCTCGCTTCGCGGGCCTCGCTATCGGCCGCTTTGCTATCTTCGCCACGCCGGTTGAGCGCGTCGTGAAATGCCCTAGCGATAACCGCGCGGAACAAGGTGACCTCGCCGGCGATCGCCGCCATATTCGTCATTTCCCGAACACTCGGATCGAACTGCATCGCCTTCTCCCCTGTTTCCCCGGGCCTGACTGCCCGGATGTTGATTTATCTTTGGCTCCCGACCCATTGCAGACCGGGTTATCCTAGCCACGGACATAGTAGTGCAGCGGCATGAGGATGTGTAGAATTTTTGCGACTCTGTAACAATTTTGCGAGTCATTTTGTTTCGCGACGACACCCTGTTTTCAACGTATTCGAACCGATGCGGGGCGGCAGAAAAATGGACAGTTACCAAATCAGCTGGCAACTATTTGTTATTGTGAGGTGAATCTTGATCGATCCGATCAGCTGGTCTTATTCCTGGCCCTACATCGCTGTAGCCCTTGCCTGTGGATATCTTTTGGGCTCCGTACCGTTCGGCCTTCTCCTGACGCGATTCGCCGGTTTGGGCGACATTCGGGGAATCGGATCGGGGAATATCGGCGCAACCAACGTCCTCCGGACGGGCAGGAAAAGCCTTGCCGCCGCGACCCTCCTGCTGGATGCCGGCAAGGGTGCGCTGACCGTCATGCTCGGCGATCTCTACGGCCCCGACATCGCCATCGTTGCGGGATTGGGCGCCATGCTGGGCCATCTGTTTCCGGTCTGGCTCCGCTTTCACGGCGGCAGGGGCGTCGCCACGGCGCTCGGCGTCATTCTTGCCCTGAGCTGGCAGGCGGGACTGGCGGCGTTGATGGTATGGATCGCTGTTGCGGCGCTGTTCCGCTACTCGTCGCTCGCCGCTCTGGTGGCGGCCGCCGCCGCACCGGTGATCGCCTGGTTCATCGCGACGCAGCAACTGGCCGAATTCTTCGCTTTGATCGCCGTCCTCGTCTGGATGCGGCATGCCGGAAATATCCGCCGGTTGATCCGCGGCGAGGAAAGCCGGATCGGGGCGAAATAGCGCGAAGATGGAAAAGAAGACGCTAACCGACACCGAACGCCGGGACTGGCTGCGCCTGTTCCGAAGCGAGAATGTCGGGCCAGCGACTTTCCTGCGGCTTATCGACCATTTCGACAACGCCGCCGACGCAATCGATGCTGCGCCCGACCTGTCGCGCCGAGGAGGCCGGAAGCGGGCTATCCGGATCGCAGGACTGGCTCAGACCGAAGACGAGATCGAAGCGCTCAATGCGATCGGCGGACGCATGATCGCCATTTGCGAACCGGACTACCCCGAAGCGCTGGCAGCGATTCACGATCCACCGCCGGTCCTCTCGGTGCTGGGAAATGCAGCCCGCCTGTCACGGCCATCGGTTGCCATTGTGGGCGCACGCAACGCCTCCGCGGCGGGACGAAAGATCGCCCGGCAATTCGCATTCGGCATATGCCGCGATGGCTTCGAGGTTATTTCCGGATTGGCCCGGGGAATCGATACGGCGGCCCATGGCGGCGCGCTGGACGCGGGCTTCAGCGCGACGACCGTGGCCGTCGTCGCCGGGGGAGTCGACGTGGTTTACCCGAAGGAGAATCAGGGTCTGTACGAGCGGATCGTCGAGAAAGGCGCCGTGATCGGCGAACAGCGCCTCGGCACGCAACCGACTGCCCGGCACTTTCCGCCGCGCAACCGGCTGGTCTCCGGGCTGTCCCTCGGCACGCTGGTTATCGAAGCGGCTTTGCGCTCTGGCTCTTTGATCACGGCGCGCATGGCGCTGGAACAGAGCCGGGAGGTTTTCTCCGTTCCCGGTTCGCCGCTCGATCCGAGATACAAGGGGACGAACGGTCTGATCCGCGACGGGGGGATCCTGGCGGAGACAGCCGACGATGTGACCTCGCACCTTCTGGCTGCCGCTGCGCCCAGGTTCGACCAACCAGAACAGCCACAGCTAAAGCTCCAACCGGTTGATTCCATAGGCGATTTGGACACAACACCGGTGCACGCCCAAATCGAGAATTTGCTGGGCCCTGTCGCGGTAAGTGTTGACGAACTGCTTCGCGAGTGCCAATTGTCACCCGCAACCGTCCTGACGGCATTGCTCGAACTGGAGCTCGCTGGACGTCTGGAACGGCACCCGGGAAACCGGGTTTCGTTGATTTCGTAAACCTTCCGGCAAGGCCCGGCGGGTAGCATCGCCGCTTCGGATGCGGTCCGAAGCACTTGTAAACTAATGAGTTTTGAGCGGCCATGGATGTAGTCGTCGTCGAGTCTCCCGCAAAAGCAAAGACCATCAACCGGTATCTCGGCAGCGATTTCACCGTGCTTGCCAGCTATGGGCATGTCCGGGATCTCCCGCCCAAGAACGGCTCTGTAGACCCCGACAGCGACTTCGATATGGTCTGGCAGGTCGGCTCGGATTCGGAGAAGCATCTGAATGCCATCGCCGAAGCGACTCGCGGTGCCGGAACGCTCTATCTGGCCACTGACCCTGACAGGGAAGGCGAAGCGATTTCATGGCACGTGCAGGAAGTTCTGGGCGACCGGAATGCTCTGGACGGCGTCGACGTACAGCGGATCGTATTCCACGAAATCACCAAGGAAGCGATCCTTGAAGCGATCCAGCACCCGCGCGGTCTCGATGAACGGCTCGTCGAAGCCTATCTCGCGCGGCGGGGGCTGGACTATCTGGTGGGATTCACCCTGTCGCCGGTCCTGTGGCGAAAGTTGCCGGGCAGCCGGTCTGCGGGGCGCGTCCAGTCGGTTGCGCTCCGCCTGATCTGCGAACGCGAATCCGAGATCGAGAAGTTCATTCCGACCGAGTTCTGGACAGTAGAGGCCGATTTTGCGACCGCGGCGGGAAAGACGCTGACGTCTCGCCTGACCCATCTCGACGGACAGAAGCTGGATCGCTTCTCGCTCGCCAATGAGGATGACGCCAAACGGGCCGAGGCGGCGGTCAAGGCCGGCGATTTCAGCGTGATTTCGATCGAGCGGAAATCGGTCGCGCGTAACCCGTTGCCGCCCTTCATTACCTCTACCCTGCAGCAGGAAGCGTCACGCAAGCTCGGTTTTTCAGCCAGCCGGACGATGCGGGCGGCACAACGGCTTTACGAAGGCATCGATATCGGCGGAGAAACCGTCGGGCTGATCACCTATATGAGGACGGACAGCGTCCAAATGGCGCAGGAAGCCGTCACCGGATGCCGTTCGCTGATCGGTCGCCAGTTCGGCCCGGATTACGTGCCGGCTTCGCCCAATACCTACCGGACCCGTGCCAAGAACGCCCAGGAAGCGCATGAAGCGATCCGTCCGACCGACCCGTCTCGGACGCCGCAGGATGTCGGCGGTTACCTGGCCGAAGACGAGCGACGCCTTTACGAACTGATCTGGAAGCGCGCAATCGCCAGCCAGATGAACAAGGCGCAACTCGAACAGGTTGCGATTGATACCGCGGACGAACAGCGCAACACGATCCTGCGCGCGACCGGGTCGGTCGTAGTGTTCGACGGCTTTCTGAAGCTTTATCACGAAGACCGGGACGACCCGGCGGACGACGACAGCGATGCCGACCGCATCCTTCCGAAAGTGTCGGAGAACGAACGGCTATCGACCTCGGCAGTGCGCCCCGAGCAGCATTTTACCAAGCCGCCGCCCCGCTTCACCGAGGCAAGCCTGGTCAAGCGGCTTGAGGAGCTGGGGATCGGACGCCCGTCGACCTATGCCTCGATCATCTCGGTCCTTCAGGACCGGGATTACGTCCGGCTGGAAAGCAAGCGCTTCATTCCTGAGCATCGCGGCCGTGTCGTCACCGCATTTCTCGAGGGCTATTTCACGCGCTACGTCGAGTACGATTTCACCGCAAACCTGGAAGATACGCTCGATCGCGTCGCCGCCGGCGATGCCAACTGGAAGACCGTGCTCCGGGATTTCTGGGGGGCCTTCCACGAGAAGGTGGAGGAAACCAGCTCGCTCAAGATTTCCGATGTTATCGATACGCTCGATGCGGACCTGGGACCTCATTTCTTCCCGACGCGCGAAGACGGCTCGGACGCGCGCCAGTGCCCGGTCTGCAAATCGGGGCGGCTGGGACTCAAACTCGGGAGGGGCGGTCCCTTTATCGGCTGCAGCAACTATCCGGACTGCGGCTATACACGCCCTCTGTCGGTTGTAACCGGCGATGACGACGACGATGCCGCCATGGTCTTTCCGATACAGCTTGGCGATGACCAGGAAAGCGGCAAGCCGGTCTCGCTGCGCAAGGGGCCGTTCGGCTGCTATGTGCAGCTCGGCGAAGCGGAAGGCAAGGGCAAAAACCAGATCAAGCCGAAGCGCGCAACACTGCCTAAATCGCATGCGCCGGGCGAGGTTACGCTCGAAATCGCCCTGGCGCTGCTCGCCCTCCCCCGAACGATCGGCGACCATCCTGAAACCGGCAAGACAATCGCCGCCGGAATTGGCCGGTTCGGCCCCTATCTCCGCTATGACGGCGGGTATGTCTCCCTGGGACCGGACGAGGACGTGCTCGCCATCGGCCTCAACCGCGCCGTGACGCTGATCAACGAAAAACCGCCTAAGAAAAGCGGCGCTTCGACAGCGCTTCGCGAACTCGGCCCTCACCCTGACGACGGCAAGCCGGTCGGCGTCTACAAGGGGCGCTACGGGCCTTATGTTAAACATGGCAAGATCAACGCCTCCCTGCCGAAGACCTCTACCGAAGAAAGCGTCACGCTCGACGAGGCCGTTGGGCTGCTTGCGGCGCGGGCTGCCAAGAAGGGGGCCGCAAAGAAGGGGGCTGCCAAGAAGTCCGCGGCGCGCAAGAAAGCCGCCGGAAAGAAGACAGCGGCCCGCAAGAAGACCCCGAAGGCAAAAGCTGCCGCCAAAACGGCTGACGCCGCGACTGACGCCTGAGCAGCCCACCCATGGCGAAGCCCCGGGGCACCGGCATCCTTCCGTCCCGGGACGAATTGCTCGAATTCATACGCGGGCAGCGCACGCCCTTAGGCAAGCGAGAGATCGCACGCGAATACCGGTTGCAGGCGACCGACAGACCCGCCCTCTCCGAAATGCTCGACGCCCTTGAAGAGAACGGCGACATCCACCGCGCCCGCAACCGACGGTACAGCGCCGGGCGAAAGATCCCGTCGGTCTGCGTTCTGGAAGTCACCGGGCTGGACCGCGACGGCGAACCGGTCCTCGCCATCGCAGGCCGCGACGCCGGCGCAGCCTCACCCCGTATTCACCTCGCGCGCGGCAAACAGCGAGGCCGCGCACCGGGTATCGGGGACCGGGTTCTCGCCCGGATGGACCGCAAGAGCGAGAACTATTACGTCGCGCACATCATGCGGCGTCTTGAATCCCGCCCCGCCAGTATTTTCGGGATATTCAGGAAGAGTCCGTCAGGCGGCCAGATCGAACCGGCCAGCCGCAAGCTGAAGACCCATTTTCATGTCGATACCGACGACGTGGGGAGCGCCGAAGACGGGGAGTTCGTCACCGCTGACGTCCTCCCAGGCCGACAGTTCGGCATGCCGACCGCTTCGATTACGGGCCGCATCGGCGCGGCCGACGACCCTGGCGCCATTACGCAGCTGTGTATCGCGGAAAACGATATCCCCGTAGATTTTTCGCAGGAGGCCCAGGCAGAAGCCGACGATGCCGAGGCCGCGCCGATGGGCGCGCGTACAGACCTGCGCGAACTGCTCCTGATCACAATCGACGATGCTACAGCCCGCGATTTCGACGACGCTGTCTGGGCCGAACCGGACCCCGATCCCGACAACAAGGGCGGCTGGCATCTTATTGTCGCGATTGCCGATGTCGCCTGGTACGTGCGTCCCGGCAACGCGCTCGATAGAGCGGCGGAGACACGCGGCAATTCGGTCTATCTGCCGAATCGGGTCGTTCCGATGCTTCCCGAAGCGCTATCCAACGAATGGTGTTCCCTGAAACCGGGCGAGGACCGCCCCTGTCTGACGGTCGACATGTGGATCGACGCCGGCGGCCACAAGCTTCGCCACAGGTTCGGTCGCGCCATGATGCGGTCCGCCGCCCGCATGACATACGACCGCGTCCAGGCTCTTCACGACGGCAAACGCGACACGGACAGCCCTGATTTGCCGGAAGGGCTGCTCAACGCGCTGTATGGCGCCTACCGCGCGCTCCTGAAAAAGAGGAAGGAACGGGGCGCTATCGATCTGGACATGCCGGAAAGACGCATATCCATCGGCGAAAACGGAAAGATCGAAGGCGTCGAGACGCGCGTTCGGCACGATAGCCACAGGCTGATCGAGGAATTCATGATCCTCGCCAATGTCAGCGCCGCGGAAACGCTGCAACAGACCGGCCAGCCCTGTATGTACCGGGTCCACGACGATCCCGCCGCCGACCGGGTGGAAGCCCTGCGGCGCTATCTGGGAACGATCGGCCTGTCGCTCGGCGGCGGACAGGCAGTCCGCCCGCGCCATTTCGCCCAGCTCGTGTCCCGTCTCAAGGACCGCAAGGACGCGGACGCCATTCAGGACTCGATTCTCCGCTGTCAGGCGCAAGCGGTCTACAGCCCGGACAATCTTGGTCATTTCGGGCTGGCGCTGCGAGACTATGCACATTTCACGTCGCCAATTCGTCGTTATTCCGACCTGCTGGTTCATCGCGCGCTGATAAAGGGACTGCGCCTGGGTGACGGGGCGTTGCCGCCCAAAGCCGGCGAAAGGTTCCAAGAGATCGGCGCACATATCTCCATGACCGAACGGCGGGCCATGGCGGCGGAACGCGATGCGTTCGACCGTCTCGCCACGCTCTTTCTGTCGGATCGGGTGGGCGCACAGTTTTTCGCCCGGGTAACCGGCGTGGAGCGTTTCGGGCTCTTCGTCGAAATCGACGAGTACGGCGTCAGCGCCCTGCTCCCCGTTTCTCTGTTGGGCAACGAACGGTTCGAGTTCGACGCGGGACGTCTCTCGCTGACCGGACAGACAAGCAAGAAACGCTATACCGCCGGCGACCGGATGGAAGTCCGGCTGTCGGAAGCGGATACCGTAACGGGCCGTCTGGCAGTGGAACCCGTGAACGGCGAGCGGCAGGGCGGCGAGAATATCCGTGGTCGGAGCAGAAACCGCCCGGGGAAACAGCCGGTTCGAGGCAGGCGGGGGAGAAAACACGGTCGATGACAGGCTGCGTCAGACGCCTTGATTCCAAGGTCGGAGGCGCTCAGGATACTTCCATGAAACGGCATTCTTCCGCGAAGCAGGCCAGCGGCGTCCGCTCAAAACCGACGCGCGTCGTCATCGTCGGCGCGATCGTTTCGCTGCTTGGCGGCTGCGCGACACCTGTATTCGAGGCCGGCGGCGACCCGGGAGACCGCAGGGTCTTTTCAGTCGCTCTCAAGAACCTGAAGGACAGATATATCGACGAGATCGATACCGGGAAAACCATGACCAGCGGACTGGCGCAACTGGCGTCGATCGACGACCGGCTGGCGATTTTCCAGGCCGACGGCGCCGTCAGGGTCGTGTTCGATGGCAACGTCATCTCCGAATATCCCTCACCCGAATCCGGCGAAATAGATGACTGGGCCGTTCTTGGGGCCGCTGCAATTCGCGATGCGCGCGCCGCCTCCAGCGAAATTGGCGCTGAAGGTCAGGACGGTATTTACCGGACAGTCTTCAAAGGCCTGATCGACGATCTCGACCGGTATTCGCGATATCTTTCTCCGGACGCCGCAAGCCGAAGCCGCGCCACCCGGGACGGATATGGCGGCATTGGCATTACGGTCGAGGCGGATGACGGCGATTTTGTCATCAGGCAGGTCCTATCGGACACGCCGGCTGAAAAGGCCGGCCTCAGGTCGCGCGACAGAATAACCGGGATTGACGGCAAGCCTGTACTTAGCCTGTCACTTAACGACGTCCTGGCCATGTTACGCGGCAATATAGGCGATGCCGTCCGTATCACCGTCATACGTCCGGACAGCGCCTTGCCGGTCGATCACGAGGTTGTTCGTGATCATATCGTCCCTCCCAGCGTTACAACCCGCCGAAAGGATGGCGTACTGGAGATTTCGGTCAGCATCTTCAATCAGGGAACGGTCGGCGCAGTACGCCGTTCTATCGTGGATGCCGTCCGTAAGCTCGGCTCGAAACTGACCGGCATTGTTCTCGACCTGAGGAACAATCCGGGAGGCCTTCTGGATCAGGCGATCGCCGTGGCCGATCTATTTCTCGAGCAGGGGCGCATCGTCTCGACCACAGGACGGCATCCCCGCAGCAACCAGATTTTCGACGCCACTCCGGGCAGGATCCTCGCGGATACACCCATGGCGGTCCTGATCAATGGGCGTTCGGCTTCCGCGGCGGAAATCGTAGCTGTCGCCCTGCGCGACTCGGGCCGGGCCGTCGTAATCGGCTCCACGTCTTTCGGCAAAGGCACGGTACAGACAATCGTACGCCTTCCGAACAAGGCTGAAATGAACATCACCTGGGCCAGAATACTCGCTCCAACAGGCCAGACGCTCGCATCAGAGGGAATTGTGCCGGCCGTCTGCACCAACCTGTCTGCGGAAAAGCTGGAGGTCCTCCGAAAATCCCTGTCCGACAGATCCAACCCGGACAACGTCCGCACTGCGCCGGGATTCGCCATACAAAGGCAGCTTTCCCATTTTTCCGCCGACCGTCGCCGGGCCTGTCCGCCGTCGAGCACGAGGCAGGACGACGATATCGACATAGCGAGACTGCTGCTTTCGAACGGAACGGCATACGCCATCGCGGTCGCGGAGCCGGGGCCAGCCGTCGCAGAACGCTAGAAACTTGACAGCGGAGCGGCACGCAGTATGTTGCGCGGCTGAAAGCAAATTTTCGTCCAAGGACTGTTTGGCATGGCAAAAGCAAATTCGATCCAGATCCGCCTCGTGAGCAGCGCCGACACAGGCTACTACTACATCACCCGCAAGAATCCGCGGACCCTGACCGAGAAGATGGAGAAGCGCAAATACGACCCGGTCGCGCGCAAGCACGTCGTCTTCAAGGAAGCAAAAATCAAGTAGAAACGCCGGCAGGAATTACCTGCGTTCTAACGAAAACCGCCGCGATGACCGCGGCGGTTTTTTATTTGGCGGCTCTCCCGCAAGGGTGCAGTTTGAGTCGGTTCGGGGGCAGGCCGCAAGTTCCCAATCGTCAGTTTTGCCCGACCGCCGCGCTGGAAATTCCTGAATCCCGTTCTGCAGCCGCCGCGGCAACGACTCGATTGCGGCCCGCATTCTTTGCATCGTAAAGCGCCCGGTCCCCTCTTTGAATCAACTCATCGAGACTTTCCTGGCCGGCTACAGCCGTAGCGACGCCGATCGATACGGTAACGGCTATATCATCGATAGGGCCTGAAACCGGGACAGGCGTCGCCGATACTTGCATACGAAGCCTTTCCGCTGCCGATAGGGCCGCATCCTGGGACGAATCGGTCAGCAGGACGATGAACTCTTCGCCCCCGTAACGGACAGCGGTATCGAAGCCGCGGACATCATTCTGGACGCGCTTGGCGATGCTCTGAAGAACCTGATCGCCGGTATCGTGACCGAACTGGTCGTTTATCAGCTTGAAATGATCGACGTCGATTACGAGAACCGAGATGGGTTTGCCGGCAGCGCCGAGCCGGTCGCAAACGCGTGCAAAATGCGATTCAAGATAACGCCGGTTATACATGCCGGTCAGGCTGTCTGTAACGGCAGCATTGACGCTATAGGTAAAGTTGTCCCGAAGGCGATCCTCGTAGCGTTTGCGACGGATCTGAGTCCATGACCTGGCGATGAGTTCATCATGTTCGATGGGACGGACGAGGTAGTCATTGATGCCAAGTTCCAGCGCCTTTGCCAGCCGCTCGGTGTCCGATCCCGCCAAAGCGAGCAGAATTGGCTTTGTCCTCCATTCCGGCTGCGACCGAAGCTGCGAGCAGAACCTCAGCGCGTCGCCGCTGCTTTCCCCGTCGGACAGGAGAACGAGATCGAAATCGTCTGCCGAGGCCTGTTCAAGCGCCTCCTCGCCGGTCTCGACGACCGTTACGCTATGCCCCTGATCGGCTAGCGTCTTGCCGACGGACTCACGGTCCGCCATGCCATCTCCGATCAACAGGACCGAGCCCGGCGCCTTCTCGTCGACGACAGGACACATAGAAGACGAAACGCCGAGTTCCACGGCCGTAGCTTCCCGCGCGCGCCATTCGTCGCTGGCCCGTTTCAGGCGCACCAGAGAACGAATTCGAGCAAACAGGGCGATATCGTTGAGCGGCTTTGTCAGAAAATCGTCCGCCCCCGCTTCCAGGCCTCGCACACGGTCACTGACTTCATCAAGCGCCGTAACCATAACCACGGGAATATGCGCCGTGTCGGGATCCCCCTTTATGGCTTCGCATACCTGGTAACCGTCCATTCCAGGCATCATGACATCCAGCAGAACAATATCGGGGTTGTGCTCGCGAACGGCCCTGAGCGCCTCAGGACCGTTGCTCGCAGTGACGACTTCGTAATACTCGACAAGCAGTTTCGCTTCGAGAAGCTTTACGTTTACCGGCAGGTCATCGACGACAAGGATGCGGGCGGTCATAGGCAATTACCCCGTAAAAATCGGGTCAGAGAATGACTTTCTCAATTGTTTCCAGGAATGACGTCACGGAAATCGGCTTGGCGATATAGGCCTCGCAACCGCCGTCCCTGATCTTTTCCTCGTCGCCCTTCATCGCGAAGGCGGTTACGGCGATCACCGGAATCGATTTCAGCTCATCGTCTTCCTTGATCCATTTTGTTACCTCCAGCCCGGACACTTCGGGAAGCTGGATATCCATCAGAATCAGGTTCGGTCGGTACTTGCGCACCAGTTCAAGCGCTTCACGACCGTCTTTCGTCTGAAACGTTTCATAGCCATGAACTTCAAGCAGATCATGGAAAAGCTTCATATTCAGCTCATTGTCCTCGACGATCAGGATTTTTTTCTGTCACCCATGATTTCCATCCCCTATGCGTTTCGACCCGATTCAAACTCATTGGGCTAATTTCCTGCCGCTCGCCAGACCGGCGTCAGTTTTGCGAAAACATGTCAGTAGAATACCCTTAAAAAGGTTAAAAAGAAGTGATCAACGTCACTCGAAGGCTAGGGAATCTGCGGCATGCCCGCTACGGTACCTACCATACGCGGTCGACACAGGAAAAATCGCCGTTCGATCAGCCTGTAAGGGAGGGAAAATGCGGATTGGCGTCGACCTAGGCGGCACCAAAACTGAATTCATTGCCCTGTCTGACTCCGGAGAAATCCTGCAGCGGTTTCGACACCCCACTTCAGCGGAAGATTACTTCGGTACGGTCGACGCCATCCGGGCGGGCGTCGAACGGCTGGAATCCCGGCTGAATGAGGCCGGAACCGTCGGTATCGGCATTCCGGGTTCGATCTCTCCCGCTTCGGGGCTGGTTCGCAATGCGAATTCGACCTGGCTCAATGGTAAGGACCTCGGCGAGGATCTTTCCGCAGCCCTCCAACGCGAAGTTCGCCTCGCCAATGACGCCAACTGCTTTGCCCTGTCAGAATCGGTTGACGGCGCAGCACGGGAAGCTCGAACCGTGTTTGGCGTAATTCTTGGAACAGGTGTCGGCGGAGGCATCGCGATCGACGGCGAAATTCTTCCGGGAAGAAACCTCATCGCCGGCGAATGGGGACACAACCCCATTCCGCAAGAAAGCCCCCAGGCTGGACTGAAAGCGCGTCAGTGCTGGTGCGGCAGGCAAAACTGCATCGAGACCTGGTTGTCGGGGCCGGCGCTGGAACGAACCTTTGCGGAAGCAACGGATCAACGCCTGACAGCTTCCGAGATCGCGTCGCGCGCAGACGCCGGCGATCAGGGCGCCGAGCGGATCATGGCGGATTACGAACATCTACTTGCTTCCGCTTTGTCCGCAGTGATCAACATTATTGATCCGGACGCGATCGTCCTGGGGGGCGGGCTATCGAACATCCGGCGCCTGTACCGGACAGTACCGGCGATCTGGGCCCAGCGGGTGTTTTCCGACGCTGTCGACACGGAACTTGTGCCGCCTGTACACGGAGATTCGAGCGGGGTCCGAGGCGCGGCATGGCTCTGGAAGGATAAGGAAACACGCGAAGCGAGGTAAAACGGCTTTTCCTGCCGTCTATCCGGAGCCGCACTCCGCTCGCGGATAAATCTCAAGCTTCGACAGGGTCGCACGAACCAGAAAATCTGAAAAATCCATGATCAGGCGGTCGGAAACACCATTTTCGAACAGCATCATGGTGGTCTCATGGCTCGGGTCCGGTTCCCGCTTTTCTGACTTGAAATAGGCCAGGCCGACCGGCCAGCGGCGCAACCCTTTCAGAGCCGGGTCGACGGGGGCTGATTGCGAAGGGCCGGCGGACTCGCTGTCCCCCCCACGACCAACAACCGCGTTCACGAGATAGAGCGAATCCGTATCCATCCCGTCGAAAACCGGAACAGCCAGAAATATCGGCGGTTTGCGGGACGCTGCGGCGGCAAGAATGGCCTGACCGTGCGCAACGGGAAAAAGCGTACCCGGCGGCAGATCGATTTCGCGCCTGGCAGGCGCGGTGAAAACCGCCTTGCCGCCGGAACCGTCCGCCGCAACGCCCGCGGATCCTTCGACCTTTTCCAGTTCGCGCCCGTTAGCCCGATTGAGTACGTTGAAACGGTATTGCCTGCCGTCGCGCGATTCCCATGTGGTCGCCGCTGTCGAAAGGCGGACTGTCCCGGTTTCCGGTTGGGAAACGTTGATGAACGAGCGGTATTCGAACGTCCAGCCGCTGCAGCTGTGCCGCCATTCTATGGAAATCTTGCCGGACACGCCGGAAACGCCGCCGTCTGGAGCGGACTTAAGCGCGACGTCATAAAGAGCGCGATGGGGCATTGACTGGGCAGCGTTCGCGACATCCATCGCGAGCGCAAAAACTGCCAGACATGCCAGAAAGCCAGACAAACCGCGCACGGAATACTCCCCGGCGCCCCAGACTGCGCCTTACCATTCGATCGACAGTATCCCACGCAGAAATACGCCTGCAAGGTGCGATACACGCCCCAGCCCTACCGGCAGGAACTGCACCGGAGGCAGATTCTGCCCACCCGATACAAAATAAGATATTGATTTTTATAGAATATTATTTGGCACACCGATTGCATGTGTGAATCGACAACACGCAAAAACCCAGAATCGCCGGAAAGGACCGTACATACAGATGGATACGACAATAGCGATGGGGTTCCCGGGGAACCCCTGCCTCACCGAAACCGGCCTTATCTCCCGTATCGGCGCGCTGACAGAGCGTCTCTTGCGCGACCTGCCCCGAGATGAAAGCGGCCGGCAGAAGGCGCTCCTTGAACGCGCGCTCAAATATGCCGCCGAAACCGAACAGCGCATGGCGGAGCAGCAAAGCCGGATCGCGGAGCTGGAAAGTCTGTCGAGTACGGATCCGATGACAGGCCTTCTGAACCGCCGTGGTTTTGAACACGAACTTGGAATCGCGCTCGCACGATCCCGCCGATACGGGGAGATTGGCGTTATCGCCTATTGCGACCTCGATAATCTCAAGACGGTCAACGACGCGCTGGGCCACTTTGCCGGCGATGAACTCGTCAAATGCGCCGCCGATACGTTGATCGGGACCGTTCGGGATCTCGACATTGTCGGCCGCCTTGGCGGCGACGAGTTCGCCGTCGTTCTCGTCAATACGAGCTGGAAGAACGGCGCCCGCCGGATGAGAACGCTTCAATGGCGCCTCGACAGCGCCGGTATCGTGTATCGCGGCAACGACCTGCCGCTGCAGGTCAGTATGGGGATAGAACCCTACGGCCCGCAGGACGATGTCGAAGACCTTATTCATCGAGCCGATATGGCCATGTACTACAACAAGCGACGCAAGCAGTCCGTGCATCGGGATGTAAAAACGGCGGCCGAATAGGCCGCCGCTTTTTTGTCACCACCAAGGCGGTTAGTTCCCCGCACCTTTCTCGGCGGTTTTCTTTCGCCGCTCCGAAACTTTTTGCGGAATGACGCGATCGAGGCTGACACAGGACGCGTCCTGCATCCAGGAGGGGCAGACGCGGAGTACGGCCATCTTGTCTGTTCCGGCTCCTCCTACCCGGTCGCGCTCGCTGTCGGCATTTGCGAACGGAAACAGCCCGACGGTCACGCGATAATGGACCTCGCCGTCAACAACGGTACTAGAGATCGACGCTTTTCCGGGTGAGGCAAGCCGCGCCCTTTTTGTCGCTTCGCCAAGCTCCCGAAATGTCCCGACATGAAATGTCCATCGGTCGTCAACCTTTGTACGGGGTATCCAGCGGTGCCGGCGGACAGGGCGCGTATTTTCAGTCGTCTTCGCTACTGTGGACGGCTGCTCCTCCTTCTTCGCCTGCTTCCTGTCCTTGCAGGCCTTTCCGCGGGTCAGCCCCTCGATCAGTTCGCAATCCTTGTCGACGGCGGCAGAAACGATCTGGTCCGACGCGGATTTACCGGTAGCGATGACGCTTGCGCCTTCGATTGCGATCCCTGCAAGACCGATGGCGCCGGGTACGGCGCAACCGGCCAGCAAGGGCGACAGCATCAATATTCCGGCGAGTCTCATCGTTCCCGCTTTCCAGCCAGCGTGTTGCGGTATGGGATGAGTATGCCGTCAATCCTTCAAGAAAGGATGAACGCCGACCGACCGTTGAAATAATTTCCTGAGAGAAATCAGCGGCTTAAAACCGCGTCCGGTCAAACTCTCAGGCTTTTTCCGGCGGCTTTACAACCCGGATATGCAGCTCTTCCAGCCGATCGTCGCTGACCGGCGCCGGGGCCGCCATCATCAGGTCCTGCGCCTGCTGGGTCATCGGGAACAATGTCACTTCACGAATGTTCTGTTCGCCCGCCAGCAGCATGACGATCCGGTCGATCCCAGGCGCCGAGCCGCCATGCGGCGGCGCGCCGTATTTCAGTGCGTTCAGCATGCCGCTGAAACGCGTTTCGACCTCTTCCTGATCGTAACCGGCGATCGAAAACGCCTTGTACATGATTTCCGGCAAATGGTTCCGGATCGCGCCGCTGGAAAGCTCCACGCCGTTACAGACGATGTCATACTGGTAGGCCAGCACGTCGAGCGGGTCTTTCGTCTCGAGCGCTTCCAGCCCGCCCTGCGGCATCGAGAACGGATTATGGCTGAACTCGATCTGCCCGGTACGCTCGTCGAGCTCATACATCGGGTAATCGACGATCCAGCAGAACTCGAACCGGCCTTCGTCGATCAGCTCGAGCTGTTCGCCGATCTGGGTCCGCGCCTGCCCTGCAAAAGCCACGAACTGTTTCGGCACACCGGCCACGAAGAAGACCGCGTCGCCGTCCTGCAGACCGAGTTCAGTGCGTAGCTGCTCTGTGCGTTCCTCGCCGATATTGCGGGCGAGCGGCCCTGCCCCTTCGCCCTCGCGGAAGAAGATATAACCGAGACCTGGCTGGCCTTCCTTCTGCGCCCAGCTGTTCATCCGGTCGCAGAACGCGCGCGAGCCCCCGCCGGGCGCGGGAATCGCCCACACCTGGACATTCTCGTCCTTCTCGATCATGCCGGCGAAGATCTTGAAGCCGGAACCGCGGAAGATGTGCGTTGCGTCGCTCATCTCGATGGGGTTGCGCAGATCCGGCTTGTCGGAACCGTACTTGCTCATAGACTCGGCGTAAGGAATACGCCGGAACGGCGTCGGCGAAACGGCGCGCCCGTCGGCAAATTCCTCGAACACGCCGTGCAGTACCGGCTCAAGCGCGGCGAATACATCGTCCTGGGTGACAAACGACATCTCGACATCAAGCTGATAGAACTCGCCCGGCGACCGGTCGGCACGCGCATCCTCATCCCGGAAGCAGGGCGCGATCTGGAAATACCGGTCGAACCCGGCGACCATGATGAGCTGCTTGAACTGCTGCGGCGCCTGCGGCAGCGCATAGAACTCTCCCGGATGCAGCCGGCTGGGCACCAGGAAATCGCGCGCGCCCTCAGGCGACGTCGAGGTCAGGATCGGCGTCTGGAACTCGGTAAAGCCCTGCTCCACCATACGGCGGCGTATGGACGAAATTACCGAAGACCTGAGCGTGATATTGCGGTGAATGCGGTCCCGCCGAAGATCGAGGAACCGGTAGCGAAGCCGGGTTTCCTCGCCGTAATCCTCATCCGAATTGACCTGAAGCGGCAGCGGCGCGGCCGGACCGAGAATTTCGACTTCCGCGACCTGAAGTTCGATCTCGCCGGTCGGCAGGTTCGGATTGATGGTCTCGTCGTCGCGCCGGACGATCTTGCCGGTAACGCAGATGACGGATTCGAGACGCACGCCTTCCAGAACCGGAAAAACGTCGCTGGAGACGTCGACAACGCACTGGGTCAGCCCGAAATGGTCCCGCAGGTCGATGAACAGCAGATTGCCGTGGTCGCGCTTGCGATGGACCCAGCCCGAAAGTCGGGCGGTCTCGCCCGCATTGTCAATTCTCAACTCGTTGCAATTATGGCTTCTGTATCGATGCATCTGGGATTACCGGCTGTTCGGAGGTGGGCGCGATGAGCCCGGGAAAGGCCATGGAACGCCCTGTTCTGTCAAGTATGTTGCGTCACTGACCAGCTGTCGCGAACGCGTTCCTGTCGGATAACGGGCATGATAGTTTGTTTTAAACGTAATTCGGACTACCGGGTCGATCATGAGCCAAAAGCGAAAACTTCACTTCAACGCCTTCATGCGCCCCGCCACCATCCATACCGGCGGCTGGCGCTATCCTGGCTCCTATGCGGACGCCAATTTCAATCTCAACCATATCGTCCATTTTGCGCAAAGGCTCGAAGAGGGGAAATTCGACACCTTCTTCATGGCCGACCATCTGGCCTTGCTCAACATGCCGATCGAGGCGCTGCAGCGGTCCGCGACCCCTACATCATTCGAGCCGCTGACGCTGTTGTCCGCGCTCGCGATGATGACGAAGGATCTCGGGCTGATTGCAACCGCCTCGACGACCTATGACGCCCCTTATCACATCGCCCGCCGGTTTTCCTCGCTCGATCATATCAGCGGCGGCCGGGCAGGCTGGAATATCGTGACCACGTCCAACCCGAACGCGTCGAAGAATTTCGGCATGGACGAGCAGATGGAGCACGACGAGCGCTACGCCCGCGCGCGCGAATTTTACGATGTCGTCACAGGACTCTGGGACAGCTGGGCCGACGACGCCTTTATCCGCGACCAGGAAAGCGGGATTTTCATGGATCCCGAAAAGATGCATGTCCTGAATCACGAGGGGCAATATCTCAAATCGCGCGGGCCGCTAAACATCGCCCGACCGATTCAGGGCTGGCCGGTCATCGTTCAGGCCGGCGCCTCCAACGCCGGACGACAGGTTGCCGCCGAAATCGCCGACGCCGTCTTTACCTCGCAGCCGACCATCGATCACGCCCGCGAATATTACGGCGAAGTCAAGAAGCGGGCGAAAGCGGCGAGACGCAATCCCGACCATGTCATCATCCTGCCTGCCTGCATGGTGATCGTTGCCGATACGCTGGAAGAGGCGAAGGCGAGGCGGGCAAAGCTCGATTCGCTCGTACATTACGAGAGCGCCATCGCTTCGCTTTCGATCGCGCTGGGAACCAACGCCTCCGAATTCGACCCCGACGGCCCTCTGCCGCCGATTCCGGAAACCAATGCCGGGCAGTCGAGCCGCGAAAAGGCCATCAAGATCGCCGAGGAGGACGGGCTGACGGTCCGTCAGCTCGCGCAACGCATGGGCGGGCATTCGAGCCTTTGCCTGATGGGCCCGCCGGAGATGGTCGCCGACCAGATGGAGGAATGGCTGACCACGGGCGCGTGCGACGGGTTTACGATCCAGTTCCCCTATCTGCCGGGCGGGCTCGACGATTTCGTCGATCGGCTGGTGCCGGAACTGCAGAAGCGCGGCATCTACCGCGAAAAGTACGAAGGCAAAACATTGCGCGAGAATCTCGGCCTGCCGCGGCCCGAGAACCGGTTTTTCAGGGCTGACTAAGCCGTGCGCCAGCGGACCGTCGCCTCGGTTTTGCTTGGAATCGGCTGTCTGCTGAGTGCGCATTCCAGCGGGGCCGAAACGACGCGCGGCCTCGATCCCGCCCTCCTCAACCGGGCGTTCGAGCATGCCGCCGGGCAGAAGCGCCTGCACGCGCTGATCGTCGCACGCGACGGAAAAATCATGCGCGAACGCGCTTTTCGCGGCCCGGGCCTCAACCGTCCCACGAATATCAAATCGGCATCCAAATCGATAATTTCGGCGCTTGTTGGCATCGCCATCGACCGGGGCGTCATCGAAGGGTCGGACCAGCCTGCTTCCGCCTTCCTTGCCGAGTACATGCCCCGGAATGGCGATCCCCGCCTGAGGCGCATTACCGTCGGCAACCTCCTGTCGATGCAAGCGGGGCTGGAGCGGACGTCGGGACGCAATTACGGGCGCTGGGTGCAAAGCCGCGACTGGGTGCGCCACGCGCTCTCACGCCCGTTCGCCGACGAACCGGGCGGCTCGATGCTTTATTCCACCGGCAGTACGCACCTTCTGTCGGCGATCCTGACGAAGGCTGCGGGGCGCAGCACGCTGGCGCTGGCGCGCGACTGGCTGGGCGAACCTCTCGGGATCGATATTCCGGCCTGGGAACGCGATCCGCAGGGCATCTATCTCGGCGGCAATAACATGCTGCTGTCGCCGCGCGCGCTGCTGCGCTTCGGAGAGCTGTACCGCAATGGCGGTCTGCATGACGGCAAGCAGGTGCTGTCGGAAGGCTGGATCAGGAAATCCTGGGAAACCCGCACGCATTCGCGCTTTTCGGCGCACCCGTACGGATACGGCTGGTTCAAGACCGGTTTTTGCGGCCATACGGCGCCGTACGCACGCGGTTTCGGCGGTCAGTTCGTCTATGTCATCCCATCGCTGGGTATGACGGTCGTCATCACATCCGACCGTTCCGCACGAACCCGGATCGGGGGCTATCGGGACAGGCTCACTTCTCTGATGCGCGACGACCTCGTTCCTGCCGCGATCAAGGCCGACGGCGGCGTCTGCATTCCCGCAGAACAGAAGCGCCGCTTCCGTCCGATGGACAAATCCTATATAGCACCGCCATGTCCATGATCACCGACACCGGTGCGCTGGCTTCGTTTTGCGAGCGCGTGAGCCAGTCCGACTTCGTCACTGTCGACACCGAATTCATTCGCGATAGAACCTACTGGCCGAAACTTTGCCTCGTTCAGCTTGCGGGCGAGGAAGAATTCGCCGCCGTCGACGCTCTGGCGGACGGAATCGACCTCGCGCCGATGCTGGAACTGATGAGCGATCGCTCCGTCCTCAAGGTCTTCCATGCCGCGCGCCAGGATTTCGAGATTTTCTACCGGCTGATGGGCGAATTACCGGCCCCGGTTTTCGATACGCAGGTCTCGGCGATGGTCTGCGGGTTCGGCGACCAGGTGGGGTACGAAACCATCGTCTCAAAGCTCGCACGACAGCAAATCGACAAATCGATGCGGTTCACCGACTGGCAGCGCCGCCCTCTCAGCGACAAACAGATCGAATATGCTCTGGCCGATGTCACCCATCTCCGCGTGGTATTCGAAAAGCTGAGAGCCAAACTGGATGAGAACGGCCGGGAGGAGTGGGTCGCAGACGAGATGGCCGGCCTGACCAGCGACGATCTGTACCGGTTCGACCCGCGCGAAGCCTGGCAGCGGATCAAATCGCGCAATCCGAAACCGCGCTTTCTGGCAATCCTGCGCGAAGTCGCCGCATGGCGTGAAGAAGAAGCGCAGAAACGCGACCTGCCGCGAAACCGGATCGCACGCGACGATGCTCTCCTCGAGCTTGCCTCGCATCGGCCCAAAACCGAAAAGGATCTGGCCAACCTGCGCGGCCTCAACAAGGGGCAGACCCAGGGCCATATCGGAAAAGCTATACTGGACGCGGTTGCAAGGGGCGTCGAGCTGCCCGACGAGGAATGTCCTGACGTCGGGCGTTCGCGTCAGCCGACAGCACCGGTCGGCCCTTCTATCGACCTGCTGAAAGTGCTCGCCAAGCTGAAGAGCGAGGAATATGGCGTCGCGCAGCGTTTGATCGCCAATACCGCCGACCTTGAGGCCATCTCGGCAGATGACAATGCCGATGTACCGGCGCTCAGTGGCTGGAGGCGTGAACTGTTCGGCAACGATGCGCTGGCGCTCAAGAACGGTCGCCTTGCGCTGACCGCCAACGGTAAAAATATCAAGGTTGTCGACCTTTAACCGTCTTCGGGAAAGTCGAGTACCGAGCGGACGAATGGAACAGTGATCGGGCGTTTCCGAGAGAGCGCCTGCCTGTCGAGAATTTCGACAAGAGCACTCGCGGCGTCGAAACTTCTCTCCATCCGAGGCAGAAGGAACGATACGACTTCGGGCCGGATCCTGACCTGACGATCGGAGAACAGCTTGACGAGAACGCCGCCAAGCAGTTCGTCGTCGGGCTGACCGATCACCGCCACGGGCGCCGTTCGCAATCGCGACGCCAGATCGGCCAGGGATATCCCCCAGCGCGCGGGCGGCATCTGCCCCGTCAGGAGCAGACTGCCGCCAAATTCGGCGATCCGGTTATAAAGGTGCAACAGGCCTTCCTGGTCGGGCGTCTTGTCGGCGGGATCAACGAGCCAGTGCCGGTTTTCGGGCGAAACGTCGTGCATCGCGTCCCCGACATCGGCGGCGTCAATCCGGTTCCCGCCCGAGCGTTCCTGCCAGACGGCGGCCAGATGCGACTTTCCGCTCTCCGGCGCGCCCGAAATCGCCAGCGCGGGAGACGGCCAGTCTGGCCAGCGGTCGATCCAGTCGACAGCCTCCCGGTTGCACGGCGCCACCAGAAAGTCCTCGCGCTCAAGGGCCGGGCGATGCCCAAGATCGAAAAATAGCTGTCGGCTATGGGCTGTCCTGACCATCAGGTCGATTCAGGGTCGTCTTCCGATGCCGAAACCGACGATCCGGAATAGGCCCCGCTTTCCTTGTATTTTCTGAGCCCGAAACGGCCAAGTACGCCAATCACCGCAGCGGTCGGCACGGCCAGCAGTATCCCGGTAAAACCGAACAGGGTGCCGCCGGCGAGCAGAGCGAAAATAATCCACACTGCGTGAAGCCCTACCTTCTCGCCGACCAGTTTCGGCGTGATGAAATTTCCTTCGAGAAACTGCCCGACGGCGAAGACGCCCGCGACCATCGCAATCGGCTGCCATTCGCCGAACTGCGCAACCGCAACGCCAAGCCCGACGCAAAGCCCGACGATCATTCCGAAATAGGGCACGAAAGAGATAAGGCCGGCAACGACGCCAATCGCCAGTCCGAAATCCAGACCGACCATTGTCAGCCCCAATGCATAGAACGCGCCAAGCAGCAGACAGACCGAGAACTGTCCCCTGATGAAGCCGGAGAGCACCTCATCAATCGCCGCGACTTGTTCGCGAATTGTGTCCGCATGTTTTCTCGGAAGCCAGTCATCGACAGCGGAGACAATCAGATCCCAGTCCCTGAGCAGGTAGAACATTACGATCGGCGTGATAACCATCAAAGAAAGCAGGTTGAGAAGCGCCAGCCCCCCGCCCCAGATGCGCCCCAGCAGCTTGCCCGCCCAGGCAATCGCGTCCGGCCCGGCGAAGCCCTGGAGTTTTTCACGAAGCGAAGCGACTTCGGCGTCGCCCAGCCTTTCCTGAAGCGCGAGCAGCATGCCGGTGGCCTGTTCACGCAGCGCCGTGACGTAATCGGGGACACGCGCGGCAAAATCGACGAATTGCGCCTGCAGCAGCGGCACAAGCAGAAGCACCGCGGCCACGGCCAGCAGCGCCATCAACAACGTCACAATCGCTGACGCAACGGCCCGCGGGCATTTTCTGGCTTCGAGTCTGTCCACCAGCGGGTCGAGAAGATAGGCGAGTACGATCCCGACAATGAACGGGAACAGAATATCCGACAGCGACCACACCAGAAACAGAAATACGGCGATGCCCGCCGTCCAGTACCGGATGTAACTCTGGGTGGTCATTTCGTTCCGTCCCCGGTCTGATCGATGCCCGCGACCGCCATTGCCTCGCGGCCCCACCCAAGAATATAGGCCGCGCCCGACAGAACCGTCGTCAAGGCCGTCAGATAGATCAGAATGGTCACGACCTCCGGCACCAGAGAGACATTCAATGCCCGTTCGCCCAGTATCGCCGTGACCAGCACGATTTGCGCAGCGGTATTGATCTTGCTGATCCGCAGCGGATTCATCCTGAGGTCCTGCCCGAAAAGATTCATGAGGACCACGCCTCCTACGATCAGCAGGTCCCTGAATACCACGAGAATCACGAGCCAGAGTGGAAGATAGTCTGAATAGCCCAGTGTCACGTATACGCCGACCAGAAGCGCCTTGTCAGCCAGCGGATCGAGGTAACGGCCAAGCGGCGTTTCCTGGTTGAACCGCTTAGCGATAAACCCGTCCATCGCGTCCGATACGCCCGCAGCCACAAACAGCCAGAACGCTGCGCTAAGGAGACCGTTGAGGATGAGATAGATCGCAATGGGGACCGACATCAGCCGGATCAGTGAAATTATGTTCGGCAGACTCATCCGGGCCCCTTGAGCGCAAGCCGCCAGTCAACCGCCCCCTGCGTCAGCGCAAGATCCTTCTGCGCCAGGGCGAATTCAAGCTGCGCCGGATCGCCGAGATAGCGTAACCTGAATCTGGCTTCTTCCCGCGTCACCGAGATCAGTTCGAATGACCTGATTTCGGCTACTGACTGCAACAGCCGCTTGATACGGATCAATGCCCGCAAGCCCGACAGCGGTGCGACCGCGACCAGTTCCTGCTGTTCGCCGAACCGCAGGAGATTGTCGAATTTCCACTCTTCCTCGATATCCCGACGCACCTGGTTAACCGCCAGGGTCATCAATTCAGATACGGTGGTATCGGGATTCGCTGCAAAGCTTCGCGTCGACGCCCAGTGCGAACCGGCCGAACTGAATCTGTTGATCGAAACAGCCAGAACGTGGCCGGTGCCCGGTTCGGAAGAAAGCGTCGCGGCCAGCAGCAGCGCGCCGCCGGCGCCGTACTGTTCGGCGATGACGGAAATCCGCGCCTCGTCTCCTGACAGCGCTTGCGAGGGGCTGATCGCCGCAAGGTCGCTGGTTTCGCCCGGAGGAACAATCAGTCTGATCAGACCATCGCTCTCCGGCGCGTCCCGCCAGGTCTGGTGCCAGATATTCGTCCTGTCCCAGAGCTGTACCGTTCCCTGTGTCCGGAATACGGGCAGAACGACAAGCGGCTTGCTTTGTGTTTCCGCCCATCGAAGCCCCGCCGCAAGAAACCGCTTTCTGACCGCGGCCGGATCGAAATCCACCGTCAGGCTGGCGAGATAACGGACCGACGAGGTTTTCTCGGATTCTACCGCGATCCCGGACACGATTTCCCGCAACAGTGCGGGTGACGCTGCCGGCGCGGTGCCGATATCGCCGAGGAGCGCCAGACGGCGGACGAGTCTGCGATAGGCTTCCTGCTGTCCTGCCGCCAGCGCAAGCGTTCGGGCTGCGGCAGCCGATTCGGCTGTCTGGTCGATTGGAACCCCGACGACTTTAAAGGCGCCGCCTGTCTGAGCAACTGAAAAACCGCTGGACGCTGCGACCGTCATAGCAAAAATCGCGACCGCAGCCAGCCACGCGCGAACGCGCATTACAAAACGTCCGGGATCAAGTATTTTCGTGAGAGACCATGCCGCGGGCATGGAACGATTATACTATGATCTCAATCCAGCGAGGAACCCATTAACACACGTAATTACAAGGATGCAGGCGTCGACGTCGAAGCAGGCGCGGCGCTGGTCGATGCGCTGAAACCGCACGTAAGATCGACCGCCCGGCCGGGCGCCGATGTCGAAATCGGCGGTTTCGGCGGCCTGTTCGATATTGCTGCCGCGGGCTTCAGGGATCCCGTCCTCGTCGCCGCGACGGATGGCGTTGGAACCAAGCTTAAGGTCGCTTTGTCCGCCAATCGCCACAGCGAGGTCGGGATCGACCTTGTCGCAATGTGCGTCAACGATCTCGTGGTCCAGGGCGCGGAACCCCTGTTCTTTCTCGATTATTTCGCAACGGGCCGGCTCGACCCAAGGCGTGCAGAAGAAGTCATCGCCGGCATCGCGGAAGGCTGCAGGCAGGCAGGATGCGCTCTGATCGGCGGCGAAACAGCCGAAATGCCGGGCATGTACGCCAACGACGATTACGATCTTGCCGGATTTTCTGTCGGCGCCGCCGAGCGCGATGAAATTCTGACCGGCGCAACCATCGAAGAAGGCGATATCGTGCTGGCCCTCGCCTCATCGGGGGTCCATTCGAACGGATTTTCGCTCGTCAGACGTATCGTCGAGGAGCTCGAACTGGATTACGCGGAGACAGCACCGTTTTCCGGGGACCCTCTCGGCGCGTCCCTGCTGACGCCGACCCGGATTTATGTAAAAGCCTGCCTGGCCGCACACCGGGCAGGCCTTGTCCGCGGCCTTGCGCATATTACCGGCGGCGGTCTTATCGAAAATATACCCCGCATTCTGCCCGATGGGCTCGGCGTCGTGCTGAACGCGGAAGCCTGGACTGCGCCGCCGGTGTTCAGATGGCTGGCCGACGAAGGACGTATCGCCGGGTCCGAGATGGCGCGAACCTTTAACTGCGGCGTCGGCATGGCGGTTGTGGTTGCCCCGGACGGCGCAGATGAGGCCGGAACCATTCTCGAAGATCACGGCGAAACCGTGTTCAGGATCGGGACGGTCGTCAGAACGGATGGCGAGCGGGTGGCAATCGAGCATCCGGGATCCCTATGCCGCGCCTGAAAACGGCTGTGCTGATATCGGGGCGCGGCACCAACATGCAGGCGCTTATCGACGATTGCTCGCCGAAAGACGCGCCGGCTGAGATCGCGCTCGTCGTTTCCAATGTTCCGGGTGCAGCCGGATTGGAACGCGCTGCCGCCGCGGGCATCCCCACATTGACGATCAACCACCGGGACTATGACGGGCGCGAACCGTTCGAGGCCGCACTCATCGATCGGCTGACGGATGCCGGGATCGAATTCGTTTGCCTGGCCGGGTTTATGCGGCTTCTAACCGAGAAATTTGTCGGACATTGGCTGAACCGGCTTATCAACATCCACCCGTCATTGCTGCCGGCCTATAAGGGCCTCGATACGCACCAGCGTGTACTGGATGACGGGGTGCGTTTTACGGGTTGCACGGTGCATTTCGTCCGACCCGCAATGGACGACGGCCCGATTATCGTCCAGGCGGCGGTACCGGTTCACGAGGACGACGACGCCGAGACGCTTGCCGCCCGCGTGCTGACAGCGGAGCATCGCTGTTATCCCCTCGCCCTCCGTCTAATCGCAGAGGGGCGCGCCCACGTCGAGGGCGGCCGCGTACGGATCGAAGGCACGCATTTGACGGACCGGATTTACCTTAATCCGGACGACGGGTGGACGCCGCATCTTCCGAAACCGTCATAATTACGGTATAGAATCCGGGAACCGCAAGCTGATTGGGCAACGACATGGCGAACGACGACGCTATTACACGCCAATGCCAGGAAGTTTGGAGAATTTTCTGCCGCCTTGCAGTTATCTGCACCGCAGGTGTCTTCGCCGCGCTCGGGCTGCTGGCATATTTTATGCTCTGAAACGAAGTTGTGCGGATAAATAAAGGGCGGGTTTTAAACCCGCCCTTTCGCATATTGGAAGCCGGCGACCGTAATCAGCCGACTATTTCAACCTGTGCAAAGAAAAACGCTATTTCGATCGCGGCGTTCTCCGCTGAATCCGAACCATGGACCGAGTTGGCTTCGATCGATTCGGCGAACTCGGCGCGGATGGTCCCTTCATCGGCATTCGCCGGGTTTGTCGCGCCCATCACCTCACGGTTTTTCGCGACGGCGTTTTCCCCTTCGAGCACCTGAACCACGACCGGGCCGGAGCACATGAATTCGCAGAGATCGCCGAAGAAAGCGCGTTCTGCGTGAACGGCATAGAACCCTTCCGCCATTTCGCGAGTCATCTGGATCCTTTTCTGCGCCACAACGCGCAGGCCAGCGTCTTCCAGCATCGCTACAATCTTGCCCGTCAGGTTACGGCGCGTGGCGTCGGGCTTGATAATCGATAACGTTCGTTCAACGGCCATGGAGCCAGTCTCTCTTTGTAATTTTCCGATGTTTTTGTGAAGGCGCGGCCTTATAGCCTGACGCGGGTCCGTCGGCAACAGCCTCCTGACATACGTCAGCCGTCAGCTTTCTTTTCCCAGCCGCCGGTTTCAGACTGTTGCCAATAGGTCAGCGAATAGCCCTTATCCCTGTAAATCCGCCAATGCGCGCGGGCGCGGTCGACGGCAGCCGGATCGCCTCCATCGAACATCTCGAGACAGCGCTCGAACGCCTCGGGCTGCTCTGCCTCCACGCCATCCGTCAGAATCAGGACCTCCGCGTTATTGGCGTTGTTTTCAGACGTCGACAGGAAAACGGGATGATCCGCCGGATCTCCGTCCTGCACTGTACCGTGAGGTAAAAAGGACGCGGGATCGTATGTCCAGAGCAGCATATTGAGAACGGCTACCCGTTCTTCGGACCCGGTTCGGACCAGCGACCGCTTCCCCGCCGACGCCGCCTTTTTTAGGATTTGCGGCAAGGCGCGGTCGATAGGTGTCCGGGTCAGATGGTAAAAGCCGATTTCAGTCACCGGAAAAAGCCGACGCCGTTACCTGTTTTCGTAGTGATCCGCCACCAGCCTGTCGAGTAGGCGGACGCCGAATGCTGTCCCGCCCCTGGGCACGATGGGGCTTGCCGAATTCGACCAGGCGACGCCGGCTATGTCGAGATGCGCCCAGGCGACATCCTTCTGAATAAAGCGTTGCAGGATCTGCGCCGCCGTGATGCTTCCGGCATCGCGACCGCCGACATTCTTCATGTCGGCGATCTGTGAGGTCACCTGTCTGTCGTACTCGGGACCGAGCGGCAGCCGCCAGACCGGCTCGCCGGTCGCCTTGCCGGCTGCGGCGAGCTGATCGCACAGCGCATCGTTGTTGCTGAACATGCCCGCGTGATGATGGCCCAGCGAGATGATGATGGCGCCGGTCAGCGTCGCGAGGTCGATCAGAGTATGCGGCTTGAAAGTCTTCTGCGCCCACCACATGGCGTCGGCCAGGACCAGTCGGCCCTCGGCATCGGTGTTGATCACCTCGATCGTCTGGCCCGACATCGTCTTGACGACATCGCCGGGGCGCTGGGCCGTGCCCGACGGCATGTTCTCGACCAGACCGACGACGCCGACCGCGTTGACCCTGGCCTTGCGCGCGGCAAGCGCATGCATGAGTCCGGCCACCACACCGGCGCCGGCCATGTCCCATTTCATGTCTTCCATGCCGCCGGCCGGCTTAATGGAAATACCGCCCGTATCGAACGTCACGCCCTTGCCGACAAAGCAGATTGGCGCCTTGTCCTTGGCGCGCGGCGCGCCGTTCCAGCTCATGGCGACGATCCTGGGCTTGTTGGCGCTGCCCTGGGCGACGCCGAGAAGCGCACCCATACCCAGCTTTTTCATCTGCGCCTCGTCGAGTATGCGCAGCTTGACGCCCAGCTTGGCGAGTGCCCGCGCGCGCTGCGCGAAGCTTGCAGGGTAGATGACGTTCGCCGGCTCTGAAACCAGGTCCCGGGTGAAGAAAACGCCGTCGGCGACCTTTTCCAGGGGAACGAACTGGCGGCGGGCGCCTGCGTCGTCGCGAACCATGAAAGCGACCGCGTTGAGCGACGGCTTCTTGTCCGCTTTCTCCGTCGTTCGGTACTTATCGAAGCGATAGCTCCTGAGGCGCGCGCCACAGGCTGCGTTGGCTGCGACTGTCGCGGCGGAAAGCTTGACTCCCTTGATCGCATCCACCGCGACAGAAGCCGTTTTTTCTCCGCTATCGGCAAGCGCCGCAACAATACGACCGCCGATACGCTGGGCGGCAAGTTCGTCGATATCTTCGGGTTTGCCTACGCCAATCAGCAGGATACGACCTGCCTTCATCCCATTCGGCGCCATGATGGTAAGCGTTTGGTCCAGGGCGCCGGTAAAACGGCTGGCGGCGATCGCGTTTCCGACCGCGCCGCCAGTAGCCTTGTCGAGCGCCTGCGCACTGGCTGAAAGGGTTTTGTTCTGGGAAACAAGGGCGACGATCGCCCCCTGGCGCTTCAGGTCGATCCTGGAAAAGGTCAGTCGCATCCGATGGCTCCATTCAGTATATCGTTCGAGGCGCCGGCAAAGACCTATCAGATTAGTCTCTGACCAGGGCCATTAATCCGGTATTGTCGTGCTACCACATAATCCGTTCCATCGAAATGTCGCCGATCAACGAAAACGTATACACCGTCAACCTCTTCAACCGGCTCGACCGTTTTGTCGACAGTGTCGTCACCCGTAAACGCGACGAAATATTCAGCCGGATATTCAGGCCGGACCTTGTCAGGCTGGATACTGTAGATGACGTGCTCGACGTGGGTTCAACCAAGGACAGCGACCACCGGTCATCGAATTTCTTCGCCCGCAAGCTGGTGGAAAATGCCCGCGTCACGCTCTTCTCGGATCAGCAGATCGACCCGCAGCGCGACATCGATTTCCCCGTCTCCGGAGTCCTCATTGGAGACGCGTCCCGTATCGACTCCGCTACCGGGCGCTACGACCTGGTTATGTCGAGCGCGACAATCGAGCATGTCGGAACCATGGACGACCAGCGCCGGATGATATCCTGCTGCATCGGCGCAGCCCGGCGTTACGTGATCATTACAACGCCGAATCGCTGGCACCCGCTGGAATTCCATACGCGACTGCCTTTCCTCCATTGGCTGCCCCGCCGGTGGCACAGGAGAATTCTCAGATCGATGGGATTCAGTTTTTTCGCTCAGGAAGCGAATCTGAACCTCCTTGATGCGAAAGAACTCCGAACCATCATCGAAGCGAACGACCGGCGGGAAAGGATCAAATCCTGTCGTCTGGAAACGATACGGCTTTTGGGGATCGTCTCGAACCTGGTTTTCGTAATCGAACTCCGCGACTAGCGGACCGACAAGCTGTGACGAAGCCTGTTCCGTAGGACGAATCGAACCTGTTTGATAGGTTGTTGCCGTACAGGGCGACCGCCACACCCAGCCATCAGGACGACTTCACGTTGCTGTCCCATCTAAACCTTCTGATCCCATCCTCCAACGAACTCGGCGGGCTGGCAGCGGTTCTGGCTGTTGCCGTCCTCCTGATCGGCCTCGGCGCTTTTGCAGGCGGCCCGACACGACGCCCGGAGGGCGACCTGGTTTTTGGTCTCGGTATCGCTGTAGCAGCCTTCACACTGGCCGCATCGATTGGCGTAACCCACTTCACTGCTGTTGCGGCGGCGCTAGGGTTGGGGGCATGCGCGGGCGCTACCGTCGTCTTTCGACGCAACGGGCGCCTGACGGATCCGGGAGTTGTCCGTATCGCACTTGTCGCCCTCCCGCTCATTGCTATCGCCGCGTCCATGCTTCCTACACAGTGGGATGAGTTTTCGCACTGGCTGGCCCATGCCAGATATCTCTTCGAGCACGATTCGGTCCCACGCTCGGACCTGCCCAGGAGCTTCGCAGTCTTTCCAGCCTACCCCTACGGCAACTCACTTGTAGCTTTTATGGCGAGCAGAGTGACCGGCGCTTTCGTCATCAATGCGTCGACGATCTTTTCGGTCCTGCTGCTTCTCTCATTCGGGCTTCTGATATCGCGGATTATTGTCTCTACCGCGTCCCGGACATCGGACGGCGCAGGTCCGACAAACGATACGCTTAACGCAACTCGGGCCGGCTGGGCGGTGTGCGCGCTGGGAGCGCTGGCGGTCACCATCCTTAACCCGACATACGTTACACGACTGGTCTTTAGCGCCTATGCGGATGCCCCAACCGGCGTCCTCGTCGGATTCGCAGCGGCCCTGGTCTGGCTGTCAACAAACGCGCTCGCGATCGACAACGAAGACGAGGCCCGGTCTCTTGCCTGGCAGGCTGGGCTGGTGTCGATGGCCATGATCGGGCTCAAACAGGTCAATATCGTTTTTCTGATGGCGCTCGGACTTGCGCTTAGCATCCTGGTGTTACGAGATCCTGCCATCCGGTGGAAAGCGACGGCGCGGCTCGCCGCCAGGATATTCCTGTTTCCCTTGATCGTTTACCTTCTCTGGAAGCTGCATGTCGCTTTTCACATTACTGAAGGCGATTTTGAGTTCCTGCCCTATTCCGAGTGGCTTATCCGGGAAATCCCGCAGATCATCGCGCGTATGGCGCTGATCGCCAGTAAGAAAGGGGGATATTTCGGCGTCATGACAATAGCGGTCGTGGCCGGTGTCCTCGCGATTTGGCGATACAGGGGGGCTTTCAGCCGCCTCGCCATCATCACCGGGACGATGTTCCTGTCCTACAATTTTTTCCTTCTGTTCGCCTATGTGACAGCGTTCGGCAGCGGCGAAGCCCTGTATGCCGCATCTTACTGGCGCTACAACACGCATCTGGGGGGCGTTTGCCTCCTTTTCGCGGCATTCAGCGCAGCCCTGCTCTGGCGGCGCTACCTGCCCGGCAGAATGCCGTCATGGGCACATATGGCAGCCATCGTGCTGGTTATCGCCCTTCCGGTCGGTATGGCGAAAAAACTGCGCTTCGATACGCATCCGCGTTACCAGTATGCTTGGGAAACCGGTCGCGCGCTTGCCGACCGGCTAGCTGCCGGCGACCGGATCCTGCTCGTCGACGCCAGCGATAATGGCCAGTACCTGATCATCATGCGATATCACCTGTTGCCGGTGACAGCCCTGGTTGACAGGGTCACATCATGGAACCGCCTGACTCCGGAATCCGTTCGAAAACGCATAGAAGACAAACAGATAAGCCATATCTGGCTATATGATTTCACCCCGTCTCTGAAACAGGCCCTGGGGGTCGACCTGAAGGCAAGCCGCTCCTGGTTGCTCAGAAAAGACAGCGGAAAATGGGTGCCGGAAGAAAGCTGGCCTCATCCAGCCGAATAGCGCGGCGCCAAGAGCGAGCGCTACCGGCATCACGCACGCGAAATAAAATATATACCGCCGATAATCATTACGAGCCCAAGGATGAAATATCTGGGCATCTGTTCCCCGAACATGAGAAACCCGGCCAGAGGCACAAGGACGAAGGCGAGGGAATTGAACATGTAAGCCACCGATAATGGCACCGTTCTCAACGCATATACCCACGCCAGAGTCGAAATACAGTATAAAGTTACCGTAAGAAGAACGAGGCCCAGGGGAAAAAGGTTTGTCTTCACGATAAGGATAGTTGACTGGCCAAAATCTATTTTCATTTCGCGTGCAGCAAACTTGAAAATAATCTGTCCAATGCCGATTACGGCCACGGAGAACAGAATCAAAACCAGATCCAGCTTTGCCATTATTTTTCCTACATTGAACAAGGCGTGATACATGCCGGCGAACCAGGACGGTCTACCGTCTCGAAGAGCTCAAAATATATATTGGCCGACAGGGATACAGATTCCCGCAAACAAGCCTCACGACATGCTGGACAACCTGTTTTCACGGCGCGTCTTCATCGCCAGGGCCTGCCAGAGCTTCAGCATACGATGTCAGCTTCGGGTGAAGCGCCGTTCGTGGCACCGCCTGGATATCGTAACCGACGAACGCAAGCAAAAACTGGATGCCCAGGATCGAGGGCAACGCCGCCACCATAACGGTGCCAGCCGTAGCGGGCGCATCTGTCCCCCAGTTCACGACCCCGAACACGATGCCAAAAACCAGCATCAACAGACCCAGTACAAGTTCGAGCGAGGCGACACTGAAGTTCCGAATAAAATAATTATACAGGATACGTTTGCAAAAAATACGGGCATGCCCCCACGCAAAAGGCAGAACTTCCCGAAGAGGATTCAGCCCGCTGTTCTCCGAACCATAATGCGACAGCATAGGGATATCGACGACCCGCGCGGTCAATATATTCAAGCGGAACAAAAGATCGGTCTCAAAAAAATAACGCTGTGAAATTTTTTCCAGCGGCATCACCTTTACGATATCGGCGTGAATGGCGAAATAGCCGTTTGTCGGATCGAAAATGTGCCAATAGCCCGTTGAAAGTTTCGCCATAAATGACAAACAGGCATTCCCTATGAGCCGAACAACCGGCATCGAAGCGACGCCTTCGGGATCGAAGAAACGATTGCCTTTCGTGTAATCCGCTTCGCCCGTCAGGATTGGGCCGACAAATTCACGAATGGCCGCCGGATTCATCTGGCCGTCGCCATCGATTTTAACGATCACTTCAGCGCCATCGGCCACAGCCTGCCGAAATCCGGCCACCGTCGCGCCTCCCACGCCGAGATTGTTGGGATTAAAAATTACGGACACACGAGGGTCTGTCGAAATCTCCTCGACATATCGGCCGCTGCCTTCAGGACATGCATCGTCGACGACATAGATCGCCGACACCTCCGGACCGATTGCGCTCAGCACCGCCCCGACATTTGCACGAACCCGATAGCTCGGTATGACGACGGCGATCTTTGGCGCCGACGTAGCATTGGTGACCATTAATCCGATGACGAAATCCGCAATGTTGGCTCAGTCTGCATCGGCTGATTTTCAATGTCCACCGGGTTGTCCGAGCGGGTTATCCGAGCCGGGCCGGGCCGGGGCGGCAGCGACGGGAAAACAGGCAGCCCAGGACCTTCTAATGAAGTCGGTCCTTCAACTGCCTGTACAGAAATTCGCCGACCTTGCGAGTGCCTGCCGGCGTGTTGTGTACCCGATCGTAAAAATCACCTTCTTCAAATGCGACGGTACGCGCCAGATCGACGCAGATCGCGCCGGCAGCGCGGCAGGTACTCATGGTTACCCGGTTGAACCTGTCCATGATGTGAAATCCCGACGGGTTAAGACCGCCATCCCTGTTTCGTGGAACCCAGACCCAGCCGTCCCGCACCCGAAACTCTGCGGTAGGCTGGGTTACAAGAACTGCCTTCGAGCCGAAAGCCCGAATTCTTCCGATCAGCACCGTCAACCGTTCGGCATAGGCGGCAAGATCCCTTTCACGAGCCGGGTCAGGCGGGGCGGGTTCCTCGACGGGACGGTACTTTCCCCAGTCAAGCCCCTGTATCGGCGCGCTGCCGTGCACAAGATGCATTTCACGGGCCCTGATCATGCCGCGTATGGTGCGAAACAGGGCATAAAGCGCGCTCTTGTTGGCGATCGCGTTTCTGAAGCGGCGCGATGCGTCGGTTGCTTCCATCGAATCGTATATGGCAGCGTCGTCGAGCGCAACATCGTTTATGCCGACATAAGCCAGAACGTATTTCGCTTTTAGCCCCGGGAGCTGCGAAAGCCAACGGTCGAACGCCGCGATATGGCCTCGCGCTGACTGACCGTCCACCGACGCATCGACTACGATTGCCGGCTTACCAGCCTCGGAAAAGCGACGCCTCATATGGGCCTGCCATGTTTTGTCGTCGTCGATAAAGAGCTGGTTGGTCGTACTGCCGCCGATGGTCAGGACGTCGATACGTCCTGCGTCGTCGTATGGCCCCCGAAGCCCGAGAGCATCCCGGCTGTAGCGGGACCTCCCCCCGCTTTTGTACAGACCTGACGTGTCGAAATAGCGATCTACGTTCCGGGGGATATTCATCGCCCCGTAATTCGGGCCCCACAGCCAGTTCCCGAAGATCAGCTCGGCGATCACGAGCAGCACGAGCAGAATACCCAGATTTATGAAAACGACTCTGTAAATCATATCGGTTGCTTCCGCCCTTTCGCGTTGCGCGCACGAGGGTATGACAAAGCCGGCATGACGAAAACAGGGGGCCGAATCGAGCCCCGGGACTCATCACCCGGCGCGGGCTCCAATGAAGTCAGGCGTCCATCGATATCCGAACAGGCTGGATCCTGAAGCCCACGGACACGCGACGCATTTGCCGGTAATTCGGGCGCCTTAGCCCGGCGCTTTCTTATGACAGCCACGCCCTGAATGCCTATAATCTCCGCGTGCGACGGATCGATTCCTATATTTTCGGCCAACTGCTGACAGGCACGGTTCTCGTAACCGTAACCCTTACCTGCGTCGTCTGGCTGACGCAGTCCTTACGGTTTATCGAGATGATCGTGAACAGAGGACTGTCGGCGCCTCTGTTCGTTTATTTTACCCTTCTGCTCCTGCCAACCTTCTTGACGATCATTCTGCCGATAGCGTTATTCGCCTCGACCCTGTTCGTATACAACAGGCTGATATCGGACAGCGAACTCGTCATCATGCGGGCCGGAGGGTGCAGCAGATACGATATTGCCCGTCCGGCGCTCATCCTGTCGGCGCTCGTCGTAATCGCGGGCTATTTTCTCACAACCTACCTGATGCCGACGACATACCGTGAGTTCAGGGAGTTGCAACATTCGATCCGGAACAGCATCCCTGCCGTGTTGTTGCAGGAGGGTGTCTTCAACAAGGTAGCTTCGGGCGTCACCGTTTACGTCCGGAGCCGAGGGTCCAACGGGGATCTGCTTGGAATCCTCGTCCATGATTCCAGAAATCCGAAACGCCCGGTCACCATGATGGCTGAGCACGGCAGAATCGTTAGCGGCGCCAGTGGACCTCGGGTCGAAATGGTCAACGGCAACCGGCAGCAGGTCGATGAAAAGGACGGTCGCCTGGCCTTGCTATACTTCGAGCGATATTCCTTCGATATCCAGACCGTTTCAGGGAACCAGCAACGGAACTGGCGCGAGCCGCGCGAGCGGTATCTGTCGGAGCTCTTCAGGCTCAAACCGAACGAATGGCTCGCAGACAAGCTATATATCGAGGCCCACTACCGTCTGGCTCAGCCGTTGCTGCCCGTCGCTTTCGTGATGGTCGCCCTGACTCTCCTGTTGAGCGGCGATCTGAACCGGCGCGGTCAAACCTCAAGAATTCTGGCCGCGGTCGGTATCGTCGTCGTGATACAACTCGCCCAGATTTCCTTCAAAAATATAGGGGAAAAATATACCGAACTCGCAATTGTCCTGTATCTGATCCCCCTGATTCCGACGATTTTTGCGGCTCTTGTTTTGGCGGGCTGGCATCCGGTTGGACGTTCGTGGATGACGGGAAACAGGCTGGGGAAATCGGGTTGAGCTCCATCGGCAAATGAAAGTTCGTGCAACATTTTCGGGATATGTCGCCCGCCAGTTTCTGTTCTGGTGGTTCAGTATTTTTCTGATCCTGACGACGCTAATCGCGCTGTTCGACACAATCGAACTCCAGCGCCGAACGTCGAGCCTGGAAGACGTCACCTTCGTTCATGTGATCTCCATGGCGGCATTCAAACTTCCGCACATGGCCCAGAAGGCAATACCCTTCACCGTTCTGTTCGGCGGCATGATGGCGTTCTGGCGGCTCAACAGGCATCGTGAACTGGTCGTTGCGCGGGCGGCAGGCGTTTCCGCGTGGGAAATTCTGGCGCCGGTACTGATCGTCGCGGTTGTCATGGGGGTCGTTAAGATCACGATCTACAGCCCCTTTTCTTCAGCCATGATATTTCGCTTTGAACAGCTGGAGGCGCGGTACATCCAGGGGAAGACAAGTCTTGCGGCGCTGGACGATGAAGGGCTCTGGCTCCAGCAAAAATCGTCGAATGGCCATTACATCCTGCATGCGAACGCAATCGAACCCAACGCTACCCGGCTTGACCGGGTCATCGTATTCCAGTTCGACAAGAACGAGCGGTTCGTCTCCCGCATCGACGCCCGACACGCCTTTCTCGAAGCAGGGCGGTGGCGACTGGGACACGCCCGTACGTCCGCCCCCGAACGCCGATCGTCCGAGGCAGGCACGCTCCACCTGAACACGGACCTGACCCGCGAAAACATTCAGGACAGCTTCGCCAAACCTGAAACAATGTCTTTCTGGGCGCTGCCAGGCTTTATCACCGTCCTCGAGAATGCAGGCTTCAGCGGTCTGCGCCACAGGCTGTACTGGTATTCCCAGATCGCGGACCCGGCTCTTCTTTGTGCGATGGTCCTGTTCGCTGCGATCTTCACCCTGCAGCAGCATCGAAGAGGGGGAACGACAGCAACAATTGCGCTTGGCGTCGTTACAGGGTTCGTCATCTATTTTGCAACCGACGTTGCCTATGCTCTCGGTCTTTCAGCCCGTCTTCCTGCCCTGCTCGCAGCATGGAGTCCGGCGACTGTCGGGCTGCTGCTGGGTATCGGCTGGCTGTTCCACAAAGAGGACGGGTAAGGGACCTTGGAACGTATCCGGAAAATTCTTGGGCTGCTTGTTCTGCAATGCGCCCTGACGTCGGGCGCAGCGGCCCAGGCGCCAGCCCCCTCCGGTCAGGGGCTGGACCTTCTGTTCAAGGCGGACAGCGTCGACTATGCGCAGGAGCTGGGCATCGTTACGGCGCGCGGCAATGTAGAGATTGTCCACAGTGAAAACATCCTCCGTGCGGACACTGTCAGCTACAACCAGAAGGAAGAAATCGTAACCGCCACGGGAAATGTCGTCCTGATGCAGGGAACCGGCGACGTCATCTTCGCGGATCACGCCGAACTGACCGGAGACCTGAAGGACGGGGTCGTAAGGAATATTCGGGTCCTGCTCGCCGACGACTCCCGTATCGCGGCGGCGGGCGCGCGGCACTCGGCGGGCAATGTCACCATCATGGACAAGGCGGTTTACTCCCCCTGCCGTACCTGCATCGCCGATAAGCCAATATGGCAGGTAAAGGCCGAGAAGATCCGCCATAACAAGAAAGAACGTATCGTGGAGTATCAGGATGCGTTCCTCGAGTTCGCGGGAATACCGGTATTCTACACCCCGTACCTGTCCCATCCGGACCCTACGGTGCGTCGGCAGAGCGGCTTCCTGACGCCGAGGGCTGGCAGCGACTCCAATCTCGGTTTCGTCGTCGAGACTCCGTATTACTGGGCGATCGCCCCGGACAAGGACGCGACGATTCGTCCGATCCTGACAACGGATGAAGGCCCGGTGCTGGCGGGAGAGTATCGGCAGCGATTCGCCCACGGCGAACTGACCGCGGAAGCCAGCGGCACCTTGGGCAGTGACACCAACGATGACGATTCTGCGCGCGGTCATCTGTTTTCCGAAGTCAGGTTCGACCTTGACCAGACCTGGCGAACGGGCGCGGACATAGCGCTGGCTAGCGACGACACCTATCTCAACCGGTACGGGTTCGATTCTCGGGATACCCTGACCAATCACCTTTTTCTGGAAGGTTTCAGGGGAGACAGCTACGCAGCGATGCAGGCGTATCACTGGCGCGGCCTGCGAGAACGGGACAGCCCGGGAAACACGCCCATCGTCGCCCCCTTACTCGATTTCAGCGGGGTTAGCGAACCCGGTATTGCCGGCGGCCGATGGCTCGTGGACGGTAATGTCCTTGTATTACAGCGAACGGGCGGGACCGATAGCAGGCGGTTGTCGCTCAAGACCGGATGGGAACTACCACACATCGCCCGGACCGGAGAAGTGTACCGGCTGTATGTCGACCTTCAGACTGACGCATACTGGTCCAACAGCGTACGGGTTCCCGGTCGCCCCGCCAACGATCTGAAATCCGGCTTCAGCGGTCGGGCTTTTCCACGCGCAGGACTTGACTGGCGGTTCCCGCTGTCACGCAGCAATGGTCCGATGACGCAAGTCCTGGAGCCTGTCGCCGGCTTCATGATCGCCCCGAATGGCGGAAACCCTGACTCGATTTCAAACGAAGACAGCCAGGACCTCGAATTCGACGACACGAACCTCCTGAGCCGCAACAAGTTTACCGGCCTCGACCGCGTTGAAGGAGGGAAGAGGGCCTATTACGGGCTAAAAATGGCGGTCTACGGCCAAAGCGGATACTCGGATGCCTTCATCGGACAGAGCTACCGGCTACGCAGAGACGACACCTTCGACGTCAGGTCCGGCCTGGATGACCATTTTTCCGATATCGTTGGCAGGGTGAATATCCAGCCCTCAGCGCCCCTGAGCTTTCAGTACCGGTTTCGCCTTAACAAGGATGATTTCTCTCCCGCCCGGAACGAACTGACGGCGTCGATAGGGCCGCGCGCCCTGAATGTCACAGTCAATTACGGCTTTTTCGACGAGAGTACCGGTTCGGGCGAATTCTCGGACAGGGAAGAAATTCACCTGGGATTCACGTCACAGGTTACTCCTGACTGGAAAGTCGGCGGCTCGACGTTGCGCGACCTGCAGACCAGCGAATCGTTACGCCATCAGTTCTTTCTGGAATATGAGTGCGACTGCTTCACCACCCGGGTCGACTTTAGCAGAACGTTTACTCAGGACAGAGATGTGCAACCCTCGGATTCGATTTTTATCCGTCTGATCTTCAAGACGCTCGGGTCCATCCAGACCGGCGCGTGATGTATTTACGCGAACGCTCCTGAACGATTGCCCCCGATACAACGCTTGACTAGACTCCGGGCATGATAATGACGCCGTTTAAAATCCGCATTTCCTGCTTGATCGCTGTTGTCCTGATGGGGGCGTCCGGCGTGATTTCGTCTCCAGCTGTTGGCCAGGGGGTTCAGAGGATCGCCGCCATCGTCAACGACGACATAGTATCGATGCATGACCTGCAGTCGCGCATGCGCCTCGTCATAGCGTCAACGGGCATGAGGGCCACCCCTGCGCTCCAGCGTCGTCTCGCGCAACAGATACTGCGCGTCCTGATCGACGAACGGCTTCAGTTGCAGGAAGCGAAGCGACGCAATGTTACGGCCACGAAACGCGACATGCAGCGCGCCTATGCCAATCTGGAAAAACGAAACGGAATAAAACCCGGTTCTTTCAACAACTTTGTCCGGCAAAACGGGCTGCCACGCGATGCGATCGACGAACAGCTCAGAGCTCAGATCGTCTGGCAAAAGCTTATCCGGCGAACTTTGCTGCGGCGCGTAACCGTTGGGCCGGAGGAAATCGATGAGACTCTGGAACGGCTGAAGGCGCGAAAGGGAGAGAAAGAGTACAGAATTGCCGAAATTCTCCTGACGGTGGAAAAATCGGATCAGGAGAAGGAAGTTCTGAATACCGCCAGTCGTCTGATCTCCCAGCTCAAGGACGGCGCGCAGTTCGGCGCCGTTGCCCAGCAGATGTCGAATTCCGCCAGCGCACCGGTCGGTGGCGACCTGGGCTGGATAGCTGATACGGTCATCGACGCGGATATCGCGCCTTTGGTGCGCAAGATGGCTAAGGGCGCCGTCGCCGGGCCGATCAAGACCCAGGCGGGTATTCGCATTATCCAGCTTGTCGACTCGCGACAGGTCCTCGCGAGTTCGCCGGAGGAGACTTCGGTCGAACTCAGACGCATCAAGCTGCCGCTGGCCGCCACGCCAGACGCCGACTCGGTCCTGGCCCAGACGAACCTCGCCCGGATCCTCGCGGAGACGGTATCGGACTGCCCCGATTTCGAACGGGCGGCGGAGGAGGCCTCCGCGGTCAAGCCCGTCAGTCTCGGAAAGCGAAAATTGAAGGATCTCTCCCGTACGCTCCGCGACACCGTATCGAATTTGCCGATTAACAAGGCGAGCGGACCGGTGAGGGAACCGGATGGGGTTGCCATCTATATGGTTTGCGCCCGGGAAGAGCCGCCTTCGACCCTTCCATCCCGCGAGGAAATTGAGACGCAACTCCGAAACGAACGGGTCAGCAACCTTGCCAGACGTTTCATGCGGGATTTACGGAACGCAGCCGTCGTTGATGTAAGAACATGACCGCCGACGACACAGGCGGATCGCTCCCCCTGGCTTTGACCATGGGGGACCCCGCAGGAATCGGCGGTGAGATTACCCTTCTGGCGTGGCGAAACCGGCTTCCTTCTACCCCCGCATTCTTTGTTATAGACGACCCGGATCGCCTGTCCGCCCTGGTCCGGCTCCTCGATCTGGACATCACGGTCAGGCCTGTCGAAAGCGCGGCCGAGGCACTGGATGTCTTTCCGGGCGCCCTTCCGGTCCTGCCACAACCATTGGACTGTTCCGTCAGTCCCGGCGCGCCGGACGAAAGAGCGGCCACAGCGGTTCTGGGGTCGATCGACCAGGCGATTTCGCTTGTCGTTCGCGGAGAGGCGGCCGCCATGGTGACCAATCCAATCCACAAGGCGACCCTGCTCTCCGCCGGATTCGGCCATCCCGGTCATACGGAATACATCGCCGAAATGACCGGCGCTTCGGGCCCACCGGTCATGATGCTTGCCTGTCCGCAGCTCCGTGTCGTGCTGACGTCGATTCACGTTCCGCTGCGCGATGCCATCGCGGCGCTGTGCGAGGACTCCATCGTCCATTGCTGTCGTGTCGCCGCCGCGGCGCTGGCACGTGATTTCGGCATCCGGTCGCCCAGGCTGGCGATTGCCGGGCTTAACCCTCATGCCGGAGAACGCGGCTATCTGGGCCGGGAGGAAATCGAAATCGTCGCCCCGGCGATCGCGCAGCTACATCAGGATGGCCTGTCCGTGTCGGGCCCGCTTCCGGCAGATACGATGTTTCACGAAAGGGCGCGATGCGAGTACGACGCTGCCGTCTGCCTCTATCACGACCAGGCGCTGATCCCTATCAAGACACTGGATTTCGACGGAGGCGTGAACATCACGCTCGGCATCCCGATCGTCAGGACTTCGCCCGACCACGGCACGGCCTTCGACATTGCCGGAACCGGGAAGGCCAGCCCCAGAAGCCTCCTGGCTGCACTGACTGAGGCCCGGCGCATGGCGGACAATCGCGCCCGATACGATGCGGCCAGTACGGCCCCGGCTCTTGTCTGAGCGCGGCGCGGCAGCCGCAGACCTGCCGCCGCTGCGCGAAGTAATTGCGCAGTTCGACCTCGGCGCCCGAAAATCGCTCGGCCAGCATTTTCTTCTCGACCTGAACATCACGCGCCGTATCGCCCGCGAGGCCGGACCTTTTGATGGCGAAACGGTCCTGGAAATCGGCCCCGGTCCGGGCGGCCTGACACGGGCTTTGCTGGAATCGCCCGCGCAGGCCGTCATCGCTATCGAGCGCGATTCTCGCGCCATCGCCGCGCTAAAAATTCTGGAAGACGCCTATCCCGAACGACTTAAACCTGTCGAAGGCGACGCGCTGGGCATTCTGCCTTCAGACCTGATTTCCGAGGGCGACAGCCTGACCATCGTTGCGAACCTGCCCTACAACATCGCGCAGAAACTGCTCGTTGGATGGCTGCGCGATCTGGCTGCGATCCGGTCAATGACCCTGATGTTCCAGAAAGAAGTCGCTGACCGGCTCAGAGCGTCGACAGGGGACAAGGCCTATGGACGGCTCAGTGTAATTACCGCATGGCTTTGCGAAATCGACACCTTGTTCGACCTGCCACCGGCTGCTTTCGTACCGCCCCCAAAAGTCAACTCCACGGTCGTTCGTCTCACGCCACGCGCGGAACCTCTGGCGCCAGCCGATTTCCGAACGCTGGAACGAGTGACCGCAGCAGCTTTTGGGCAAAGGCGAAAAATGCTTCGCTCGGCACTCCGGTCTCTGACGACCGACCCAATCGCCCTGTTGGAGAGTTCCGGCATCGACCCGACCCTGCGGGCGGAAAACCTGAGCGTGGAGGAATTCTGCGCATTGGCGCGCGCCTGCGACAGAATAGACGGCGCTCAGTAACCGACCTGAAGATGCTTGACGAACGCCGACAGGCCGACCTGGCGCTGCCGTCTCAGCCGTTCGGCGGCGAGGATCGCCTGGACCTGGGCGACGCTTTCCTCGACATCGCGGTTGACAATAATGAAATCGTACTCGGCCCAGTGGCTCATCTCGTCCGGCGCGCGCGCCATGCGCTTGGCGACTACATCGGGCGGATCGCTCGCCCTCCCCTGCAGGCGGCGACCCAACTCTTCCGTTGAGGGCGGCAGTATAAAGACGCTTACGAGATCCTGACGGGCTTCCTGGGCAAGCTGCTGCGCGCCCTGCCAGTCAATATCGAATACGATATCCTGGCCCGCTTTCAGCGCCTCTTCTACAGGCGCGCGCGGCGTCCCGTAGTAATTGTCGAATACCTTGGCGTACTCCAGCAGTTCGTGCCGGTTGATCATCAGGTTGAAATCGGTGGGGTCGACGAAATAGTAATCCCGTCCTTCCACCTCGCCGGGCCTTTTCGGACGCGTGGTGGCCGAGACGGACATCGTCAGGGTCTGATCCCGTTCCAGCAAAAGTCGGGAAATCGTGGTCTTTCCAGCCCCGGATGGAGAGGAAAGAACAAGCATCAGTCCTCTACGATCTATTCCCTGTTCCGTCATTACGTGCCTTGTTCTATTCGATATTCTGTATCTGCTCGCGCAGTCGATCGATGCAGGCCTTGAGATCGAGACCGATGCGGGTCAGTTCGATATCGGAGGATTTCGAACACAGCGTATTGGCCTCCCGGTTGAATTCCTGACACAGAAAATCCAGCCGTCGTCCGACGGGCTCGTCGGCCTTTAACAGGTCGCGCGCCGCCGAGACGTGAGCAGACAGCCTGTCCAGTTCTTCCCGGACATCCGCCTTGACCAGGAGCAGCGCGACTTCCTGCGCAATCCGCTCTTCGCTCAGCTTCGGATCTTCACGGCAGATCGTGGCGATCTGTTCGTGCAGACGCTTTTCCAGCGCCGCCGGCAGCATCGCGGCAAGAGACGCTGCCTGTTGTGACAGCGATTCGATTTCATCGATGTGGTTCGAGACAACGCCATCCAGCCGCGCCCCTTCTTCGTTGCGCGCCCGGCGTAAGGACTGGACCGCTTCTTCGAATGACCTGCGAATCGCGTCTTCGAGTTCCGCTCTTTCCTCTGCCGTGTCTTCCCGGTCGTTCGCCTCGACGACCCCGCGAATTGAAAGTAACCCGTCTATCCTGGGTTTCTCGGCATCGACCCGTCCGGATAGCTCATTCGCGATTTCGATGATCTGGTCGAGCGCATTCTGATTTATCGAGAGCGTGGGAGGCCTGCCGCTCCGGTCCAGCGACAGTGTGCCGTTCACCGAGCCCCGTGCAAACAGGCCGGAAATCGCTGTCCGTGCGCCGGCTTCAACAGCTTCAAACCCGGAGGGAAGACGAAGCCGGATATCGAGCGACCGCGAGTTGACGCTCCTGACCTCCCACGACCAGCCAAAACCGTTCACCGATCCCTCGGCGCGGGCAAAACCGGTCATGCTGGAAACTGTCACCGCTGTCCTACCTTCTTACGTTCAAAAGACGCCACGACTATACTGGCCTGAAAATTACGCAACAAGGCCGTAACGGCTCGGAATACATGGATAATCCAGCCTCAATCCTGATCACTGGCGCGTCGAGCGGAATTGGTGCAGCGCTGGCGCGCGATTTTGCGGCGCCTGGCGTGACCCTGGCGTTGAGCGGCCGCGACAGCGAAAGGCTGGATCAGGTCGCGGACGATTGCGGGCGCAGCGGCGCCGCCGTCACCGCTGTTTCCCTCGACGTACGCAGCAAAGAGGGCATGCGGGACTGGATAGCGGCGTGTGATGATGACGCACAGCTCGACCTGGTCATAGCGAATTCCGGGATTTCCGGAGGCGGCCCGGACGGCGCCGATGCGTCTACGATCTTTGCGGTCAATGTCGACGGGGTCGTCAACACGGTCGAACCGGCCCTCGACGCCATGAAAAAACGCCGAAAGGGTCAGATCGGTATTGTGAGTTCACTGGCGGGTTTCAGGGGACTGCCTGGCGCACCGGCCTATTCCGCGTCCAAGGCGGCAGTCAAAACCTGGGGCGAAGCCCTGCGCGCCCGCCACGCGGCCGACGGAATAGAGGTCAGCGTCATCTGCCCGGGTTTCGTTGTCAGCCGGATCACGGACCGCAACGAATTCCCCATGCCCATGCTGATGAGTGCGGAAAAAGCATCCGGAATTATCAGGCGCGGACTTGCCCGCAACAGGCCGAGAATAGCCTTTCCCCTGCCCATGTATCTGGCGACACGGCTGGTCGCCGCCCTGCCTCTGAGGCTGGGGGACTATCTGCTAAGAAAGTCTCCGACAAAGGAGTGAGAGGGCGGCGCAAGGAAGGACGCCGCCCGGCTCAGATCACTCCGATTTGTGCTCGATGATATGAACATCGCGCTGCGGGAACGGGATCGAAATTCCCTCGGCGTCGTAACGCTGCTTGATCGCTTTCTGAAGGTCCGCAACGACCGGGAAATAATCCCCGCCATTGATCCAGCAGCGCATATTGATGTTTACCGAATTGTCGCCGAGTCCGACGACCATTGATTCGGGCGCTGGATACTTGAGCGCGCGGCTCTCGGCTTCCAGAACGGCCTTGGCGATCGAAAGCCCTTTCTCGACATCGTCCCCGTAGGCGATGCCGACCACAACATCGACACGCCGGGTCGGGTTGCGGGAGAAATTCTTGATCGACGCGTTCAGAAGCTGGCCGTTGGGGATGTAAACGAACAGCCCATCGGCGGTTTTCAGGATCGTCGCAAACAGCCCGATTTCCTGAACATTACCGACGGTCCCGCCGGCATCGATGGTTTCTCCGATCCGGAATGGTCGCAGGATCAGAAGCACCACGCCCGCCGCGAAATGCGACAGCGTGCCCTGCAAAGCCAGACCGACAGCGAGACCGACCGTTCCGAGAACGGCGATAATGCTCGCCGTCTGGATGCCGAACTGTGCGAGTACGGCGACGACGACCAGAGCCAGAATGGTGTAACGCACGACATTGCTGAGGAAAGGCGCGAGCGTATCGTCGACATTGCTGGATTTCATGAGAAGGCTGCGCGTTTTGCCGCCAGCCCAGCCCGCAACGATCCAGCCCATGATCAGGATCGCCAGCGCACCGACAACGTCGATCGCGTAGACGGTCGCCAGTTCAGTGATTGTCTACATTGTCGCTTCTGCGTCTTTCGTCATTTCTTACTCTTTCCTGATAAAAGCCTCAGGCCCTGTCCGACGTCGGAAAACAGAATGGCAATAAGGAGAGGAAAATTGTCTGTCAATCCCGTTCTGTTTCGCCAAGGCCGCTTTCAGCGGCCTGTTTCTTGCTGCCGCAGAAACCGCCGATAGCGAGCGACATTGCGATTATGGCTGGCAAGGGTTTTCGCGAACGCATGCCCTCCGGTCCCATCGGCGACAAAGTACAGCTCGTCACCGTCTCCCGGATTGACCGCCGCCTCGATCGATGCGACGCCGGGATTGGCGATCGGTCCCGGCGGGAGACCGAAGGCCGAATAGGTATTGTATGGCGAATCCACAGCGAGATCGGCGCGAGTCAGCGCCCGGCCCAGAGCGCCTTCGCCCCCTGCGATCGCATAGACCACCGTGGGGTCGGACTGCAGACGCATGCCGAGCCTGAGCCTGTTGTGAAAAACGGACGAGATTCGGGCGCGTTCGCCGTCGACCCCTGTTTCTTTCTCAATTATTGACGCCAGGATAACCGCATCCTCGGGACGTTCGAGCCTGATCGAGGGCCTGCGTTTCGGCCAGAGGCGCATAACCGTCTCTTTCATGGCTGTCCGCATACGATTCACCAGCCCCATCCGGCTGTCGCCCCATGAATAGAAATAGGTCTCGGGCAACAGCGCCCCTTCGGCAGCGACGCCGTCTGAAACATCGCCGGTCAGACCGTCAGCCGCTCGGACCGCCTGAAGAACCTGGTTCGTCGTCAACCCCTCCGCGATCGTAAGTCGACGGATAACCGGTTTGCCGAATGCGATGACAGCACCCGCCTGCTGCATGCTGACCCGGGGCGGAAAGGCGAACTCTCCGGCTTTCAGCGAGTGATAAATATTTTCGTATCTGAGACCAAGGCGAAACACCCTCGGACTCTCGATAATCCCTTCGCGTCGCAACAGATCGGCGATGCCGGCGACGCTCATACCGCGCTCGATCACCACGGCCTTCTCCGCCTGCAACGGTCCCGGCGACCGATACTGTTCCCGCAGATACAGAAAGCCGGCAAGAACGGTCACAACCGCGATCAAGGCCAGGATGAGAGAGACACGAACCAGGGTTCGCATCGGAAACGTCACGAAAAGGCTTTAAAGATCAACGTCGCGTTGGTGCCGCCGAAGCCGAATGAGTTCGACATGGCCGCTCGGATCGGGCGTTCCTTCGCCTGATGCGGGACGAGATCAATGTCGCACCCTTCGGACGGATTATCGAGGTTAAGCGTCGGCGGCGCGACACCGTCCCGGATCGCAAGGACCGAGAAGACAGCCTCTACCGCGCCGGCAGCACCGAGCAGGTGACCGATCGCCGATTTGGTGGACGACATCGACAGCGAATAGGCGTGATCGCCGAAAATTTCCTTTACGGCGCGGAGTTCTATTTCATCGCCAAGCGGGGTTGAGGTGCCGTGGGCGTTAATATAGTCGATTCCGTCAGGCGCCATTTCCGCTCGTTTAAGGGCCATCGCCATCGCGCGCTTTGCGCCACCGCCGTCCGGCGCCGGCGCCGTAACGTGATGCGCATCGCTCGACAGACCGTATCCGCATACCTCCGCATAGATTTTCGCGCCGCGTGCCTTCGCGTGCTCGAGTTCTTCGAGAATCAGGACGCCGGCCCCCTCGCCCATGACAAACCCGTCCCGTTCTACATCCCAGGGCCGAGATGCCGCTTTCGGGTTGTCATTGAACTTGCCGGCCAGCGCCCGCGCCGCTGAAAAACCGGCGATACCGATTCTGCAGACCGCGGCTTCCGCGCCGCCCGCCACCATGACATCCACATCGTCCATCTGGATCATCCGGGCCGCATCGCCGATCGCATGCGCACCAGTGGCGCAAGCCGTCGCAACTGCGTGATTGGGTCCGGTGAGACCGAACCGTATCGACACCTGCCCGGTCACAAGATTGATAAGGGTCGAAGGGATAAAGAACGGAGACACACGACGCGGTCCGCGTTCGAGAAGCGTTACCGAGGCTTCGTAAATCCCCGGCAAGCCGCCGATCCCGGATCCGATCATGACGCCCGTGCGCGCACGATCCTCTTCGCTTTCAGGGGCCCATCCCGAATCTTCCATAGCCATCGACGCCGCGCCGACGCCATAGACGATGAAATCGTCGTTCTTCCGCTGTTCCTTGGGCTCCATCCAGGCATCGGCGTCGAACTCCCCGTCCTGGTCGCCGCGCGGCACCTGCGCGGCGATCTTTACCGGCAGGTCCGAAACGTCGAACGAGGAAACGACATCGATTGCGCAGGCACCGGCGAGCGCCCGGTCCCAGCTTGCCTGAACGCCGGACGCCAGGGGCGAAACCAGACCCATGCCGGTTACGACGACACGCCTCATGTCAATTCAACCCTGCAGACCGAAGCCGCCTGCCGCAAAGCGGCGACAGTGCAGCGCAGCCCGCAGTCAGCTATTCGCGTCGATAAAGGAAATCGCATCCTGGACAGTAAGAATTTTTTCCGCCGCGTCATCGGGGATTTCGCAACCGAACTCTTCTTCGAACGCCATTACCAGCTCGACCGTATCGAGGCTGTCCGCGCCGAGATCGTCAATAAAGCTGGCGTTATCGGTAACCTTGGCTTCCTCGACGCCGAGGTGTTCCACTACGATCTTCTTTACGCGTTCCGCTGTGTCACTCATCTAAACTTCCCCTTCACTGAAGACTTTTACTGTTAGTCACGTCGCAATTCGACGTTCGTCTAGCAAACTTTATGTCGAATCAGACCTGCAAAAACACCCCCGGAAACGAATCGGCAAGCGCCGCCCCTCCCCCGGAGCCGGCGCTCTATATCATGGCCATACCGCCGTTGACATGCAAAGTTTGGCCGGTCACGTACCCGGCCTCGTCACTGGCCAGAAACGCGACGCATCCAGCGACATCATCGGCGCTGCCAAACCGTCCAGCGGGTATTTTTTCCATCAGGGACTGCCTGAGATCGTCGCCGAGCGCATCCGTCATGGCGGTTTCGATAAAGCCCGGAGCGACGCAGTTTACGGTAATGCCGCGGGACGCGACCTCGGCGGCCAGCGCCTTTGTCATGCCCGCCAGCCCCGCCTTCGACGCGACATAGTTCGTCTGGCCCGGATTGCCGATATGCCCCACCACGGAGGTGATGCTGACGATCCTGCCGAAACGGGCACGCATCATACCGCGCAGCGCGGACCGGGCGAGACGGAATCCGGCGGTCAGGTTGACCGCAATTACCTCATCCCAGTCCCCGTCCTTCATCCGCATGGCCAGGGTATCGCGGGTCAGGCCCGCGTTGTTGACCAGTACGTCAACCGTCCCCATCGCCGATTCAGCCTCTTTCAGCAGCCCGTCTACAGCCGCGCTGTCGGAGAGGTCGGCGACAATGACGTGAGCGCGCTCACCCAGCGCATTCGCCAGCGACGACAGGGCATCTCCGTTGCGGCCAGTCAGGCAAACCGTCGCGCCCTGTTCATGCAAGGCGCTTGCGATCGCGCTCCCGATGCCGCCGCTTGCACCGGTTACCAGCACCGCGCGTTGGGATAAATCGAACATGCTTCCCCCGTTCAGATCGAATTCAAAAAGGCTTCTACGCTTTCGGCGTCGGAAACGGATACCGCCGAAAGATCCCGGTCGATCCGCCGCGTCAGGCCAGCCAGAACCTTGCCGGAACCGATTTCAACCAGTGTGTCGACACCGGTATCGCGCATGGCAAGGACGCATTCGCGCCAGCGCACGAGACCCGTCACCTGTTCGACGAGTTGACGAACGATGGCGCCGGGTTCTTCGGTCATGGCCGCGGTGACATTGGCGACCAGCGGCACCGCTGGCGGCGCGACATCGACCTTGCCGAGCGCCTTCTCCATCACATCGGCTGCAGGCGCCATCAGAGCACAATGAAATGGTGCGCTGACCTGTAGCGGCACAGCGCGGCGCGCGCCATGATCCGGCGCAATTTCAACTGCCCGGGCGATCGCGGCAGCCGTACCGGACAACACGACCTGATCCGGGCCGTTATCGTTGGCGGGCGAGCAAACATCTCCTTCAGAGGCGGCGTCGGCGATTTCCGTCGCCTTTTCCAGCCCGACGCCCAACAGCGCAGCCATGCCCCCCTCACCTAACGGAACAGCCTGCTGCATCGCCTGCCCGCGCGTTTTCAGAAGTCGGGCGACATCCGGAACGGTGAGGCTACGCGCGGCCGCCAGAGCGGAATATTCGCCCAGTGAGTGACCCGCAACGCAGGATGCTGCATCGGCGATATCCAGATTGCCTTCGCTCTGGAGCACGCGCACAACCGCCATGCTGACGGCCATCAGCGCAGGCTGGGCATTCTCAGTCAGCATCAGCTCGTCTTCCGGCCCCTCGACCATCAGACGGAACAGGTTCTGGCTCAGCGCGTCGTCGACTTCTTCGAACACTTCCCGCGCCGCGGGAAATGCTTCAGCAAGAGAGTGTCCCATCCCGACGGCCTGGGACCCCTGGCCCGGAAAGACAAAAGCTCGACTCATACGGCGTTCCTTTACTGGATTCGATGGGCCGACAGTGATACCGGGCGTCGCGAAACTGTCAAGCTGGCGCCGCTCTGTTCAGCATAATGACCATAGGCGGGACGACAGCTCTGTCGCCGATGAAAAAATTCGGCATTTCTATGGATTCAGGCGCTTGCACACACCGTTCAATCGTGTATATATGCGCGCCCTGTGGCATACCCGACACAGTTTTGCGGGACCGTGTCGCTTGGAAAATCACTGGAACGGTTGCTTTGCGGCGCACCCGCTTTTTCGGCGGCATACAGACTGCAATGTCCGTACCGGCGAGAAGGGCGAAATTCGAGGAGACCAGCACGTGCCCTATTATGAAAGCGTCTTTGTAGCGCGCCCGGATATTTCGGCAGCGCAGGTCGAGGCGCTCACGGAATCGATGAAGGAAGTCGTGGCCGGCAATGGCGGCTCGGTGACAAAGACCGAGTACTGGGGTCTCAAGACCCTGGCCTACCGGATCAAGAAAAGCCGGAAAGGCCACTATTCGCTGCTTAACCTCGATGCGCCGGCGGAAGCCGTTGCTGAAATGGAGCGGAATCTCCGCCTGAACGAAGACGTCATCCGCTACATGACCATTCGCGTCGAGGCGCCCGACGAAGAACCGTCCATCATGATGCGGAACAAGGGCAGTCGCGACGATCGTCCGAGACGCGAACATGGACGCGACGGGGGACGCGACGGAGGACGTGATGGCGGGCGCGACGGTGGAAACCGCGCCGATGCGCCGTCAGCCTCGGCCGACGATAGCAGCAACAGCACAGCTGAAGCCGACAAGGGAGATAACTGATGAGAGGCCGCCGTCCGTTTTTTCGCCGGCAGAAAAGCTGCCCTTTCTCGGCGCCGAACGCCCCCAAGATCGACTACAAGGACGTCAAGCTGCTGCAACGGTTCGTGTCGGAGCGTGGCAAGATTGTGCCTCGCAGGATTACGGCGGTTTCGTCCAAGAAACAGCGCGAGCTCGCACGCGCGATCAAGCGGGCGCGCAACCTCGCGCTGCTGCCGTTTGTCGTCGATTAAGGGGTTCGCTGCCCGTTTCTCCCCGCCCATTCTGGCGTTTTGCTGACCCCGATACGCCGATAACCCCGGTATGCCTATGACCAGGGTCCTTCTGATAGCGTTTGGCGCCGGGCTCACGAGTTCAGTTTTTTACCTGGCATTCCGGTGGGGAATTCCCAGCCTGCTTGCATTGACCTATCTCGCTCCAGTGCCGCTGGTGGCCGCAGGGCTCGGATGGGGATTCGCCGCAGCGCTTGTCGCCGCGACTGTTGCAGCATCTACCATTTTCATCGGGGTGGACGCGCGAATGGCCGCACTGTTTCTCGCCGTCTCAGCCGTTCCGGCGCTGGTTGTGTGCCGTTATGCGCTCCAGAGCAGGACAGACGAGCCAACAGGTACAGTCGAGTGGGCGTCTTCGGGTCGGACCCTGGGCGCGTTGACGGTATACGGTGTCATTCTGCTTGCCTTCGCAACCCTATACTACATGGGCGCCGCGGGCGGCCTCGAAAGCCAGATCCACAGCGCGCTCCGAGCCTTTTTCGACTCCCTGCAGGCAGGCAATACGGCGAGAGTTGAGTTTCCGGTCGATCAGATCGCACGAATATTTGCCGGCGTGATGGCGGCTTTCTGGGTTTCGATTACCATGATCGACTCGATTCTGGCCCAGAGCCTCCTCGCGCGCGCCGGCCTGGCGCTGCGTCCAACACCGGCCTATAGCGCGCTTGTCCTGCCGCGCTGGATGGAGTTCGCCCTTCTGGTCGCGCTTATCGCCAGCTTCCTGCCGGGTACGTTGGGAATGTTTGGCAGAAACGCGGCAATTTTGCTCGCAACCCCCTTTCTTCTTTTGGGGCTAGCGGTTATACACACGCTTTCGCGGCGCATCGCGGCCAGGCTGGCTGCGCTCACCGCGTTTTATGTCTTAATGGTTCTGCTTGGCTGGTATCTCTGGGTGCTGGTCGTCCTGCTCGGTCTGGCAGAACAGTGGATGTCGTTGCGCGAGCGCTATGGCGCAGGCGGCGGTACACAGGAGAACGAATGATGGATGTGATCCTTTTGGAGCGGATCGAGAAACTTGGCCAGATGGGCGACGTCGTCAGCGTCCGACCGGGCTTTGCACGAAATTACCTGCTGCCGCAGAACAAGGCTCTGCGGGCAACCGAGCAGAACAAGCAATCCTTTGAAGGTCAGCGGGCGCAGCTCGAAGCCGAAAACCTTGAGAACAGGAAAGAGGCGGAGGGAATTGCCCAGCGGCTCGAAGGTCTGAAGGTCGTGATCGTCCGCCAGGCGAGCGACAATAACCAGCTTTACGGTTCGGTCACGGTCCGCAATATCGCGCAGGCGATCACGGACGCCGGCTTTACGGTCGACAGCAAGCAGGTCCAGATGGGCCGGCCGATCAAGACCATCGGCCTGTTCGACGTGACCATCCGGCTTCACCCCGAAGTTTCGACCACCATTTTCGCCAATGTGGCCCGCTCGGAAGAAGAAGCGGAAGCGCAGGCGGAAGGGCGTACACTTGATCCCAACGCCATGGAAGACGAGACGGCTGAACTTGACGTCGCCATGTTCGACGAGGGGGATGCCGGTGACGAAGAGGCGGCATCGGAAGACACCGCCCCCGAAACCAATAGCGTCGACGGCGATTCTCAGGAATCTGCCGAGAACAGGGACGCCTGACCGAGAAACCTCGTCCGGAAGGACGAGACACGCAGATTTGCCGGACGCCATCGCTTCGATTGGCGTCCGGTTGCGTTTTAGGGGTAGAGTTTCCTGGAAGCGCAAAGTCTGGAACGAACGGACAGTCTGCGGGATCGACCCATGCCCTTTGAGAAAATCGCCTTTATCAGCGCTGACACGGATCGGGCCGACGACGCCCATGAGCGCCTCGAAGCCCGTTATGGTCGGACCGCCCCTGGGGACGCCGACGTCATTGTCGTACTGGGCGGCGATGGAACCATGCTGGAATCCATGCACGGGTGGTTCGACAAGGGGGTGCCACTTTACGGGATGAACCGTGGAACCGTCGGCTTCCTGATGAACGAGTTTCAGGAAGGCGGACTGCTCGAACGGCTGGATACCGCGCACGAAGTCGTCCTCCATCCCCTGCGCATGGAGACGCAGTCAGTGTCGGGCGAGAACGATACCGCCTACTGCTTCAACGAGGTCGCCCTGCTGCGCGAAACCCGTCAGGCGGCGAAGCTGAAAATAGGAATCGACGGCAAGGTCCGTATGTCGGAGCTTGTTTGCGACGGGCTGGTTGTCGCTACGCCGGCGGGCAGCACCGCCTATAACCTGTCCGCCCATGGTCCGATCATTCCGATCGGCTCCGAACTGCTTGCGCTGACGCCGATCAGCGCCTTCCGGCCCAGACGCTGGCGCGGCGCCCTGCTTCCATCGATGTCGAATATCTCGATCGAGGTCCTCGACCCGAAGAAACGCCCGGTGAGCGCGGTCGCGGACTATACCGAAGTCCGTGACATCAGGACGGTCTCCATAGAACAGGCCAATGAAATCTCGCTGAGGATGCTGTTCGATCCGGACCACAACCTGGAAGAACGCATCCTCAACGAGCAATTCATTCCCTAGCCGTTACTGCGTAACAACGAGCCTGTAGTTGGGCGTCGGATTCAGCGGGCAGGAGTAAACATATTCGCCGGGCTTGAGTTCGACCTCATAGTCGCGGGTTTTTCCGGTCGTCAGACCGCCGCCGGATACGCTGACCTTGCTCAGCTTGTGGAGCGGGTTTTTCCAGTCATAGCCTTCGGAACGAATCCAGAAACCCAGACTGTAGGGCACGTTCTTGTTGGTGACGCGGAACCGGTATTTGCCGGCCTTGAGCGTTATGGGCTTGGCCTCGGCGAGGCGTTTGTCGCCGGACTTGCCGTTGATCGTCTTGCAATCGTCAGCCGTTTTCGGCGAATAGCCATGATCCTTGCCGTTCTCGGATTCGACGAACTGGCAACCCGTCTGGGTCAGCTTTATGACGGTCAGGTCGTTGGCCGCCGCGCGCGCCTCCGTAACGTAAAGATTGCCCAGTGCAAGTGCGCCAAGGCCGATTCCAGCCAGAGCCAGTGTCGCTGCTTTTGTCCGTGCCATTTCTTCCTCCTGATTTCGGGTCGTGTTGGAACCAGATGTGAGGGCGTTGAGACCGAACCTCAATTAACGCTTCTTCACATTCGCTTGAAGGAAACGAGAGATTTCAGGGGAGCTTTCTGGCGGACCCGATACAGTCAACGAGCAAGGCAGTCTGAGACTTGGGATTTTCTGCCCGCATGATACCGCCCATAACGGCGATCCCCGCCGCCCCCGCAGAAATGCAATCCGCCGCATTATCTGTGTCGATTCCGGCCAGCGCCAGCACCGGCAAATCGGCTTCTCCACACGCTTCACGCAGGCCCTCCAGGCCCAGCGCGGGTCCGTAGCCCGGCTTGCTTTCCGTCAGAAATACCGGGCTCATCGTCGCGTAGTCGGCGCCCGCCTCCCCGGCTTCCCGGAGATCCGCGGGTGAATGGCAGGAAACCCCGATAAGGGCGTCTTCGCCCAGCAACCCGCGCGCCGCAACGACAGCTTCTGCCCTCTGGAGATGCACGCCGCCCGCGCCGATCAGGGCCGCGCGCGCGGCGTCGCCGTTGACGATCAGGACTGCGCCCGCCGACCGACAAAGCTCCATGACAGCCGCCGCCTCTGCGTCCCGTTCCACGGGATCGACATCGTCCTTGTCGCGCAGCATCACCCAGCGACAGCCGCCCTCGAGGGCGGCGCGAACAATATCGGGCACTTTCCCGTTCGCGGTCGTGCGGTCGGTAATCAGGAGAAGCGGCGGCTCGGGCAACCGGCCGGTCACGGGGGTCAAAGCTCGATGGTGCCTTCGGTCGGCGTGGAGGCGGTGGCATAAAGCTTCCGGGGAATTCGCCCGGACTCGTAGGCGAGACGGCCCGCCTCGATGCCGAGCCGCATCGCCCGCGCCATCCCGACCGGATCGCGCGCGCCCGCGACCGCCGTGTTCATCAAGATGCCGTCCACGCCGAGCTCCATCGCCACGGCCGCATCCGAGGCGGTACCGACGCCGGCATCGACGATGATCGGCACCGAACATTGCTCAAGGATGATCCTCAGATTGTAGGGGTTGCGAATACCCATCCCGGACCCAATCGGAGCGCCCAGCGGCATGACGGCGGCGCAGCCGATATCTTCCAGCTTCTTGCAGGTAATGGGATCGTCATTGCAGTAGGGCAGAACGATGAAGCCCTTGCTTACAAGCTCGTCCGCACCGCGCAAAAGCTGTTCGACATCGGGAAACAGCGTTTCGTCATCGCCGATGATTTCGAGTTTGACCCAGTTCGTGCCGAGCGCCTCGCGGGCAAGTTCCGCCGTGAGGACAGCGTCCTTCGCCGTGTAACATCCGGCGGTATTGGGCAGCAGGTGGTAGCGGTCGCCGAGTACGTCATAAAGCCCTTCGCCGCCCGCCTCCTGGCTGACGCGGCGCACCGCCACGGTGACGATCTCGGCGCCGCTGGCCTCAATCGCATCCAGCATGACCTGCTGGTTGGGATAGCGCGAGGTGCCAATCATCAGCCGGGAGCCAAACGTCTTCCCGGCGATGGTCATTCCCTTGCTTGAAACCTTCGCATCCATGATCAATTCACCTTCAGCCGCCGCGGACAATATGCACGAGTTCGATCCGGTCATCCGCGTCTACTGGAGTTTGGGCCCATTCTCCACGTGGGACAACCTCTCCGTTGCGGGCCACGGCGATGCCTCCCTGGGCGGCATCGATTCCTTCCGCCGAAAGCAACGCACCGACCGTCTCAACCGTGCGGTCCCGTGCTTCGCCATTCAGATAGAATTTATCAGTCATCGTCTCTCTCAAAGCGCATCGGCGGCCACAGCCGCCCTTATGTTGCCGCCTGCGAACCGATCCAGCAGGAAAGGCTCCAGCAGGCTATCGAACGTCCCGTCGAGCAGGTAATCGGCGATCTTCACCGCCGTTACAGGCGCCAGCAGGATTCCATTGCGGTGATGGCCGGTCGCCAGCACCAGCCCGTCGACCGCCGTCGGTCCCAGGATCGGCGCATCGTCCCGGCTGGCCGGGCGCAGGCCGGCCCAGCTCTCGATTACAGGCTGGTCGTATATCCCCGGCAACAGCTCCCAGGCAGCACGCAGCAATTCAAACAGGCCGCCCGCCGTCATTCCTGTATCGAACCCCATCTCTTCAACCGTTGCCCCGACGATCAGCCTCCCATCGCTCTTGGGCGCGAGATAGATGCCCGGAACGATCCCGTTTCCGGGCCCCCAAACGACATGGTCGAGCAGCGGCGCCCGCGGGTCCATCGCGATGGACAGCATCTGCCCCTTCAGGGGCCTGACAGGCGGGCGGGCGATATGGGGCAAGCCGTCGATATTGCGCGACCACGCCCCGGCAGCGAGAACAACGGCGGCGGCTTCTATCTCTTCCATGCCCGTCCGCACACCGGTAACCTGCCCGCCGACAACCAGAATCTCGTCGACTGCGCAGTTTTCCCGAAGGACTCCACCCGCGGCAAGAAAGGCTGCGCGGAGCGCCAGCGCGACCTGCCTGTTATCGACCTGATGATCGTCCTTGCTGAGGATTGCGCCGGTCACGGCACGCGCGAGATGCGGCTCTCTCTGCCGAGCCGCGTATCCACTCAGCCATTCGACATCGAGCCCCAGCGTCTGAAAAAAGGCGAACCTGTCCTCGAGATACTCCAGATCGTCGCGGTCGAGCGCCGCGACAATCGTGCCTTCCGACCGGTAATCGAGACCTATGCCGCTTTCCGCTTCAAGGTCGCGCGCGAATCCTTCCCACATCGAGGCGCTTTCGACGGCCAGCGGCAGCAGCGCTTCTTCTCCGTGTTCGACCTCGGCGCGCGCGGCGATCATGCCGGCCGCCGCCCAGGTCGCCGCCCTGCCCGCCTTGTCGCGTTCCAGGACCGTAACGTCCGCCCCCCGCCGGGCAAGCTGCCAGCCGATGCCGAGACCGCAGATTCCGCCGCCTACGATGACGATCACGGCGCGAACCCGGTATCTGTGGACAGAACGATTGGCATTAGACGGCCTTCTTTGCTCCTGGAAGCCGCCGGAAGTCGCACTGAGAATTACGCGAGACCCTGCGTGACGGCTCCCTACGCTGGCATAAACCAGTTCAGGTTCTATGGGTGTGCTCTCAGCCCGGACGCGGACACCCCAGGTCACGGGGCAAGCCTGTTCCTGCCGGGACCTGCTGTCAAGGGCGCGTTTGAAATCAACGGGTTGACGCCGCGGCGCTGAGCGGGCGATATGCCCGCCGTAAACAAAATATTCTGCAAAGGACGGAAAGATGAGCAAGCAGGACCGTGTCCTGATCGCCGGCGCCGGGCCGGTGGGCATGATCGCCGGGTATTACCTGGCGAGCCACAACGTGCCGGTAACGGTGTTCGATGCGGCGCCTGTAACGCCGACCGACCACAGAGCCTCGACGGTACACCCTTCGACGCTCGACATGCTCAAACCGCTCGGCATGACCGAGGAACTGATCGCCAAGGGGCTGATTTCCCCGGTCTTCCAGTTTCGCGACCGCTATGACGACCGGGTCGTCGCCGAATTCGATTACGGGCTGATTGCGGATCATACCGAGCACCCGTTTGCGCTCCAGGTCGAACAGCACAAGGTTATCAACGTCGCCAATGCCCATGCGGACGGCCTCCCCGACTTCACCCTGCTCCGCCCCTACGAAGTGACCGGTGTCGAACAGGGTGCGGATAGCGTCACCCTGACCGTGAAGGCGCCCGATGGCAGTGTCGAAACGCATAGCGGCCGCTATCTTATCGGCGCCGACGGCGGTCGCAGCGTTATCCGCAAGGAACTTGGCATTGATTTCCCCGGCTTTACCTGGGGCGAACGCTTCATCATCGCGACCACCAAATTCGATTTCGGCCTGCCCGAGAACGGCGGTTTCTACTACCGCAACTATGTCGCCCACCCTGAGCAGTGGTGCGCCCTGATCAAGGTCGCCGGCGACGATATGAGCGGTCTCTGGCGGGTTCTGATCCCTGCGCAGGGCGACGAGCCTGACGACGTCGTCAGCGGCGAGGAATGGGTGCAGAATGTTTTACGCGACTGCCTGCCCTACGACCCGCCTTACGAGATCATTCACCGCAACCTCTACAACGTGCACCAGCGCGTGGCGGAAACCTTCGCAAAGGGGCGGGTCGCGCTCGCCGGCGATTCCGCGCATATCAACAACCCGCTCGGCGGGATGGGGATGAACGGCGGCATCCATGACGGGCTGAACCTCGCGGAAAAAATCCTCGGTCTGTGGCGCGGAGAAGAAAACGATCACGAGGCGCTGTTCCAGCGCTACGACCGACAGCGCCGCCTGACCGCCAAGAAGTACGTTCAGGCGCAGTCGATCGCCAACAAGGAGATGCTGCAGGAAAACGACATGACTGTTCGCCGACAGAGGCTGGACGGCCTGGCGGCTACAGCGGAAGACAAGGAAGCCTGCCGCGAATATCTGCTGAAATCGTCGCTGATCGCGATGGTCCGCGAGGCGGCGGAAATCGAATAATTTACTTTTTGGGCGGCTTGCGCAGGAAGCTGCGTTCCTCGGGCGGCGTATCATCGTCGTGCCGGCCGCGCGGCGCGGCCTTTTTACGATGCACCTTTCGGCGGCGGACGCGCGCGCCCCCCGTTTCGGACTGATCGGATGCGCGGGACGTCTCCTCGGTAGCCACTACTTCGGCCGGTTCGGGCTGCGATTCGGGCTGCGGTTCGGGCGCGGCTTCAAGTTCGGCCTCGGGCTGTTCCTCCCGGCGGCGCGCTTTCGGCGCTAGAGGTTCGGAAGCCGTCTTTGCGGCGGCAGGCGCGGACGCGCCAGCTTCCACTGTAGTGGGCAAAAGCGCCATCCAGGCAATGACATAGGTCAGCAGCCCGATTTTCGGATCATCGAAGATGGAATCGAACAGCCCGACGAAAACGACGCCCACACAGCAGGCGGCCAGGCTGACGGCAAAAATATCGCCCATTAGGATTCGTCGCAGCAGCTTTACCGCGATCAGACCGGACAGGCCGGCAAACAGCAGCAGCGCCAGATACCCGCCCTCGACATAGAGGTACACGAAAATATTCTTGATATGCCAGCGCAGATGGTTGCCATAGGACACGAACCAGTGGTCCATGCCCTGGCCGAAACCCGTGTTCTTCAGCATCTGCCGGCCGGTAGCCTTGTCGACCAGACCGATTTCGGTCATGTCGACACCCTTTTTTATGCCGCGATTGATGACCGAGATTTCGATAGGCACGCTGAACGGCCCGAACGACCGCGCGCCAAGCGAGTAGAGATCGAGATCCAGCGAGTAGGTCTTCCAGTCGTCGCCGGGGTCGAGATTGATACCGACCCAGCGGCATTCCTTGAGGAATTTCAGGATATGCCGCTCGCAGAACTCAACCAGCAAACGCTCGCGTTGCGTCGTTACCGGGCGCATCCGGATCGACAGAGTCACGATCTTTGCTGACTCCCGATCGAAACGCTGCCGCAGGAACAGCGCGCCGTTGGCGTCGCTGGTATTGAACCGGACGATGCCGTCGCCGTCCTTCTCCAGAAACTCCGCTGTCGTCAGGTGTTCACCGCGGGTCGGCGAATTCTCCAGATAGGCGCGCGGAAACAAGCCGCGCCCGATCCCGATCAGGTTGCCGCCGAGATTGTCGGGCACCAGAGCGGCGGAATCGCTCCAATGCGTGAAACGGATGCCGAAATTGCGCGACAGGGTTGAAAACCGGTCGACGATTGCGTCGCCGACGAGCCATTTGATGCCGCCGAGCATGACCACGAACCCCACGATCCCAATGATCGCAAGTTGCTTGATCGGCATGGTGCCGATAACCGGAATTTCCTGGAACCGTTCGACGCTGAGTTTCCCGGCGACCGTCAGCCCGAGAGCGAACACCGCCGCCATCCCCAGCACCGCCGGATAGTTGGCCCGGTAATAGGTGACGTAAAAGGCGTAGATGGCGAGCCCGGCCACCGCCAGCATGAACAGCCGGACGGCGATATTGCGCCACAGAAAAAAGGCGGCGACGACGAAAGGCGTCGCCAGCGCGAGAAAGGCATCCAGCGGCGCGCCGCCGACATGCATGGCGAAGAACCAGCCGGAGACGCGATACGGGTGATTGAAATCGAACACGCCGGTGAACAGACCGCGCTCCCAGACGATAGTGCCGCCGGCGAAGATCAAACCGGCCACCATGCCGGCGGTCAGGTATTTACGAATATCCGTGCCGCGCGAATTCTCCAGCGCCAGCACCGGCAGCAGGGCCAGCGCATAGATGAATCCCTTGGCCTCGCGCAGCGCGTTGGAGGAGGACAAGTAATCGATCCCGTGGCCCAGCCCGGCCTCGACGATGGGAAACGACCCGTTGATCGTGACGAACAGATTGTAGAACAGCAGCACGACCGTCGCGCCGGCCAGCGACAGACCCAGCCTGTCGACCCCCACCCCCTTGCGGAACAGGCAGCCGCCGACAGACACCAGCAGCAGCATGTCGAACTCGTTCCAGAAGACCCGTCCCGACCAGTAGGTCAGTTCCAGCACCGGCAGTGCCGCGGGCACGACGACCAGCCACAGAGACGGCCGCCAGATAAGGAGGGCGGCGTAGATCGCCAGCCCGATCATCAATTCGAACTTATAGACCGGAAACTGCCACGCCCAGGCCAGGGCCCAGGCGATCAGAAGCCCGCCGATCAGCGCCTTGACGACCCACCACGCTCAGCCGACCGCGCCGCTGACAGCAGCGGCCGCTTTCGACGGCGTTTCCGATGCGACGGTCGCGTTCACCCCGCGGGTCCTTCCTCATGCAGGCCAGATATCGCTCGACTCATAACAAAGCCCGACTTTAGATGGAACCTGTCACCGGTCAGGCTTCTCATCCGTCTTCTCCAGCGCCGCCGCCATGGCGTCGCGCCGCGGCAGGACCCAGAGCCACAGGCAGAAGCAGATCAGCGCGGCGCCGAAGATCGGCAGCGGCAGACCGAGATGATCCGACAGCCAGCCGATCAGCAACGCGCCAAGCGCCGGCCCGCCGCGGGAAATCATGCCGTAAAGGCTCATCACCCGGCCGCGCATCTCGCTGGCAAGCGTGTTCTGCAGCAACGTCTGCTCGCCGACCCCGACGCATAGCATGGAAAACCCCGCCAGCGTCACGCAGGCGAGGCCGACCCAGATGCTGCTGGTCGCAGCGAGCCCCGCCAGCGCGCAGCTGAGGAGCAGGATGTTCCACGACACGAACCGGGTCAGCCCCTCGACATGCCCTCGCGTCGCCAGAACGGCGCTGGCCAGAACGGAGCCCGCGCCAGCGGCCGATGTCAGCCAAGAAAAACCCTCGACCCCGTAGCCGAACACCGCATCGGCGAATTTCGGCAGCAATTCCGAGTAGGCGCGCCCGAACACGGCGTAGACGCCGAGCAGGATAAACATCGGCCCGACGCCCGGGCTGCGGATGCAGTAGCTAACGCCTTCCATTATTTCCCGCGGCACCTCGCTCAGGGGCCGCGCCGGACGCGGCGGCGGCATATCGGGGTTAATCACGAACATGCTGGCGACGAAGATCAGATAGGAAACGGCATTGATCAGAAACGCTGCCGCCACCCCGCTTTCGGCGATGATCAGCCCGGCGATCGCCGGGCCGGCGACGCGCGAGAAATTGAAGGAAATCGAGTTGATGGCGATGGCCGATCCCAGGTCCTTCTGCGGCACCAGGCTGGGAACGACCGAGAAGCGCAACGGCTGGTTAAACGCCATGATAATGCCCTGCATCAGCACCAGCGCGAACAGCCACTCGATGGTCAGCGCATCCGCTGCCGCCATCCCCCATAAGGTGACGGCCTGAACCGAGGCCAGCGACTGGGTGACACGCGACCCGTTGAGCCGGTTGACCCGGTCCGCCACCACCCCGCAGAACGGCGCCAGAATCACGGTCGGCGCCAGCTCCGCCACGGCGATCAACCCAAGCCACGCTCCGGATTCCGTCAGTTTCCAGGCCAGCCAGCCGACTGCGACGCGCTGGATCCAGGTGCCGAGATGCGAACAGAACGATCCCGCCGCATAACGGCGGTAATTGGTGTTCGACAGAGCGCTTTTGACGGCCTCGACACCGGCCATATCCGAATTCCTTACGGCACAGGCGGCCCGCGGTCAGGGGCGGCTGAAGAAAACCCGGATTAGAACTGCTCGACGCAATGTCGGAACCTGCATCCGGTACGCCATCATACCGTCGGCGCCGGCATCCCCCAACAGTGTCAGGAGTCAGGCGGGAATCGCCGCAGCACCCCGGTCCCGACGCATCGGCGCGAACCCATAGCGTTCGCTGGCGACAATGAGAATGCGTTCGAGAAGCTCATCGTATCGCTGTCCTCCAAACGCCGCCATCAGGTTCATTTTGCCGTCCCAGCACCAGCCGGGATTCGGGTTGACTTCCAACAGGCGGAGTACGCCGTCCGCGCCTCTGCGGAAATCGAAACGCGCGTAATCCCGGCAACTCAGACGTTCGAACAGACGGATCGCACCATCGACCAGCATGGCCTGTTCATGATCGGGCAGGGATGCCTCGCGATACGAAATCTCGCTCCAGTAGGGACTGTCAGGCTCCCATTTGGATTCATAACCGAGAATTCTCGGCAATTCCGGATCGAGCCGTGAAAAATCGACTTCGAGGAGCGGCAGGGCCTGAATGTTTCGCCCCGGATTGCCGATCAGACAGACGCTGTACTCAGCACCCGTGAGGTATTCCTGTACGAGGATTGGCCGGTCCGTAAACTACATCTGCAGGCTTTCGAGTGCCTCCATCAACTCCCGTTCGTTTTCGACCACCGAAGATGCCGTGATACCGATCGAGCTGTCGCCAAAATTGGGTTTGAGAATTGCCGCAAATACCGAGGGAAGCGTCGCGCTATGATCCCCTGAACGGATGTAGGTTTCGGCCGGCACGGGTATGCCGAGCGAATCGGCGACAGTGCGCACGAGGGCCTTGTCGTAACAAGCGGCGAGGCAGGACGGCCCGGCGCCTGTATAGGGGATGCTCTGCATCTCCAGCATGGCTGGTACATGCAGTTCCATGAAGGCGTCGTTGTTGAAACCTTCGTCGCAAAGATTGAACACGAGATCCGTTCGCTCCTCGCCGAGGTCGCGCTGCATCGTGGCGTGGTTATCGAGATACCGGAAACAGAAGCCAGGCAGACCGGCGAGCGCATCCTTGAGCTTATCGATCGTAGCGAAGTCCTCGTCGTTGAACTGACCGTTCAGCTTGACCGTATCGGGCAGGCTGGGGTCTCCGAGCAGAACCGCCACGGAGAGCGGAGCAGCGCGTTTTGCCGTCGCAGTCCAGACCTTGCGCGGAGCGGCGGCGGTCAGGAGCATCCGTCGGGCCATCATGCCGAGATCCTGTCCGCGGTCGGACAAGGATTCCACGGAGCCGTGGAACCGGATGTGGCGGTAGCCGGCATCCGTCAGAATCCGTTTGATCCCGTCGAGAGAGTAAAGCCGTTCCGCATAGAGCTGATCCGCCAGAACGCCCTTTTCGTCGTTTACGATCACTTCGCGCGAAATGAGCCGCTGTCCATCGGTCAACAGCGATCGCTCGCGACAGACAAACTGATTGTCGTCGATCCATTCCCATGATCGAGCGTCGAAATGCTCCCGGACCCAGTCGCCGTCGGTAATATCGAGCAACAGCGTTCCGGAACTGCGCAGACAGCGGGCAATCGCCTCAAGAACCTTCAGGTCGTCGGCTTCGTTGGCGAAATATCCGAACGAATTGCCCATGATCATGGCGCAATCGATACTATCGTCGGGTATGCGCAGGTTTCTGGCATCGCCTTCGCGAAACTGAACGTCGAGCCCTTCGTTCTCGGCTCTCTTACGCGCCAGCCTGACGAGGTATCGCGAACGATCGATCCCTCTCACCTTGGAGAACCCGCGGCGCGCCAGCTCCAGGCTATGCCGCCCCTGTCCGCAACAAAGATCGAGGATGTCGGCGTCCGTTCGCATCCCGGTTAGTCGGATTACGGCGTCAATCTCGCGAGCGGTGTTTTCCGCGTTTTCAACGACATCGCCGTCGGTCTTGATATAAAGAGCGTTGAAAAGCTTCGCCCACCAGTCTTCAGGAAGATGCGCTTCCAGGTCGGCTATCGGGCCAAGACTGACTCTTGGCGTCGTTTTTTGAGGAGACTGGGAAGAGTTCCGGGATTTCATGTAGTTAACGGTTTCCCTTTTCAACGCCAAGGCGCCGAAAAACAGGTTGCACAGGACCGCCACCGAAGGGTTCCCGAGGGCAAATCACGCCGCAAATTGGAGTTTCGTGGTCCGGCGTCAAGAGGTTCCTCTGCCACCAACGTATTTTTTTCGGTCCGAGACCGAAATGCGGAAACGGCGCGTCGCGCAAAGTGGTGAAAATCCTTGACGGATTGGGGTCTTCTCGCCCTAATGCAGCGCATCGAAACCGCGACTGAAGGTATTTATGGCTAAGGAAGAACTCCTCGAGTTTCCAGGCGTCGTCACTGAACGGCTGCCCAACGCAATGTTCAAGGTTAAGCTTGATAACGGCCACGAGGTGCTGGCCCACACCGCCGGCAAGATGCGCAAGTTCCGCATCCGCGTGCTGGAGGGCGACAAGGTCGATGTCGAAATGACGCCCTACGACCTGACCAAGGCGCGCATCGTTTTCCGCCACAAGTAATCTCTGGCAGCGGGCTCTTTCCCCCCTTCTCCACAATTCGAATGGGAGCGGTACAAGCCGTTCCTGACCGCAGAATTTGCGTGTATAGGTAGGCTGTGCTTCCTGCACGCGCTGTTGCTATCCAACACGAGCTGAACTTCGGGACCGGAAGACATGACGCAAACTCGTACATGGCGAACGCCGATCGTTATTCTGGTCTGCGCAACGCTGATCCTGCTGCTGTCGTTCGGATCGCGGCAGAGCTACGGGCTGTTCCTTGCCCCGATCTCCGAAAAGTTCGGCTGGGAAGTCGGTATATTTTCTTTCGCCATGGCGCTCCAGACGCTGATATGGGGGCTCTCGCAACCCTTCTGGGGCAATATCGCCGACCGGTACGGCGCGGGACGCGTCGTCAGCGCCGGGCTGCTGCTCTATGGCGGCGGGCTCTACTGCATGGCGATCTCTACGACACCGGAAGAAATGATCCTGTCGACCGGCCTGCTCACCGGGTTCGGGATGAGCGCGACCAGCCTGCCGATCCTGCTGGCCGTCGTCGGACGCGCGGTGGGGCCGGAGAAACGTAGCCTGTGGCTCGGCATCGCCAGCGCCGGAGGATCGTCAGGCCAGTTCCTCGTGGTTCCGTTTTCGCAGTACTTCATCTCCAACTGGGATTACGCGGCGGCCCTGATCGCCATGGCGATTCTGATGGCCTTCATCGTCCCGTTGACGGCTGCAGTCGCAGGCAGACCGCAGCGCCCGTCGGACGCAATGGGCCCCGACCAGAGCACGCGCGAAGCCATTGTTGAGGCGATGCGCCATCGCGGGTACGTCCTGCTGGTGACCGGATTCTTCGTTTGCGGCTTTCAGACGATGTTTATCGGCGCCCATCTGCCGAATTACCTCAAAGGCGTCGGGCTCGGCGGCGACGTCGCCGCCTGGTCGCTCTCGCTCATCGGGTTCTTCAACGTCATCGGCTGTTTCATTTGGGGCAGTGTCGGCGGGCGGTACAGCAAGAAATACTCGCTCGCGATGCTCTACATGGCGCGTTCAGCGGGCATCGCGCTGTTCGTTCTACTCCCTGTAACCGATATCAGCGCGATGGTCTTCGCCAGCTTAATGGGGCTGCTGTGGCTTGGAACCGTACCTCTGACCAGCGGCCTCGTGGCCCAGATATTCGGTACGCAGTACATGGCCATGCTTTACGGGATCGCCTTTCTGAGCCACCAGGTGGGCAGTTTCCTCGGCATCTGGCTGGGCGGCGAAATTTACGACGTCACCGGCGGGTACGACGCCATCTGGTGGGGCGCGATCGTTCTCGGCTTCGTGGCCGCTATCCTGCACTGGCCCATCGACGAACGGCCTGTAGCACGTATGTCGCACCAGTCCGCAAGCTAACCCATCCCAGCCGAACCAGATCAGCCTATGCCGGAGAAACTGCCGTTCTGGAAAAATCCGTACATCGTCCTCGTCCTGTGTACGTTGATGATCCTGATTTCGTACGGCACCCGTCAGAGTTTCGGGCTTTTCCTGATCCCGATCAGCGACGCGCTCAGTAACGGCAAGGTCGAGCCGTTTTCCTTCGCCGTCAGCCTGCAGACACTGGTCATAGGGCTGAGCGTGCCGTTCGTTTCCATGATCGCGGACAAATGGCTCGGCCCGGTAAAGATGCTGGTGATCGGGGGAACGCTTTACGCACTGGGCATGTTCCTGCTGAGCAATGCCTCGTCCGAGCTTCATTTGACACTGAGTGTCGGCGTCCTGAGCGGCCTCGCTGCGGCAGGCTGCGGCCTGCCGATGCTGCTGTCGGTCATCGGCCGCGTCGCACCGGAAAAACAGCGCAGCCTGTGGCTGGGAATCGTATCCGCAGGCGGGACTGGCGGTCAGATGTTCCTGGTGCCGCTCAACGGTTTCCTGCTGGAACGCATGGACTGGACGGATGCCATGGTTATCCTGGCAGCCTTCATCTTCGCCATTGTTCCGATGGCGTTGATCGCGGGCAACGCCAGCGGATCGGCGCTCGACCAGAAAAAAGACACGCAGACGCTGGGCCAGGCGCTCGCCGAAGCGAGGCAAATCCGGAGTTACTGGTATCTGTGTCTCGGATTTTTCACCTGCGGCTTTCAGGTCCAGTTCGTCGTTACCCACCTGCCGAAATATCTTGAAATCAGCGGCACCGGGGCGACCATCGGCGCGCACGCCATCGCGCTGATTGGTCTCAGCAACGTGATCGGCACCGCGGTCGCCGGAAAGCTCGGCGGGCATTTCCAGAAAAAGAACCTGCTGGTCTTCCTGTATGTCGGGCGATCGCTGGTCATGCTTGCCTTCTTCCTGGCGCCGCTCAGCCAGATGTCGGTCTATATCTTCGCGTTCTGTATCGGGTTGCTGTGGCTCGCGACCGTACCTTTGACCGCGGGCATTATTTCGACCGTGTTCGGCCCTCGATACATGGCGACGCTATACGCCATCGCCTTCCTTAGCCATCAGGTCGGAGGTTCCCTGAGCACCTGGATGGGCGGCGTCGTGTTCGACGCGACGGGATCCTACGACAGCTGGTGGTGGGTGATTATTCTCGGCGGCGCGCTTGCAGCGCTTTTCCATCTGCCGATCAAGGAACAGCCGGTCGCACGGCTGGCGCAACCGGCCTGAAGAAGGCAGCGGATCCGGTATACTAGCCCGGTTCGTCACGGACGGCTCAGGCAGCTGAAACCATACGCCCCGTAGCGCGACTCGCCGGTCAGGAGTAAAAAAGAACGTCAAACCCTTGCGGGCTCGCCCGCTCCTGTTTCGGGACCCTGATCCATGACCAAGACAGAGACCAGATCGTTCTGGCAGAACCCGTATTTCGTACTGTTCTGCTGCGTCGGCATTGTCTTCATGTCCTACGGCAGCCGGCAGAGCTTCGGCATCTATCTGCGCCCGATTACGGCGGAGTACGGCTGGCAGGTGCAGAGCATGTCGCTGGCGCTCGGCATGCAGGCACTGATTTACGGGCTGTCCGCCCCGTTCGTGGGCGCCTTCGCAGACCGGTACGGCTCGATCAAGGTGCTGGTCAGCGCCGGGATGCTCTATTCATTCGGCGTGTTCATGATGGCGCATTCGACGACGCCGACGGCGATGATCATGAGCGCTGGATTTCTCGGCGGGGTCGGGTCGGCGGGCTGCGCCCTGTCTCTTGTCCTGTCCATCGCCAGCCGCGTCGCACCGGAAGAGAAGCGCAGCCTGTGGCTCGGCATCATCACCTCCGGCGGCACGGGCGGACAGCTTGTCCTGGTGCCTGCGGGCGCCCTGGTGATGGAGCAAAGCGGCTGGTATATCGCGCTGCTGATACTGGGCTCATTTGTCCTGCTCGTGGTGCCGCTGGCGTTGATGATCAGGAAGGCGGCCGCGGGCGCACTGGATGCCAAAAAGGGCGAGCAGAGCCTGAAAGAGGCGCTGTCCGATGCGCGCGCGCATAAAGGCTTCTGGCTGCTGGCAGTCGGCTTCTTTACCTGCGGCTTTCAGGTCCAGTTCATCAACGCGCACCTGCCGGGCTATCTGCAGGACCAGGGAATGGCGCCGATCATCGCGGCGACCGCGATATCCGTGATCGGCGTCTTCAACATGATCGGCACCTGGGTGTCGGGCTGGCTGGGCGGCAAGTACCGCAAGAAATACCTGCTGGCGATGCTCTATTTCAGCCGGTCGGCGATATTCGCGATCTTCCTGGTTGCGCCTCTGTCGGAGTGGTCTGTCTATATCTTCGCCGCCGCCATCGGCATGCTATGGCTCGCAACCGTACCGCTGACATCCGGCATCGTGCTCGGCATGTTCGGCACGCGCTATATGGCGACGCTGTACGGCATCGTGTTCTTCTTTCACCAGGTCGGCAGTTTCACCAGCGTCTGGATCGGCGGGATCGTCAAGGACATGACCAACGCTTACGATATCGCCTGGTGGATCGTGATTATCGGCGGCGCGCTTGCGTCCCTACTGCACTGGCCGATCGACGACCGGCCGGTCTCGGAGGTCCTCGCCGACAAGCGGGCCGCCGGGGCCTGATATCGGAGCGCGGAACGACATGCAGAAAGCGTTCTGGCGGAGTCCCTATTTCGTACTGACCTGCGCGGTCGGGATCATCCTGTTCGCCTATGGCGGGCGGCAGAGCCTCGGCATGTTCCTGCGCCCGGTCACCGAATCGCTCGGCTTCATGACGACGGACGCCCAAGGCCAGCTCGTCCGGGACTTTGAGCCCATGTCCTTTGCGACCGCGATCCAGCTGTTCATCTATGGCTGCGCGGCGCCCTTCGTCGGGGCCATCGCCGACCGGTGGGGACCCATCAAGGTCCTGATTATTGCCGGGCTGGTGTACGCGTCAGGCCTGTTCATGATGTCGCAGGCGACGACGGAATCCGACCTCGTGATCAGCATTGGCTTCCTGATGGGGCTGGGATCCAGCGGGATCGCGCTTCCGATGCTGCTTTCCATCGTCGGTCGGGTCGCGCCGGAAGAAAAACGCACCTTCTGGCTCGCCATCGTCGTGTCGGGCGGCACGGCCGGACAGATGCTGATCGTCCCGCTGAGCCGTTACATGATTGAAGCCCAGGGGTGGGTATTCGCCACCATCGTCCTCGCCACCATGGCGCTGATGGTTGCCCCGCTTAGCCTGTGCATCTCTCACGGCGCCAGTGACACGCTCAACAAGAAGGACACGCAGAGTCTCGGAGATGCGGTCCGCGAAGCCGGCGGCCATCGGGGTTTCTGGCTTCTACTGATGGGGTTCTTCGTATGCGGCTTTCAGGTGCAGTTTATTAACAACCATCTGGAGAACTATCTCGACAGCACCGTTGTCGGCGGCGCCATGGCTGCGACCGCCATCGCCCTGATCGGCCTGTTCAACATGCTGGGCACCCAGACCGCCGGCGCCATCGGCGACAAATTCCGGAAGAAGTACCTGCTCGCGAACCTCTACATGGCGCGATCGGTGATCTTTCTGATCTTTTTCATCGTCCCGGTCAGCGAAGTCTCAGTCATCGTCTTTGCCTGTTCGGTCGGGTTCCTGTGGCTCGCGACCGTGCCGCTGACCTCCGGCATCGTCGCGCAGGTATTCGGGCCGCGCTACCTGGCGACGCTCTACGGCGCAGTGTTCCTGAGCCACCAGCTCGGCAGTTTCACCAGCGTCTGGCTCGGCGGCATCATTCGCACCCAGACGGGAAGCTACGACTACGCCTGGTACATGATTATCGCCGCCGGGTTCGTCGCCGCCCTGCTACACTGGCCGATCGACGACAAGCCGGTCGCGCGCCTCGCTGCGGAGAAAAAATCCGCGGCTTAAACGAGGCTCTCGTATGTGAGCCTCAACCCGTCTTCAATCGAGGTATCTGCCGTCACGCCAAGCCTGTCTCTTGCGAGCGACGGCTCGCCAGCGGAATAGCGGATATCGCCGGGACGGGCGGCCTCGTACACAGTTTGCGGTTCCCTGCCCGCGATTTTCCCGATAAGGGCGGCCAGCCGGTTGATAGTGGTCTGTTTGCCGCTGCAGGCGTTATAGACCATGGGTTCCGGCTTGGGAGTATCCATGGCGGCGCGCAGATAGCGTACGGCGTCCGCGACATAGACGAAATCGCGAGTCTGCCCGCCGTCACCGAATATGGTGATCCCCTGCCCCCTGGAAATCCGGTCGGCGAATATCGAGATCACGCCGCTATAGGGCGACGCAGGATCCTGCCGCGGACCGTAGATGTTGAAGAACCGCAGCCCGGCGACCGGTACGCCGTGCGCGCGCGCCGCCACGGCAGCATGCAGTTCGCATCCGGACTTGTCCGCACCGTATGCCGTCAGCGGACGGCAGCCGGCGTCCTCCTGCAGGGGTATGTCGGGATTGTCGCCATAGACGGCGGCCGAGGAAACGTACACGACGGGCACGGTTCCGGAACGAGCCGCATCGAAAACATTGATCGCGCCGGTCTGATTGACGCGATGGGTTCCTATCCAGTCCTCATTCGATTTCTGGACCGAAGCTACGGCGGCGAGATGAAAGATACCGTCGACGCCTTCTACCGCTTTTCCCACAGTCGCACGGTCGCCGACATCGCCGACGATAAGGTCCGCGTCTCCGGGTATGTTTTCCCGCTTACCTGTCGAGAGATCGTCCAGAACGCGTACGTCGGCACCATCGTCGACGAGAGCATCGACGAGGTGCTACCCGATAAACCCGCAGCCGCCGGTTACCAGATAACGCGCCACGACTGACCTCGACCCCGCTTTGCGTCAGCCCTGGTAGTAGGGGTTGGTGCCGCCTGCATGATCGGTCACGTCGAGCACTTCGCGGATCGTCGGTACGACCTTCTGGATTTCCCCTTCAATGCCTTCCTTGAGCGTCACATTGGCCATCCCGCACCCCTGACAGCCGCCTTCCATGCGGATATAGGCGCGGGCGCCTTCGATATCGATCAGCGAAATATGGCCGCCATGGCCGGCAACAGAGGGGTTAATCCTTTGATCCAGCAGATCCTGGATGGCTTTTCCTTCTGGCGTGTCGAGGCCGGGCTTCGGAATCGCATCGCGCCAGTCGGCAACGCCTTCGACCTCCGGCACGTAATGGCGGAGCATGTTCTCGACCCCGCCCATCAGCTTGAAAGCCGACCCGGTGAATTCAAGATAGACGATCCCGTCGCGAAAGCCCTTGAGCGCAAGATCGCCGCCGCCCTGGACCGCAGCGGGCTTGATCCGCGTTTCGATCAGTTCCCTCAGTTCGCCGACAATGGGATCCGATTCGTCCAGCGTGAGAAACTCGGCGATTTGCGCCTCTGAAGTCGATCCGGCAGACTCGGAGGGCGCGCTCACGACCGGGAGACCGGCAACGAAATGATCCATGATCGCGCCCAGTACTGCCGGCTTCATATGCAGCCATTCTGCCGAGGAGGATTTCGTGACAGCGATATAGTCGGCGCCGAGCTCGACGCCCTCGACATCGCTAAGTCCGAAAATCCGGGCGGCGAGCGGCGACACTTTTGCGCTCGCCTCATCTGCAAAGGACAGCGGCCCGGCCGGATATACATCCCGCCCGGGAAGAAATTTTATCCTGTTCGGATCTGAACACGCTTCAGTCTGTATGAACATGGTTCCTGATCGGCAGTGGTTTACGGTTAAGGACTCAATGTCGGACACAATTCGGGAAAGTCAAATAAAAGCCGCGCCCGGATAATCCGGGCGCGGCCTGAATGAACGGCGTCACATCGCCGGCATATTCCCTTACTGGGCTGTGAATTCCGCGTTGAAGTCGTATTTCAGATCCGGGACCGGCGCGCCTTCTTTCGGCGTTCCGTTGCGGATATCGGCTTCACGCTTCTGCCGCGCGACACTGCGAAGCGCCGCATAGTAGTCGACAGAGGTTTCCTTGAGCTTCTGCAGGTCGTTCATGACCCGGGAAAACTCATCCACTCCGCCCAGCAATGTCCGTGTGTAGCTGATTTCCTCACGGTCCGTGTTATCGGCGTAATGGCTCAGCGGATCGAGATAGCTGTCCAGGAACTTGCCGATCGCATCGCGTGGGTTGGAAGGCCCGAACAGCGGCAGAACCAGATAGAAGCCTTCCGGAACGCCCCAAACCGCAAAGGTCTGGCCCAGATCTTCGCTATGTCCCTTAATGCCCCATTTTTCTGCGACATCAATCAACCCTCCGACACCAGCGGTCGAATTGATCAGCATCCGTTGCGTGGTTTCCCAGGCCCGTTCGCCCTCACCCTGGAGCAGGTCATTGGCGAGCACCACTGGAGACCTCAGGTTATCCAGCGCATTGTGGATAGCGTCACGCGCCTCGTCAGGCAGCATCAGGATGTAGAATTCCGCCATCGGACGAAGGATAAGCGCCTGGAGGAATTCGTTGAAATCGAGCATGACCCGGTTGAAGCTTTCGAGCGGGTCATTGATGTCATTCCCACCGGACTGCGCAACCTGCAGCGGCGCATCGTCCTTTGTGTCGGCGGTCCATGCCTGCGCAAACTGCGGAAGGTCCCGGGTGTCCGAACCGGTCGTGGAAACCGCTCGCTCAGCGGCAGGAAAAGAGTTTTCAGCGGAAGTCGCGGCTGCGGGCGCATCGATACCGATTTCATCCACGTCGCCGTAGGTCGCCTGCATGACGTCCTTGATGTCGGCTGCCGCCACCTGTTCGTAGGCGAACTGATCGGCCGCACGCGAAGCGCCTGCAGGCAGAAGCACCGCAATGGCGCCCACCGCCAAAGCCAAACGGAGGCTGCCTGACCGTCTCATCGATTTCAGCATCAGTATCACTCCCACGCCGCACCCGACCAGGATGCTCCGACTTAAGTTCTATCAGTGGCCGCAACCGACCGGTATCTTATGGATCGTATCATACCGGTGCAATAGATTCGGTTAAGATCGGCCCCATGGAATTGTAATCAGCATCACAAATCCTGTCATAATCGCATTTGAGCCGTATTGGTGCCGTATTTGACGCTCTTTATGCCCGAAATGTCTGATTTGGCAAGGTTTTTTAACCGGCTGACCGCACAGGTCTGGCAATTTCTCGTCATGCGGCCATATTGCGTTCACGGATCACATGAGAGTTTCGATTTGAAGAAGTTACTCGCCCGGTTTGTTCTAATTGCCGGTTTCTGGATGTTCGGCGGGGCGACGACCGCCGTCATGGCGGCAAACAGCGCCCGCGACCCGGTCGACAGGCTGCATGCAACGCTTCTCAACGTCATGAAACTGGCCGACCGAATCGATACGGCGGAACGCTACAGCCGGATCAAACCGGTTCTCGAAAGCACGTTCGATCTCCGCCTGATGACGGCCCTCTCGACGGGACCGGCATGGCGAAACGCCGGTGACGCCGACAAGGGCGGGTTGGTCTCCGCTTTCGGGAATTTCAGCATTGCGACATATGCCTCCCGGTTCAATGCCTGGTCGGGGCAATCGTTTGAAACGCTCGAAGTCAAGGACGGCCCCCGCGGAACGAAGCTTGTTCGGACACGAATCAACCGTCCGGCGGAAGACGCAGTTCCGCTGACTTACGTCGTGAGGCAGCGCGACGGTAAATGGCGTATCGTCGATATTCTGCTGAACGCGGGCATCAGCGAAATTGCGATCCGGCGCTCGGAGTACAGAAAACTGCTGAAAGCCGGCGGCACCGCAGGTCTGAAGCGCGAACTGAACGAGCGCGCGCGAAAACTTCTTAACCCGTAACGCTCATTCGTCGACCCGCCGCGCGACCCTGGGCACCAGCGGTCCAACGGCGAACCCGAGTCCGAACCAGACAATTTCCCTTAGACGTCGAACGACGGCGACCGCCACACCGACGGCCGGCGACCCGGTGATCGCGGAACTGAGAACAACGAACGCACCCTCCTGTGCGCCGATGCTGGCCGGTATGAAAAACGTGCCGGCGCGCACGAGTTGTGCCGCCGCCTCGATGATCCAGGCCTCCTGCCAGGTCACGGGATGTCCCAGCCAGTCCAGGGTAACGTAGATTTCGACCGCGCCAACGACCCAGACGGCGAAAGCGATCGCCAGAGCCGTTCCAAACCGCGCCGGGCCTCCGGCATAGAAGTCGCGGAACCGCGATTCCAGATCCCGCAGCAGCTGCGTTACCCCAGCCAGCTTGCGCCCGCCAGCCCAATCGGGAACTCGCGCCGCGAACGCCGACGACAGGCCGAAACGCTGCACGGTAAAAAATCCCGAAATACCGGCGACAAGCGCTCCGAGTCCCACACCGGCGACAACTCCGTATGCGTCCGGCAGGCGGGGATTGCCCTGCATCATGACAAAGCCGACCGCCAGAAAAACACTGAGAGCAACATCATTAACGGTCTTGGTCATAAGCAGCGATGCCGCTCCGTCGCGATACGGAACGCCGAAATGACGATGGAGAAGAACGGCCTTTATCGGCTCTCCGCCCATGCCGCCGGCCGGCAGCGTGTAGTTGAACGCCTCGCCCATCATGCGAACCAGCCACATACGGCCGTACCAGGACAACTGCAGCGGCATAATGCGGAGCGTCAGCAACGCTGTCGCGACGTCACCGGCGAATCCGACCAGATAGATGGCGAATATAAGGGCGATACCCCAGCCCATGTGGCCGACGAGACGCATCGCTTCCGCCAGATCCGTCTCCCCTGCAACGATTGCAAGGAGGACCAGACCGGCAAGCAGGAACCCCCATCGCAGAAAGCGCATTTCAGTCTTTCAGGTTGCGGCGATACGCCATCAGGGCAGGCAGAAAAACAAGGGTGCAGAAAAGGCTGAGCGAGATCGCCAGCGCCAGCAACACGCCCATGCTTGCGGTTCCCGGATGACTCGATAGCGCTATCGACGCGAAGGACCCGACCGTGGTCAGCGCGCTGAACACCACGGCGCGCGGCGTCGACGTCTCGAACAGACCGGTTACGCCGTTTCTGGCCCGTTCGCGCAGGACAAGATGAATGGCGCTGGCCACGCCAAGACCGAATAGCAGGGGCAGGACGATTACATTTGCAAAGTTGAAGGGAAGCCCGGCAACCGCCGCAACAGCGACGGTCAGCATCGCCGCCAGGATCAGCGGGGCGAAGACCATCGCCACATCCCGGAGGCGGCGAAGGATGACCCAGACCAGAAACGCGATGGCCGCGACCGAGATTGCCCCTGCCTCGGCAAAGGAACGCATGATTGCGCGACCGGCTTCTACGATGATGACAGGCGATCCGGTGGCGCGCGGCGCAACGGACTGGACGGACGCGACAAACCGCCGCATTGCAGACGGGTCGCGAACATCCTCTCTGGGAAACACTTCGATACGGACCGTACCGTCCGCTGCCCGATACCGCCCACGCAGGGTCGCCGGTATGTCTTCCGCAGTAACGGGCTGCGCCTCAAAGGCCTGTTTCAGCAGGAGAAGGCGGTAAGGCAGGGTGCCCAGCAGGTCCCTTTCCAGTGCGGCCAGCGCTTTAGGCGTGGCCTTAAAACCGTCCAACGCGGTGGAAAGCGCTGAAAATTCGGACGATCGCGCCGACAGAAGGGCCAGCCGAAGCCTTTCCAGCGCCTTGAGGCGCGCCGCGCCATCGGGCGCCGGCAACCGCTCACCGCTCAGAGAGGGCAGGACGAGAAAAGCGGCTTCTTCAAGAATCGCGAGCTTTTCTTCCTGCCCGGCGGGCAGAAACCTGTCAGCGGAGATCACGGACCGGACCGTTTCCAGCTCTTCGAGCCTGCTCGCCATCGCCCGCGCCTGCGCTTCCGACCGGGACAGCACGTCGATCGAATAGGGCCCGCCCGCCTCTTCGTTCATCAGATCGAGCAACGTGCTGACCGATTCGGTGTCGGGATCGCGCAGATTAAGCGGGTCGAAATCGAACCGGGCGGACGGCATCAGGAAGGTCGAGGCAGCGGCGAGCGCCAGTGCTCCCCAGACGATTGGACGGGCGTTGCGTGTCATGAAGTTCGCCCGCTCGACAGCAACGGCTTCGTCCGCCTTTGGCCTGGCGGACGGCGGCATCGCCGCAATCAGCGCCGGCAGAACGGTGAGGTTGGCGAGCAGGGCGACGAACATCCCGTTTCCGGCGATGACCCCGAGTTCCGCCAGCCCTACATAATCGGTCGGCAAGAAGGAATAGAACGAGATGGCTGCGGCCACCGCGCAAAGCACGAGAGCGCCGCCGACACTGCGTCCTGCGCCTGGAAATGCGAGGCGAAACGGTTCGCCGGAATCGATGCTCTCGCGGAGCCGAAGCGCAAAATGGATACCGAAATCGACGCTCAGACCGACGAACAGAACGGCGAAAGCCACCGAAATCAGGTTGAGTCTGCCAACCGTCAGCGTCGCCAGCCCTGCCGTCCAGATCAGTCCGACCAGGAGGGTTAACAGCATCGCTGCAACCAGACGTCCGGAACGGAAACACCAGAACAGAAGAACGAGCACGAGCGTGGCCGACACCAGCCCCGCAAGCCCCATTCCTTCCGCCACGCTCTCCAGCTCTTCTTCCTCCAGCGCCGCAGAACCGGTCAAACGGACGCGAATGTCGTCCGCCTCGTCCGAAGTCACGCGCTTTGCAAGCCGGCGAATGACGTCTATCGCCTCCGCCGCCGGTTGCAGCGAGGTTTCGTCAATACGCGGTTTGACCAGAATGATCCGCCGCGCCCTGTGGCCGCTGCTTTGCTTTCCCTCGATCAGATCGCGCCACGACACCGGTCTAGGCGTTCCCGAAGTCCGGGCAGTGACCGTTTCTGCGACTGTCCGGACCAATGGGCCGATATCGCCCGAGCCGTCTTCCGAATTTCGGACGGCAAGATCCAGGACGCCGAACAGGCCGCGCAGGCTGGGGTCACGCCACAACGTGCCCAGGAAGGCTTGCGATTCCGTTAACCGGTCGACCAGACCGGCCAGTTCGCCCTCGTCCAGGAACAGAAGGCCGTTCCGTCGGAAATAATCGAGCCCTTCGGGATCGAAAACCGACTCGAAAGGTCCGTTGTTCCTTCGGAGCGCTTCTGCGAGCCGGTCTGCGGCAATATCCACGCGGTCGCTGTTATGCCCGTCGATAACGACCACGATATTTCCGATCAGATGGGGAAACGCCTGATCGTAGAGAAGCGAGTCCCGCTGAAACGGAAGTTCTTCCGACAACATCTTGTCGTTCGACGTGTTGATCGTCAGATCCGTCGCCGAATACCAGCCGGAGAGAACGGCGAGAGACAGCGAAACCGTCAGGACAAGCAGCGCGCGGGCTCTAACGAACTCCACCCAACGCCCGACGCCTCTCCCGAAGCTTTCAAGCATTGCCAGCGTCCTGTATCGCTTCCTTCCGCTGCCGTCTGATCCGATATACGGCCAGTATGGCCAACGCAACAACCGCCAGCGGACCGCCGAAAGCCGCCGCCGACAGGGCGACGCCCCCTGCTCCGAGGACCAGGGCCAGCGGAACCAGAAACATCGCGTCATCCGGGTCGAATTCCCAGCGCCCGCCAAGTTCGGACGATTTCTGTAAAGCCATGGTATCCAGGTAAATCATAAGGGCCTCTGCGAGAACGACAGAAACACCTGCCAATGCGCCGTGAAGCAGTCCAGGGCAATCGGGACATGTCCGAGCCACACCGGCTCCGATTCCGACAAAGACAGCCGCATTGGAAGCCCCATCCGCGACCAGATCGTAAATATGACCGAATCGACTGGTATGGCCCGACTGTCTTGCCAGCTCGCCGTCCGCCCGATCGAGAAACAGGGATACCAGCAAGACGCCGGCACCGATATATGTCCAGCCAGCGGACCCGACCGCCAGAGCGGCAGCCCAGGCGAATCCCGTGGCAAGGCGCAGGCTGGTCAGATGATTAGGCCGTACCCAGGTCCCCACAAGCGGACGGACTGCGCTTCGCACGCCGCGATGTATCCAGGTATCGTGACTAATCTCAGCCTCCAGTCGGCGGCGGCGGATATCGACGTACGCCGCGCATCCCCTTACATTGCGCGGAACACGGAATCTTTCAAGAAAAGCCGAAATGACCCGCAACGATGAAACGCGCCAGATCCTGCTGACCCCCGGCCCGCTAACGACCGCAGAAACGACACGACAGGCCATGCTGCGCGACTGGGGCTCGCGCGACGGCGCCTTCATCGAGATGACCGCGCGGGTCCGCCGTCGGTTGCTGGACGTTGCCAACGCTTCGGAAACCCATGTCTGCATCCCCGTCCAGGGCAGCGGCACCTTCGCCGTCGAAGCAACCCTCGGCACGATGCTTTCGCGCGAAAGCTCGAAGACGCTTGCACTGGTCAACGGGGCCTACGGCAAGCGGATCGTCCGGATCCTGGCGCTCATCGGCCGTGACCATGTCGTACACGAAACAGCCGAGGACACACCGCCATCGCCCGACGACATCTCTGAAATGCTCGCCGACGACGAGGCCATAACACATGTCGTCCTCGTCCATTGCGAGACGACCTCCGGCATCCTCAACCCGTTGCGGGAAATTTCAGACGCCGTCACTGCGGCTGGCCGGAAACTGATCGTCGATGCGATGAGTTCGTTCGGGGCGCTGGAAATCGACCTGTCGTCGATCTCTGCGGAAGCGGTCGTTGCGTCCGCCAACAAATGCCTCGAGGGCGCGCCTGGCATGGGCTATGCGCTGATCGAGCGCGAGGCTCTGACCGCTGCCAAGGGCAATGCGCATTCTCTCAGCCTCGATTTGTTCGACCAGCACGAGTACATGGAGCGCACCGGCCAGTGGCGTTTCACCCCACCGACCCACGTGCTGGCAGGGATCGATGCCGCGCTCGACGCGCATGAGGCCGAAGGCGGCGTGACAGCACGCGGCGGACGCTATACGGCGAATTGCAAAGTGCTCGTGGAGGGGCTGCGCGACCTAGGGTTCGAGACTTTCCTGCCCGATGACCTTCAGGCTCCGATCATTGTCACTGTACGCATGCCGGAGGACGATGCATTCGACTTCCAGACGCTCTACGACCGGCTCAACGAGCAGGGGATTGTGCTTTACCCCGGCGCAGTGACTCAGGAAAAAAGTTTCCGCATCGGCTGTATCGGGCAGGTGTTCGAGAACGACATGCGCCGCACCCTCGCCGCGATCGGCGACGCCCTCGATACAATGGGCGTATCGCGCGAGGGGCTGAAGCCGTCCGTTTAATCCATTTTGAGCAGCGCTTTCACGTTGCCGTTCAGGATTTTTTCCTTGGCCTGCCGGTTCAGGTGCAGCCGTTCCATCCATTCCGTACCGGGCGGGTTGTCGACGAATGGGTAGTCGATCGAGAAGATGATACGGTCCATGCCCATCTCCTGAATGCAGCAGAGCAGCGACGGATCCGAGAAATTGCCGCTGGTGGTGATCCAGAAATGCTGGGCGAACGTGTCGCGGAAGCCAAGCCCGCCTTCGTTCTCGACGCGCGACAGTGACTGATCAATGCGCCACAGCGAGAACGGCAGCGATTCTCCGAGATGGCCGAGGACGATCTTGAGGTCGGGATACTTTTCGAACACGCCCGACAGAACCATCCGGATTCCCTGCGTCGCGGTCTCCACCGTGTAGCCCCAGCCGGAGGTGACGAAGTTGGGATATTTTTCGGCGTAATCCTTGTAATAGACCTCCTGCACCGCCGGATGCGGACGGCCAGGATGCAGATATATCGGCACGTCGAGCGCCTGGGCGCGTTCATAAATCGGCCAGTATTTGGGCAGGTCTACGAATTCCCCGTTGGACATCCCGTGGATCATCGCGCCGCACAGCCCGAGCTTGTCGACCGCGCGTTCCAGCTCGTCCGCCGCGGCCTTGGGATCGGCGGTCGGGAGCGCCGCAAACCCGCCGAACCGGTCAGGGTGCGCATCAATGATCGCCTTCAGATTGTCATTTGCCTGCTTCGTTATTTCTGCAGCGGAATCGGCGGGCAGGCGCTGGGTCGACGGCGCGCCGTGCGACAGCACCTGGATATCGACACCGGCCTCGTCCATCTCTTTGATACGCAGCTTGCCGTAATCGTAAAGCCGCTCCTGTACCGGGCCGCGACGGCCTGCCGCAGAGCTCTCCCAGTGATCGGTGACCGCGTGATCCCAGTAATGCTCCTCGATGGCGATGACCTGCATGTTGTCGATGGTCATGGTGTTTCTCCCTGGATGAACTGCATTATCCCACTACGAAATCGCGAAAGCGGCGCGCGACATCTGCGGGCGCGATCTTGGGCCGCCCCAGCCCGTCGATGGTGCCGCGCCCGACTTTCATGTGAATCAGATGCGGCCCCGGTTCGGCCAGCGCTGTTTTCACAGCCTGTTCGAACCCGCCGAGCCCGTCGCAAGTCGAGGCGTGCGGATAGCCGCATGCAATAGCGACATTCGCGAAGTCTACAATATGCGAGACGGTAGGCTGGCCGCCGGTGCTTTCATAGGTACCGTTGTCGAACACGATATGGATCAGGTTATCCGGCGCCGTCGCGCCGATCGTCGCCATGGAGCCGAGCTTCATCAGTGCGGCACCGTCTCCATCGAGCACGATCACCGGCCGGTCCGAATTCACAGCGACGCCGAGCCCCATCCCGGCGGCGCATCCCATAGAGCCAACCTGATAGAGATGCTGGTCGCGATCAGCGAGAGTATAGAGCTCGCGTCCGGTATAGCCTGTGGTAGCAATCAGGGCGGCATTATCTGGAACGGCGGCGAGAAGCTTTTCCATTGCCGCAACCCGCCCGGGCGCATCGCCGCCCGTCTGCAGATCGAGCCTCGTGCCGCGCACCGGCGGCGCAATCACCGGCGCGTCGATACCGTCGTCGCGGACCGCTCCCTTCTCCATGATCATTGCAAAGGGCAGTTCCGTCCTCGCCATGGTCTCCCCCGCCTCCGCGATCGCGCCGGCGATCTCATTGTCCGACGACGGAAAACCGCGATGCGGCACCTGGATGACGTCGAGCATACCGGGTGTAATCGGCCCCATGAGCTGGTGCTGCGGCTCGTCCTCGATCCCCGGCCCGCCGCGCCAGGTGACGATCAGCAGCGTCGGAATTCTGAACGGATGGTTGAGCGAGGTCAGCGGGTTCACGGCATTGCCGAGCCCCGAGTTCTGACACATCACGACCGTGTCCTTGCCCGCCAGCCAGGCACCTGACGCGATCGCCACCGCCTCGCCCTCGCTCGCCGCGCCGATATAGGCAAGGGAATCGTCGCTGATGACCCGGTTGATGATCGGCGTCAGGAACGAGCACGGGACGCCGGAATAGAATCCGAACCCGGATTCCAGCGCGGGACGAAGAAAGCTGTCGGCTTCGATCATGGAAATATCCTCCTGTCCCGTTTTAGACCGAATCGTGGATTGCGGAAATCGGCGCCCCTACTTATAGAATGACGCAATGATCCAGACACCGAAACTCACAGATAAGCAGGTCGCGGATTTTGAGCGCGACGGTTATGTCGTCGTGCCAGGGGCGTTCGATGCCGGGGATGCCGCGACCATCGAACGATGGACCCGGGAAGTCGCCGACCTGCCGGAGGAAGTCGGCAAACACTGGGTTTTTCACGAAAAATCGCGCGCCGACGGCAGCGACCTGATCAACCGGATCGAATATATCCGGCGCTTCCATGACGGCTTCGATGAGCTGACCCGGGTTCTCACCGCGCCGGCGGCACAGGCGTTCGGCGAGGACGTCGTGCTGTTCAAGGAAAAGATCAATTTCAAGATGCCGGGCGGCGGCGGGTTCGAACCGCACCAGGACAGCCAGGCCGGGTGGGAGGACTACGCCAGCAACTTCGTCAATGTGATGGTCTGCATCGACGAGGCGACGGAGGAAAACGGCTGTATCGAACTAGCGCCGGGCCAGAACAGGCGCGGCCTGCTGCGCGGTATGGAGCCGTTGACCGACGACGACACGCGCGACATGGAATTCGTCAAATACCCGATGACGCCAGGCGACATTGCGCTGTTCGACGCCTACACGCCGCACCGGTCGGACCCCAATCCGACGAAGTCACAGCGCCGGATGTATTTCGCGACCTACAACCGTGCGTCGGAAGGCGACCATCTGGAAAAGTACTACGCCGACAAGCGCAGGAACTTCCCGCCCGATATCGAGCGGGAAGCGGGCAAGGAATACGTCTACAAGGTCTGAAGTCGGTGGCCGTCACGACGACCGGCCATCAGGTCATTTCGAACATTCCTGTGACGGCAGGGCAAGGACTTCTAAGGACCGGAAGCGGAAGCCACGCCCCTATAAACCGCACGTCCGCGGGCCGACCGTAGAAAACTTTCGCTATAACGCGCAACTGGCCCGCATCTTCCTGCGATTGGATTTAATTGCTCCCACCACGGCCGTTTTTCCTGTCATAGGCCTTACGGCAGGCGAGAATATCGGACTGATGCACCTCACCCCATGAACACAAATCCCGAAAAATGGGATGCAACTCCATTCCGAGTTCGGTCATTTCGTATTCGACCCGCGGTGGCACGACCTGGTGGACAAAGCGCCGAACGATTCCATCTCGTTCGAGTTCCCGAAGACGCAACGTCAGCATTCTTTGCGTCGCATCGGGTATCGCCCGTCGTATGTTCGAATACCGTTGTCGACCACCATGGACCAAGCAGAAAAGAATTGCCGGCTTCCATTTGGCGCCGATCACCTTCATCAGCTGCTCGACCGTGTCAACGCGGCGTCGATCCTGGGTTTCCATCATAGTATATTTTTTGTGCCTACTTGACTATTCTATACTGCAATGTCTCATTCCCCAAGTTGTATGTCGAATGGGGACGAGGAGCGCAAAATGTGCAATGCGATGATTGAATACGCGGACCAGTGGGGCGAGTGTATTGATCGGCCGACATTCAATTGCGTCGAAATCAGGTGGTTCGACACGACCACCGATATGGAAGGCGAACATTTTAATCAGTTCCTCGCGACCTACGCGGGAATCTTCGAAAAATGTGGAAGAAGCGGCGGTCTAATCGACGCGACCCAATTCAAAATGGATTCCAGCAAAATGTCCTTGGGCTGGCGCGATGAGCATATCATTCCACGATACAACTCCGCGGGAATGAAGAAATTCGCTTTCATTATGCCGACAGGAATGCCGGCTATTGGGTCTCCCCCTACTCCAGAGGGCCCAGCGGATTTCCCAACCGGTTATTTCGGCACTCGATCCGATGCCTTGGCATGGCTAACGGCCGATGAAACCTAGAGCATTTTCCGTTTACCTGGAATCGCTCCAGCCGGCCCCACCCGGTCCACGCCCGCTTATCGCCTGAAACCGGGCATTGCCCTGCAACGCGTTGGCTGGCCGACATGTATCACTTGTGGTTGCGCGCACATTCGTAATCGCGCCGGATCCAGGGGTCGACCTCGTAATCGTCGCCGAAACCCTTTGCGCAGGCCCGGGGTATTCGTAGCCGACTTCGTCGTCGGAGAAGAAGCGCAGCGCCTCGTGCCTGCAGATCGCCCAGCTCCTGCATCTGCAGGAATTCCTGCCGGTTCGCTGCATCCGAAAGACTCTTGTCCGTGATCGCGATCCCTGTTTCGTCGTCGTTCGCGTAAGCATCGCGCGACCAGGCCGAAAAGAAAACGGCGGCCAATCGGCCGCCGCTTCCTCAGTATACGAAACGCCGATCAATAAAGCGGGAAGCCCTTCGTCGTGCAGCGACGCAGTTCGCGGGTCTGCTCGTCCGGCCACGTGGTCCGCGCGTGATGGCAGGCCAGATTGTCCCACATCAGCAGGTCATTGGGCCGCCAGACATGTTCGTAGATGACCGACGGATCCTCCATGATCTCGAACATCTTGTGGAGAATTTCCTCGCTCTCGTCGCGGTCCAGCCCTTCTATCCTGAGCGTGTTGAGTCGCGACACGTAGAGTCCGATCCGCCCCGAGCCGGGGTTCTTGAGGAACATCGGCTGGCGGTAGTGGAAAATGTTATTCAGATCGATGTCGAGATTCAGACGCTCGTCGCAGCCGTAATCGTACGCCTGCATCACCATCGTGTCCTTGAACCGTTCCTTCCATTCCTGCGGCAGATTGTCGTAGGCGGCGTACATGCTCGAATAGAGCGTGTGGCCGCCTTCGGTCGGGATATCGATGCCGTAGAGAAACGACGCGCGGTGCGGCGCCTGATGATAGCACTTGTCGGAATGGAACCACATCTCGCCATGGCCAAGCCCGCCGATCGCCTTGCCGTTTTCGTCCTTCTTGTCGGAAATCGGCATTAGATTGACCCAGTCCGCGCCATGAGTAGGCGCGCTGGCACCGGGTTTCGGCTTATGACGTTCAGCAACCTCTCCGAAATAGCCGGCGAAGCGAAGCTGGTCCTCGCCGGTGAAATTTTCCTGATCGCGGAACAGCAGGACTGCATTGTCGTGCCAGGCGTCGCGGATTGCCTCGACCGTGACAGGGTCGAGTGGCCGGGACAGGTCCACCCCGCTGATCTCCGCCCCGATGGCGGGGTGCAGCGGCGTGACGGTGATAGTGTCGGATTCCTTGACGACGGTGGCCATGGCTTAAATCCCTTCTCTCGCACATCGCCCGGATCGCCGACAGTCGGCCAGCAACCCATAAGCAAACTGTCGTTATTCTAGCGGATTCCCTGTGTCTCAGTAAATGGACATCGAATTGTCAGGAAAACAGAGCGGAACTCAATCCGGAGTCGGCAGAGTCCGCGGCAGGATACTGGCGGCGATCACAAGCGCCAGCGCCGCGCTCGTCAGCGCCAGCGCAGCCACGGTCGCAAAAATCAGCATGAACAGATGATCGAAAAAACACCCGATGTTCAACATCAGGTTATGAGGGCCGGCGCGGCAATGATTAAACCCGAGCCTAATCAAAAAGCGCCAGATCGACGTAATCGCCCATGCGCGTATAACCGGCGTCTCCCGGGTGCAGATGGTCGCCGCAATCGTAGACCGGCAGCATCTGAGTCGGATGTTCGGGATCGCGCAGCGCCAGATCGAAATCGATGACCGCATCGAACGCGCCACCTTCCCTGATCCACTCATTGACTTCCTGACGCACCGCTTCGCCTTCGGGTGTGTAGAGACCGGTCAGGCCGGGCGGCGGGTTGTAGTTCTCGTTCTCGAAAGTCAGCATTGTCCCGCCATAGATCGCGATGCCGCGCGCCCGCGTGCGCTCGGCGACGGAGGTTAGCCCTTCGATCAATTCGGTTGCCGTCACGTCCTGCGCCGGGTCGCGGCTGCGGTTGCGGATATCGTTGATGCCGAGAAACACGATGGCGTGCGTCACACCGGGCTGTGCCAGCACGTCGCGGTCCCAGCGCCATTGCAGGCTGCCGCCGCGGGCATCGTGAACGATCCGGTTGCCGCCGATTCCCTGATTCATGATTCCAGGCATGTTGTCGGGCCGGTCCGCGGCGAGCCGGCGGGCGAGTTGATCGGGCCAGCGCAGATTCGCCCCAATGGTGGAGATATTTGAAATCGTCAGCGAGTCGCCGATGGCAACAATGCCCTTCGTGTCCTCCGCGGCCGGCACGTCGATACCGACCAGAAAGAACGCGCCATCAAGACTGTCGGCAACGGGCATGTCGGCTTCGCGCGTAAAATTGCCTTTGGGCGAAAGCCAGCAGGTCTGCACGACGTTGATCTGACCGGTGACCCCCGCCTCGTTCGGCAGGGTTCCGGGCACGAACAGGCTGATTACCAGATCGGAGAGCGGCGACGCGTCGATCTCGACCGGATCGCTGATAGCCAGGGCGCCGGGCGGAATGGATACGCGCTCGCTGCCGCAAAACGTGATCGCTCGGTCGGTCGACGGATCGGTCGTGTCGCCGTCGCCCCGGAGGGCAATCCGCGCCGAACCGATGTCGAGTTTCCGGGTGCCGTAGAAATTCGAAAGGCGCACGCGCACCTGCGAGCCCCCGCGACTGATATGTGCGATCATGCGCACCGTCTGACCGTCGAGCGACATGTCGTCCATCGCCGTCGGCGATATCGCCCAGCTACCGATCCAGCGTTGCGGTTTCGCCATATCGTTTCTCCCCGTTCTCAGTTTCCGACGCGCGGCAGAATAATTTTCTCCGCCCGGGCGACGTCTTCGGGAAAGTCGATCTCGATCCAGGCAAGACCGGCAATATCGACCGCCCCTGCCCTTTCGTTGAACTCGCCGAGAATCAAATCCCTCACGGCCTCCTCGTAAGGCTCCTGCGTCGGTGCGTCGCCGACATAGTCTTCCGTCCTGCGCGCCAACGCAGTGCTGAATTCGGGGCTCATCCGGATAAACCCGACCCATTCGCCGATCTTGTCGTACGCTACATCGCCGATCGCCTTGCGGAACTCGACCGGCCTGCGGTCGCGGAGGCAGAATTTCACGGGTTCTTCGCCATCCTCGAACCCGCTGTCATAGGGAAAACAGGTCGCATCACCCGAAGCAGCCATACGCCTCAGTATGGCCGGGTCGTAGAGCACGTCGGCATCCATGAACAGCCAGTCGCCGCCATCGGAAAGCGCGTCGCGCGCCGTCCACATCGAGATAACGCTGCCCTCGCGAAATCGCGGATTTTCCAGGAACCGAACGAAATCGGTCGCACCGAGCGTCCGGACTTCATCACGGATCAGATGCGCGTTGTAGCCCACCACCATGACCAGTTCCTCGATGCTGAGTTCCTGCAGGATCCGGATATGGCGGGCGAGCAGGGTCTCCCCACCGAATTCGAGAAGACATTTCGGCCTGCCCGAGTCGTCGGGGCCTGTCAGCCGCGAGCCAGTGCCGGCGGCGAGGATGAGTGCTTTCATGTCAGTCGAGATACCCGTTATCGCGGAACCAGGAAATCGCGTCGACGAAGGCCTCGTTTACCGGTCGCGCTTCGTAGCCCAGTTCCTGTTCTGCTTTCGCCGACGAATAGTACATCTTCTTTTTCGCCATCTTCAGACCGTCGATCGTCACGAACGGCTCTTCTCCGCCGGTCAGCCGAGTCCATGCCTCCGCCATGGCGGCAATGGGCATGATGGCTAGCCTCGGAATTCTGACCGTCGGCGGCTTCCGCCCGCATATCTGCGCGATTTCGGCAAGGATTTCAGCCAGCGTCATGTTCTGTCCGCCGACGATATAGCGCTCTCCTACGCGGCCCTTCCTCCAGGCCAGGAAATGCCCCTCGGCCACGTCGTCGACATGGACCACATTGAGCCCGGTATCGACGAAGGCCGGCATGCGCCCGGCAGCGGCCTCGACGATCATGCGTCCCGTCGGCGTCGGCTTGATATCGCGCGGGCCGACCGGTGCGGACGGGTTGACGATGACAACCGGGGCTGCTTCGTCTGCGATCAATTGCCGGACAGCTTCCTCGGCAATGAATTTCGACCGCTTGTACGTACCGATCATGTCATCGAGCGTTACGGGCGTGGATTCGTCGGCCGCCGCGCCGGTTCCTGTATTGCCCAGCGCAGCCACCGACGAGGTGTAGACGATCTTTTCGACGCCAGCCTCCATCGCCGCCCGAATCAGGCTGCGCGATCCGTCGACATTGATCGCCAGCATCGTCTCGGGGTCGCGCGTCCACAGTCGGTAATCGGCAGCGACATGAAACAGCGCCGAACACCCCTTGCAGGCATCTCGCAGGGAAGCGGGGTCGTTCAGGTCTCCAACAGCACATTCTACCGTCAGCCCTTCGACATTGGCGAGATCGCTGGACGGTCGCACAAGGACGCGCACCGGTACGTCGTCGGCAAGAAGCCGCCGCGCAACGGCCGAGCCGACAAACCCGGTCGCCCCGGTAACGAGCACAGTCATGTCTTCGAATCCCGGTCCATAATCGTTTGTCCGACATTAGGGCTTTTCCTTACGCCCCGGAAACCCCACTTGTGGAATTCAAGGCGCGACGGCGGAGATTCTTGCGGGGGCCTCCGGTTGCGATTACGTTGCGCCGATGAAAGAGAGGTCCATGTGAGCGTCCCCCTTATCCAGCAGCTCCGCGTCGGAAGCTATATCGTCGGCCAGCGCCTCAAGGGCGTGAAGCGCTATCCGCTCGTCCTGATGCTGGAACCCCTGTTCCGGTGCAACCTGGCCTGCGTCGGATGCGGCAAGATCGATTACGAGGACGATATCCTTAACCGTCGCCTGTCGGTCGAGGACTGCGTACAGGCGGTCGAGGAATGCGGCGCGCCGATCGTGTCGATCCCGGGTGGCGAACCGCTGCTGCACAAGGACATCAGGCAGATTGTCGAGGAACTCGTCGCGCGCAAGCGCTTCGTCTATCTCTGCACCAATGCGCTGCTGCTGGAAAAGCGGCTGGAGCTGTTTACGCCAACGCCGTATTTGACCTTTTCGGTTCACCTCGACGGGATGCGCGAACATCACGACCGGGCTGTCAGCCAGCCGGGCACGTTCGACCGGGCGGTCTCCGCCATCAAGGCAGCCAAGGCAAAGGGCTTCCGGGTCAACGTCAACTGCACCCTGTTCGACCAGATGAACGCGGCGGAAGCTGCCGAATTTTTCGATTTCTGCATGTACGAGCTGCAGGTCGAAGGGATCACGGTATCGCCCGGCTACGCCTATGAGCGCGCGCCCGATCAGGAAAACTTCCTCAACCGGCGCCGGACCAAGGAGCTGTTCCGCGACATCTTCCGGATCGGATCGCTCAAGAAGTGGCGATTCAGCCAGTCGACCATGTTCATGGATTTCCTCGCCGGCAACCAGGAATATCACTGCACGCCGTGGGGCAATCCGACGCGCAATATCTTCGGCTGGCAGAAGCCCTGCTACCTGTTGTCGGAAGGGTACACGCAGAGCTTCGCCGCATTGATGTCGGAAACGGACTGGGATTCGTACGGCACCGGCAAATACGAGAAATGCGCCAACTGCATGGTGCATTGCGGTTACGAGGCGACGGCCGTTAACGACACGCTGTCTCACCCGCTCAAGGCGCTCGGCGTGTTTCTGAAGGGCATCGATACCGAAAAGCCGATGGCACCCGATATTCCGCTGGAGAATCAGCGCCCGGCCCAGTTCGTGTTCGATGACGTCGTTCAGACGATGTCAGAACGGCTCGCGCAGAAGCGGGAGCGCAGCGACGCGGCGTAGGGCTGCGAATCCCTGCGCACTGCGCCGCGCCAGCATCAGCATTCCCCCCAGGTCCGATGGCCGTCGCATCAATCCGCTGAGAATAGAAAAAAAGGCAACGCCCCCGTTGACGGTTAGCGCGTATGCGGCCGTCTCGGGCAGTTCGTCGTCAGACCGGTCCGCCACGGCTCGAATTGCGATGGCGGGAATCCCAGCCGCTTTGGCTACCCGCATGACAGCGTGGCTCTCCATATCGACCGCCAGCGCCCCGGTCGTGCTAAAGTACGACTGCTTGGCCGCAGGAGACCGTACGAGTTCGTCTGCGCCGAGCATCGGGCCGATGCGGTAATCGATGCGGGCGCGATCCAGCCTGTCGACGACATTGTCACGCCATATCGCGTCTGACGGCACTTTCTTCCCATCCGGCTCGATGATGGTACTGGAGACAATCAGGTCGCCCGGCTTCAGCACGGGGTCCAGCCCGCCGGCAAGACCGATGCTCAGAAGCGCCTCGCAGCCGCCCTCGACGAACTGGGCAGCCAGAAAAGCCGCGCGGTCGGGTCGCGCGCCCGAGCATCTAACGTCCATTTGCGGCATAACGGCTGCCAGCGACGCGCGCTCGCGCTGAGATCCCGTTACGACGCCAATGGGCGGCCGGGAGTCAGACACCGTTCCCCGTTCAGAGCCCGAAGACGGGGCGCTGCGAATTGGTGGTCTTGAGATTGCGGTATCGCGCCAGCGCCCAGAGCGGGAAATACGCGCAGTAGCCGTGATAGCGGAGGTAGAATACGCGTGGGAACCCGACAGCGTTGTAATATTCCTCTTCCCACTCGGCGCCGTCGCGCGGCGCATTCAGGAGCCAGTCGATCCCACGCTTTACAGCGTCGTTTTCGACTTCGCCCGCGGCCATCAGGGCAAGCAGCGCCCACGCCGTCTGGGACGGGGTGGATACCGTGGACTCGCCTTTATGGCCCTGCCAGTAGGTCGTGCAGTCCTCGCCCCAGCCGCCGTCCTCGCGCTGCTGCGCGACCAGCCAGTCAACGGCCTTGCGGATATGCGGCGCACCCATGTCTTCGCCCGCCGCATTCAGGGCGCAGAGCGCCGACCAGGTGCCGTAAATATAGTTGGTGCCCCAGCGCCCGAACCAGGAGCCGTCCTTCTCCTGTTCCCGGCGCAGATAGGTAAGCCCCTTCTTCATGACCGGATGCTCCCGGTCATAGCCAAGTTGCGCGAGCATCGAGATGCAGCGCGCGCTCACGTCGGCGGTCGCCGGATCCAGAAGCGCGCCATGGTCGGCGAACGGAATGTGCTCCAGCCAGTAATATTCGTTGTCGGCGTCGAAGGCGCCCCAGCCGCCCTGGGCGCTCTGCATGCCAATCACCCACTCGGCGCCGCGCGCAACGGATTCTCGCAGCGACAGTTCTCCAGCGCGATCGAGCGCCATCACGACCGCTGCGGTGTCGTCGACATCGGGGTAGTAATCGTTACGGTACTGGAATGCCCAGCCGCCGGGACGGACGTTCGGCCGATTGGCCGCCCAGTCTCCCTTCACGTCGAGTATCTGCCGTTCGGCCAGCCATTTGGAGGCACGGCTGATGACCGGATCGTCGCCGGGGTGGCCAGCTTCCATCAGCGCATGGGCCGCAAGCGCCGTATCCCAGACCGGAGAAACGCAGGGCTGGACATACGCGCTGTCGCCTTCGTCGACGATCAGGTCGTCTACCGCCTTCCGGGCGATTACATAATTGGGGTCGTCGCGCGGATAGCCGAGCGCATTGAACGCCATGAGCGTGTTGGCCATCGCCGGAAAGATGCCGCCCAGCCCGTCTTCGCCGTTCAGCCGTTCCCGGATGAACCTCATCGCCTTGTCGATGGCTTTTTGCTGTGCGCCTTTCGGCACGAAAGGCACAACCAGCCGGCCCACCTTATCGAGCGCCAGCATGATATCCCCCAGCCAGTGACCGGTGGGATTCTGCATCCAGCCCTTTTCCTCCTCGGGCGGCACGGTGAAAAGCTCTTCAATGCCAACGCCGCTCGGGTTGCTCGCAGCGGGTTTGAGCGCCTGCAGCACCAGCAGCGGCACCATGACGGTGCGCGACCAGTAGGACACCTTTTCCATGATGTTGAGCGGCGACCGTTCCGGCGCAAGAAGAACTTCTACCCGGATCAGCGGGCAGGCACGCCACGGCACCTGTCCGAACAGAGCAAGGGAAATCCGCGTAAAAACGTTCGATCTCGCCGCACCGCCGTTCTTCAGAATCGCCTCTCGCGCCTGGCGCATGTGAGGCGCGTCGGGATCGTCGCCTACCAGCTTCAGGGCATAATAGGCCTTGACCGAAGCGCTCATATCGAACGGGCCGTCGTGAAACAGCGGCCATCCGCCATGCCCATCCAGATCCTGGATACGCCGCAGATACTTTGCGAGTTTCCATTCGGTCGCGTCGTCGACCTCGTCCAGATAATGGTTGAGCAGAACATATTCGGCGGGGATCGTCGCATCCGCCTCGAGGTCGTAGACCCAATGGCCGTCGGGTCGCTGACTGTCCGCAAGACAGCCCGCGACCTCCTCAATCGTGGAATCGAGAAGGGCGGTTTCGGGAGATTCCCTCCCCACCGCAACTGAACCCGATTTCAACATGGATGAGACCCGACTAACAGAACTGTCCAACTGGTTGCCCTCGACGACGCGGTCTTATTTGGCCCGTATTTCCGTTAGAGGAAACCCGCCCTTTTATGTCCGGGAATCACAAGGAAATTCAACAGCTTCACATGAAAAACCGGGAAATATTACTAATTCGTGACGGTGCCGGAAGCTTGTGTCGGCTTCATATGAGCCCATAGCTCACCAAAATCCAGAGTTTTTGTAATTTTCCAAGGGAAACGGGCTTTTCAGGCGATTCCCAGCCTCGTTCGACAAGCTGATCCAGAATACGGCTGTAATTCTGCATCATCATGATCGCCGGACGCATTGTGCGCCTGTCGCAGGCGGCCAGCGCCGTTTCCGCTTCCGAATAGCGCCGCCGGGCGAGGCCGGCCAGCTCGTTGCACACCTCGGGAAACCGGGGGTGCCGGATCGCTCGTACCGCGCTATTTGGCGGAATGTCGTAGACCGCGAGCATGTCGTTGGGAACGTAGAGTCGATCAATCGCCGCGTCTTCGGCCAGGTCGCGCAGAATATTGGTCAGCTGAAGCGCCTGGCCTAGCGCCACAGCGACAGATTCTCCGCGGTCGTCATCGATGCCGAACACCCGGTTCGACAGCCGACCGACCGCACAGGCGACCCGGTCGCAATATGCCTCAAGGGCCGAGAGCGTCGGCATGCGCACGGAGTCCGCAGCATCGATTTCCATGCCTTCTATGACGGCCAGAAACACCGGCTTGGGCAGGCTGAACTCCGCAACGGGCCCGGCGAGCGCCAGCGATACCGGATCCTGCGGATGCCCGTTGAACAGCCGCTCGATTTCGACCCGCCAGGCCCCGAGCCGGTTGAGCTTTTCGGATTGCATACCGGGATCGTCGGCTATGTCATCCACTTCCCGGCAAAATGCGTAAACCGCATACATGGCGTCGCGCTTGCGGCGCGGCAGCATACGCATCGCCCAGTAAAAGGACGTGCCGGAGGCGCGCACAACGCTGGTGACGTGCTCTAGAGCCTGTTCACGTTTCATAGCGGGCGCAGCATAGTGCAAATCCGGCGGCGGCGTCATCGACCTTCAGGAGGGGATGCGGAAGGAGGCGTCGGCGCCTCGTAGGAACGCCCCTTCCACGTACCGCCACGTCCGCATAAATGACGCCAGGCCGATGACACCGTCATCAGCGTGTAAATCAGAGCGACCAGCGGCAGAAAGGCGGATCGCCACGCCGCAAGCCGGTAGAGCTGGAGCATCGGCACGTAGAGCGCGGCCATGAGGCCGCATCCGGCCGCACCGAACGCCATGGCGGCCGCGTCGCCTGTTGCAAAACCGGTAATCAACCCTGCTGGCGGCAACAGGTAGAGGAACGCCATGCCTAGGACAGTCCCGGAGAGCTGCAGGTACGAATGGCGAAGCTGCACGAAAGCGGTGCGGGCGACCATGTTCCAGATGCCGGATAGTCCGTCATAACCTCTGATGCTGGCGCTGGTTTCGGCAAGCCCGAGCCAGATGCGCCCGTTCCGCGCAATTTCCGCGGCCAACGCGCAATCGTCGATTACGCAGTCGCGGATCGATTCCACCCCGCCGATGCGGTCCAGCGCCGAGCGGCGAACCAGCATGCACCCCCCCGCTGCAGCGGGCCTCTTGCCGCTCTGGACCCACCGGAACGGGTAGAGTTTCTGGAAGAAATAAACGAAGGCCGGAATCAGCCATCTTTCCCAGAAGCTGTCGCAGCGCAGACGCACCATCAGCGATGCGAGGTCGAGACCGTTTGCCTCCGCCATCGCAACAAGCCTCCGCAGGGCATCCCGTCCGTGGGCGATATCGGCATCGGTCAGGAGGATGTATTGCGCGTCGGATGAAACTTCGGCGGCGCGCGCAATGCCCTGATGCATTGCCCAGAGCTTTCCCGTCCACCCATCCGCCAGCGGCGCGCCGTCGACGATATCAAGGCGACGTGACGGCTCCGCCTTGCGCGCCGCGCCCGCCGTCCCATCACTGCTGTTGTCGTCGACGAAGACTATCGCGAGATCGCCGGGATAGTCCTGATCCGCCAGGGACCGTATCGACCCGGCGATCGATTCAGCCTCGTCGCGCGCGGGAATAACAGCCGTCACGGCAGGCCAGCCGTTCCCGGGATCGCCGCATTCGGGCAAGCGCTGATCGCACAACCAGAATCCTCCCCGCAAAAGAGCGAGCCAGACCCAGGCGAGCAGCGCGGCAAAGACAAAAGCGGCGAGAACTGTAACTTCCATAATCCGTTCGGTAGCGGAGGCGCCGTTATTGCATCGCTGGCGGGATGATAAGCTCGATACGCGATTCGCTATTCAGTGTCGAGCCACGTGGACCCGGCTGACGAACCTCGCTGTCCCCAGAGCCATACACCGGCGCGCTCCACAAACCCCGGCCAACTGCTTTTCGGGAGAGCCCGGATAAGCTACAAACTGCCCGAAATCGAGTTTGGGAGCGATCAATGACTGACGGCGGTGCAGGCTGGCAATTCTGGGTAGACCGGGGCGGAACGTTCACCGATATCGTGGGACGCAGGCCCGACGGGTCTCTGACGGCCTACAAGCTCCTTTCCGAAAACCCGGAACGTTATCCGGATGCCGCGATTCAGGGTATCCGCGACCTGATGGGAATCGATCAGGCGACACCGATCCCCGACGAGGCCATCGACGCGGTCAAGATGGGCACCACGGTTGCGACCAACGCGCTGCTGGAGCGCAAGGGCGACCGTACGGTGCTTGCCATCACGAAGGGTTTCGCCGACCAGCTTCGCATCGGTTATCAGAACCGCCCGAACATCTTCGCCCGCCGGATAGAGCTGCCCGAACTTCTCTACGAACGCGTGGTCGAGATCGAAGAGCGTTACACGGCCGAGGGCGAAGAGCTTACACCGGTCGACGAGGCCGGCGCCCGCGCAACGCTGCAGACGGCATTCGACGACGGCATCCGCTCGGTCGCGATCGTGTTCATGCATGGTTACCGCTATCACGATCATGAAGCCCGGGTGGCCGAAATCGCCCACGAAATCGGCTTTACCCAGATTTCGGTCAGCCATGAAGTCAGCCCGCTGATGAAGCTGGTCGGGCGGGGCGATACCACGGTCGTCGATGCCTATGTTTCGCCCATCCTGAGGCGCTATGTCGATCAGGTGGCCGGCAGCCTCGGAGACGTGCGCCTGATGTTTATGCAGTCCAATGGCGGGCTGACCGATGCGCGCTTCTTCCAGGGCAAGGATTCGATCCTGTCCGGTCCCGCGGGCGGAATCGTCGGCGCTGCACGCACGGCGGCGATGGCCGGCTTTACCCAGATCATCGGCTTCGACATGGGCGGTACGTCCACCGATGTCGCGCATTACGACGGCGAATACGAACGCGCTTTCGAGACACTCGTCGCCGGCGTCCGCATGCGGGCGCCGATGATGCGTATTCACACGGTCGCGGCTGGCGGCGGGTCTATCCTGCATTTTGACGGAGCGCGCTATCGCGTCGGGCCCGATTCTGCGGGCGCCAACCCCGGTCCGGCCTGTTACCGGCGGGGCGGGCCGCTGGCGGTAACCGACGCCAACGTGATGGTTGGCAAGATCAATCCCGAATTCTTCCCGCGCGTGTTCGGGCCGGACGGCGACCAGCCGATGGACGCCGATATCGTGCGCGAAAAGTTTGCGGCGCTGGCGCAACAGATCGAACAGGACACTGGCGACAGACGCACGCCGGAAGAGGTCGCAGACGGGTTCCTCAAGATCGCGGTCGAGAACATGGCCAACGCGATCAAGCAGATCTCGGTCCAGCGAGGCTACGATGTGACCGAATACACGCTCACCTGCTTCGGTGGAGCGGGCGGCCAGCATGCCTGTCTAGTAGCCGATTCGCTCGGCATGAAGCGCGTCTTCGTCCATCCGTTCGCCGGTGTCCTGTCTGCTTACGGGATGGGACTCGCCGATCAGCGGGTGATGCGCGAGCGCGCGGTCGAAGCAACGCTCGCCGACTCCCTGATTCCGGAACTCGATGCCGCGTTCGAGGAGATGGAAGCGGACGGACGGTCGGAGATGGAACGCCAGGGCGTCGCCACGGATCGGACCGAGGCCGTCCGCAAGGCCCATCTGCGATATGAAGGCACCGACACCGCGCTGGTCATCGATTACGGAGCGATGGCGGATATCGTTTCCCGGTTCGAGGAAGCGCATCGCCAGCAGTTCGGATTCATCTCGCCGGAGAAGAGTCATATCGTCGAGGCTTTGTCGGTCGAGGTGATCGGCGCCGGCGAAGTGCTGGAAGACCCGGTCGTCGGCGAGGAAACGGATGTTCCGGCTCCGGCCCCGCTCGCCACCGTTTCGATGTTCTCCGCCGAAGAAACTCACGACACGCCGGTCTACGACCGCGAGGCGATGAAACCCGGCTGCCGCGTCGACGGACCGGCGATCCTGAAGGAAGCGAACGCAACGACTGTCGTCGAACCCGGCTGGCGTGCCGAGGTCACAAAACACGACCATCTGATCCTGACGCGCGTCGTAGCCCTGCCCAAGCGCGTCGCCATTGGAACGGAGGCCGACCCGGTGATGCTGGAGGTGTTCAACAATTTGTTCATGTCGATCGCCGAGCAGATGGGCGGCGTGCTGCAGAACACCTCCTATTCGGTGAACATCAAGGAACGCCTCGATTTCTCCTGCGCAATCTTCGATACACAGGGAGACCTTGTCGCCAACGCGCCACACATCCCTGTGCATCTGGGCTCGATGAGCGAAAGCGTTAAAACGGTCGCGCGCGAGCGCGCAGGTCGCATGAAGCGCGGCGACGTCTACATGCTGAACACGCCTTATAACGGCGGTACGCATCTGCCGGACGTCACGGTCATCACGCCGGTTTTCGAAGCGGACAGGGACGAGGTTCTGTTCTATGTCGCCTCGCGCGGCCATCACGCGGAGATCGGCGGGATCACGCCGGGTTCGGTTCCGCCCTACTCGAAACATATCGAGGAGGAAGGCATCCTGATCGACAATTTCCAGCTGGTCGCCGAAGGCAACCTGCTGGAAGCCGAAACGGAAGCGCTGTTTTCCAGCCACAAATACCCGACGCGCAATTTCCACCACAATCTCGGCGATCTGAAAGCGCAGATCGCGGCCAACGAAAAGGGCGTGCAGGAACTTCACCGCATGGTCGAGCATTTCGGGCTCGACGTGGTGAAGGCGTATATGCAGCACGTTCAGGACAATGCCGAGGAATCGGTGCGCCGCGTGATCGACGCGCTGTCCGATGGCAATTTCGAATACTCAACCGACTACGGCGCAAAGATCAACGTCGCGCTAACCGTCGACAAAAGTGCGCGAAGCGCACGGATCGACTTCACCGGAACGTCGGACCAGCAGCCCAACAATTTCAATGCGCCGTCAGCGATCTGCGTCGCCGCTACGCTCTACGTGTTCCGGACGCTGGTGGATGATGACATTCCGCTCAATGCGGGCTGTCTCAAGCCGCTCGACATCGTCATTCCGGAAGGCTGCATGCTGAACCCGACCTACCCGGCCGCCGTGGTCGCCGGCAACGTAGAGACCTCGCAGGCCATCACGGACGCGCTGTTCGGCGCGCTCGGCATAATGGGCGCGGCGCAGGGTACGATGAACAATTTCACCTTCGGCAACGACAATCACCAGTATTACGAAACGATCTGCGGCGGATCGGGCGCGGGGCCGGATTACGACGGCACCGACGGCGTCCACACCAACATGACCAACACGCGCCTGACCGATCCGGAAATCCTCGAATGGCGCTTCCCGGTCCTGCTGGAAAGTTTCTCGCTCCGGCGAGGCTCGGGCGGCAAAGGCCAGCATCGCGGCGGCGACGGGGTTATCCGGCGCGTGCGGTTCCGCGAGGCCATGACCGCCTCAATCCTGTCGGGCCACCGCGAAATACCGCCATACGGAATGGCCGGCGGCGGGCCGGGGACAGTCGGGCGCAACTATGTCGAACGCACCGACGGTTCGGTAACGGCGCTCAAAGGCACCGACTCGGTCGAGGTCGAGGCTGGCGACGTGTTTGTGATCGAAACGCCGGGCGGCGGCGGCTACGGCAAGCCCGGCGCGGGCCGCAAGGCAGCGGAATAGAAAGATGGCGTTCTCCACCTGGCGCGGTACGGTCGGGCTGGTCAAACCGACCATGCGGCCGGGCTCGACGGAAGAGCTGATCCGCCTTCTGCCGGAAGGCGTCGGCGTTATTCCGATCGTCCAGAATGTCCGACGCGGCACGGCAGACGAGTTCGAGGAAGCGCTCGAAGGCTACCACCGCAACGCGCTGAAGCTGGGCGAGGCCGGCGTCGATCTGATCCATCATTCGGGCACCCCGCCCTTCATGATGATCGGCGTAAAACGAGAAGCCGCACTGATGAAGAAATGGGAGCGTGAGACAGGCGTTCCCAATTTCACCGCCAACCAGAATGTGGCGAACGCGCTTCGAACGCTGGGTGCGAAGAAGATTATCGGCGTCAGCTATTCCTCGCTGCAGAACCAGCTGACCGTCGACTACCTGACCCAGGCGGGGTTCGACGTTCTCGCCATGGAACCGCTCGAGGTGCCGTTCGAGAAGGCGGGCGAGATTTCCCCGCATGCCGTTTACGCGCTGGTTCGCAAGACCTGGCTGGCGAACCCCGGGGCGGAGGCGATCTATCTGCAGGGCAATGCCTGGCGGCTTCTGTCCATCGTCGAGATGATGGAGCGGGATTTCGGTATTCCGGTAATCGAAACAGGCTGCGCGCTATGCTGGGAAATCCAGAAACGCTTCGTTATCCGCGAACCGCGCGAAGGCTGCGGTGAATTGATGCGGGAACTGCCATAGCCCGCTCGATTAACGAACGGCTTTTATTTCCGGCCCCACCTTGTCTACGACGTTTTGAGCGGGAAACCATTTTTCCGCCGCAATCAGACGCTGGCCGGGCTTGCTCATGACGATGTCGAGCCTGACTTCATAGCGGACCGCCCCGCTCCCGGGCCGGCCGCGGTTTCCGAGTGCCTCTTCGTTCGCATTAACAATACGAAAATGGTCGCTGCCCGATTTCAGCGTCGCACGCGCCGCCTCGAGAAATGCGGCTTTGCGGACGATTTCACGGGAAAATTGGGATCTTCCGCGTGCCATGACCGAAAATGCGCTTTCGCCTGTTTTCTTCGCGTCAGTCGCTACTGGAGCAGCAAAATCGAATCCGGGTGCAGGTGCCGACCAGGAGAAAAATGACAGAAGAATAAAAAATGCGGAATAATAAGTGAGTTTGCGTTGCATCATCGATCTGGCAATTATGAGTCCATCGGGCAGGAGGAAAAACTGCGCGCCCTATAGCCTAACCAGAGAGTTACTGCCTGCAACCCGGAAATCCGATCCGAGCGCACGGGCATCTTCAAAGGCCCGCCCCCTCACGACCGGTTGACGCGGAAAGCCCTTCCCCTATGACGAAAACAGTTCGAATTCACGAATATGGCGGCCCGGAAGTCCTTCGGCTCGAAGATGTGCCTCCAGGAGAACCCGGTCCAGGCGAGGCGTTGCTGCGTCAGCATGCGATCGGTGTGAACTTTGCCGACATCCATACCAGGGAAGGCCGCTATCCCCTTCCCCATTTACCGCACGCCATCGGCGGGGAGGCCATGGGAGTTGTCGAAGCAGTCGGCACCGGGGTGTCTGGCGTCAGGGTCGGCGACCGCGTCGCCTATTCGACGGGCGGACATGCGCTGCCTCGAGGCGCTTACGCGGAGGCGCGCGTCGTGCCGGCGGATCGCCTTGTACCGTTGCCCGATGCCATAGACGACGTGACGGCAGCGGCCATGATTACCAAGGGGCTGACGGCCCAGTATCTCCTGCGCGACGCCTTTCCGGTCGCCGCAGGGCAACCGATCCTTGTTCATTCCGCAGCAGGCGGCGTCGGCAGCATCCTGTCGCAATGGGCGAACCATATCGGCGCCACCGTAATCGGCGTGGTCGGTAGCGATGCCAAAGTGCCCGAGGCTTCCGCGAACGGGTGCACCAATGTCATCGTTTCGGGCCGTGACGAAATCGCCGCCCGCGCAAGGGAACTGACAGGCGGCGAAGGCGTCGCCGCAGTGTACGACGCTGTGGGCAAGGACACGTTCGAGGCGTCGCTCCACGCTCTCCGGCCGCGCGGCATGCTTGTCTCCTACGGGACGTCTTCCGGCCCGATTCCGCCTTTCGACATTTTCAAACTCAACCAGCTCGGGTCGCTATACGTGACCAGCGCCGCCTTCTACTGGCATATGAGAACCGGCGAGGAGATGCGGCAAAGAGCCGACGACCTGATAGAGTCGGTGATCAGCGGCGCCGTCCGAATTTCGGTCAACCAGCGTTTCTCCCTTGATGAGGTCGCCGACGCGCACAGGGCGATGGAATCCCGTAAAACGACCGGGATGACGGTGCTGATACCCTGAGTCTGAAATCGGTCGCGCCACTATGGCGCGGCGGAAAAACCGGCGGTAAAATTCGCAAAATCGATTGGGAGATTTCCATGATGACCATCACCGAGCAGCCCGCAATCGCCCACCAGCAGGTTATTCACCCGGCGGACTGGGACGGCAGGGAAATGCTGGAGTCCGAAGCCTTTATCTACCGGCTGACAGATGACGAAATCGCCGATATCGACCGGGCCGTGCAGGACGTGCAGGAAGACGGTCTGGATATCATGGATATCACCCGCGAGAACTTCCCCCTGCCGGTCTTCGGACCGCGTCTCGCCGAGCTCCGCGATGAAATCGTCCATGGGCGCGGTCTCGTGCTGATCCGTGGTTTTCCGGTCTGGGAATACAGCCGCGCGCAGGCTGCGGCAGCCTTTTTCGGGATCGGGCACTACCTTGGCCGCGCGGTCTCGCAGAACGCCAAGGGGCATATGCTCGGCCACGTCAAGAAACTGACCGACGTGGATTACAACAAGGATCCTTCCGAGCGCGGCTATCGAACCAATGTCAATCAGCGCTTTCACGCGGATTCCTGCGACGTCGTGGGGCTGATGTGCCTGCAGACGCCGCAATCGGGCGGGTTGAGCTCTCTTGCGTCGACGGTCCGGGTTTACAACACCATGCTGGAACGCCGCCCCGATCTCGCCAAAGTCCTGACCGAACCGATGTACTGGGACCGCCGCGGCGAAATCCCGGAGGGCAAGGACCCATGGTATGTCCTGCCGATTTTCAATTTCTACAAGGACACGTTCAGCTCACGCTACGGTCGGCAATATATCGATTCGACCCAGCGCTTCGACGCGGTGCCGAAATACACGCCGGAACAGGTCGAAGCCCTCGATTACATGGACGAATTGCTGGCCGAACTGATGTTCAACATGACGTTCGAGCGCGGCGACATCCAGTTCCTGTTGAACCATGTGACCGTGCACGGCCGGACCGCGTTCGAGGATTTCCCGGAGCCGGAACGCAAGCGACACCTGTTCCGCTTGTGGCTGTCGCTGGACGGAGAACGTCCGACCCCGCCTGAGCTGGCGGACCGGAACGGCGGAATCATCGTCAAGGGAACCCGCCTGAAAACGCCGCTTGAAGCGGAATAAGGAAACGCTACCCGGCCTCGCGCAAACGTTCGCTCAGCACGCGGTTCAGCTCATTGCTGTTGATGGGCTTCGAAATATAATCATCCATTCCCGACCCGATAAATTGTTCGCGGTCGCCCGGCATGGCGTCCGCCGTGACAGCGACAACAGGAATTCTGCCGCGTTCATCGGGCAGCCGGCGAATTGCCGCTGTCGCCTCGATCCCGTTCATTTCCGGCATCTGGATATCCATCAGCACGAGGTCGTAGGGACGTCGGCGCACGGCATCTACCGCTTCCACACCATTTGCCGCGATATCCACCCTGAAACCGGCATTCTCGAGCAGGATCTTTAACAGTTTCTGATTGGTATGATTGTCCTCGGCGATCAGTATTCTTTTTACGCGGCGTGAGTCGCCTACGCCCTCCGGGCAACCCTTGTCCGACAGATCAACCGGTAGTTTGCCGGAATGCGGATCGTTTTCGGCTCCATCCGTCGTGGGTCCCGCCTGGTGAATGCGCTCAAGCGTCCGGTTCAGATCGAGAGGCGCAACCGGTTTCACAAGGACGGCAGCAAAGGCGGTTTCCTCAGCCCCTTCTCTTGGACGGTTGGAGGAAGAGCTGCAAAGAACCAGCGGCGTGTCGGAAACATGCGGCTGGCTGCGAACCTGCCGGGCGAAAGACACCCCGTCGCAATCTGGCATCATGTGATCGACGATAACCGCATCGTAGCGACGATTTTCCAGACTTGCCTGCTGGAGTTTTAACAGACCGCTGGCGCTGTTTTCGGCTACTTCGACAATTGCGCCGAATGCCTGGATCTGTTTGGAGAACACTCGCCGATTGATGTCGATGTCATCGACGATCAGTATTTTCATGCCAGTCAGGTCGACGATTGTATGCACCGCTTCGCCCGAGGGTGCATCCGCCCTGTCCATGGTTACGGAGAAATGAAACCGGCTTCCCTTTCCGGGTTCACTGTCGACCCCGATATCTCCGCCCATCAATTCGACCAGCTGACGGCAGATCGAAAGACCAAGTCCCGTACCGCCGTACTTTCTCGTCGTGGATGTATCCGCCTGGGTAAAAGGTTCAAATAGTTTTTGCTGGACGGCGCTGTCTATCCCGATCCCGCTATCGGTCACTGAGAACCCGATTTGACAGCTATTTCCGTGCACCTCCTCCAGGGAAATTTCGATCGAAAATCCGCCTTTTTCCGTGAACTTGACCGCATTGCTGACAAGATTTAGCAGAACCTGTCTGAGCCGGCCTGGATCGCCAATCACCCAGTCGGGAACTTCTGGGTCTAGATAGAATGACGCTGCCAGCCCTTTCGCCATGACGTGCGCATCAACCAGATTCATTACGCCGCTGACAACCTTCTCGAGCCCCATCGAAACGCATTCGAGTTCCAGCCGACCCGCTTCGAGTTTGGAGTAATCGAGGATTTCATTGAGCAAATCGAGCAGCGCGTTACCGGATTCGCGGACCGTCTCCGCTTAGTCGCGCTGCACCTCATCAAGCCTGGTGTCCAGCAGCAGACCGTTCATGCCAAGGACGCCGTTGAGCGGCGTCCGCAACTCATGACTCATTGTCGCAAGAAACGCCGATTTCGCCTCGACCGCGCATTCGGCCGTACGGCGCGCCTCTTCCAGCTCCTCGTTTCGCTTCGAAGTCTGAAGCCCATTCGCTCTCAGCAGTGATACACCGCTCCCTACACCGAAATACCTGCCGTCCCTAGTGACCACAAAGCCGTGGTGCAGAGCGGCGCCCGATGCGGCTGTGAACAGATCCGTAAGCTCGTCGATTGTCACATTGCAATCAACGATCAGCGGATCGCTGGTCATAAGAACCGAAACAGGCTTGTTCTCGAATAGGGCCCGCCCGAACCGGCTCGCAAATTTCAGGAAGAATTCGTAGCGGGTCAGCAGACCGACGGGAATACCATCGTCGACCACAGCAATCAGAGTACAGGCTTCTTCCTCGGAGAAAATGTCATAGACCCGAAGACAACGCGTATCAGGAGAAATGGTTCGATTGATTTCGCAAAAATCGACAACGCGCAGCATCTGGAAAACACCTGGAATCCGCCGACAGGTCGATTATAGTTGTGCAGATTAACCATGTGTTAATGTAAGAAAAGCTTCACAAAAACTGACGATCACACGCCATCGGACGGCCAGATTCCTTCTGCCTGAAGATCAGCCTTCTTGCGGATAAAGGGAATTTTCGCCTTGCAATAGGTGTGCTTCTCGACGAGTAGCCCGTCCTCGAAATGCAGCAGGTCGAGCCCGCGATAGGCGCCAGCCCGGTCGTCTTCCTCAAGCGTCAGAATCCACCGGATCATGGCCTTACCGGCATCGACGTCGAGAAACATATCCTCGGTATGGAACCGCATTCGGCCGAATGCGCCGTCGAATTGCGGTTCGAATGCCTCGCGAATGGCGTCTTTTCCGATATTCCGGATGCCATTGAACTCATCGTAGACGGCATTGTCGGCGAAATACGACATGACCTCGTCGATATCCTCGCGGTTGAACGCCTCGGTGAAATCGGTCACCAGTTTTTCGAGCGCAGCGCGCGCGTCGCCATCCACCATTCCAGTATCACCAGATTCGACAGTTTCGTCGCGACAGGGTAGGAAATGACCGAACAGAAAGCCAGTCACCGGAGACCTGACCATGCCCCCCAAAGTCGGCGGAACGCCCCCGGGCGCCGAACATGATTACGCCGTACCCTTCACGTCTGTACGGACGCTTTTCGCGGCGTACAAGGAACGCGATGCGTCGAAGACCGCCCTGGTCGACGTTACCCAGGAAAAGAGCATCACGTTCGGCGAACTGCATGAATGGTCCAACCGGATCGCCAACTGGCTGGTCACCAGGGGGATACAGAAAGGCGACCGGATCGCGCTCCTGACCGAGGAACGGCTGGAGAAAATCCTGCTCTGGATGGGCATCTGGCGCGCCGGCGCGGTGTGCTGCCCGACCAATGTCGAGATGAACATCGAGTACGTCGCGGAGATCCTGTCGCATCTCGACTGCAAGCTCGCGCTATACGACGCCGATCTCGACATCGATAAGATGACCGACGGCGTCGATATCGAGAGCCTCAAATTCACCGGCTGGGAAAGCGGCATGGCGGGGAATTCGGCGAGCGACGAACTGTTCGCCCAGATCGCCGCGACGCCGGCTGAGCCGGAATGCGACCGCGACTATGTCGAGACTGACGACGCGACGATCTTCTGCACGTCCGGCACGACCGACAAGCCGAAGAATTTCCTGATCGACCATCTGGCGCACTGGTCCTTTGGGCTCTCGACCCTGGATCAGATCGGACTGACGGAGGACGACCGGACGCTTGAATACCGCTCGTTCGGCTGGAACTCGCCGCAGGGCCTGTCGCTGATGCCGTGGCTGGAAACCGGTTGCACGCTGCATATTGCGCGGCGCTTCTCGCACAGCCGGTTCTTCGACTGGATCAAGAAATACGAGATTACCTTTTCCGCCGGCATACCGACGGTCATCAATATGCTGCTCGACCGTCCGACCGGCGTTACCGCCAAGGACGTTCCCAGCCTGCGCCTGATGAGCTCTTCCACCGCGCCGCTGTCACCGGAGCGCTGGAAGCAGTTCGAGGACACCTACGGCATCAATCTGTTGCAGTTCTTCGGGTGTTCGGAAGGCGGATGGGTGTGCGGCAACCGCCACTACGCCAAGAAGTATGGCACCGTCGGCCCGCCCGCCAAGCACCAGGAATTCCTGCTGGTCGACGAAGACGGCAACGCCGTGCCGCAGGGCGAGGAAGGTGAGGTCACGCTGGGTGGTCCGCAATGCGCAAAAGCCTCGATGACTGCCGACGGAAAGTGGGAAGACCTTTACGGCAAGCGCGTCCGGCTGGGCGATCTGGCAGTGATGGACGAGGAAGGTTTCATCACCGTGACGGGGCGCCTGAAGGACCTGATCATCCGTGGGGGCGTCAATATTTCGCCGGTCGAGGTCGACAACGTGATGATGCGGCATCCCAAAGTCTACGAAGCCGCGGCGGTGGGCGTTCCCGACAGTATCTACGGCGAGGAAATCGTCGCCTATGTCGTCGCGCGCGAGGGCGAAACGCTCAGCGAGGCCGAAATCCGGGACCATTGCGCCAGCAATATGCCGGAATACCGTTTACCCAAGCAGTTCCACTTCATCGATGCCCTGCCCAAGAACGACCGTGGCAAGGTGCGGCGTCCGGACCTGCAGGAGATGTGGAAAGAGGCCCACGAAGAAGCCTAGGCGGAGCCCATGAAAGGCCTGCTTGTCACCGAATACACAGACTTCGACAGGCTTTCGGTTCAGGACGTCGAGCTTCCGCCCCTGGAACCGAAACAGCTGCGCATTCGCATCGGCGCCTGCGGAGTCAATTTCGCCGCCAGCCTCGTCGTCGCCGGCAAATACCAGCGAAAGCCGCCACTCCCTTTCGTACCGGGAACCGAAGCCGCCGGCGAGGTGATCGAATGCGGCACTGAAGTCACGCGCTTCAGGCCGGGCGACCGGGTCTGCGCGGCGCTCGACTGGGGCGGCATGGCGGAAGAAGCGGTCGCCTGGGAGGTCAATACCTACCCCCTGCCCGACAATCTGGATTTCGCGGCAGCGACCAATTTCAATTCATACGCCACCACCTGCGCCGCGCTGACATGGCCGCATCTGCTGAACGTGCAGCCGGGCGAAACCCTGCTGGTGCACGGCGCCGCCGGTGGTATCGGGTTGGCCGGCGTCGAAATCGGCAAGGCCCTGGGCGCAACCGTCATCGCGACCGCGAGCACCGAAGAAAAGCGTGCGCTGGCCAAGGAACACGGGGCGGACCATGTCATCGACTACACATCGGGCGGGTTTCGCGACACGGTCAACGAGATCACCGACGGGCGCGGTGCGGATGCGATCCTCGACCCGGTCGGCGGCGACGTATTCGACGAGTCGCTGCGCTGTATCGCGCTCGAAGGACGGATCGCGCCGGTGGGGTTTACCTCGGGCGGGGCGGGTTCAGCGCCGACCAACATCCTGCTGGTCAAGAACGTCACGGTCTGCGGGCTGAATTTCGGCACCTATTACGGCTGGAGCCCGAAAGACATCCGCTACGAGATGGAAGACCGCGTACGCGCCATCATGACGCGGTTTCACGACTGGGCGGCGGACGGCAGCATCCGCCCCCATGTCTGCGCGACATTCCCGCTTGAGGGCTTCCGCGAGGCGATGGCGATGGTGCTGGAACGGCGCTCCACCGGCAGAGTCGCGTTGGTAATGGATTAGGGGAGACAGGGATGCTTGAACTTTATCACCATGGATCATCTGTCTGCGCCGCCAAGGTACGGATGGCCCTGGCCGAAAAAGGGCTCGACTGGAAAGGCCATTATCTCGACATCCTGAAGGGCGACCAGTTTGACCCGGACTATCTGAAGCTCAACCCGAAGGGCGTCGTGCCGACCCTGGTAGACGGCGGCGAGGTAATCCGCGAATCCACCCTGATCTGCGAATATATCGACGAGAAGTTTCCCGATCCGCCGCTTAAGCCGGCCGATCCTGCCGGCAAGGTGCGCATGCGCTACTGGACCAAGTTTCTCGACGAGCAACTGCATGAGATGTGCGCAGTCGTCACCTTCACTGCTTCGCACCGCTACACCATCCTTCGCATGTCAGAGGCGGAAGTAGAGGAATTCCTCGAACGGACTCCCGACCCGGACTGGAAACGCCGCAAGCGCGAATGGATCGAAATGGGCTTCGACGGGCCCGAAGTCGTGAAAGCGGTAAAGACATACGATAAGCTTCTCAAGGACATGGAAACCGCGCTGGAGAAGAGCGACTGGCTGGCCGGCGACGGATTTTCGCTCGCCGATATCGGCGTCGCACCCTACGTCAACCGGATCGATATTCTCGGCATGCTGGAGAACTGGACGCCTAAGCGGCCGCGCGTACTCGGCTGGCTGGCGCGGATGCGCGAACGGCCGAGCTATGGACCCGCCATCGACGAATATATGCCGGAAAGCCTGACCAACGATTTCCGTACCAACGGCGAAAAGAGCTGGCCGGCGGTCGAAGCGATTCTAAGATCGGCGTAAAGGCGACGGCGCCCGTAATAGGGCGCCGCCGTTGAAGTTCAACCGACATTCAAGACTTTGGCCGGCGGATCAGCACTTTGGCGCGATTGATGACGTCCTTCGGCATGGAAAGAACATCGCGGAAGGCCTTTTCGGTGGCCGCTGCGTCCATCGGGTCGACGATCAGCTTCTGCTTCGCGGCATCCGCCTTGAGACCGCCAGAGTTCGCCGCTTCCCAAAACGCCTTGCGCAGTGCGGCGATCCTCGCCTGCGGCACCTTCGGCGGGGCGGCAAACGGCCGCGTAATCTGGGTCAGGCCGAAGATGAACTGCATCACCTGGCGGTCCGCATCGGTCTTCGCAAGATCATAGATGCTGGGCGCCTTGCCGTAGACCGGATGCTTCTTGTTTCCCATCTGGACGATCGGCACGAAGGCGCCGGACTCGATATTCTGCCTCTGCGGACCCATCGCTAGCGACGCCCAGAAGGCGCAAACCGAATCGACCTCGCCCTTCTCCATCGCCAGCCAGATCGCTTTGGTGCCCTTGTAACCGGTGATGACCTTGGCCTTGTAACCAAGCAGGTTCCGGAACACGTAAGGCTGCTGTGCGGTCAGCGCGCTCGGGCCGGTTGCGCCGAACACAATCTCGCGCTTGCCTGCCTCCTCAATCGACTTGATTCCGGATTTGCCCGACGCGATGCAGCTCACATAATCCTGCGTCAGGTTGCCAAGCCAGTGCAGCTTGAACGTATCCCACTTGGCGCCCGGATTGCCCATCAGCGGTTCGACCGCGTTGCTGGGCAGCATCAAGGTAATGTAGCTCCCGTCCTGCGGCGCGGCATTGTAGAGATAGTTGGTGGATTTGAAGCCGCCCCCGCCGGGCATGTTCTGCACCACGACATTCGGTTTGCCCGGCAGGGCGTCTCCGAAGTGGCGGGCAAGCAGGCGAGCGAAGGTATCCACGCCACCGCCAACCCCGAATCCAACGAGTATCGTAACCCGTTTCTTGGAATAGAAATCCGCGATCGGATCGGCCGAAGCCGGAGCCGAAACGGAAAACGCACAGGCGAGCGCAGTCGCACCCGCGAGAACGAGCGTACGTCCAAAAGACATCTGTCCTGTCTCCTCAATGTAGAAAGCGCCCCGCGGCAGAGACCTCCCCTGCGGACCGGGATGCAGGCCCCTTATGCGCCCGTTCTCGGCGTGCACAAAGCAAAAAATTCGGGTGCTGAATTTATCTGCAGAGCGCCCTCGCCGCTTCAGCGATCCGGTCAGGACTGGGACCGATAAAATCCTCCAGGTCCTTGTTCGACGGCACGTGAACCGGCAGCCGGTTGACGCGTCGCGGCGGCGCTTTCAGCAAATCCATGCCTTTCTCCGCCACGACCGAAATCACTTCCGACGCCACGGAACAGCGGGGCGGGCACTCGTCGGCGACGACCAGACGGCCGGTCTTTTCCACCGATTTCAGGACTGCGTCTTCGTCGAGCGGCACCAGCGAGCGCAGATCGACGATCTCCGCCTCTATTCCCTCCCCCGCCAGCGCCTCCGCCGCCTCAAGCGCATGCACTACCTGTAGCGACGCGGCGACGATGGTGACGTCGCCGCCTTCCCGCTTGATATCGGCAACGCCGAACGGGATGTCGTAAGGGCCCTCCGGCACCTCTCCGGTACGCCGGTTGAGCTTCTGATGGTCGATAAAAACCGTCGGGTTCTCGCTCCTGATCGCGGTGCGCATCAACCCCTTGGCATCCGCCGGGCAGGACGGCAGGGCGATCTCTATGCCCGGCGCATTCCACAACATGGCCTGCGGGGACTGGCTGTGCTGCACCGAACCGCCGCCGCGTAGCCCGTGGACGACATGAAACACCACCGGCGCCGTGACGCGTCCGTTCGACATGTAATGCGCCGCACCGGCCTCGTGCACGATCTGATCCCAGGCGCGAAACATGAAGCTCGCCGTTCCCATGGGAAAGATCGTGCGCACCCCGTCCATTGCCGCTCCCGTGGCGATGGCGGCGATCGCCGCTTCGGAGATCGGCGGGTGAAAGATGCGGTCGGCAAATTCCGTCTTTATCCGGTTGACGTGCTCGTTGCCGCCGCCGACCCCCATAAGCGAGCCCCAGACGAGGGCGACTTTCGGGTCTTCCGCCATGCATTCGCAGACGGCTTCGGCGAGCGCTTCGGCGTAGCTGATCGTCCTCATGATCACATCCCTCCCGCCAGCACGTGGGCATGAACGGTCTGCGTCCCGGGCGGTTTCGAGGCAAGCGCGAACTCGCGTGCAGCGTCGATGGATTCCGTCGCCCGCCTGTCCATCGCGACAACGTCGTCTGCCGTCGCCGCTCCGTCTGCGATAAGAGTCCGGGCGAAGCGCAGCACGGGATCATGCTCGCGAAACCAGGCCTCGTGATCGCCGCTCATCCCGCTGTCGTCCCACGCCATCGAAACGTCGGTCTTTCCGGTCACCATGTCGGGATAGGAATAGTAGTTGCCGGGCCAGCGCTCGCTTAGCGCCTCGATGAAGATGGGCTCGCCTGTCTTGCGGCAGCGTTCGGCGCAGTCGGAAAACAGCGCGTCGACTGCCTGTACGTCTCCACCGTCCACCTCGTGGCTTTTTATCCCGAGCGCCTGCGGCGTGGCGATGACCCGTCCTTCCGGAAGGTTGGATGTGTTGTTGCCGCCGGCCGATTTCAGGACCGCGCCCGGCGTGTTGTTTTCGCACACGAAAATCACCGGCAGCTTCCAGAGACGGGCGAGGTTGAGCGTCTCATACACTACCCCTTCCTCGAAACAGCCGTCGCCGAACATCGATACGCCGATGCCTCCTGATTTTGCAATCTTCGCAGCAAACCCTGCGCCGGCCGCCAGCGGCACAGCACCACCGACCAGCGCCGATGTATGCGGCATCCCGAGAGAAGGATCGGACAGGTGAAACGTACCGCCTCGCCCGCCGTTGGTGCCATCGGCTCGGCTCAGGATTTCCGCCAGAGCGGCCTTTGGGTCCGCGCCCCGTGCGATCAGATGTCCGTGATTGCGGTGCGTCGAGAAGATGCGGTCATCCGGTCCGAGCGACGCCATGACGGCGGCCCCGGTCGCTTCCTGGCCTATGTACAGGTGGTAATGCCCGCCGAACAGCTTCTGCTGGTGAAAATCGTAGACCGCCTCTTCGAACCGGCGGATCAGGATCATGCGCCCGAAAATGTCGAGCGACCTTTTGTCTGACATCGCTTGCCCCGCATCCGATTTCTGTCACCGGATTATGAGGCAGGATAATGCGCGGCGCACCCTCGGCATAGAGTGCACCGGCAGGGATCATCCCGTGCGTTTGAGGGGAAAGTCTTCGGCTTCCGTTTCTGTCTGGTTCACCGGCAGAACAAGACTCGCGGTCGTCCCTTTCCCCAGCTCGCTCTGGAGAACGATATCGCCGCCATGCCGGCGGGCTAGTACGCGCGCAACCGACAACCCAAGCCCCATACCCTCATAGTTTCGGTTCAGACCGTCATCGACCTGCTCGAACGGTTCCAGTATCCGCGAAAGGTTTTCCTCGGCAATGCCGATGCCGGTATCCGTGACCGCGAGCGCGAGCCGCCCCGGCTCGGAGTCGTCCAGATGAAGCCTTATGCTGCCTCCGGGCGGCGTAAACTTCACCGCGTTGGAAACGAGATTGAAATAGGCCTGGCTCAGCCGGGATACGTCTGCCCGGACCGGGATCCGGACGGGCGGAACCTCGTTGGTTACCGTCACTTCTCCGGCCTTTGCCTCAGGCATAAACGCATCCTGCGCTGCTGCAGCGATCTCGGCGAGGTTGGCGTCGCCCCGCAAGCGCGCCGTGCTTTCCGACTCGCTATTCACGATCTCCAGTATGTCGTTGATGCCCCGCAGAAGACGGGAACCGGAATCGTGAATGTCCCCGAGATATTCCTCGTATTGCGGCGCGCCGAGAGGTCCGAACGGCTGCTGGATGACCAGTTCGGAAAACCCGATAATCGCGTTCAACGGCGTCCGGAGTTCGTGGCCCATGGTGGCCAGCAGCTTGGATTTCGCGGCGCTGGCGCGTTCCGCCTCGTCCCTGGCGGAGCGCAGATCGTTTTCGAGCGCTGCGTTTTTCAGCACGAACCGGATTCGATAGGGCAGCAGATTCCAGTCGACCGGTTTGATCAGAAAGTCGGTAGCCCCGGCGGCGAAACCCTGCCGGATATCCTCCGCATCCTCCATGCCGGTGACAATAACGATTGGCAGATTTTCGAACTCGGGATCGATCCGCACCCGCCGGCAAACCTCGAACCCATCCATGCCTGGCATGGTGACGTCCAGCAGGACAAGGTCGGGACGTTCCGACCGGATTGCCTCCAGCCCGTTGGGCCCATCGACGGCCTCGCTAACAACGAAATTCTCGTTCTCAAGGCAGTCGCGGGTGAATATACACTGCGTTTCCTCGTCATCGACAACAAGAATGCGCAGGCCTGTAAAATCAGTTGACGGATCCGTCATGCAGCTGTTCCTTTCAGCTTACCCGAGCATCCGGGCACGATCGTCAACTCTCCCTTAACGATCTCATACTCCAAAACAATTTCCCGGACAAGGGACGCCGCGTCGTCCAGCCCGCCACTTGCAGCAAGAGTCTCAAGAGTGCGGCAAAGTTCCGAAAGCCTCGCGGCCCCCATATTGGCGCTGGATGATTTCAGGGTGTGTGCAGCCGTCCGAACTGTCGCGAGATTTATCTGACTGAGCCACAGGGTCATCTCGGAAATGGATACCGAGGCGCTGGACAGGTATGCGTCGACGAGTCTCGACCAGAGTTCCGGTTTATTGTCCCTGAGAGGCCGCACAACCGCATCATCGAGTCCGGATTTACGTTCATCGGCTATCGTCGCCGAAGCCTCTATGGTTTCGTTCGAGGCCGGTTCGTTTGTATTGCCGGGAGGTACGATCGCGACGCCCCGTGTTTTCGAGAGCACCGCCTCGAAATCGTCATCGGAAAAAGGTTTCCCGAGGAAGTCATCCATACCGGCTTCCAGGCACGCCTCCCTGTCGCTATCGCGCGTGTTGGCGGTAACCGCGACGATCCTGACAGGTTCGCGCCCCACCGCCCGTTCCTTTTCCCGAATCACGCGCGTTGCCTCCAGACCGTCCACGCCAGGCATCTGGATATCCATAAGGATCAGTTCGTAGCTGCCCTTCTCCCATGCGGACACTGCAGCGGCACCATCAACAACGAAATCCGCCCGATAATTTAACGCCTGCAAATGATCGATCATGACTTCCCGGTTCACTGGATTGTCCTCGGCAAGCAGTATCCGCGCGCTGTCGGGATCTACTGATACGTCACGAACGGGATCGTCGTTGCGCTGGCAGCCTCGATCCGCGAGGCTCAAAGGAACCTCGATCCAGAATCTGGCGCCGTTCCCGTTCGGGCTTTCGAAGCCGATCGAACCGCCCATGGCCTGGACGATTTCCTTTGCCAGCGACAGACCGATCCCTGCACCACCGTAGTGCCTGGAGCCTAGGGCATCAGCCTGGAAGAAAGGATCGAATATCCGGGACCGAAGGTCCTCGGCAATTCCGATACCTGTGTCCGCGACCGCAATTTTCAGGGTAACGCGAAAGTCGTCATTTTTTCGAACGTCTGCAACGACTTCAACATGCCCCCTGGCCGTAAACTTGACCGCATTATCGACAAGGCTGGAAATGACCTGACGCAACCGCATTCGGTCTCCGAGCGCTTGGACGCCTCGATCTCCCTCAAGCTGGACGGAAAGACCGATCTTCTTTTCCGCCACCGCCGGATGAAATTCTTCGATAGTCTCCGAGATCAGGTTGTCGATCTCAAAATCTGATGATTCCAGCCTCAATTCGCCTGACTCGGCGTTAGCAACGTCAAGAAGGCCGTCGATCAGCGACAGAAGTTCTGTCCCGGAACGCCTGATCGTCTCGACCTGATTCTTCTGCTTTTCCTTTAGTGCCGATTTCGCCAACAGGTTCGCCATCCCAAGAACGCCATTTAGCGGCGTTCTCATCTCATGGCTCAAATTTGCAACGAACCGCGTTTTGGCGTCGTTCTTCGCGTTAGCCTCGGCTGCTGCAGCGACAAGGTCGAGTTCACGACGGTGATACCGTGTAATCTGGCGATCACTCCTCCACACAAGCCCCACAAGAAGACCGAAAACACCCAGCAGGCAGCTTCCGATAAGAGCAGCACGTTCCTGTCGCCTCAAGCCTGCAACCTCGCGAAGGGCCGTCACATCCCGATAGATTTCGGCAACCCCGAGCAATTCCTTATCGGCGGCTCGAACAACGGGGATATAGCTGGACAGGACCCAGCGATCATTCATGGGCCCGGCGATGGCGCCGAATTTTTCCCGTAATTCAAGCTTGCTGGCATTTCCGCCGCCTTTCGCGATCAGGAACCGCTCATTGGTCGCGTAGTCGGCCCCGATCTGGCTGAGCTGTGTGGAGAAGGATGTTTTGCCGCCTGTTTCGTATAGCTTGACCTTGAGCACATCCAGCCCGGCAACAAGATTCTCTATATCGCGGAGCAGCCGTTTCGTCGCAGCCGAACGGCGAATTGTTTCCGGGTCTGACCGGCCTGCACTGTCCAGATGATCCGCGTAAGCCGGCCAGATCGAGTTCGCTATCGTCTGGGTCAGGGAAACATTGTTTGCTTCAGCCCAGCTACTCACATCGGCGTCCGACGACGTGCGGTCGATTTCGACCATCAGCCAGGCCGCAAGCCCCAGTGTTAGCCCACCAATAAGCGCGAATCTGGTCGTCAACCGGAGCGGCCTGGAATTCTTCGTAACTGGTTCCTTGTCCGACATCACGGCATTCCCCAATCAGCGGGAAGTGTTGACATCAAGAAGCACAAGATCGGGATACCCAGACCGGTTAATCTCCAGCCCGCTGGACCCATTGACTGCTTCGCCGACCACGAACATTTCGGCTTCCGGACAGTCACGCCTAAAATGACGCTGCGTTTCCTGGTCAGCGACGGCAGGAACGCGCATGCCGGCAAACGGATTGCTCTGGTCGATCAAAAAACTGCTCCCTTTTGTTTGCAGCTTTCATTGGAATCAGCAGACAACTCAGACGCCACGATCCCGAATTCGCGCTTAATTTCCGTTAACAGCAATTCCGTCTGATTCAGGTTCTTATCTGCCGCGAGCTGTTCGACGGCACGGTTCAATTCCGAAAGCCGTACTGCGCCCATATTGGCGCTGGACGATTTCAATGTGTGCGCGGCGATCTGGACGGCGGCGCAATCCTCATCGGCAAGGCCCCGTTCGAGGGCATCGATATTTTCCGGCGTTGCCCGCAGATAGGCTACTACCAGTCGCTTCCACAGGTCGGGTTTACCGTCCCTCAGCGGCTTGACGACAGCCGCCTGAAGCCCGCTTTCCGCCTTGAAAGCGATCACATTCCCAACCGAAGGGTCGGCTGCGCACGCCGGTTCGGACGCGTTTCGCTCCTTAACGTCGGCCTGCGCCTTTTCCAGCATGTCGCGGAACTGTTCCACGGTATAAGGCTTGCTCAGAAAGTCGTTCATGCCAGCGCGAAGGCAGGCCTCCCTGTCTTCCCTGAACGCGTTCGCCGTTACGGCGACGATCCGGACAGGCGCCAGCCCTTTTTCCGTCTCTCTCTTCCTGATCAGTCGCGTCGCGTCGAAACCATCCATTTCGGGCATCTGAAAATCCATGAGGATCAGGTCGAACCGTTTGCTTTCGGCGGCTTCGACTGCCGCCCTGCCGGTTTCGGCCACCTCGGAGGTATGGCCCGCGCTTTCGATATATTCGACTGCGACGATCTGGTTTACGGCATTGTCTTCGGCAACCAGAATTTCGAGCGGTCGGTCCAGCCGCTGCCCCGGTCGATTATCCAGCGGATGGTGGTCCGACGATGCGGTTGCAGCATCCGAAGAGGCTTCCTTTCCCGCACGTTTGCAATCGACGGTGAACCAGAATGTCGAGCCCACGCCGGGCTCGCTCTCCACGCCGATTTCTCCACCCAGAAGCGACCCGAGATCCTGGCAAATGGCGAGGCCGAGACCGGTGCCCCCGAACTTTCGCGTCGTGGAGGAGTCCGCCTGGGTGAATTTTTCGAAGATTCGTCTTTGCTCGTCGGGCTCGATTCCGATACCGGTGTCACGGACCTCGAAGCGAAGAAGCACATTCTCCGCTTCCGCGTCAGCCGGACTCTCGTTGGTGACTTCAACGTCTATTCGACCGGTCTCGGTAAATTTGATCGCATTCCCGATCAGATTGATCAGAACCTGCCTGAGGCGCGTGGGGTCGGCCAGAATGGCATCCGGTACGCTGTCACCGATGTCGCTGCTCAGCGTCAGGCCATTCTCCTCGGCCCGGGGCTGCAGCAGAGTCCGTACGCCATCAATCAGATCGGGCAGATCGAACCGGCGCGTTTCCAGCACCACATGCCCGGCCTCGATCTTGGAAATATCGAGAATATCGTTCAGCACGCTGAGAAGCGTTTCGCCGGACTGTTCAATAACATCGAGCCGACGGCGCTGTTCATCTGTCAGCTGGGTCCCGCGTAGCAGGCCCGCCATGCCGAGAATGCCGCCAGAGCCACCCCGATCGAAATCACAAACGCAATGGCGAGAACCGCAAAAATCAGAGCAAGCCGACTTTCCGCAGACTCGACGAGCTCGCGGTCACTGACCACGACATGGAGAACGCGTTTTCCATCGCGTCCGACCGGAAGCCTCAGTATCTCGCCTGTACCGGCGTTCCGGCATCCGACGACGGGCGGACGGGACGCCAGAACCTTTCCGGTCTCAGGTTCCCGGACTTCGGCGCAGAGTAACGCCCGATCCGACAGGAGCGACGCCAACAGTACATCGACAATGCCGAGGTCCATTGAATCGCCATACCTGCCCATGGCGCCCGCGACGCGGGCCGCCTGGATGCCGACACGGGCAGCAAGCGCATCAGCCTGTCCGGATTGATCGATCCTGGAAAGATAAAAAAGGCCCGAAAGGGAAACGACCAGAAATACGGGGACCAGGACGAGGAGAAACCTCGCGGAGAGGCCCCGAAAAGTTGGAATTTTCGGCAGAAGGGTCTGCGGCGAATTCATACTAAATCTGGCGTACTAGCGTGGCGCGAACCCGTGCTTGCAGGGGGCATTTCCATCCAAAAACCATGGTCTTAATCACCCTGCCCCCGGAATGCAAACCAGGATCAATTGAGCCGGGAAACCATACCGTTCCTCATCAGGCGCTTGAGGGAATCCCGGTCTTCAACCGCAGCCTTGAACACCATGTACCCGCTCCCCTTGCGAGCCATGTAAAAATCCACATTGATCTCTTTTCCCTTCGCGTCCCGAAAATTCGAACACAGGACGAAATATTCGCCCATCGTCAGGATCATCGGATGCGGCGTATCGGGAAAAAGCTTTTGAACTTTTCCGGATTTTCCATCGAGATGCAGATACGCCCCCTGCACCAGATGATCTTCAATATGTTTCTGCATTCCAGCCTGCAGAAGCGCCTTGTCACCGATACCGGCACCGGCGTTTGCCGTCCCGAAAAGAACAGGCGCAAAGGCAAAGAAAAGGAAAAGCGAACTTAGGCAATGCATGACGAATGACTCCCAATAAAGACCGGTTATCCGCCAGAAATTTAGTTAGGATTGGTTAACCGTCCGTTAACTTCGCCCATAAGTTTCTATTCCGGCCGTCACACGGAAAACCCGCCCAGTTTGGTTTCCAGATACTCCGACAGCCCCTCGTGCCCGCCTTCGCGGCCCAGCCCGGACGACTTCATCCCGCCGAACGGCGCCGCCGCGCCGGTCGGGTTTATATCGTTGATCCCGACGATGCCGAAGCGTAGCCCCTCGAACGTCCGCATCGCCGCCGACAGGTTGTTTGTATAGATATACGCCGCGAGCCCGTAATGCGTGTCGTTCGCCATCGCCAGAATATCGTCTTCGTCGTTGAATGATATGATCGGCGCGACCGGGCCGAACGTTTCCTCGCGATAGATCAGCATGTCCGGCGTTACGCCGGACAGAACAGTCGGCGCATAGAAAAATCCGCTGTCGAGACCGTCTTCCATCAGCCGGTGTCCGCCGCACAGCACTTCCGCCCCCTTGTCGGTCGCATCCGCGACCTGACGCTCTATCTTGTCGATGGCCGCCTGGTTGACCAGCGGACCGATGGATACCCCGTCCTCCAGCCCGTTGCCGGCACGCATCCGCTCGACGCGTGAGACGAATTCCTTCGTAAAGGCCTCGACGCCGCTCTCATGCACGAACAGGCGATTGGGGCAGATGCAGGCCTGCCCGGTGTTCAGGTACTTGACCAGCACGGCACCCTTGGCCGCGAAAACCGGATCAGCGTCCTTGAGCACCAGAAACGGCGCATGCCCGCCAAGTTCGAGCGACACGCGCTTCATGTCCTCGGCCGCTTCGCGCGCCAGCATCTTTCCGGTCGCCGTCGAGCCGGTGAAGGTAATTTTCCGCACCGCGTCGTTGGAGACGAACTCCTCGCCGATGGGCGCGGGGTCAAGTGCGGTGACCAGATTGGCGACGCCCTCCGGCACGCCGGCCTCCTGCAGGACCTTGAAGATTTCGATTGCGCAGAGCGGCGTCGCTTCGGCGGGCTTCAGAACAATCGTGCAGCCGGCCGCCAGCGCAGGCGCGACCTTGCGGGTGATCATCGACGCGGGATAGTTCCACGGCGTAATCGCCGCCACCACGCCGACAGGCTGATGCAGGACCAGAAAGCGCTGGTCGCCGCGCGGCGCCGGGATCGTTTCTCCGTAGACGCGCTTGGCTTCCTCGGCATACCAGAGCAGGAAATCCGCGCCGTAACGCACCTCGTTCAGCGCAGCGCGGAGCGGCTTGCCCTGCTCCGACGTCATGGTCCGGGCGATGTCTTCGGCCCGCGCCGTCATCAGTTCCCACGCTTTGTAGAGAATACGCGACCGGTCGTAGGCGGTCATGCCCGCCCAGCCCCCGAAGGCCGCATCGGCAGCCGCTATCGCGCGCGCCGCATCTTCCCGGCCGCCGTCGGGCACGTCCGCGATTTTTTCGCCCGTCGCCGGGTTCGTCACCGCAAAGGTCTTACCGCCCGCTGCATCGCACCATTCGCCCTGGATAAACATTACGGTTCCTTCCCGCCGGTTGAAATATCCCCCTATATGCGCCATCAAGCGCCCCGACGTCACCACCTGTGAGCAATTGAGGCGCAAGGCGGGTCGGGCTAGACTGGAACCAATTGGGAAAATCTGGAGGAATAAATGGCTTACAGCCTGGAACAGTTTTGCGACGATGCAAGGGAAACGCTGAAGGCGGATAACGGCCCCGACGGTCACGACAAGGTCCGCGCGAATCTGGAAAAACTGCTCAAGGACCCCGGTTTTCTGGCCGCCGAATGCGGCGCCGGCGCCGAACCCGGCATCCGCACGATCTATCGCGACAAGGACACCGGCTTCAACGTGCTGGTTCATATCTACAAGGAAGGCAAGAAAGGCCCGCCGCACGATCACGGCCGCTCCTGGGCGATCTACGGACAGGCGGCGGAGTGGACCGACATGACGCTCTGGACTCGAAAGGACGACGGGTCGCAGGAAGGTTTCGCGGATCTTGAGGAACAGGAAACCTTCCGCCTTTCGCCAGGCGATGCAGGGAAGTTCGAAGTGGGCGAAATCCACTCGATCCATTTTCCGGACGGCGCCCAGTTCGTAAGGGTGACGGGAACCGATCTCGACGCCATCCCGACCAACCGGTTCGACCTCAACAAGAAGGAAGTCGCCGTGGGCAGCCGGCTGAAGTAGCAACGGAGATTCGACCATGACACTCACCATCGACATCGAACCGGCATCGGATGCCTGCGGAGCGCGCATTCACGGCATCGACCTGCGTGAGGAACTCGACGACCGGACCGTCGAGATGATCCGCAACGCTTTCGTCGACCATTGCGTCTTATGCTTTCCGGATCAGAAGATCTCGCCTGAAGATCAGCTTCGGTTTGCAAACCTGTTCGGTCGCGGCGACGGTTCGTTCCGCGACCGCTCAACCGGCAACCTGCGCAAGTCTGCCTCCCGGGGCGTTATGCTGGTGAGCAATATTCGCAAGGACGGCGTGCCCATCGGCTCGCTACCCGACGGCGAGATGCAGTTCCATAGCGACGGGGCCCACCGTCAGCACCCCTATCGCGCAACGACGTTGTATGCGATCCGCATTCCATCCAAGGGCGGCGATACACTTTTCGCGAACCTGTACAAGGCCTACGACGCACTGTCGGACGAACTGAAAGCGCGGATCGAGGATCTGGAAACGGTCTGCGTCTACGATTACTCGGCGACTGATCGCAGCACCATCGGCGCCGACCCGGACCTGCCGCGCGCCACCCACAGGCTGGTCAAGACGCATCCGGATTCGGGCCGGAAATCGCTCTATCTCTCCCGCCTGATGACCGAACGCATCGTCGGCATGCCCCCGGAAGAAAGCGAAGAACTTCTGATGGAGCTGATCGAGCACGCCGAAAAGCCGGAATTCGTTTACGCCCATAAATGGACGCCGGGCGACCTGCTGATCTGGGACAATCGCTGCGTCAACCATGCGCGCACCGATTTCCCGCCGGAAGAGCAGCGGCTGCTCCGGCGCTACACGATCAGCGAGCCGGATGCGCCGCTGGCAAACTGACCTCGGAGTTTCCAGGGCGCGCAACGGGAAGCGCTATCGGGAAATAACGCAGCTCTGACCGATCTTGCGATAGGGTCTGTCGCATTCCCATGCATTTCCCGTGTAATCGAGATGGGCGTTTTCGGGGACCTGGAACGTCGCGCATTTCTCGCCGGACGCCCTGTAGCCTCGGTTGCATTTCCAGCCGACTCCGTAGGAAACGTCCACAAAATAGCCGTTGGCAGGTACCTTCACGACCTCGCACGCGTTCCCGTTTTCCCGGAAACCGCGGTTGCACTTCCAGCGGTCTCCGGTGGACGTCAGATACCCGTTTCTAGGCACATTCAGAGCGCTGCAGCTCTCACCGTCGTCGCGAAATCCCCGCTCGCACTCCCAGCCCTTGGCATAGGTCGTGTCGGTCAGAAATCCGTTGCGCGGAACCTTTATGGGTACGCAGGCGCGCTCTTCCTGCCGGTATCCCCGTTCGCATTTCCAGTCATCGCCCGATCCGTTAAGAAAGGCGTTCGCCGGCACCGCAATCGGGACGCAACTGCCCTTGGTTTCCTTAAAGCCGCGGCGGCACTCCCAACCGGAACCATAGGAGCGCCCCGTATCGAAGGCGTTCCTTGGAATGACGACAGCCTCGCACCCGTTCCCGATTGACCGGAAACCGCGATTGCATTCCCAACCTCCCCCGAAGCTTTTCGGCGTTGCGTTGTTCGGAACATTGAACGAACCGCTTTGGGCAAATGTCGCGGATGCAAACGTCGTCAGAAAGGCAAATGCGAGGAAACCGCGCAGAAGCGCAAAGGCAAATTGCCCGTATTTAGTACTGCTCATTGGAAAACTCCTGACCGCCCGCCCGCCCGTAGCGGCGCAGGCAGGTAAGCAGGACCGGTCCCCGCAGTTTCGAATGTCATGCATAGTCCCGGTTTGTCCGTACGGTCTGCCGAGCGGCAGGCGGCATCAAATACCGAAACTGTTGAGACAATAACCGCATCGTCCGGGAACGCAATGTTTAACTATTACTTCTGGACGTATTTAATTGTTGGAGGGTTTTTTACTAATCAGAAAACCCGTTAATTTATTCGGCGACCCAAAAGCATTATCCGGCATCGCAAAGACAGCAGAATTCGTTTCCGGAATGCCAATAAAACGGCATCAGGACGACGGTTTTCCGTTACCTCGAGATCGCGTCCATGCGCGCAGTGCAGGCGCTGGGGTCAGGACGTCAGATCGACCTAAGGAAATCCTTCAGCGCCGCATTGAACGCCGCCGGATTCTCCAGGTTCGAAATATGCCCGGCATCCGGAATCATCACATGTTTCGCGCCCGGGATGGCCTTTGCCGCCTCGGCAAGCGCCTCCGGCGGAGCGCCCTTGTCCTTGGCGCCGCCGATAATCAGCGTCGGCACCTTGATTTCGCCCAGCCGCGAGCCGAACGAAAGTGTTTTCAGACACAGGCAGCAGCCGGCGTGGCCGGTCTGGTCGGTCGAGCGGATCATGTCGCGCACCTTGTCGAGCACCGGAATGTTGGCCTCAACCGATTCGGGCGTAAACCAGCGCGAAATCGTCGGCTCGACCAGCCCTTCCATGCCTTCTTCGGCAGCCAGATCGATGCGGTGCTGGAAATAGTCCTGATAGTCCGGTGGGGCGTCCGGGCGCGAGTCGCAGGCGATCAGGCTCAGCAGCCGGTCGGCATGATCCTGCGCCAGTCCATACCCCATCATCCCGCCGATGGAGAGCCCGCACCAGTGGGTCTTGTCGACGCCGACATGATCCATAAGCGCGATGGCGTCTGCGGTGATCATCGGAAAGGTGTAGGCCCCTTCCGGCGCTTCCGACTGCCCCAGCCCGCGATGGTCGTAGCGCAGGATGCGGTAATCGTCCTTGAGCAGTTCCGCCTGGTCGTCCCACAGCGTGAGGTTGTTGCAAAGGGCGTGAGAAAACGTGATCCAGGGTTTCCCCTCGGTTCCCGACACTTCGTAATTGATCTCGACCCCGTTGACCTTGGCTTTCACAACAACCTCCATGGAAAAAATTTCCATTGAAATAACGGCAGGAAGACTGGCTGTCCACCGCTCGTGTCATGCCGGTTCTTGCACAAGACGCTGCTGTCCCTTAGACAATGCGCGACGCAACAGGAAAGGAAGGTCATGAGCACGGCCAAAAAAGATGCGGCGCCCGGCGTGCCGTCTGAAAAACTCTACGATCTGCGCGGAACGCTCGAATGGCTCGAAGAGCAGGGCGACCTTGTCGTTACCGACAAGGAGGTCGACCCGGATCTTGAGATCATCTCACTGCAGAAGGTCTTCGACGGCGCCTGCCCGATGCTGTTCAACAACGTCAAGGGCAAGCCCAATAACCGCGTCGTAACCAACCTGTTCAGCGATATGAACGTGGTCGACAAGATGTTCGGCTGGCCTGACCCGGTGATGCGCACCCGCCATGTCGCCGCTGCGCTGCGCAACCCGCTGCCGCCGGAAATCATCGACCAGAAGGACGCCCCCTGCCAGGAGGTCGTCATTGAGAACCCGTCGAACGTAAACGATTTCATCGTTCCCGTCCGCCATACGGAGTATGAGCCCGAACTGACCGTCGGGTCAGGCATCCGCTGCGTCGCCGGCGAGTATTTCGCGGGCGGCACCGATCTTGGCTACAACCGGATGAACTTCCGCTGGGGCAATGTAGGAACGTTCCAGATTTCGCCCGGCTCGCATATGTGGCAGGTCGTTACCCGCTACTACAAGGAAGACAAGCCGATCCCCATCACCATGTGCTTCGGCGTTCCGCCGTCCTGCACGCTGCTGGCCGGTGCGGGCTTCGACTACGTGATCCTGCCGGAAGGCTGCGATGAAATCGGCGTCGCCGGCGCGATTCAGGGCAAGCCGGTGCGCATGGTCAAGGCGCGCACGGTCGACACCTACACGCTGGCCGACGCCGAGGTCGTGCTGGAAGGCTACGTCAACCCGCGCGACCGCCGGTTCGAGACCGCGGAATCGGAAGAATCCGGCATTCAGGGACGGCATCACTTCCACCCCGAATGGTCCGGTTACATGGGCAAGGCCTACAAGGCGCCGACCTTCCATTGCACCGCGGTCACGACGCGGAAGCAGGAATCGAAGCCGATCATCTTCCCGCTCGGCGTTCACACCTCTGACGAGAGCAATATCGACACCACGGTGCGTGAAGGCGCGATCTTCGAGCTGTGCGAACGTATGCAGCCGGGGATCGTCACCGACGTGCATATCCCCTACTCGATGACCGACTGGGGCGGCGCCATCATCCAGGTGAAGAAACGCAGCCAGATCGACGAAGGCTGGCAGCGCAACTTCCTTGCCGCGATTCTCGCCACCTCACAGGGCTCACGCCTTGTGATCGCCGCGTCGGAAGACACCGACATCTACGACATGGACGATATCATGTGGTGCCTGACGACCCGGGTGAACCCGCACACGGACATCCTCAACCCGCTGCCGGGCGGTCGCGGCCAGACCTTCATGCCGGCCGAACGCATGACGGCGGGCGATGCCGAATGGACCGCGTCCAACACGCGTTTCGAAGGCGGCATGGGCATCGACGCCACCGTGCCTTACGGCTACGAAGATGACTTCATGCGGCCGCAATACCCGGTCCACAAGGTCAATCCGAAGGACTGGTTCTCGGATGCGGACATCAAGAACATGAGCGACCGCATGCAGGGCTGGGTGAAATCCCTGGCCAGGTACGGGCGTTAGTCCGCGACGAAAAAAGGGCCTCGTGCTTCGAGACGCCCGGCTATCGCCAGGCTCCCCAGCATGAGGCCTTTTTCTATCCGCAACAAACTTCCTCATCCTGAGGAAGCCCCGAAGGGGCCGTCTCGAAGGATGCGGCGGCGCTAAACGCCGTCTTCGCGCTTCTTGATATTGTCGATATCGAACACGTGCTTCATCGCCGTGCGTGTGAAGATGTTGATTTTCGGATCGTAGACGGACGTGTCGTCCAGCGTTCCGACCGACAGCACGTAGAGATCGGGCCAGGCATCCGACCGGGCGAGCACGCCCGAGCCGCACTCGGGACAAAATCCGCGCTCCATCACCGAGCCCCTGTCGGTCTCGACCCCGTACCATTTCAACTCGCCATTAAGATCTGTCTCCGCTTTCGACACCATCATCGAAGACGCAAACGCCGTGCCGGTATAGCGCTGGCAGTCGCGGCAATGGCAAAGCCCCTCATAGATCGATTTTTCAGGTATCACGACCTCATAGGTCACCGCGCCGCACAAGCACTGTCCACTTGCTTTTGTCGTCATGAAATTTTTCTCTCCACCCGACTCTGCTGTCACCCCGGCCTTGAGCCGGGGGCCAGAGTCTACGTCACGAGTTCAAATCTTCAAACAGGTCGCTCCAGTCAGGATTGTCCTTCTCGATCAATTCAAGCTTCCATGCCCGTTTCCAACGCTTGATACGTTTTTCCCGGGCGATCGCTTCGCGGACATCCTCGAGGGATTCGAAATAGACGAGCCGATTAGTGCCGTAACGTCGAGCGAACCTCGCGCCGATACCTTCACGATGTTCTCAAACCCGCCGAGAAAGGTTTTTTGTCACGCCGGTATACAGCGTCCCGTTCCGTTTGTTGGCCAAGATGTAGACGTAGTAAGCCATAGCGGAACCTGGTTCAAAAACTGGACCCCGGCTCAAGGCCGGGGTGACAGCTCTTCATGATTGCAAACGAGGCAGCATCATTTCAACAAACTCGACTGTCACCCCGGGCCTGACCCGGGGTCCAGAACGACATTCGAGTTATCGCCCCTGCCCCCGTAACCGGAACCGCTGGATTTTCCCCGTTGCTGTCTTGGGAAGGTCTTCGACGAAATGAAACCAGCGGGGGTACTTGTAATGCGCCAGCCCGTCGCGGCAGTGCTGTACCAGGGCCTGTTCGGTCTCCTCTCCCGCATCGTTCGGGTCGTTCAGCACAACATAGGCCGCGGGCTTGATCAGCCCGTCCGCGTCCTCATGGCCGACTACTGCCGCTTCCAGTACTTTCGGATGTTCGATGAGACGCGCTTCTACCTCAAACGGCGAGCACCATAGCCCCCCGACCTTCATCATATCGTCGCCCCGCCCGGCATTGTGGTAGTACCCTTCCGAATCCCGGTAGTACATGTCACCGGTGTTGAGCCAGTCTCCCTTCATGGTTGCCGTGGTTTTCTTCGGGTTTTTCCAGTAAAGCTTCGCCGCTGATTCGCCCCTCACCCAGACCGTGCCGATAACATCGGGATCGGCGATCTCTGCTTCCTCCTCATCGACCAGCTTGATGTCATACCCGTCCACCGGACGCCCGGAACTACCAGGTCTGATGTCGTCCGGACGGTTGGCGATGAAAATGTGGAGGTTTTCGGTCGACCCGAGCCCATCGAGAATGTCGGTGCCGGTCGTCTCCTTCCAGCGGCGCAACACGTCGCCCGGCAGCGCCTCGCCAGCGGACACGCAGAGACGCAGCGACGACAGGTCGGGCGAGGCGTTTTCCATGGCATGAAGCTGCTGCGCGTAAAGCGTCGGCACGCCGAAGAACACAGTCGGGCGGAAACGTTCGATCATCCGGAATGACATCTCGGGCGATACGCGCTCGTCCGACAGCGCAATCGTCGCCCCGACCCAGAGCGGGAAGGTCATCGCATTGCCGAAACCATAGGAATGGAACAGCTTGGAGACCGAGAACACCGTATCGTCCTCGCGCAGGCCGACGACGTTCGCGGCGAACCGTTCCGAGGTGCAGACCATCGAGCGGTGCGGATGCACAACCCCCTTGGGATTGCCGGTCGACCCCGAAGAATAGAGCCAGAAGCAATCGTCCATATGATGAGCCGGCACGGCCTCTAGCCTGTCCGGCGCGGCTTCCGCCTGGGCGACAAAGCTTTCGACCGACGCCGCCATCGCCGGCTTGAAAGCGCAGACCCCGGCTGCCGGTTCGATCAGCCCGGCCATCGATTCGCTATAGACCAGTCCCGCCCCTTCGCAGTCGCCGATCAGGAATTCGTAATCGGCCTGGCGCAGCATGGTATTCACCGCGACCGGCACGATGCCCGCCTTGATGGCGCCGAAAAACAGCGCGATGAATTCGGGACAGTCGCGCACTGCCATCAGCAGCCGATCGCCCTGCGCGAGCCCCGATGACAGGAGGCTGTTGCCGTACCGGTTCACCGCATTCGCGAGATCGGCGTAGGTCCAGACCGAATCGACAGTCAGGATCGCAGGCTTGTCGGCTCGCCCTTCCGCCAGATGACGGTCGATAAAGGGCACGGATACGTTGAAACGGTCAGAAAAGACCAGGCTGCTGGGCGTCGTACTGCGGTCGACTGAAATCGTATTATCGGACATGCGGCGAATTGTGCGGGTTTCCGGGCCTGCTGCAAGTCCCCGTCCGTTCTTGCGGAAAATCGGGCGCAGAATGTCAGCGACGGGTTGATTTTTGGCCCGTTTGCTGGCAATCCATACGCTACCGTATGGATAGTCGGGAATCGGGCCATGGCGGACGCCGTCGAGCTTAAAAAAGACACGAAAAAATACGTCGGACAGCCCATCGAGCGGGTTGAGGACGAAATCCTTCTGATGGGACGGGCGCAGTTTTCGGACCATCTGCCGACCCGAGCCGGCACTCTGCATGCCGCCGTTCTGCGCTCACCGCACGCCCACGCCGAGATCGTTTCGATCGACACCTCGCGCGCCGAAAAGATGCCAGGCGTCGCCTGCGTGCTGACCGGCGACGATGTGAAGGAAATGTCGGAATCCTTCCTGATCGTGCTGCGCCAGCCAATCAACCAGTGGGCGCTGGCGGTCGGAAAAGTCCGTTATGTTGGCGAACCGGTCGCGCTTGTCGTGGCCCGCGACCGTTACCTGGCGGAAGACGCGGCCAACGAGATCGATGTCGAGTACAAGGTCCTGCCCGCCGCGGTAGACCAGGAAGACGCCATCGCGGACGGCGCACCGATCGTTCATGAGGCGGTCGGCAGCAATGTCGTCTCGACCCGCGAATTTTCCTACGGCGATCCGGACAAGGCGTTTGCCGAAGCCGACCGCGTCGTGTCGCTTGTCACCCGCTACCCGCGCAATTCGCAGACGCCGCTCGAAGGGTTCGTCGTCACCGCCGATTACCACGAAGGCGAAGACCTGTACGACGTGGCGTCGAACTATCAGGGGCCGTTTACCTCGCATCCCGTGATGTCGATGGCGCTCCGCGTCAAGAATTCGCAGCTTCGCATGCGGACCCCGCAATGGTCTGGCGGCGGATTCGGCGTGAAAGTCCAGATTTTCCCCTATGTCGTATTGATCTGCCTGGCCTCCAAGAAGACCGGACGCCCGGTAAAATGGGTCGAGGACAAGCTGGAGCATCTGTCGGCCGCCGCCGCCGCACCCAACCGGCTTACGAAAATCGAGGCCGCGGTAATGAACGATGGCACGGTCACCGGCTTTCGGTTTGACCAGCAGGACGATTACGGCGCCTTCCTGCGCGCTCCGATGCCGGGCCCGCTCTACCGTATGCATGGCATTCTGACCGGCGCCTACGACATCAAGAACCTCGCCGTCACTAACCGCGTGGTGATGACCAACAAGTGTCCGTCGGCGATGGTGCGCGGATTCGGCGGACCGCAGATGTACTACGCCATCGAGCGTTTGATGCAGCGCGTCGCGGTCGAGCTCGGCCTGGACCCGCTCGATGTGATCCGCAAGAACCTGGTACCTGCTGGCGTGTTCCCCTACCGCGCCGCGGCGGGAGCGCTGCTGGATTCTGGCGATTATCCGGTCGCCATCGAACGCGCGGTCAACGAGGGCAAGCTTGAAGAGCTGAAGAAGCGGCGCGATCAGAAACGCGCCGACGGCAAGCTTTACGGTATCGGCTATGCCGCCATCGTTGAGCCGGCCCAGTCCAACATGGGTTATCTGTCGAACATCCTGCCGCGCGACGAGCGTGCCCGGAACCCGAAGGGCGGCGCGGTCGCCAACGCAACCGTCAATGTCGATCCGCTCGGCACCGTGTCGGTGACAGCGGATTCGATCCCGCAGGGACAGGGCCATATGACGATCCTGTCCCAGATCGTCGCTGACGTGCTGGGGCTCACGCCCGACCACATCAAGGTCAACCTGGATTTCGACACGGCGAAAGACGCCTGGTCGATCGCCACCGGCAACTATTCGTCGCGCTTTTCGTCGGCGACCGCGGTGGCCTGCCAGAAGGCGGCTGAGAAAGTCCGCGCCAAGCTGTCGCGCATCGCCAGTCAGAGCCTCAACGTTCCGGCTGACCAGCTCGATTTCGTCGAGGGTAAGATCGTCGACCGCAACAACCCGGAAAACGGAATCAATTTCTACCGCGCCGCCGGATCGGCCCACTGGACGCCCGGCAATTTGCCGGAAGAGATGGAGCCCTGCGTGCGCGAGACGGGCTCGTGGTCGCCGCCCGAGCTGGAAAGCCCCAATGAGCTGGACCAGATCAACACGTCGCTGACCTACGGGTTCGTGTTCGACTATTGCGGCGTCGAGATCGACCCCGACACCGGCGAGGTCTGCATCGACGACTACGTCACGATGCACGATTCCGGCACCCTGCTGAATCCACTGGTCGCAAACGGACAGGTCCATGGCGCGTTCGCCTGGGCGGTCGGTTGCGCCCTTTATGAGGAGTTCGTCTATAACGAGGACGGTGCCTTCATGACCGGCACTTTTGCGGATTACCTGTGCCCGACCTCATGGGAGGTGCCGGAGCCCAGGATCCTGCATATGGAAAGCCCGTCAATGGTGACGCCGCTGGGCGCCAAGGGCATCGGCGAAGGCAACTGCATGTCGACGCCGGTCTGTCTCGCCAATGCAGTGGCGGACGCCATCGGCGCCAAGGACCTTACTCTGCCGCTTACGCCGGCAAAGGTCGCCGCGTTGATCCATGGAGACGAACCGGCCCCGCCAGCAGATAAGGCCGTCGCGGCGGAAAAGAAGCCGGGCCACAAGCTCAGCGGATCGGGCGAAACCCACGTCCCGGCGACGCGAGCGGAAGTCTGGAACACGCTGCTCGACCCCGAAGCGCTGGCCGCCGTTATCCCCGGCTGTCACGAGCTCGACCGCGTGTCGGATAACGCCTACAAAGCGGAAGTCTCGCTCGGCGTCGGGCCGGTGCGCGGGCGGTTCCATGCGGATGTCGCGCTTAGCGACATGGTCGAGCCTGAATCGACGACGCTTAGTGGCGGCGTGATCGGCCCGCTGGGCGCGGCACAGGGCACGGGCCATGTACAGCTCGCCGACGACGGAGACGGTACGAAGGTCACCTACGATTATGAGATCGAGCTGAGCGGCAAGGTCGCCTCAATCGGCGGCCGCATGCTCGAAGGCGCGGCGAAGGCGCTGGTCAAACAATTCTTCGAACGGCTGGTCGCCCAGGTGGGCGGCGAAAAGAGCGGGTCGAAAGGCCTGCTCGGCGGGCTGTTCGGCAAGAAGGACGGTTAAGATGAAGCCCAAATCATTCGATTATCTCAAGGCGGGTTCGACCGCAGAGGCGGTTTCAGCCCTCGCGGACGGCGGAGACGACGCGCGCATCATCGCCGGCGGCATGTCGCTGGTGCCTATGCTGAATTTCCGGCTGGTCGAACCGGCCATCCTGGTCGATATCTCCAAGATCGCCGACAACAACTATATCCGCGAAGACGGCGGCATGGTCGAGGTCGGCTGCGCCACGCGCCAGACACAGCTGGAAAACTGGGATGGGCTGGCCGACAAGTTGCCGCTGCTGGCCTCCGCAATACCGTTTATCGGCCATTACCAGACACGCGCGCGCGGCACGGTCTGCGGTTCTCTGTCGCATGCCGATCCGTCTTCGGAGCTGCCGCTGTCGCTGGCGACGCTCGGCGGCGAAGTGGTGCTGACCTCGAAATCCGGCGAGCGGCGCCTGTCTGCCGACGACTTCCAGACAGGCATGCTGTCGACCGCCAAACGGGCGGACGAGATCGTCACTGCAGCGCGTTTCCCCGTGCGTGAAGCTGGCGCGGGCTACGCCTTCACCGAGATGGCGCAGCGCCGGGGCGATTTCGCCATTGTCGCGCTGGCCGCTGTCGCCACGGGCTCCAAAATGAAGCTCGGGATCGGCGGCGTCGCAGACCGGCCGACGGTTCGCGAATGGGACATTCTGGAGGGCGACGCGCTTGACGACGCCCTCAACGAGTTCGCCTGGGATCTGGGCGGTTACGACGACATTCACGCGACGGCGCGCTACCGGCGGGAGCTGGTGCGGCGTCTCGGCAAGCGTGTGCTCGAGGAGGCCAAATCATGCCGCAGCTAAGCAAAGAAGCCCGTCACCCGGTTACCCTTACCCTGAACGGGGTCGAGGTCTCCGATCATGCCGAGCCGCGCATGCTGCTCAGCGATTTCCTGACCCACACGATCGGCATCACGAGCTGTCATGTCGGGTGCGAGCATGGCGTGTGCGGCGCCTGCACGGTACTGATCGACGGCGTCGTATCGCGCGCCTGCCTGACGTTCGCAGTCCAGGCCGATGGCGCGACGGTAGAGACCGCCGAAAGCCTCGCCAGCGACGAGGGCGAGCTGTCGGACCTGCAGAAGGCGTTCAAGAAGCATCACGGACTGCAGTGCGGCTACTGCACGCCGGGCATCCTGATGTCGCTGACGTCTTACCTGAAAGAAAACCCCAAGCCGACCGAGGAAGAGCTGCGCGACATGCTGTCGGGCCATCTCTGCCGCTGCACCGGCTATGTCGGTATGGTAAAGGCCGTTCTCGATTACTGCGAGAACCGCGAAGGCTGATCCCCGACCAGAAAGAACGGGGCTCTCATGGCAGCAGGCACGAATTACGATTACGTCATCGTCGGGGCGGGCTCGGCGGGATGCGCGCTTGCCGCGCGGCTGAGCGAAGACCCGTCGAACCGGGTTCTGCTGCTGGAAGCCGGCGGCTGGGACCGCGATCCCTGGATTCACATCCCGCTCGGCTGGGGCCGTATCCTCCAGAAGCGGCTGCATGACTGGATGTATTTCGCCGAACCGTCCGACACAATGGACGGGCGCGCCATCGAATGCGCGCGCGGCAAGGTGGTCGGCGGATCGAGTTCGATCAACGCTATGGCCTACTATCACGGCCACCGGTCGGATTACGACCGCTGGGCGTCGTTCGGCCTGCCCGGCTGGTCGTACAGGGAAATCCTGCCCTATTTCCGCCGGTCGGAAGACTGGGAAGGCGGCGCGGATACATACCGCGGCGCGGGCGGGCCGCTTTCGACCTGTTACACCACGTTTGAGGACCCGATCTGCGACGCCTTTATCGAGGCCGGGCGAGAGCAGCAATACGCCTATACAGAGGATTACAACGGCAAGGACCAGGAAGGGTTCGCCCGTATCCAGGCCACTCTGCGCAAGGGACGCCGATGGAGCAGCGCCGCCGCCTATCTGAAGCCGGCGATGAAGCGTCCCAACCTGACAGTTGAGACCGGCGCTCTGGCGACGAAGATCGGCTTCGACGGCAAGGCCGTGCGAACTCTGGAATACAGCCAGAACGGACAGGCAAAATCGGCGACCGCCGAGCGCGAGATCATCCTTTCCGGCGGGTCGATCAACTCACCCCAGCTTCTTATGCTGTCCGGCATCGGCGATCCGGACCATCTGGGCGAACACGGCATCGATGTCGTCGCACCGCTCCCCGGCGTCGGCCGAAATCTCAGCGATCACACCTCCGCGGTGCTGGCTTTCCGCCGCAAGGTCGACGGGCCGTTCAAGAAAAACATGCGCTTCGACCGGGTGGGTATTTCCGTAATCCGTGCATGGCTCGGGCTCGGCGGATTCGCCGCCGACTTGCCCTTCGGCATCACCGCCTTCGTAAAAACCGCCCCGGAAGAGCCGGTACCGGACATGCAGCTCCTGTTCTGGATGGGCGCGACAGCCGCTGCCTCGCCCTGGCTGCCGCCCTTCAAGAAGGCGTTCGCAGACCAGTTCACGGTGCGCGCCATGCCGATGCGCCCGACCAGCCGAGGACGGGTCGAGCTCGCCTCGGCCAGCCCCGGGGACGCGCCGCGCATCCACCAGGCTTTCTTCGAGGACGAGGAAGAATGGCAGGTGATGCGCAAGGGTCTGCGGATGATCCGCGAACTGGTGGCGTCCGACCGGCTGAAGGAATTCGCCGGCGAAGAACTGCCGCCCAGCGCCGGCGCGCAGACCGATGAGGAACTCGATGCCCATGTCCGCGCCACCATGGGCACCGTCCATCACCCGATCGGCACCTGCAAGATGGGCGCAGACGACGACCCGATGGCCGTGGTCGATGCGGAACTGAAGGTCCGCGGCGTCGAGAACCTCCGCGTGGTGGATGCGTCCGTCATGCCCGACCTGATCGGCGGCGCCACCAACGCGCCGGTCATTATGATCGGCGAGAAAGCCAGCGACATGATCCTGGGCCGCACCCCTCTGCCGCCGGCAGAGGTGTAGAGCTCCCTACTCCCGCAGAAGCGACGGGTCTTTAAGGGTGGTATCCTGACCGGGCGGCGCCGTTTCAACCGCTTCCTCCAGAGACAGGCGCGACCGCCACTCTTCCGGCGGACGCGCCTCGCCGTCCCATGCAACCTGATCCATCGCCCAGAACACCTCAAGCCGGTGATCGTCGGGATCGCGGAATTCGACCGAGACCTGGCACCCGGCGCGGCGTCTGCCATGGAAGTCGACTTCGACGCCCATCTTTTCAAGATGTTCCCGAGCCTGGAACACTTCGTCGATTGTCGAGACCTCAAACGCCATGTGATGGAGTTCCTTGTGGTCTGACGCCTCGCCGCCGCCGACCAGCCCCAGACCGTGATGGTCGTCGTTGAACCGCATGAACACCATCCGCCCCGGCACCATGCTTTCGGGATAGACGTCGGAAACCTTGAAGCCCATCACGTCGGTATAAAACCTGACCGATTTCTCGATGTCGCGGCACATGATGACGGCATGGCCCATCTTGCCGATTTTGAAAGGCGGTTCCTCCGCCGGCGCGGCCCGTTTCAGGGCTTCGGTTTCCTTTTCGTGCAGCGCGTCGAGATCGACATTTTCGATATTTCTCAGACGTTCTTCCATCCTCTTCCTCCCTCATCCGGTCCTGTTGCAGGATCAGTGAAACGCATATGAATCCATGGAGATTGTGCGGTAGGTGTAACTCGCGTGCAATCGCTCCACCTTTGCCTCCTCGCCGCCCGCCCCCATGGCGATCAGCAGAGGCACGTAATGATCGTCCGTCGGGTGGTTTTCCTTTGCGTAGGGCGCAAGCGACCGATACCCGACCAGGTCGTCCACACGCCCCTCCATGACCGCGCCGTGGACCCATTCGGAAAACTCGGCAACCCAGTCCAGTACCGGTCCTTCGACATGACCGGCGCGACGGCCATGAGTCGTGTTACCGGAAGCCAGAAGCAGAATGTTCTCATCGCGCAACGGCGCAAGCGCCTTCCCAAGTTCGAGATGGTGCCGCGGCCCCAGATGACACTGGATCGACACCTGTGCGACGGGAATGTCCGCATCCGGGAACATGTAAGCCAGCGGCAGCCATGCACCGTGATCGAGGCCACGCTGGGGGTCGTCGAATACCTTCATACCGGCCTGTTTCAGACAGTCGGCAGCGCGTGCTGCAACCTCCGGCGCGCCTGGCGTCTGATAATGGAACCGGTAGAACGGTTCGGGAAACCCGTAGAAATCGTGAATCGTGGGCGGCGTCGGAGTGGTGGCGACCGTCACGTCATGGGTTTCCCAATGCGCCGAGATCATCAGAATCGCATCGGGCCGTTCGAGCGATGCGCCGTACTCGACCATGAAATCTCGCGCCGGACAGTCGTCAAGCAGGATCATCGGCGATCCGTGGGAAATAAAGAGACTGGGTTGTTTCGGCACGAGGTTTCAGGTGTGTCGGTCAATACGGGAGAGTTAGGGCATAGACTGTCGCGGGAAAAGCTCCGTTCTAATCGTCTACCCCCAGTTCTGCTTCCCACCTGTCCAGCAGCCCCTCGATCCTGGAAATCGACGGTTCCTTGTCGAACGATTTCGCATAGGACGCCTGGGATCGCACCGGATCGCCCGCGAAATAGCGCTCGTAGAGCTGCTGGCGGCCGGAAAAGCTGGTCAGCGCAGCATCGACCGCCAGCCGGAACAGGCGGATGCGGTCATGCGCGTCGTTGTTGGCGGACTGGAAATAGCGCTCGATATCGGGCGCAAGGTCGCTGTCCAGCATCTTGAAAGACGGCACCATGAACATGCCGCCGGCGCCGATGATCTGAACGATCTCGCAAGCGCGGCGGAACTGCGGCGGGAACAGAAACTTGACAGTCTGCAGGGCCGACCGCCTGGGCACCACCGTACCGCCCGGCCCGGGAACGCAATCCTCCTCCGCCGCGCGGATACAGGCCTCGACCCATTCGGGCACGTGGATCAGTTCGGCCAGCATGTTCTGGATGTGCAGGAACTGATCGACATTGGTCGAGCGCGCCATCGTAATCGCTAGGTCGCGCATGAACTCCGCCTTGGCGAGATCCTTGGTCGCGAACTGGTGCGAGGTGTGGGTGTGATCCTGCGAGTTATGCAGCGCACTGTTATAGGCCTCGATGTCACGATAGATGAACACCCGTTCCCACGGCACCAGCACGTTGTCGAACATCACCATACAGTCGCTGTCGTCGAACCGGTTGGACAGCGGATAATCCATCGGCGAACCGGCGTTCTGATGGACGACGGAGGGCCGCGCAATGAGCTTGAGGCCCGGCGTCGCGACCGGGATAACGAACCCGAACGCATGGTCCTTCGCCTCTTCCGTATCGCTCAGCGGATAGCTCGGCGCCGGCATCACCACGATGTCGTCGGCGATGGCCGCCAGTGTCGCCAGCATGCGTACCCCGTTAATGACAAAGCCCTTGTCGTTCTCCCCAACAATGCGGGCAGCGATATCCTTGACCTGTGCGTCGGGCGCCCGGGAGCGATCAACCTGCGGGCTGACCAGCGCATGGGTCGTGGCGATGTCGGTTTCCCGGGCGTATTCGTAATAGGCGACGACATTCTTGCCGAACTGGCTGTCGGCGGTTTCGAACGCCTCGGGCGCCGCGCCATAGGCCGACAGCATCACATTCATGAAATCCGGGCTGCGGCCAAACATGCCGCAGGTATGATCGCTCCAGATCTTGAACATGTTGCGCCGCGCCCGAAGGTCTTCGGTCGAGCGCGGCTGAATGAAACTGAGCCCGACGCGGTCGCCGCTGGTCGGCGAGATGTAGGTCATCCGGTCGATCAGGTCGGGCCGGTTCTGCAGGTCGTAAAGCTCCGCCTGGGTTCGCGCGCCTCCGGCAAAGCGCGGGTCGGTCGTAACGTCGGCGACGCGCTCGCCGTCGCACCAGACCTCGCGCCCGTCGTCCCTTAGCCGCTCAAGATAATCCGCACCTGTTCTGATACCCATCGTCTGCCCCGGACTGCTATTTCGCTTCTTTTCCGTTTTATTCTGACACGCGGTGCGCCAAGATTCGAGGGTGACCCACTGGCAAAGGAACACCTATGCGAAAACCGGCGGCAGGACTTCTTCTGATTGTTTTTCTTCTGATTTCACCGCCGGTGGCTGCCGACGATCTCTACCGCTACACAGCGCCGAATTTCGATGGCATCGGCAAATTCTATATGGGCCGGGAGATTTCCCATGTCATGGGCCATCAGGGCGCGGCCTGGCTGGAACGGCCCGAGCGCGTCCGCGAGGAACGGATCGATCTCTTAATCGAGAAACTGCCGGTAAACCCCGACTCGGTGGTTGCGGATATCGGTGCGGGAACCGGCCTCTTTTCCTTCGCCGTCGCGAAGCGCGCGCCTTCCGGAAAGGTTCTCGCCGTCGATATCCAGCCCGAAATGCTGGAAATCATGGCGCGCCGGAAGAAAAAGACAGGCATCCGCAATGTCGAACCGGTGCTTGGGACGATCGAGAATCCCAACCTGCCGAAGGGGGCGCTGGACCTGATCTTCATCGTCGATGCCTATCACGAGTTCTCGCACCCGCACGAAATGGGAACCGCGATGGCGGCGGCGTTGAAGCCGGGCGGCAAGCTGATACTGATCGAATACCGGGCGGAAGACCGCAGCGTACCGATCAAACGGCTACACAAGATGACCGAGGCGCAGGCGAAAAAGGAAATGTCAGCGCTGGGCCTGCGCTGGGTGGAGACCGCCGACTTCCTGCCGCAGCAGCACTTTCTGGTGTTCGAGAAACCGTAAAGCGCTGGAAAATCAGCCCTTTCGCATGTTAGCCCGGCATTCGGCCAGCTTGCCGAGGACGTCGAACGCCTGTTCGACAAGCATGTAACAGGGCACCCCGCGCGGCTCGAGATAGTTCTTGGCGGCGACGTTGTGTTCATGCTCGCCCATGAAGGTCACGTAGACCGGCTTTGATTTGTACTTCTTCGCCAGATCGGCGATGAAATCGAAACTGGGCACGCCGGTTTCCGTGGTCAGCATCATGATGACCACCACCGCGTCGATATTGCGGTCGATCAGCACTGCTTCCAGCGCATCGCCATAGGCCGTCTCATACCCGTGCATGGCGACCGAACCGAATATGTCCACGGGATTACGCATGCGGATAAAGGGCGGGGCGAGCTTTTGCAGCCGGTCGCGGGTCTTTTCCTCGACATCAGGCACGTCGAGCCCCAGCGAGCGACAGTAATCAGTCATACAGACGGTGAAGGCGCCCGATGGCGACAGGAACGACACGCGGTTGCCGCGCGGCAGCGGCATTGCGTCCAGTGCCTTGGCGACATGGAACAGATCCGAATAGCGGTGCAGCCGCGTGACGCCGGACTGCGCAATGGCGCCGTCAACCACGCGCCCGTCTGCCGCCAGCGAGCCGGTATGCGCCATCGCCGCCTGCGCACCCTCTTCGGAGGCGCCGCCCTTCAGCAGGAAAACCGGCTTGTCGCGCGAAACCCGCCTTGCGACGCGCAGAAAGCGCGTCGGGTTCTTGATGTTTTCCAGATAGAGGAAAATCGACTTCGTTTCGCGATCTTCGCCGTAATATTCGAGCAGGTCGCACTCATCCAGGTCGGCCTTGTTGCCGAGCCCGCATGACCGCGCGATGCCGTAATGCTCCGCCGACAGGATATGGCGCAGCGAAATGCCGCAGAAATTGCCGGTCTGGGTGATGTAGGACACGCTGCCGCGACGAACCTCGCCCAGCGGGAAGAAACTGGAGGTATAGGAGCCAGGCACCGAGACATGGCCTGTCGTGTTCGGCCCGAGAACGCGGACGCCGGTTTCCTTGATCGCAGCGGCGAGTTCCGCCTGGAGTCCCTCACCCATCTCGTCGACCTCGGCGAAGCCGGACGCAGCCAGCACGATGGCCTTGACCCCCTTCGCCGCGAGCGCGCGCACAGTCGCCGGCGTATGCGACGCCGGAAGCGTCACCACCGCCTGATCGATGCCGGCGGGCAGGTCGTCGATGGAAGCGCTGACCGGCAGCCCGTCGATCTCGCCGCCGCGCGGGTTCACCAGATGGATTTTTCCGGCGAAGTTGTTATCCAGCATGTTGCGGATGACGACATTGCCGGGCTTGCCCGGCGTCGCCGAAGCGCCGATCACCGCCACGCTTTTCGGCGCGAAGAACTTGTCGAGAATATCAGCCATTGATCTGCTCAGGCAGTTTCGTCGCCAAGCACAATCAGCCCATCGACCGCCACCGGCCTGTCCCCGCGCACGATCAACGGATTGATGTCGATCTCAGCGATTTCAGGATGGTCCAGCGCGATCTGCCCGACCGCCATCAGCGCAGTCGCCAGCAGGTCCTGGTCGACCCTGGGCATGCCGCGCACCTGGCCGAGAATCTTGTGAGCCCTTATGCCCCGCATCATGTCGCGCGCGTCGCGCTTCCGGAGGGGGGCGACGCGGAACACCACGTCCTGCAAAATCTCGGTGAAGATGCCGCCGAGCCCGAACGCCACCGACGGGCCGAAGCTGGGGTCGCGATGCATGCCGATCATGATCTCGCGCGCGCCCGACACCATCTCCTGCACCAGAAAGGCGCCGTCGTAATCCTTGCCCGCGCGTTTCGAAATGTCTGAAAAGGCATCGTTCAGGGCGCTCTGGGACGCCAGATTGACGGCAATCAGGCCCTTCTCGGTCTTGTGCGCCTCGTCCGCCGAGCAGGCCTTGAGCACCACTGGATAACCGATCTTCTTCGCCGCGGCGCGCGCCGCCGATTGCGACGTCACCAGCGCTTCCTTGCTGACCGGAATACCGTATGACGCGAGGATGCGCTTGCTGTCGTATTCCGACAGTGTCTTTTGGCCCTTCTTCCGGGCCTCGGCGAGAATGGTCTGGGTACGGGTCGCCATCGCAGATCAGGCCCGCCCGGTGGTCAGCACCAGCTTGCCGGGGCTCTTGGTTTCCTTGAACTGCGCCAGCGCCTGCTGGAAATCCTCCAGCGGATAGGTCGCCTCAATGCGGGGTTTGATCTTGCCCTCGCTATAGAGCTTCAGAATATCGGCAGAAGCCCGGGCGATGACTTCCGGCTTGAATCGGAAATGGAGGTCCAGCGCCATGCCGGCGAGCGTCAGGTTCTTGACGTTGAAATAGTTGGGGCGCGCGGTCGGAATGCCGGCGACGAAGCCGATGCAGACGATGCGCCCGGCAAACGCCATGGCCCGCAGGGCGGCGGTAAAGATGTCTCCGCCCAGCGGATCGAGCACGATATCGACGCCTTCCTTGCCGACCGCCTCGAACACCTGAGACCGTAGCCCTTCGCCTATGTCTTCGACCGACAGGTCGATCACCGCGTCCGCACCGTTCTCCAGCACGATCTTTCCGCGTTCCTCGGACGTGCTGGCGCCGACGACCGTTGCCCCATGCGCCTTGGCGATCTGCACCGCGGCCAGCCCGACACCGCCGGACGCCCCCAGCACCAGCACCTTCTCGCCCGGCTGGTAGGCGCCGCGCACCATCAGCGCGACCCAGGCCGTCAGATAGACCGTCAGCATGCCCGCCGCCGTTGCAAAGTCGATCGCATCCGGCAGCTTGAAGCAGCGTGCTTCCGGCGCGATGCACTGTTCCGCGTAACCGCCGAAGGTCACCAGCGCCATCACCCGGTCGCCCGGCTTGACCGCGGTCACACCCTCGCCCACCGCCGAAACGACGCCGGCAACGTCGCGACCGGGCGAAAACGGCCGTTCGGGTTTGGTCTGGTAAAGCCCCTGCATCATCAGCGTATCGGGAAAATTGATGCCGATAGCATGAACATCAATCAGCACTTCGCCCTTGCCGGGAACGGGCGCATCGACCTCTTCCAGCTTCAGGTTTTCGATGGGGCCGAACTCATGAATAACGACTGCGCGCATAGGGATTTCCTCGATCGAACTTGAATGCGCGCGGACCCTACCACTAGCCCTTGGCGGGATCAAAGCTTCTCCCTGATCTGCTTGCACCGATGACGTATTGGCGGCACTCGGCTATACTGTCAAACACGAACAGACCTCTCGAATACGCCAGTGGAGTGCGAAAGAGCCGTCATGCGCAAATATCTTCATATCGATCTCAATGACCGTTCCATTAGAACCGAAGAACTTGAGGGCGAGGCCCTGGTCCGCGCCGGACGGCACCTGATCGCAAAGACGCTGCTGGAAAAGGGCGCGGCGACTGTCGACCCGCTTGGACCTGACAATCCGCTGATTTTCTCTGCCGGCCCGTTCGCAGGGTCGAATTTCTCCAACGCCAACCGGCTGAGTGTCGGCTGCAAGAGCCCGCTGACAGGCGGCGTCAAGGAAGCCAATTCCGGCGGCACGTTCGCCTTCGCGCTCGGCCAGCTGGAGATCGCCGGGTTCAATCTCTACGGCGCTTCCGACGACTGGGTCGTGATCCGCATCCCGAAGGAAGGCGACATCACGTTCGAGGACGCAACGCCCTATCTCGGCCAGAGCGTCACGGAAACTGCAAGCGCCCTGTTCGAGAAATACGGCGACAAGATCAGTCTCGGTATCTGCGGTCCCGTGGGCGAGTATCTCGGCCTCGTCGCCGGCATTTCCTTTACCGATCCGGAAGGCCGCCCGACCCGCATCGCGGCGCGCGGCGGCGTCGGCGCGGTAATGGGCTCCAAGAAGGTCAAGGCCATCGTCGTCGACAAGGACAAGATGCCGAGCTTCCACGACCGCAAGAGCCTGATGGGCTCGGTCAAGGATTACGGCAAGATGCTGGACGCCGACGGCGCAATCAAGGCGTTCCGCGATCTCGGCACCGCCATGGTCGGCGACTTTACCAACACGGTCGGCGGCATGCCGACGCGGAACTTTTCCGCCGGACAGCTCGTCAATCCGAAGGAAACCACGTTCCGGCTCGGCGGCGATCATATCCGCCAGCAGAACCTGGAACGCGGCGGCGAAACGACCCACGCCTGCATGCCGGGCTGTCAGATCCGCTGCAGCAACATCTATGCGGACAAGGACGGCAAGGAGATGGTGTCGCCTCTGGAATACGAGACGCTCGGTCTCGTCGGCACCAATTGCGGCCTCGAAGATCCCGACCATGTCGCCTATCTCAATAACATCGCCAATGATCTCGGCATTGACTCGATCGAGCTGGGCGCGACGCTTGGCGTGCTGATGGAAGCCGGCGAAGGTGAGTTCGGCGATCACGAGTTCATGGCGCAAGCATTGGCGGACATGCGTGCCGGGAACGAGCGCGGCAGGCTGCTGGCGGAGGGCACTGCCCGTGTCGGCGAGCATTACGGCGTCAGACGCGTCCCTGTCATCAAGAAGCAGGGCATCAGCGCCTACGACCCGCGCGTGATCGAAGTGACCGGTATTTCCATGATGGTCACCGCCCAGGGCGCGGACCACACGACCGGCAACATTCCGGGCCACAAGTGCGACGGCGTCTCGACCGAGGAACTGGCCGAGGTCAGCCTCGATATCCAGGTGCTGTGCGCGGCCGCGGACTCGCTCGGCATCTGCGTGTTCGGCCGCTCGGTCACCAACCCCAACACCGGGTTCATCGTCGATGCGCTCAACAAGGCGTGCGGCACCGATCTGGATGAAGGCTTCTTCCGCCGGCTCGGCATGGAGACGCTCAATGACGAGTGGGAATTCAACAGACAGGCCGGCTTCACCGAGGAAGACGACGAGCTGCCCGACTTCTTCTACGATGAGGAACTGCCTCCCTCGAACAAGAAGGCCCGCCACCGCGCCGCCTCGGTCAACAAGGCAATGCGCGAACTGATCGCACAGGGGGCGGCGCTTTAGCCAGTCACCTCAAGATGCCCGGCCATCGGCGTGAAGCGCACTTGGGCCCGGGCATGACGACAATTTTTTGAACACTTCATCGCCGGGCTTGACCCGGCGATCTTGTGCCGCGTCCAACTCCGACCCTACCCCGCCATCAGCCGCTTCCACGCGGCGTATTGCGCGCGCTGGGGGGTCTCCACCGTGCCGCGGTTCAGGTGATCGCCGTGATTGTCGGTGACGTCGGTATCCTCTCCGCGGGCGAACCACACCCATTCTGAATTATCGGCGGCGACCCCATCCTGACAGCGGCGGAAATTTTCCAGATCGTCGGTCTGGATCAGCGAAGCGGCGCTGTGCGTCACGTTGAGTCCCTTGACGATATCGCGGTTCATTTCATCCGGCGCCCCGTCGAGCAGAACCGGGTAGACATTGACCTCCGTCCGGTCGAAGGAAAGCGGGATGATCACGCGGATATGCTGGTTGAGCGCCTGCAGCGACATGTTGGGGAAATAGGCCGTGTTGTGGCGCCTCGGCTGCAGCACCTCGGCGAGACGCTCGGACGTATGTATTTCCGAAAGCAGCCGGACATATTCCTCGTAGACCGGGTCGTCGCGCTTGCCGTCGGCGACCGGCTGGTGCCCGGTGAAGCTGTGGCCATGCTGTGCCGACGCCCAGGCTTCGCGCTGTTCCCAGCGGGCGGCCGCTGCGCCTGAATCGCCGATGGTGGAGCCGGATTCGTCGCCCAGACGGCGGGCGAACTGGCGACCGTCCTGACGCAACGTCGATTCGTGGCTGAACGGCACGTGATACATATCGACCGTGTTTTCGAGCTGGAGTTTCCAGTTGCCGCGAAAGATGTAGCGATGCACCCCCGCGCCAAGCGAGATCGTGCCGGCGGGCGCGCGGTCGGTGACATCGTCGATGCTCGACATGGCCGTTCCGAGCCAGTCGGCCAGCGTCGGGCCTTCCTCGGCGAGGCTCGCGAACACGAAGCCGCGATAGGTCTCGACCCTCGGCAGGGGCCGCATGCCGAGCGCCGGATCGGTCAGGTCGATTTTCTCGCCATAGCCGCGCGGCATGGCGATTCCGTCTACCTCGCCGTTGGTCCTGAAAGTCCAGCCGTGATAGGCGCAGCGGAAATGCTCGACATGGCCTTTCGCCAGCGGGCAGACGACGGCGCCGCGATGGCCGCAGCTATTATGGATGACGTAAATTTCGCCATCGTCATGGCGGCTCATGACGACAGGCTTGCGCCCGATGGTGCGGGTCGCGTAGTCGCCGGGCTGCGGCACCTCGCTGGCATGGCCGACATAGATCCAGGCGCGGTGGAAGATGCGCTCCATCTCCAGATCGAATATCCCGGGATCGTCGTATACCGACCGGTGCACCCGGTTATGCGCGATCAGCGACTCGATGTCGTACCCAGTGCCGTCCATAGCTTGCTTTCACCCTTGCCCTTACCCCTGCGCGGCGGATTTGCGGAATAATTCTCCGCGATTTCACCGGCAGTGTCATCTTCCGGCTTCGTTCGCTCCGCCATATGGCTATTGCGTGGAATGGGATAGACTGCCCGTCGCACCATGACAGACGCTCCCCAAACCACGGCATCGCCGACCGACGAAGAGAAAATTCCGCTGAAGACGGAACTCGCCGTCTATGGCGTCGGCACGTTCAGCACCACGGCGCATTTCATGCTGATGGTGATCATTCCGATCTGGGCGATCGAGAACATGTCGATCCCGCCCGGCGCGCTGCTGGGGTTCGTGCTCGGATGCCGGCCCTTGCTGTCGCTGTTCCTGTCGATCCACGCAGGCACGATGATGGACCGGATCGGCACGCGGAAAGTGCTGCTGTTCTTCGGCATCCTGTCGCTGACCACACCCTTCCTGTATCCCGCGCTGCCCTTTATCGGCGCGCTGATCGTGATCCAGCTTCTTTCCGGCCTGTGCGATTCCATTGGCTGGATGGGCGCGCAGACGCTGATCGGCCAGGTGCTGAAGGGCCGCACCAGCTATGCGGCGAGGCTGGGCGCGGTCATTCGCGTCGGTCATATCGGGGGGCCGCCGATTGTAGGGCTGGCGTGGGACTTCGCCGGCCCGTGGGTGGCCTTCGGCCTGGTCGGCGTCTGCGGCCTGCTGTTCCTGGTCTCCGTGCTGATGCTGCCCCAGACCGTAACGACTCCCCGGACCGATGGCGGCGACCGGGAAACTGACGGGCACGCACGCAGCGAAACGCCCAAACCGTGCCCCGGCTTCAGGATTCGCGACTTCATCCCGCACCCGGCGGATTATATCGCGTCCTTCAAGCTGATGGCCGCGCCGGCGGTCGCCATCACGGTGCTGATCGGGATGATGGTGCATATCGGCAACAATATTCAGAGCACCTTTTTCATCGTCTGGCTGCGCGACATCGTGGGCATCCCGGCGACGCTGATCGGCATCCTGATTTCGATCTCGTCCGCCGCCGCCGCCGCGGGTTCGCTCTGGGCGGTGCCGCTGCGCCGCCATTTCAAGCCCTACTGGCTGTTGTGGCTGTCGGTACTGATCGCCCTGATCGCGATCTCCGTCACGCCGCTGGTCGGCAGCGCGCCGGTCGTCGCCGCGGTCAACGGCTCACTTGGCTGGCTGGTTGAACTCACCCCGCTGATCGCCGCCTACATCGCCTTCTGCCTGATGTCCTGCGTGCGCTCGGCAGCCAACGGGGTACACCAGCCGCTGGTTATTACCCTGATGCTGCGCACCGTCGGCCCAAACGACAAGGGCAAGGCAATCGGGCTCCGCGGGACGATGAACCGCGTGACCTCAATGATCGGCCCGCTGACGCTGGGATGGCTGGCCGGTCTGATCGGACTCGAATACGGTTTCTATGTGGTGGGCATAATCGGCACCGTGCTTATGATGTGGATCGCATGGATGATGTTGCGCCACCCGGAAATCCATCAGCTGGGCGACGGGTCGGCCCAGAAGTAGGGGCGGAATCCGGACAGGTGCGCCCGGGATGACAGGCGGGACAACCATGTTGCGGGACTTCAACATCGCCGCCTTCTGGAGCGGCATTACCGCCTTCGTCTGGTACGCCTTTGGAACGGTGCCCCTGCACATCGCCGTTTCCGGACAACTCGGGCTGACGACCGAACAGTCGTCCAGCTGGATGTTTATTGTATGGTTCACCGGGGCCATCGCCTCTATTGCGCTGAGCCTGCGCTATCGAATGCCAATCCCGATCACCTGGACGATCCCCGGCCTCGTCTATCTCGGCGCGCTGGCCGGACAGTACGGCTTCGCCGAAATGGTCGGCGCCAACCTGATTGCGGGAATACTGATCGTTCTGCTTGGCGCGATCGGCGTCGGCGAGCGGATCATGGCGTGGCTGCCGCTGCCCATCGTCATGGGCATGTTCGCCGGCAGCATCCTCGGTTACATGACGCGAATGATCGCCGCGACCGTCGAAGATGCCCTGGTCGCGGGAGCCACCGTCCTCGCCTTCCTGATCGGGCGGGCCATCGCCAGCCCCAGGGTCCCGCCGCTGGGCGTCGCGGTCGTCGCCGGGGGAATCGCGGCCTATGTCAGCGGCGAGCTGGGGAGCGCATCGGTCGCTTGGACGTTGCCCTCTGTCGCCATGCCGGACATCGCCTTCACGCTTTCCGCCTTCACCGGCATCACGGTCCCGATGATCGTCCTGGCCATGGGGCTGGGCAACGTGCAGGGGCTCGGATTCCTGCTGGCGCAGGGATACAGTGCGCCGGTTACACCGATCACGCTCATTGTCGGCGTAAATTCGGTCGTCAACGCCCTGTTCGGCGGGCATGCGGCCATCGTCGCACGCACCGGCGTCGCGATCCTCGCCGCCCCCGATGCCGGGCCGGAGAAATCACGCTACTGGGCCAGCCTGATCGCGGCGACCCTCACGATCGCGCTGGCCTTCGCCGCCTCGCCGGTCATGTCGCTGATCGGGGTACTGCCGAAATCCTATATCTTCGCTCTGGCCGGTCTCGCTATCCTGTCCGCGTTGCAGGATGCTTTCGAGAAGGCCTTTGGCGATGGCCTCAGGTTCGGCGCGCTGATAGCCTTTGGGGTCGCCGTAACACCGTTCTCGATCTGGGGCATTTCATCGGCGTTCTGGGCCATTATCGCCGGGATTGGCGCATCCCTTTTTGTCGAGAGAGCGCAAATTCTGGCATTCTGGAAAGACAGCAAAAGCGACAAGAAAACAGATTAAGGGAGAAAGCCGCATGAGACTGGAAAACAGGGCCGCCATCGTCACCGGCGCCGCGGGCGGCATCGGCCGCGCCATGGCGGAGGCCTTCGCGGCGGAAGGCGCGAGCGTGATGTGCGCCGATATCAACGAGGAAGAAGCGGCGGTTACGGCGAACACCATTAAATCTGCCGGCGGCAGGGCCCTCGCACGCCGTGTCGACGTCACGGACCCGGCGGATGCCGGGGCGATGGTCTCCGCCTGCGTCGCCGAATTCGGGCAGGTCGATATCATCGCCAATGTCGCGGGCACCGGTTTCCGCCACAGCTTTCTCGATGCAACGGCGAAGGATTTCGAGCGAGTCATGCGGGTGAACCTGATCGGCACGTTCAATACGGGCCAGGCGGCGGCGCGCGAGATGGCGAAGCGCGGCTACGGTCGGATCATCAACATCGCCTCAATCGCCGGCAACCGCGCGGGCGCGGGGCGAACCGCCTACGGCACATCGAAATCGGCGGTGATGGGGCTGACGCGGCAGGCGGCGCTGGAGCTTGGCCCGCTCGGCATCACGGTCAACGCGGTCGCCCCCGGCCCGGTGGATACGGACATGACCCGCGTCACCCATAACGAGGCGACGCGCGAGACCTACAAACGACTGATCCCGGCGGGCCGCTACGGAACGGTGGAGGAGATGGCCGACGCGGCCGTTTTCCTCGCCGGCGAACAGGCGGGCTACGTCAACGGGCTGATCCTGTTTGTCGACGGCGGCTACACCGCCGCCGGCATCTCAACCGATTTCGCCGGCTATATCGACCCGAAGACGAAGGGACGCCCGCTGGATTGAGTCGGCTTCGCTCTCCCTGTTCGCGAGAATTTCAGCTATATTCGGTCTTCTTACGGTTGAAATTAGGAGGGATCATTGTCCAGAGGCCGAAACCTACTTGCCAGCCTGTGCCTTGGCGTCACCCTGACCTGTCCTGCGGCGCAGGCATCGGACTCCGGAACCCAGTTACCGCCTGCCGCATACAAACCGCTTCCGGTCGGCACGATGCTGGATTATCGCACCTGGACCTGCCGGGTAACGGCCACGGACGGATACGAAACCGTGTGCGCGGGCCGTGGCCGGGAGGAAGTCACGATTATCGGCAAACTGATCCCGGTGGGCGGCAGCACGCCCCAAGGATATGGAGGGATGTTTCGAGAAATTAATTGCTCGGGTGCCGGAGGCGTTTCCGGATTTGTTGAAATTGAAGGGTTTGACGTCGACAAGAAGAGCCGAAACCAGATCGCCGGTTGATGGCCTCTTAAGGTGGGCAAAAGCGCTAAGATAGATCTGAAACTGGGTCGCGCATTCTTGCCAGTGGACGTCCGAATCGAGGTGACCGGTTACAAGGAAGTCGCAGTTGCGGGAAAACGGCATCACGCATACGAGATCGTCGCCAGAAGCGAACGCATTTCCTGCCCTCAGGAAATGGATGGCGGGCCGATCAATGATGACAGCGGTGGGTTCGTTCAGACCTGGTGGTACAGCCCGGCACTCAACGCAATCGTCGCATCAGAGCGGCGTTGGGAACTGATGAACACCGAATCGTTCGAACTCTGGAAAATCGATCTGCCGTGAATATTCGTTCCGGACCCGGCCTTGACGCCGTCTCCTACCGCTTCGCACACTCACCAGATAACTCACACAGGGAGCCTTCCATGCTGATCGACATCTATACCCACATTTTCCCCGGCGATTTCTTCGCGCAGATGTCGAAGGCGGTGCCGCGGCTGGAGAATATCGGCAAGCGCGTGGCGGTGGTGAAGCCGGTGTCGGACCTCGACGAGCGGTTGCGGCTGATGGATTGAGGCGACCGGTCAGGCTGCCTTGCGCCGCCGTGCGTAGCCGAGCCCGATCAGACCAAGACCGAATACCACCAGGGACCCCGGCTCCGGAATGGTGGATTCCGCCGAAAAGAACTGGAACACCTCGTTGAGGTCGCCGCCACTATTGGATTCGCGAATTTCGACCCGATCGAACAGGGTTGTGCTGACAAAACCAATAAACTCCGCCGCATTAATCGAGGCTGTCACGAAACTCGTGCTGCCCACATTTGTGGCGCCGTTGAAAAAATCCAGATTGAAGGTGCTGGTGCCGCCCTGATCGACATAGTTCATCGCGAAGGCATTCTGCTGCGACGAAAAAATAAGATCGAAATTTTCGTCGCCGTTCTTGAGGTATTCAACGCCGGCCAGCAGCGGCTCCACTTCCGTGAATTTGTGGCTCTGATCAAGTGTTCCGGTCAGATTGTCGACCTGCAGATTGCCGCTGAAACTGACGAGATTACCGGTTAGAAACGGCCCGGCGGAAAGATTCGCAAAATTTTCCTGGGTGAGCGCGAAATCAGCGGTGTCGGTCGATGTTATGTTTACTGCCGACGCATTAGAGACGCCCAGACCGAAAAAAAGGACAGTAAGAACTTTCAATAGTTTTGGCACAAGAATTCCCCTCAAATAATATTTGCCATGAATCAATAACGGCCCGCCTATGCGAGCCGCCATGCGGGCATTCTACCCCCCCAAATTGTAGTCAACCGAGCCCCCGGCGGGGAAACCGGCTGCCGTAACCTTGACGTCACCTGCCCCGGCTTCGCACACTGACGCGATACCAACCCCAATGCGGAGCCTGCCATGCTGATCGACATCTACACCCATATTTTCCCCGGCGATTTCTTCGCGCAGATGTCGAAGGCGGCGCCGCGGCTGGAGAATATCGGCAAGCGCATGGCGGCGGTGAAGCCGGTGTCGGACCTCGACGAACGGTTCCGGCTGATGGATGCGTTCGGCGATTACCGGCAGCTGATCTCGCTCCCCAACCCGCCGCTGGAAGACATCATGGACGCCGAAACGGGCACGCAGCTGGCGCGGGTCGCCAATGACGCGATGGCGGAGACCTGTGCGAAGTACCCGGACCGCTTCGTCGGCTACGCCGCGGCGCTCTGCATGACCGACATGGACAGCGCGATGAAAGAGCTGCACCGCGCGGTGGGCGAGCTGGGCGCGAAGGGCGTGCAGATTTTCACCAACATCAATGGCGAGCCGCTGGATCAGGACAAGTTCGAGCCGCTGTTTGCGGCGATGGCGGAATACGATCTGCCGATCTGGATGCATCCGGCGCGCGGCGCGGAGATGAGCGATTACCGGTCGGAAGAGCGCGGGCGCTACGAGATGTGGTGGTGCTTCGGCTGGCCGTATGAGACCTCAATCGCCATGACGCGGCTGGTTTACTGGGGGCTCTACGACCGCTATCCGGACCTCAAGATCATCACTCACCACATGGGCGGCATGATCCCCTATTTCGACGGGCGCGTCGGACCGGGCATGGACGTGCTGGGCGCCCGCACGACTGACGAGGACTATTCGGAAGTGTTCTCGAAGCTGAAGAAGCCGCACGCGGAGTACTTCAAAAACTTCTACGCCGACACCGCCATGTTCGGCGCGACGCTCGGCATCGAATGCGGGCTGAAATATTTCGGGCTGGACCATGTCGTGTTTTCGACCGACTTCCCCTTCGCTCCCACCGCCCAGACCATCGAGGCCATCAACGGGATGGGGTTCGAGCGCAGCGAACTGGAAACGCTGTGCCAGGGCAACGCGGAACGGCTGATGAAGCTGTAGGGGATGCTTCGAGACGCGGCGTCCCGCCGCTCCTCAGCATGAGGTAGAAACTTGATAAAGAAGTCCTCATCCTGAGGAGTGAGCGGCAGCGAACGTCTCAAAGGACGAGGTCCTTATCTCACGCCAAGGTCAGACCGCCATCGACGTGAATCGTCTGACCCGTGATGAAGGACGCTTCGTCCGACAGCAGGAAGGCGATCAGACCGGCGGAATCCTCCGGCATGCCGATGCGGCCCATCGGCGATTTCGCCGCCGCGGCGGCCCAGGCGTCGTCGGACAGGGCCGAATGGCCGGTCGCGTCCTTTCGCGTATAGCCCGGCGCGATGCAGTTGACCGTCGCGCCGGACGGCGCGAGCTGCACCGCCAGCGTCTTCGCCAGCGCCTCGATCGCCGCCTTGGCAGCGGCCGTCACCGGGAACAGCCCGTCGGCGGCGTAGACATGGGCGACGAAGGACGACACCGCCACGACGCGGCCCCGGTCCGATTTTTCCAGATGCGGCATCGCCGCGGTAATCAGGCGGAAAAATGCCTCGATCATGCCGTGCTCGGCCCTGACCAGCGCGTCGATCCCGACCTCGCCGAGATTCCGGCGGTCGGCGAACCCGGCATTGGCGACGATCTGGTCCAGCCGTCCGAATTTTTCGACCGCCGCCGCGACCAGCCGCTCCGGCGTTTCCGCCTCCACCAGATCGCCAAGGATTGTTTCGGCCTGCGCCCCCGCCTCGCGCGCGGACGCAGCCACGGAATCCAGCCCCTCCCGGTTGCCGCGCGAATGCAGCAGCAGCGAGACGCCCGGCCCGACGATTTTGCGAGCGGCCGCCGCGCCGATCCCGCTCGCCGCGCCGGTGATCAGGACAACCCTGTCAGTCATAGTGAGAAAAAATCAGAGCTCATGCGAGCCGTCGCACATCGGCGCGTTGCCGGTCCGCTTGCAGCCGCAGAACGAGACCTTGCGGTCGCGCGTCGCCACATACTGCACGGGCGACAGGCCGGTCCCCTTGTGCGAACCGTCGCAGAACGGCTGATCGGCGCTGCGTCCGCAGGCGCACCACCAGTATTCCTTATCCTTTTCGACCTCGCGCGTGTAGTAGAGGGTCACGGTTTCTCCTTTCTTTTCAGACTATTAACCCCGAAATGGTGCCCGCTGCCGGACTCGAACCGGCACGCCCTTTCGGACAACGGATTTTAAGTCCGTTGCGTCTACCAATTCCGCCAAGCGGGCACTTGACCGGCGCGGGCAGACCCTAGACCAAATTCAAGGATGTTGGAATTGCCGGAATGGCGAGTCTACGTCGCAGCGTCGCCAATAGAACGGGGTGCCAGCCCGAGCGCGAGCTCTGGTTCCGGTGCACTGCCCGGCAAATCGTCGAGCGCCGGGTGGCGCAGGCCCCGCGACGGGGTGCGGATGATATCGGCGGAGGCGGCGAGCATCCGGCGGCGCTTCCAGGTGAACAGGCCCGACAGGTTGTCCATGATGGTCGCGAGTTCTTCGTAGGAATGGGTGCGGCACATGAGGCGTCTCCTTCTACGGTCTCAGAACCAAAATCCTAGCGCCGGAGCGTTCCTCATACAATCGACGGTTACGCGTCCCTTCCGTTCTCTCCTTCATCCGGCGGGGCCTCGACCGCCTCGGCGACCGATTCCTGCCGCCGCACGAACCAGACCCAGGCGACGATGCAGATCGCCGCGCCCGTCGCCGTCGCGACGCGGATCGAGACCAGATCGGCCAGCGCCCCCATCGCCAGCGCGCCGACCGCCGGGCCGCCCCGGTGGATCACGCCGTAAAAGCTCATCACCCGGCCGCGCATGCCGCCATCGACCGAATGCTGCATCAGCGTCTGGGTGCCCGTTGCGCCGATTACCCCCGCCGCGCCCAGCAGCGCGATGCTGGCCAGCGCGAAGGGAAACCAGTCGGTTGCGACGAATGCAGCGACAGCGATACCGATGGCGAGCGTCGAGGCGGCGACCGCTTTCGTCAGCCCCGTCACATGCCTCCGGTTGGCAAGCCAGACCGCCGCGAAAACTGCGCCGATCCCCGCGGCCGCGGTCAGCTCCGCCAGCCCCTGCGCGCCGCGCGCGAAAATTTCGTCGGCGAATTCAGGCAGCAGTTCGAGCAGAGCCTTGCCGCCGGCCGCGAACGCCACCAGCATCACCAGCAACGGTCCTATGCCCTTGTGACGCCTGGCATAGGCCAGCCCGTCGAACGACTGGCGCAGTGCACTTCCCCTGCCCTTGCGGCTTTCCTCGGTCCGGATCTGGCGGATCATCAGCAGCGTCGCAATGAAGCCGATATAGGTCAGCCCGTTGAACAGGAACGCCTCGCCCACGCCCCATGTCGCCATGATGACGCCGGCAATCCCCGGCCCGGCGATGCGGGCGAGATTATAGATGATCGAGTTGACCGCGATGGCCGGCGGCATGAAACGCCGTTCGACCAGGTTGGGCACCATGGCGAGCCTGGCCGCTGTGTTGAACGACCATACCGTGCCGAGAAACAGGGTCAGCCCGACCAGCCACCAGATATCGTCGGGCTCGGTCATGTGCCCTGCCATCACCAGCCAGCCGAGCGCCAGCGCCTGCACCATGCCGAGCGACTGGCTGATGATCGTGATGATGCGGCGGTCGTATCGGTCGGCGATGACGCCGGCATAGGCCGTCAGCACGATGGTGGGCGCAAGATCGCAGAACGCCACGGCGCCGACCCAGAAGCTCGATCCGGTCAGTTGCCAGGCGAGCCAGGCCGCGGCCAGCCTGTGCGCCCACATGCCGAACAGCGAGATTATGCTGCCGAGCGTGTAGAGCCCGTAATCCCATTGCAGGCAGACTTCGATCGCGGGCGAGGCGGTGCGCCATCCGGCCATGTTCCGCTGCCTCCGCTACCTGGGGGGATTTTCGAGCGCCGGCCTCATGGTGCGGAAGCGCGGCAGGGTGAGGACGAGCCCGCCAAGGCAGAACAGCCCGGCGACGGCGATGATGGCGATCCTCAGGCCGAAGATCTCCGCAAGCCCACCGACCGCCAGCGCGCCAAGCGCGGGCGAGCCCCGGTGGAGAACGCCGTAGAGGCTCATCACCCGCCCCCGAATACTGCCGTCGACCGCGTTCTGCATCAGCGTCTGACAGCCGGTGCCGCTGATCGTCACCGCCGCGCCGGCAATGGCGACGCCGGTCAGACCGACCCAGAAAATGTCGGTCGCCGAGACCAGCGCGATGCCGCAGCAGCCGATCGCCATCGACGACAGCGTGATGCGGGTCAGCCCCTGCGCCGTGCCGCGCGCCGCGATCCAGACCGCCGCCACGACCGCGCCGCAGCCGCCTGCAGCCGCCAGCGCGGCAAACCCGTCGACACCGGCTTTGAACACCTCGTCCGACAGCGCCGGCAGCATTTCGAGAAACGGCTTCACGCCGACCGCCACGGAGGTCAGCACCAGCATGATCGGGCCGATCCCGGGATGCGCGGCGGCATAGCGCATCCCGTCATAGGTCTGGCGCAATACGTGGTCGCGGGAGCGTTTCGAGGTCTCTACCCGCAGGATCCGCACCTTCAGCAGACAGGCAACGAAGACGGCGAAACACAGGCCGCAGATGATGAACGCGCCGCCTACATCGCTAAGCGCGATAATCGAGGCGGCAATCATCGGTCCCACCACGCGGCAGGCGTTGAAGATGGCGGAATCGTTCGCGAGCGCAGCCGGCACATATTGCGGTTCCATCAGGACAGGCACCAGCGCGAGCCGCGCCGCCGTGGTGAACGCCATGATGATCCCCAGCATCACCGAGAGCGCAAACAGTACCCAGATATTGAGCATTCCGGCATAGAACAGGGCGGCGAGGACGAACGACACCAGCCCCGCCAGAGCCTGGCTGATGCGCGACATGGCGAGACGGTCGCCGCGATCCGCCAGCACGCCGGCGATGGGCGTAATGACAACGGTGGGGAACAGATCGGCAAAGGCGATCAGCCCGAGCCAGAGTTCCGAATGGGTCAGATCCCAGGCGAGCCAGCCGACCGCGATGCGCTGCGCCCACAGCCCGACCAGCGATACTGTCGCGCCGCCCATATACCAGGCGAAATTCCGCTGTTTCCACGCGTCGATGACATTGCTGAAGGAAGCCGAACTCGCCATGAAATAATGCCTAAATCATGATCCGCTTACGCGGAATCGCGCATCGGACGACTGGGGCCGCTCCCCCACCCGGCCACCCATCAGGATACTCTCGTGGGTGGCCGGGTGGGGGAGCGGGCTGGTACCGTCAATACAATACCGCACCAGGCCTATTTGCCCAGCCGGCCGGCTTCGAGCGCCGGGATCATCTTCGCCCGCCGTGGCCGCAGCCAGACCCAGGCGACCAGGCAGATACAGCCTCCTCCCGCCAGCGCGGCGGGAAATCCGACGAATTCGGCTGCCGAGCCGATCGCGAGCGCCCCCAGCGCGGGTCCGCCGCGAAAGATCATGCCGTAAAGGCTCATCACCCGGCCGCGCATCGCGCCCTCGACCGCGTTCTGCATCAGGACCTGCGTCCCGGTCCCGCCGATCACGATGATCGCCCCCATGAAGACCGCGACGACCAGGCCGAACGCGTAATGGGTGGTTACCAGAAACCCGAACGCGCCGAGCCCGCCAAGCGCCAGGACGGTAAACAGGATGCGGGTCAGCCCGACTGCGGACGGGCGCTGCGCCAGCCAGAACGACGCCGCCGTCGCGCCGGCCGCCGACGACGACATCAGCCAGCCGAGATCGGTCGCTCCTCCGGCATAGACTTCGCCCGTGACGCCCGGCAACAGCTCGAGCAGCGGCTTGACCCCCACTGCAATGGCGGTCACCAGGATCAGAACGGGCCCAAGACCGTCGTGATTAGCGGCATGCCGCATGCCCTCGGTCGCCTGCATCAGCAGGTTACCGCTGCCGCGCCTCCCGCTGCGCTCGTCGCGGATCATCCGCACTCTCAGCAGGCAGGCGAGAAACACCAAAAAGGTGACGCCGTTGATCAGGAACGACATGCCCGCGCCGTAGGCCGCAAACAGGAACCCCGCGATGGCGGGACCGATAAAGCGGGCGATGTTGAACATCGCCGAATCCATCGAGATTCCCGCCGGCACGATCTCCGGCTCCATCAGGTTGGGAACCATGGAAAGCCGCGCCGCCGTGTTGAACGCCCAGACGCAGCCTATGAAGAAATTCGCCCCGACCAGTACCCAGATGGTGATGTTGCCGGTCATCGCCAGCGCCGCCAGCGTAAAGGCCTGCAGCATCCCGAGCGACTGAGTCGTGAACATCATCCTGTGACGGTTCACCCGGTCTGCCATGACGCCGGCGAACGGCGTCAGGATCACGGTGGGGAACAGGTCGGCGAAAACGACAAAGCCGAGCCAGAATCCGGATTCGGTCAGTTCCCACGCCAGCCAGCCAACCGTGAGACGCTGCGCCCAGATTCCGATCAGGGCGACGGACGATCCCCAGATATACCAGCCGAAATTTCGGTGCCAGAGCGCGGCGCCAATGCGTTGCAGGCTGGACGATACCGCCATCCGTTACGCCGCCATCCTCCGCTTCACGCGGATTTGGGCTCCGGTTCCGCGGTGCTCTGCGCCTTTTCGGGGTCTTCCACCACCGGGTTGCCGCCGAGGTCGCGCATGCCCTGCATCACGTCGGCATGGGCGCGCTCCAGCCGGTCCTCGTCAGTTCCGCGCAGCACGATGGAAACCCTGAATCCGACGCCTTCGCGCATCTGCGGATAGGAGCCGATATCGATATCCCGGTAACGCGCCTGCACGCCGGCCAGCATGTCGGCGATGGTGCCCTCGCCCAGATCGATGGCGAGCCCCCGCGACTTCACCTTTTTCCCGCCTGTCAGATGCTGCTTCGCCTCGCCGAACATGGCCTGCATGATGCGCGGCACGCCAGCCATGACGAAGACGTTCTTCATCTTGTAGCCCGGAGCGACACTGATCACATTTTTCAGCAGAACGGCGCCCTGCGGGAAGGTCGCCATGCGAAGCCGGGCCTCGTTCATCTCCTCGCCGCGCGCCTCGACCCGTTCCGTCATCAGACGGACGGTATCGGGATCGCGGAACAGCCCCACGCCGAATGCTTCGGCGACGCATTCCGTGGTGATGTCGTCATGCGTCGGGCCGATGCCGCCGGTGGTGAACACATAATCGAACTCGGCCCGCGCACGATTGATGTGTTCGATGATGGTATCGCGAATATCGGGAATGACATGGGCCGCGCGAAGCTGGATCCCCATATCGTTGAGCCCCTTGGCGATAAAGGCGAGGTTTTTGTCCTGTGTGCGACCGGAAAGGATTTCATTGCCGATCAGCAGAAGGCACGCCGTAACGGTATTGTCGTCAGTCATGGATTGTAACCGGAAGTAGGATGGAACTTTTATAACCAAGAAACACGATTGCAGCCATAGCATTCCGTCGCAAAAAATGGGCGCCTAACGCTATGATAAGGAATGAAAAACCGAAACGAAGGAATCGAGGACGCGATGAGCAAGGGACATGAATTGCGCAAACTGATCGAGGCGGACGAAATTCTGATCTGTCCGGGCGTGTATGACGGCTACAGCGCGCGCCTGGCGGCGCAGAGCGGGTTCCGCACCGCGGTCGTGTCCGGCGCCGGCGTATCGGAATGCCACCTCGGCTGGGCCGACAAGGGAATCATGGGGTACGAGGAAAACGTGCGGGTGTGCCGGGCGCTCGCCGAATGTTCCGACGACCTGCTGCTCCAGGGCGATGCGGATACCGGCTACGGCAACGCGGTGAACGTGCATTTCGTGGTGCGCGGGTTCGAATCCGCGGGACTCGCGGCTGTAATGATCGAGGATCAGGTCTGGCCCAAGCGCTGCGGGCACCTTCAGGGCAAGTCCGTCATCCCGGCGGACGAGATGGTGGACAAGGTAAAAGCGGCGGTCGACGCGAGGCGCGATCCCGGTTTCGTCATCAAGGCGCGCACCGATGCAGCCGGTCCCATCGGGCTGCAGGAGGCCATCGACCGGCTGAACCTGTATGCCGAAGCGGGCGCCGACGTCCTGTTCGCCGACGCGCTGATGTCGGAAGAGGACATTATCGCGGTCGCGAAGTCAGTGCCGAAGCCGCTATCGGTCAATATGGGGCTCGGCCTGCTGTTCCGCGGCACGACGCCGCTGATCCACCCGAAGAGGCTGCAGGAAATCGGCGTCGCCATGGTCAGCTATCCGCGGCTTCTGTCTACCGGTGCGATGCGCGGCATGGCGAACGCGATGGACGCGTTTCAGGAAATGCTGGCCGGCGACGAGCCTGTATCGCGGCCAGACCTGCTGATGCCGTTCAAGGATCTCAATGCGCTGATGGGGATCGAAACGCTCGACGCGCTGGAAGACCGCTATGCGGCGGACCGGGCGGAAAACTGACCGGTTTCAGGCAACCCCGTCGGGGACGAACTCCGCATCCAGGTTGAAGGCGATCGAAATACGTTCTCCCTCTCCCCTGAACGGATTGACGAAATGGTTTAGCCAGCCGGGGAATATGAGGATCGTTCCCTCACGGGGTTCAACGGGCTCCTTGCCCCCATGAATGTTTCCTGGCCGGGGATCCTGAAACTCGATCCAGCCGTTATGGGCGGGCTCGGCCGTCGCCCTGCCAACGGAAACGTATTAACACCCCGACCATACCGAACCGGGATGGTTATGGATGCGGTTGTAGCCGCCGTCCCTCAGGACATTGGCCCAAACGCCCCCATGAAACCTGACCTTGACCCGGCCGGTCATGCCCGCTGGCAGCATGGCTGCCGTCATATCCTGTCCGGCAAGCAGAAACGCTTCGCACAGCTGCTGTATTTCCGGGAAATCCCAGTCCATCAGGTCGGCGGAAGAATGCCAGCCGCCTACATTGCTGGCCGTTACGCCTGCCTCGCGCGCCTCGCGCTCCAGAACGATTTCCCGTATGCGTTCGTTATGAGACGCAATGTCATCCAGCCGTCATTCCATCAGAACGGTCGGAAAAATGCTTCGCAATCCGCGCTTGCCTTCGCGCAAGGCACACCCCCGCTTGCCGGAAACTCAAGTTCCGTTGAGTCTGTCGTGAATAACAGTCACGATTTCGTGTGAAAGCGACTATAGCGCTGACGCAATCCATTGCAAGAATGTTGCCGGAGGCAGCGGCTATTGCCCGGGTCTGGTTATTTCGTAGGGTCTATTACCTTGCCGAAACGCCGCATTCATGGCATTCCACTCGGGATTTTCCACCGGCGCTCCGCCGGTTAGAGGCAACAACCACTCGGAAATATCGTTGATCACCATTCACAAAGCCGAAGATTACGAGGGCATGCGCAAAGCCGGGAAACTGGCCGCAGAGGTTCTCGACTTTATCGCCCCGCATGTCGTTCCCGGCGTCTCGACTGGCGAGCTGGATACGCTGTGCCACGATTTCATCGTCGAGCACGGTGCGATCCCGGCGCCGCTCAACTATCGCGGTTTCCCGAAATCGATCTGCACCTCGATCAATCACGTGGTGTGCCACGGTATTCCCGGCGAAAAAATCTTGCGCGACGGCGATATCGTGAATATCGACATCACCGTTATCCTCGACGGCTGGCACGGCGATACCAGCCGAATGTTTCCGGTCGGCAAGGTCGGTGTAAAAGCGACGCGCCTGATTGATGTCACCTACGAAGCGCTGATGCGCGGCATTGATGTGGTGCGGCCCGGCGCGACCGTCGGAGATATCGGTTATGCGATCCAGAGCTTCGTGGAAAAGCAGCGCTTTTCGGTCGTACGCGATTTCTGCGGCCACGGGCTGGGGCGGATTTTCCATGCCCCGCCCAGCATCCTGCATTACGGCGAACCGGGAACCGGTCCCGAGCTGCGCGAAGGCATGTTCTTCACCATCGAACCGATGATCAACGCCGGCCGATACGAAACCAAAATTCTCGCCGACGGCTGGACCGCAGTGACCAAGGACCGGTCCCTGTCGGCGCAGTTCGAGCATTCGATCGGCGTCACCGCCGACGGGTACGAAAACTTCACCGTTTCTCCCGCCGGTCTGCACTGTCCGCCTTACAGCGACTGACAACCGGAAAATTTCCCGGCAGGATTGCGCGGTATGACATGGATGCCCGCATGACCGAGCAGAAACCCGCCCCGCATCATGGCCACCGAGACAGGCTCCGCAAACGCTTCCTCGAAGCGGGCCCGGGCGCGCTCGGCGACCACGAAATGCTGGAGCTGCTTCTGTTCCAGGCGCTTCCCCGGCGCGACACCAAACCCGTCGCCTACGCGCTGCTGGAGCGATTCGGCAGTTACGGCGCGGTCCTGCGGGCCGATCCTGCAGCGCTGATGCAGGTCAACGGAATCGGCGAGACTGGCGCCGTCATGCTGCGCGCCGTCGCCGATGCCGCCGAACGAATGGCGCGCCAGGAAGTCATGGGAAAACCGCTCCTGTCGTCATGGGAAGCGCTTCAGGACTATCTGATGATCGGGATGGCGCATCGCGATACGGAACGGTTTCGCGTCCTCTTTCTCGACGTAAAGAACCGCCTGATTCAGGACGAGGATCAACAGGAAGGCACCGTCAACCACACCCCCGTTTACCCGCGCGAAGTCATGCGACGAGCGCTGGAGCTGGGGGCGAGCGCAATCATCCTGGTTCACAACCACCCATCAGGAAATCCCGATCCGTCGCGCGCCGATATCGAGATGACGAAAACGATCCAGGAGGCCGGCGTGAAGATCGGCGTTACTCTGCACGATCATGTAATCGTTTCGCGCACCGGCACGCTGAGTTTCCGGGCGAAGGGGCTGCTGTAGCCGATAACAACAGAAGCCTAGATCCCCGCCACCGACATTATCTCCATGCCGCCGCTGTAGATCATGGACAGGGCGATATAACCGATCAGGGCAAGCCCGACATAGCCGATCCATTTATGATCGGCGAGCAGCCGGGCGATCAGGGTCGCACCGATCCCCATGAGGATCACCGAAAGGGCCAGTCCGATGACCAGCGCATTCGTATGCTCGTCCGCAGCGCCGGCGACGGCGAGGACATTGTCGAGCGACATGGAAATATCGGCGATCGCGACCTGGACGACCGCCTGCGTGAGGGTCTTTTCGGGCACTTTTGCGCCGGCCTCGGCGCCATTCTCGATCGCGTCGGCCGAACTGGCTTCATCCAGAAGGTCGGCGCCCGCGTCTTCCTCGTCTTGCCCGGTCAGATCGCGCCAAAGCTTCCAGCAGACCCAGAGGAGCAGAATGCCGCCGGCAAAGGTCAGCCCGATGATTCCGAGCAGCTCCATCGTCACCGCGGCGAATGTAATGCGCAGGACGACCGCCAGCAGAATGCCGTAGAAAATCACCTTGCGGCGCAGTTCGCGCGCCACGGTCGCCGCCGCCATGCCGACAACGATGGCATTATCGCCAGCGAGAACCAGGTCGATCATAATGACCTGGAGGATCGCCACGGCCTCTGAATAAGTGAACTCGAACACGAACGCCGGTTCCAGGGACTAGCACTGAAAATGATCGCGACCGATAACGTACTTAAGGCAAAAGGTAAAAATAACAAACTGCCGCCGGATTCATCGACCCTACGGTATCGTATAGTGGAGAAGCATTCATTGGGCAGGACGACCGGACAATTTCGGAAGCATCGAATTCTGGGAGAACATTATGGTTAAACCGATCAGACGCGTTGTGACAGGTCACGACGAGAACGGGAAGGCTATCGTCGTCAGCGATGCCCCGGCGGAAAACGTGATCGTCACGGAACTGCGGCCGGGTGGGCGCACCAATCTCTGGCGTACCACCGACATGCCGGCCTGTTACGATGGCGACCGGGACGAAGCGGATGCGAAATTCAATACCGAGCCGGTGCCGAACGGCACCAATTTTCGGATCAACGAGTTTCCGCCCGAAGACCCGGACTTCATGGCCAAGGCCGATCCCAAGGCTGCCTTCGCGATCATGGGAGCGTCCCACAGGGTTGTCGAAGGTGCCCGTCACCCATTTATGCACAGAACCGACACTGTCGATTACGCCATCGTGCTGGAAGGCGAGATCGACATGCTGCTGGACGACGAGGATGTCCACCTTAAGGCCGGCGACGTCGTCATCCAGCGCGGCACCAATCACGCCTGGCGCAACCGATACGACAAGTTATGCCGCGTGGCGTTCATCCTGATCGATGGCGTGGACGCAGAAGGAAAGAAAAGGCCGTGACCGATCCGGATTCAGCCGCCGGAAGCTGGCGGGACTATTACGCAAAGACAGGCGCCCGGCCGCCGCGCGACACGCTGATCTATGCGCTCGACCGGTTTGATGAGGAGAATATTGCGCCGGAACGAAAACTCGCCGCCGATCTCGGTTGCGGCAACGGGCGGGACACGGTGGAAATCATCCGGCGGGGCTGGCAGGTGCTCGCCATCGATGCCGAGCAGGATGCGCTGGACGGGCTGCGCGAACGGCGGGAAGTCCGCGAACACCTGCAGAACGACGAGCAACTCGAAACGGCGACCGCGCGGTTCGAAACGGTCGAGCTGCCGGAACGGATGCTGGTTAACTCATCCTTCGCGTTGCCGCTCGTTGAGCCCGCCGATTTCCCCGACCTGTGGGACAGAATTCTGTCGTCACTGATGCCGGGCGGACGTGTGAGCTGCCAGCTTTACGGCGACCGGGACAGCTGGGTGGGCCGACCGGGCATGACGTTTTTCACCCGCGACGGCGTGGAGGCAATGCTGAACACGCTCGATGTCGAATATTTTCGCGAGGAAGAGGACGACAGCACGACCCCGCGCGGAACCGAGAAGCACTGGCACATCTTCCACATCGTCGCCCGCATGCCGGAGGTATGAACCGGATCAGCCCGCGGCAAAATACTCCGGGAACGCCTTCGCAAGGTTTTCCCGCACGCGCTCGCGGACCGGGCGGTCCGTTGGGGGTTTTTCAAACGTCTTACCGGTGACCTGCTCGAACAGGTGGATATAGCGGTTGCTGAATTCGATCAGCGTTTCCGGCGGAATGTCGGGAATGGGATCCTTGTAGGGATCACAGCGCGCGGCAACCCAGAGCCTCAGGAACTCCTTGTCGAGGCTCTCCGGTTCTTCTCCGCGCGCATGCCGCTCTGCATAGCTGGAAGCGATCCAGTAGCGGCTGGAATCAGGCGTGTGTACCTCGTCGGCCAGAGTAATCCGGCCTTCCTTATCCACCCCGAACTCGTACTTTGTATCGACCAGGATCAGCCCGTTCTTTGCTGCGATCTCCCGCCCGCGCGCAAACAGGGCGAGGCTGATACGGGCCAGCTCGTCCCAGCGTTCCTGGCTGAGCAGGCCGCGCCCGACGATTTCCGCCGGCGTGATCGGTTCATCGTGCTCGCCATGCGCCGCCTTCGTGGTGGGCGTCAGGATCGTTTCGGGCAGCCTGGCGTTCTTGATCAGCCCGTCCGGGAACTCAAGGCCATAGAGCGTGCGCTCGCCGCGCGCATACATCGGCCAGATCGAGGTATCGGTGGAACCTGTAATGTAGTCCCGCACGACCATTTCGACCGGCAGCATATCGAGCCGGCGTGCGACGACGACATTCGGGTCGGGATAGTCGATCACATGGTTGGGGCAGATATCCACTGTCTGCTCGAACCAGAAGCGCGCCGTCTCGTTCAGCACCTGCCCCTTGAACGGCACCGCCGCCAGCACCTTGTCGAACGCCGACTGCCGGTCGGTCGCGACCATCACGCGGCGCCCGTCCGGCAGGTCATAGGAATCGCGCACCTTGCCCTGATAGAAATCCGGCAGCTCGTCGAACCGTGCATCCGTCAGGCAGGCGGCGGCGATCTCTGCGGGGTCGGTCATGAAACTCGGCCTCTGGTTCAGCGGATAGCGAACTGCATTTCTTTTGTAATCCGTCGCGGTCGAATCGTTGACCGTCGCCGGAGCGGCCATTGTACGACAGGGAAATACCGGAAAGAATAGGAACCGTGACCATAGCGACCGGGGGGACGGCTCAATGCAGGAATTTCGGAAATCCATCGATGTCGGCGGAATCGAAACCGCCTATTACGAGAGGGGATCGGGTCCGATCCTCGTCCTGTTTCATGGCGGCAATTTCGGGTCGGGAGAACTCGCAGACTCGGCCCTCGACTGGTCACTCAATTTCGATGCCCTGGCGGAAAGGTACCATGTATTCGCCATCGACAAGATCGGTCAGGGCTATTCCGACTGCCCTAAATCCGATGAAGACTACACGATGGCCGCAACCGTCCGGCATGCCTGCAAGACGATGGACGAACTCGGGCTGAAGAACGTGCACGTCGCGGGACATTCGCGGGGCGGATACCTCGTTTGCCGGATGACCCAGAAACGCCCGGATCTGGTCGCCACCTGCACGATCATCGACAGCAATTCGGGAGCGCCGGGTATCGGGCTCAACGAGATCGTGCTGGCCAATCCACCGGGAGAGCCTCGCTCTGCGGAAACGCAACGCTGGATCGCCGAACATTACTCCTACAGTCCGGCGCACGTATCCGATGACTGGATCAATGCGATGGTCGAGATCGCAGAAAGACCGGCTTACATAGAGGCGTGGACAAAGATGGCGGTGGAAGGTCTCCGTACGACCCGGTTCATGCCAGGGCTCGCGCGCGACAAGATGGACATGTTCGCCTGGCTCCGCGACACCGGGATCAACCGCCCAACGCAACTGATCTGGGGCTATAACGACCCGACGGCGCCGGTTGATATGGGGCGCGCCCTGTTCGACCTGATCGCGGCTCGCGAACGGCGGGCGCAGTTCTCCGTGATCAACGAGGCGGGACATTTCAGCTACCGGGAACACCCGAGGGCATTCAACGCATTGCTGCATGCCTTTATCGAGGGCGTCAGCGGAACCGACTAAAAATTCGTCAGCTCCTTCACCGCCCCAGCATCCAGCGCCCGATCCGCCCCATCTCGTAATCCCGGTGCGGCATCCCCATGAGCTGCACGCCCATCGGCAGGGCGCGGTCTTCCAGGAGCGGCAGGCTCCAGGCCGGGGCGCCGAGGCAGGACGAGACGTCGCCGAACACCGAATCGCCGGTGTCGGGGTAATAGGGCGGCGCTGTCGGCGCACAGAGCGTAACGAACCCGTCGGCGTAATCCTCGAACCGGGCGAAATCGCGTCTGAGCCCGCCAAGCGCGGCAAGCGCACGGCGGTAATCGTCGAGCCCGATGGAATCCGCTTCCCCCAGCCGTTTGGCGAGATCGGCGGAAACGCCGTTTCCTTCCTTCTCGACGATGGCGACAGCCGGCCACTTGATCTCCCAGGCGGCAAGCGCGGAGCGGAAATCGGGGATCGTCGCCAGCGCCTCCTCGAACTTCTCCACCGCCGGTTCGTCTTTCCGCCCGACGATTTCGACGCCTTCGGATTGCAGGCTTTCCAGCCAGGTCTCGAACCGGTCCTTCGCCAGCGGCTGGGCGTTCCGCCAACCGGCGGTCTCCAGCCGTACGAGACGGGACGGTTTCACGGCGTCTTCCATCTCCGGCGGGCCGAACAGGCCTGGATAGCCGGGATCGCCACCTACCGTCGCCGCGATGTGGTGCGCCGTGATCCAGCAATCCTCAATGCCGCCAGCATGGACCCCAAGCACGCCGTAGGACGGTGAGCGCCACATCAGCCCTCCGCAATGCAGCGCGCCGAAGGTCGGTTTCAGCGCGACATTTGCGCAAAAACTTGCCGGCCGCAGAATCGACCCCCTGCCCTGACTCGCGGTCGCAACCGGCAGCATGGCGGCGCCGACCGCCGCGGCCGACCCGCTCGACGATGCGCCTGCCGTGCGCTCGGGATCGAACGGGTTTCGTGTCGGCGGCGGCGTGCCGGATCCGAGTTCCGGCACGGTTGTCTTGCCGACGATGACCGCGCCGCCTCGGCGTAGCGCCCAGACATGCGCGGAATCGAGATAATGCGTCCTGTCCTCGTAAAGCGGACTGCCGAGTCCGGTTGGGAGATCGCTGGTGCGGAACAGGTCCTTGATGCCCACCGGCATCCCGTCCACCGCCGACAGCGGCGCTCCATCGCGATATCGCGCCGACGCCTCATCCGCCATCGTGCGCGCCGCTTCCAGATCGATTGCGGCAAAGGCCCGGATTTCGGGCTCGCGGGCCTCGATGGTCTCGATGCAACGCTCCAGATAGTCACGCGGCGATTTCGTGCCGCTTCGAAAGGCCGCAACGGCGTCGTGAAACGTCAGCAGCCGGATTGTCTTCGGGTCGTAGGAAATGGTCTTGTCTCCGATTCGGTCGCTCCCCTACCCACAATACGCCGATCCTGCTAAACCGCGACCGACAATTATATATGGATGGACCGATTTTCCGATGATTCCCCGCTATGCCCGCGCCCCGATGGTCGCCATCTGGGAACCCGAGAACAAATTCCGCATCTGGTTCGAGATCGAGGCCCATGCCTGTGACGCGCAGGCCGAGCTGGGCGTGATCCCGAAGGACGCCGCGAAAGCCGTCTGGGATCGCGGCAAGTGGGAGATCGACCGGATCGACGAGATCGAACGCGAGACCAAGCATGACGTCATCGCCTTCCTGACCAACCTCGCAGAGCATGTGGGCGACGAGGCCCGCTTCGTGCATCAGGGCATGACCTCGTCCGACGTGCTGGATACCTGCCTCGCGGTCCAGCTGTCCCAGGCCGCCGATATCCTGCTGGAAGACGTCGATGCGTTACTGGCAGCGCTGAAGAAACGCGCGCTGGAACACAAGGACACGATCTGCATCGGACGCAGCCACGGCATTCACGCGGAGCCGACGACATTCGGCGTCAAACTGGCCGGCCATTACGCCGAGTTCGCCCGCAACCGGGAACGTCTGGAAGCCGCGCGGGCGGAAATCGCAACCTGCGCGATCTCCGGCGCGGTCGGCACGTTCGCCAATATCGATCCGCGTGTCGAGGAACATGTCGCGGCAAAGATGGGGCTCACACCGGAACCGGTCTCGACCCAGGTCATCCCCCGCGACCGGCATGCGGCGTTTTTCGCCACGCTGGGCGTGGTCGCCAGCTCACTGGAACGACTGGCGGTGGAAATCCGCCACATGCAGCGCACGGAGCTGCGCGAGGCGGAAGAGTATTTCTCGCCTGGCCAGAAGGGCTCGTCGGCGATGCCGCACAAGCGCAACCCGGTGCTGACCGAAAACATCACAGGCCTGGCCCGGATCGTCCGCGCCGCCGTTACCCCGGCGATGGAGAACGTGGCGCTGTGGCACGAGCGCGACATCTCTCATAGCTCGGTCGAGCGCATGATCGGCCCTGACGCGACGGTAACGCTCGATTTCGCCCTGGCCCGCATGACCGGCGTGATCGAAAAGCTGCTGGTCTATCCCGACATGATGCAGCGCAATCTGGACTCGCTCGGCGGGCTGGTGTTCTCGCAGCGCGTGCTGCTGGCGCTTACCCAGGCAGGTATGAGCCGCGAGGCCTCATACGCCGCGGTTCAGCGCAACGCCATGAAAGTCTGGGAAGAGGGCGCCGATTTCCTGAGCGGACTGAAAGCGGACCCGGAAGTCTCCGCACAGATCGACGACGCCACGCTGACCGAAATGTTCGATCTCGGCTATCACACGAAGAACGTCGACCGGATTTTCGAGCGCGTCTTCGGCGAATCCTGACGCCAGCTTTCGCTTGCCGCATGGCGGTTTCCGTGGTTTTTTCTCGCCATCCGGCCGGGCGAACGGTCGGGCTTACCTCATCTGAAAGGACACAAACATGAACCGTATTGCAAAACACATGATCGGTCTCGGCGCGGCGGCGCTGGCGTTCGGCGCCACGACGACAGGCGCGTCGGCCGATGCCGTCGAGGAATTCTACAAGGGCAAGCAGCTCAAGATCGTCGTCGGCTACGGCCCGGGCGGCGGCTATGCGGTCTATTGCCGCCAGATCGTCAAATACCTGGCCAAGTACACGCCGGGCAACCCCAACGTCGTCTGCCAGTTCATGCCGGGCGGCGGCGGGCTGAAGGCCGCCAATTACATGTACAATGCCGGCCCGCGCGACGGCTCCACCGTCCAGATGATTTCCGACTATGTCGCGGTGGCCCAGCTCCTGCGGCCCAACAAGGTCAAGTACGACGCCCGTAACTTCAAATGGGTCGGCGTCATGGTTCCCGCCAACCCGGTCGTCATGGCCTGGCATACAGCCAAAGTAAAAAAATTCGACGACCTGTTTAAAGACGAACTCGTCATCGGCCTCACCGGCCCGCTGGCGCAGGGCGGGCTGAACACGGCGCTAATGAACACTTTCGTGGGCACCAAGTTCAAGCGGGTCATTGGCTACAAGAGCACCGGCAAGGTCGCTCTGGCCGTAGAACAGGGCGAGGTCGAGGCGACGATGACGTCCTGGATCAGCATCAAGGCCCGCAAGTTCAAGATGATCCAGGAAGGGAAATATGTCCCGATCGTCCAGGTCGGCATGACCAAAGCCAGGGACCTTCCCAACGTGCCGCTGATGCGCGACTACGCCAAGGATGCCAGGACCAAGGCAGTGCTCGACATCACCTCCGCTGCGGCGCCGTTCGGCCGGTCCATTTCTGTTCCGCCGAAATTCCCGAAACACCTGCTCGACGGGCTGCGTGCCTCGTTCGACAAGGCGGTCAAGGATCCGGAATTCCTGAGCACCGCAAAGGCGCGCCATATCGAGATCGACCCGGCGACCGGTCAGTCGCTTGAGCCGGTTCTCGAAAACCTTCTGAACACGCCGAAGGAAATCGTCGCCCTCGCCCGCAAGGCGGTCGGCGCGAAGTAACCAAAAGCGCGCATCAAAAGAAAAAGGGCGGCGCCGCGGCGCCGCCCTTTGTTTATGGATAGAAGCCCGTTCAGCTTTTAAAGCCGGCGATCTTCTGCATCTTCTTGATCAGGTCGGCCGGCACATCGAAGGTCTGGTTGATATAGCCCTGGACCTCGGCGCCGGTTGCGGTCTTGCCGCCAACGCCGCGCTTCTTGATTTCAGCAAGGAAATCGGGATCGACGACCATCTTGTCGAAGGCGGCGCGCAACGCGGCAACGCGCGCCTGCGGCACGCCCGGAGGCGCCGACAGGCCCCAGCCGACCGGACCGCCCAGCGACATGACCTCTGCCATCTTCCTGGCTTCGGCGTTGGGCATCAGATCGAGCATGAGCGGAACGTTGGGAAGATCCGGCTGTTTGGTGAGGCCGGTCTGCACGACGACGCTAACCTTCTTGTCCCGCAGCCAGTCGGGCTTGGCGGCCTTGAGGCTGTTCCAGGCGCCGATCCGCGCATGGGTCTCGCCCGATTCCATCGCCTTGTACATGCCGGCGGCGCCGCGGTATCCGGTCACCAGCTTGAGCTTCATGCCCGTGAAGTGACGGAGAAGCGCTGCCTCCATATAGGAATGGGACGACTTGCCCGAATTGGCGACGATCACCTGGGTCTTGCGCGCATCTTCGATGCTGTTCACGCCGAGCTTGCCCCAGACCATCAGGACGGCCGCATAGGGCTGCATCCGGCCGAGGAAATTGATCTTGCGGGCGTCGTACTTGACCCGCTTGGGCCGCAGCACCTGCGCCACGGCGACATCCTTCGACAGCTCGGCGATGATTGCGCCATCCCTGGCGGCGGCGTTGTAGAAATAGTTCGCCGCCTTGGTGCCGCCCTGCCCGGTCATATGCTGGACCACGACGCTGGGCTTGCCGGGAATGTGACGACCGATATAGCGCGACATGATGCGGCCGTTGATGCCGTACATGCCGCCGGCGCTGAACGGAATGATCAGCGTAACGGTCCGGTCCTTGTAGAAATCCGCTACCGAACTGGCCGAGGCCATGGGCGCGACAGTAACGGCGGCAAGAGCCGAAACCCCTGCAAAAATTGGCGCGATCCTTTTCATTTTCATCTCCCTGCTAAACCGAATCTGCGTAATTCCATAATTTATGGAACAGAAAGGCTTGCATGGATGGGGGGGAGCGTTCAACCCCGGCGCAGGCGCGCGCCCTGTTCGGAAGGTCGTGGATCGCGGGTTCCCGGACTGAAAAGGGCGGCGCCGCGGCGCCGCCCTCTCGCATTCAAGAACAATCCGCCGGTCAGTTGAAACCGGCGATCTTCTGCATCTTCTTCACCAGTTCAGGCGAGATTGAGAAGGTCCGCTTGATATAGCCCTCGACCTCAGCGCCTGTCGCGGTTTCGCCGCCGACATTTCGCTTCTTGATCTCCGCCAGGAAATCAGGGTCGACAACCATCCTGTCGAACGCCGTACGCAGCGCAGCGACCCGATCGGCGGGCGTCCCCGGCGGGGCCTGCAGCCCCCAGCCGACGGGACCGCCAAGCGACATGACTTCGGCCATTTTTTTGGCTTCTCCGTCCGGCATCAGATCCAGCATCAGCGGGATATTGGGGAGGTCGGGCTGTTTCTTGAGCCCGGTCTGCAGCACGATGCTGACTTTCTTGTCCCGCAGCCAGTCGGGCTTGGCGGCCTTGAGGCTGTTCCAGGCGCCGATCCGGGCATGGGTCTCGCCCGATTCCATTGCCTTGTACATGCCGGCCGCGCCGCGGTAGCCGGTCACGGATTTCAGTTTCATCCCGGCGAAATGCCGCAGCAAAGACGCCTCCATGTAGTCATGCGACGACTTGCCGGAACTGGCCACGATAACCTGCTTCCTGCGGGCGTCCTCGACGGTATTAATGCCCTGGGTGTGCCAGACCATCAGAACGGCAGCGTAGGGCTGCATACGGCCCAGGAAATGAATCTTCCGTGCGTCGTACTTGACCCGACCGGGGCGCAGTACCTGGGCGACCGCCAGATCCTTGGAAAGTTCGGCGATCACCGACCCGTCCTGGGCGGCAGCGTTATAGAAATAATTGGCGCCCTTGGTGCCGCCCTGGCCGGTCATGTGCTGCACGACAACATTCGGCTTGCCCGGAATGTGGCGGCCGATATAGCGCGACATGATCCGCCCGTTGATGCCGTACATACCGCCGGCGCTGTACGGGATAATGAGCGTAATGTTCTTGCCTTTGTAGAAATCGGCGACAGCGTCAGCCTTTACGGCGGGCACAGCTGCGATCGCGGCGAGCGCGGATACGCCTGCCAGTAGCGCGAATTTTCTGGTCATACTGTTCTCCATGAGAAACCGGCGCGAGGCCATCCCCCGACCGGGTCCATCGAAAGATTGGCATGGAAACAAGAGAATTCTCAAGTCCGGGAAGCGGAGATGCGGTCCGAATTCAGATGGGGTAAAATTTCCCCGTTCAACCTCGTCACAGGAGATCGCGGAATGACCGCCAACGGAGAAAATCAGCAGTTCGACGAAACATTCGACGTCATCGTACTTGGATACGGATTCGCCGGCGCGCTGGCCGCGATTACCGCCGCCGACGAGGGCGCGAAGGTGCTGCTGGCCGAAAAAGCGCCTAACCCTGGCGGCATTTCGATCTGTTCCGGCGGGTCGATGCGGGGCGCGCACGATGCGGACGCCGCTTTCGCCTACATGAAGGCAACAAACGGCGGCCGCACGCCGGACGACGTGCTGCGCGTACTCGCCGACGGCATTGCCGGCATCGATGCGGAGGTTCAGCGTCTTGCCAAGGTCAGCAACGCGACGGTGGAGTCTGTCGATAAGCCGGGCAACTACCCGTTCCCGGGCTGCGAGACCTTCTATCACTCGAACGTCGTCCACGTCCCCGGTCACGAAACCCAGGAAGAGACCTATCCGCATATCATGGCGCGCCCGTCGGCCAACGGCTGGCGTGTGTTTCGGGTGCTCGAGGACAACATTGAGTCGCGCGACGTCGAGGTGCGATATCGCCTCGCCGCCAAACGCCTGATCGCCAACGCCGACCGCGAGGTACAGGGTGTCGTTCTCGAAGACGAGGACGGCAACACGACCACGGTCAAGGCGCGGCGCGGCGTCGTCATCGCAACTGGCGGGTTCGAGGCCAACGAAGAGATGAAGCAGCAGCACTGGGAAAAGGCCCCTGTTCTGACCGCGACCTCGACCATGAATACCGGCGACGGGATCCGAATGGCGCAGGATCTCGGCGCCGAGCTGTGGCACATGTGGCACTACCACGGTTGCTACGGCTTCAAGCATCCCGACCCGGACTATCCGGTCGCGATCCGCGTCAAGCGGCTGCCCGACTGGTTCCCGGGGGAAGAAGACAAAGTGTCGGTGCCGATGTGCTGGGTCCTGCTGGACCAGAACGGCAAGCGCTACATGAACGAGTGCACGCCCTATACGCAGGACACGTCGCACCGGCACATGGAATATTTTGACACGGTGACGCAGACCTTCCCGCGCATCCCGTCCTGGTTCGTCTACGACCAGAACGGCTGCGACATGTATCAGATCGGCGCGCCAACCTATAACCAGCCCGGCCTCGGCTTCTCCTGGAGCGAAGACAACATGAAAGAGGTCGAGATGGGCATCATCACCAAGGCTGACACGCTGGAAGAGCTCGCTCGCGTGACGGAGACCGATGTCGCAACGCTGCGGGAATCGCTCGACCGCTGGAACGCGCTGTGCGCCGCGGGCTCAGACAGCGATCACGGCCGCCCGGCCGGCACGATGGTGCCGATCGATACGCCGCCCTACTACGTCGGACAGGTCTGGCCGGTCGTTTCCAACACGCAGGGCGGGCCGGTGCACGATCCGCGCCAGCGCGTCATAAATGTCTATGGAGAAGCGATCCCGCGGCTATATACGGCTGGCGAGTGCGGCAGCGCGTTCGGCTATCTTTACCTGTCGGGAGCGAACCTGTCCGAATGCCTGATCACCGGCAAAATCGCCGGCGCAGAAGCCGCTGCGAACGAGCCCTGGGAAGAATAACCCGGGAAAAATAAGCTGTAGAAAATTAGTGGCTGGACTGGAAAACAGTCAGTCGGCGCTGTTTTCGATCTCTTCGCGGGCTTCTTCGCCAAGCCGGTCCATTTCCTTGCGGAGCCCCTTCTCGTCGATATCGATCCCCTTGGCGGTCAGATCGCCAAGAACCTTGCGGACCACGTCCGCGTCGCCCTGTTCCTCGAAGTCGGAGACGATTACGTCCTTGGCGTAACTCTCGGCAGCCGCGCCGATCATGCCCATCCTGTCCGCCGCCCACATACCGAGCAACCGGTTGCGCCGCGCGGTGATCTTGAACAGCATTTCCTGATCGTGCTGATACTTTGCTTCGTATCCTTTTTCACGATCGCTGAAACTGTCGGCCATAACAATCTTCTCCAATAGCACGGCGGTACGCCACTCCCCAGCCCTCGCCCATAATTTAGGCCGTTGTTCGCGATGCGCAAGCATCTTTCCGATCAATTGCCGTCAAAACTCCGGAAGTCTTTGCACGACCCCATGAATTCCGCCATAAACTCCTCCAAAACGGTATCAGCAAAGGATTCCCGGGTTCGGAAATGTGCACCGTCGTCTTTCTACGCCGGCCGGACCATCGATGGCCGCTGATCTTCGCGGCTAACCGCGACGAGATGAACAGCCGTCCCTGGAAACCGCCTGCCCGCCACTGGCCGGACCGGCCGGATGTCGTCGCAGGCATCGACGAGCTGGCCGGCGGAACATGGCTCGGCATGAACGATGAAGGCGTGGTCGCCGGCATCCTTAACCGCAAGGATTCGCTGGGACCCGACGATATGCTCCGCTCGCGGGGCGAACTGCCGCTTGAGGCGCTAGACCATTCGGACGCCGTCGCCGCTGCGGACGCGCTGTCGCACATCGATCCGGCGTCGTACCGGAGTTTCAACCTGTTTATCGCGGACAACCGGGACGCCTACTGGCTCAAAAGCACGGGCCCGAATTCGGATCGCGTCAGAATTTATGAGATTCCGGAGGGTATTTCGATGCTGACCGCCTGGGATCTCGATTCCGAAGACTCCGCGCGCACCACCTATTTCCGGCCGAGCTTCGAGGCGGCGCAGAGGCCGGATCCGGACACCGGCGACTGGTCGAAATGGGAATCCCTGATGGGCAGCCGCCAGTTCGCCACCGGCGCCGGTCCGGGAGAGGCCATGTATGTCACCGGGAAAGCGGGATTCGGAACCCTGTCGACAAGCCTGATCGCGCTGGAGGGCCCGGCTGAGGACGCTCCGCGCACGATCTGGCGTTTTTACGGGGACATCACGCAAAAGCAGGCCTTTACCGAGATCACCGTTTAACCGGGATATTTTCCGAACCGGATTCTGTCCCATTGTTCAGGCCGGTACGACTTGCTATATCAAGTCTGCGCGCCGCCGCTGGCGGAGCGTCATTTCTGAGGATTGCAGCCCCATGGCTCGCCGCAAGAGAATCTACGAAGGCAAGGCGAAGGACATGTATGAGGGGCCGGAACCCGGCACGCTCGTACAGTATTTCAAGGACGACGCCTACGCTTCCGACCGCAAGGGTACGATCACGGGCAAGGGCGTACTCAACAACCGGATTTCGGAATTCCTGATGACGCGTCTGGGCGAGGTCGGCATACCGACCCACCTGCTGCGCCGGCTCAACATGCGGGAACAGCTGGTCCGCGAAGTGGAGATCATTCCGCTCGCCGTTCGGGTCAACAACGTCGCCGCGGGCGACCTCGCCAGCCGGTTCCAGATTGCCGAGGGAACGACCCTGCCAAGGTCCATCATCGAGTTTTATTACAAGGCGGATGAGCTCGGCAGCCCGCTGGTCTCCGAGGAGCACATCACCGCATTCGGCTGGGCTGCGCCGCAGGAGCTTGACGAGATCATTCATCTTTCGCTCCGCATCAACGATTACCTGTCCGGCATGTTCCATGCCAAGGGCATCAGGCTGGTCGATTTTTCGGTCGAATTCGGGCGGCTGTGGGACGACGACCATGTACGCATCGTCCTGGCCGACGAAATCAGCCCCGACAATTGCCGCCTGTGGGATATCACGACCAACGAGATCATGGACCGCGACCGGTTCCTGAAGAACATGGGCGGTGTCGAGGAAGCCTATCAGGAGGTCGCGCGCCGATTGGGTATTTTACCGGAAGGCGATTCGCGCGATCTTAAGGGGCCGACCCTGATTCAGTAGCGCCGGACAGGCGTTTCCGGTCGGCGGAGAGTTACGAGAAACGCTTCCCCAAGGGCCGCTCATGAAAGTCAAAGTCCATATCACCCTCAAGAACGGCGTGCTCGACCCGCAGGGCAAGGCGATCGGCCATGCGCTCGGCTCGCTCGGCTTCGACGGCGTCAACGACGTCCGGCAGGGCAAGTTCATTGAGCTCGACCTCGCCGAAACCGACGAGAAAGCCGCCCTCGCCGCCGCCGACGACATGTGCCGCAAGCTGCTGGCCAACACGGTGATCGAGGATTACCGCATCGATCTGGCGGAGTGATGACGCCATGAAATCCGCCGTCATCGTCTTTCCGGGATCGAACTGCGACCGCGACGTGCAGGTCGCCGTGGCGGCGTCCGCCGGGGCCGAGCCGCTGATGGTGTGGCATGGCGAGGCGGATTTCCCCCAGGTCGATCTGATCGTCGTGCCGGGCGGATTTTCCTACGGCGATTACCTGCGCGCGGGTTCGATGGCATCGACGTCGCCAGTCATGCGCGAGGTGGTGAAGCGTGCGGGCGATGGTGTGCAGGTGCTCGGTATCTGCAACGGGTTCCAGATATTGTGCGAAAGCGGGCTGCTGCCGGGCGCCCTGCTGCGCAATGCCGGCCTCAAATTCGTGTGCCGCGACGTCTTCCTGCGGGTAGGGCAATCAGACAGCCCCTTCACCCGAAGCTACGCAGACGGCCAAATCGTGCGCATCCCGGTCGCGCATCATGACGGCAACTATTTCGCCGATCCGGCGACGCTGGACGCGCTTGAGGACGAAGGCCGCGTCGCCTTTCGCTATTGCGATTCAGGCGGCGCGATCACCGACGCCGCCAATCCCAACGGCTCGGCCCGCAATATTGCCGGCATCCTCAACGAGAACCGCAACGTGCTGGGTATGATGCCGCACCCGGAACGCCTCGCCGAGGCAGCGCTGGGCGGCACCGACGGGAAGCCGATGTTCGACGGGCTGGCGGCGCTGGCGAGCGCCGCCTGACGACGCAGCGCGGTGTTTCTTCCCGTCACGGATGCCAATACGCGGAGCTGGATTCGCTATCACTACCTGACGCTGACGCTCATCCTCGCCTGCGTTCTGACCTTTCTCGCACAGCTGGCGGATGGACCGCGCGAACACCTGACCATCGGACTGTCGGCCATACCCGCCGTGCTGTGGGGCGAGGCACGCCTGCCGGACGAACTCTATTTGATCCCCGCCTGGGCGACGCTGATTTCAAGCATGTTCCTGCATGGCGGCTGGATGCATCTGTTCGGAAACATGCTGTTTCTCTGGGTGTTCGGCGACAATGTCGAGGACGCGATGGGGCACTGGCGGTTTCTCGGCTTCTACGTGCTGTGCGGCATCATCGCTGCCCTTTCGCACGCAATTGTCTTCGCCGACAGCCAGACGCCGATGCTGGGTGCGAGCGGCGCCGTATCCGGCGTACTCGGCGCCTATTTCGTCCTGCATCCGAAGGTCAAGGTCTGGGTGGTGATCTTCTCGCTGATTCCGGCCCGGTTGCCGACATGGACAGTTCTCGGCGCGTGGGCTGCAATGCAGGTGGCGTTCAGCCTGATGGATGCTGCGGGCTCGGGCGAAACCCAGGTCGCCTGGTTCGCGCATGTCGCAGGCTTCGTAGCAGGTGCGCTGCTGGTGGTTCCGTTCCGCCTGCCGCATGTCGCGCTGTGGGACAAATCGGACGGCGGCTCCATCGATGTCGGTGGCCTGCGCTTCCGCAGCAAGATGCGCGCCGAGGGCAACGACCCGACTGGACCCTGGGGATGATTGGATGGATAAGGTATTCCACCCGCGTCGATTCGCACCCACCGTTGTAGGTTCCCGCCATGCCTGAGAACACTACTGAAATCACCCCCGAAATCGTCGCCGAGCACGGGCTGACGCCGGAAGAATACGACCGAGTACTCGCCATCATGGGGCGCGAGCCGAACATCAACGAGCTCGGCATTTTCTCTGTGATGTGGTCGGAGCACTGCTCCTACAAATCCTCCAAGATCTGGCTCAAGAAGCTGCCGACCGAAGCGCCCTGGGTGATCTGCGGCCCCGGCGAGAACGCGGGCGTGATCGACATCGGCGACGGCAAGGCGGCCATCTTCAAGATGGAGAGCCACAACCACCCGTCCTTTATCGAGCCCTATCAGGGTGCCGCAACGGGCGTCGGCGGCATACTGCGCGACGTGTTCACCATGGGCGCGCGTCCCATCGCCAACATGAACGCGCTGCGCTTCGGCTCGCCCGATAACCCGCTGACGCGGCATCTGGTGTCAGGCGTGGTCGCAGGCATCGGCGGATACGGCAACTGCGTCGGCGTGCCGACCGTGGGCGGCGAATGCAATTTCCATTCGGGCTATGACGGCAACATCCTGGTCAACGCGATGACGGTCGGGCTCGCCGACGCGGACCGGATTTTCTATTCGGCTGCCGCGGGGATCGGGAACGCCGTGGTCTATGTCGGCTCCAAGACCGGACGTGACGGAATTCACGGTGCGACCATGGCATCGGCCGAGTTCGAAGACAATTCCGAGGCCAAGCGCCCGACCGTTCAGGTCGGCGATCCGTTCACCGAAAAGCTGCTGATCGAGGCCTGCCTTGAGTTGATGGCGACCGACGCGGTGATCGCCATTCAGGACATGGGGGCCGCAGGTCTCACATCCTCGTCGGTCGAAATGTCGTCCAAGGGCGGCGTGGGGATCGAGCTCGACATGGATAAGGTCCCTGTCCGCGAAGAAGGGATGACGCCGTACGAGATCATGCTGTCGGAAAGCCAGGAACGGATGCTGTTCGTCCTCCGCCCCGGGCGGGAAGATGTCGCGCGCGCCATTTTCGAAAAATGGGAGCTCGATTTCGCCGTCATCGGCACCGTAACCGACAATGAGCGGCTTGTGCTGAAAGAGGGCGGCAAGGTGGTCTGCGACATTCCCGTCCCGCCGCTGGTGGCCGAAGCGCCCGAATACGACCGGCCGCGCGGAACCCCGCCGTCCCCTGCCCCGCTGCCGGAAACGACGCCGGCCGACGACGTTCCCATCGCCGATGCGCTAATGACGCTGATGGGCTCGCCCGATCTGTGTTCGCGGCGCTGGATCTGGGAACAGTACGACCACATGGTGATGGGCGACACGGTGCAGAGACCGGGCGGCGATTCCGCCGTGGTGCGCGTCCACGGGACGAATCGGGGTCTCGCCATCACCGCCGACTGCACGCCGCGCTACTGCTTCGCAGACCCGGTCGAGGGCGGCAGGCAGGTCGTGGCGGAGGCATGGCGCAACATCACCGCGGTCGGCGCAAAGCCGCTGGCGGTGACCGACAATCTGAATTTCGGCAATCCCGAACGGCCTGAAATCATGGCACAGTTCGTCGGCTGTATCGAAGGTATGGCGGAAGCCTGCAGCGCCCTCGATTTCCCGGTCGTCTCGGGCAACGTGTCCCTTTACAACGAGACCAACGGACAGGCGATTCCGCCAACGCCTGCTATCGGGGCGGTCGGGTCGCTCGACGATATCGAAAGTATGGCGACGATCGGTTTCAAGTCCGCGGGCGAAACCATCCTGCTGATCGGCGAAACGAACGGTCATATCGGCGCGTCCCTCTGGCTGCGCGAGGTCGGCGGGTTGGAGGCCGGCCCGCCGCCGCCGGTAGAGCTGACGACCGAGAAACGAAACGGCGACCTGGTTCGTTCGCTGATCGCCGACAGGCTGGCGACGGCCTGTCACGACGTCTCCGATGGCGGCGTTCTGGTCGCTGTCGCGGAAATGGCGCTCGCGGGCGATATGGGCGCCGACATCGCCGTGTCTGACAGCGTGACGTCTTCAGCGCGCTGGCTGTTCGGCGAAGACCAGGCGCGATACGTGCTGACCGCAAAAGACCCGGACACGGTTATCGCCCGGGCGAAGGAAGCAGGCGTTCGAATAACAGTTCTCGGCACGACCGCGCCCGAAACGTTGACCGTTGCGGGAGAGCGCCCTATATCCGTTGGCGAACTGCGCGAAACCCACGAAGGGTGGCTGCCCCGCTACATGGCAGGCTCCTGACAGGCTGGCGCACAGGCTGAATACGGCAGGAGGATCACCGCCATGCCCATGGATCCGGGCGACATCGAACGACTTATCAAGGAAGCGCTGCCCGACGCGTCGGTGACGCTTGAGGACCTCGTCGGAGACGGCGATCACTGGTCCGCAACGGTGGTTTCTTCGGCGTTCGAGGGCAAGACGCGGGTTCAGCAGCACCAGATGGTGTATCAGGCGCTGCAGGGCCGCATGGGCGGCGAACTGCACGCGCTGGCGTTGCAGACCTCGACACCGGGCAGCTAGACCCGCAATCGATTTTTTTGACCGACACTTTTCCGAAAGGAATCACAGATGAGCGATAATCCCGTCTTCGAGCGTATCGAAGAAGACATCAAAGGCAACGACGTCGTGCTGTTTATGAAGGGGACGCCGGTTTTCCCGCAGTGCGGCTTTTCGTCCGCCGTGGTTCAGGTGCTGAGCTATATGGGCGTCAAGTTCAAGGGCGTGGACGTGCTGGCGGACCCGGAAGTTCGCGAAGGCATCAAGGCCTACAGCTCCTGGCCGACCGTGCCGCAGCTTTACGTAAAGGGCGAATTCGTAGGCGGCTGCGATATCGTCCGCGAAATGTTCGAGAACGGCGAGCTGATCGAGTTCATGAACACCAACGGGATCGACGTCAATCTGCAGGATGCGCAGTAAGCGGTTCCTTCAGGCAAAGCGACAGAAGAGCGGGCCTTTGGGCCCGCTTTTTTTGTGCCGGCTAACTTTTGTTGCAGAAGCGACATGTCGTTGCAGGCGCTGATCCTCGTCGCCATCGGTCTGTCGATGGACGCATTCGGCGCTTCGATCAGCCGTGGAGCCGCTTCGGGCCGGATGCCGATAGCATCAGCCCTCAAGTCTGCCAGCCTGTTCGGCGCTTTCGCTATCGCTGCGCCGATCATCGGCGGAACAGTCGGCATTGCGTTCTACGACGTCATTTCTGCCCTCGACCACTGGGTCGCATTCATCCTGCTGTCTGTTATCGGCGGCAAGATGATTTTCGACGCCCGAACGGGGAACGAATCGCCGGTGAACGTAATGCCGACAAGGCTCGCGATCCTGCTTGCCGCCGCAATCGCCACGAATATCGATGCGGCTGTCGTGGGGATTGCGCTGCCGGGACTGCATATCGCGCTGCCCTTTGCAGCCGGGATCATCGGCGCGACAACCTTTGTGGCGAGTTTTCTGGGCATCAAGATCGGTCACCGGACCAGTGTTGCGTTCGGCCATCGGGCCGAAATGGCCGGCGGCGCGATTCTCATCGCCATAGGGACGAAAATTCTGATCGAACATACACTCCTTGCGGAGCCGAAAGCGCTCGCTTTGCAGGCCGGCATATTCGGTTAGACTGTCGTCAAACGATATTCGAGGGAGGTTCAGATGCCACTGGTCACAACCAGAGGGCTCGCACATTTCACGATCCCGGTTACCGATACGAAACGCGCCCAGAAATTCTACGAGGACGTGCTCGGCATGAAGAGCATCCAGGTCAACCACGAACGCGGCATGGTGTTCATGGATTCGGGCGGCGACTGTGTCATCCTGACGAAAACGCAGAACCCGATCTCAACAGCGCGGGAGCGCGACATCCACCACGCCTGGGTCGTCGATCACGACGATTACGAAAATGCACTCGCCGCGCTGAAGGAGCGTGACGACATCGATTTCATCTTCGATGAGGACATGCAGGGAGGCGCGGTCAACGGCCCGCGCGCCTATTTCCACGACCCCGACGGCAACGTTCTCGAGATCATCGATCTGACAAGCTACAAGGGAGACACGGCATGAAGACATTGCAGGAAGCGCCCGACATTCAGGGCATGGCCCATTTCAGCATCGCTGTCAGCGATATCGAAAAGAGCCGCGATTTTTACTGCGACATGGTGGGCTGCAAGCACATCGTCACCGTGCCCCACGGCCGTATGTCGTTTCTGGATGCCGGCGGCGTCTGTATCATCCTTGTGAAGCACGACGCGCCGATCAACGCCTCGCTCGACGACCATAACGGCGTGCATCATTCCTTCATGCTGAAATCGGAGGACTACCGCCCGGCGATCGAGCGGCTGGAGAACAACGGGGTCCCGGTGTTCTTCGAGGAGGACCGGCAAGGCGGCGTGGTCAACGGGCCGCGCTGCTATTTCCGGGACCCGGACGGCACGGTGCTCGAATATATCGACCTGACCAGCTACGCGACCGGCGACCACTAATCCTTTTCTGCCGACGTGCATCGCCTCCTTACAGCTCTTGGTCTGTTATTGCTCGTAGCGGCGCCGGATACCTCCGCCGCGACGGACACGAAACCGCCCTTGCTGTCTGGCCTAAAGAAGATCGCTGCGGACATGAAACCCGGCGAATGGCGGCAAATTGATCGAGCTGCATGCCGAATATACGGCGTCAAATGCCCAGGCCCGCTCAACCTGAGCGCCGTGTTCAAGGACAAGGCGGACTACCCGCGGTCTGTCTGGGGCGCGGTGGGCCCACGGGCGATCGTTTCCGCCTGGGCGTCGGGCGTCTGGGATGGACGGCGCCTTTATCTCAGCAATGGCGGCCATCGCGACTATTTCGGCAACGACGTGCTGGCATGGGATGCGGAATGGCTCCGCTTCGTGCGCGTCACCAACCCTTCGCCGCTGATCGATTTCGGAAAGAAGACC
>JAYOLL010000003.1:0-6357 GCA_038120295.1 Rhodospirillales bacterium | reverse complement strand
CCATGACCGAGATGCCCAGCGGGCAAGCGCGCGGATGTCAGAGCGTGGCCGCGGTTTCGGGGGGATATTTCTGGGTTATCGGCACCTATGGCGACCCAAATCGGATCCGGATTACGGCGACAAGACTGCCCGGGAAGGGACTGACGCTCACCGGTCAGCTCGTGAGCGAGCCGGTCGGCATCCATGTAGGCGGTACAGGGATGACAGCCGGGCCGGATGGCGGCGTCATGCTGTGGGCGGGACAGCGGAATACCATGTCGGCGACGGTAGAGAACGGCCGGATCGTGCTCCGCCATTTCGCCAACAGAAGCGGGCCGGCGCCGAGAATGGACGAAGTCAGGGCCGGCGTGTTCGGTCGATGGCAGTATGTGGCGGACGCTGGCGTTTTTATCGGGCTCAATCACCATACGAGGAACGGCGTCTGGCTCTACAGGCCGCCGACAGACGATATGGCGCAGGCGCCAAAGCCGCCCCCGGCACGTATGGCAGGCATGATGCAACGGATTCCACCGGGCGGCACCCTCACACTGAAAAAGGGCGACTATTACGGCACGCTGATCAAAAAGCCGGTCACAATCAAATGCGAGCCGGGTGCGCGGATACTCGGCTTCGGTCAGAAGGGCGCCCTGCAGATCGCCGCCACGCCTGTGACCATCGACGGGTGCGAGATCAGAAACAGCCGGGCTGCGATGAATTCTTCCGGCATCTGGGGCGAGGTCGACATGAAGGTCCTGACCATTCGCAATTCGCGCTTTTTCAACAACGGCAACGGTCTGCTGATAGGCCGTTTCCCCGGAGTCGTTATCACCATCGAGGATACGGTATTCGAACGGCAGGGGGCGGGCGGGCAGGCCCACCAGATCTATGCGTCCGGCACCGATATCGAGCTGATCATCCGCCGCAGCACCTTCCGCCACACGACGGGCGAAGGCCATGTCATCAAGACAGGGGCGAAGCGTACGCTCATCGAAGACACGAAAATTCTGGGCTCGCCGGCGCTCTACAGCCGGGCGATCGATGCCTTTGCCGGCGGCCATGTCACGTTGAAAAACGTCACCATCGAACACGGGCCGATGGCGAACCACGACATCATTTCGTTCGGGCCGGAGATGCACCGCGCCAAATGGCGCAAGCAACACAGCATTTCCTTTCAGGACGTCAAGGTGAAGTGCCTTGGCAAGTTCGTCTGCAAATTCATCAATAGCTGGTTGCCGATCCAGGAGAAGATCACCGGCGTCACGGTCACCGGCGGACGAGTCGATCTTAAACCGGTCCGGCGGTGACCTCGACAGCATGGCAAACACCGAAAGCACACAGGTTCTGATCGCAGGTGCCGGCCCGGTCGGGCTGTCGCTTTCAATAGAGCTCGGGCTGCGCGGAATAAGCTGCATCGTTGCGGAAAAGCGTGACGGCGTCCTCAAGGTGCCGCGCATGAGCAGCGTCAGCTCCCGCGCAATGGAATTCTGCCGCCGATGGGGCATCGCCGATACGGTCCGGGACGCCGTATGGTCGCGCACCCATCCGCGCGATTTCGTCTATACCGCGACGCTTGACGGCGGGGAGATCGCCAGGCTCAGCGTGCCATCCTACGCCGAACGAGAGGGCAAGCTCGACTATTCGCCCGAGGGCGCCTCGACCTGCCCACAGATTTTCTTCGACCCCATTCTTGCGGAGAAGGCGAAATCGGTACCGCTGATCGATCTGCGCTATCACACAAGGCTGGAGACATTCGAACAGGATGCAAACGGTGTTCGCGCACGGCTGACCGGCACCGAGACGGGAAACGAATTCACAGTCGAAGCGGATTACCTCGTCGGATGCGACGGGTCGGGCGGCGTGGTCCGGCGGCAGATGGGTATCGAGCAGGAAGGGCTCGGCCAGATCGCCACCAGCGTTAACGTGTTCTTCCGGGCGCCGGATTTCGTCACACTGTCAGGTGCTCGATGGGCGCGCAATTTCCGTTTCTTCGACGAAGATGGCTGCTGGGCCGAGGCGATCGCGATCGATGGAGAGGCGTTGTGGCGGCTGTCGGTGTTCGACGATCCGAATCCGGACCTGACCGGCCATTCCTACCTGCGGAAGCTTTCCGACGCAAAGCTGGACTACGAAATCCTCGACGTTTCGCCCTGGGATCGGCGCGATTTTCTCGCGACCTCGTTCCGCGACAGGCGCGCCTTCATCGTCGGGGACACGGCGCACGAGATGTCGCCGACCGGCGGATCGGGCATGCATTCGGGCATCTGCGAAGCGATCAACCTCGCCTGGAAGCTGGAGGCCATATTCGCAGGATGGGGCGGCCCGAACCTGCTCGATTCCTACGAAGCAGAATGCCGGCCGGTCGGCGCGTTCTATGTGGATCTGTCGACCACGGCATATAACCGCATCGCGGCGCTGCCCGGCGCGACCGAATTCCGCACGCGAATCCAGAACGGCGAAAACATTCTGTCCTCTCTCAGCCCGTCCGATTTTCTCCGGGCGGAAATTCGTTACGAGAACTCGCCGGTCTGCGTACCGGATGGCACGAAACCGCCGGAAGGCGATGCCAGGATGAAACAGACCGCCCGTTCGGGCACACGCGCGCCGCATTGCTGGATCGGCGATGGGAAGTCGATCATGGATTTGTTCGGCTGGGAGTTCGTGCTGCTGCGCTTCGGCGCACCGGATACGGATGTTAGCGCCCTTGTCGAAGCCGCTGCCGTGCGCGGGGTTCCCCTGAAAGTCGAAGACATCGACGACGAAAAGGCCGCAGCCCTATACGAAAAGCCGCTCGTGCTGGTGCGGCCCGACGGCCACATCGCCTGGCGCGGAGATGCCCTGCCGGACAACGCGGCGGTCCTGATCGATCAGGTACGGGGCGCATGAATTTTAGTTTGGAATCAGACATGTTCTGGTTGGGACGGAACGAGCACGCTTTCCCACCTCCCCTGCCCGCCCAAAAGGCGGAGGGGGACGCAGTTGCGATGTCAAGACACCCACCTCTCCAACCCCGGGGGCGTTGAGGGCCGGGGTGAGGTGGGGGATATGCCCATCAACCCGCGAAACCCTCTGGCAAGCGCTTAAGGAAAAGGCCCGCGCGATGCGCGGGCCTCTCCGTAATTCGGAATTGTGCGAGGATCAGCGCGAATAGAACTCGATCACGAGGTTCGGTTCCATCTGCACCGGATACGGCACTTCGGCGAGTTCCGGGGTGCGCACGAAGGTACCCTTCATGGCGCGGTGGTCGACATCGATATAATCCGGAATTTCCCGTTCTGGAGATTCCATGGCTTCGAGCACCATCGGAATTTCGCGCGATTTCTGCCGAACTTCGATCACGTCGCCCTCCTTGACGCGGTAGGAAGGAATATTGACCTTCTTGCCGTTCACCATGACATGGCCGTGGCTCACGAACTGGCGCGCGGAAAATACGGTCGGCACGAACTTCATGCGGTAGACGACAGCGTCCAGCCGGCGCTCAAGCAGCCCAATGATTTGCTGCGAGGTATCGCCCTTGCGGCGCACCGCCTCGTCATAGATGCGGCGAAACTGTTTCTCGGTGATGTTGCCGTAATAGCCTTTCAGCATCTGCTTGGCGGAAAGCTGGGTTCCGAAGTCGGAAGGCTTGCGGCGGCGCGACTGACCGTGCTCGCCGGGGCGGTATTCGCGCTTGTTAAAGGGGGATTTGGGCCGGCCCCACAGGTTGACCATGAGGCGCCGGTTAATCTTGTACTTCGCGCTAACGCGTTTCGTCATCGTTACAGTCCTGAAATTGTTGGCGTTTTTGTCCCAATAGTCCGTCCGGGCAAGCCGGCGGCGGGGCGACCCCATTTTTTGGGGACCCACATTCTCGGGAATGGCGGCGCACTATAAGGATGCGTAGGGGAATGTCAATCGCGGCGAAAGGGCTACTCGTCCACGCTGAGTTCTTCGTGAACATTACTCAACCTCAGAAATGAAATACGAAATCGGCTGCCGAGATCATAGCCTTCAAAATAAATCCGATCAGAAACTAAGAACTCATGTCGTCAAATCCACTCCAATATTTTGGAAGCCAAGATTGTGCATACCGATCCAACGATTGCACTAATCAAAGCAACTAAAAGGGTGTCCTTGTTACGTACGAAAAATCCGCCATCGCGGCCAACCCGTTTTAAAACGAAAGGTCGACCGAATTTCGTAAAGTCCGACAAAATTTTGTAAACAAAAACAATGATCGTAACAATACTTACAGGGGTGGCCAATAATAAATAGGTTTCCCTGCCTATAGTTTCTATATTTCCCCTGGAAAGGGCAAAATAAATTAAAAGACATATCCAGAACAAATACCAATTTCCGATAAACGAAAATTTTCTATTCCATTTTCGAATTTCTTCTTCTATTAGAGACCTAATACCTATACGTTCCGGGTTTTATTGATCTAGATAAATCGAAATTTCGTCTTTTCTAAAACGAATGCTTAAATAAGGATTACGAGATACAATGGATATTTCCTCTGGGCCTTCATTATTTTCATAATATTTTTCTAATTCTTGAAGGTCTTCAAATACGTATTCTTCCGTTTTAATTTCTATTTCTTCACCATTATTTTGAAGTATTCCAATTATTTTTTCTAACCCATCGACATAAACGCGCTTTCCGTGAATATTCTTAACTGATGAACTAATTACTTTTTCCATTTTAACCCTTGCCCGGGACTTTTCGGTAAGACCAATTCTACTCGTCCACGCTGAATTCTTCGTCCGCGTGGCGGATCACGGCGGCGGAAAGCCCGTTTTCCTTCTCCTCGACGATATGGCCGACGAGGCCGGCAGCGCGGCCGACCACGGCGACGCCGCGCATTGCCTCGACGGGGAAGCGAATATCGGTCAGGACCGCCGCCATGCCGCCGGTGACGTTGAGGGTCAGGTGTCTTCCCATGACCGCATCGACCGCGTCGTTGAGCGCCCGGATCGCCTCGATCCCGCGCCCGGCGCACCCCGCTTCCGCCGCCACGTCGAACAGGCGCTGGGCGCGCGGATCGACCGGGTCGTAATGAGGATGGCCGAAGCCAGGCACGCGTTTCTTCTGCGCCCGGTGTTCTTCGGCGACGCGCTTCGCCCATTGGGCAAGGTCCTCATCGGTATCGACCACCTGCGCAAGCAGCCGCCCCGCCCCCGCCATGGTGCCGACATGGCGGTTGCCGACCGTCAGCAGCCCGGCGGCGATCGGCACCTGGATATCGTCCGGCACCTGGCTTTCGACCAAGCGCGAGACCAGCGCGCCGGGTGTGATCCCGTGATCCATCAGCACGGTCAGACAGGCATCGAAGCAGCGGGTTTCACCCTCGGACGGCAGCCGCCCGGTGACGGTCAGGAAAAACGTCTCGCTGAAGCTGCGGACACCAACGATTTCTTCCAGCGTATCGTGACCGCGCAGCGTCAGCACGTCGGTCCGCGCATGGCGGGAGCCGATTCTCGTGACCGGCCTCGATTTTTCCGCCATCAGGCGGCGTCCTCGGTGCGCGCCACCACGTTGCTGGCCGGCAGCGGCTGAAGACCGCGGATCATGTCAGACGCCTTCTCGCCCATCATCAGGATGCAGGCGTTGGTGTGGGCGGAAACGAGGTCCGGCATCGCCGCCCCGTCGACCACGCGCAGGTTTTCGGCGCCTTTCACCTTCATCTCGTGATCCAGCACCGGTCCCATCGGACAGGTGCCGATGGGATGTTCCACGGTCGTGATGGTGTTGCGCAGAAACTCGTCAATCTCGTCGTCAGTCTGCACGGACGCCCCCGGCAGGACTTCCTCGCCCCGATACGGATCCATCGCCTTCTGCGCGCCGACCTCGCGGCCGATCTTGAATCCCTTGCGCAGCAGCGGCAGATCGTCCGGGTGCGACAGGAAATTGAAGAATATCCGCACATGGTCGCGCGGATCGGTGGAGCGCAGCTTGACCTCGCCCCGGCTCTTGGGGTGCAGCAGCGCGGGGCGAATGCCGTACCCGTCCTCGAATTTCGGCTTGATGCCGGGAAACCAAAGATCGGCATGCAGCGGCGCGCCGCGGAACATGAACTCGATATCCGGCGCGTCCAGCCCCTCCTCCGTCTTGATGAAGGCGTGCATGCCGCCCGGCACCACGGTGCCCGGCCCGGCGCCGAACAGATAGGCGCGGATCATCGAAACCGCCATTTTGTCGAACCGCAATTCCTCTCGGAACTGGCTGGTATTGTTGGGACGCGACCACATCAGGCTGGTGGTCAGGTGATCCTGAAGATTCTGGCCGACCGGCAGATCCAGCACCACGTCGATGCCGAACTCGCGCAGATGGTCCGCCGGGCCGATGCCCGACAGCATCAGCAGCTGCGGCGAGTTGAACACGCCGCCGGACAGGATCACCTCG
>JAYOLL010000002.1:80585-302807 GCA_038120295.1 Rhodospirillales bacterium | reverse complement strand
GGCGGTCCCCCATGCCAAGGTTTCAGCCTCCTAAATAAAAAACGCAACGGTGACCAACGCCGAGCTCTTTGGGAACCATACATGGAGATTGTTCGTTCTTCGGGAGCGCGCATCTTTGTGATGGAGAATGTCGCCGAGTTGTACCGATCCCCCGAATTGGAAGAAATCAAGCAGCGCGCCTTCGAGTTTGGCTTTTTGACGGATGAACACATTGTAAACGCCGCAGATTACGGTGCACCTCAGACACGGCGTCGTACAATCGTAATTGGCTGGCAACGTTCAATACGACCTCCACAATTTCTACCACTTCCTACACATGCCGCGCCCGACACAGATAGCAACCGTCCAACTTGGCGAACGGTTCGAGATGTAATCGCGGATTTGCCGCCACCAACCCGAACGGAATTCGAGGGCGAGGCCCCCCCTTGATATTCACATTAGGCGGAACCCGACCGCTAAAAGCGTAGAACGCTATAAAGCCGTCCCCCCCCCGGTGGGAATCGTTTCGACCTGCAGGGAAATGCACCTGAGATAACACCACAGTGCTGGATAAAGAAGAAAAGTGGCGGAACGGATTTATTCGGACGCCTGTGGTGGGATCGCCCGTCGGTTACGATTCGAACCGAGTTTTTTAAACCGGAAAAAGGGCGATATTTGCACCCGGAGCAACATCGACCGATTACACATCGCGAAGCGGCCCGCCTTATGGGATTTCCTGACAATTTTAAGTTCAAGGGTACCAAGATTGAGGTAGCTCGACAGATCGGAAATGCCGTGCCACCACCTTTGGCGGGTAATCTTGCAAAAATGGTGCTAGAAATGCTGACGCCTTTGAGAAAATCAGCATGAGCGTACATGGCCCGAAGTTCGAAATCGGCACTTGCCCTCCCTGAGCAGGTAACCCGCCTGAAGGAACTACTCGATACTTTTAACGACCGTATCGAGCAAAATGATCTACGCCAGCAGGTCTGTAGTCTGATTCCTGTCATTCATGCCTTAAGAGACTTGGGTAGCACGTTAATACGAAGCGAGTCTGCTAGCTCGGCGCGTGACCGAATTCTGGTTTACCTCAGAAAATATTCGCGCACCGTAATTGACGGAGACGAGCTACTTGTTGTCTCTGGCATTGGCGAATGGGCTCGCCGAGTGCGCGAGTTGCGCGTCGAATTTGGGTGGACCATTTACACCGGCGCAACTCTTCGAGACGTAGTTGACGAAACTCCAGAAATTCTAGACGAGCTGAAATCGATAATTGGAAAAGACGCGGCGCAACTTAAAACAAACCAATATATCTTGATGAAGGAGGGGCAAGATCGAGAGGCGGCCTTGCGCTGGAACCAACTCAATTCAATTCGGAAAAAATCGGTTGGCGTAAAATCGAAACTTCTAGAATATCTCAGGTTAAACGCTGGAAGAACCGTCACTGGCGAAGAATTACGGTATTGAGCACGAGAGAACAAAGAATGGGCACGGCGGGTCCAAGAACTTAGAACCGAAGATGGCTGGCCAATATTTACTCGAATGCAAGGTAGGCCAGACCTAATGGTAGGCGATTATCTACTCGAGGAAGATCGCCAAGTGGCTGTGCATGATCGCCGGATTTCAGATGATATTCGTGTACAAGTGCTTCAGCGTGACAACTTCGCCTGCACTTATTGTGGTTAGAAACGCGAACATCTAAATCGTGATGACCCAAGAAAATTTTTGGAACTTCACCATGTTATAGATCACGCTTCAGGCGGCGAAAACACGGTCGGAAATCTGGTCACGCTCTGTAACGTCCACCATGACCAAGTCCATAGTGGTAGAATGCGACGCGAAGGTGATACCTGGGTAGAGATCTAATCTTCTACGAAAAGATATTCCGAATCGGAATGCTATCGAGATTCTTAGTTTCGCATTCCCATATGACTAAAACCTTCCAACCTAATTCTTTTAATGTATCGTAATTATTATCGTCACGTTCGATATTTCTATCTAGTTTCATATTCCAAAATTTCTTGTTTGTAGATGGCCGTTTTCCGCGGGGGCAGGTATGACTATGCCAAAAACAACCATTTACGAATATAGCCACTCGATGTTTCGGCAGAACAATATCTGGATTTCCTGGAAGATCCTTCCTATGAAGTCGAAATCTATAACCTTTTGCGTGAAGATAACGTCTAACGAGGATTTCAGGCTTCGTATGTTTTTGGCGCACGCAGCCCATGATTTTGCTGCGCTTATCAGCGTTAACAACATCCATCACGTTTCATTTTTTCCGTAATTTTGTCGGAAATTTTCTCAAGGACCAAATCTTTATTTGTTTGCCATCGAAACCTGGTCTTAAAAATTTCGCTGTGACAACACGTTCATTATCTCTCCTTTCTCGCCCAACCTAAACAGGAGAGGGAAATCACTGGCACATGCGATACAAGGTTACCAAGGCTTCGGCGGTCCCTCCTACTTTCCAATTTAGATTGAGATCAGCCTTCGAGCGCATCGTCGTCGATATCCTCGTAATCGCCGTTTTCGAGATCGGCGAGCCCGGCATCGATGCTCCTGCGCAACCGCTCCAGCTTCAGCTCGTCCTCCTTCCAGCGCTGCTGCAACCCGCGCAGGGCGTCGCGCACGGCCTCGCTGGCGTTCTGGTATTTCCCGGCCTTGACCATCTGCTCGACGAAATCATTCTGGTCATCGGTCAGGTTGACGTTTCTGGTCGGCATGGCGGCGCTCCCTTCTATGCAAGGAGTTTATTGTCGTTGGCAATAATTGCCAATTGGTGATTTGCCGGATAGAGCCCCCTCCCTTGCCCTCCCCCGCTCGCGGGGGAGGGGATTCGAGCGGCGCGGGTGGCAGGAGATTGCCCAGGCTTCGGCGTCGCTGCCCCATTCAACATCATTTACACAGCCCGTCATGGTCGTGCCTGTCACGACCATCCACGTTTTTTGTTGTTTCAACGAGTTACCAAAAACAAAATCGCGTGGATGGTCAGCCGGAGCCTGTCCTCGGACCGGCCTTCGGTCGGATCCGTGGGCCGACCATGACGATGGTAGTTTGGCGACCTGGGTTTTTTAGGTGTGCACCAACGGCACTCCCTCCCCCCCAATTCTGGGGGAGGGTTGGGGTGGGGTTAGCGGGGCATGCGACTGTTCCGGATTGCCGGAACAAGTCCGGCAATGACGAGCCTGTGGGCTCCCTACCTGTCCACCCCGCCCCAGATCTCGTTGGCGATGTCGACGATCATGCCGAGCTTGTCGAACTGTTCCTGTTCGGAGATCAGGTTGCCGATGGCGTTAGACGAGAAGCCGCACTGCGGCGACAGGCAGAGCTGGTCGAGGGCGACATGTTTCGAGGCTTCCTCGATGCGCTGCATGATCTCGTCCCGGCTTTCCAGCTCGCCGCGCTTGGTGGTGACCAGGCCGAGCACGATCTTCTTGTCGCCCTTCGGCACGTAGCGCAGCGGTTCGAACCCGCCGGAGCGGTCGTCGTCATATTCGAGGAAGAACCCGTCGACATCGGTCAGGTTGAACAGGTGATCGGCGATCGGCTCGTAATCGCCCTCGGCGAACCACAGGCTGCGCGCGTTGCCGCGGCAGAGATGCACGCAGGCCGCCATGTCGTCCGGGCGTCCGCCGATGCAGTCATTGATGAGCGCGGCATAGGTGCGCGGCAGCTCGTCCGGGTCCTCGCCGCGGTCGCGCGCATCCACCCGCATCTTCGCATCGCACAGATAGGCGAGGTTGGTGTCGTCGAACTGGATATAGCGGCACCCGGCATCGGCCAGCATGGAGATCTCCTGCCGGTAGAGCGCCGCCAGATCGGCGAAGAAATCCGCCATCTCCGGATAGGCGTCGCGGTCGATCGCGTCGCGCCCGCCGCGGAAATGGGTCATGGTCGGCGACGGCATGGTGACCTTGGGCGTCGTGCCCGGCCCGGCGACGGAGGCGAGATATTTATAGTTCTCCACCCCGATGCCCTCGGGCGGCAGCGCCATTTTCCTGGTGATCTCCACCGTCAGCGGCACGGCCTTGTCGCCGCCGGCCTTGGTCTTCTCGCCCTGGGCGAAGGCGCTCTTCAGGTTGAAGTTGGTCGAGATGCCGTCGATTTTATCGATGAAATCGAAATGGAAGCTCTCGCGCCGGTATTCGCCGTCGGTCACCGACAGGATGCCGGCATCGCGTTCCTTCTTCACGATATCGGCGATGCACTCGTCTTCCGCCGCGCGCAGCTCGGCGTCGGTGATTTTTTCTTCCTTCCATGCCTCGCGCTTTTCCAGCAGCGAGTCGGGGCGCAGAAAACTGCCGACATGGTCGGCGCGAAACGGTCCTTTCATCGGACGATCTCCCTCTTATCGGTTATGGCCAAGATGTAGACCATCGGCGCATCGTTTGCCACAGGGGATGGGGGGACGGGTTCGCTTTCAAATTCTATCGTCATTGCCGGACCCAAGTGCGCTTCACGCCCATGGCCGGCAATCTTGTGCCGGGCTCGCTCAACCGGTTAACCCCGGTCGTCATCGAAAGATTGCCGGAACAAGTCCGGCAATGACGAGAGGTATAATGGAAGGCGCTTCCTCCCCCGGGTCCGGGGGAGGAATGAGGAGGGGGCCGACGCCGGCGCGGTCTCGCCCGCTATTGGACATCCGCCGGGGCGCTCAATACACTTCCCTGCACGGGGACTGCGGCCGTCGCCGCCCCGAAACAATGGTCACGCCACAACAACTTCGTCACAACAACTTCGTCACAACAACAGGGAGCAGTTTCATGACATTACGACTTTCCATTTTTGCCGCAGCCGCCGCAGCGGGCGCGCTGGCGGCGGGGGGGGCCTCCGCCTCCGGGTTCTACAAGGGCAAGCAGATCACGCTGGCGGTCTCCGCCGGCGCGGGCGGCGGGTACGGCACGGTCGGGCAGATCGTCGCGCGCCATTTTCCGCGCTTTATCGAGGGCAACCCCACTATGGTGCCGAGCTATATGCCCAAGGCGGGCGGGCTCGCTGCGGCGAACTACATCTATAATGTCGCGCCCAAGGACGGCACGGTAATGGGGCTGCTGCGCAACGCCACCGCGTTCGGCCAGGCAATGAGCTCGCCCGGCATCAAGTACGACGTGCGCAAGATGGGCTGGGTCGGCGTTACCGGACCGATCGTCAACGTGCTTGCCATCCGCAAGGACTCGCCGGTCAACACGCTGGAACAGATGAAGAAGACGCCGGTCGTGCTCGGCGGCACCGGCAAGCTCGGCACGCTGTTCACTTTCCCCAAGGCGCTCGACGCGGTGCTGGGATATAAATCCAAGATCGTGCTGGGCTATCGCGGCACCCGCGACGTGCGCGGCGCGCTCGACCGCAACGAGGTGCAGGGCATGGTGCAGCCCTGGCCCAACTGGCAGCGCAGCCATTTCTACAAGGACAAGCTGGTCAATTTCGTGGTGCAGTTCGGCTTCAAGCGCGAACCGGGCCTGCCCGACACGCCGACCATGATCGAGCTGGGCCGCACGGACGACGAGAAGAAGATGCTGCGCCTCGTCAGCTCGGCGGGCGTGACCGGCCGTAATTTCGGCCTTCCGCCGGGCGTGCCGAAAGCGCGGCTGATGGAGCTGCGCACGGCTTTCAACGCCATGGTCAAGGACCCCGCCTATATCGAGGACATGAAGAAGCGCAAGCGCATGATGGACCCGCTGACCGGCGAGCAGCAGGCCGCTTTGTTCGAAGAGGTGCTGAGCACGCCCAAGCCGCTGGTCGAAAAGATCCAGAAGGCGCTGGGATACAAGAAGTAAAGAAAGCGACAGAAGACGTTGCACGCGGGACCCTTTCGGGTCCCGCTTTTTTTTGCGAATGGAAACGCCCTCGCTTGCTGGATATCCCTTTCGACGATTAGGCTATCCGCCAGGGAACATCGGGCAACGAACGGGGAGGCTCACAGATGCCGGACGGATCGCTTAACGGAAAAATCGCCATCGTCACCGGCGCCGGACAGGGGATCGGCAAACACGCGGCGAAGACGCTGGCCGAAGCGGGGGCGGCGGTCGCGGTCGCCGATCTGAACGCGGAAACGGCGGAGGCGACGGCGGCGGAGCTGGATGCGATCTCCAAGGCGATCCCGGTCGTCGTCGACGTGCGCGACGGGGAGGCGGTGAAATCCGCCATGGCGCAAGCGGCATCCGAACTGGGCGGAATCGACATCGCGGTGTGTAATGCCGGGATCGTGCCGCATTTCCGCTGGGGCCTGCCGCACTGGCCGCGCGTCGCCGACATGGACGAGGATTTCTGGGACGGGGTGATCCGCACCAATCTCTACGGCACGTTCTTCGCCGCCAAGCACGCCATCCCCCACATGCGGGCGCGCGGCGGCGGCCACATCGTGACGCTCTATGGCGGCGGCGGGCTGGGCGCGCTGGCCTATATGACGACCAAGGATTCGATCCGCACCTTTACGCGCTATCTGTCGGAGGAAGTCGAGGGCGACAATATCTGCACCGTTACCTTCTCGCCGCGCCTGCCGATCGCCACCGAAACCGCGCCCGATGAGGCGAAGGGCCGCATGCCCGGCCCCGACGTGCTGGGCCAGGCCTTCGTACTGTGCGCCGAACTGCCGATGGAAGAGACCGGCAAATGCCTCGCCATCGAGGACGGAAAGCTGGTCGAGGAAGAGCCGCGGGCGGGGTGATCCCCGCCGCTATACTGCCTGCATGAGCACCGCCGATCTCGACCGCGCCATCCTGACGATCCTCGCCGAGGGCGATCCGCTGACGCCGGTCGTGATGACGGCGCGAGAGCTTGCCGGGATGCTGAACGATCGGGACGAATCCGCGATTGAACGCCGCCTGCGCGCGCTCCACGCCGACGGGCGGGTCGAGGCGTTTCACGAGCCTTATATCGCCTCGCGCTACCGCATTTCCCGCGCCGGACGGGACGCCGCAAGGAACGACGCACCCACATCTTGAACTGGTCCCCGGAAGGACCATTTACCGCTGAATTCAATCCGCGCCTCCCGGCGAACCGGGAAGGCGCGCATGGCTCATGCGGAACCATTCATGAAACATTCCCCCGCCGACCATCCGGCGCCGTTCGGCGCCGTTCTGGGCATAGGCCCGGGCGGCGTCGCCGTCTATTCGTCCGATTACGACACCGTGGACCGGGAAGAGCTGCCCACGCGGCAGGCGTTCCGGTCTTATGTCGACGGGGTCTATATGGGCCATAAATGGCAGTGCGTGGAGCTGGCCCGGCGCTGGATGTACGTCAATTGCGGCTATGTCTTCGACGACATCGCCATGGCCTACGACATTTTCAGCCTGCGCCATGTGCGCCGCATCGAAGACGGCGCGCTGCTGCCGCTGCGATCGTTTCGCAACGGCGGGATGCGGCCGCTCGAACCGGGCGCGCTGATCATCTGGAACGAAGGCGGCGAGTTCGAGGTGACCGGCCATGTTGCGGTGGTCACTGAGGCAACGGCCGACCGCGTGCGCATCATCGAACAGAACGTGGAAGATACCTTCTGGCCCGACGGCCAGACATGGTCGCGCGAGCTGCCGCTAGGCCGCACGGCGGGAGGCGGCTGGCGGCTCGACTGCACGATCCCCGGCGGGGAAATTCTCGGCTGGGTGATCCAGACCGAAGATGCGTCCCACGCCGAGACGATAGAGGACCCGGACCCCGCGCTGTTCGCGCTGGTCCCCCGCGATGCGAAGACCGCTCGCGAAAGCAAGGAACAATGGCTTGATGCGGCGGACCCGGCACAGGCCGCCTTCATGCGCATGATGGGCGGCAGCCGGCTTGCCACCGAAGATGCCGATCTTGGCCGCTATTTCCATATCGGCGAGACGGCGTGGCGCGAGATCCGCCGCGCCACAAACGAGCTGCACCGCATGTTCCTGCACGCCACCAACCACGTGCTTTCCGACGACGCGCTGCTGCAGCGCTTCAACATTCCGCCGGTGCTGTGGCCCCGGATCCACCAGTCCTGGAACAACCGGCGCAACCAGGCGATCTGCGGCCGGTTCGACTTCTCGCTCTCCGAACGCGGGCTGAAGCTGTACGAGTACAATATCGACTCCGCCTCCTGCCTGATGGAAACCGGCCTTGTTCAGGGACGATGGGCCGACCGGTTCGGCTGCACGGAAGGTCGCTGCCCGGGCCGCGACCTGCACGAGGATCTGGTCGATGCGTGGCGCGAAGCCGGGATCGACGGCACGGTCCATATCCTGCTGGACCACGACCTGGAGGAAACCTATCACGCGCTCTACATGAAGACCGCGCTGGAGGCGGCCGGGATCGACTGCAAGGTCGTCCGCGGCGTCGCGGGCCTGCAATGGGACGCAGACGGCTGGGTGTGCGACGCCGACGGCGACCGCATCCGCTGGGTATGGAAGACCTGGGCATGGGAAACCGCGCTCGACCAGATCCGCGACGAGCTGACCGACGACCAGACGGAGCTTGCGCTGCATCATACGATCGATCCGACCGACCACAGCCCCCGCATCGTCGACATACTGCTGCGCGAGGAGGTGATGGTATTCGAACCGCTCTGGACGCTGGTCACCAGCAACAAGGCGCTGCTGCCGGTGCTGCGGTCGATGTATCCGAACAGCCGATACCTTCTGGACACGCAGTACGAGCTGACCGACGGGCTGCGCGCGTCGGGCCATGTCGTAAAGCCGATTGTCGGGCGGCGCGGCGAAAACATCGCGATCTATGACCGGCGCGAGGACCTGGTCGGCGAAACCGGCGGCCGGTTCGACGACCGCGATCAGATCTATCAGGAGCTGTTCCGCCTGCCCAGGATAGACGGCAGGAACGTCCAGATCGGCACCTTCGCCGTCGCGGGCGCCTTCAGCGCCGCCTGCACGCGGGTGGACGCCTCGCCGATCATCGTAGCGGAAAGCGACGTGCTGCCTTTGCGGGTAGTGCCGGACGACGTGCTGCGCGATCCGACTTGAAGGGCTACGGCCTCAGGATGGGCCGAGCCGTGCGAGACCGGCGAGAACAACCATCAGCCACAGGAGCGATATTCGGATAAGAACAGCGCTTCTGACCGCGCGCCTTGTGCTGATGTGCCGGCTGGGCATGTTCCGGGTCCGAAAATACGTTCTGGATGCGGCAACCGTACGCCCGCCCCAGCGGAGGGTCAATCTCCTTAAATTGTTTAAAATCAAAAGGTTATAAAATTTCAAACGTTTGCAACAATCGACAGCAGGGCATTCTGCAATCTTTTGTTGATAAACAGGAGACGGAAAACAACCCTGTTCTTACAAGGCTGCTCCGTAACCCCTCCTAAGAATACCGCGAGAATTCCTGGCCTTCCTTGACGCAGAATTCGAGCAAGAAGGGTCGTCCGCTCTCGGTTACATCGACGGCTTCCCTGATGGCGTCGACGATATGGGCGGGGTTGTCGACCCGGCTGGAGGAGACATTGAGCCCTTCCGCGACCCTGGCGTAGTTGCCGCCAATATCCATCGAGTTGAACTTCTCGTCGGAAATCTTCAGCACGCTGCGCTCCGCCGCCATGATGCCGTTATTGAACACGATGGTGAGCGTCCCGATCCCGTTGCGCGCGGCGGTCTCGATATCGAGCCCCGTCATGCCGAACGACGCGTCGCCCATCAGGTTGATGCAGAGCTTCTCCGGCGCCGCCAGCTTCGCCCCCATGGCGAGCGGCAGCCCGTAACCGAGCTGGGTCGACTTGCCCCAGCCGATATAGGAATGCGCGCGCGTGGTCTCCCAGGTCGGCAGAAGCTGTTCGCGCGGGCTGCCGGAATCATGCGTGATGATGACGTTATCGCGGTCGACCGTTTTCATCAGGTCGCGGATCACGCGGTACTGGTTGATCGGCACCTCGTCCGAGTCGAAATGGCTCGACCATTCTTCCTGCCACTCCTTTTTGACCGCCGACACCCCGTCGCACAGATCACGCAACGCGCCTTCCGGCGCCGGACCACGCTGGCGGGCGATCTCCTCGATCAGCGCCTCGATCACTAGCGCTGCGTCGCCGACAATGCCGAGGTCGACAGCGTAATCCTTGTTGATGTCACCGGCGTCGTTGGTCGCATGGATCACAATCTTGCCGGCCGGCATGCCGGGGCCGAACGAGGTTTTGGTCAGGCTGGAGCCGATCGCCATCACCACGTCGGCGCGGCCGATATACTCGGCGAACATTTTCGAGCGCGACCGCGTCGAGGCGCCGAGCGCCAGCGGGTGGTTCTCGGGGATTGCGCTCTTGCCGGGATTGGTGGTGCAGACGGGAGCCGGAATCAGCTCGGCCAACTGCACCAGCGCATCGCCCGCGCCCGCGTAATGCACCCCCTGCCCGGCCCATAGCACCGGGTTCTTCGCCGCCAGCAGCATTCGCGCGGCTTCCGCGACCGAGTCCGGGTCGGGCGCGGAACGCAGTACCGGCACCGGCTTGTAGCTCAGCTCGCCCTCGAATTCCTGATCCCAGATCTCGACCGGAATTTCCAGCATCGCCGGCCCGCCCTTGCCGCTCCGCATCGCCTGATAGGCCCGCCGCAGCAGATCGGGCAGTTCCTGCACCGAATGCGCCATCCCGCCCCATTTAAGAACCGAGTCATAGGAATGCACCGCCCGGAACGTCGGCTGGATATACTGGCGGTCGAGCGGGTGGCCGGCCGGAACGACGAGTATCGGCACGTTCTCGCTGAACGCCTGGGCGACGCCGGGATAGGCGTTCTCGATCCCCGGCCCGTGCTGGGCCGCGAACACGCCGTTCTGTTTTCCCTGCCGGATGCGCGAAAACCCGTCGGCGATGCCGACCCCGACGCGCTCCTGGCGGCACAGGATGGTCCTGATATCGAGCGCCGCGCAGGCCTCGATCAGCGGGTTGCGCGGGTAGCAGGAAAGAAATTCCGTCCCCTCGCGCCTGAGGATCTCCGCAACGATATCCGCGCCGTTCATAATGTTCGCTCCCTGAAGAATGTCGTTTGCTTTTGCGGAGCGTGACAGGCACTGACGAAACCGTAAACCCTTGGCCGCGCCGTTGACTGTTTCCGCCGACGCCTCCTACTCTTGTCCGGAAATTGCCGGATATGGAAAACATGATCGAAGACGCGACTTTCCTGCGCAACAGATGGTATGTCGCGGCGCTGTCGACCGAGATATCGGACCGACCGCTGGCCCGCACAATCGCCTGCCAACCGATCGTTCTGTATCGCGACACAAAGGGCGCCGCGATCGCGCTGGAAGACCGGTGCGCGCACCGACAGGCACCGCTCTCGCTGGGCGAGGTGGTCGGCGACCATATCCAGTGCGGCTAGCACGGGTTCACCTTCGACGGCGACGGCCGGTGCGTGCGCGTGCCGAGCCAGAAACAGGTCCCGCCGAACGCCTGCATCCGCGCCTATCCGGTGATCGAGAAACAGGGTTTCGTCCATGTCTGGACCGGCGATCCGGGCCGCGAAGACAGCGACCGGCCCTACGATTTCCCGTTCCCCGACAGGCCGGAGCTCCACGCCCGTTACGCCAGCCTGCGGGGCGCGTTCGATTACCGGCTGCTGATCGACAACCTGATGGATCTCACCCATCTCGGCTTTACCCATAAGAATACGATCGGCAGCGGCGGCGTCGCCGAACAGGGAAAATCCCGGACCGAGCGCAGCGATAACGGCGTCCGGGTTATCCGCCAGATGGAGAACATCGAACCGGCCCCCGCCCATGTGGAGGTGACCGGCTATAGCGGCAATGTCGACCGCTGGCAGATCATCGATTTCTCGCCGCCCTGTCACGTCGAGCTTCAGGTCGGCAACGCGAAAACCGGTACCGGCGGGGTCGATGCCGCGCCGGAAGACCGGCTGATCGACCGCCGCACCATGCATATCGCCACGCCCGAAACCGGGACCACGACCCATTATTTCTGGGTCAGCACCTATCCCGCGGACTCGATGACGCCCGAACAGGAAGACGTCATCTACGAACGGACCATGGAGGTGCTTGACGAGGATGTGCGCATGATCGAGGGTCAGCAATCGCGGCTAGACCCCTCGCGCCCGTTCGTCGACGTCAACGAGGATGCCGGCCAGATTCATACCCGCAACCTGCTCGCCCGACTGATTGCCGAAGAACAGTCTCTTTAAACTCTACCAGGACAGAGGACACATCATGGATATCAAGCTTTATTACGGCCCGGTGACCTGCGCGATGGCGCCGTGGATCATGCTGACCGAGGTCGGCGCCGAGTTCGAAACGGTGCCGGTCAATTTGCGCAAGAAGGAGCAGATGACGCCGGAATATCTGGCGGTCAATCCCAAGCACAAGGTGCCGCTGCTGACCGTCGACGGCGACCCCATCACCGAAAATGCGGCGATCCATCTGTGGATTCACCGCAACTTCCCCGACGCCGGCGCGATGCCGTCGGATAGCCGCGGCGAGATCGAGGCGGTGTCGCTGCTGGCCTGGGTCGCCTCCGGCATCCACGCCTATCTGAGCCGCATCAACAGTCCGGCCAAGGTATGCGACACGGACGGCAGCGCCGACAGCGTCATCGCCAATGCGCGCGAGGTCATCGAGGAATGCTTCGCTATCGCCAACAACAAGCTGGAGGGCAAGGACTGGCTGATGGACACGTTCCGCGCGCCGGATTCCTATTTCTTCTGGGCCTGCCGCCGGGCGACCCAGTTCGACATCCCTCTGGAACCGTTCGCCAATGTCGCCGCCCATTTCGACCGCATGCAGGGCCGCGACAGCGTCCAGAAGCTGCTCGCTTTCGAAAAGAGCGTTCAGGAACAGTTCGCCAGCGCGGCATAGGACCCGTCGAACGGACCCCGAACGGTCGCCGCCGCGGGAAGGGAAAGCGCGGAGTTTACCCCCTGAACGCGGCCAGGCCGGACAGATCGTCCGCCTCGTAGGCGTCGGCGCAGAAAGCGGCCAGCGCCTCCGTTCGCGCCGCATCCCAGCCGCCGAAGGCGCAGTTGGCGCGGAACTTGGCGTCGAGCTCTTCCGCGCTCAACGCCTCGTGCGCGCCGCCGCGCAGGTAGGGCTGTTCGACTTCCCGCACCGAGCCGTCCTTCAGCACCGCGCGCACATGGCCGGTATAGTTGGCGGGGTATTCGTTTTCGGGATCGATCTCGTAGGTGACGCGCGCCGCCAGCGCCCGGATCTCCGGGTCCGCCACGCGCGCGTCCGTGTATTGCGCGAGCCCCGCCGCCTGATCGATCAGCCCGGCGGCGACGCAGTAGGGCACGCTGAACTTGGCCGAATACGCAGTGCTGGGCGCCTGTTTCTCGGAGAGCGGCTCCCACAGACGGTGCACCGTCCCCTCGCCCACCTTGCAGGTGATCGCCTCGACATCCCTGTAATCCAGCCCGTCCTTCGCCAGCCTTACGGCGCAGTCGATAAAGGGCTGCGCCATGGTGCCGCAGGCGTAAGGCTTGAAGGCGATATTGGCGGCGTGCCAGGTCTGGCCCAGCGCATCCGTAATCTGGCCGTAATCGGGCTCGATCCCGTGATCGGCGAAGGCGAAGAACCAGCCATGCTGGCCCTCAAGCACGGTGCGCGGGCCGAGAAACCCTTCGCGCCCCAGCAGGGCCGCGCGGATGCCGGCCTGCGCCGCCCAGCCGGGATGCATGCGCTTGGTCCAGCTTCCTTCCGCCAGATATTCGATGATGCCCGACGCGGTCGAACCGGCGATGCCGAGCGCATCGGTCATCTGCTTCTCGTCCGCGCCCATAGCCGTACTGACCGCCGCGGCGGCGCCCAGCGCGCCGATCACCGCCGTGGGGTGAAACCCGGCGCGGTGCGTCGCGGTCGGCGCCGTCAGCGCCATGCGGCACATCAGCTCTGTCCCCACCGCGATGCCGCGGAATGCGTCGGTGCCGGAAAACCCGAACCGTTCGGCCGCGGCCAGCACCGACGGGTAGATCACCACGCCTGTATGGACCGGGGTGCCTTCGAACGTATCGTCGTAATCCTCGCCATGCGCCGCGGTGCCGTTGACCAGCGCCGCGCCGCCGATATCGAACCCGCCCTCATGCCCGATGGCGGTGCAGCCCCCCGGCTCGGTCCCGGCGCGGACCATCTGCCCGACATAGTCGAGATCGCGCGACGACACGCACAGACCGGCGAAATCCTTGAGCGCCGCACTGGCGGCCGACCTTACGCCGTCAGGGATATCGGCGACATCGAGCGATACCGCCCAGCGGCAGAAATGCTCGGAGACCGAAGTTTCGGGCAGGGAGTCTGAATCGGGCATTACGCTTTCCGGTATGGGAGTTGGAGAAGGCGTCAGGATAAGCCGCGCGCGTGAGACCGTCCATTGCCGAGACTGCGTTGCGGCGCTAGTTTCGGGGCATTCTGCACCATCATCCAATCAGGAAAGCCAGTCCCCATGGCCAACGAACCGACCCCCGTTCCCTCCTCGCGCCGCAATGTCGGCTATCAGGACCTCCGCGAGCTGCTGGAGATTTTCGAGCAGATGGGAGAGGTCGCCCATGTCGAGGGCGCCGACTGGAACCTTGAGATCGGCGCGATCTCGGAAATGACGGCAGCGGAGAAACCCGGCCGCGCCAAGGCCATGCTGTTCGACAATATTCCGGGCTATCCGAAGGGCCACCGCATCCTGTCGGGCGGCGCCAACGCCTTCAAACGGCTCGCCGTGGTGCTGGGCCTGCCGGAGCCGAAGAACGAGATCGATCTGGTGCAGTCCTATCGCGACCAGCAGAAGCAGCGCTTCGAGCTGATCCCGCCGAACGAGGTCGAGACCGGCCCGGTGCTGGAGAACGTTTACCGCGACGACGAGGTCGATCTGTGGAAATTCCCCGCCCCCTTCGTGCATGAGCTCGACGGAGGGCGCTATATCGGCACCGACGACGCGATCATCATGCGCGACCCGGACAGCGGCTGGGTCAATTCAGCGACCTACCGCGTGATGGTGCATGACAAGAACACGGTCGCGATCTGGATGTCGCCCGGCAAGCAGGGCCGCGTGATCAGCGAGAAATATTTTGCCAAGGGCGAGCCCTGCCCGGTGCTGATTTCCTGCGGCCACGACCCGCTGCTGTTCCTCGTCTCGCATCAGGAGATCGATCACGAGGTCGACGAACTGGCCTATGCCGGCGGGCTGCGCGGCCGCGCCATCGACGTCATCAAATCGGAAATCCACGGCCTGCCGATGCCGGCCCATTCGGAGATCGTGCTGGAAGGCGAGATCTATCCCGACGAGATCCGCGAGGAAGGCCCGTTCGGCGAGTTCATGGGCTATTACGCGTCCGAATCCACGCAGCTGCCGATCGTCCGGATCAGGCGCGTCTATCACCGCACCGACCCGATCCTGACGCTCGCCATCCCGTCGCGCCCGCCGGAAAACTTCACCTTCGCCCGCGCCGCGGTGAAATCGGCGATGATCTGGGACGAGGTGGAAAAAGCGGGGCTGCCGGGCGTGAAAGGCGTCTGGTGCCACGAGGCCGGCGCGGGGCGGCTGTTCAACGTGATCTCGATCAAGCAGATGTATCCCGGCCATGCCAGCCAGGCCGGGATGCTGGCCTGCAACTGCCATGCCGGGAACTATGCCGGGCGCTGGGTCGTGGTGGTGGACGAGGATATCGACCCGTCCAACATGTTCGACGTGATCTGGGCCATGTCGACCCGCTGCGATCCGCCGGAAGACGTGCAGTTCGTCAAACGGTCATGGTCGACGCCGCTCGACCCGATGCTGCGCGAGCCGCCCTGGCAGAATAACCGCGGCATCATCGACGCCTGCCGCCCCTATGGCTGGAAAGACGACTTCCCCACCGTGGCCGAAGCGAGCCCCGAGCTGAAGAAGAAGATCAGGGAACAGTTCCCGCAGCTGTTTGATTGAGGGCGGGCCGATGAGCGACTGCCCCTGCGGATCGCGCAGCAGTTTCGATGCGTGTTGCGGCCCGATCATCGCCGGCGTGCGGCCTGCGCCGACGGCGGAGGCGCTGATGCGCTCGCGTTTCACCGCGTTTGCGCGCGGCGCGCTGGACCATATCGAACGGACCAGCTGTCGCGAGGACCGGGAAAATTTCGATCGCGAGGCCGCGGCGCGCACCGCGAACGATGTCGAGTGGCTGAAGCTGGACATTCTCGAAACCGGCGAAGGCGGTGAGGCGGACGAGGCCGGCATGGTCCGCTTCGCCGCGCAGTACCGGCAGGACGGGGTGCGGCTGGTCCATCATGAGCGCTCGACCTTTCGCCGCGAGGACGGGCAATGGGTCTATGTCGACGGTGAGGTCGACCCGAAGAGCCCGCCGCGCCAGGTCGCCAAGGTCGGACGCAACGACCCCTGCCCCTGCGGATCGGGCAAAAAATACAAGAAATGCTGCGGGGCGTGACGCGCGCCGCGGGGCCGTGCCATATTCCGGTTCAGTCCCGCCGCAGCGCGGATAACGAAACGCAAGAGACGAACATCGAGGACGACGCCCCGTGGTTACCCAGGATATCAACCGGCTGCTGACCGAAACCGGGCCGGGCACGCCGATGGGGACCCTGTTCCGGCGCTACTGGATTCCGGTTCTGCTGTCGCGCGAAGTCGCCGAGCCGGATTGCCCGCCGGTGCGCGTCCGGCTGCTGTCGGAGGATCTGATCGCGTTCCGCGACAGCGAGGGCCGGCTGGGGCTGATCGAGGAATTCTGCGCCCACCGGCGCGTATCGTTGTGGTTCGGGCGCAACGAGGAGTGCGGCATCCGCTGCCCCTATCACGGCTGGAAGTTCGACGTGACCGGAAAATGCGTCGAAATTCCGTCCGAACCGGACAACTACAAGTTCCGCGAGGAAGTCGGGCTGACCGCCTATCCCTGCGTCGAGCAGGGCGGCGTGATCTGGACCTATATGGGCCCAGAGGAAGAACAGCCCCCGCCGCCCGCCTTCGAATGGATCCATGTGCCGGAAGACCAGCGCTACCATTCCAAGCGGCTGGAGGAATGCAACTACCTGCAGGCGCTCGAAGGCGGGATCGACTCGTCCCATGTCGGCTTCCTGCATAGCGGCGAGCTCAGGAGCGATCCGCTGCATCACGGCTCGCGCGGCTCCGATTTCCACGTCGCCGACCGGAAGCCAGGGTTCGAGATCAGGGATTCGGACTTCGGGCTCAATATCGGGGTGCGCCGCAACGCGGAGGACAACCAGTATTACTGGCGAGTCACGCCCTGGATCATGCCCTGGTACACGATCGTGCCGCCCTATGGCGACAACCCGCTGCATGCCCATGCCTGGGTGCCGATCGACGACCATAACTGCTTCGCCTGGACGTTTTCCTATCACCCGGCCCGGCCGCTCAGCGATCTGGAACTCGGCGTGATGACGGAAGGCGGCAGCCTGCATGCGAAGCTCGTGCCCGGCACGTTCCGGACGGCCGCCAACAGGGACAACGACTACCTGATCGACCGGGAGGCGCAGAAGGAAGGCACGTTCTTTAGCGGCGTCGAAGGCATTTCGATGCAGGACGCATCGCTGCAGGAAAGCATGGGCGAGATCGTCGACCGCAGCCGCGAAAACCTGGTGATGACCGACAAGGCCATCGTCATGGCGCGGGGACGGCTGCGCCGGGCGGCGCGCGACCTCGACCGCGGCGTTCGCCCGCCCGGGATCGATACGGACTCGCAGGCGGTCCGCTCCGCCTCCTTCCTGCTGTCGCGGGATATTGCGTTCGACGAGGCGCCGGGCGAGCCGATGAAGGTCAAAAAGGACGTCCCCCACACGTCGATATAGGACGTCGATCTGAACGAAGGAGCTGAAATGTCGGAAGAACTCGATCCCAAAGTACTGGACCCGAGAGCCGCCGGCGCGCGCCGGCTGGAAGGCAAGATCTGCGTCGTGACCGGCGCGGGCCAGGGCATCGGCCGCGCGGTCGCGCGACGGCTGGGACAGGAAGGCGGTAAAATCGTCGTCGCCGACCGGGTCGAGAAAGGCGCGGCGAAGGTCGTCGAGGAGCTGACCGAATTCGGCGCGGAAGCCGTCGCCGCCATTGTCGATCTGAGCACCTATGCGGGCGCCGAAGCGCTGATGGCGCAGGCGATGTCGTCCTTCGGGCGGATCGACGTGCTGGTCAACAATGTCGGCGGCACGATCTGGATGAAGCCGTTTCACCTGTATTCGGCGGAAGAGATCGAGCTGGAGCTCGAACGCTCGCTCAAGCCCACGCTCTGGTGCTGCCGCGCGGTGCTGCCGATCATGATGGAGCAGGAATCCGGTTCAATCGTCAATCTGGGCTCGCAGTCGGTGCGCGGCCTCTACCGTCTGCCCTACGCCACCAGCAAGGGCGGCATCCTCGCCATCGGCAAGGTGCTGGCCATGGAGTACGGGCGCTACGGCATCCGCGTGAACACGGTATCGCCCGGCGGCACCGACATCCCCGACCGCGTCACGCCGCGGCTTTCCATCCGCCCCGGCGTCATGGCCGAGGATCTGCCTGAGGCGGAAGCCGACGCCTACCGCAAGGAGATGGGCGCGGACATCAACAACCAGAAATCCCTCAAGCGCCGCGGCACCCCCGAGGAACAGGCCGCCGCCGTCGCCTTTCTCGCCTCCGACGACGCCAGCTTCATCACCGGCGACGTGATCAACTGCAGCGGCGGGCAGTCGTAGGTCGCTTTCTGCTGACACCCCCCTCCCAACCTCCCCCCGCCTGCGGGTGGAGGGGCAGGAACCATTGAGGAAGAGCCCCTCCACCCTTCTTTCAGGCGCGCTAATCCCCTTGCCCCCCCAGATTCGCGCTAATCCCCCCCCCAAAAACGGGGGGTGGGTCAGGGAGGGGGTTCAGACCAGAGCCCCGAACACGCGGGCGGCCTCTTCCACCGCATCCGCGACCGTCTCGCCGCTGCGCAGCGGCTGGTGGACGGTGACCCAGCCGTCGTAACCCGACGCCTTCAGCGCTGCGACCATCTCCGCCGCATCCATGCCGGACGGGTCGTCGAGCGCGACGTAATCGAGCCGCACGTCGCCTTTCGCCCGGGTCGGGAAACAGTGCGCCCCGTCCGGGTTCAGCCGCACGTTCTGGAAATAGACATTGGCCAGATGCGGCGCGAGCCGCGCGATGGCGTCCGGCCCGTATTCTCCGCCACAGCCCAGCAAATTGGCCGGTTCGAACGTGATGCCGAAACCGGGACGGTCCACCGCGGAAACCAGATCGAGCGCCTGATCCACCGTTTCGCACAGCGTACCCCAGTGCGTTTGCTGCGCGATGGACAGCCCGCGCTCCGCCGCCTGATCCGCCGCGCGCTGCGCATGCGGAATGTCGTCCGCCGTCCGGATCATGACGCGCACCAGCTTCGCGCCCAGCGCTTCCGCAAGATCGAGATGCGGGCCGATATCGCGCAGCGCGTCGGACGCCGCCGGCGTATTGGCGGCGAGCGCGACATTGCCGGTCACCATGGAAACGCCGAGCCCCTCGCGGTCCAGCAGCGCCCGGATGTCGCGCAGCCGATCCGGCTTCGTGTCGACCGATACCGCGGAGGCCCGCATCGACAGCGCCCGGAACCCCGCCGCCCGGGCGAGCGGCGCGAGCTCTTCGAGCGGCATCTCGGCCCGGTCCTTGCGGGTCGACGATTCCGCGACGCGGACGGAGAGGGACAGCTTCACGGTCTCAATCCTCCCGGAACAGCCGACCGAACCCGTCGCGCCAGACGACGGGCTGCAGGGCGGGAATGACGGTGACGCCGTATTCCCGTTCCGACGGTTCGATCACGGGCGCGGCACAGCTTCATACCGAGGTCGAAAGTTTCCTCACCGGCCGAACAGACCCTTCAGCGTCTTGACGGGATCGGGATCGGACGATGGCGAAGACGAACCCGATCCGGACGACGAGCCCGGAATCGCCTTCTTGAGCGCATCGAGCGGCGATCCGCCGGAGCCGGATTTTCCCGGAATCATCTCCTTGATCGACTCGAGCGCCTTGCCCGGCGCGTCCGCGATCCCGCCCAGCGCGCCCGCCAGATCGGGCTTGTAGGACAGGTCGTGGAACGGGCCGGAAACGATGACCGGCACCTTGATGCCCGCCGCGCCGGCCGATCCGCCCTGCCCCGAGGTGGAGGCGACCAGCTTCGGCTCGATCCTGTAATTGACGAATTTCTTCGGCAGATCGACCGTGCCCTTGCCGGTGAGGCGCAGCAGCGGCGATTTCAGCAGCAGGTCGCTGTTGGTCAGAATGCCGTTGCGGATCACGTAGGTGCCGCCAAGCTCCGCGAAGTCGGTCTTCTGGGTTTCGCGCGCCTTCGGATCGAGGAACGCGGACGCAACGTTGCGGACCATGGCCGCAAGGTTGATGCCGCGGATCGCGCCGTCGAGGAACGTTACCTTGCCGCCCCCGTTGAGCGCGCCGACCAGCTTACGCTGCGAGCGGCCCTGGGCGGTGACCTTGAGATCGGCGTTGGCTGTGCCTTCCAGCCGTTCAAAATCTGCCGCATCCTTGAGAAACGGATTGGCCTGGAATTTCGACAGGTCGAAATCGAGCGCAATGCGCGGCACGGCGCCCGCGCCGTTAGCGGTCAGCCTGGCCGTCCCGTTGCCGCCATAGAGCGCCATCTTCTTCAGCTCGGTGACCAGAACGCCGTCTCTGAGGAGCACCGCCAGATCGGACTGACCGACCTTGATCTTGCGCACCAGAATGCCGGCAACCGAGAGATCGAGCGCCGCATTCACCGCGCGGAGCCCGCCGAGATCGATCGGATCGTCGCTCCATTCCTGCGACGCCGCCTGCCCGCCGCCGCTAGGCACAGGTTTCGCGTCGCCGGTCTTTCCGGCCTCCGCCGTCTCCGGCGGCAGATACGGGTTCAGATCCAGCATGCCGAGCGCAAGCTTCGCCGTGACATTCGGCTTCTTCCCTCCGCCGTCGAAAGCGACCTCGCCATTGCCGGATATTTTATCGACCGACAGCCTGGCGTTCCGGAAGGCGTATTTCGAACCGTCGACCGATACCTCTCCGGCGATCTTCAGCGGCCCCAGACCGTCACCGGGCGCATCGATCGGCGAACCCGCCCATGCGGCCAGCTTTCGGATCGAGGGTACGTCGAGATCGAGCGCGCCACCGGCCCTGACTGTCTTACCGCCGGAGGCCTTGCCCTTGAAGGAGAGCTTCACGGGCGCGGAGTCGATCCTGGTTTCCAGATCGGTGCTGTTCCCGCCGAGGAACCCGTTGGGATTCGAGATGCCCAGCGCGAGCGCGATCTTCTCGCTGTTCCAGACCAGCGAGCCGTCAGCCTTCATCGGGCTGGACAGCGAGGGCAGGGAAAGCTTGAGATTGATGCCGTCGATGGTTTCGGTCTTGCCGGTGCGGGCGTCCGAATAGCTCACCTTGCCGTCGACCAGCCGGACGTCGCCGAGCCTGAGACCGCCGAGCGCCATCCCGCCGTCTCCGCCCGAGCCGCCCGAACCAGAAGACGAATCGCTTCCCGCCGGTTTACCGGACGCCTTGCCGCCGTCGAACTGCCAGTTGGGTTTGCCGTTGCGGTCGACCTCAAGACTGATGACGGGTTTCTCGAGAACGAAGGCGTCGATCTCGACAGTGCCGCCGATCAGCGGAAACAGCGCGACCTCGACATTCAGCCCGTCGAGCTCGACCATGTTCTTCGCCTTGCCGCCTTTGGCGTTGGCAAAGCTCACCTTGCGGGCGACGAACTGGACGCGCGGCAGGATGGAGAATTTGAACTCTCCGTCGATCCGCGCTTCGCGACCGGTCGCGTCCTTCACGCCGGAGAGAAGCTGTTCCTTGTAGGTGTCTGCGGGAATGACAAACGGGAGGACGAGCGCAGCGCCGACGATCAGCGCCACCACGGCGACGAGGCCGATTACGACTTTCTTCACGGGAAAAACTCTTTGCTTGCGAAACCTTCCCCCGACAATTCAACAGGCCCCCGCCATACCGGCCACTGTACCCCGGGGATGACGCGCGTTAAAGCCCGGTCTTGTTACAGTTCTGTCATGCCGACAACAGCGCCGGCTTCGCCTGTTGACCAGTTTCGTCCCCCTACGACTCCTGCGAATATCTACCCCGTATCGGGAACCGACATCAGCGCCTATCGGATTCTGACCTGACTAATCGGCGGTCCGTCGCCTACCGCAGCGACTCGCCCCGCATGTTTTCCGCGCGGTCGAGCGTGATCACCACAGCGAAGCCTTCTTCCGCGCCCTCATGGTCGATCTCGCGTTCCTGAAGCTGCGTGCGGACCCAGTCGCGGTATTCTCCGCGCTCGTGGATCTCGGCGGTCCCGTAGAATCGCAGGATGCCGCCGGGGTGGTCGATCTCCCCCCGCTTCTGCGCCGCGCGATTGCTGTAGATGACCGAGACCTTCGGATTCTTGCGCAGGTTCTCGAGAGCGCCGAGCTTGGCCCGTTCCCAGAACGCCAGATGATCGTCATCGAGCACGATCATGCTGCTCTTGGGGCTGATATTCGGGCCGTCCTCGCCGATGGTGGCGATGAGGCAAACGCAATTGTCGCGCTCCGCGTTGAAGATCAGGTCCCTGACTTCCTGGCTGAACCCCATCCCGCAATCACTCCGCGTCCAGCGGTGCGGTGAACTCCATCCCCTCGACCCGGACCCCGGCCGACTGGCGGGCGACCTCGGGCGGCAGCGGGCGCGCACCGTCCGTGTCCAGCCAGAGCCGCAGCAGATGCCGTTTGCGCTCTGGCTCCGGCCAGTCCTCGTAGTCGGTGCGCGAATGCAGCGTCACATGGTTCAGCAGGAAGAAGATGTCGCCCCGCTCGAACCGGATGGGTACGGCAAGCTCCTTCGTCAGCGTGTCGTACAGATCCAGCGCTTCCTTCTGCGCGTCGGTGAATTCAGGCACGCCGGGCAGGTCCTGCGCCTTGAAGACCGAGGCGCCGACGCCGCGCGCGGCGAAATAACCGTCGGTGAAATTGAAAATCCGCTGTCGGTTCCACGGCTTTTCGTCTCCGACCGGGATTTCGCCCTTGCGCGACCGGTAAAAGGAAAAATCGTATTCCTTCACCAGATCCGGCCGGCGGCGCAGCATCTCGTTATAGAGCGTGACCGAGCTGACGATGTAGTGATCGCCGCCCGACTTCGCGGGATGCAGGCAGCACAAACCCAGAATGTCGCACTGGTCGTTGTGGAACGCCATTTCCTGGTTGGTCAGGTAGCCGCGCGTGTTGGCGTCCTTGTAATCGCCGCCAAGATCCTTCACATGGCCGAGCAGATGGCCCTTGGGGTTCTGCGAAATCTGCCGCCCGATATGACAGCCGATCCCCCAGAAAGCCGCCGCCGCTTCCGCCCGGCTCATCCCGTCGAGCGGCAGACCGGCGATCTTCGCGAAACCGCGCCCGAAAATCAGCTCGTCGCGGATTTCGGCCAGCGCGGGCGCCAGCTTCGGCACGGCGAAATCGTCGCGGGCGATGTCCTTGATATCCAGCCCGCGACCGGAGATCGCGCCGACGGCGGAAAGAAGCTCGCCCGTATCGGCTTCGTCCAGCCTGTAGATCCAGTCCTCGCTACCGGCGACATCCGCCGCCGTCCAGCCCGCCGGATCGATCACCGGTTTCATGAACTCCGCCGGCTCGCGTACCCGCGAGCCCTTGACCCAGCTGTTTCCGTTTCCCGCCATCGGCGTCACTCCCAGATAATAGGCTCCCGCGTCACCCGGACGCCCTTTTTATCCGAAAGCCGGACGACATTGACCGTCTCGGCGAGGTCGGGCGACCCGGAATAGTAGGCCGGAACCTCGCCGGAGCCTACAGGCAGGGGACGGTTCCAGTGACCGAGCGCCAGATAGTCCGCCCCGGTCGCCGCGATCTCCCTGTCGCCCAGCAGCCAGGACGGGCGCAGCGCGGTGTTCTTGTCGGGTTTCGGCTCGTAATGGCCGTGCGCCATGACGATATGCCAGCGCGCGCGACGCTTCATCGGTCTGGCGAGCGGCGACATGTCGTCGTAATCGAGATGCGCGCGGCCCCAGATTTCCATCTCGTGATGATCGAACGCGATCAGGTCGTCATGGGTGACGCCGAAAATATGCACGTCCGGCAGCTCGCCCAGCGCGCCGCGATGCCAGACCGAATCCTCCATTGCCGGATCGTGATTGCCCGGCAGGACGACAATTGTCAGGCCGCAGTCGGCGAGCAGTCGGCCGGCCCGGTCGATCACCTCCATCGGCAACCTGTTATGTTCGAACACATCGCCGGCCAGCAGGACGATATCGGCGGACATCTCCTGCGCCGTCGCCAGCACCGAGGCCAGGCCCCGTGTGCCGTCGCCATCATGCGACCGCGCGGTGTACTCGTCGTCGACATGCACGTCGGACGAATGCACCAGCACGATTTCGCCGCCGGATGATTTTCCGCCGGTGGACTTTCTGGATTTACTAGAAGGCACGCAAAGAACCCTTACCGATTAATCCTGATGCGGACACTATACCCGCCTGCTCCTTAATACCGAAGAACCCTGAATACCGAGGAACCTTGGCGGCGTTGCGCCCCGGCCCCGCTCTCCATCCGCGGCGCTTCAGTCGAAAAACCCGCTATCGATGAGTTTCAGCCAGAGTCGGCCGACCGTCCGCATCGTGTCGTGCATGATGTTGTGATAGTAGCCCTCGAGCCGCGCCACGCGATAGCGCTTGCAGTGCATTTCCATCACGGCGCGGGCGGCATCGACCTTGTCGGGCTGGATCACCTGGTCGAGCGTGCCGTTCATCTCCCACACGGCGACGTCGCGCAGCTCATCCGCCGGAAAGCACGGAAGCATGATTTTCTGAACGAAGGCCGCGTAGCCGGCTTCCCGATCCTCATCCGGCAGGAAGTCGGACCGCCACAGCCGCCCCGCCTGCTCGGCAATGGCGGCCACGTTGTAGAACATCATCGTGTCTTCGATGGACTTGAAGTTGGGCGCCTTGAGCGCCTCCTGCCACAGCCGCTCGCGGGTCAGATCGTCGAGATATTCGGTATAGAAGCGGAAATCGTTGCGCCCGCGCTCGCGTACCCGCAGCACGGAGTTCTCGTAGCCCCAGTCGTATTTATCCTCAAGCGTGCGCGTGTAGTAGTACGAGATCGCGGTATTGGACGTGGCCCAGCCGAGCATCCCGGCCGGCGTCAGATGGCGGCACAGCGCCCACAGGAACGGGCCGCCCGTCGAGAACCCCCAGTAGAGCAGCAGCGTCTCATCGGCGGGTTTTCCTATGGCGTTCAGCGCATGTTCCGCGCCGCGCCGGTAGCCCTCGACGATGACATCGGGCGTCGCCGCCAGCATGTGGTCGTAAAGCGCCGTGCCGGGAACCGGCAGCCGGTGCGTATCGCTGCCGGTTGAACTTGCCTGTCCCTGCGAAGCAACGGAAACGTAGTCGGAGCGCGACCAGTACTCCTCCTGGCGCCGGGTAAAGACCGGCATCCGGTCGCCCAGCGGGATTTTGTCCCAGTGCCCGTCCGGGTCGAAGAAGTTCCAGCGCCCCAGCCGGGCAACGGCGGCGAAGGTCACGCCGCGCTGCGCCAGGAACGGCCCGATGCCCTCCTTCTTCTCGTAGGTCGTGAGAAACGCGTTGCCGTTATCCTTGCCGCCCTCGCCCGCGATTACGACGATCTCGCGCCCGTTATGGAGGCGCGGCTCGTCGGGCCGCAGCAGGATCACGACCTGCGTAAACGGCTTGCCGTGCATCTCGAAATCGACGAACTCGACCGACCGGGTGAAGCTCGTCGTTTCGGGATAGGCGTCGCTCGCCAGGATCGCATCCAGCGTCTCCGCCGGCAGCGTCCCGTTATCTTCCGGCAGGACAACGATGTCCTCAGGCGCCGCCGCGTCCACCATACTCTCTCTCCCTGTTGTCGGCCCAATCTTCCGGGTCTACGCTTTCCAACACTCAAGCATAATTAGGCTTTATCGTCATGTCGCCGAGTAGTCCTGACTCTCTCAACAACACTCTGGCGGCGAACTGGATGCCGTTTACCGCCAACCGGCAATTCAAGGCGGCGCCGCGCCTTCTCGTGTCGGCGAAAGACATGCATTACACCACTGATGATGGACGCCAGGTGCTCGACGGCATCAGCGGCATGTGGTGCGTCAATGCCGGTCACGGGCGGGCATCGATCACCGAGGCGATCCGCGCACAGGCCGGGATGCTGGATTATGCGACAGCCTTTCAGATGGGCCATCCGCGCGCCTTCGAGCTCGCGGCCCGTCTGACTGCCCTGCTGCCCGGCGATCTCGATCATGTGTTCTTCGCCAATTCAGGCTCGGAAGCCGTCGATACCGCGCTCAAGATCGCCCTCGCCTGGCACGCGGCCCGTGGCGAACCGGACCGCACGCGCTTTATCGGGCGTGAGCGCGCCTATCACGGCAGCGGGTTCGGCGGGATGTCGGTCGGCGGAATCGAGGCCAACCGTTCGCAGTTCGGCAGCCGGCTGGGCGGAATCGACCATTTGCCGCACACCCACGACCCGGTGCGCAACGGCTTTTCCCGGGGACAGCCAGCGCATGGCGTGGAGTTCGCCGACGCGCTGGAGCCGCTGATCGCCCGCCACGGCGCCGGCGCCATCGCCGCGGTAATCGTCGAGCCGATGGCCGGTTCGACCGGCGTTCTGGTTCCTCCAAAGGGCTACCTTGAGCGGTTGCGCGCGATCTGCGACGCGCACGGAATCCTGCTGATTTTCGATGAGGTCATTACCGGGTTCGGGCGACTCGGTGCGTCCTTTGCGGCAGAAAAATTTGCTGTCCAGCCGGACATGATGACCCTCGCCAAGGGGCTGACCAACGGGGCGGTGCCGATGTCGGCGATCGCCGTGCGGGCCGGGATATACGACGCCCTGATGACAGGCCCCGTGCATCGCGTCGAGCTGTTCCACGGCTACACCTATTCCGCCCACCCGCTGGCCTGCGCCGCTGGCCTGGCGACACTCGATCTGTATCGTGATGAAGGACTGTTCGAACGCGCTGCCGCACGCGCACCCTATTTTCAGGAGGCGCTCCACTCATTGAAGGGGTCGCCCCATGTGACCGATATTCGCAATATCGGCCTTGCCGGTGCGGTGGAGCTGGCGCCCAGGGAAGACGCACCGGGAACGAGGGCTTACGATGTTTTTCTCGCCTGTTTCGAAGAGGGTATGCTGGTGCGCCAGACCGGCGATACGGTGGCGTTGTCGCCACCGCTGATCATAAGCGAAGCGCAGATCGATCAATTGGTCGAGACCCTTCGTAAAACCCTTGGCCGCGTCGCCTGAACTGCTGGAGGCAATTGGAGTGAGCGTAACCCCCCTTTCCCCTGACATGGTGCTGACCAACGCGACGGTCCTGACCGCCGACGCGACCGACAGCGAAGCCGAAGCCGTCGCAATCTATAACGGGCGGATCGGCGCGGTCGGCACGGCCAGCGATATTGAAGCACTGGCCGATAACCGGACACAGACAATCGATCTCAAGGGCCGCACCGTTCTGCCCGGCCTGACTGATCCGCATGTTCATTTCGCCGATGGCGGCGCGCATATGATGCACCGGATCGATTGCCGTGACTTTTATTCCAACGTGCGCTCGATCGCGCAGATTTCAGAGAACATCGCGGCCGAAGCCGCGCGCCGTCCGAAGGACTCCTGGGTGGTCGCCCATGGCAGCCCGATGCAGGATTTCCGCATGCCGGAGGGACGCTTCCCTAACCGTCACGATCTCGACGCGGCAGCGCCCGACAACCCCGTGGCCATCAATTTCGGCGCGCATATCACCATCGCGAATTCGAAAGCGCTCGAGCTGGCCGGGATTCGTGCCGGCACCGAAGCGCCGCCCGGCGGCGCCATCGAGTTTGGCGAGGACGGCAGCCCGACCGGCAAGCTGGTCGAGCGCGCGCAATATGCCATCCGCAATATCATTCCCGAGTACAGCTACGACCAGATGAAGGACGGCGTGCTGTTTGCGGCGGACCGCTGCCTGGCGCGCGGCATCACCAATATCCATGACATCGTCACCAACCATGAATCGATCCGCGCCTATCAGGAGCTGGTCGATGACGGGCGGCTGCCGATCCGCGTATCGATCCTGATCCGGGTGATCGAAGCGGCGATCCAGAAGGAAAGCCTGCTCAATCTCGGCATCAAAACCGGCTTCGGCAATGACTGGCTGCGGATCGGCGGCGTCAAGATGTCGATCGATGGAGGCATCACCGGACATGTCGCTAAATTCTACGAGCCCTATGTCGACGACCCCTGCCATGAGGGGCTGATCCGTATCGAACAGGACGAACTTGATGAGACCGTCGAGGCCTACCACAATGCCGGCCACCGGGTTTGCATTCACGCTATTGGCGACGTGGCGATGGATATGGCGCTGAACTCGCTGGAGGGTGCGCTCAAGGCCAATCCCCGCGCCGATCACCGCCACCGCATCGAACATCTGGGCAACTGGCTGGTCACGCCGGAGCGGATGGATCAGATCGCCCGCAACAACCTGTTACCGGTGCCGAACATCCCCTTCATGCATTACATCTGGGAATCGCTGGTCGCCTGTATCGGCGACGAACGGCTGGAGGATTCATTCAATATCCGCGATATGCTGGATGCCGGGTTGCAGATCACGTCGGGCTCCGACGGGCCCGCCTACTGGCCGCTCGATTCGCTGCGCGATCTCGGCACGGCTGTGTCGCGTCAGACCTGGACCGGCAAGACAGTCGGCGCCGATCAGGCGATCAGCGTACGCGAAGCAATCCGCATGTTTACGATAAATGCCGCCTATAATGCATTTGAGGAAAAGATAAAGGGCTCAATCGAAACAGGAAAAATGGCTGATTTTGCGGTTCTGGCCGAAAACCCCTATCTGGTGGAGCCCGAACGGATCAAGGACATCCCGGTCGATATGACCATCGTCAATGGCGCCATCGCCTTCGCCCGCCAGGGCGCGGACGGGCTGGAATTTTAGGGAGAGACCCATGACCCACGATCTGGTAATTCGCGGCGGCACGGTCGCCGACGGGCGCGGAAGCGCGCTGTTCGAAGCCGACATCGCGGTCGATGACGGAAAAATCGCCGCCATCGGCAAGATCGACGGCTCCGGCAAGGAGGAAATCGACGCGAAAGGCCTTCTGGTCGCACCGGGCTGGGTCGATATCCATTCGCATTACGACGGGCAGGCGCTGTTCGAGGACCGGCTGCTGTCATCCGGCTGGCACGGCGCGACGACCACGGTGATGGGCAATTGCGGCGTCGGATTCGCGCCGGTGGGTCCTGGCCAGAAAGACCTGCTGATCGAGCTGATGGAAGGCGTCGAGGACATCCCGGGCGAGGTGCTGGGCGAAGGGCTCGGCTGGGACTGGAGCAGCTTCGACGATTTTCTCGCGGCGCTGGAGCGCCGGCCGCATGACATGGATATCTGCGCCCAGCTGCCCCATTCGGCGCTGCGCGTATATGTGATGGGCGAACGTGCGATGCGGCGCGAACCGGCGACCGCCGACGATATCGCAAAAATGCGGGCGCTGACCGCGGACGCCATCCGCGCAGGCGCCATCGGGTTTTCGACCTCGCGCACGCTCAATCACCGCACGTTGGCGGGCGAGCCGATCCCGTCCTGGGACGCCGCGGCGGAGGAACTCGCCGGGATCGTCGCCGGGCTGCGCGACGCGGGCGCGGGCGTGATGCAGCTGATCTCGGACCTGACGCCGGAACGGCGCCCGTCGGAATTCGCCCTGATGCGGGGCATGATGGAATCTGCCGGGCGCCCGCTCTCGATCACCATCCTGCAGCAGAACCGCGACCCGAACGGCTGGAAGGAATTCATGGACATGATCGACGGCGCGGTGGCCGACGGGTTCGAGATGCGCGCCCAGGTCGCGCCGCGCCCCATCGGCACGCTGTTCGGGCTGGACCTGGGGCGGCACGGGCTTGTCTATCACCCGTCCTACAAAAAGATCGCGGACAAGCCGCTGGCCGAACGCGTCGCCATCATGCGCGACCCGTCCTTCCGGGCGCAGCTTCTGTCGGAACAGCCGGAACACGATATCGAGCAGCAGATCCGCCGGGCGCGCAATTTCGACTACCAGTTCCCGTTCGGCGATCCGCCCAACTACGCGCCGCCGCGCGAGACCTCGATCGCCGCCACCGCCGAACGCACGGGAAAGAGCGTCGACGAGGTGGTCTACGACCTGCTGCTGGAAGAGGACGGCATGCAGATGATTTTCAGCCCCAACAACAATTTCGCCGACTACACGCTGGAGGCCTGCCGCCAGCAGATGGAAAACCCCAACAGCGTGATCTCTCTGTCGGACGGCGGCGCGCATGTCGCCCATATCTGCGACGTGAGTTATTCGACCTTCCTGCTGACCTACTGGGGCCGCGACCGCAAGGAAGGCACGATGGATATCAGCTGGCTGATCAAGCGGATGACGGGCGACGCGGCAAACGCCGTAGGGCTGCTTGACCGGGGCGTCCTCGCGCCGGGCTACAAGGCGGATATCAACGTGATCGACCATGACAGGCTGACCATCCGCAAGCCGGTGATGGTCCACGATCTGCCGATGGGAGCGAAGCGCCTGATCCAGAAGGCGGACGGGTATGTCGCGACCGTCAAGGCGGGCGAGATCACCTATCGCGACGGAGAGGCGACCGATGCCTTGCCGGGAACGCTCGTTCGCGGGGCGCAGGCCGCGCCCGCAGCCGCGTAGAAGCTCACAAGGGAGACATACAATGCCTGACATCAAGATCGCCGCCACCGGCGGCGGAGAGATCGACTGCTACTGCGCCGCGCCCGATAGCGGGCCGGTCCCCGGGGTGGTCATCATGTGCACGATCTTCGGCGTGGACGAAGATTTGCGGAACATCGTCGACGATCTCGCCTCGAAAGGCGTTGTCGCAGCGGCGCCGGATCTGTTCTGGCGCGGCGATTCCGGGCCGAAGGACCGCTCGGAAAAGGGTCGCGCGGAAGCATCGGCGCGCGCGGCGGACAGCGCCAGCCTCGTCGAAACCAACATGCAGGACCTCGCCGATACGATGGCGACGTTAAGGGCGATGCCGCAATGCAACGGCAGGATCGTCGTTATCGGGCTGTGCTATGGCGGACCGTTCGCCTTTCTCGGGCCGGCCCGGCTCGGCTGCGACGCCGGGCTGTCGTTCCACGGCACCGCGGTGCAGGAATATCTCGACATCCTGCCGCAGGTCGGCGACGCGCCGGTCAGGCTTCACTGGGGCACCGAGGACCACGCCTGCCCGCCGGAAGATCTCGCGCGCGTCCGCGAAGCGGCGAAAACCATGTCCAATGTCGAGATCGTCACCTATGACGGCGTCCGCCACGGCTATACCGCGCAGTCCAACGCGGCCTCCTGGAACGAGGCGGCGGCGGCCGACAGCTGGGCCAGCGCGATGAAGATAATCGACGGGCTGCGATAAAAGCCGCGCGCGACGCTCCCGCTCAGGCGGCGCGGCGTCTCCGCATCAGACCGATACCGGCAAGACCCAGACCGAAGACCGCCAGAGCGCCCGGTTCTGAAATGACCTCAACGGTGATGACATCGGAAATCCCGTAGAGGTGATGCTGGGTGTTAATCCCGGAAGGTGTGAACTGCATCCAGGTAGTGGACGTGCTGTTATGATCCCCCACCATCGGCCCGTTCGGTATACCGCCGAGCCCCCGGCCCCCCGGTGAGACGACCCCGGTGAAACTCGTGCCGGTCCAGACTCCCGCATCGGGAAATCCGCTGCCGGCCAGCACGGCGCCGCTTTCATCCCGGTTGATCGCGTTATCGAGGGTGCCGTCCCACAGATCCTGGTTGTCGTCCGCCACGATCGTCGTGCCGTCGAGCAGGAAGATTTTCACGCCCGCCCCGTCCACGGCGAAGTCGGTATTCGTATTCGTCCGCGCGTTTGGATTGCCCGCCGTCGACGCGATGGCCCGCCAGTTAGCGCCGAGCGCTGCCAGTTCCGAGACGGAGTTCGCGGCCGCAGTCACGAAGGCGTTGTAATCCGCGAGATTGGCGGAGGTCGCATCCCGCGTCGTGCTGGTCAAAAATATAAGCCGATACTGATCGCCGGGATTAAGGCCGACCGGCACCGTAACGGGTGCGGCCTGCGCGATTGAGACGAGTGCTGAAAACGCAATGCCGATTGCGGCGATCGCGATCGATTTGATGCTGTGCATGGCTGATCCTGAACCCTGAAAATCCCCTGATACGGCGTTTAAAGCAATTTTTGTGCCAGAATTTTTTAACGAACAGAATCAGAAGGTTATGGTTAACGAGCTCTTAAGAATTTGAAAGACCGTAAGAATTACCGACACTTCGACGGTCGAATGTCTTGTTTTGCGACAACCGGACGCGACCGGCGAAACGCTATTCTTGTGTTGCGAGCGATACCGCCCTCGGCCCGAGTAATATTTGAACTTTTTGCAATCCGCCGAGCCGAAGCCTGTGCTCTCCGCGGGCGATGTAATTGGCGAAGAGGAGACAGGCAACCGCGTCGCGTTCCCTTCCCGATACCTTGACCGTTTTCATGAAGGAATTGGGAGGGGCCTGTCGCTGCCTCACGGAAAGAGCACCGGCATGGCTGGCGATCAGGACCTGTTTCTGCCGGAACCATGAGCGGGCGGAATACGCTTCCAATGTTTTCGCCAGAGCCTCGTCGAACACGAAGACGATATCGAGCTCGATGGCGTAGCCGTCATTCGCTCTCTCATCGACCTGAAATGAAATTTCCCGCGTTTCAATGCCACCACCAAGACCAGGAAGGCAGGCCGCCGGGAACAGAATCAACGCCAGGACAATGATAAGTTTGCGCGCTGTCATGACCTCATCCTGTCAACGACTCGCATTGCGAATAGCCCGCCACACCGCCTCGGGCGTTGCGGGCATGTCGATATGGGTGACGCCGAGCGGCCGCAGCGCATCGAGGATGGCGTTGATCACGGCGGCCGGCGCGCCGGTCGTGCCCCCCTCGCCCGCGCCCTTGATGCCGTGCGGCGTGAACGGGCTGGGACAGTCGCGCAAAACCGTTTCCAGCATCGGCAGATCGTCGGCGCGCGGCATGGCGTAATCCATAAAGGACCCGGTCAGCAGCTGGCCGGTTTCGGGATCGAACCGTACATGCTCCATCAGCGCCTGGCCGACCCCCTGCGCGATACCGCCATGGGACTGGCCATGGACGATCATGGGGTTTACGGCGCGCCCGACATCGTCGATGGCGACAAACCGTTCGATGGAAACCCTGCCTGTGTCCGGGTCGATCTCGACCTCGCAGACATGGGTGCCGGTCGGAAAGGTCACCGTTTCGTCATGATGACGTATCTCGGCGAACAGCCCGTCAGCCTCGCTGCGCGCGACCTCGAACAGCGACACCCGCCGGTCGGTCCCTTCGACCGCGTAATGGCCGTCGCCATACGTCACCGTACGGGGTTCCGCCTGCAGCAGCCGCGCCGCCGTTTCGCGACCCTGCCCGACCAGCGCCTGCGCCGCATCGGCGACGGCCTTTCCCGCGCGCACCATCGAGCGCGAGGCGTTGGTGCCGACCCCGTCGGCGATCAGCCCGGTGTCGGTCTCGTCGACGTCGATTGCGCCGATATCGATGCCGAGTTCCTCTGCCACGACCTGCCGCAGGACGGTTTCATGCCCCTGCCCCTGGTCGACGCAGCCGGCGGCTATCGTCACGGAGCCGTCCGGGGCGACGCCGACACGCCCGTACTCGCCGGTCGCGCCGCCCGCGCCTTCGATATAATTACAAAGCGCGATGCCGCGCAGCCTTCCCCGCGCTTCGCTTTCCGCCCGACGGGCGGCGAAACCGTCCCAGCCGGATTCGCGCTGGGCGGCGCCCATGTTTCCGTCATAGTCGCCGCTGTCGTACAGCGTTCCGATGGCCGTTTCCCTCGGCAGATCGTCCTTGTCGAACGCGTTGATCCGCCGAAGTTCGATCCGGTCCAGTCCGGTCTTCGCCGCCGCCGCGTCGATCAGCCGCTCGATTGTATAGTTGCATTCGAAGCGTCCGACGCCGCGATAGGAGCTGACCGGCGTCATGTTGGCGAACACGCCGCGCATGCCGAGCCACAGCGCCGGAATGTCATAGGCGGACGATAGCATGCGCTCCATGTTGCGAACGGTGGAGAACGGCCCGTTGCCGGCATGGCGCGCACCGAAACTGGCGACGCCCTCGATCTTCAGCGCCAGCATGCGGCCGGTTTCGTCCAGCGCCAGCGTCCCGGTCAGCAGGGAATCGCGTGCCTGGGTCGTGACCTGGAATTCCTCGTCGCGTCCGCCGGACCATTTGACGGGTCTGCCGAGTTTGCGCGCAGCCCAGAGCAGAGCGGGATATTCCGGATAGAGCACGCTGCGCCCGCCGAAGCCGCCGCCGACATCGGGCGAGATCACGCGGACGCTGCCGGGTTCTGCGTTCAGCACCTGCGCGAGGCTGCGGGCGATGCCGTGAACGCTCTGGCACCCAACGACCAGCGCGAACGCATCCTCCGCCGGGTCGTATTCGCCGAGCGCGGCGCGCGGTTCCATGAACCCGACGGCAAGCCTGTTATTGACGATGTCGAGCGTCACGACATGGGCTGCCGACCCGATGGCCGCCTCGACAGCCGCTTCGTCGCCGGCGCCGCAATCGAAGATCAGATTGCCGGGCGCTTCAGGCCAGAGTTCGGGCGCGCCATCATCCAGCGCTCCACCGGTCTCCGCGACGGCAGGCAGGACATCGTAATCGACGACGACGGCCTCCGCCGCATCCCGGGCCAGCGCCGCCGTTTCGGCCACCACGATCGCAACCGGCTCGCCGACCTGGCGGACGCGCCCGGTCGCCAGAACGGAAAGCGAAGGATCCGCCATCATTGTACCGTCCCGGTTGGGCTGTTCTGCGGCCCGCGCGCCGACCCCGCTCGGCAGGAACGTCACCCCGTCGGCTTTCAGGTCGGCATTGGCGAACACGCCAAGAACGCCCGGCAGGGCGCGCGCCGCCGCGGAATCGATTGCGGCGATATCGGCATGGGCGTGCGGCGAACGCAAAAACACCGCGTGCGCCTGACCGGGCGCGCCATGGTCGGTCGTGTAGCGTCCGCCGCCCGTGAGAAGGCGCTCGTCCTCGAACCGTATGACCGAATTTCCGATCATGTCGATCTCCTTCGAGACGAAGAATAACCGTTATCGGCAACCGCGACATGGGGTGACAAACGCAATTCACTCAACGCCCCGGACATCGCCAGAATCATCCAGGACGGGACGAACCTGCCCGGGGACAACGTCAAGGCGTCGCACGCGTTCTGTCGGGAAATCCTTATAGCGACGCGCCGAAGACCGGGCTTCTTGCAACCACCCACCTCCCCTGTCCCCTCCCCCCTGAAGGGCGGAGGGGGACGCTGTTGCCGAATCGCGATCTACCCCCTGAAGGGCGGAGGGGCGCGCTGTCGCCAAATCGCGGTCTACCCCCTGAAGGGCCGCGGGGAATGATGTTGCCGTGTCGCGGACTACTCCCTCTCCTCCCCCGGGGGAGGAGAGGGTTGGGGTGAGGTGGGGGATTTCTCGATCACAGACAATATCGTTTGCAGAACGCCTTCGATATTCGCCAGTACATCGTTATTCCAGAAGCGGATAACGCGATAACCCAACGCGTTCAAAGCAGCTGTCCGACGTGCATCCTCTTCAACAGCGTCTGCGTGCTGACCGCCGTCGAGTTCGATGATCAGCTTGCAGGCTGGAATGGCGAAATCAGCAATATGACGCCCGACCGGGTGCTGCCTTCTGACTTTGACGGCCAGATCCAACGTACGCAGTTCGCGCCACAGTTTCTGTTCGGCATCGGTTGCATTTCGGCGCAGATTTCTGGCGCGTGTTGTCCTTGAACGAACCATCGAACCCGCCTCCCCTGTCCCCCTGAAGGGCGGAGGGGAATTATTTACCCCCCTGCATGACCGCCTAGACCTCCCGCTCGCGGCAGGTGGTGCGGCGCATGTCGCGGACGTAATTCTGGTCGTCGAACGGCGTGGCGCGGTGCAGCGTGGCGAGGTTGTCCCAGGCGACGACTTCGCCGGGGCCGCTCCATTTGTGGACATAGACGTACTTGTCCTGGGTCGCGAGCGCCATCAGCTCGTCCTTCAGCGCCATCGCCTCGTCGTCGGGCATACCGTCGATGGCGCGAATGTGCGATGCAAGATAGAGCGACTTGCGGCCCGAACGCGGGTGGACATGAACCAGCTTATGACGTGCAGGCGGCGGGCGGATCCTGCGTTCCTCGTCGGTCGGCTCGGGCCCGCCGCCGAGAACCCGCGAATACCAGTAGCAATGCTCCGCCACCAGCCCGTCGAGCCGCTTCTTCATCGTCTCCGGCAGATCGTCATAGACCGCGCGCAGATCGGCGAACTCCGTGTCGGCGCCCTCGGGCGGCACGACATGGGCGGACAACAGAGAATAGGTCGCGCGGACCTCGTAGAAGCTCATATCGGTGTGCCACAGCCGGTTGGCCCGCTTGAAGGCAAGCCGGCGATCGTCGTCGCCATAGATATTGCCGTCCTTGTCCAGATTGCTCTGGTCGACGATCTCGGAGCGCGGTACGCGCTGTCCGGTTCCCTTGATCCGCATGGCGCGCGCGCCCTCGATTGGATCGAGCAGCCGGCTGAACCCTATATGCTCGTCGTCGCTCAGCGCGCGGTCGTGCCGGACAACGCAGACGGCGAATTCGTTCATCGCCTCGATGAAAGAGGCAATTGCGGCCGGGTCCGTGTCGCGTCGCATGTCGAACCCGGTCAGTTCGGCGGCGAAAACGGGATGGAGGGGTCTGGCTTCGAACGGCATGACGTTACTCCCGCGCCTCGGTCTGCACTTCCTTCGCAAAGATTTCCTCGACCGCAAGACGTCGGTCGGTCACGCCCTGCTCGGCGCAATATTGCAGGAACGCCTCCAGCGTCGTGCGGTTGGGCTCGATCCCGTAGGGCCAGTACTCCTGCCCGGCGAACAGGCGGTCATGATAGTCCTGCACCGTCAGAAAGGCCCACGGCATCGGCACATGGGTGCCGTGGTTCATCAGCCGTTCCACCGACCGGTCGCGCGCCTCGCCGAAGGCTTTGGTCAGCACGGTCGCAGTCCACGGGTAGCGCTCGTAGATATCGTTGCGGATCACCATGCAATGCATGATGGGGAAGATCCCGGTCTCGTCGAAATAGGCGGCCTCTACCGGCTGGAAATCGGGGAACAGGCGGCGGATCTGGCCGCTGCGAAAACCTGCCGGCGGCGCGGCGGTGAAAATCGCGTCCAGCTCGCCGTCTATCAGCATCTGGTTACAGGATTTTTCGGCGATCTGTTCCAGTTTCACCCCGTCAGGCAGGTGCAGCGCCGCCTTCTCGGTGCGTCCCGGCTCGTTCATGCCGGCCTGAACCCAGTCGATATCGGACAGGCTGATGCCGATCTGGTGCATCAGCCAGCCGCGCACATAGATCACCGCCGTCATGCCCCATTCGGGCACCCCGACGCGCTTGCCGGCGAGGTCTTCGGGCCGCGTTATCGACTCGTCGTTGCGGACGAAGATGGCCGACTGGCGAAACACGCGCGACGGAAACACCGGGATGCCGACGCCCTTGGCGGCGCCGTCCGCCACCGACGAGCAGTAGCCGCCCATCGACATTTCCGAGATTTCCCATTCCGCATAGGTCATAAAGCGGTAGAACGCATCGTGCGGCCGGTAGAACAGCGGGATGATGTCGATCCCCTGCGCCTTCACCTCGCCGCTGGTGAGATCGCGGAAGTGATCGTAATCCTGCGCCGCCATGGTGAGTTTCAGAGATTCCATATCCGACCTTCCTTTGTCCCCGTCGTATCCTTCGAGACGGCGCTTCGCGCCTCCTCAGGATGAGGACTTCCTACAGGTCATTCCTCATCCTGAGGAGGCTTCCTTCGGCGGAAGGGAGCCGCCTCGAAGGACGGGGAATGACGGCGGCGCACCGTCAGCTTTGACGAAGCTTCGTCTCCTTTCCAGATTGCCCCGAATTTGGCATTCCGAAAAGAGGAGCGCAGGGCTTTGCCGCTCAGAATATGGACCGCCGGGGCGACGTGCGAATGCGGCGACAGGGGTGGAAGCCTGACCGGCTACTCCCAGTACAGGAACCCCATCGCGTTCCCGGTGCCGGCGACGGAACGGTAACACGGCACGTAATCGACGAGCGTCAGGTCCTTGCCGCACGCATCCATCATGGCGGCGACCGGGATCCAGTTTTTTATTTCCGACGTGCCTGCCTGGTAGCGGTCCTCGGGGATCGAGGTCAGCGCGTCGAAATCGTGCGCCTCGAACGCATCGATCACCTTCCGGTCGAGCGGTTCGTCGATCACGAAATGCGAAAGCCCGCCCGATGCAAATACGGCGACGCGGGCGTCCGATTCCCAGCTTTCGATCGCATCTTTCAGCGCGAACCCGAACCGGTAGCATCGTTCCGCCGATGGCTGGTTGGGCGGGTAGAAGGTGTTGACGAAGACAGGCACGTTGGGGATCACCCGGTCCTTCATGATCTGGCGATAGATGAATCCGAACGCGTGCGGGATGCCGTTCACATAGCCCGACCCTTTTGGCAGGCGTCGCGATGCCGACACGTCAAAGCCCGAATCCATCACGCTGCGGGCGATGTGCGCGCCCAGCTCGGGCTGTCCTGGATAAACCGCGTCCTCGGGCGGCGCGTGGCCGCGCTCGGCGACCGCCACGCCGGGCGGCAGGTTGGCGATCTGCTCAGGCGTCCGCGGCCGGTTTTCGATGGTCTCTCCCCAATAGACCGCAAAGGCCGGGAAATTATCGTCGGTGAACAGCTCGGTCTGGTCGTTGCCGACGATCACCGCCACATCAGGCGCGATTTCGGCGTATTTCGCAGCCAGCGTGTCGATCGCCGTGCGACAAGCCTCATGGCGCGCCCGCCATTTGTCCGGGGTGATCTCGGCGTCCAGCCCCTCGTCCTTACGGAGCTCTACGAGCTGGTCGAAATCGTAGGTTTTCCCCTGATACCAGTGCTCTTTCTGCTGCTTGTCGAAACCGACCCGCTGGTCCCATTGGTCCCACGGCGTCGACAGCATGGGCCCGTGCGAGGTGCCGATTCCGAGGACGATCTCCGCCATATAAAATCTCCCGATTGAGGCGGACAGCTTATCTCCGGTTCCGTCTGGCGCAAGAGTTGACCCCTCTCTGTCTGTAGCCGATAACGGAGCCACCGAAACGAACAGATCAGGGAGAGACCCCATGGCTGACATTCCGCGCCTTAACGGCATCATCGCCGCGCTCGAATCCGGCAAGCCCGCCTTTACCGCCTTTTCGACGCCCGACGTGCCGTCCGCCGTCGCCTACAGCACCAACACCGGCTATGACGGCATCGTGTTCGAGATGGAGCACAACGCCTGGGATTCGCTCGCGCTGCGCGACTGCCTGCAATACATGCTGAACCGGGGCCAGATCGCCAAATCGGGCTCGCTGGCGCCGGCGGTAACGCCGATGGTCCGGGTGCCGCCGAACGGCAACGAGATGGCGCAGTGGCAGGCCAAGCAGGCGCTCGATCTCGGCGTCTACGGCGTTATCTGGCCGCATGTCAGCTCGGTCGAGGAAGCCTACAACGCGGTCGCTGCCTGCCGTTACCCGCGGATGAAGGACGCGCCGCTCTACGAGCCCGCCGGCATCCGCGGCGACGGCCCGACCCAGGCCGTGCGCTACTGGGGCATCTCCCAGCAGGAATATTACGACCGCGCCGATGTCTGGCCGCTGGCGCCCAACGGCGAGATTTTCGTCATCCTGATGATCGAGGACACCAAGGGCATCGCCGCGCTCGACGACATTCTGAAAAACGTGCCGGGCATCGGCGCCGTGCTGATCGGCGAGGGCGACCTGAGCCAGGAACTCGGCTATCCGCGCCAGTACGAACACCCGGTCGTGGTCGAGGCGATGACGGAAATCGTCAATACCTGCAAGGCGAACAACGTGGCGGTCGGACACCCGCACGTAACGGCGGGCAATGTCGAGAAGGTGCTGGAGCAGGGCTATACGTTCCTTATGACGGCGCCGGTGCGCTCGACCCCGGGTCTCGACAAGGGGCTGGAGCTTACGGGACGCGGCGGCGGCGAAAAGCCGGCAGGACCTGCGCCTTCTTATTAGGAATCGCTAACGCGATATCGCGCCGCACCGCTCTCCCACCCGGCCACGGATATTTGTTCCGGCGGTCGTCAAGCCGCCACACCAACCCTTAACGCCCGCCGGGTTGGCCGGCGGCGGCGGGCAAATCGAAAACCAGTGGTCGGGAGGGGGAGAGGGCTGGAGCAGATTTGTATATCAGGTCCGCGCCTTGTGTTCGTGCTGCGCCATGTACCAGGTGGAAGCGGCGATGATCGCGGCGCCGACCCAGGTCCAGTAATCGGTGGTCTCGGAAAAGATCAGCCACGCCATCATGGCGGTGAAGGGCAGCCGCAGATATTCGATCGGCTCGACGATCGAGACCTCTGCATGGACCAGCCCGCGCACCAGGCAGTAGGGCGCAGCGGTGCCCGCCGCCGCCAGCAGCAGCAGCGCGGGAACATCCGACCAGGCGGGAGTGACCCACTGATAGAGCGTCGGCCCCAGGGCGAACAGCATCACCATCAGCTGGTAGTAAAAGGTCGTTGTGGCGGGTGAATCCGTGCGGCCGAGTATTCGCGTGAAAATGCCGACGCCGGCATAGCAGAGCGCCGAGCCCAGCACGAGAAACGCGGCCCCGCTTATCGGAACGGCGCCCGGCCGCAGGATCACCAGGACCCCGGCGAATCCCAGACAGGTACACACGATGCGCATCGGACCCGGCCGTTCGCGCAGGAAGATGACCGCCAGCACGGCCGCCATCAGCGGCAACGTGAAATGCAGCGCAACCGCTGTCGACAGCGTCAGCATGGTGAGCCCGGCAAACCACAGCCACTGACCGGTGAAGTTCAGCGCGTTGCGGACGAAATGCGCGCCTATCCGGTTCGTCCGCAGAAATCCGAATCCGCGCCAGGACAACACCAGCAGCAGGAAGCACAGCCCGATCAGGTTACGGAAAAACACCAGCTCGACCGGCGGGATCGTGCTCGACAGCATCCGGACGGCGATCGGCACCATCGAATGACAGATCGCCGCGCCAAGCCCCCACATGACGCCGACCATCACGTCATGCGATGTCATCCCGCCGCCGGGACCGTGATGCTGTGGGGAATGGGCCATGAGGCATTCTAGGCTGCTGCCTGCGAGTCGGGAAGCTTGGGAAAATTTCCGGCATCCCCGTCCCACTGCTTCCGCGCAAGCGGCCCACGCGCTACGCTCGCCGCAACGTGAAGACTGTCACCTCGCCCCGGAAGTTGAAGCGGATCGGCAGGCCGGAACACCCCGCGCCGCGTCCGGTATATCCCTTCATCTTCCCGACCTGCCAGAACCCGCTGGCGTAGCGCCTGAACCCGCCCGCATGGGTGATGACCGGTTTCCCGCCGGGCAGGCAGACCTGTCCGCCATGGGTGTGCCCGCACAGATAGAGATCGAACCCGGCTTCCGCGGCCTGATGGCATAGCTCCGGCGTATGGACCAGCGCGATACGGAATCCGTCCGGCGCCTCGACAAGCGCGCGGGCGGCGGCGGGGGTGAAATAGTAATGCGGATCGTCAATCCCGGTGACATGGATCGCCGCATCGCCGCGCGACAGGGTCTCGGTGCTGTTCACCGGCACGCGCGCGCCGAGCGATTCCAGCATGTCGGCCATGCCGGCGGCGTCATGATTGCCGAGCACGGCGACGATGCCGTCCGTTGCGGCGATCGCCGGCATGATGCTCTCGAACGCCTCCGTCACGCGGTCCCACGGACCATGGACGCGGAACCGGTAATCGCCCGTCAGAACGCAGAGATCGCAGGCGACGCCCTCGACCAGCCGCGCGATCCGGCCGGGCAGCGCCGGATGACCGTCGAGATGCAGGTCCGTCATGTGCATCACGCGGTAGCCATCGAACGCGGGCGGCAGGCCTTCGAAGACAAGTTCGTGCTCGACAAGCCCGATATCGAGCGCGTTTCGCACGCCGCGCTCATACAGCCCCAGAAGGCGCAGCAGGATTGCGAGCCCCTGCAACAGCAGCGTGAACAGCCCCCAGGCGCGGCTGTGAGGCCGTCCGTCCGGCATGTGCTTGGCATCCGAGGCCTCAAGCGCCGCGCGCTGCGCCGCCCAGGCCTGTCTCCGGACCGTCCTGTCGGAATTGAACGCCCCGGTTTCGGGTTGGCTCAACGGTAGAGCGCCACGCTCTCGATGCGGCGGTCGATCTCGGCGATGACGCGCTTGTAGGCGGCGCTGTTTATGTCGCCGTAGCGGCTGCGGAATTCGTCCTGGCTCATCCCTTCGGGCAGGTCGGCAAATTGCGGAAAGAAGGCCGTTTCGTTGAAGGCTTCTGACAGAACCTCCTGAAACCGCATCGCGCTGTTCCGGCTCGCAATGGCGGCGCCGGCAAAGCGAACGCCGATACGGTCGGCCCCGATATCAGTGAAGCTGAACCCGCTCTTTTTGCCCGAATCCTTCACCTCTTTTAGCTCTCCGATCAGGTTGGCGGCCACATCGCCGCCGGCCAGCGCGAGCCCCATCGAGATGGTGAAATGCTGGACGAAATCGTGCCGCCCGTTCAGCCGGACATGGCCGAGCGACCGCTTGCCTGCCTTCTGCTCGGGCGTCAGCACAGGACCGGAGACGAACCGCTCGAACCGGCCGTCGCCGAAATAGATGGCGATCGCCACCATGGCTGCCTTGTTCTCCGCAACCGGGTCGCCGGTCGCCGAACGCTGTTTCGCAAAGGCGAAGACAGGACGCATGAACTCGATCATCGAGACCCGGCCACCCCCTGCCCGGTCGGCGGTCCTGCCGAGAATTTCGATATAGGGCCTGACAGCTTCCGGCGTGCGCATCGCGATCTGCCGCTTGGCGGCGATTTTGAGATCGGCGACCAGGTTCGCCGGCGGCTGGAACCTGACCTCTGCATAGTTTCCGGCGACCTGTACCGACTTGATCGAATTCAGGATGGGCTCGGCCTTGCCCGTACCGACCAGATGATCAAGCGTGAACTGCAGGGCCGGTCTGATGGCCGCAGGCGGAATCTCAAGCTTGCCGATCCGGAAACGGGAAATATGCAGCCCGAATATCGACGGCGCCACGACGGCGGTGATGTTGACATGCCTGCCGACAGGATTGTCAGGGATCGGCGGAGACACGGTCAGCGCGATGATGACGCCGAACCGGGTCACCTGAACCTGGCCCGCAACCTGTTTCACCCCGCCAAGCGCGCCCTTGAGAACGGTATTGAGCTCTTCCGAGGACGCGCGCAACGTCGTCATCCGGTCGGTGGGCATGTTGCGCGGGTCATAACTTTCCGCCAGCGCCTGGGCGCGTTTCAGGTCCGCCGTGTTGATATCGCCCGCGCGCTGCACCAGCGGCTGCGGGTCGAGCGCCATGACCACGCCGGCCACCGGCAGGCCGATGATGGCAAGAACGAAAAGAAGAAACAGGGATTTGAAAAAACAGCCCATGGATTTTCTTGTGTTGGGGACGGCGCGACCGTCGTTTGGGTATGGCGGACGATAATCCGTCAGGCCATCGGTTTTATCAAGAACCTGAGCGTAATTGCGTGAGCATGGTCACTCGACACCCCAGGCGATCAACGCCCCATTCAGGAGCCACAGGAGGACGGCGATCAGGATGGACGCGGTCAAAACGAAAACCAGATTGTCGCGCGTAACCAGCCCTTCGGGCGACAAATCGAACATCGCTGCGCCGGCCGCGATCGACAGGCTGCCGATGGAAATGGAGGAACACAGTCCCCAGCCGACCAGCATGGCCTGCATCAGAATGACGTCCGCCAGCCCGGTCGGAATACCGGTGAACAGGACCAGGACGATGGCGCCGCTGACGATCGGATGGATGCCGCACAGCCCGGCGAGATTAATCGACATGATGACGATGAGGATGATCGCGAACGGGCCGAGCGAGAGCGATTCCAGCCAGTCTCCCAGGCCCATCTGCGGCAGGCAGGCCTCGAACACCAGCCCCAGCGTCATGGCGAAAACAAGGATCGATGTCTCGGGGCCGATCCGGCCTGCGTTTGCGACAGTCGCCCGCGCTGCCGCCCGAACGTCGCCGCCTTTGGCAAACAGAACCGCGAGCACACATGGAACCGGCATGGCGATCACCAGCGCCTGAAGCGTCGTCAGGTCCGTCAGAACGGTGGCGCCGACCACGATCAGCGCCGCCACCGCGATGGACGGCATGACGGGCGCGAGCGTCGCCAGCGCGCGCCAGATCACCGCCGGGCCGCTCAGGCGGCCGCCGACGCGTTCCAGCATCGTCACCCCCATCAGCATGGCGATGGCCGCAAGCGTCAGCCCCAGGATCATGGCCTGCCACACCGGCACTTCCGGCAGGTAGATCGCCGCCACCGCCGTCGCGACGATAAAGGGCGACCAGAACGGCACCAGCGCCATGCCGCGCAGCGCCGACATGAACACCCGCCGGCGCTCCTCGACCGGCGCGTCGCGGCCGACGATGGGCGCGAAGATGGCGAACTGTCCGACCTGCAGGACGGAACCCAGGAGGAAGGCGCCGACCGTGACGCCGCCGCCGCGCTCGTCTTCGCCCAGGGCGGAGAACAGCCGGCGGGCGGCAGCGATTTCCGGTCGCTGATCGGCGGTCGCGCGCAACAGCACGATGGTGGCGAGAAAAGCGGGGAAGATCGTGGCCCTTTCGAGCCCCGGCAGGATCGCGTCCCACTGATCGTAGAGACCGGCCAGTGCACCGGTCGCGATGGCCAGCGCGATGCACAGAATGCGGATCTGGTTGACCATCGTCAGCAGGGCGCAAACGATCATCGCCGCCAGCGGCAGGACGGCGAGCTGCGACAGCGCCGGCGGCAGATCGACAAGCGTCGAGGCGACGCCTTTCAGCCACAGCAGGGCCACCATGGCGGCGATGACCCTGTAGAGCGCGGATTGCGTCATTCGGCTGAAGCGGTTCCGGTCGCCGGCGATCCCGCCCGCGGCCCGGGAACGGCTACGACTTCACTCCGTTGAGCGTGTCATAGACATTGCAGGCAATGCCGGTCGCCTCGTACCCGTCCTCGCCGGTCGCCTGCGCAATGGCGAACATCTGGTAGGCAAGGCTGACGAAGGGCGTCGGCACTTCCATTTCGCGCGCAATGTCGAGCCCGAAACTCACGTCTTTCGGCATCCAGCTTTTACGCGGCTTGTACTCGCCGCTCACCATGATCTCCATGACCCGGCTGGAGGCGGAGGAATCCCAGGCCGAATTCTTGAGGATGGTCTGGAAGGTCTCGTTGTCGAGGCCGCCCTTGGAAAACCATCCGGCAATTTCGGCCAGCGTCATGTGCTGTACCGCGGCGAGCATGGCCATACCCGTCTTGACCAGCTTGGCGTTGCCGAGTTCGCCCACCTGAAGGATCAGTTTCGACATCGGCTCCAGCACCGGGCGGTGTTTCTCCAGCATCTCTGTCGATCCCGAAATCCACAGCACAAGGTTGCCGGCCGCCGCGACTTCCTCGACGCCGCCCGCGCCGGCATCGATGACGGTCCAGCCCTTGCCGCCGAGTTCGCCCGCGACATCGACGATGGTCGCCTTGTCGATGCTGCTGAAATCGATCCATTCCTTCGCCCCGCCTGACGCCTCGGCGAGCCCGCCCGCGCCGAGCCCGACAGCCCGGACGGCATCGTTGTTGGGCAGCATCGAGAGCACCAGCTCGCAGGATTCGGCGACCGCTTTAGGCGAGTCGGCATATTGCGCGCCCTGTTCTTCAAGCCCCTTGCACTGGTCGCGGTTGAGGTCGGTCACGACGAGGCTGTAGCCCGCCCTGATCAGATTGGCGGCCATGCCGCTGCCCATACCGCCCGTGCCGATGAATCCCAGCGTCGTCATGACTTGTTCTCCCAAAATCGATTTCCTGACATCGAGCCGTGTTGTAGACGAGATCGCCCGGTGCGCAAACCGGGCGGACCGGCAGGCGGCGGCGCCTCAAAATCATCACATTCGGCCCCGATGCTCGTGCTCATGGCGCTTGCGCCGGTTCTCCGCGCGCGCCACTGTAGGCCCAACAATCAAAAGGATTTCCCAATGATCCGGATTTTCCCCCTCGCCGCCCTCGCCGTTCTGCTCGCCTTTAACCCGGCAGCCGCGGATGACGGCATGAAACGCTTCGTTGCCGTGCAGGGCAGCGGATCGGTCACCGCCACGCCCGATCAGGCGCATGTCAATACGGGCATCACGACCAAGGCGGACACGGCGCGCCAGGCGCTCGACGCCAACAACGCGGCGATGGCTCGCCTCATGGCGGCGCTGAAGCAGGCCGGGATCGAGGAAAAGGACATTCGGACCAGTAATTTCAACGTTTCGCCCTGGTACGAGCCCTATGTCCGCAACCGCCCGCGCGTGATCGGCGGCTACCAGGCCTCGAACCAGGTGCGGGTCCGCGTGCGCGACCTGGCGAAACTGGGCGGCATCCTCGACGCCGTGGTGACGGCGGGCTCGAACCGCGTCAACGGCGTGCAGTTCGACATCGCCGAACCGGAAGCCCTGATGGACGACGCGCGCCGCAAGGCGGTCGCGGACGCGAAACGGCGCGCGACGCTTTATGCCGAAGCCGCCGGCGCGAAGCTCGGGCGCGTGGTGTCGATCAACGAGCAGGCGACGCATTTCCCGCGCCCCTTCATGGTGCAGGCGGATTCGCTCAGAAGCGCCAAGGCGGCGGAAGTACCCGTCTCACCCGGTACACAGGAAATTTCCGCCACGGTGTCGGTGCGCTTCGAACTGGAGTAAATAGCGGCCCGCGTCCCCCGTTTGACCCTGACGACGCCCGCTCATAGATTGCGCGCGTAACGCACCGCGAACACAGGAATGAACGATGGCCGATCAGACCAGCAACCCCACCGGGGACCCCGTATTTCTGCATGACAGCTACCTCGCCTGGTGCGAGGCGCAGCCGGTGCCGGTCTATGAGGATTTCGGCATGAACATGTCGACCATCGAGACCGCCTTCTGGGACCGGTACGGCATGAACGGCGCGGTGTGCCTTATGAAAGGGCGCGACGATTTCGTCTCGATCTTCTGCTTCGAGCTTCTGCCCGGCGCGAAATCGAACCAGATGCATCATCTGTACGAGGAAATCGTCTATGTGCTGGACGGGTACGGCTCGACCCAGATCGAAACGCCGGACGGCAAGAAGCATTCCTTCGAATGGGGGCCGAACTCGCTGTTCTCGGTCCCGCTCAACGCGAAATATCAGCATTTCAACGGCTCGGGCACGGAGCGCGCGCGGCTGACCTCGGTGCATAACTTCCCGTTCCTGATCAAGCTGTTCCGCAACGAGGATTTCATCTTCGACACCGATCAGGATTTCGCCGAACGGCTCGGCCCCAACGGCTATTTCCAGGGCGAAGGCCAGATGATCGAGATCAAGCCCGGCCGCCATCAGTGGGAAACCAACTTCGTCGCCGACATCACCAATTTCGAGCTCAAGAGCTGGGCCGAACGCGGCAAGGGATCGTCCAGCCTGCGCTGGGTGCTGTCGGACAGCACGATGGGCTGTCATACCTCGCAGATCGTGCCCGGCACCTACAAGAAGGCGCACCGCCACACCTGCGGCACCAACGTCTTCACCATCGACGGCGAGGGCTATTCGATGCTGTGGTACGAGGGCAAGGAAGACGAGATGGTGCGGATCGACTGGGACCATGGCGTGGTCGTCACCCCGCCCGAGCAGATGTTCCACCAGCATTTCAATACCGGCACGACCCCGTCGCGCTATCTCGCGGTGCAGTTCGGCACGGTGCGCTACCCGATGACCCAGGCCAAGTTCGACAAGTGGTCGTCGAAGAACGACCTCTCGGTCAAGAAAGGCGGCAACCAGATCGAGTACGCCGATCAGCCCGACTGCCTGCATAAAATCTTTTTGGACGAGATCGACGCCAAGGGCATCCCGTCGGAAATGGGAGAGATCTTCGACGAGGACGCCATCCGCGCGGCAGGCTGACCGGCCATGACCTACGATTTGATCGTCATCGGCGGCGGGTTCGCCGGGCTTACCGTAGCGAACCGCGCGGCGGAGCTGGGGCTGAAACCGCTGGTGCTGGAAGCGTCCGCCGACGAGTTCTATCCCTGCAACTCGCGCTACTCGACCGGATCGGTGCATGTCGCCTTCAACCCGCCGCGCACCCCGCCGGACGATCTCTACGCCGCCATCATCGACGGCACCGACGGAGCGGCGCGGCCGGACCTCGCCAGCGCCATCGCGAACAGGGCGGCCGACACGATCGAATGGCTCAGATCGCAGGGCGCCGAGTTCGAAAACCATCCGCGGCGCACCGACGACATGCCGATGTTGTCGCCGCTGCGCGAGATGAAGGCCGGGCTCGACTGGGAAGGCAGCGGCGCAAACCGGCTGCTGGGAATTCTGGAGCAAAAACTGACGGAACGCGGCGGCGAGCTGCGGCGCGGCGTGCGCGCAACCCGGATCGTCGTGCAGGACGGCGCGGTGGCCGGCGTTGAAGCGGGGGCCGAGACCTTCGAGGCGCCCAACGTGGCGATCGCCGACGGCGGGTTCCAGGCCTCGCCCGATCTGATGCCCGCCCATATCGGCTGCGCACCGTCCTCCCTGCAGCAGCGCAACGCGGGCACCGGCGTAGGCGACGGGCTGCGCATGGCGACCGACATCGGCGCGGCGACTGCCGGGATGGGTGCGTTCTACGGCCACGTGCTGAGCCGCGACGCGATGACCAACGAACGGCTCTGGCCCTATCCGCAGATCGACGTGATCTGCGCCACCAGCCTGATCGTCGATGCCAACGGCCATCGCTTCGTCGACGAAGGGTACGGCGGCATCCATATCGCCAACGCCATCGCGAAGCTCGACGATCCGCTGGGCGCGACAGCGATTTTCGATTCCACGGTCTGGGAGCAGGCGCGCACACTGGACAACGTGCCGCCCAACCCGTCGCTGCCGGACGCCGGCGGCACGGTGATCGAGGCCGGCTCCATCGAAGAGCTGGCCGAGGCCGCCGGCATCGACAGGCCGGGTCTGGTCGATACGGTCGCGACATACAACGCGCATCTCGCCCTGGGCATGGTGCTGATCCCGCCACGCACCGATACCACATACCAGCCGCAGCCGGTCGTCGCCCCGCCCTTCTATGCCATCCCCGCCTGCGCCGGCATCACCGTTACCTCGGGCGGGCTCAGCGTGAACGGCAGGGGACAGGTAATGGACGAAGGCGACAGCCCGATCCCCGGCCTGTTTGCGGCCGGCTCGACCGTCGGCGGGCTCGAAGGCGGCCCGCGCACCGCCTATCTCGGCGGGCTGATCAAGAGCTTCGCTATCGGGCTGATCGCGGCGGAGACGATTGCCGCCTCCCGCTAGCTATTTCAGCTTCCCTTCCATGTCCTTCAGCCAGCGCTCGGTGCCGGGATGCAGCGGCACATCCATCGGCGTCGCCTCGTTATCGATGAAGGGCAACGAGATATCCGTCCAGGAGCGTTCCTCCCACGGGATTTCCGCCTGGCGCGCGACGATGGCGTCGCACACGTCGTAGACCACGTCGTCGGGCATGGACTCGCGGGTATAGATCGGCCAGCCGCCGAAATTGAAGCAGGTGTGATCGTGGGTCAGGTTTTTGTAGAACCCGCCGGGCCTGATGACGGATTTACGCCAGCCGAAGCCGCAGACCTGCTCGAAACACTCGTCGGAGAAATCCAGCGTGTCGTAATCGTGCGCCAGCGCGACGTCGAACCAGGCCGACAGCCCTTCGTCCGCCACCGCATCGAGTTCTCCCTCGCGCAGCGGCTTCAGCCGGCGTTCCTCGTTGCCCGGACCGCCGGTCAGTTTCAGCTCGCCGCCCCATGAAATCAGGTCGTCGACCGTGAACCCGTAGGCCGCGAACACCTGATCGATGATGACCAGCGTGGAATGGGTCGGGTCCTCGCGGATCGAGAGCTTGAGCGGCACCTTTCCGTCCTTGATGTCCTGCACCGTTTTCAGCCCGAGCCGCTTGTGCGCGACGATGGCGAACTGGTCCCAGGACGGGTAGTTGGAGACGATGCGCACCGGCAGCGGCTCGTCGAAGATGCCCTGCCCGCGATAAGCCATGGTCAGCAGCGCCGACGGGTTGACGAACGCCATGTCGATATTCCCCGCCACCACATCGTGCGCCATGATCGCGGACCCGCTGGCGAGCCTGAGCGACGGGCGGAAATCGGCCTGCCCGCCGGAGCCTACCGTGATGCACATATCGCGGTTCCCGCCATAGGGAATATCCGGGTCCCCCGCGATATGCAGCCCGATTTCCCACAGCATCTTGGCGCGCTTGAAATTGGCGCCGACCGGCAACGGTTCCATGTTCGTCTCCCTGATTTATCCGTACCCGCATGTTCGAGGCCGGACGGGAACCCGTCAAGGGACGGCGGCGCAGGTTCCCCTTATCGCAACAGGGCGATAGCATGACGGAAACGCAGATGGAGGACATCATGGCCCCGAACACCGTTTTTCTCTCTCCCAGCGGACAGCAGACGACATCGGGCGACGGCCCGGCCACGCGGATACAGGTCGGCACGCTGGAAGGCGTCGCCACGCTGGAACGCGCCGAGCCCGGCGCGCCGTGGGCGCTGACCCGCCGGTCGCTGGACGACCGCCATATCGCGGCGCTGGTGTACGAAGAAGGCTCGAACAGGCTGTTCGCCGCCGCCCACACGGATGGCGGGCTGTGGGTCAGCGAGGATGGCGAAGGGAATTCCTGGCGACAGCTCACCGACGGGCTCGACAGGCCGCACATGTACACGATGGCGGCGCGCCGGCGGGGCGATGACGTGACCCTGTTTCTCGGCACGCGTCCGGCGGCGCTCTATCGCAGCGACGATCTGGGCGAAAGCTGGTCCGAGATCGAATCGATCTTCGACGTGGCCGATACCGACAAGTGGACCTTCCCGCCGCCGCCCCATATCGCCCATGTGAAGCAGATCGTGTTCCATCCCACCGAGCCGGACACGATCCACGTGCTGATCGAACAGGGCGCGTTCCTGAAATCGACCGATGACGGCAGGAACTGGACCGACATCGTCGCCTATTCGCACCCGGACGATGCGTCCTATCGCGATCTGCACCGGCTGACGATCAAGCCGGACAACCCGGACCAGCTGGTCGTCGTCACCGGTGTCGGCATCTATCGTACGAACGACGGCGGCGTCACGTTCGAGCGGAAAACACGCCGCGGCGAATCGATGGGCTATCCCGATTTCGCCTTCCTCGACCCGGACGACGACCGGGTCATCTATGCCGGCGGATCGAAGCTGAACCCGCGCAGCTGGTACGATACCGGCAAGGCCTATTCGTCCGTTCAGCGCAGCGACGACGACGGCGACAGCTGGACCATGCTGATGAACGGTTTGCCCGACCCGATGGTCGGTGCAATCGAGGGCATGGCGCAACATGTCTGGCCGGGCGGCATGATGCTGGTCGCCGGCACCGCAACAGGCGAGGTATTCGCCACCGAGGACCGCGGGCAGAGCTGGCAGCTGCTGACCGACCGGGCGACGCCGGTTTCCAAGGAAGACCACCATCTGCCCTTCATCTCGGAAGAGGTCCGCATCGCGGAGCTGGCGAAACGGGGCGAACGGCCGCGACCGGAGAATTAAGCCGGCGTTAACCATAGAAAGACCTTTTCGATCACGGTTTCGTGAGGTAGCGTGGTTCTCAGTTCGGTCGCCTAGGCCGAATGGCGAACGCGGTTGTTACGGTTCGCAGATCTAGCGGTTTTCTCTTTGTTTTTCTTGACCTTACATGGCTGACGGCCCCGGCGAATGCGATCATTTACGGTCTCGACAGCAATGGCGGCGCCGACAATGCGCTCGTCACCATCAACCCGCTGACCGGCGCCAAGACAGTTATCGGCAATCTGGGCGTCAATAACGTCTCCTCGCTGGCCTTCGATTCGAACACCCAGACGCTCTATGGCGCAAAGTTCGGCAGCGACGAACTGCTGACGATCAACACAACGACCGGCGCCGCCTCGGTGGTGGGATCGCTGAGCCATCGAGTGGTCGGCCTCACCTTCAACCCGAATACCGGCCAGCTGCTCGGCGAAGATGCGCTGGGCGACAATTTCCTGTCGATCGACCCGGGAACCGGCACGACCGTGGTGCTTGGCTCGAACGGAGAGTTCGAGGAAGCGCTGGCGTTCAACGCCAACACGAATTCGGTGTTCGGCACCACACTGGACGACGAACTCCTGATCATAGACCCGACAGACGGAACATCGTCGGTGGTCGGCACTCTGGGCTCAGGCGCATTCGTTTCGGGACTAGCCTATGACGCCGGGACCGACACGCTTTACGGCTATAACGGCAGCAACGATTCGCTGGTCATCATCAACACCTCCACCGGTGCCATAAGCAGCACCGTTGGAACGGTCAGTGCGGTAGGCGGGATCACCGGCATGACCTTTGCAGAAGACCCGATCGTTCTCCCGGAATCCGCCCCCCTGGCATTGATGGCGCTGGGCCTGCTTGGACTGGCCCTGCACCGCAGACGATATCTGTCTATCTGAACCGCTACTGCCGGGACGCCCTCAGCCCGACCGCCGCCAGAAGCAGCGCAACCGCCGGAAGAACGATCATCGCGGTGAAAGCATCGCCACGATAGGTCTCGAACAGCCAGCCCGACGACAGCATGGCGAGCGCCATGATCGTGCCGCCGAAGAAGCTGGAATAAACGCTCTGCGCCGTCGAGGCGAACTGCGCCGGGACGTTCTGCGCGATGTAGTGCATCGCCGCCAGATGGGTCGCGCCGAAGGTCAGGGCGTGCAGCCCCTGCACCGCGACCAGCGCCCAGATATCGGTCGTCGTGCCCAGCACGAGCCAGCGGAGCAGCCCCGCCCCCGCCCCCATCGCCAGCAGCGCGACCGGGCCGAACCGTGCGACAACAGCGCCGGAAAAGGCGAACAGCGCTACCTCGCAGATCACGCCCTCGGCCCAGAGTGCGCCGATTACGCCGTCGGAAAGCCCCTCCGCCTGCCAGTGCAGGGTGGCGAAACCGTAATAGACCGCGTGGCTCGCCTGTACGAGGCTGGCAGCGATCATGAAGACGATAACCCTGCGTTCCTGCAGCAGCGCCCGCATCGGCGCAAGAAAACTGCTGCTGCCGGGCGTCTCGGCCCTGGGAATGAGGTGACAGCCGATCACCGTAAGGGCCAGCCCGCCGATTATCAGCCACAGGATCGCCGATGGCGGCCTGCCATCGAGCAGGTAACCGCTGCCGGTTGCCGCGACGATGAAGGCGATCGAGCCCCAAAGCCTTACCCGCCCGTAATCGAGCGTGCCCTCGCGAACCTTTAACATGGTCACCGCGTCGCCCAGCGGCATCAGCGCGGTGAAGCTCATGGTCGACAGGATCGAGACCGCGAGGATCGTCCAGAAATCGTGGGTCAGAAAGAACAGGCAGTTGACGGCGAGCGCGCTCCAGCCCAGCAGCATCGCCAGCCGGTCCGGCCTGCCGCGCCGGTCGGCATACTGCGCCAGCATCGGGCTGGTAAAGGCGCGGAGCCACATGGCGACCGCCAGGATCTGGCCGATCTCGGCGGCATTCAGCCCGCGCGATTTCAGCCAGACCGGCCAGAACGGCATCATGATCCCGATGGTCAGGAACAGGGCCGCATAGAAGAAGGACAGTCGGAAGGCCATCGAATTCCGCCGGTGAACGCCGCCCGGCGCGCATCCTGTTCAAACGACGGGACGCATGCTATCGAGCGGGACAGACAATTCGCGGGACTATATCAGGGAGCGCCTTTCATGACCCGACAAACCATCCAGGCCGATACCGCCGCCGAGGCCTATCTGACCCTGCTCGCCGACCGGGGCGTGGACTATCTGTTCGGCAATGCGGGGACCGATTTCGCCTCGATCATCGAGGCGCTGTCGAAGGCCCAGCTGGGCGAGGCGAAGGCGCCGACACCGGTGACCGTTCCGCATGAGAACGTCGCGGTCGCCATGGCGCACGGCTACTATCTGATGACCGGAAAACCGCAGGCCGTGATGCTTCATGTCAGCGTCGGCACCGCCAACGGCATCTGCGGCGTGCTCAACGCCTCGCGCGACCGGGTGCCGCTTCTGTTTTCCGCCGGCCGCACCCCGATCAACGAAGAAGGGCCGCTGGGCGCTCGCAGCATCTATATCCACTGGGCGCAGGAAATGTTCGACCAGGCCGGTATGGTGCGCGAGGCCGTCAAATGGGATTACGAGCTGCGCAACACCGGCCAGATGGAAACCATCGTCGACCGCGCGCTGACGCTGGCGATGACGGAGCCGCGCGGCCCGGTCTACCTGACCCTGCCGCGCGAGGTGCTGGCCGAGAATCCCGGTGAATTTTCCTACGACTCGCCGTCGCGCGCCGCCATCGGCACCAGCCCGGCGCCGGATGCGAACGCCATCGACCAGGCCGCCGACTGGCTGGCGAACGCCGAGAACCCGATGATCATCACCGCCTCCTACGGCCGCAATGTCGAAGACGTCGCGGCGCTGGCCGACCTGGCGGAGACGCATGCGATCCCGGTGATCTGCTACCGGCCGCGCTATAACTGCCTGCCGACCGACCACCCGATGCATATGGGGTTCGAACCCGGCGGGCTGATCGGCGATGCCGACGTGATCGTCGTGCTGGAAGCGGACGTGCCGTGGATTCCGTCCCTGCACAAGATCAGTCCCGACGCCAAAATCGTCCAGATCGGCGTCGATCCGCTTTACGAAAAATATCCGGTGCGCGGTTTCCCGTGCGATCTCGCCATCAGATCGGACGGCGCCGCGGCGATCCGCGCGTTGTCGACGGCAATGGAAGGCTCCGCGTCGAAGAACGGCCCCGCCAGGGACGCCCGCCGCACCCGTGCCGCCGCAGCGCAGGCGAAGGCCGCCGAAGACCGCGCCGCGACGATCGAACGCAGCGCCACGGGCGGGCCAATGCAGCTTCCCTGGGTCTCACACTGTCTCGGCCAGGTGATGGGCGAGGACGACATCCTGATCAATGAGAGCCAGATCCCGACGCCGTTCCTCGGCCACCGCAAGCCCGGCACGTTCTTCGGCAACAGCCCGGCCGCGGGTCTCGGCTGGGGCACCGGCGCCTCGCTCGGCGTCAAGCTGGCGGCCAGGGACCGGCGCGTCATCGCCTCGATCGGCGACGGTGCCTATATGTTCGGCAACCCGACGCCTGCGCATTTCGTTGGCGCCAGCATGGAGCTGCCGATCCTGACGCTGGTGATCAACAACCGGATGTGGGGCGCGGTACGAAAGGCGACGCTCGGCCTGCATCCCGACGGCGCGGCAAGCCGCCTCAACCGCTCGCCGCTGACCGCAGTCGAACCCTCGCCCGAATATCACAAAATCGTCGAGGCCAATGGCGGATACGGCGAACGGGTCGATAACGCCGAGGATCTGCCGGGCGCGCTCGACCGTGCGCTGAAGGCCGTCGACGTCGAAGGCCGCCAGGCGGTGCTCAACATCCAGACCGCCTATGACGACGCCCAGGCGCTGGCGGACGCGAGAAGGTAAGGAGATTACAAATGCCGATGGAATATCTTCACACCATGGTGCGGGTGCGTGATCTCGACGCGGCATTGCATTTCTACTGCGACCTACTGGGGCTGGAGGAAGTCCGCCGCCGCGATCACGAGAAAGGCCGGTTCACGCTGGTGTTCCTGGCTGCGCCGGGCGACGTGCCCAAACTGGGCGAGAATAACTCGCCGACGGTCGAGCTGACCTATAACTGGGACCCCGAAGAGTATGACGGCGGCCGCAATTTCGGCCATCTGGCCTATCGCGTCGACGATATCTACGCGGTGTGCCAGCGCATGATGGATGGCGGGGTGACGATCAACCGTCCGCCGCGCGACGGCCACATGGCGTTCGTCCGCTCGCCCGACGGCATTTCCATCGAGCTGCTGCAGCGCGGCGACGCGCTGCCGCCGGCGGAGCCGTGGGCGTCGATGGAGAATAGCGGGGCCTGGTGAACGACGCCGCGCCTCGTTAGCCGGACTTGTCTTCCCACAGTCTGCGGATTGCGTTGCGGTCGATCTTGCCCCGGTCGTTGCGCGGCAGTTCGTCGACGATGGCGATCTCCACCGGGCGCTTTTCCTCGGGCAGGTTTTCGGCGCAGAAGGCCTTGAGCGCCACCTCGTCGATGCTTGCGCCGGGCCTTAGCGTGACCCAGCCGGCGACAGCCTCGCCGTAGACGGAATCGGGTATGCCGAAACAGGCAGCCTCCGCCACGTCATCGTGCGCCGACAGCACCGCATCGATCTCCAGCGGCGAGATATTGACCCCGCCGCGGATGATCACGTCCCGGGCGCGTCCGGTCACGTGGACATAGCCTTCCGCGTCGAGATAGCCGAGATCGCCGGTCGGCAGCGTATGGCCGCGGATCGGCTCGATCCTGCCGCCGGCGTGAAGATAGGCGTGGGCGTGCTGCGCGCTGACGGTAACGATTTCGCCGATTTCTCCGGCCGGCAGGGCCTTGCCGTCGGGTCCCAGGATTCTCAGCTCCTGATACATGCCGGGCCGCCCGACGCTGCCGATGCGGCGCGATCCGGGCCGGTTGGCCGCCACCACCCCGCCTTCGCTCATCCCGTAGAGCTGCACCAGCTCCACGCCGTACAGGCTCTCGAACCGCTCATGCGCATCCGGCATCAGGGGCGCTGTGCTGCAGGAGACGAAGCGAACGCTCTCAAACGCCTCCGCCGCATCCTCAGGCGGATTCTCCAGCAGCATGTTGATCACCGCCGGCACGGCGATGACCACGGTCGGCTGGTAGTCCATCAGCCAGGTCGCAAAGCGCGAGCGCGAGAAATTCTTCGCGAACAGCAGGGTCGCACCGGCCAGCATGACCGGGTTGAGCGACAGCATGTGCGCCGAGGCCCAGCTGAAGGAGCGGAATTCCAGGATAACGTCGTCCTCGGTCAGGGACCAGCGGTCGATCTGGTGCTGGGCGATGGCCTGGTAATTGCAGAAGCTGTGCAGCACGCCCTTGGGCTGCGCCGACGTACCGGAGGTGAAGGAGATGACGCAGCGATCCTCGGGCCCGTTCACGGCCTCTATATCGCCCGCCTCCGGCGGCAGACCGGCGAAGAAACCCTCGACCTCGTCGAAGGCCTCGTAGGGCAGCCAGGGAATATCGCTGTCCCGCGCCAGCACGCTCAGCCCGTGCCCCACCTGATAGAGAACGAATGCCGGCTCGATCCGGTCGAGCATCTCGGTCAGATGGTTGCGGTTGACCTCGATATGCACGGTGCACCAGGTCGCGCCGCGCGCCTGCACCGCGTAATACAGGATCAGCAGCTCCAGCGAGTTGTCTCCGAGCACCGCCACGCGGTCATTGGCCTCGACTCCCTGCCGCTCCAGCCAGGACGCGACGCGGACGCACAGATCCTCGAGCTGCGCCCAGTCGATGCTGCGCCCGTCCTCGAGACAGACCAGCGCGTCCTTTTCCGGATACAGGATCGCGTTGGTACGAAGCTGTTCGGCGATGGGCCGGACCTCGTGGGGCACCAGACCGGTAGGCGGGAGCGAGGCTGTCATGCTTCGAGACAGGCGCGCGGGTTTACCGCCCCTTCATCAGCCAGCCATACTTTTCTTCCGCCTTGGCGACGACCTCGGGGCTGGCGGCGTTGGCCATCGGGAACTCGTCCATCCAGTGGAACGGACGGCAGGCGTCGATCACGGCGCAGGAATGCGTCATGTCGCCCTTGGCGCGCTTCTCCGGCGTCAGCATCGGATCGGCCGGGCTGTCCCACGAGCCGGTGATGAAATCGATCGATTCCTTGGGATCGGTCCGCACCATCATCGCCCAGATGAGCTGGTCGAGGCGCGTTACATCCACGTCTTCGTCCACCACGATCACGTATTTCGAGGCGTAGGCCGCCGCCCGGCACTGGGCCGCGATCTGGCCCGCCTGGCGCGAATGGCCGGGATAGCGCTGCTTGATCGAAACGCCGTGCAGCATGCGCGATCCGCCGACCTCGTGACACCAGACCTGGTGCACGTCCGGTACGCCGGCATCCATGATGTTCTGCTTCAGCATGGCGGAACGCATCACCGCGCGGTAGCGCGCCAGCTCATCCGGCCCCTGCCCCATCGGCGGCACGCCGAGGATGATGGGGTCATTGCGGTGATAGATCGCCTCGATCCGCAGCACCGGATGATTGTCGACGCCGCCCGCGTAATGGCCGGTCCATTCGCCGAACGGGCCCTCTTCGTGCGTATCGTTGGGATCGACATAACCTTCCAGCACGACCTCGGCATTTGCCGGGAACGGAAGCCCGGTGACCTTGCCCTTGACCAGCTTCATCGGCTTGCGCCGAAGCCCGCCGACCATATCGAGCTCAAACGTGCCCAGCGGCGCTTCTGTGCCGCCGAAATAGAAGCTCAGCGGGTCGCCGCCCAGAACCATGCAGACCGGCATCTTTTCGCCGCGCGCACGGTATTTTTCGCGGTGGATATAGCCGTGATGGCCGCGCGCGGTCAGGAACCCGACCTCCTTCGGGCCATGCACCTGCGCCCGGTAGGCGCCCGCGTTGAGCCAGCCGTCATCGGGATCGCGCGTCACCGAATAGGTCCCGGTGCCGATATAGCGACCGCCGTCGTTCTCGTGCCAGACAGGCGCCGGGAATTTGGTGACGTCGATATCGTCGCCGGTCATGACGTTCTCGAAGACCGGCCCGTCCTCGACGATCTCGTGCGGAACGATCTGCTGATCGACCAGAAAGGATTCGCGATAGGCGTTGGACAGTTCCCACTTGGAGAGATGCTCGGGGAAGCCCAGCGTCATGTTGCGCCGCGTCCCGGCGAACATGTTCATCAGCAGGCGGAATCCCTTGGGACAGCCCGGTACGTCGTCGAACACGACACAGGGTCCGGTCTCCTCGCGCAGCACGGCCTCTGCGGCGAGTCCGATATCCTCTTCCCAGGTCGCGCCCTTGATATATTCGACCTCGCCCAGCCGGTCGGCGAGTTCCAGCCACTCGCGAAGGTCGTCATAGGCGATGTTGCCGGCGATGTTGCTGCCAGATGCCGAGTCCATTTTTCTCTCCCTGAAAAAATTTTTCCCATATTGGCTGCGGCGACCGGATCAGGCAAGCCGACGAAGCGTTGCCAGACGAAGCGTTGACAGGCGGATTCTCCCGGATCACGCTTGCCTGCCGCTGTCAGGAGGTCCGATGACATCCGAATTCCCCATCGGCTGCACATACAATTTCCTCCAGCCGGGCGCGGACATCGCGCCGCTGGAACGGTTTCGGCGCGTTCGCGATACAGGCGCATTCGACTATCTGCACTGGCTGCCGCCGGCGGAGATCCTGTCCGACTGCGTCGCCGCGTCAGAGAAAACCGATCTGCCGATGCTGACCGGCAACGTCATTCACCGGCTCGGCATCAACGACGAACGGCTTACGGGCTGCATGGACGACGCCGCGCGGGCGGGACTTAAACTCGTCAACGTGATGCTCAACACCTGCGCGGCCAACGGGCACGAGCTGACAGACGACGAGATCGTATCGACCTATCTCCGCATGGCGGAGGCCGGCGATCGCGCGGGCGTCGCACTCGCCTTCGAGCTGCATGTCGATTGCTGGAGCGAGAAATACAAGCGCGTCACGCCGGTGATCCGGCAGGTGCGTGCGGCAGGCGCACCGTTCGGTCTCACCGTCGATTATTCCCATGTCGTGTTCAAGATCGACAATCCCGATCAGCTCGAAATTTCCGACGTTCGCCAGGATGTCGAGCAGGGCCGGATCGTCCTCGACCCGTTCGACGACGATTGTCTTCTGGCGGAATGGCTGTCGCTTGACGCCGTCAGCTTTGCCCAGTTCCGGCCCGCTGTGCCGGACAACCCGCGCAACATATGGGGGAAGAACCCGGACGGGTCGACCCCGCGCGGCATCATGTATCCGTTCGAACGGCCCGGACCGGGCGAATGGCATACGCGCTGGGAGGCCTGGCGGCTCGAAGTCTGCAAGGAGGCTTTCCGCCGCATATTGCGCTACCATCTGACGCAGGCGGAAAGCCCGCTGCGCTTCGCCATCACCGAAATGATCGGGACGTCCGATTACGGCATGGGGGCGGGGTTTTCGCTGCTGGAACAGAACGCCGCCTGCGCGCGCTGGATCCGCGAGGAAAGGGCCCGGCTCGCGGCGATGCATAAATCGGGCATTCCGCTTTCGCACTGAGAACAGGAGGCCAGGTCATGATCGTCTATTCCGAACCGAAATCGGCCAGCGGCCTGCCGGTCATCGATCTCGCCCCGAGTTTCGAGGACGGGCCGGACAGGGACCGAATCGCAGCGGAGATCGGCGCGGCCTGCCGCGATACCGGTTTCTTCTACATCGCGGGTCACGGCATCGATCCGGGCCTGGTGACGCGCGCCTTTGCCGAGTCGAACCGCTATTTCGACCTGCCTGCCGCCGAAAAGCTGAAACAGTCGAAAAGAGACGGAAGCAACGGCTACGAGCCGTGGGGCGCGCAGCGACTCGACAACCAGTCGCCGGGCGACATCAAGGAAAGCTTCAATTTTTCGGAAGAAGGCATCCCCGGAACGCCGGGCGCCAAGTTCAACCTTTGGCCCGACAACCTGCCCGGGTTCCGGGAAGGTCTCGAGGAATATTGCGAGGCGCTCCGCGCCGTCGGGCTGCATGTCTCGCGCCTGATCGCGCTGTCGCTCGGCATGAATTCCGACCATTTCGATGAGATGTTTTGCGGCCAGAAATCGCCGTTGCGTATCCTGCGCTATCCGCCTCAGCCAGACGACGCCGAATTCAACCAGATCGGCGCCGGGGCCCATACGGACTGGGGCTGGATCACGCTGCTGGCGCAGGATTCGCTCGGCGGACTCGAGGTCGAAACCGCATCGGGAGACTGGGTCCGGGTGGAGCCGAAGCCCGGTACTTTCGTGGTCAATCTGGGCGACCTGGTGCGGCGCTGGACCAACGGCAGGTACCATTCGAGCCTGCACCGGGTGATGAACAACCGGTCGGGCCGCAACCGCCATTCGATCGTGCTGTTCTACAACATGGCGCACGAGACCCATGTCGAGGCGCTGCCGACCTGCGTCACGCCCGGCGAGACCCCGCTATTCCCGCCCTGCACCGCCGGCGAACACACCGCGCAGCGCTACCGCGAAAGCCGGCCTCAGGCGGAAGGAAACGGGTAGGATTTATCCGTCGAGCCGCAGCAGCTTCGCTGCCCCGACATCGCCGGGGCTGCTGGCTTTGGGACTGGCCGAACTGGCGAATTCACGGCGCAAGCGGACGGAAACGAAAACGGCGGCCCGCAAGGCCGCCGTATCGGCACAGTGAAAAAAATGTCAGGCCCGGCGTTTCCGCGCGATGCCCATACCGACCAGCCCGATGGCGAAAATCGCCGCCGCGCCGGGCGCAGGAACCGAAATTTCCGCCTGGTTGAGCGTAATTGTCCAGTTGTCGAAAAGCGTCGTGGCGGAGGCGGCGCTGGAAAAGGCGAATAAACCCATCTCGATCAGCGAACCGGATGCCGAGAAATCGAGGCCGGGGCCGATGGGGCCAGCAACTGCACTGACCAGGCTGCCGGCGTCGATCCCCGCACCGGAAAATGTCTGATAGACCGGACTGCCTGCCGGAAGACTGAGATAGTAAACGAACCCGTCTTGCTTGAAGCCCACCCCCGTACCGTGGGTGCTATCGACGTTGCGTTTATCAACGCTGAAATCGAACGAGTCGATCGCACCCGAGACGCCAGGATCGTAGGTAAAACCGTTGAACGCGATAAAGCGGGACGTCAAGGCCGACCCGCCAGAAAGCGAAGTTGAAAGCTGAAATGCACTACCAGGATTGCCGCCGGACGTTGGTGTAGTCACGCTGAAGCCTGTCACACCCGAACTGAACACGTCGGTAACCGCGCCAGGAACGCCTGACCAGTCGGTCACCGAAAATACAACAGCTCGCGCCTGCTGGGCGGCACCGAAAAATACGATTACGAAAACGATTGAACAAATTCTTGCGATAAATCTCATAATAAAGCTCCAGGATCTCTTCGAATTTAAAAAGATCCGAATTTTGAATGACGCCCCCAAGCCAATATAGCAGGGGGGGGCAACCGAACAACGCCGGAACCGGCTGTTTTGGGAGCCAGGAGCTGAAGAAGCCTTGTTTTCCAATCTCGCCTTACCCGCTCAGCCCCAGCAGCTTCGCCGCCGTACCGCCGAGGATCGCGACGCGGTCGTCGTCGGACAGTTCCGGCGTGTTCATCACCAGGTCGACCTCGCTATCGGTCCATCCGAACGGGTAGTCAGTGCCGATCATGATCCTGTCGGGACCGGTTTCCGCCGCCAGGTGGCGCAGCGCTTCGGGCGTGAAGACCAGAGAGTCGAAATAGAGCTGTCCGTCGCGCAGATAGGACGTGGGCGGCTTCTTGTTCTTCGGATCGGCGTTGTGCCAGCCGGTGCTGCACACCACGTCGGAGCGGTGAGCATAGGATGCGAAATAGCCGCCGCCATGCACGGCGCAGATTTTCAGGCCGGGATGGGCGTCCAGAGTCCCTTCGAAGATCAGGTGCGATAGCGCGATGGTGGTTTCCAGCGGGTTGCCGATCGTGTTGCCCAACGCGCCCGAACCGGCCAGCCTTCCGCTCGCCTGAAGTTCGCGCGTGCCCTGCGGATGCATGAAGACCAGCAGATTCATCTCGTCGCAGATCTGCCAGACGGGGTGGAACCTCTCGTTCGCCAGCTCTTCGCCCTCGACCGAACAGCCGATGCTGACGCCCCGCAGGCCGAGCTCCTTGACCGCGTATCGAATCTGCTCGACGGCGAGATCGGGATGCTGCAGCGCGATGGTGGCGAAGGCGACGAACCGGTCGGGCGTTTCCGCGCAGATTTCCGCCAGCGCCTCGTTCTGGATACGGATCACCTCAGCGGATTCGTCCCGCCCGGCGTCATACCAGTAGGGGTTGATCGAGAGCGCCGCGATATCGAGCCCCTGCGCATCCATCGCCGCGAGACGGGTTTCCCGATCGCTCATCAGCAGGTCGTTGCGCCCGACCTTTTTGCCGAGCACCGCATTGGCCTCCGGCACCGCGCAATGGGCGTGGATATCGACCGTGCGAATGCGCGTGCCGTTGACCGCCACCTCGCGCCGGTGCGGATGATCGTGCCCGCCGCCTTCCGCGGGCGCGCGCAGCAAATCGCAGCCGACAAATCCGATGCGTGAAGAATTCCTGATCATGACCGTCTCCCTGAAGTCTTTTTCGGCAAAGATGTTACAGGCAGGGGTCCAGAGCCGCCAGCAACCCGGTTGCGCCTCCGCGCCATCCGGGGCAAATTTCCGCTTCAGTCAGACAAAGAGGAGACCGTTCGATGGCCGACGCAGCCGATCTTCAATTCGATGCCGAGTACGATGTGATCGTCGTGGGGTACGGCTATGCCGGAGGCATTACGGCGATCGAGGCGCACGATGCGGGCTCGAAGGTGCTGCTGATCGACAAGATGAAGCATCCGGGCGGCATTTCGGTCTGTTCCTACGGCGCGATGCGCTCCGCGCACGATGCCGATCAGGCGTTCAAATATCTGGAAGCCACCAATGGCGGGCGCACCCCGTCGGCGGTCAACCGCGCGCTGGCCGACGGGATGGCGGCGATCGAGCCCTATATGCGCAAGCTGGTGGAGGCCAATGGCGGCATCATCGGCCCGCGCGAAAAGGTCGCGAACTACCCGTTCGAAGGCTACGACACGTTCTACCAGACGCTGATCGAGGAAATTCCCAATTTCGACCCGGATACCTATTACCCGCATGTGCGCGGCGCGCCGGGCGGCGCCAAGGTGTTCAAGACACTGGAAGACAATGTCGCGCTGCGCGGCATCGATATCTGGCTGGAAAGCCCGGCCGAGACGCTGATCGCCAATCCTGACGGCTCCCGCGAGGTGCTGGGCGCGGTGATCCGCACGCCGGGCGGCGTCCGCCGGGTCAAGGCGTCGAAGGCGGTGGTTCTGTGCTGCGGCGGGTTCGAGGCCAACGAGGAAATGAAAATGCAGTACTGGCAGATGAAGCCGGTGCTGGCGGCGACCAACGGGTCCAACACGGGCGACGGGATCATGATGGCGCAGGAGCTGGGCGCGAAGCTGTGGCATATGTGGCACTACCACGGTTCCTACGGATTCCAGCACCCGGACTACCCCTACGCCATCCGCATGAAGCGGCTGCCCGACTGGATCCCGGGGCGCGAAGCCACCGCCGTGGTGCAGATGACCTGGATCGTGGTCGACAAGTACGGCAAGCGCTACATGAACGAGGACCCGCCCTACATGCAGGACACCTCCGCCCGGCCGATGGAGCATTTCGACCCGGTGACGCAGGATTTCCCCCGCATTCCGTCCTGGGTGATCTTCGACGAGGTGGGACGGCGGCGCTACCGCATCGGCGCGCCGACCCGCAACGACCCGGACGCGCATTACGACTGGAGCCAGGACAATATGCAGGAGATCGAATCCGGCCTGATCAAGAAGGCGGATTCGATCCCCGAGCTGGCGAAAATGCTCGATATCGATCCCGACACGCTGCAGGCGACGATGGACCGCTGGAACGAGCTGTGCGGGACCAAGAACGACGTCGATTTCGGCCGCCCCGCCGGCACCATGATGAAGATCCAGCGCCCGCCCTTCTATGCCGGGCAGGTCTGGCCGGTCGTGTCCAACACGCAGGGCGGCCCGGTGCACGATGAACGCCAGCGCATCATCGATGTCGAGGACGAGGCCATCCCGCGCCTGTTCGCGGCGGGCGAGATGGGCAGCGCCTGGGGGCATCTCTATATGTCGGGCGGCAACCTCGCCGAATGCCTGGTCACCGGCCAGATCGCCGGCAAGGAAGCCGCGAAACTGGAGGCGTGGGGCTAAACAGCCTGTCGTTCAGGACATACAGGCTTTCGTCGCCGACGAATACTGCTCGGGAAGTTTGATACCCGGGTTCCCTTTCTTCACGCGGTCAAGGCTGGCCCTGGCGTCCCTGTGCCCCTGCCTGGCCGCCTGATCGTATTGCTGGGCGGCGAGCAGCTTGCTTCTTATGGTGCCCCTTCCGGTTTCCAGCAGGCGGCCATAGGCGTATTGCGCTTCGTCGTACCCCTGCATGGCGGCTTCCCGGTACCATTTTGCTGCATGTCCGTAGCTCTGCTTCACGCCACGCCCCCACTCGTAGAGAATCCCGAGCCGGAACATCGGCCATGTAAAACCCTGTTCCGCCGCCTGCCGATAAAGGGCGGCCGCTTTCTCATAGTTCTTCGGAACGCCCCGCCCCGTCTCGTAGGCCGCCCCCAGATTGTACTGTGCGGGCCCGTCTCCGGCTTCCGCGGCCATCCGGTACATCTCCGCGGCCTTTTCGTGATCCTGCAGACCGCCGCGCCCTGAAGAATGGTAATTGCCGAGCTCATTGTAGGCCTCCACGTACCCCGCGCGCACCGCTCTCCCGTACCATTCCAGCGCGCTACCCGGATCGGGCTGGCCGGTCCACCATCCCCGTTCGAAGCCCCGTCCCAGTAAGAACATGGATTTGCCGTACCCGCGTTGCGCCGCCTTCATCCAAAGATTATGCGCCTTTCCCGCCTGCGGAGGGTTGACCGCATGCATAAAAATCCAGGCAAGCTTGTGCGTTGAGTCGAGATGACCCTGGTCCGCTGCCATCCGGTACCATTTCGAAGCCTTGGCATAGTCGGCCTGGAAGCACTGCTTGCCCCAGAAATAGAAATTCTCGAGCGCATATTGGGCCGATACGTCGCCCGCATCCGCCGCCCGTTCATATTCGGCCAGTCGGGCAGCGACTTTTCCATGATCGAAATCCTGCTTCCGTACGGACCCCGACAGATCGGTCGCAGCCGCGGCGCCTGCTGCGAGCAGAAGCATGGCGACCATTCCTGAAAAGACGGCGAACCGGCGTGTCATTTGTTTCCTTTGCTTTTGTCCATGCTACTTTAGCACGAAAGCTAGTTTCAATTACCGGGCTCACATCCGGGAGGAAGCTGACCATGAACATTGCCGGCGTCGAATCCGTGATTTACGGCACGGACGATATCGAGGCGTCGACGAAGTTCCATGTCGACTGGGGGCTCAATTTCGTCGACCGCAGCGCGTCGGGCGCGGATTTCAGCCTGCCGGACAACACGACCGTTCGGGTTCGCGGCATCGGCGATGCGTCTTTGCCGCCATCCTCGGTACCGGGCCCGACCGCGCGAGAAGTCATTTGGGGCGTGACGGACCGGGAATCGCTCGACGCCATCGGCGCGTCGCTGTCGACCGATCGGGACGTGACCGAAAGCGCAGACGGCACGCTGCATTCCCACGACGATTACGGCTACCGCCTGGGATTCCGCGTGACCGCACGCGAGCCCGAGCCGGTTTCCTTTCCCGGCAGCAACACGGCGTGGAATGCGCCGCGCAAGGACGCGCGGGCGGACATCTTTTCACGCGGTCCGGTGCGGCAGGAACGCATCTTTCACGTCGTCTACTGGGCGCCGGGCGACACGGCGGCGCACGCGAAATTCTACCAGGAGAGGCTCGGATTCAGACTGACCGAGTCGATCAGGGGGCTGGGATTTTTCATGCGCGGCGGCGCGTCGCACGATCATCACAACCTGTTTCTCAACAACCATGCGGGCAATTTCGGGTTCCAGCATGTCGCCTACGAGGTCCGCGATTTCGACGAGGTGCTGCGCTGCGGCACCCATATGGAAGAGCAGGGCTGGAAATCCCATGTCGGGCCGGGCCGGCACTATTTCGGCTCGGGCTGGTTCTGGTATTTCGAGAACCCGGCGGGCGGGCTGTCCGAAACCGGCATGGATTCCGACTATATCGGCGATGGCTGGACCGCCATCGATCATCAGACCATCCCGCCCGAGGCCGCGCGCCCCTGGATGATCCGGCGTGAAGAAGCGGGCCTGTTCCCCGGCCACGGCGACTGGCCGCAATGGGCGGAAGCAGGCGCCTGAATTCAGGTCTGGCGGGGCACCGGTGCGTTTTCCGGCGGAAGAGGCGGCGGCTGGCGATAGAGAGACTGCAGATCCGCCGGGCTCTGGGGCCACGGGTGGAGCATGTTGAGCGGCACCGTTTCCCCGTTCTGCTGCACGATCCGGACATGCCCCCGCCTGAGTCCGCGGGGTTCCGCCGCGCCGCAGCTATGCGCGATGATTTCCACCTCATGGACCAGCCCGGCGCAGTAATTCGCGACCTTTACGGCCTTGTCCTCCGGGTCCAGCCCACGCTGCAGGCGCGGGTCGTGCGTGGTGACGCCGGTGGGGCAGGTGTTCCTGTTGCACTTCATCGCCTGGATGCAGCCCAGAGAAAACATGAAACCGCGGGCACTAGTGACGAACGTCGCACCGGCGGCAAGCGCCCAGGCGACGCCTGACGGCAGGACGAGCTTCCCCGATGCGACGATCGGAATTCGTTCGCGCAGCCCGTGAGCCCGCAGGATATCGGCGACGATGATCAGCGCTTCCCTGATCAGCATGCCGACATTATCGATCAGGGGCATCGGCGCGGCCGCCGTCCCGCCGTCCCCGCTGTCGACGGTGATGAAATCGGGCGCGCTCTCTATCCCCCGCTCCAGAATTTCCTCGCACAGCGTAATCAGCCAGTCGTGGCTGCCGATAACCGCCTTGAATCCCGTGGGCTTGCCGGTGACCTCCCGGATATGGGCGATCATGTCGAGCAGGTCGCCGATCGATTCGATTTCGGGATGCCGGTTGGGCGAAATGGAATCCACGCCGTCGGGAATACCCCGTGTCTCCGCGATCTCTGACGAGACCTTGACCGCCGGCAGGATGCCTCCCTTGCCGGGCTTGGCGCCCTGGCTGAGCTTGATCTCGAACATCCGCACCTGCTCATGGGCGGCCACTTCCCGGAGCCTGTCGTCGTCGAGCGCGCCGTGATCGTCGCGCACGCCGTACTTGGCCGTTCCGATCTGAAACACGATGTCGCACCCGCCTTCGAGATGATAGGGCGACAAGCCTCCTTCGCCGGTATTGAGCCAGCAGTTCGCTATCCTGGCGCCATGCGACAGCGCCTGGATTGCGGGCGCGGACAGCGCGCCGAAGCTCATCCCGGAAATATTGAAGAACGACGGCGCGTCATAGGGCGTCCGGCAGTAAGGCCCGACCCGCACCGGCTGTGTCCTGGCGGCGTTTACCTCCAGCACCGGGAAAGGCGTGTTGACGAAAATCGCCGTGCCTTCCGGACTCAGATTCTTGGTCGACCCGAACGCCACCGTGTTGTCGCCGCCGCTCGACGCCCGTTCGATCCAGCCCCTCTCGGCCCGGTTAAAGGGAAGCTCTTCCCGGTCCATTGCAAAGAAATACTGGCGGAAAAATTCTCCCAGCCAGATAAACAGGGAGCGGAACCGGCCGATCACCGGGTAGTTGAAGCGGACCGCATCTCGTGTCTGGCTGGCATCGATGACGAACAGAACGCTGAACGCGATCACCGCCATGACGACAAGAAAGACAACCAGCGTGGCAATCCAGCCAAGCGCAGAAAACGTAAACTGTTCAAAACCTGTCATCGGTCTTCTGTCTCCGGTCAGGCCGCGTCGCTACTCGCCGAGCTTCAAGGAAGCATAGCGCAAAAAAAGGGCGCCCCGCGAGGGGACGCCCTTCCCGAACGGGAATATCGGCCCTGGGCTATTTCGCTGCCAGCACCTTCTTGAACTTCGAGTAGAACTTGATCAGGTGATCGACCCGCTTGGCGGTATCCGCCGCGGAGGTCGGGTTGAGGCCGCGCTCGCCCTTTTTGGACCAGGCCTGAATCGTGGGCTCGTTGCCGCCCTTTACGATGGCGTTCTCAAGTACCTTGAGGATCGCCTTCGGCGTACCCGGAACCGTGCCGACGATGCGCTCGGTGGCCAGAGCGGTCATCTCGGGATGACCGATATCGCCGACGGTGGGCACGCCGGGCCACGGGCTCTTGTCCTCCAGCACCAGCACCGCCTTCAGATCGCCGCCCTTGGCGTATTTGGCGTACTGGCGGTTGGCGAACAACGAAAGGTGCGTATCGCCCCGGATGATGCTGAGCGAGGTCTTGGACGAGCCCTTGTAGCCGGGCAGAATCTTGATATCGAGCCCGATCGCCGAAGCCAGGATCTTGCCCGCCACGGCGGCGGTCGAGGCCGGGCTGGTTACCGGATATTTGAGTCCCTTCGCCTTACGCAGCGCCTCGATCGAGGTGTACGGCCCCTTTGTATTGACCGCCAGCGTATAGGGCGAAATGGCGAGCTGGCTCAGCCATTCGAACTTCTCGATCTGATAGCGCGTCTTCTTGCCGATGATCTTGTCGAGCAGCATGCCCGGCATGTTGAAGATCGCGATGGTGTATCCGTCGGGCTTCGCCCGCCACAGATCGTTCAGCGCCTTGCGGCCGCCCGCGCCGTCCACGTTCTTCGGAATGACGCTGACCTTGTTCGGCAGATGCTTTTCCATCTCCGGCGCGATCTTGCGGACGAACGTGTCGAACCCGCCACCCGGCGAGTAGGGAATGATGAAAGTGATGTTTTTTTCGGGGAACGCCGCCTGGGCTCCCTGCGACAGCACCGCCGCCGTACCGAGCGCAACGGCGCCCAACAATGTTTTCCGGATCATATGTCTGCTCCCTTTCATAAACGCTTTAACGGTTTTTTGCGGTCCGGCTTGAGCCCCGAACCAAAGGCTAACGATTTAATCCGGCAACGATATCTCCGACCGCGTCTATAAGTCCATCAGCCAGATGAAGAGAACGCCGCGAAACAGTTCGTATTTAAACGCCAGTTCGAACAGCAGATAGATAAAGACCAGCGTACCCAGACCGCAATAGATGGAGTGTCGAACGGTCCTGCCGCCTGCGATCATCCAGGCGATGACGAAGATCGGAGAAAAAACCAGAAATCCGATCAGCCAGATACCCAGCACGCAGCCACCCATCGCGGCGAACACGATAAGTTCGCGCCTGACGGTCCGCCGGCCGGGATCGACTTCTTCCATCTGGGCGCCGAAAAACTTCGCGATCACGGCGCCCGCCCCGTGTCTCGTAAGGCTTGCGATATCAAGCAGGCAGAGAAAAATCCCCAGATAGCCGACGATCAGTGGGAAATTCCGGACCTTGCCTTCGTACCCGTAGGTCTGGTGAACGAAGAAAATCATCAGCGCAAGCACGCTGAGCGCAAAATAGAGCGCCGGGCGCCGGTCTGCTTCGACCATCGGCCGGGTCGCAAACAGCACCGCAAACCAGCCCAGCGCCGCGGGCGCGGCCAGCGTCCAGAGCGACGGCTTGCCGCCCGACAGAAAACCGAATGCCACGCAGCAGGCGGCGAACACCGCCCAGCCGACCAGACTCGCAACCGGCACCGTCCTGGCGCTCACGATACCCCTCCAGCTTCTTTTCTTTTCCGGAGCCAGGACCGGAAAGACGGGATCAGAAGGCTGATGACGATGAGCGCAATCAGGGTAATCGCCGGCGTTCCGCTAACGAAGATTCCCCAGCTGCCGTCGGAGACGCCCATCGCCTGGAAAAAACTGCGCTCCGTCACCTCGCCCAGCACCAGCGCAATGGTGAAGGTGATGCGGGGATACTGAAAGCGGATCATCAGGTAACCGATGATCGAGAACGCCAGCGCGACGATGACGTCGCCGAACTCGCCATTGAGCGCATAGGCGCCGATCAGGGCCACGACGGTGACGACCGGCGCCAGCACATGCGCGTCCACCAGCGTCAGATAGGCCATCGGGCGCGCCAGCACGAGGACGATAAGCGTCGCGATCACGCAGGCGACGGTGAGCGACAGGATCAGCGTATAGATCTCGTCGGTGTGATCCTGCAACAGCGTCGGGCCCGGTTCCAGCCCGTGCAGGATCATGGCGCCGAGGAAAACGGCTGTCTCGGCGCTGCCGGGGATGCCGAAGGCGAGCGTCGGAATCAGCGACCCGCCGTCCTTGGCGTTGTTGGCCGCCTCCGGCGCGATCACACCCTTGATGTTGCCGCGCCCGTACGGCACGTCCGGGTTCGAATCGCGCTGCACCTGGGTCGAGTAGGACAGGAACGCCGCCACCGTGCCGCCGACACCGGGCACGGCGCCGATGAAGGTGCCGATGGCGGACCCGCTCAACATGGTCGACCAGTTGCGGAACACCGCCTTGATGCCGTCGCTGACATTCTGGATCTTTGTTTCCAGCGTCGAGGAATCGCCCGCAATGCTGCCGCCCTTGACGGCGAGATCGATCATCTGGGAGATCGCGAACAGACCGATCAGCGCCGGGACCAGCTTGATCCCGTCATACAGCGCATCGACGCCGTAGGTGTAGCGGATGATGCCCGACACGTAATCGAAGCCGACAAAGGCGCAGACGAAACCGAACACCGCGGCGATCAGCGCCTGTAGCATGCGGTCGCCGGTCGAGACGCCGATCGCGCACAGGCCGAAGATCGCCAGCAGGAACAGTTCGGGCGGTCCGAACAGGAGCACGATCGCCTTGGCGATGGGAATGACGGCGAGCAGCGTAAAGACGCCGATCAGCCCACCGAGCGCCGAGGACGTCGCGCCCGCGCCGATAGCCTCGCCCGCCCTGCCCTGCTGCGCCAGCGGAAACCCGTCGAACGTCGTCGCCGCGTTGGGCGCAATACCGGGCGTATTCAGCAATATCGCGCTGACCGACCCGCCGGTCGATGTCGCCGCCATCGACCCGCCCATCAGCATGATGGCGTTGGCTTCTTCCATACCGAAGGTCAGCGGAATGATGAGCGCCAGCGCGGTAGTCCCGCCGAGCCCGGGTATCGCCCCGAACAGCAGACCGATACAGGTGCCCATGACCAGGTAGGCCAGCGCGTTGAAATGCAGGAAATGCAGCGACGCGGTGCTCAGCGCGTTCGCCGACTCAATGATGGCTTCGAACATGCCCCTTACGAGGCCTCCCTTAAGTTTATGGCCTTATGCTTATGGCCTTATGCTTATGGCCTTATGCTTATGGGCTGAGACTAGGGGCAAATTTTTGTAAACGCCAGCCCCGGCGAACATCCCGTCTGATCACGTTTCGCCCCTCACGAGCAATATGCGGTACGCAACGCCGAGAGCATCATCGCTTTGATGAAGGGAAAGGAACCGGTTCCGGGGAACACAGGGTATTCGCCGTTTCCCATCGACGCCTCTTCCGGCTGTTCCATCCCCCGGTCGCCCTGAAAGGCGCTGCTGGTGCATAACGACGGAGTCGGCGCTACAATCCGGTTTCCTAAGAGAACCACCGAACAGGCCCCGAAAGATGCTCCGCACCGGCGCTGCCGCTGGCATCATATGGATGTGCATCGCGATCCTGCTGAGCACCGCTGCGGGCGCCTGCGTCCGCAAGCTGGGCGGATCGGTGCCGACCATGGAGCTGGTCTTTTTCCGCAATGTCTTCGCCCTCGTCGGGCTGACGCCGTGGATCCTGAAACAGGGGCTCGGATCGATGCGGACGACGCGTCTTCCCATGTACTGCCTGCGCGTGTTCTTCGCCTACTGCGCCATGGTGATGCTTTTTTACGCCCTGTCAGAACTTCCCATCGCGGACGTGTATGCCCTGCAATACACGATCCCGCTTTTCACCATTTTGCTGGCGGTGCTGATACTCAAGCAGAAGACCGACACGTTCAGCTGGATCGCGACGCTGGTCGGGTTCGGCGGGGTGCTGATCGTCATGCGGCCCGGCGTCATCGAAATTACGCTCGCCGCGTTCTGCGCGCTGGCCGCCGCCTGCTGCTCGGCAGGATCGAACACCACGCTGAAGCTATTGTCGAAGACCGAAGGCGCCGGCCGTATCACGGTCTATTCAAACCTGCTGATGCTGCCCTTCGCGGCGGTGCCGATGCTGTTCGTCTGGCAGACCCCGACCGCGGAACAGTGGCCGTGGATCGCCGGTGTGGCGATATTCAGCTCGGTGGGCGGATACAGCTTTACCCGCGCGGTCGGCGCCGCGGATGCGCGGGTGGTGCAACCCTTCCAGTTCACCCGCATGATCTTCGCCACCGCGCTGGGCTACTGGCTGTTCATGGAGCTGCCCGATATCTGGACCTGGATTGGGTCTGCGGTGATCTTCGGCAGCACCTACGCCATCGGCTGGCGCGAAGCGAAAAAGCGAAGAGCCGAGGCGGCAACGTCATGACAACGGGTCACGCCGTCAGCGGTATTGCCTGGGGCATATTCTGGATGGCCGTCGCTACGGGGTGCCAGTCGGGAGCCAGCGCCCTGGTCCGGCTGCTGTCGAGCGATCATGGGGCTTTCCAGCTCCTGTTTTTCTATGCAGTGACCGGGATCTGTATCCTGACGCCGTTTGCCATGCGCCTGCCGGCGGGATCGATCCGGCGGGCAACCCGCCTTCCCGGTCTCTATCTGGGGCGGGGTCTCCTGTCCTATGTCGGCATGCTGCTGTCGTTTTACGCCTACGCGCTCCTGAACATCGCCGATGTCCAGTCGCTCCTGTTCATGATCCCGATCTTCACCGTCCTGATGGCGAGCGTCTTTCTCGGCGAGTATGTCGGGATGCGCGGCTGGTTCGCGGTCGCCGTGGGGTTTGTCGGCGCCGTGATTATCATCCGTCCGGGCGTGATCCCGCTCAACCTGGGGTCCATCGCCGCGCTCGCCTCGGCCTTCGCCTTTGCAACGGCGAACATGTTCATCCGCCGCCTGTCGGCGACCGAAAGCCCGGTTCTCATCACCCTGGCGGCGAATATGGTGACGGCGCCGCTCGCCCTGATCCCCGCCCTGTTCGACTGGCGGACGCCGGAATGGTCCAACGCGCCGGCGATCCTCGCGATGGGGCTTCTCTATGCCAGCGCGCAGCTCACCCTGACCTATTCGATCCGCGCCGCGGACGCGCGTATCGTCCAGGCCTTCAACTTCCTGCGCCTGCCCTGGGCCGCGCTGTTCGCCTGGATTCTTTTTTCCGAACTGCCCGATCTGTGGACCTGGGTCGGGGCCGCGGTTATTTTCGCCGCTGGATTCTTTGCCGTGGGGCGGAACAGAGGCGCGTGACCGATCAATACGGATCAAGTCCCCTATCCGCGCCCGTCAGGGGCGCACTCTGGATGCTGGGCGCATCGTTCTGCTACGTCGCGTCGGCGACGCTCACGCGCTATCTGGAAGGCAGTTACCACACATTCGAACTGGCATTTCTGCGCTGCCTCGTCGGAGTCTGCGTCCTCACGCCGCTGGTGTTGCGCGGGGGGCTGTCCCAGCTGAAGACCGAGGTCATCCACCTGCACGGGCTCCGCATGGCGATTACCTATGTCGCCATCCTTCTGTGGTTCTACGCCGCCGAAACCGTGCCGGTCGGCGATTTTTTCGCGATCCAGTTCGCAACGCCGCTGTTCACGATTGCCGCGGCGGCCTTGCTACTGCGCGAACATGTGTCGGCGAAAAGCTGGCTGGCCGCGCTGATCGGATTCGTCGGCGTTCTCATCATCCTCCGACCCGGCTATATCCCGATCACGGTCGGAATCGTCGCTGCTCTCGGCACCGCTCTGAGCTATGCGCTGGTGAACACGGCAATCAAGGTCCTGTCGCGATACGATTCGCCGACAGTGATGACGTTCTACGCCAACGTCCTGATCCTGCCCGTGTCCGCGATACCAGCCTTCTTCGTCTGGAAGACGCCGGCGGTCGAAGACCTGCCGACCCTGCTGGGCGTCGCCCTTTTCGCCACCATGGCGCAGCTCTGCGTCGCCAACAGTATTTCGCTTGCCGACGCGCGGATCGTCCAGCCGATGAATTTTCTCCGGATGCCGCTCGCCGCGGCCATGGGCTTTATCGTTTTCAGCGAATTTCCCGATCTCTGGGTCTGGATCGGCGCCGTGATCATTTTTGGCGCAGCCTGGTATGCGGTACAGCAGGGCCGTAAGGAGAAGCCGGCATGAGCAGCCTCTGGCAAAAACTGCCTGCGGCGGTGCGCGGCGCGCTCTGGATGCTGCTCAGCGGCACCTGTTACGTCGGGTCCGCGAGCCTGATGCGCACCCTGGGCGACAGCTATACCTCCTTCGAGATCACCTTCATTCGGTCGGTCGTTGCGGTACTCATGCTCGGCCCGATGTTTCTCAGGAGCCTGCGCGGCAACCTGATCCCGGACCGTCCGTTTGCCTATCTGATGACAGGGCTGTTCTCCTATATCGGGATCCTTGCCTGGGTATACGCGGCTGGCCGCATGCCGGTGGCGGATTTCTTCGCGCTGCAGTTCGTTACGCCGCTCTTCACCATCTCGATGGCGATCCTGTTTCTGCGCGAACGCGCCGACGCAGCCAGCTGGATCGCGACGCTGGTCGGTTTCGCGGGCGTGCTGATCATCCTCCGCCCCGGTCTGATCGAAGTTACCGCCGCCGCGCTCGTCGCACTGATCAGCTCTTTCGGATATGCGACCGTGAACACCATCGTGAAATCGCTCTCGCGGACGGCCTCGGCCACGACCATCGTGTTCTGGGCCAACTTCCTGCTGGTGCCGATATCGCTGCCGCTGGCGCTGATCGACTGGCGCTGGCCGACGCTGGAACACTGGCCGGCGATCATCGGCGTCTCGATCCTGTCGACCATCGGTTATGTCACCGTTACCAAGGCGATCATGCTGGCGCCGGCCCGCGTCGTGCAACCGGTGAATTTCATGCGTATGCCGATCGCCGCCGTCTTCGGTCTCGTCCTGTTCAGCGAGTTTCCGGACATCTGGACCTGGCTAGGCGCCACCGTGATCTTCGGCGCCACCTGGTATGCGGTCCAGCGGGGGACTCGCAGGCCGGAATAGATATAATTCGCCTGCCAGAAACAGGGAGACAGGAATGGCGCGTTACAGCATCGCGGTGATCGCGGGAGACGGCATCGGCAAGGAGGTCGTGCCGGAGGGAATGCGCGTACTAGAAGCCGCGGGCCGGAAATTCGGTATCGAGTTCGACTGGCACGAATTCCCTTGGGACTGCTCGACCTACGAGTCGAAAGGCTATGTCATGCCGCCGGACGGGACCGAAAGGCTGCGGGAGCACGATGCGATCTTTCTGGGCGCGGTGGGCTGGCCGGGCGTGCCGGATCACGTGTCGCTGTGGGACATGCTGATCCCGATCCGGCGCGATTTCGACCAGTACGTGAACCTGCGCCCGGTACGGCTGCTCGAAGGGATGACGACGCCGCTGCGCGACCGCCAGCCCGGCGACATCGATTTCCACGTGGTGCGCGAAAACGTCGAGGGAGAATATTCGGAGATCGGCGGCAGGCTTTATCAGGGCACGGATCACGAGCTCGCCACCCAGCAGTCGGTCTTCACGCGGCGCGGCTGCGACCGCATCATCCGCTACGCGTTCGAACTGGCCCAAAGGGAAGGGCGCAAGAAGGTCACCTGCGCGACCAAGTCCAACGGCATCATTCATTCGATGCCCTACTGGGACGAACGTTTCGCCGCTGTCGCCGCCGACTTTCAGGACATCGAGACCGACAAGTACCACATCGACATACTGACCGCGCATTTCGTCCTTCACCCGGACTGGTTCGACGTGGTGGTGGGCTCCAACCTGTTCGGCGACATATTGTCGGATCTCGGCCCGGCGGTAGCCGGCTCGATCGGCATCGCACCGTCGGGCAATATCAACCCGGACCGGTCGGTCCCCTCAATGTTCGAACCGGTGCACGGCTCCGCCCCCGACATTGCAGGCCAGGGCATCGCAAACCCGATCGCCCAGATCTGGTCGGGCGCGATGATGCTGGACCATCTGGGCCAGGCGGAAGCAGCCCAGGCAATCGTGACCGCGTTCGAGGACTGCCTGAAGAACGGCGGCCCGCGCACCCGCGACCTCGGCGGCACGGCGACGACCAAGGAAGTCGGCGAGGCCATCGCCGCGGCGGTGTGAGGACATTCCCCTTGCAACAATCCCCCACCTCACCCCAACCCTCTCCGCCCCCTGGGGCGGAGAGAGGGACAAGCGAGAATTCGCAACCGTATTCCCCTCCGCCCTTCAGGGGAGAGGGGTCAGGGGAGGTGGGTGTCAGAAGAAATACCCCGGTCCCGAAGCCATGATCACCCTCCACGCCTGGCCGACGCCGAACGCGCACAAGATCTCCATCATGCTGGAGGAGTGCGGCCTCGACTACGAGGTCGTGCCGGTCGACATCACGGCAGGCGACCAGTTCAGTCCGGAATTCCTGAAGGTCTCACCCAACAACCGCATGCCGGCCATCATGGATTCGGACGGGCCGGACGGCGAGCCGGTCTCTGTGTTCGAATCCGGCGCGATCCTGATCTATCTGGCGGAAAAGACTGGAAAGTTCCTGCCGGGGTCGGGCGCGGCGCGCGTCCGCACGCTCGAATGGCTGATGTTCCAGATGGCCAATCTCGGCCCGGTCGCCGGGCACGCGCAGCATTTTCGCGACGCCGCCCCCGAGCGCGTGCCTTACGCCATCGACCGTTTCACCGACGAGGCAGGCAGGCTTTACGGGGTGATGAACCGCCGGCTGGGCGAAGCGCCGTATCTCGCGGGCGAAGATTATTCGATCGCCGACATGGCGTGCTGGCCCTGGGTCCGTCTGCATCGCTGGCACGGCCAGCCCTGGGAGCCGTTTCCCAACGTCAAACGCTGGTTCGATGAAATCTCCGCCCGCGACGCGGTGCAGGCGGGCATGAAGCTGCTGGCGGAATACCGGGCGAAGCCCAAGGATGTGCTGAACGAGAAGACCCGCGATATCCTGTTCGGCAGGAGCCAGTTCGAGAGACGATAGGAAAGAGATGGACACGGGACTGAAGGGCAAGCGCGCGCTGATCATGGGATCGAGCGCCGGGATGGGAAACGGCGTCGCCCGCGGGCTCGCCGCCGAAGGCGTCGACGTGATCCTTACCGCGCGGCGGCAGGATGTGCTGGACGCGGAGGCAAAATCGATTGCGGATACGTACGGCGTTCGCGCCGAGGGTATGGCGTGCGACCTGTCGAAAGACGGCGATCTCGACCGGTTGCTGGATTTCGCCCAGGACCGGTTCGGCGGCATCGACATCCAGTTCAACAATTGCGGCGGTCCGCCCCGTCTGCTGCCGTCCGAGGCCGACGACCAGCTGTGGCGCGACTGGTTCGAGATCATCGTGCTGGCGGCGATCGGGGCCACGTCTGCGGCGCTCCCGAACATGAAGCAGAACGGCTGGGGCCGAGTGCTGTCGATGACGTCGTCCAACATCTTCATCGCGGCGACCGCCAACGTGCTCTCCAGCTCGCTCCGCATGGCGCTGGTCGGCTGGTCCAAGGCGCTCGCCAATGAGGTGGCGAAGGACGGGATCACGGTGAATTGCCTGGTGCCGGGAAGGATCGACACCGAACGGGTGCGCGATGGCGACGTGGCGCGAGCCCGACGCGCCGGCGTCACGCCGGAAGAGATGCGAATAAAGATGATCTCCGAGGCCCCGATGGGCCGCGACGGTACGGTCGAGGAAATGGCGAATATCGCCGTGCTGCTGTGCAGCGATCAGGCAAGCTACCTGACCGGGTCGGTGATCCGCGGCGACGGCGGGCGCATTCCGGTCACGATGTAGAATGAAAAGATGTAGAATGAAAAAAGGGGCGGGTCTGAAACCCGCCCCTGATTTCTGGTGTGGCGTCCGGAACTAGTTTCCGAAAATCGCCTTCCGCACGAAGGCAACGACTTCCGGCGTGGTCGCCGTCATCGCTTCCTCGACAGTCTTCTGAATGTCAGCGCCCTTGGACGGAATCAGACGCAGTTTGCGCTTCTTGAGTTCCGCGGCAAACGCCGGGTCTGCATTCATCTTGTCGTAGGCGGTGCGCAGCGGCTCGATCACCATCTGCGGCACGCCGGGCGGCAGCGCCAGTCCGCGGCCCAGCGGTCCGAGCGTGCCGAGGAACTTTGCGCCAGGCTTGTATTCATCAGGCACCAGGTTTTCCAGCATCGGCAGCCCCGGCAGGTCCGGATCCTTCCAGACCCCGACCTGGACCAGCGCCTTGGCGAAGGGTTTCTCACCCTTGAACCAGTGCGGCACCTTGGACGACCAGGCCAGCCAGTTGAAGGCCGACATGTCAGCTTCGCCACGCTCGATCGCGAAAATCGAGGCCGATGACCCCTTGTATCCGGACACGACCTTGCCCGGCAGGCCGAGCGCCGACATGACGTATTTCGGGATTAGCGTGGAGGTGGAGGCCGCGCCGCTCGACGAGCCGATCAGGCCGTCGTTGGACTTTTTCCAGTCTTCAAGGGAAGCGATCCCTTTCTTGAGACCGGCAACCAGAATCACATTGGTCTGATTGCTGGCACCGACCCAGATGAACTTGTCGGATTTGTAGCGCATCTTCTCGGGCCGCAGCAGCTGGTTGATCACCGCATTGTCCAGCGGCGTGATCATGTTGAGGCCGTTCTTGGGCATGACGTTATAGGCGTAGTTCATCGCCTTGGCGCCGCCCGCGCCCGGCATGTGCTGAACGATCATGTTCGGCTTCCCGGGGATGAACTGGGCCATATGGCGGGTAAATGTCTGACCGTACTTGTCATAGGTTCCCCCGGGCCCGTAGGGAATCAGGACAGTAACGGTCTTTTCTTTGTAATACGCGGCAACCTCGTCGGCTGCGGCAACGCCGGGCAGTGCCGCCGCTCCGGCCAGAGCCACGCCCGCCGCAACTGCGAGCCCTTTGCTGGTAAACTGCATGATGTCGGATCCTCATCGGTTGTGAAGTACAAAATCCCCGCCCAGGCCGGGCGATGACTGTTGTCCAGTGCAACATCCATGCCAGATTGATGCAAGGTAGATTTTATTACTGTAATTCAATAACTTAAAAAATCAGTGAATCCTGTCGATGTTGGAGGAACAGGGTTCCAGCACTCGTTTGCGACTATTTTTTACGCAGTCTGGGCGGCTTCTGTCCGGTTTTTGACCAGTCGGCGCCGTATACGGCAGGCGCGACCCGGGCGACCTGATATGTCCGGCAACACCGCGATTGGACAGCGTTCAGACCCACCCGTAAAATCCCGCCACCGCCGCTAACCGCCCGGACAGGGGCCCAGAACAGGAATTCAGCCATGCCGCGCTATTCGATCAGCCAGCCCGTAACCCAGACCGAGGCGCCCCGCCTGCTGACCGGGAGGGGGCAATATACCGATGACGTGCCGCTCCGGGGCGCCGCCCATGCCGTGTTCCTGCGCTCGCCCTTTGCGCACGCGAAGATCACGAAGCTGGAGGTCGGCGCGGCGAAACAGATGCCGGGCGTGCTCGACGTGCTGACCGGCGCGGATTACGTAGCGGACGGGATCGGCAATGTGCCGGGATCGGCGCCGCCCAAGCGTTCGGACGGGTCCGCCGGGTTCCGCCCGCCGCGAACCGGCCTCGCCACAGACAAAGTCACCCATGTCGGCCAGATGATCGCCTGCGTGATCGCGGAAACGATCAACGACGCGAAGGATGCGGTCGAGGCCATCGAGGTCGATTTCGACCCGCTGCCGGTCAACACCGACCCGCTGGCGGGCGTCGCCGAGGGCGCGTTCCCGATCTACGAGGGCTGCGACGACAACGAGGCGTTTTCCAACCGGAAGGGCGACGAGGAAGCCACCGCCAGGGCGCTGGAGAGCGCGCCGCACGTGGTGAAGGACAGTTTCACCGTCAGCCGGGTCACCGCCAACACGATGGAGCCGCGCGCCGTCGCCGCCGATTACGATCCGGGGCGCGATCATTTCACCATCTATGCCTGCCAGCAGCGCCCCTTCACCTGGCGCACCATGATGTGCCAGCGCGTGTTCAACATCCCGGAAAACCAGATGACCATGATCGCCGGCGATGTCGGCGGCTCGTTCGGCATGAAGGGCGGACTCTATCCCGAAGTCCCGGTCGTCGCCTGGGCATCGAAGCGCCTGCGCCGCCCGGTGAAATGGACCTGCGAGCGCTCCGAGGCCCATATTTCCGACGATCAGGCGCGCGATCTGGTGGTCGATGCGGAGCTCGGCTTCGACGATGACGGCAGGATCCTCGCCGTCCGCTACGACGCGCACGCCAATGTCGGCGCGTATCTCTCGATGAACGGGTTCGGCACGCCCAACGGCATCGCCGGCTACACGGTCGGCACTTACGACATCCCGACCGTCTACGGAAAGTCGCGCGCGGTGCTGACCAACACCCAGCCGATGGCGAACTATCGCGGCCCCTCGGGCACGCCGGGATCCTACGTGCTGGAGCGCTTGGTCGACATGGCGGCGGAACAGCTCGATATGGACCCGACCGAGATTCGGCGCCGCAACTTCATCCCCGCCGACGCCATGCCGGTGAAGCTGCCCAACGGGGATGGCTACGATTGCGGCGAGTTCGAAGCGGTGATGGACAAGTGCCTGACGCTGGCCGATTACGCAAACATCGCGAAGCGCCGCGAAGAGGCGAAGGCGCGCGGCAAGCTCTACGGCGTCGGCGTTTCCGCCGCGGTCGACCCGTCGGGCAGCCCCGCGCCCGAGATGGCGGAGCTGCGCTTCGACCCGTCCGGCACGGTCACGGTGCTGACCGCATCCACCGCCGGCGGGCAGAGCCACCAGACGATCTATACGCAGATCGTCTCCGACGTGCTCGGCATCGATTCAGAACAGATCCAGTGCGTCGAGGGCGACACCTCGAAACACAGCTGGGGTTCAGGCACGGGCGCGGCCCGCACCGCGACGATCTGCGGCTCGGTCGTGCTGCTCGCCGCCGAGAAGACACGAGAGAAATGCCGCAAAATCGCCGCCCACATGCTGGAGGCCGCGGAAGAGGATATCGATTTCGACGACGGCGCCTTCACGGTAGCCGGCACGGACAGGTCGGTCAGCTTCACCGACGTCGCAAAGAACGCCTTCAAGCCGGAACGCCTGCCGGACGGGATGGAGTTCGGGCTGAACGAAAGCGCGAGCTGGACGCCCGAGACCTCCAACATCCCCAACGATTTTCATGTCTGCGAGGTGGAGATCGACCCCGATACCGGCAAGGCGCAGATGGTGCGCTACGCCGCGGTGCATGATGTCGGCGTCGAGCTGAACCCCGCCCTCGTCGACGGGCAGGCGGTCGGCGCCATCGCCCAGGCCGCGGGCCAGGCGCTGATGGAACAGATTATCTACGATCCGGAAACGGGCCAGAACCTGACCGGCTCGTTCCTCGATTACTGCATGCCACGGGCCGACGATTTCTGCGAATTCCAGATCGGCCGCCACCCGGTGCCGACCCAGCAGAACCCGCTCGGCGTCAAGGGCGCCGGCGAAGGCGGCACGGTCGCCGGCATCGCCGCCGTGATGAACGCCGTCCACGACGCGCTGCGCCCGGTCGGCGTGAAAAACCTGATGATGCCGGCAACGCCGGAGAAAATCTGGAAGGCGATCAGGGACGCCAAGGCGGCGTAGCGACGAAGGCCCGGCAGGAAGACTTATACCTCGCCTGTCATCCCGGGCCTGACCCGGGATCCAGCCAACCGTGCAAACGGCAACGCCGCTTGGACCCCGGTTCCCAAAAAATTACTGGGGCCGGGGTGACAAAAAGAGGTTGGGGTAAGGGCGAGCGATGACGGGGCACACTGGGAGGCGACGCCCCCTCAATGCGTCGGCCCGGCCGCCGTCGTGATCCGCCACATCAGGCGGCGCTGTTCGGGCCATTTATAGTCGAACGTGGCGACGTGCTGGACGGCGCAGTTGTCCCACATCAGCAGGTCGCCGACGCGCCAGCTATGGGTGAAGCGGAACGGTTCGCGATAGACATGGCGCGCCAGCCGTTCGATCAGAGGCAGCGCCTCCTCCGTTTCCATCCCGTCGATCCCGGTGCATTCGCCGCGCGTCACGTAGAGGCATTTCCGCCCGTTTACAGGATGGACGCGCGCCACCGGATGCAGCGTGATCGGGGTTTCCTTGCGGCGGCGGGCGAGCTCCGGGCTGGCCGCATTCTTCTTCTGGATTTCGGTCCGCCTGCCGCCCAGATCATGCAGCGCGAACTTACCCTCGATCAGCATCTTGTCATCGTCGGTGAGCGCATCGTAGGCCGCCGCCGCGCTGGCGAAATGCGTATCGCCCAGCGCCTTGCCATCCGCGCCAACCGGCACTTCGCGCGCATAGAGACATGAAATCCGCGGCGGCGTTTTGGAGAACGACATGTCGGTGTGCCACACCGAACCGGCATCGTCGTGGCCGATCTTGCGGCCGTTCTCCTGGATGTTGGAGACGAAATAGATTTCCGGGTGTTCGGGGTGGGCGAAATCGTTGATCGGCACCGGCGAGACATCGCCCATATATTTCATGAAATCGATGAATTGCGGCGCGGTCAGGTCCTGTCCCGGGATGCAGATCACCGAATGTTCGGCGAAGGCGTCCTTGATGGCGGCGACCGCCGCGTCGGACAAAGGCCGCGACAGGTCGACGCCCCGGACTTCCGCGCCGAGCGCTGCGCCGCTTGGTACGATCTCGATCTCTGACATCATTCATCCTCCATAAAATTGCGTATCGCCGCCACCAGCTCGTCCGGCGCACCGGCGGCAAGATCGTGCTGCGAATCCACCGTTGCCCAGTTAAGGTCAGGATAGTCGATCTCCAGCCTTTCGAGGATATCCGGCGGGTATCGGGTCGATTGCAGGCCGCGGATTATCAGCGTCGGGCAGGTTACCTTCTTCAGCTCCTCGAACGCATCGAGATCGCGCAGTCCCGGTTCGGGCGCGCCGGGGGCCTGCGACTGCGTGTTGCGGTAGTCGGGGTCGCGCAGCAGCATGTAGCCGCCGTCCACCTTGCGCAGCGCCTTCTCCGCCCGGGCGCGGTCATGCGCGATGCGGGGCGGGTTGGCGAGGCCGGCGAATTTCTCCATCGCCGCCTCGACGCTGTCGAACACCAGCGGTTCGTTGCCTAGCGAAATCTGGTAGGCGCCCGGCGCGCCGTGATCGAACCCGCTATCGGCTACGATCAGCTTCGACAGCTGCGCCGGAAAATTCGCGGCGAAGAACACGACGAGCCGTCCCGACATCGAATGGCCGAACACGGCGGGCTTCTCCCAGCCGAAATAGGCGATCAGCGCGGAAATATCGCCGCACAGCGCATCGACCGAATAATCCTTGCTCGCACTCCAGCCCGACTGGCCGAACCCGCGATGATCGTAAATCACAACCTCGCGCTCGTCGGCGAGGCGTTCCGCGATGGGCAGCCAGTCGGTCGAATCGTAATAGTTCGTGCCGTGCAGCATGATAAGCGGCGTCGCCTTGCCGCCCGGCCCGCCGGGCGTCCCAAAAGCATGCCAGCAAAGCTCCACGTCGCCGGACGGGCAGGTCTCGGTGCGGTATTGGGGATCGGTCATCGGTGCCTCCCGCAGCAAGGTTTTTCAGGCGGACAGGAAGGCTCCCCCACCTCACCCCACCCCTCTCCTCCCCCAAGAGAGGAGAGGGGGCCTGGCGTACCCCTCCAACGGCGTCCCCCTCCGCCCTTCAGGGGGGAGGGGACAGGGGAGGTGGGTGCAACCGAGAATTCCATTTCGTACGTCTGCCCTATTTCAATCCATCGAACAGCTCGAACGTCCGCGCATGCGCCAGCTTCGCGGTATCCGGCAGGTAATAATCGTCGCGTTCCGTGTGGGCGAAGGCGTGGCCGGCATCGTAGGTATGGATCGTTGTGTTGGGATTGCCGTCCCAGGCCGCCCGCGCCGTATCCGACAAACCTTCCGGCACACGGTCGTCCTTCAGACCCATATGGAAGATCGACGGGCACTCGATGTTACGGCCTTCCTCCAGGAATTCGTGAATCTGCGTACCGTAATAGCAGGACGCGGCATCGGGCCCGAGGCGGGCCGCTGTCAGATAGGCCATCGTGCCGCCGGTGCAGAAGCCGGTGACGCCAATTTTTCCGTTGCACTGCGGCAGCGATTTCAGATGCGCGATGACGGCGGCGATGTCGGACAACCCGGTCTCGTGATCGAGCGCTGCCTTGTAGCTACGCCCGCGTGCGGTCTGTTCCGCATCCCGGAAATCGCCTTCGAAGCCCGGTTCCAGTCGCCAGAACATGTCGGGCGCGGCGACGCAGTAGCCGTGGGACGCGAACATCTCCGCCGTCTCGCGGATCCAGCCGGTGACGCCGAAGATCTCGTGCAGCATGACGATCCCGGGACCCGGCCCCGCTCCATTCTCGGGTAACGCCAGCCATATCCCGAACATGCCGCCGTCCGCTGCCGCTATCCCGATCTGCCGTCCGGCCATGGCCGCTCCCCTGATTGTGAGTGGATTGGACCAGAGAACCGACAGTACAGTCAATTTCACCCGGGGCAGTTTGACGGATGGGCGGACACAGCCCTACCCTTTGCAGGAACGCAGCCGGGAGAAAGCCATGGCGATTGAATTGCCCAGACAGTTCGAGGAACGCATCGTCTCGATGACCGACCGCGAGCTCGAAGTGCGCGGCCAGAAGCGTGAGGATCTGCGCGCCTATTACGAGAAGCGCGTGATCGACGATATGGCGAAATCGCCCGATGTCGGCGCGCCAGCGCCGGACATGCGGCTGGAACTGCTGAGCGGCGAGGGCAAGCGTACCGGCGAGTACAGATCGATCTCGGATTTCAGGGGGCTGCCGGTCGGGCTGATTTTCGGCTCCTTCACATGACCGCCCTTCCGTAAGGAGGCCGTGCGCCTCAACAACCTCGCGAAGAAATACGAAGGCGCCGCCCAATTCCTGTGCGTCTATATCAGGGAAGCGCACCCGACCGACGGGGTGCAGTCGGCGGCCAATCTCGACGACGACATCCTCTACACCCAGCCGACCACAGAAGACGAGCGGGCGGAGATCGCCGGGGTCTGCATGCTGCGCTACAATTTTTCGTTCCCGATGCTGCTCGACAACATGACGGACGAGGCGAACGACCATTACAACGCCCTGCCCGAGCGGCTCTACGTGCTCGATCCGGACGGGACCATCGCCTACAAGGGCGGGATGGGCCCGCATTGTTTCGACGTCGACGAGTTCGAGGAGGCGATAAAGTCGGCCATCGCCAGGCCGGAGGCGGCGGAGTAGCTAGGCTTCCCTCTTCCCCCGCGTTTCCTTCCATACCGCGTAGTACTGTCCGCCGAAGATAATGGCGGCGCCGAGTACGGCCCAGGGAGAGAACGTCTCTCCCCAGAGCAGCCAGGCGCCTAACGCGATGAAAGGCAGTCGCAGGAAATCGAGCGGAAAACAGACCGAGGTGTCGGCCAGCGCCAGCGCCCGCGTCATCGCGTAATGCGTCATCAGCCCGGCGGCGCCGAGCCCGAGGATCCACGGCACGTGATGCCATTCGGGGTGCGTCCAGACATAGAGCGCCGGTCCGACCGCGATGACCAGCTGGATCAGGTTCATGTTGAAGACCATGGTCTCGGCCGATTCGGTCCGCGTCATCGCCTTGATCATCACGTTGTTGATGGCGAAGCACAGCGCGCCGCCGAACATGACGAACATTTCGGGCGGCACCTCGGCAAATCCGGGCCGGACCACGAACAGCACCCCGACGAAGCTCATCGCCATGCCGACCCAGCGGTGGATACCGACCTTTTCGCCGAGAAACACCGCGGCGATCAGCGCCGTCATGGCCGGAATGGTGTATTCGACCGCCGTCACCTCGGCCAGAGGGACCACGATAAAGGCATAATAGATGCCGAACTGCGCCGCGAGATGGATCAGGTTGCGAACGATGTGAAGGCCAAGCCGCCGGGTCCGCACCGTATGGAAGCCCCTTGGCGCAATGACTGCGGATATGATGATCAGCCCGACCAGCGCCCGCCAGAACAGCAGCTGCAGCGGATCCATATCGACCTTTAGCGCGCGGCCCGACAGGACGACGACAGTCAGACCGGCGATGCTCAGCAGCATCCAGGCGATGCCGCGGATCGTGTCGCTGCGGCGGTCGGGGACTACGCTATTTTCGTTCGCATTCAACGGGGTCGGTCTTTCTGTCGGCGGTCAAACCTACACTCTTTCCACCGTCCCGCCATCACCGCCGTTTACAGCGGCGCGCGCTGACCATAGGCTTGCCGCCATTGCCTTGTTAACCGGGAGATTACGCCATGGACGGCTCGCAGATCGCGAATCTCAAGCACAACGTCACCTTCAACGATTTGCGCGAGTATATCGACGAGGTCGAGAAACTCGGCGAGCTCCGCCGGATCGACGGCGCAACCTGGGAAGAGGATATCGGGCTCGCTGCCGAGCTGCTGCAGCACAGCGAAACCGCGCCCTGCGCCCTGTTCGACGAGATCCCGGGCTATCCCAAGGGCCATCGCGTGTTCACCAACTTCTTTGGCGGGCAGCGCCAGAACATCACGCTGGGTTTTCCCGCCCACCTGACCAAGTTCGAACTCAGCATGGCGTTCAACGCCGCCTACCAGGAAGTCGTCCAGAAACCTATCCCCTACGAGGTCGTGCAGACCGGCCCGGTCATGGAAAACATCATGGAAGGAGACGACGTCAACGTGCTCTCCTTTCCGACGCCGCTCTGGCATGCCGGCGACGGCGGCCGCTATATCGGCACCGGTTCCTTCAACGTCACCCGGGATCCGGTGGAGAACTGGATCAATGTCGGCACCTACCGCGTCATGATTCATGACGAGAAAACGGTCGGCTTCTACATCTCCCCGGGCAAGCACGGACGCATTCACCGACAGAAATACATGGCGGAGAACGAGCCCATGCCGGTCTGTGTCGTGGTCGGCGTCGACCCACTCAGCTTCCTGATGTCGTCGTCGGAAATTCCATACGGGGTCTGCGAATTCGACATCATGGGCGCCTATCGCGGCCGCCCGACGGAGGTCGTCATCGGCAAGCATACCGGGCTGCCCTTCCCCGCCAATGCGGAAGTCGTCCTTGAAGGGTTCTGCTACCCCGACAAGCGGCGCCTCGAGGGTCCGTTCGGCGAGTGGACCGGCTATTACGGAAACCCGGAACATGAAGGCCCGACGCTCGACATCAAGGCGATCTATCACCGCAACAACCCGATCCTGCTCGGCTGCCCGCCGCAGCGCCCGCCGGAAGAGCAGTCGCGCTATCGCGCCGTCGTGCGCTCGGCCCTCCTCAAGGAGCAGATCGACGCGGTCGGCGTGCCCGATGTGCAGATGGCTTGGTGCCATGAATGCGGCGGCGGTCGCATGTTCACCGCGGTCTCGATCAAGCAGCGCTATCCGGGTCATGCCACCCAGGCCGGCCAGATCGCCAGCCAGTGCCGGCTCGGCGCCTATGCTGGCAAGTTCGTCGTGGTGGTGGACGAGGATATCGACGCGTCAGACCTGGGCGAAGTCATGTGGGCGCTCTGCTTCCGCGCCGATCCGGCGACCGATATCGACATCATCAGCAGCGCCTGGTCGACGGGCCTCGACCCGCTGATCCATCCCGACCGGAAGGAAGACGGCGATACGACCAATTCGCGCGCCATCATCAACGCCTGCCGGCCGTTCCACTGGAAAGACAGATTCCCGAAGGTCAACATGCCCGACCCGGAACTCTGGGCGAAGGCCAAGGACAAGTGGGGCTGGCTGCTCGGCAACCAGCAGCCGCCGGTGAAATAGGGCCTACAGCCTGGCCTCCATTACCGGCGCGGCATCGAGCGTCACCCGTTCGTCGACGATGTCGGCAAACGCAGCCTCATCCGGGGCTGCGAACCGCGCCGAACGCACGCGGTAGCTTGCGCCCTTCATGCCGGGCGGTTCCTTGCCGTCTTCCAGATCCCTGACCGCTTTCAGCAATAGCTGGCGGATCCGGATGATCGCCGTGTCGCTGACGCCGAGATGTTCGATCGTCCGGTCGGCGACCGGCCCCATCGATTCCTGCACCGCCCTGTCCTGCACCGCGAGCCCGCGCATGCCGCTAAAGGACGGTCCCGCCGCCTGCGCCGCGCGGTCGATCCTGTAATCGTTCGCCGCGTTTTCGACGGGCAGGTCGGTGCCCGGAATGGTTTCGGCGTGGATATGTTCGAAATTCCGGCTAAGCGCGAGATCATCGTCGGTCAGCGGCCGGTCGGGCCTGTAATCGACGCTGTAGAGCATGGTGTTTTCGTCGTCCATCGGCACCCAGCAATGCGCGCCGTAGGGATCGGTCGCGATGATCTTGTGGAACGGCATCGCCATCACGTTGGCGGTCCATAGCGTCTCGCCCTCGCCCGCATCGCGCCCGGTCCCGACCACGAAGCCGAATTCCTTCGGGATCACGTCGTAGCGCGACGGCACGCTGCGCGGCGCCTGGGTCGCGCCCCGGTGCAAAAAGGCGAGGTGGCTGGTGTCGAACCCGCCTTCGAGCGCCTGCAACCAGTTGCATCTCTCGATATGGCGGCTGGCGTAGCGATGCGACTGCGGGACCTGCGTCCATTCGAACTCGGGGAATTCCGGCCTCAATTCCGGCGGCCCCATATAGGTCCAGACGATGCCGGCAGCCTCGTGACACGGGTAGGCCCTGATGCTCACCTTGTCCTGAAAATTGCTGCCGGGCGGTTCGGAGGGCAAATCGACGCATTTGCCCGTCACATCGAATTTCCACCCGTGATAGACGCAGCGAAGCCCGCATTCCTCGTTGCGGCCGAAGAACATCGAGGCGGTGCGGTGCGGGCAGCGCTCGTCCAGCAGGCCGGGGCGTCCATCGGTGTCGCGGAACGCCACCAGCTTCTCGCCCAGCAGCTTTACCCTCACAGGCGGACAGTCTGGCTTTTCGATTTGCCCGGAAAACAGCGCCGGAACCCAGTAGCGCCGCATCAGCTTCCCCATCGGCGTCCCCGGCCCGACACGGGTCAGCAGCTCGTTTTCTTCTCGCGACAGCATTGGCTTGGCCTCCCAACTCGATGACAATTACAGCAGAGTTCGGGACGAACCGCATCCGCAATCAGGAGGCCAGTTATGGAAATCAGCGAAGTTCAGAAATTTCTCGAAACCAACCATCGCGGCGTGCTGATGGCGCGACGGCGGGACGGCTCGCCTCAGATGACTCTGGTCACGCCGGGAATAGACGCAGAAGGCCGCGTCGTCATCTCTTCGCGTAGCAGCACCTAAAAGGTGAAAAACATCCAGCGCAATCCTAACGTCTCGATGGTCGTGCTGGGCGAACAGTGGAACGGCTCAGCCTATTACCAGCTCGATGGTCGGGCCGAGGTGATCGGCCTTCCGGAATCGCTCGACCTGCTGCTGGACGCCTACCGAAGGCGGCTCGGCAACGATTTCGACGAGGAGGACTCGCGCCGCCACATCCTGGACGAGGACCGCGTCATCATCCGCATCGAGATCGACCGGGTGGGCCCGCAGAGCCGGGGGTGACCCCCCTCCAGCCCACCGCCCCCACATAGCCCGTCATGCCCGGGCACCGTCCCGGGCATCTTGATTGGGACGAAACTCCGGCTTCCGACAGATCGCCGGGACACGCCCGGCGATGACGACAATTTGCGATACAGGGCGCGCTCCGCCCTACTCCTCGAACGCGAGCAGCCCGATCCCGGTGGTCATCGGTGCGTAGTAATTGCGAAACACCTGCTGCGGGTTCTCCGACAGCGCGCCGCGCATGGTGAGCCACATGATGATTTCGACCGCCTCGGCGCCGGCTTCCTCCATGATGTGCTGATGCGTCATTTCGGTGAGCTGCATCGGGTCTTCGGCCAGCAGATCGAGGAACCGGTTGTCAAACTCGGGATTGATATGGCCGAACCGCGTTCCGTTGAGCTGGTGCGACAGGCCGCCGGTGCCGAAGATCACCACCTTCAGATCGCGCGGGCAGGAATCAACCGCGCGCCGGATCGCCTGGCCCAGCTTCCAGCAGCGCAGCGCGGTCGGCAGCGGATGCTGGATCACGTTGACCGCCACCGGCACCACGGAGACAGGCCACGACGGCTCGTGCGGGAAACAGAGATTCATCGGCACCAGGAAGCCGTGCTCGACCGCGAGCTCCTGGCAGATCGTCATGTCGAACTCGTCATAGACGAGGGATTCCGCCAGGTGCCATGAGAACTCGGCATCGCCCGGCAGGTCGGGCAGCGGGCGGCGTCCCCACCCCTCATCGCCGATCGCGTAGCTGTCCGCCGCGCCGATGGCGAAGGTCGGGTACCGGTCGAAGAACATGCTGGCGCCGTGATCGTTATAGACCACGATGGCGATGTCGGGTTTGAGGTCTTCCAGCCAGCCGCGCACCGGCACGTAGGCGTCGAACAATGGTTTCCAGGCGGGCTCGTCCTGCTCGCCCATATCGATCACCTTGCCGATAGAAGGCACGTGCGAGGAGCCGATGCCGCCAACGATTTTCGCCATTTTATCCGGTCTCCCCTATCTGGCGCCACTATCTGGCGCCCGCTGCGCCGCGCGTCGCCATGAACTCCTCGAAGCTCTCGCCACGGAGCTGTGCGCCGATATGATACAGCCCGTCGCCGGTGCACACGCCGAGCTTCATGATCATGTAGATATTGCCGCCGCACTCATCGATCAGCCCGCGATAGTCGCGGTCGCGAAGGAACTGCCGCTCCTGGTCGCTGAGGCCCCATTTCTCCATATAGGCCTCCTCGTCCGCCGTGAAGGCGGCGCGGTTTTCCGGCTGCGTAAAGGACATGGCGAACCTGTTGATCCGATAGCCCTTCCGCGACACCGCCCCGTCGAACACGGTAGTGCCGGGAATCGGTTTCGACCTGTCATACTGGACCGCCATGGGACACGCCTTTCGTCTCGTTCGAGAGGAGTTTAGCGAGATTCTCGCCCAGAGAAAAACTTGCCGCCTTGCTTTTCGAACCCGGACAGATTATGAGGGTAAGATGCAAGCGTTTGTCCAAATGCGGCAATGGATGAGCGGCGCGCTCGCGGGTCTGGCGATGTCGTTCGGACTTGCTGGCGCCGCCGCACAGGCTGCCCCGGTCTTCTTCACCAGCGAACCGGCGTTCCAGAGCGCCGCGTCGGGCGTCGCTTTCAATCTTGAGAGTTTCGAGGGGTCTAACCAGTTCGGCGGCCCGATTGCATTTGCGGATTTCACGGTCACCAGCACGGGCAACACGGTTCTCGAAACCACGACGGATCAGTTCCCGACCGACGGCACCGAAACGCTGCTGATGCAGGCCAATGGTGCGCCCAGCGGCGCGGTAACCTTTACGTTCAGCCAGGCCATCAACGCCTTTGCGATCGACGTGATCGATTTCGGCACCGCCGGTCCAAACGACCTGACGGTAACGACCGATAACGGCAGCCAGCAGATTTTCACCGGTTTCATCGGCGGCGGCATCGGACTGCCCGTGTTCGCGGGCGTGTTCGACACAGACAGTTTCACCACGGTGACGCTCGCTTTTTCCGACGACAACGATTTCGTCATTTTCGACACCGCCCAGTTCGGCGCGCTTGAACTCCCCGCCCCCGGTGCGGCGGGCCTTCTGGCCCTCGGCCTGATCGGAATCGGGTTTTCACGGCGACGGGACTAGATTTCCTTTCTACCCCGCGTCCGGCTTGACGTATTTCGCGTCGGCGCCGCCCTTCTGCGATTTCAGATAGTCGTCCACATGGCCGGTCGGGTCTGCGTAATTGCGCAGCCGGTGGCTGATAAATTCGTCGGTCCTGAGCGCCATGTCGTATGTGGAATCGAGCGCGGCGTAGGCCGACAGCTTGGCGTGTTCCAGCGCGGCGGGGTGTCGGCTGGCGATTTCCTTCGAAAGCTCATTGACCGTGGCGCGCAAATCCTTCGCGGGCACGGCGTGGGAGACGAGACCGGCGCGCAGGGCCTCCTCGCCAGACAGGTTCTTGCCGACCAGCGACACGCGAAACGCGGTCTTCGACGGTACGCCGGACTGGAACAAAGTCGGCGTCGCCACCGCGCCGTAGGAGCCGCGGATGATCTCCGGCATGCCGATCTTTGCGTCATTCGCGGCGACGGCGAGCTCGCACCCGTTGACCAGCACCATGCCGCCGCCGACGCAGTAGCCCTGGACCTCGGCGACGGTGATCTGCGGGCAGGAGCGCATCAGCGCCAGGATTTCGCGCAGATCGCCGTCATCCCAGCGGTGCGGCGCCTTGTGGCGCTCGCCCAGCTCGTGCAGATCCATCCCGGCGCAGAACGTATCGTTCGCCCCGGCCAGCACGATGCAGCGGATCTCGCGATTGTCGCGAATCTCCTTCAGCGCCGCGATCAGCTCGTCCATCAGCGCCTGGCTCAGTGCGTTTTTCTTTTCCGGCCGATTGAGCGTGAGACGCGCGATGCGGTCCTTCTTCGAGATGCGCTTGCTCAGGAATTTGCGTTTGCGTGCTGCCATGGTGGTCTCCCCCTCCCTGACCCTCTCCCTTCAAGGGGGAGGGGATTTCATTGTTGTCCCTTCCCCTTCTCCGGCGGAAATTTCATTTCGGACGGCACCCCCCTCCCCCGAAATCGGGGGAGGGTTGGGGAGGGGGCGTCGGATGCCGTTTCGGCCCTCAGCTTGCTTTCGCCAGCCCGTACTCGCCTTCCAGATGGGAAACCACATCGGCCAGCTTCATCACGTCGGCGTATTTGTGATGCATGTCGAACAGATTGACCTTGTGGTTGATCGGCGTGCGGTCGTAGCAGCACTCCTCCACCAGCGTGACATGGAACCCGTTCGCCTTGGCATCCTGCACGCCGGCGCGCAGGCAACCGCTTGTGGTGCCGCCGCCGACGATCAGGCTCTGGATGCCGAGCCCGACCAGGTGGGACAGCAGCGGCGTGCCGTAGAAACAGCTGGCGCGCTGCTTGTAGACCACGAGGTCTTCCGGCGCGGGCGCGAGCTCCGGCAGGATGCGGTACATGTCCTCGGTCTCGGTCATGCGCTGACGGCTGGTCGGGCGGCCCCGGTTCGCCTGGCTGCGTTCGTCGCCCGTGCTGTACATGACCGGCAGCCCGGCGGCGCGCGCCGCTTCGAGCAGCCGCTTAGCGGGTTCCACCATCGCCCAGGCCCGTTCGCCGCAGGAGCTGGGATATTCCTTGATCGCATCGATCACGCGCTGCTGCCCGCCATCGTAGCTCGCCTGATAGACGTCGATCATGAGGACCGCCGGGCGCGGCCCGACCTTCAGCTCGCGTTCGTAATCGGCGTAAATCGCGAGCGTCTCCTCATCCATGACGTCGGCCCAGCAGTAATCCTCGAACTTGCTTACCATGTTATTCTCCCTGTCAATCTGTCCTGGGGTCTCCCCCTCCCTGACCCTCCCCCTCAAGGGGGAGGGGATTAAAAAAAATGCGCTCTCTGCCCCCTCCCCCGTTAACTGGGGAAGGAAAAATCCAGTTGCCCTATCCCCGTCCGCAACAGGAATTCAGGGCCGGATGGCACCCCCTCCCCCGTATTCGGGGGAGGGTTGGGGAGGAGGCCGTCGCCGCCGCCCCGGCACTTTCCGCCTCACGCGCTGCCGCGGATTTCGCGCCAGATGCCGAGCTTTTCCTGCGCCGTGCGGTCGGAATAGCAGAACAGCACCGCATCGTTGTCGGCTTCCATCCGGTGCGGCATCCAGCAGGGCACGCAGAAAATGTCCTTTTCCTTCCACGCCATCGTAACGGTCTCCTCACCGTTCTGCACGATGCAGCGTCCCGACCCTTCGGTGCAGGAATAGACGATGCCTTCGGTGGTACGCCAGGTCTCGCCCCTGAAGCCTTTCGGCAGAAGCTGCAGGAAGGTGGAGATGGTCGGCATCGCGCTGCCGCCGGTGACCGGGTTGATGTACTCCATCTTCACGCCGCAGCACGGGTCCCAGTCGGCGGCGTCGCGCAGCTTCTCCAGCGCCTCGCGCGAGCGGGCGTAGGGGTAGTTGAAGATCGGCGATTCCTTTTTGTCCCAGCTCTGCCCGACGGGGCGCATGTTGGCACCGTAGCGCGCCTGGCTGTCGCCGGGCGGCACCTGGTCGGGCGCGGTGTCTTCCGGGAAGGTCTCGAAGAACAAGGGGCCGAACGTCGCCACCATCGGAATGTCGAGCCCGTCCATCCACACCATCGGCCCGTCGCCCTCATGCCCGTGATCGTGCCACGCCCAGGCCGGCGTGATGATGAAATCGCCCGGCTCCATGTAGGACCGTTCGCCGCCGACCGCGGTATAGGCGCCGGAGCCTTCCATGATGAAGCGCAGCGCCGCCGGCGAATGGCGGTGCGCCGGGGCGATCTCGCCCGGCATGATGAGCTGCAGCCCGGCGAACATCGATTCCACGATACGGTGCGATTTCTCCAGACCGGGATTTTCGAGGATCAGCACGCGGCGGTTGGCTTCCTTCGTGGTGATCAGCTCGCCGCTTTCCAGCAGCATGTCGCGGATCGCGTCGTAATCCCACAGATGCGGCACCGACTCGATCACCGGCTCCGGCGTCACGAGGCGCTTGTTGACCTCCCACAGCGGCGACAGATCGTATTTCCCGATCCGCTCGTAATACTCCTCGCGCTGCGGCCGCAGATTGCTGTTGGCGTTGGCCGTTCCCGTGTCGCTCATGCGCTCTCTCCCTCCGGGACGATCATGGCGCGGGTGGGGATTTCCCGCAACGGTTCGGGTTGAACGTCGCCCCGCCGCTCGCCACAATCGGCGGAAATATTACAAGGGAGACTCATCATGGACGGCGGCAGGGAAATTGCGAGGCCGAAGATCGGCGATCCGGTCATCCGCAAGGAAGACATCAGGCTGCTGACCGGCCAGGGCAGTTACAGCGACGACGCGACCCTGCCGAACCAGACCTTTACGGCGATGGTGCGCTCGCCGCACGGCCATGCGCGGATCCGGGGCTACGACGTCTCGGCGGCGATGAAAATCCCCGGCGTCATCGCCGTGTTCACCGGCGCGGATGTCGAGGCCGACGGGCTCAACCCGATCCCGCACCATGTCTCGCCGTCGAGCCCGCCCGATATCCCGCTCGCCAATCGGGACGGGTCGGATCACCGTATTTCCACGCACCGCGTCCTGCCGAACGACAAGGCGCGTTTCGTCGGCGAGGCCGTCGCCATGGTGATCGCGGAAAGCGCGGCGACGGCGAAGATCGGCGCCGAGGCGGTCGAGGTCGATTACGAGGTGCTGCAGGCCGTCACCGATGCCGCCGCCGCGCTGGAGCCGGGCGCGCCGCTGGTGTGGGAGGAGTTCGGCGCCAATTGCTGCGTCGACGCCGATGTCGGCGACAGGGAGGCCACCGACGCCGCCTTCGCCCGCGCCGCCCACGTGGTACGGCTGGAAACCTGGGCGCAGCGCTGCACCGGCGTGACGATGGAGCCGCGCGCCGCCCTTGGCGCCTACGATCCGGAGAGCGACCGCTATTTTGTCCATGCCGGCAGCGGCGGCTCGGTGCGCCAGAAGCGCGAAATCGCCGGCGTGCTCGGCGTCGAGGAGGCGCAGGTCCGCGTGGTAGCGAAGGACGTGGGCGGCAATTTCGGCACGCGGAACTCGTTCTTCCCCGAATTCGCGCTGGTCGCCTGGGCGGCGAAGAAGATCGGCCGCCCGGTCAAATGGACGGCGGAGCGCACCGAGAGCTTCCTGACCGATCATCAGGGGCGCGATCTGCGCGTCGAGGCCGAGCTGGCGCTGGACGCGGACGGGAAGTTCATCGGGTTGCGCGGCAGCAATATCAGCAATGCCGGCGCGCACACGATTTCCTTCGTGCCGCTCGCCAAGGGGGTCGAGATCAATAACGGCACCTACGCCATCCCGGCCTGTTTCTTCCGCGCCCGGGCGGTGACGACCAACACCGCCTCGACCGCGCCCTATCGCAGCGCCGGACGGCCCGAGGTCAATTTCGTCATCGAACGGCTGGTCGAGCTGGCCGCACGCGAAACCGGGGTCGACCCGGTGGAGCTGCGCCGCCGCAATTTGATCCAGCCGGACCAGATGCCCTACGAGAACGGGCTCGGCATGACATACGACAGCGGCGATTACCCGAAAGTGCTGGACGAGGCGCTGGCGCTCGGCGATGTCGACGGGTTCGAAACCCGCAAGGCGGAGTCCGCAAAACGCGGCAAGAGGCGCGGGCTCGGCATCGCGTCCTACATGGAGACCTCGACCGGCGCGCCGCGCGAACGCACCGAGATGACTGTCGTGCCGCCCGCCCGCGACGAGGCCGGAAAGGGCCGTGTCGACGTGGTCATCGGAACGCTGTCGTCGGGACAGGGGCACGAGACCAGCTTCGCGCAGCTCGTCACCGAATGGCTGGGCGTCGATTTCGACCGGGTCAGGCTGATCCAGGGCGACACCGACATCGTCAAGGTGGGCGGCGGCTCGCATTCCGGCCGGTCGATGCGGCTCGCCGGGATCATCATGGGCGAGGCGTCCGACCTCATCATCGAGAAAGGCAGACGCATCGCCTCGCATCTGCTGGAAGCAGCCGAGGCGGATATTACGTTTGCCGACGGCATCTTCACCGTGGCCGGCACCGACCGCACCATCGATCTGTTCTCTCTCGCCCATGCGGCGGAGACCGATGCGAGCCTGCCCGAAGAGCTGCGCGGCGCGCTCGAAGCGGAAAGCGACCAGACCATCCGGGTGCCCGCCTTCCCGTTCGGCGCACATGTCTGCGAGGTCGAGGTGGACGAGGACACCGGCGCGATCGAGCTGGTGAAATACGCCGCCGTCGACGATGTCGGCCGCGCCGTCAACCCGCTGATCCTGCACGGCCAGGCGCACGGCGCGACGGTGCAGGGGCTCGGCCAGTCGATGGGCGAATGGGTCAATTACGACAACGACACGGGCCAGCTGCTGGCCGCGTCCTTCATGGATTACACCATGCCGCGCGCCGACACGGTGCCGTCCTTCGACACGGCGATCAGCGAGGTGCCGTCGACCACCAACAAGCTCGGCATTCGCGCCGGCGGCGAAGGCGGCACGACCCCGTCGCTCGCCATCCTGATCAACGCGGTGGTCGATGCGCTGGCCGATCTCGGCGTGACGCATATCGAGATGCCGGCCACGCCGGAACGCGTGTGGCGGGCGATTCAGGAGGCGAAGGCGGAGCGTTAGGAGGAGTATCGATTGAGCTGCCGACCGCTCCCGCTTCTACAGGAGGCGAATTTCAGTTTGATTGGCTGGGTTCGCTACTTAGCCTGAGCGGACACTATGGGATAGCCTGTACTGACGAAACAATGAAAGACTGGCAGTGGGTGAGGGCAGCTCCTTTCCACCCGAAAATTCAATACCCATGCGGATAACAACAGTGGCGAACTTACTTTCAATCCGTCCGGCGAGGTATATCCATGGCCCTAGCTGAGAACCGATTTTGTGTTTTTTGTGGGAAACAACCGAACTCCAGAACTCGAGAGCATGTCGTCCCTTATTGGCTACTTGAAATGACAGGAGACCCCACTCGCATTGTGACGTTGGGTAAAAATTATGACAGAAACCAAGAACCTATCCGATATTCATGGTCAAACTATGTAGCCCCTTCTTGCAATGATTTTAACAATAAATATTCGATTTTGGAGGGACGCGCAAAGAATATTGTCGAGGCCTTGCAAAGGCGGAGACCGCTTCCTGTATCGGCATACATTGATCTCTTAGATTGGCTCGACAAAGTGCGCATTGGTGTTTGGCTGACGCGTCACTTGATCGAAAATCACCCAATTGAAATCAATCCACACTTCCACATCTCATCTAGGATTGCGGAAAAGGATCGTATGCTAGCTCTATATGTTTTCGAAAGCGAAAATAAAGGCATCAATTTGTTGGGTGCCGACAGTCTAATATTTAACGACATGCCCAGTTGCTTTGGGTTTCGGGTCAATGATCTCCTTTTTTTGAATTTATCCTTCGACTTTTTTTGTTCCAGAGGGTGCGGATTGCCGTATCCTAATTCGAGGAAATTCTTAATGGGTGGCGCAAATCATGGAAAGCTAAAGCTCGAAGGATTCAGCTATGAAAGCGAGATACTTCATCCAATAACCGACCTTAAATTGTTCAAGCCGGTCGTCTGGCTCTACCAGCCTATAAAACTTCCTTCCAATGACCCCGATTGGCAAGGTGGTTATTACGGTTATGCAAACCCGATGGATACTCGGATTGCGGACAGAATGTTGAAATATAATGAACGTCAGGGTGCGTTGTTTCGCCAGTTTAAAAATCATGTTGAAGTTCTGCAAGAACCTTCTCAATTGATAGAATTGGACGAAGTCATAGGTGATGACTGCGCGATGCAAAAAGACATTTCTGCCAGCGTCTACGAATTACAGATCACCCTATTTAGCGAACTTCAACATGAGTGGATTGAGCCAGAAATCCATAAGGATTTCGAAGAAAAATATCGCCAAATCAAAATTGATGACGCAGCGGCGTTGGCCAAATTCTACCGTGATGCCATTTAAGGGCGTCTCAGGTTTTACGAAGCGAAATAATTTCCGCGTCTGTCAATTCACCTGCCGCCCCCAATAGCCAACCCCGACACCCTCTGCTTTACTCCCCCTGACAAACAGGGAGCCCCGCCACCGATTTCGGCTATTTCACGCTCAGCGACAATCTCTATCCGGACAATCCGTGCAGCCCGGAGGCGTTTCCGAACAGCCGTCGCTTCTGCACCTAAACGATCACCGGCCTGACAGACGGGCGCGAAGGCCGGTCCTCGCTATTCGGCCCATGCAACGATTGGCGTGAACATGTCGTCCACCTCTGGCGCCGGGGGTTCGACGAAAGCCTGATCGACCAGATACTGCATCAGGGTCTCAAGCGTCTTTCGATTGTTCTGGACGCCGTTGGGATAGGGGTCGCCGCCGGCGAACATGTCATCGACCTCCTCCAGCTCGTGATTCAGCCAGGGCACCATATAGCGCATGGTCCCGGTGAACCGCATATGTTCGAGCGCCCAGCGTTTCGATTCCTCAAAGGCCTGCACCATGTTTTCGGCGATCCAGGGTTTCTCCCTGTGCAGTTCCTCGCGCATGACCAGCGTGTGCATGATGGGGAAGATGCCGGTCCGGTCGAAGAATTCCCGCTCGACCTCCCGGTAATCGGGGAAAAGCCGCACAATCCTGTCCTGCGTCCTGAAACAGTCCGGTTGCCTCGCGCCGAAATAGGCAACGACCTCGCCGCTTTCCAGCAGATCGTTTATCGATTTGCCGGACGGGGCCGACGTAATCTGAATGTCGCGCCCCGGCATGAGATCCATATCGGCGTCGGGCGGTCGCGGCGCGTTCACCCCGCCCTCGACCCAGGTCACGCCCGACAGGTCCACGTCGTATTCGTGCTGCAGAATACCGCGAATCCAGGTCGCCGCCGTTTGCCGGTATTGCTGGACGCCGATTTTCTTTCCCTCCAGGTCCTTTGGCGTCGCGATGCCCGCATCGCGGTTCACATAGATATAGGCGTGGCGGAAAACGCGGCACGGAAAGACCGGCAACGCGATAAACGGGAAGGACCCCTTGGAGCGCTGATTGAAGTAGGAGGAAAGGGACATTTCGGAGATATCGAAGGCGTTGGTCTTGATCATCCGGGCGAAGATCTCCGGCGGCGACTGAAAGCCCAGATAGGTGACATCGATACCGACCGGCTGGACGATGCCGCGCGACAGCGCCTCCATGTGATCGTAGGGACCGCACGCGACGGTCAGGGGAATATTGCTCATGGCTGCCTTCCTGGTTCGGACTGGTGTCCGGTGCTGTCTAGCGTCTTCGCATAAATCGCGCAAACAGGCCGAGGCGTGCCCCGGCGCGGGGGGCGTGGAAGCGGCGCTGAACCCGCAACGGCGTAAGGGTCAGCCTTCCGCCAGCTGCTCGGCGAGCTGCCGCCGCGCCTCGGGCAGGTAGTCCGCATCGGGCGGCAGTTCGAACCGGGTCGAGCGCGCGCGGTAATCGACCGGGTTGAGCCCCGGCGGGTCCTCGCCGCGCTCGAAGGCCCGCAATGTTTCCAGCAGCATCCTGCGGATCGATATGATGGCGATATCGCTCTGGCCCAGATGCTCGATGGTGCGGTCGGCGATCCGCCCCATCGATTCCTGCACCGCGCTGTCCTGAATGCCGAGCCCGCGTATGCCGGTGAAGCTCTCGCCCGTGGCCTGCCATTCGCGGTCAATCAGGTAGTCGTTGCGCGGGTTCTGCACCGTCAGGTCGGTGCCGGGAATGTTCTCGGTGTGGATATGCAGCCAGTTCTGCGAGCGTTCCAGCACGGCTTCGTCGAGCGGCCGGTCGGGATAGTAATCGATGCTGTAGAGCATGGTGGTCTCGTCATCGACCGGCACCCACATATGCGCGCCGTTGGGTCGCGTCGCAAAAATCTTGTGGAACGGCATGATCATCAGGTCGGTCGCCCAGCGCAGATTGCCGTTCCCGGCGTCGCGCCCGGTGCCGCAGATCACGCCGAACCCGGTCTCGAACGCCTCGTATTTCAGCGGAATCGCGTTCTGGTTTATCGCCCCGGTACCGCGATGGAGGAACGCCAGATGCGCGTTGTCGAACCCGCCTTCCACGCCCTGCAGCCAGTTGCATTCCTGTATATGCCGCGTGGCGAAGCGGTGATCCTCGGGCAGTTCCGCCCATTCCAGCGCGGGGAAGTCGGGCTTCTTTTCCGGCGGCCCCATATAGGTCCAGACCACGCCGCCCTGCTCGACGCACGGGTACGCCTTGATGCGGATTTTTTCGCGGAAGTTGCTGCCCGGCGGCTCGGAGGGCAGATCGACGCAGTTGCCGTCGATATCGAATTTCCAGCCATGATAGACGCAGCGCAGCCCGCATTCCTCGTTGCGGCCGAAGAACATCGAGGCGGTGCGGTGCGGACAGCGCTCGTCGAGCAGCCCGACCCGGCCTTCCGTATTGCGAAAGGCGACGAGATTTTCACCCAGCAGCTTCACCCGGATGGGCGGACAGTCCGGCCCCGCCAGCTGGTGCGAATAGGCCACCGGAATCCAGTAGCGCCGCATGAGATCTCCCATCGGCGTTCCGGGCCCCGTACGGGTCAGAAGGTCGTTGTCTTCGTGCGACAGCATGGCGTCTCTCCCCGGTGATCGGCGCATTGTAATGCGAGCATGCGGGTTGGAAACCCTCGCGCCCGCTTACCGCTCTTCTTGCCGCCCCGCTCAGGCTTGGCTACGCTTTTTCCGAACAGGATTTTTCCGAACAGGACTTTCCGAACAGGAGGAGGCAGCGCCATGGCGCAGGCGGCACTCGACGGCATTACCATTCTCGAATTCGCGTCCTACGTGTCCGGCCCCTATGCCGGGATGATGCTGGGCGACCTCGGCGCCGAGGTGATCAAGATCGAGGAACCGAAATCGGGCGACCCGTTCCGCGGCTGGGGCGCGGCGGAGTATTCGGCGACGTTCGGCTCGGTCAACCGCAACAAGAAGAGCGTCACGCTGGACCTCAAATCGGACGAGGGGCGCGACGCTGCCCGCGCGCTGGCGCTCGAAGCCGACGTGCTGATCGAGAATTTCCGCCCCGGCGTGATGGACCGGCTGGGACTTGGGTACGAAGACCTTTCCGCCGCCAACCCGAAGCTGATCTACTGCGCGGTGACGGGGTACGGGCCGGACGGGCCCTACGCGAAACGCCCGGGCTACGACACGGTCGGCCAGGCGCTGGGCGCGCTGATGTCGGTGCTGACAGACATGGACGCACCCAAGGGGATGGGGATCTCCCTGTCCGATCACCTGACCGGGATGATGGCGGCCTACGGCATTCTCGGCGCGATCTGCGCCCGAGAGAAGACCGGGCGCGGCCAGCTGGTGGAAACCTCGCTGCTGCAGGCGACGCTGGCCTTTCAGGGCGAGAACGCGGCGCGCTATTTCGAGGACGGCAATATCCCATCGCGCAGGACCCGCACCGGCACGGCGCAGGTCTACGCCTTCGTCGCCGGCGACGGGAAACCGTTCGTCATTCACCTGTCTTCGCCCGCCAAGTTCTGGCAGGGGCTGTGCCGCGTCGTCGGGCGCGAAGACTGGGTCGAGGATGCGCGGTTTGCGGACAAGACCGACCGACGGACGAATTACGATGCGCTGGAGGCCGAGCTTGCCGCGATCTTCGCGACGCAGCCGCGCGACCACTGGCTCCAGCTTCTGCTGGAAGCAGACGTGCCGTCGTCGCCGATCTATTCACTGGACGAAACGCTGGCCGATCCGCAGGTGCAGCATCTCGACATGGTGCGCGAGGTGCCTCATCCGAAGCTGGGAACGGTAAAGCTGATCGATGGCGGGGTGACGCTGCACGACACGCCGACGGAGATCCGCACCGCCGCGCCCGGCCATGGCGAACATAATGCCGAGATTCTTGAACGTATTCGCGACCGTCTCTCCAAGTCAGGTCAGGCGGCGGAGTAACCATGGTCGATATTAGGCCGTCGCAACGTCTTCGCGACCGGTGCGCCATCGTCGGTGCGGGCGCAAGCCGGCTCGGCAAGGTGCCGGGCATATCCTCGCAGGGGCTGCTCGAAGAGGCGATGAAGAACGCGCTCGACGACGCCGGGCTGACGACGCAGGACGTCGACGGGCTGATCTGCCGCGGCCCGGACGAGATCTATACGTTTCATCAGGTCATGGGCGAACGGCTCGGGATCGACGCGAATTTCTCGACCACCCTGACCAATGGCGGGGCAAGCCAGGTGCTGGGCGTCGCGCTCGCCGCCATGCTGATCGATCTGGGGCTTGTATCGACGGTGCTCGTCGGGTTCGGCCGCAATAACTGGTCGCGCGTGCACGCCAACCGGGACAACCATATGCGGGGCTCCGCCCGGCCACAGCAGATGGAGGGGAGCGAGTTCGGCCCCGAGTACGGCCTTTACGGCGCGGTGGCGATGCACGGGTTCGGCGCGCGGCGGCACATGCATGAATACGGAACGACGCGGGAACAGTTCGGCGCAATATCGCTGGCGTTCCGCGACCACGCGCTGCGCAATCCGGATGCCGTCATGAAGAAACCGCTATCGATGCAGGATTACCTCGACGCGCGGCTCATCGTCGATCCGTTCGGACTCTATGACTGCTCGCTGCAGACCGATGCGGCTGGCGCGGTCGTCGTCACCTCTGCCGAACGGGCGAAGGACCTGAAGCAACGCCCGGTTCTTATCAAGGGATTCGGCTCGCACAACAACATCTCCGGCTGGTTCGCGGGCGACAACATGATCCGCACCGGCGCGGTCGAGGCGGGGAAACAGGCATACGCGATGGCGGGCGTCGGTCCGGACGAGATCGATTTCGCGCAGATTTACGACTGCTTCACCTACATGGTGCTGGTGCAGCTGGAAGATTACGGCTTCTGCAAAAAGGGCGAAGGCGGGCCGTTCGTCGCCTCAGGCGCGCTGGCGCTCGACGGCACGCTACCCGTCAACACGTCCGGCGGTCAGCTGTCGGAAGCCCATTGCGAAGGCATGCTGCAGGTCGTCGAAGGTGTGCGCCAGCTGCAGGGTATTTACGGGCCGGAGCGGCAGGTCCCCGGCGCGGAAATCGGGCTCGTCTCTGGACACGGCGGCAATACGGTTTGTGAGTCCACGCTAATTCTGGGGACGGCGTGATGGCGGGCGACTACGAAAAGGCCCTGCCCTGTCCCTCGCCCGACTCCCTGCCTTTCTGGGAAGGCGCAAAGGCGCACAGGCTTCTGATTCAGAAATGCGATTCTTGCGACACGCACAGGCATCCACCGTCGACCATCTGCCCGGGCTGCGGATCGCGCGATTTTGCCTGGATCGAAGCATCGGGCAAAGGGCGCGTGTTCAGCTTCGTGACCTATCACCGGCTTTACCACAAGGGCTGGAAAGCCGAGATGCCCTATGTGGTTGCCGTGGTGGAACTGGAAGAAGGCACGCGCATATTGAGCAATATTGTCGGCATCGCTGCCGACGAGGTCGTTTGCGACATGGCGGTGGAGGTCGCGTTCGACGATGTCACCGAAGAGGTGACGCTGCCGAAATTCAGGCCGGCGTAACCGCGTCCCTATCTCCTGCCAGAACCACGAGCGCATCGAGCGCCAGACCGCCGCGCGGGCGCAGCAGAAACGGGTTCACATCGATAGAATCGAGCGCATCGCCGAGATCGAGCGCGAGGCGCGACACCGATATCAGCGCGCCGATGAGCGCCTTCCGGTCGAGCGGCTCTGCACCGCGGAACCCGTCAATCAGCGTCGCGGCTTTCGTCTTCGCGATCAGCGCTTCGGCGGATGCCTCGTCCAGCACCGGCGCGGCGAAGGCGACATCGCGGTACAGCTCCAGCGCGACACCGCCCGAGCCCAGCATCACGAAGGTTCCCATCTCCGGATCGCGGGACGCGCCGATGACGAGTTCGACGCCGCCGGAAACCTGTTGGGCCACCAGAACGCCATCTCCGCCATGCTCCCCGACGATCCGGTCAAGAGACGCAAACCCCTTGCGAACATCGGCGGCCGTCCGGTTGTTCAGCAGCACGCCGCCCATCTCCGTCTTGTGCGTCAGCGCCGAACCAACGGCCTTCAGAGCGACCGGATAGCCGATGGATTTCGCCGCGTTCACGGCGTCCGCAGCGGTCCGGACGAGTTTTTCCTTCGGCGTCCTTACGCCGTAGGCGCGCAGCAGTTTCTTCGACTCGACCTCGGAAAGAGGCGTCGGACCGGCGGAATTTTCCGCGCGCGACAGGGCACGGTTCAGCGCCGGCGGCGGATCCACCCTGCGGACACGGCGCTGTTTCGCCTTCAGGCCGGTCGCATAGCGCGCAACATTGCCGACCGCCCGCAGCGCCTTGTCAGGCTCCTGCAGGAAGGCGAGATGCGGCAGGGTGGCGCGCAACGCCCGGCTGTGATCGGTCAGGCTATGGGAAAGCATGGTCACGAATCCGACGGGCTTCTTCGCCCGGCCCGCCAGCTCGTTCACCGCGCGCAGATTTTCTTCCTTGCGCTCCGTCCCGGGCGCCCGGGTCAGCTCCTCCTGCACCAGGACCGCGTCGAAATTCGGATCGGCCAGCATGATCTCGATGCATTTCACATAGATTTCCTTGCTGGTCAGCGCGGCAAAGCCGGAATCCAGCGGGTTGCCCAGAATGCTGCCCACGCCCAGGAGTTTTCGCAGCGCGGCGTCGGTTTTCTTCGACAGCGGGGGAAAATCGATGCCGTTGGCCGCCGCCGTATCCAGCAGCAGCCCGCGCAGACCGCCCGAAACGGTGATCGCGCCGATGCGCGGTCCTTTCGGCAGCGGTACATGCACGAAGAACTCCGCCGCCTCGATCGCGTCGTCCAGCGTGCGCACCCGGATCGCGCCGGCATCGCCCGCGATGGCGTCGAACGCGGCGACCGACCCCGCCAGCGCGCCGGTATGCGCCATCGCCGCTTCTCTCCCCTCGTCGGACGAGCCGAGCTTGACGACGATCACCGGCTTTCCCGCCCGCTTTGCGGCCTGGCAGGCAGCCAGGAAATTCTCCGGATCGCGCACCGATTCCAGGTAGGAGATTATCAGCCGCGTATGCGGTTCCTGCGCGAAGTAATGGATGTAGTCGGCGGTGGTCAACCCGGCCTCGTTGCCGGACGTGACGGCGAAACCGCTATCCATTCCGCGCTCCTCCAGCGTGCGCTTGAGCGCCATCACCAGCCCGCCCGATTGCCCGACGATGGCGATAGACCCGGCTTCGCAGCGTTGCGGCCGGTCGTCGGGCATGGTGACCATCCGCGTCACCCCGCCGAAATTACCGAGACAGTTGGGGCCCGACACGGCAAGGCCGGTCTCCTCGATGGTCGCCGCAAGCTCCGCCGCACGGGCGAGCGAGGCGGGATCGGACGATTCGCTGAAACCGGCGGTGATCACGGTGGCGCTACGGGCGCCCGCCGCCGCCCCGTCGCGCAATGTCTGGCAGACGACGCGGGCCGGCACCATGACCAGCAGATGATCCGGTTTTTCCGGCAGAGCGGCGAGATCCGGATAGCAGCGTACGCCGAATATTTCGTCGCGCGACGGGTTCACCGGATAGACCGGGCCGGGATAGGAAAACCGCTGCAGGTTTCGCCACGACCGCGGCGGCCAGCTGCCCTGCCTGTCGGACGCGCCGACCAGCACGACATTTCGGGCGTTCAGCAGCGCTTCGACTTTCCGGATGCTGTCTTTTGCGGTCATGATCTGGTCCTTGAAAAATCTGCGCCGGCCCTCTCCCCCTCCCGACCACCCTCGAGAGTATCCTGATGGGTGGTCGGGAGGGGGAGAGGGCGGGTGCGATCCTTTGTTAGCAAGTCATAAAGCACAGGTCCTGAACCCGCACAGCACGTCGCGCCGGTCGGGGCCGAAATAGTTGCGGTACAGCCCGCTGGCGAGGCGCGACCGGGTCGCCCAGGCGCCGCCGCGCAGCACCCTGGTGCTGCCGAACAGAGGCTCGGAATATTCCCTGTAATCGTCGGGCGAAAATTCGTCGAACGGCCCGAAAATATCCAACGTCCATTCCCACACATTGCCGATCAGCTGGCGCACGCCCCACGGGTTGTCGCCCGCCGAATGATCGCCGACATCGACCGTGCCGAGCGCGTACCCGTCAAGACTGGCGTGGGACGGGGTAGGCGCGTCGTCTCCCCACGGGTAGCGCGTCTTTGTCAGACCGCCATCTGCATCCGGCTTCATCGTCGCGGCGAATTCCCATTCGGCTTCCGTCGGCAGACGCCGCGCGGCCCAGCGGCAGAACGCATTGGCCTCGTACCAGTTCACGTGAATGATGGCGGCGTCTTCGAGCAACGGTATCCAGCGTTCGAAGCGCCGCATCTGCCAGCCGCCTGAATTATCTTGCCGCCAGTAGACCGGATGGATCGCCTCCGCCTCGCAGCGCCAGCTCCAGCCCTCCTCGTCCCACAGCGACTGCGTTTCGTACCCGCCAGCCTCGACGAATTCGGCGAACTCGGCGTTGCTGACGGCAGCCTTCGCCATACGGAAAGGCGGCAGCACTACATCGTGCGCGTATTTTTCGTTATCGAACAGAAAACCGGCATCGCGCTCCGCCCCGAAGCGCAGAATTCCGCCGGGAATGGCCGCATCGCCAGAGACCATTCCGTTTTCCGGTATATGCTCTTCGCGGGGCGTATCCGGAACGAATTCCGGCGTCGGATAGCCCAGAGTCTGGCGCGCCCAGGTGAACGCTTCGCCATGCATGTCCTCGTGAAAGGCGGTGAACCGGTAAAGGTAGGAATCGCGCTCGCTGGCCATGCCGGAGGGCAGGCGATCCAGAACCGCGTCCTGCACCGCCGCCATGTAATCGCGGATTTCCGGCATGGTGTAGAGCGGCAGGTCCCAGCGCGTTTCGTGCGCGATGGCGATGGAGTCATAGAGAAGATCGCCGCGCTCCAGCAGGGGTTCGGCGCCATACTCCTTCCGCAGAATAAAATGCTCGTAGAACCAGGCGACATGGCCGACCTCCCACTGGGTGGGGTTCAGGATCGGCATTTTCGGACCGATCAGCTGTTCGGCGTTCAACCCTTCGAGCAATTCGAGGGTGCGCTGCCGCGCCGATTGCAGCATGCTTGTCAGATACTCGCTTGAAACGCGTGCAGTCATACGAAAAAGCTCCTTCCGCCATGCAGATTAGCCTCGTCACCCCCGCCGGAAAACAGTCCCGCGCCGGAAACCGCACCACCGCGGTCCGCTGGGCGCGCATCCTGCGCGATCTGGGCCATCGCGTGACCATCGCCGAGCAGGACGAGACGACCGACGCCGACATGATGGTGGCGGTCCATGCCTGGCGGTCGCACGCTTCGATCCGGTCCTTTTCCGAACGTCATCCGGACCGCCCTTTGATCGTTCTGCTGGCCGGAACCGACATCTACGCCTTTCAGCACAGCCACCCGGAGGACACGCTGGACTCGATGGAGCGCGCCGATGCGCTGGTCTGCCTGCACGACCTGGTTCACCGCGCGATCCCTCGCCGGTTCGGGAAGAAGCTGCATGTCATCAGACAGTCGGCGCCTCCCCTGCCCTTCCCCCACAAACCGTCGGTCAGAACGTTCGATGTCTGCGTGGTCGGCCATCTTCGAAGCGAGAAGGACTCGCTGCGCGCCGGATACGCCTCCCGCCTCGCGGAGGCCGGCTCGAAACTCCGCATCGTTCATCTCGGCAAGGCCCATAACGCGGAGTGGGAAAACAGGGCACTGGCCGAAATGAAACGCAACCCCCGCTTCGTCTGGCGCGGCGAGGTGCCCGGCTGGGCGGTACGAAAGCAATTCGCCCGGAGCCACGCAATGGTGATGTCTTCCGTCATGGAAGGCGGCGCCAACGTGGTCAGCGAGGCCATCGTCGCCGGCCTGCCGGTCATTGCCTCCGATATCGACGGCAATTTCGGCCTGCTGGGCAAGGATTACGAAGGGTACTATCCGGTCGAGGATACGCAGGCGCTGGCCGCAGCGCTGCAGAGGGCGGAGACCGACCCGCGTTATCTGCGGGAGCTCTCAACTCAGGTAAAGAAGCTTCAGCCTGCCTTCCGCCCGGTAAAGGAAAAGGCTGCCTGGAAAAAGCTGCTAAAGGACATCCTTTAACGACCACGTAGCAGCAGCCGTGGCGAAAATGCCTTGCAGTTTCGTCATTCGAAGCCCATATGGCGCTTCCTTAACCGTTGCGGACGCCAGGTACGGCCCGGTTGGCGGCTCAAGCGAGCGAAATTGAAATGCGGACTCAGGCTTCTAACAGGAACCGCCCTCAACCGGAGCGCCGCCGCCGCGACAAGACCGTCATCGGCTGGCGCGAATGGCTGTCGATACCCACGCTCGGAATTGAATCGATCAAGGCCAAGGTGGATACCGGCGCGCGGACATCGTCAATACATGCCTTCGACCTGAAGACCTTCACCGATCGCGGCGCCCCGCATGCCTCCTTCGTCATTCAGCCGCTCCAGCGCCGGCGCAACCCGAGGGTCGAATGCATCGCCGAGATCTTCGACGAACGCGTTATTAAAAGTTCCACCGGGCACGAACAGCGCCGCTACGTGATCAGGGTCGATGTCGGCCTGGCCGGACAGACCTGGCCCATCGAACTGACGCTCGCCAATAGGGACGAAATGGGGTTCAGGCTGCTACTCGGAAGACAGGCGATCCGGGGCCGGTTTCTGATCGACACCGCGCGGTCCTTTATCGCCGACAGAAAAATCGTTATGACCCGCCCGCCACGGAAACCGAAACGGAAACAACCATGAAAATCGCCCTGCTGTGCCGCAATGCAGAGCTGTACTCCCACAGGCGTCTCGTCGAGGCGGCGAAAGCGCGCGGACACCGGATCGATGTGATCGACCATCTTCGCTGTTTCATCGACATCGCCTCGAACGATCCGGAAATTCACTACAAGGGAGAATCCCTGACGGGCTATGACGCCGTCATTCCCCGCATCGGCGCGTCGGTGACCTTCTTCGGCACCGCGGTCCTGCGCCAGTTCGAGATGATGGGGGTCTATCCGGTCAACGAATCGGTCGGCATCTCGCGGTCGCGCGACAAGCTGCGCAGCATGCAGCTTCTGTCGCGCGAAGGCGTCGGACTGCCGGTGACCGTTTTCGCACACCGGACGTCGGATGCCTCGGAACTGCTGGATATCGCCGGCGGCGCACCTGTCGTCATCAAGCTTCTGGAGGGCACGCAGGGCATCGGCGTGGTGCTCGGCGAAACGCCCAAGGCGGCGGAGAGCATCATCCAGGCGTTCGGCGGCGTCAGAACGAACATCCTGGTGCAGCAGTTCGTAAAGGAAGCCAACGGCGAGGACATTCGCTGCCTGGTCGTCGGCAACCGCGTCGTCGCGTCGATGATCCGGCGCGGAAAGAAGGGCGAGTTCCGGTCCAATTTGCATCGCGGCGGCACCGCCGAACCCATCAAGATTACCCCCAAGGAACGCGCCACCGCGGTCAAGGCCGCCAAGACCGTCGGGCTGAACGTCTGCGGCGTCGACATGCTGCGCGCGAAGGACGGGCCGGTCGTCATGGAGGTCAATTCCTCACCCGGCCTGCAGGGGGTGGAAACGGCGACCGGCATCGATGTCGCCGGGCAGATCATCGAGTTTACCGAGAAAAACGCGCGCGCCGGCCGGACGCAGACAAGGAGCGCCCGCAGCCGCACGAGGAACCGCAATGCGTCAGCCTCTTGATCTGGGCGGAGAAACGATCGCGCCGGGCACAAGGCGGATCGTCAACCTGCCGCTCAGCATGATGTCGGACCACACGCCGGCCACCCTTTCGGTTCAGGCGATTCACGGGCGGCAGGAAGGGCCGACCATCTTTGTCAGCGCGGCGATCCACGGCGATGAGATCATCGGCACCGAAATCGTCCGCCGGCTCGCCCGGACGCCGGCGCTGCGGCGCGTACGCGGCACGGTCCTTCTGATCCCCATCGTGAACACGTTCGGGTTTATCGGCCACAGCCGTTACCTGCCCGACCGTCGCGATCTCAACCGGTCGTTTCCGGGCAACGCGCACGGATCGCTTGCGGCCCGCCTCGCCGACCTGTTTCTGACCGAAATCGTCGAAAAGAGTGATTACGGCATCGATTTGCATTCGGCCGCCATCCACCGCGAAAACCTGCCGCAGATCCGTTTCGACTTTCGCGACAGGAAGGCGGCGGAGCTGGCGGATGCGTTCGGCGCGCTGGTGAATCTGAATTCGGTCATGCGCCACGGATCGCTGCGCCTCGCCGCGTCGGAGAAGGGCGTGCCGGTTCTGGTGTTCGAGGCGGGCGAAGGGCTGCGGTTCGACGAGTTCGCCATCCGCGTCGGCGTCAAGGGCGTGCTGCGGGTGATGGCGCATCTCGACATGATCCCGGCCACAAGACGACTGGGAATAAGCAGGAAACCGCCGTCGGCCCGCAGGGGCGTGTGGCAGCGCGCCGTCGAGGGCGGGCTGTGGCGCGCGCGGAAGAAGACAGGCGCCTACGTCCATGCCGGCGAGGTGCTCGGCGTGATTTCCGACCCGTTCGGCGCGCGGGAGGCGGAAGTCCGCGCCAGCGACGACGGGCTGATCGTCGGCCGGACCAACCTGCCGCTGGTCAACCAGGGCGACGCGCTGGTCCATATCGCGCTGGTGCCCAAAGCGGCGGTCGGCGACGATATCGCGGCCATCGCCGAGGCCGAACACGAAGACGACCCCCTGTTCGACGAGGATGAAATTCTCTAGTTTTAGTTGTATTTCGCGGTGCGAAAACCGGTAAAGAAGGAGGACTCCGAATGACGCCAAGGCAGGTCTTTCTGCCCGCGCTGTTCGCGCTATGCGCCCTCTGGCCGGGAGGGTCTGTTTCCGCAGAGACCGTCAAACGCGTCCATGCGTTCGGCTACCCGTCGGTCGAGGCGGCCCTGAGCGACCTTCGGAAGGCCGATGCGCTGGTAAGAAAAGTCCGGCCGACCATCACGCTCATGTTTGACCGGCGATCCAGGAAGAACTGGTACTTTACGCGCCCCGCGCACCCGGCCCATCCGGCGGCGTACTGGACGAAGGAAGTACGCCGCAACGGAGAACGCGCCTGGCAAACCGGATGGATGTGCAGGGGAGAAGAACTGGCGTGTAAGCGTCTGGTCACCAAGTCTCAGGAATACCACAAACGACGCGTCGAGCAGGACCGGAGACGGGATGCGACGAAAGACCCGAACTGGAAACCTGCTCAGAAACAGTTATATGGCGCGGTGGGTCTGGCGGAGAAATATTTCAAGGCGCTGGAGGCGAACGATCTCAAAACCGCCTACTCCCTGCTCGGGCCGCTACCAAAATCGACCCTGTCCTACGACGCCTTTATCGCGGACAGAAAGAAGCTGGCGGATCAGGGCGGCGGAGACCTTGTCCGGAAGAACAAGAATATCCAGTGGTATCTGAATACGATCAGCACGATCGTCCCCGGCCTGTACGCCGCAACCATCGTGAAATGCCAGGTACCGAAACAACGCTTCTGCACGGAACTGCTTGAGCTTTACGAACCGCCGGGCAGAAAATTCTCGATCATTCGCCACGAAACGAGCTTTGCCGACCCCGCAACGCTCAACTGGCGTCACGGGCTTTGGGACAACACGCGTTCGGCGCTGGGCGCGAAATAGAGAACAGGGAAAAGCGGATGGCGCGAGCCGGTACGGCAGACCCCAAGACACGCCGCCTGGACCAGCTTGCCCCCGGCCCTTGGGCCCTTAGCCCCCAGTGCGGCTTCGACGGGCTCGACCATTTGGTCACCCCCGAAGACGACATGTGGCGGAAGCTGGAACGGATACTGAAAACGGCGCGGGCGGCTTGGGGGTTAAAGTGTCAAATCCGCACCGTAATCGGCTCCAGCCGGTCGGACTGTTCCAGCACTTCGCCGACGATCATCGTGCGCTCGTAGCCCAGCGCCTTTAGCGCCGCGACGCAGGCCTCCGCCCTGTCGCCCGGTACGCTCGCCAGCAGCCCGCCGGCGGTCTGCGGGTCGTAGATCAGCGGGTAGCGCGGGTCCTTTCCGGCTTCTTCCTGGTTGGCGACGGCGCGGCGCAGGCGGACGTTCTGCGGCTGCAGCGATGAGACGATCCCCGCCTTCACGGTTTCCGACGCACCGTCCATCAACGGCACGGCGTTCAGGTCCAGCTCCACATCGACGCCGGAGGCGCGCACCATCTCGACCAGGTGGCCGAGCAGCCCGAACCCGGTGATATCGGTCGCCGCCTGGCTGCCGTGTTCGATCAGGCATTGCGCGCCCTTGCGGTTCGACATCGCCATGTGATCCAGCGCGGCGGCGATCCAGCGGCCCTTCGCCTTGTGCCGCATGTCGGCGGCGAACAGCGTACCGGTGCCGATCGGCTTGGTGACGATCAGCTTGTCGCCGGGGCGCAGACCGCCCTTGCGCATGATCTTCTCGCGCTCGATCAGACCGTTGACCGCGAAGCCGAGGCTGAGCTCCGGTCCTTCGCTGGTGTGACCGCCGACCAGTGCGCAATGCGCGTCGTTGAGGATTTCCATCGCGCCCGACATCATCTGGGTCAGCGTGTCCTCGACCTTGCTTTCGATGCCGAATGGCACCGTGGCGATGGCGAGCGCGCTCTGCGGCTCCGCCCCCATGGCGTAGATATCGCCGAGGCTGTGATTGGCCGCGATCTTGCCGAACACGTAGGGGTCGTCGACCATCGCGCGGAAATAATCGACCGTGTGGACCATCAGCCGGTTGGCCGGCACCTCGACCACCGCCGCGTCGTCGGGCTCGTGCAGCCCGATCAGCACGTCGCCGCGCGGCGCGGGCCTGAGCTCGCTGAGCGCCCGGGTCAGCACGGTCGCCCCCACCTTGGCGCCGCACCCGCCGCAGCGCATGGCGATGGCGGAAATCTCCTTCACCACATCGGCGCTGGCGAGGCCGGAGGGAATGTCGGATGCCTCCTCCTCGTCCATGTCGGGCAGGTCGTTGTACTTGTCCATGAAGCGCCGGTCGATCCAGTCCTTCCACTGCCAGACCGCGCGTCCCCTGACCGACCACTCGGAGCGAGAGGCGATGGCGTATTTGTCGCCGGTCGAGATCAGCCCGAGGAATTTCTCCTGCGGTTTAAAAGGCACCGGGGTCTTGCCCAGCAGCATCCGCCGCAGGTTGCGTTCCAGCGGCTTGCCCTGGCGCACCGCGAACACGCCCGATTTGGGGCGCGGATGGTTGATCATCGACGCCACGTCGCCGGCGGCGAACACCTCCGGATGGGTGACCGACTGCAGCGTGTCCTCGACCCGGATAAAGCCGCCCTCATCCACCGACAGCCCGGCCTCGGCCGGCCAGGCGGGCGCGCCCGCCGCGGTGACCCAGAGGATTTCATCGGGTTCCAGCTCGCCGCCGCCCGCGCTGCGGAGCTTTCCCGGCGCAACCTGCACGATGGCCTCGCCCAGATGAGTAACGACGCCGCGCTTTGCCAGCGTCTCGACGAAGGTTTTCCGCACCTTCGCGTTATGGGTCGGCAGGATTTCCGCGGACCCGCTGAACAGATGGAACTCGATGTCGGAAGCATCTCGCCCCGCCGCCTTGCGCATCTGGCCCAGCCGGTACTGGATGGCGAGCGTGATTTCCACCCCGCCGGCGCCGGCGCCGACCACGGCGATCTTCATCGGCGCCTCGGTTTCCATCGCCCGCGCGCTGAGCGCCTCCCACCGGTCGAGGAACTGGTTGATCGGCTTGACCGGCACGACATTGCCGGTCGCGCCCGGCACGTGATCGGTGTTGGGGGTGGAGCCTGTATTGATCGACAGTAGGTCGAACGGCACCGGCGGGCGGTTGTCGCAGATCACCTTCTTTTCGGCCAGGTCCAGCTTCGTCACGGTCGAATGGTAGAACCGCGCATTGGCGAAACGCGCCAGCGCGCCGAGATCGATATGCGCCTGGTCGTAATCGTAATGGCCGGCGACATAGCCCGGCAGCATGCCCGAGTAGGGCGTATGCGCATCGCGGCAGATCAGCGTGAGCCGCACCCCCGGCATCGGTTTCATGCCGAACCGTTTCAGCACCGTCATATGGGAATGACCGCCCCCAACCAGCACCAGGTCCTTGACGATCGGCGTATCTGAACTCTTCATCGTCTCACTTCATCTCCAGTGACGTCTGCAGACGCAGCTTGCCGCGCACATAGCGCGATATCACGTCGACGCAGATATTGAGAAGGGCGGTCAGGGCGATCAGCACCATCGCGCGGTCGAACCGCAGATCGGCGAACGCGCTGTCGATATAGAAACCGAGCGTCGCGATGCCGAGCATGCCGAGGATCGCGGTTTCGCGCAGGATCACCTCCCAGCGGTAGAACAGCAGCGCCAGCATGGGCCGGTAAACGCGCGGCAGCACCTCGTAGAAATAGCGGTTGGCTCCTGTCGAGGAATCCTGTCGCAGCGTGACCTGCTCGGTATAGCGCCCGACCAGATGACCGATGATCCCCGCATTGTGCAAGGCCAGCGCGACGATGGCGGGCAGCATGGATGGCCCCCAGAGCTGCAGCAGGACGAAGGCGAGTATGTATTCGGGCGTCGAGCGCACCACGACAAGAAAGATATGCCCCGCCCAGCGAGGCCCGCGCCCGAGCAACAGGGGAGAGATCAGCGGGAAGAAGATGAGCGTCAGCAAACCGGTCGCGATCAGCGCGATCATGGTGAGCTGGATCGTCGACACCGCGCCGGGCAGCGCCTGTTCGAACACCATCGCCGACATCCAGTCTGCGAACTTCGTCATCATGTCGGGCCCGCCCTCGCGCAGCGGATGCGGGACGATGTCGCTGGTCAGGAACCGCCCGATATGGGACAGCGAAAACGCAACGCCCCAGGGCAGGATCAGCGCGGCCCCGATCAGATAGACCGGCAGCAAAGGCCGTTTCATCCAGACGCGCATTGAGGCGATCACGATATAGAACAGGATCAGCAGCGCCGAGACTTCGGAATACTGCCCTTCGCGAAAAGCGGTCTCCAGATGGAAGCCGAGCGTCGGCAGGCCGATGAAACCGAGTACGGCGCTGGAGCGGAGCCCGCATTCCAGCCGGTACATTGAATAGCTTTTGAAATGCGCCCAGGCATCGGGCAGACGTACGAACAGAAAGGCGGAAGCCCGGCCCGTGCCCGGCGGCAGGGCCTTCAGCGGCGCGGGGTCGGCTTCTTCCAGGATTTCCGCATAGACCTTGGCGATGATCCCGGCATAGGGGATGGCGATGGCCAGCACGCCGGTCACCGGCGACAGTCCGAACATCTGCAGGAAAATCAGCGCCCAGAACAGCTCGTGGACCGAACGGATCACGGCGCAGAACATGCGGGCGAAACGGCTGTGGAAGACCAGGGCGAGGCCGAACCCGAACAAATTGCCGAGCGCAACGCCGAGAATGGCGAACGCCATCGTATAGGCCAGCGCCAGCCAGACGCTGTCGGTGGCGTAGAAATCAGGCGTGATGATGCCGCTCAGCAGGCGTCCGAATTCGAGCCACGGGTCGACCGTGCTGATCGCAATGTCCGCGAAGGCAAGGCATACCAGCCCGACCAGAAAGAAAACGCCGGTGGTGCGCAGCAACGGCGACGGCTCGCGGCGCGCAATCATGCGTCCGCCGTGACGTAAAGTTCGTCCAGGTCCTCCGGCGACATCCCGGCGGAGGCCTGGTCGAGCACGACCCGACCGTCCCTGAGGCCGATAAGCCGGTCGGCGAACTCGATCGCCAGCGCCCGGTCGTGCATGGCGAGGATGACGGTCTGCTTGCGGTCATTGATGGCATGCAAAATGTCGCGCGCCTGATGTTCGTCGACCGAGGAGACCGGTTCGTCGGCCAGCAGGATGTCGCCCGGATGGTAGAGCGCGCGGCCAATGGCGGTGCGCTGCTGCTGGCCGCCCGACAGCGTGCCGACACCGGCGAACAGCTTGTCCTCCAGCCGGAGCGAAGCGACGATTTCATTGACGTCAGCAACGTCGGGCCGCGCCGGCCAGACAAGATTGCGCAGATTGTGCCAGACGGAACGGCAATGCAGCCGGCCCATATAGACGTTGTGAAAAACGGTGAGCGCCTGCACCAGCCCGAGTTCCTGCGGCACCAGCGACACGTCCGGTCCGCATCGCTCGTACAGAAGACGCAGAAGGGTGGATTTTCCGGAACCGCTCTCGCCGACGAGCGCGATGCGCTCGCCGGCGTTCACGGTCAGGGTGAGCCCGCTAAGAACCGGCGTTCCGCTATAGCCGGCGGATTCGTTGCGGAGCTCTACTAGAGACATTTCCCGTCGTTGGGCCCTAATCGATCAGCCCGATCGACTTCGCCGTATCCTCAATCGGGGCGTAATCGGAATTCTTCGCCGGTATAAAGGATTCTCGCGGGAAGGATTTCAGCAGATCGGGATCGTTCATGCCCAGAAGACTGCCTTTGACCTTTTCCGAAAATCCCTTGCCGAATTTGCTGTCGACGTCGCCCCGGATGGTCCACTGATAATCGGGATAACCGGGCGTGCGCCAGATGACGCTGACCTTTTTGGGGTCGATCTTGCCGGCCTTGAGCTCACGAGCCCAGACCTTGTAGTTCGTTGCGCCGACCTGAAAGGCGCCGGACTGCACCAGGGCCACGGTACGCGAATGATTACCGCTGAAGCCGACCCGCGAAAACACTTCATTCGGCTTTTTGCCCAGATGCTTGCGGATGAAGTATTCAGGCATCAGCCGGCCCGACGTCGACCCCTTGGCCCCGAAGGTGAACGTCATGCCTGCGATCGCCTTGGGGAATTCCTTGCTTTCCTTCAGACCGGTGCTGGCATGGGCGATGAAGTAGGTCTCGAAATTCGGGTCTTTTTTCCCCTGGGCGATCGCTTCCGATCCCGGCACCAGCTTGCGCGCGCGGACGCCCGACAGGCCGCCGAACCAGGCGAGCTGCACCTGGTTGTTGCGGAACGCGGTCACCGCTGCCGCATAGGATTTGACCGGTATATAGGTCACCGGCACGCCGAGCTTGCCGGACAGGTACGTCGCGACCTTCCCGAACCGCTTGCGCAGCTGGGTCTCGTCCTGGTCGGGAATGGCGGTAAACACGAATTTATCGGCTGCCTGGACGGGGGCAGGAGGCGTCGCAACGGCGAGCGCCAGCAGGGAAGCAGCGATAACGGATATACGTAAAGGCATGGTGGATCTCCTTCCGACGGAAACGGAATCGACGGTTAGTGAGCTTACCCGTAAAGTCATATCGATTCGAAACCGCCATGTCACCGGCAAGATGCGGGATTCGGGCTGAGATCGGGGAATTTTCCGCGGAGATTGATCGAAACGGAAAGAAAAAAGACCGCCGGAGGAAGACCGGCGGCCTGGGTATTCCTTAACCGTTCGCGAAAGAAACAGGATCAGGCGGCAGGCCGCCCTACCTGTTCGATCAGGGCATCGCGCCGCGCCCGGAACTGCTCGCAGATGCGGCCGTCAGTGCCTTTCAGATTCCGCTCGACGATGAACCGTGCCGCGGTCGCATGCAGCTTGAGCACGCCGAGCTGTCCTTCCGTGGGCGGCTTTTCGATTCCCTGCAGATAGGCGCAGAGCGACTCGCCGACTTCCGCCAGCAGGGCGAAGCCGAACGTTCCGGCCTGTCCCTTGACGTCATGCATCACCGTATAGAAGCCCTGTGCGGTTTCCAGCCGTCCATCAGGCTCTTCCTCCACCGCATCGAGAGATTTCAGGGTGTCGTCCAGGCTTTCCCGCACCCAGAGAATGAAATCGTCGGCAAGATTTCCGATCGCATCGTCGATCGCGTCGAAAATATCGTCGTCTATATCACTGGAATTCCCGGCCTCGCGCGCCAGAAGGGTGTCGTCGGTCATGGCAGTCACCAGTCTTGGTCGGATCCGCGAAAGACGGACACGACCGCCTCTCCATCTCCACCGGGCGAGTATGGGTTCGTATTCTTAAAAATTTCATAATTGCAGCCGGCCGGTGGACGCTGTGCCGGAGGTGATCGAAGGGACGATATGTTGTATGAGTCGGCAGAGCCGAACCGGGTCCGCCAGGAACACAAGATCGAAGGAATTCTTTTCTCATGCCCGAAGCGTATATCTGCGATGCCGTTCGAACGCCGATCGGCCGATACGGCGGAAGCCTCTCCTCTATCCGAACTGACGACCTCGCCGCCCTGCCGATGAAGGCGCTGATGGAGCGCCACGCGGATATCGACTGGAAGGCGCTGGATGACGTGATTTACGGATGCGCCAACCAGGCCGGCGAGGACAACCGCAATGTCGCACGGATGGGGCTGCTGCTGGCCGGCCTGCCGACCGAGGTTCCGGGCGCAACCGTCAACCGGCTGTGCGGATCGGGGCTGGAGGCGACCGGGTCGGCGGCGCGGGCGCTCAGGACCGGCGAATGCGACCTGATGATCTCGGGCGGGGTGGAAAGCATGTCGCGCGCGCCCTTCGTCATGCCCAAGGCGGAAACCGCTTTTTCGCGCAGCAACAATGTCTACGACACCACGCTGGGCTGGCGCTTCGTCAACCGGCTGATGAAATCGCAGTACGGCGTCGACAGCATGGCGGAGACCGCCGAGAACGTCGCCGAGGATTTCCAGATTTCGCGCGACGATCAGGACGCGTTCGGGTATCGCTCGCAGATGCGCGCGACCGAGGCCCAGAAATCGGGCCGGTTCGGGGTCGAAATCATCCCCGTCTCCGTACCGCAGCGTCGCGGCGACCCGGTCATCGTCGATACCGACGAGCATCCACGCGGCGACACAACGCCTGAGAAACTCGCCAAACTGCCCGCACCGTTCCGCGAAGGCGGCACGGTGACAGCCGGAAACGCCTCAGGCGTCAACGACGGCGCCTGCGCAATCCTGCTGGCTTCCGAACAGGGCATGAAGGATCACGGGCTGGAGCCCATCGCGCGTATCGTCGGCATGGCGAGCGCCGGCGTCCCGCCGCGCATCATGGGGTTCGGCCCGGCGCCGGCGACCCGAAAAGTGCTCGCAAAGACCGGTCTCAAAATCGAACAGATGGACGTCATCGAGCTCAACGAGGCCTTCGCCGCCCAGGCGCTGGCGGTGACCCGGGATCTCGGCCTGCCGGACGACGCCGAGCATGTGAACCCGAACGGCGGCGCCATTGCGCTCGGCCACCCGCTGGGGATGAGCGGCGCACGGCTGGCAACGACCGCTGCTTACGAGCTCAGGCAGCGGGGCGGCAAGTACGGGCTCTGCACCATGTGCATCGGCGTGGGCCAGGGTATCGCCCTGGTCATCGAGAACGTCTCTTCCTGAGAATTCCGGCAACCGCATGATCGACAAGCAGGTGCATGATTTCGATGCGGCGCTGGCCGGTCTCGCCGACGGCGCGACAATCATGGTCAGCGGTTTCGGCGCGGCGGGCGCGCCCCAGGATCTGCTGGAGGAAACGCTGGATCGCGGCATCCGCGACCTGACGGTTATCTCCAACAATGCCGGCGAAGGCGACCGCGGGCTGGTGCGGCTGCTGGAAGAAAGGCGCATCCGCAAGGTGATCTGCTCCTTCCCCAACTCGTCGAACGCGGAGATCGTCAAGGAACTCTACGGCGCGGGCCATCTGGAGCTTGAGATCGTACCGCAGGGCACGCTGAGCGAGCGCATTCGCGCCGCGGGCGCGGGGATCGGCGGGTTCTATACGCGTACATCCGTTGGAACCCCGCTCGCGGAGGGCAAGGAATCGCGGATCATCGACGGCGAGGAATATGTTTTCGAGAAACCGCTGCGCGCCGATTTCGCCTTCGTAAAAGGAAAGCTTGCGGACCGCTGGGGCAACCTGACCTACAACAAATCGGCGCGTAATTTCGGCCCGTCGATGGCGATGGCGGGGGATATCACGATCGTGCAGGTCGACGAAGTCGTCGATATCGGCCAGCTCGACCCCGAGCACGTGATTACGCCCGGTATCTTCGTCGACCGCGTTATCGCGGTCGGGTGACCGGCAGGAGGACAAGATGGCGAAACTGAGCCGGCCGCAGATCGCCTGGCGCATCGCGCAGGACATTCCCGACGGCGCCTATGTCAATCTCGGCATCGGCGCGCCCGAGCTGGTGGCGAATTTCCTTCCCGAGGATCGCGAAATCGTCATTCACAGCGAAAACGGCATTCTCGGGATGGGACCGACACCGGCCGAGGGCGAGGAAGACCCGGATCTGATCAACGCGGGCAAAAAGCCGGCTACGCTGCTGCCCGGCGGCGCCTATTTCCACCATACTGATTCCTTCGCCATGATCCGCGGCGGGCACATCGATTACTGCGTGCTGGGCGCCTTTCAGGTGTCGCAAAACGGCGACCTCGCAAACTGGGCGACGCTGGACAATTCCCGCCCGCCGGGCGTCGGAGGCGCGATGGACCTCGCGGTCGGCGCGGACAGGGTTCTCGTCATGACCGATCACTGCACGCGTGACGGCTCGCCCAAGCTGCTGGACCGCTGCACGTACGCGCTGACCGGTCTGGGAGTCGTGACGCGCGTTTATACCGACCTGGCCGTGATCGATGTGGAGAACGACCGGTTCGTCGTACGGGAGATAGCCGCAGGCATCAGCCGCGACGCGCTGCAGGCCGCAACGGGCGCGCCGCTGTCCTTTGCCGATGACTGCGCCGAAATGAAAACCGATCCGGCGGCTGCCTGACAGTCGATTACTGGTCCGCGGTGAAAACGACGTAGCGACCGTTGCCCGCCATACGTCCGTAGAAATCCCGGATTTCCTTGAAATAGTCCCAGATATAGCCGAAATCCTCTTCCCCGTATTCCGGCCATGCGCCCTTGCAATGCCTGAAATATCGTTCGTGCATCTGCTCTCGGTCCAGCGCTTTCATCGCTGCAGCGATGTCAGCGACCTGCTCGGGTCTGACAAGACGAATAAAATACTGGCTCTCGTCATCCATGATCTTCTTCCCGCCGAGCACCGCCAGGCGTAGGGGCTCGCTGCCGTAATCTTCCACACGCGCGTGCGCACCGGATTCCGGATTAACAGGATAGAACCATGGCGTATCGGGCGGAAATTCGCCGAGACAGCGGTGAATACCGTCCCACGCCTTGTCGCTTTCGACCACGAATTCTTCAACCCAGCTTTGTTCGATCTCTTCCCCGATAAAGTCGATACGCACGTCGTCATTGTCGAGTTTCTCGAGCTTCGCGGCTTCCTCGGGGGTAATCGCAAAATGAACACCAAGACAACTCATGATTCTTCTCCCTTCCCATTGCCAAAATAGAACAAACCATGAACTAATATCATGAAAGTAGGTGCATGGGAAAGAATTGCAATCTTTATTTGAGTAAATCGATCAAAAAAAGGTCGTCCCGGAGCGGGACGACCTTTTCAACGAGTGGCGGTGCGACCTAGCTGGCCACCTGCCAGCTTCCGTCAGGCTGACGGCAAGCGGTGCCGTAGGCGTTCTCTGTCCGGCCGCCGACAGTTACGGTCTGCTGGTATTCGCGGCAGTACTGACCGTCGCCCTTCCGGAAGGTGTACGTCGGCGTGACGCTGCCGGAATGGCCGGAATCGGGATTCCGCCATTCTTCGGTGTTTCCGGTCGGCGATTTCTCAAGCGCCTTCTGATGGGTCTGCGAGGCATAGGTCTGATCAGCCTTGTCGAGCGATTTTCCGACTTCGCTGCCGAGGAACACGCCCAGAACCGATCCGATCGCAGTGGCCGCCAGCTTGCCGGAGCCGCCGCCGACCTTCGAGCCGAGGAGACCGCCGGCGACACCGCCGAGCACGGCGCCAACCTGCTGTTTCTGGCCATACTGGCTGTCGGCGCAGGCAGTCAGCGAGACCGCGAGAACGAGGGAAATTGCAATATTCTTCAGACACGCCATCAATCTTCTCCTTCTGGAAGGCGCCATTACTCAATCAGAATGTGGCAACCGGATGGGGCGAAAAAAAGGCGAAAACTGATAAATATCACGTTTCGCGCCTATAATTTCCGTCGTTGCGCAAGAAAAATCGGCGAAACGCCATCTCTACCCTCAAAAAGAACGGGTTAGAGGTCTATGCGTCGCAGGCCAAACGCCTTTGTCGATGGCACGGCGACCGTCGAACACCAGATAGCTGCGACCGCCGTAATGCGGCAACGGGCGCAACAGAGCAGCGAGCGCCGCCTGACCGTCCGCGGCGACAATCAGGGCCGGGCGCCGCCCCGGTTTCGACACCGTCCAGACCCGTGCCGTCCCGCGTCCGACGAGCGGCTCCGGCGTGTCCCCCAGATCAAGTCGGACCAGAATTTCGGCGACTTTGCTGGTCTCGCCAATAACCAGAACCGGCGAATTCGCCGGGTTGGCCGCGTCGGATGAAACGATACGCATCCGCGTATCGAGAAGCCGACGGGCAAGCCCTTGGGCCGTTTTTTCCATTTCCGGGTGGGCGGCGATGACCGTCGCGGTATCGGCCGCCAGCGTCACATCGCGCAGGATCGGCGGCGCCTCTCCGGGCAGAAGACGACGAAAGACATTCCAGTCCGGATCGATCCGCAACGCCAGCGGCGGCCGATCGACATCCAGCGTAAAGCTCTGTTCGGCGCCCGACAGGTCAACCGTCCGGTCAATTGCGCCGCCCTCGGTCCGGACAGATACAGGGATTCGAAGACGCCAGGGCGGGCTTCCCTGCCGCAGGGTGAACCGGACCCGGTACGCGCCTTGAGCCCCCTCGATACCCGCATCGTGCAAGGTCAGCTGCGGTGCTCCGGCACGGTTGAGCCACTGGATGAAAAAACCGGAAAGATCGCGCCCCGATGCGGCTTCGAAGGCGCCGCGCAAACCCTTCCAGCTGGCGACATCGTTGCGATAGCGGCGCCAGAATTCGCGCAGCCCGGCGGTAAAACTGTCTTCGCCGATTTCGGCTCTCAGCATGTGAAAAATGAAGGACACCTTGTTATAGCCGACGACCTGCGCCGCCGCGCTGTGCTTGCCGGTGAAACGCACCACCGGCGTATCGCGGTCGGGAGGCAACGCCGCAAAATCGCGCAGCCAGCCGAGTCGCATCTTTGCTCCCCCGTCCGAATCCCGTTCCGCTGCGAGCGCATAATCCGCCATGTAGGTGGTCAGCCCCTCGGCCCAGTTGCCCGACGCGTAATCGATGCCAACCCCGTTTCCCCACCAGTTATGCAGCACCTCGTGCGCCAGCGACCGGCCGCGCAGAAACGGCAGCGGCAGAATCCGGCGACCGATATAGGTAAGGTTGGGAAAGCCCAGCCCGACCGGTATCGGAGCGGCGATCACATGAAAATCGTTATACGGGTAAGCGCCGATAAGACGCGAATACCGTTCTATGTAGTGTGCAAAGTCATCGAGATATCCGTCTGCCAGCCCGGCCTGATCGCGATAGAAATAGGTCCGCAGGCGGAGATCGCCTGATTTGCTCTCCTTCACGACATACGGACCGACAAACAGCGAAGGTGGCTCCAGGGCGTTTCGAGACTCAAAGACCGCGCCGTATCGCTTCTTCCCGATGGTTTCGGACACAAGCCTGCCGGTAACCACGACACGCTGATCCGCCGGAACATCGACGCGCACCCGGTAGGAAACCCTGGCGCCCTCGATCCGCGGCAGCCATGCTGACCCCGCAAAGAAGTATCCTCCGTCGGCGCCGATCGCCGCGTCCTGCCATTGTCCGCGCGACCGGCCCGGCGCGGGGGCCTTTCCCTGCAATTCGAGGGCGATCGAATGCGAGCCCCTGTCCGCAAGGCGCACTGTGGGACCTGTTGGCGATGATTTTTTTCCGTCGATGCTGAGCGAGACAATCTTCAGCCACGGCGCGACGCGAACCGGAACCGCCTCCCGGCCCTGAACGGTTATTCTGTCCGAAATGCTGACAGACCTGTCGGCCGGTTCGATGCGAACAGTCGCGTCATGGGAAACTGCGCCGTTCTCCGCCGCAGGGGCATCGGCGATCGCCAAAAATCCGGGCAGAAAACCGGCCAGAACGGCAAGCAGAACGGCAACCGGCGCCTTCAATTCGACTCCCCGAACTTCACGGGAAACCTTGCGACAACTTCGAGCTCTGAATCGCCCCGCAGAATCCGGAGAGGCAGCCATGTCCCCGGCGCCTGACGAAGGACAATCTCGATCAGATCGGAAATCTTTTCGACCTTGCGACCGGCGGCCGAAACCACGACGTCCCCAGCCTCCAGCGTGCTCGCTTCGGCCACGCTGCCAGCGACAACCCGGGTGATCTTCACGCCCTTGTCGGCGTTTTCGATCAGGACGCCCAGCCGGGGCCGGGCCGGCGCGGATTTCCTGCGGTCGCGCGGCGCAACGATGAAGGCCGCATCGGCGATCCCCTTTGGCAATTCAGCGCAGTCAGGGCCTGCCTCGAACGGAATCAGCGACGCGGCATCGCCAATTCCAAGGTCTCTGAGCTGGTGCGGAACGCCGTGTCCGTATTCGATGTGCCCCTGCCCCATCACGCCGACAATCAGCGCGTCGGGATTCTTTTTCCGAGCCGCCGCGAGACTTTCGGCCATGGCGCGGTCCCATACCTGCTGCGTTGCGACGAACCGTTTAAACGCCTCGTCCTTGAGAACCTCCTCCATCGACAATGTCTTTTCGGGCTTCTCGCCGCCGATGCCCCGCTCCCGATGCTGTCGCCAGACATCGGCGAGGCTCTTCAGATAGGCACCGGAAGCGTCAGCGGGACGCGAAATCCCGCCGCGCTCATCGGGCGAAAGCTTATCCCACCCTTCATGGCCGATACGCCGTACGACCGATCGATCGAGATTGAGCGCGATCATCGGGATCCGGTTCTGACGCGCGAAATGAAACAGCGGCAGGTAGAGTTCCGGGTCGAAACCCCAGACGCGCTCCCAGTCGGACTGTTTGAGGAATTCGGCGACGGAGAGCTTTCCCGCCGACCATTGGTCGAGAACATTCTGAACCCGCCGCGGAAACATCTCGAAACCGATGATCATATCGGAACGATACGCGTGCAGCGCAGCCAGCATCTGGAGCTGCCAGCGATGATGGTCCGCGTTGTCGTGTTCTTCGCCGAGCAGCACGACCGGTCGGCGCGCCAGCGAGGCTTTCAGTTGCTCAGGCTCGATCTCGCCACCAGTGGCGGGATCGAGCCATTCCCCGATTTCAGGGCACGAACCCCTTTCGACGACCGCCTGCCCGAACGCGCCGGACATGCCGGAGAGCGTCAGCAAAACGCACAGGGACAGGATTTGCGCGCACCGGGTCATGGACACCGCCGGGGTTGGGAATCGACTGACGAGGAGTGTCCTATATCTGCCCGGCAATTGAAATCGTGTTTCGAAAGCCGCCCCCTGCGTCCCGATTATTTTTTCATCTGCGGGTACAGATCGACATAGCCGACCCGGGCGCGTTCCTCGGCGCGCTGGCGGGCAACCTCGGGCGTCATGGGCGTAAATCCGTATCCTTCGACGATGCGGCACATGAAGTTCATGCGCGCCGTCACCACGATGACATCGTGGAGCGCCTTCTCGTCCCAGCCGGCGGCGAATACCGCGTCGGCGTCTTCTTGGCTAACCGCGGTCGGCGTCAGCGTCAGCTTGCGAACGTAGGTCAGGATCGGCGTGTATTTTGCGTCCATCGCATTTTCCGGGTCTACCATGATCCGGTCGAGCAGCCCGCGCTCTATCCCGCGCGCATAGGCCGCCTCGCAATGGGCGAGATAGGAATATTTGCAGTTCACCAGGCCGGACACGTAGGCCTGGATCAGCTCGCGTTCGCCCGGTGTCAGGTCCGACGGTCCGTTGATTAGCATCTCGCCCATCTGGGTCCAGTGGCCGAAAATGTCCGAGTAGGCTGCGAATATGTTGCCGGGCCCCGCATTGTCCGGCAGCGACTTGAAATAGGGCATGACTTGTCCTCCGCTGTTTGTCCTTGGATACGGCGTGGGGCTTCGGTTCGTCAACTTGCGGAATGCGCTGTCTCCCCGCATAAAGGAACCGACAGACATTCATGTAACGGGGATCATTCATGCGCGGACTGGAAGGCCGGACGGCGGTGGTAACGGGGGCAGCGTCAGGAATCGGCAGGGCCATCGCGATGCGCCTCGCCGAGGAAGGCGTTCGCACGGTGATTTTCGATATCGACGAAGCGGGCGCGAAAGCGACCGCCGACGCAGCGGGCGGCAACGTATCGGCGCAGCATTGCGACATCACCGATCTGTCGTCGGTACAGGAGGCCGTGGAGGCAACCGAGAAAGACGTCGCCCCCATCGATTTTCTGGTCAACAACGCCGGCTGGGACCTGCCGACCAGCTTCCTCGATTCCGACCCCGATTTCTGGGCGAAGGTCATTGGCATCAACCTGATGGGGCCGATCCATATGCATCACACGGTGCTGAACCGTATGGCGGAACGCGGCGCGGGGCGGGTCGTGAACATCGCCTCCGACGCCGGACGCGTCGGATCGTCGGGCGAGGCCGTCTATTCCGCCTGCAAGGGCGGTGTTATCGCCTTTACCAAGACGCTGGCGCGCGAAGTGTCCCGACGGAATATCACGCTGAACACGGTGTGTCCGGGCCCGACCGACACGCCCCTGTTCGATGCGTTCAAGGCTGCATCCGAAGGCGGCGCCAAGATCGCGGAAGGGCTGGCGCGCGCGATCCCGATGCGAAGGCTGGGCGAACCTGCCGACTATCCCGGCATCGTCGCCTTCCTGCTGAGCGATGACGCGGCCTATATCACCGGCCAGACGATCTCCGTCTCCGGCGGCCTCACGATGCACGGTTAGAGGATTAATCCGATGGATTACGAAGACATCCTGTTCGAGGAAAAGAACGGCGCGGCCTGGATCACCATCAATCGGCCCAAGGTCTATAACGCCTTCCGCGCCCGCACCTGCGAGGAAATGATCCACGCCATCAAGAGCGCCGGGTGGAACCGCGACATCGGCGCCATCGTGCTTACCGGCATGGGCGACAAGGCCTTCTGCACCGGCGGCGACCAGTCGGAACATAATGGCAAGTACGACGGGACGGGTACGATCGGTCTGCCGATCGAGGAGCTTCATGCCGCGATCCGCGATGTACCGGTACCGGTGATCGCCCGGGTCCAGGGTTTCGCCATCGGCGGCGGCAATGTGCTGGCGACGCTGTGCGATTTCACCATCGCTTCCGAAAACGCCGTCTTCGGCCAGGTCGGTCCCAAGGTCGGCTCGGTCGACCCCGGCTGGGGCACCGCCTATCTGGCGCGCATCGTCGGCGAAAAGAAGGCGCGCGAGATGTGGTACCTGTGCCGCCGCTATAGCGCACAGCAAGCGCTGGAGATGGGGCTCGCCAACACCGTCGTGACGGCGGACGAGCTCGATGCGGAGGTCGAGCGCTGGTGCGCCGAGATTATGGAGCGCAGCCCGACCGCCATCGCCATCGCCAAGCGGTCCTTCAACGCCGACACGGATCACATCAAGGGCATCGGCGCGCTCGGCTTCGAAGCGCTGGCGCTGTTCTACGGCACGGAGGAATCGAAGGAAGGCGCAGCCGCCTTCCGCGAGAAACGCGCGCCCGATTTCCGCGGCAAAAGGTCGTAGGTCACGCCATGGCCGGCCCGCTCGCGGGGTTCCGCGTCCTCGATCTCAGCTCCGTCGTGCTGGGGCCGCTGGCGACCCAGATCATGGGCGATCTCGGGGCCGACGTGATCAAGGTCGAAGCGCCGGCGGGAGACACCACGCGTTATACCGGCCCGTCGCGCTCGAAGGACATGGCGGCGCTCTTCATGGGGCTCAACCGCAACAAGCGCTCGGTCGTGCTGGACCTGAAGAAGGAGTCGGCGCGCGAGGCTCTGTGGCGGCTGATCGACAAGGCGGACGTGTTCTTCCATTCGATCCGGCCGCAGAAGCTGGTGCCGCTCGGCCTCGACTACAAATCCGTCAACGCGCGCAACCCGCGCATCGTCTATGCCGGAATCCACGGATACGGAGAGCGCGGTCCCTATGCCGGCGCGCCGGCCTATGACGACGTGATCCAGGGACAGAGCGGCGGGGCCGACCTGATGGCGCGCCTCATTGGCGAGCCGCGCTATCTGCCGACCATCATGGCCGACAAGACCTGCGCGCTGGTCGCCGCCTATGCGGTGATGGCGGCGCTGCTGGAGCGCGAGCGATCTGGCAAGGGTCAGTTCGTCGAAATCCCGATGTTCGAGACCATGGTCGCCTACAACATGACCGAACATCTCTACGGCCACACGTTCGACCCGCCGGAAGCATCGCTCGGCTATACCCGCGTGCTCGCCCCGTGGCGGCGTCCGTACAAAACCAGCGACGGCCATATCTGCATGCTGGCCTATGTCGATGTGCAGTGGCGCAAGTTCTGGAATGAGGTCGGGCGGCCGGAGCTCGCCGACGATCCGCGTTTCGATACGCTGTCGAACCGCAGCGATAATATCGAGGAGCTGTATCGCCTCGCCGGGGAATGCCTGACCGGCGAGACGACCGAATACTGGGTAAAACGGTTTGCCGAGCTCGACATCCCGTCAGCGCCCATCGCGACACTGGAAGAAGTCGAGCACGACCCGCATCTCGCGGCGGTCGATTTTTTTCGCAAGCGCACCCACCCGACCGAGGGCGACATCGTCCTGCCGGATTTTCCGGTGCGCTACAGCCGGACCGAGCCGGAGCTGAGCCGGATGCAGCCCAAGCTCGGCGAACACACGGATGAAATCCTGCGCGAGGCCGGTCTTTCGGAAGACGAAATAAACGAGATCACGGGGAAAGAGACATGAAAACGCTGGGTATCGGGCTTCACTGGGACGACCTTTCAGTCGGCGACAAGTTCAAAACCCTCAACCGCACCATCACCGAACCCGACATCGTCAATTTCATCGGCGTCACCGGCATGGTGGAGACCCTGTTTACCGATCTGTCCTTCGCCGAACATGGCGGGGTGATCCAGGGGCGCGTTTCTCCGGCCGCCTGTGTCTACACGATCATCGAGGGGCTGCTGTGCCAGTCCACCATGCAGACCACAGGGCTGGCGCTGCTGGAAGTCGAGAAGAAGGTGCTGGGTCCGGTGTTCGCCGGCGACACGGTCCACGCCGAAGTCGAGGTCACCGCGGTGCGCCCGACCAGCAAGGGCAATCGCGGCATCGTCACGACGCAGAACGACGTGTTCAACCAGAAGGGCGACAGGGTCATGACCTACCGCGCCGTCCGAATGATGGCAGGTCGCCCGGAAGAGGAATAGTCACCGGTTCCTGGAGTACACGATCCAGTAAACCAGCCCGACGAGTCCCGCCCCGCCGACGATATTGCCAAGCGTTACCGGGACCAGGTTAGCGAAAAGGTCCGCCACCGTGACGTCTGCGCCCTGCAGCATCGCGACGGGCAGGAAATACATGTTGGCGATGCTGTGTTCGAATCCGAGCGCGACGAACGCGGTAATCGGAAAAATGATCGCCAGAATCTTGCCGGACACTCGATGCGCGGCGAAAGACAGCCAGATGGCAAGACACACCAGCGCGTTGCACAACATGCCGCGCACGAAGGCCTGATCGGGCGCGAGCGCGATCTTTGCGGCGGCGATGGTTCGTGCAGTTTCTGCCACCGCCCCGTCATGCATACCGAGAACGCCGGACCAGTGAATAAAAAAGGCGGACGCCACGGCGCCGATAAAATTGCCGGCATAGACGATGGCCCAGTTGCGCAGCATGCGCCCGGCCTCGATGCGGCCGTCGGCCCAGGCCATGACGATCAGATTATTGCCGGTGAAGAGCTCCGCCCCGGCGATCACGACAAGGATCAGCCCGAGCGAGAAAACCAGCCCGCCGATCACGCGCGTCATGCCGAAACCGAGCGCGGAGTCGGTGACTGCAACGGTGTAGAAAACGGCCCCGAAGGAAATGAACGCGCCGGCGAGCACGGCAAGCGTCAGCATCTCGAGCAGCCCCAGATTGGCCTTCGCTACGCCGGCATCCTCGATCCGCTCCGCGATTCGCTGGGGACGATAGGCATCGAAAGCTTCATCGGCCCCCCGACCGGACGTTGTCTGATCCGTCATCTGCAAGCTCCTTTCGTCAGCCCAGGCGGTTATAGAGTTCCGCGATCACCAGCGCGGCGATCGCGGCAACGGTTGCGACCGGCAGCCATATCGGCACGCTGAACCCGCCGGCCGGCACTGCCTGTGTCTTCCGCTTCAGCCTGAACAATGCCACCGCGACCAGGGCGAAGATCGCCAATGTGATGAAGGATGTCGTCTTGGCGAGCGCTTCGAGCGGAAACGCCGTCACCAGGAGAGCAACAATCAGAACGCACAATATAATGGCGTTCGACGGGGTGCGTGTTGTGCGGTGCACCGTCGCCAGCCAGGCGGGGAGCCAGCCTCGACGACCCAGCCCGAAGAAAACGCGGGACGCCATGATGATCTGGATCAGCGCGCCGTTGAGCACGGAAAAAATCGCGATAATGCTGATCGTTCCTCCAGGCAGGCCGCTGACCCGCTCGAACAGAAACGTCAGCGGCGCTGTACTTCCGGCAAGCTCGTTCAGGGGCGCGGCGGTCACGGCGATCAGGGACACAGCCACGTAGAGGATAGACGTCACAACCAGGGTGACGATGATAGCGCGCGGCAGCGTGCGATGGGGATCCCGGGTCTCCTCCGCGACATTGACGATGTCCTCGAAACCGATAAAGGCGTAGAAGGCCAGCAGGGCGCCGGAGGCGACGCCGGCCCAGATCACTGCATCCGCCGTAGCGGGCTGCATGGCCTTGCCGATCCCATCGAGCGTCAATCCCGGCAGGCCGAACAGACAGATCGCGATGAGGACGCCGACCTCGGCGATGGTGACGGTTGCCGCCACCGTGACGGATTCCTGCACACCCCAGAACGCGATCAGCCCGAGCAGCACCGCCGCGCCAAGTTTCAATGCAAGAGCGGGTGCCGGCACCAGGTCGCCCGCGTAACCGGCGAAACCGGTAATGATCGTCGCCGTCGACACCAGCCCGGCCAGGATCACCAACCCTCCGGTCAGCAGGGCGAGCCGGTCGGAGCCGAGCCCTTCCTTGACATAGACGGCTGCGCCGCCGCTTTCGGGATGCCGTACGGCAAGCTCCGCAAAACACAGCGCCGCCAGACCGGCGAGGATAGCCGCCGACAGAAAGGCCAGCGGCGCAAACCCGCCGGCAACGCCGGCGACCTTGCCGGTCAGAACAAAAATGCCCGCGCCAATGGTCGTGCCCAGGCCGTAGAGCACCAACAATGGCAGAGAAAGCACCCGCTTCAGACCGGTATCCGCCCCAGCATCCATCTGAGCATCGATCTGGGCATCCATCTGGGTATCCGTCTGGCTTTTCATGCGTTTCTCCCCTCTCCCCGAAGCCCGCCGATGCACGCCTGCGACGGCCGGACTCCTCTTTGTATATGGGGATGTTCCAGCGTGTTTTCACGTCTTGAAAACCGAACGGCATCGACCAGATGCAGATTATCGGGACCGCATCGGTCGATATATCTGGAGGACATCATGGTTGAGAAAACGGATCAGGGTCAGGGCGTCTGGTGGCCGGAATTCATGCAGCCGTTCCGCAATGTCGGCGAGCGGATCGCCGGGTTCTTCGCGCCCAGCGCGGACGCAGCCACAACCGGCGAACAAAACGAAATCAATGTCGAACTGCCGGGCGTCGCCGCAAAGGACGTCGACGTCGAAATCCATGACGGCGTTCTGACCGTCAAAGGCGAGAAGAAGACGGAGCGCGAAGAGAAGGGAAAGACCTATTTCTTCACCGAACGCGCCTTCGGCTGCTTCCAGCGGACATTCCGACTGCCCGCGGACATCAGGGCGGACGACATCACCGCCGATTTCAAGGACGGCGTGCTGACACTCCGCGCACCCAAGGCCGGACCGCCAAAGGACACGGCGAGGAAGGTCGAAATACGGGCGGCGTAACCCGGCATAAAATCAGGTCCCTTCCCGCACGGGAAGGGACCGACTCCCTACCCTCTCATCCTACGAGCGTGTACTGCCCTTCTTCAAGGCGCGTTAGTTCACCCGCCTCGCGCAGCGCTTCCAGCTCCAGCACGATCTCGCGCCCGTCGTCGCTGCCCAGCGCGGCCATCAGCTCGCCGAACATCATCGGGCCGGACGACAGCGCTTCGCGCACCGTCTGGAACCGCGCCGTGCCGCGCACCGGCGGCACGGGCACGGTGAAAGCCAGCACGTCGCGCTTGCCGAACGGCAGCGTCAGGTCGAACCCGGCCTTGGCGCCGGTGCGCGCGCCATCGAGCGACGGGTCCAGCGGCAGGGTGCGGAAACCGTTCTGCACCACCAGGTCGCGGTCGGCCTGGAACCGGGTTGAGAGCGCCCATTCCATCTGCTGGTCGGACGTGACGTCGATATCGTCGTCGACCACGAACACATGCTTCACATTGGCGAACGCGCCGAACACGGCGGCGATGGCGTTGCGCGCCTCGCCCGGCACGCGCTGGCGCAGCGCCACGCGCACATGGTTGCAGCCGTTGCTTTCGGCCATCGCATGCACCGCCACCGGCTCGCGCACCGCGGTCTGCAGCGCCCGCCAGATCATGATTTCCGTGCGGAGCGTGCCGAGGTTGGCGGTCTCCGTCGTGTTAAGGCTGCGCCCGCTGATCGTCGCGGTCTGGAACAGCGCGTCGTCCCGCATGGTGATGGCGGTCAGGTGGAAGACCGGGTTTTCCTTCATCACACCGTAATAGCCGAAGAACTCGCCATAGGGACCTTCCGGCTCCACATGGCCGCGCGCATCGAGATAGCCTTCGAGGATCATCTCGGCATCGGCCGGCACACGAATATCGTTCGTCACGCATTTGACCAGCGGCAAGGGCTCGCCCCGCAGCGCCGCCAGCAAGGGAAGCTCGTCGACCGGCACGCGCATGTTGGCGGCGACGAAATCGATCGGGTGCGAGCCGATGGCGAAGGCTATGGGCACCGGCTCGTCTTTCGCCGCGCTCGCCAGATAGATCTGGCGCAGATCGCTGGGCGCCACCAGGTCGATGCCGGTTTCGCGCCTGCCGCGCAGCATCAGCCGCCGTACTCCGATATTGGTCCAGCCGGTCTCCGGGTCGATTACGTAATCGATGCTGGAGGAGATATAGGGTCCGCCATCGCAGCCATGCTGCAGGTTCGCGGGCAGGCGCGTCAGGTCCGCGTCGTCGCCTTCCAGCACGATGCGCTGCACCGGGGCCTGGTCGCGGCCGACCGCGACCAGAGGCTGCGGCCGGTGCATGCGCTTCATAATTTCCTGCGGCAGCTCCGACCGCGGCAGGCCGAATGCCGCGCCCAGCCGGCTCGGCCCCAGCACGTTGCCGACGATCTCCGCCTGCTCGGGCCCAGCCTTTCGGAACAGCACCGCCATAGGATTGCCTTCCAGATGTCCGGCGATATCGATCAGCGCGACCGGATCGTCGATGACCTGCACCTCGCCCGCCGCAACCTGCTCGTCGACGAAGCGCCTCAGCCGGAATCGGTCGAAATCCACTGCGGCGGCGGCCGGTCTGGCATCGTCCATGGTTCGTCTCCCTGAATTTGTCCCAAAGGATAGCGGCGACGGACCGGGCGAACAATCGGCGCCGGTTTGCAAGCTCGCGAAGCTGCGACACAATGCAGAAAGAAACAGGGAGAGGATATCGATGGATAAGGGCATCGGCGCGCCTTTGCCGCGCAAGGAGGACGAACGGCTTCTGACCGGCGCGGGAAACTTCACCGACGATTACACCATGCCGGGCCAGCTTCACGGCTACGTGCTGCGCGCCAATGTCGGTCACGCCGTGATCAGATCCATCGACACAACGAAGGCGAAATCCGCACCGGGCGTCCATGGCGTTTTCACCGCCGAGGATTATCTGGCCGACGGGATGGGCGCGATCCCGCATGTGGTCAATCCGCCGCAGATACACAACCCGAAGGAACCCGCCTTCGCCAACCGGGACGGCTCGCCGATCTTCGAGGCGCCGCACTACCCGCTGGCGCTCGGCAAGGTGCGCCATATCGGCGAGGGGCTCGTCTTCGTCGTCGCCGACACGCTGGCGCAGGCCAAGGACGCGGCCGAGAAAGTCGAGATCGAATTCGACATCCTGCCGGCGGTCATCGACAGCGCGGAGGCCATCAAGCAAGGCGCACCCGTCATCTGGGACGGCGCGCCCGACAACACCGCGTTCGACGCCGAGCTGGGCAACAAGGCAACGACCGATGCAACCTTCGCCAACGCCGCCCATGCGACCTCGGTCGAGGTGCGCAACAACCGCATCACCGCGGTCTCTATGGAACCGCGCGCCGGCGTCGGCGCCTACGATGCCGAAACCGGCGCCTATACCTTCCTGTCCGGCAGCCAGGGCGTGGTACGCCAGCAATGGACCCTGATGCAGATGTTCGGCGTGCCGGCCGAGAAGATGCGCGTCAAATGCGAGGAGGTCGGCGGCGGATTCGGCATGCGCAACTGGGTCTATCCGGAATTCGTGCTGGCGCTGTGGGCCGCGAAAATCATCGGAAAGCCGGTGCGCTGGACGTCGGAACGGACCGAGGCCTTCCTGAGCGACTATCAGGCGCGCGACCTTATTACCCGCGCGTCATTGGCGCTCGACGGCGACGGCAGAATTCTCGGTCTCAGGATCGACCATCTTGGCAATATCGGCGGCAATCTGGTGTCGTTCGTGCCGCTCGCCAACGGGGTGCGGATCGTTTCCAGCATCTACGACGTGCCGACCGCCTATGTGCGCGTGCGGGGCGTCATCACCAACACGCTGCCCACCGCTCCCTATCGCGGCGCCGGGCGGCCCGAAACCATGCTGGTGATCGAACGGCTGCTCGACCGGGCGGCGGCGGAAACCGGGCGCGACCGGATCGCGCTGCGCAACCTGAACCTGATCGCGCCGGAAAAGCTGCCCTACACCAACCCGATGGGAGTGGTCTACGATTGCGGCACGTTCCACGACAACATGAAGCGCGCGGCGGGGCTCGCCGACTGGGCCGGGTTCGAGGCGCGCCGGGCGGCGGCGGCGAAACAGGGCAAGCTGCGCGGCATCGGGCTCTCGAACTATGTCGAGACGCCCGTCGGCTGGCCGCAGGAACGCTGCGAAATAACGATCCGCCCTGAAGGCCGGATCGACATGATCCTCGGCACCCAGAATCACGGTCAGGGCCACGAGACCACCTTCGCACAGGTCATCGTCTCGCAGCTCGGCGTCCCGTTCGAGTCGGTCAACCTGATCACCGGCGACACCGATATCGTCAAGGAGGGCGGCGGCAGCCATTCCGACCGGTCGATGCGGCTCGCCGGCGCTTTGATGGTGTGGGTGACCGACAAGATCATCGCAAAAGGAAAGAAACTCGCCGCCCACGTACTGGAAGCGGCGGAAGAAGACGTCGTATTCGCTGATTGCGCCTTCAGCGTCGCCGGCACCGACCGGACCATCGGGCTGTTCGAGCTTGCCGGGACCGCGCTGAACGACGCGGTGCCCGAGGATATGCGCGGGCCGCTGGAGGACGAACACGAAATGTGGCACCGGCTCCCCGCTTACCCGACCGGCTGCGCCGTCGCCGAGGTCGAGATCGATGCCGAGACGGGTCATGTCACCTTGGAGAACTGGAGCGCCATCGACGATGTCGGACGGGTCATCAACCCGCTGATCGTCGAGGGCCAGGTGCATGGCGGAATCGCCCAGGGTGTCGGGCAGGTGTTCTGGGAGGAAAACGTCTATGACGAGTCCGGGCAGCTGATCGCAGCATCCTTCATGGATTACGGCATGCCGCGCGCCGACCAGCTGCCGTCGTTCAATATCGAGACATGCGAGGCGGCGCTGACCGAAAGCAACCCGCTGGGCGTCAAGGGCGGCGGCGAAGCCGGCACGACGCCGTCGCTCGGGGCGGCGATGAATGCTGTGGCGGATGCGCTGCGCGATTACGATACCAGCGGCCTGCACATGCCGGTCACGTCGCAGAAAGTCTGGGCCGTGCTGTCGCGCGGCAAAACCAGCTGACAGGAGAGGACCCACGCCATGCCGGACCGCAAAACGATCGACATTCATGCCCATTACTATCCCGAAGAATTTCTGAAACTGATCGAGGAGGAAGGCGCGCCGTTCGACGCTGCCGTCGACCGCAGCAACCCGAAGGGATTCAGCATCAAGCTCGGCAAGATGCAGATGCCGCCCTTGCAGGCGAGCTTTACCGATCTGGAGGCACGCATCGCCGACATGGACGAGCGCAAGGTCGATGTGCACGCACTGTCGCTGACCGTACCGATGGTCTACTGGGCGGGACGCGATCTCGGCCCGAAACTGTGCCGGGCCTTCAATGACGGCATCGCCGCTGCACACGTGGCGCATCCCGACCGTCTTATCGGCTTCGCGGTGCCGCCGATGCACGAGCCCGATCTCGCGGTCGAGGAGGTGGATCGTATCGCTGACATGCCGGGCATGCGCGGCGTCTATGCCGCGACCCATGTGCGAGACCGGGAACTGTCGGACGAGGCGTTCTTTCCGGTTTACGAGCGGCTGGAGGAATACGGCCTGCCGCTGTTCCTCCATCCGGTGCGGGTGATCGGGGCGGAACGGCTGAGCCGCTGGCATTTCGTCAACACGCTGGGCAACCCGTTCGACAACGCGGTAGCCGCCGCCTACCTGATTTTCGACGGCATCCTCGACCGGTTCCCGAAGCTGGAAATCTGCTTGCCGCATGCCGGCGGCGCGCTGATCTCGGTGATCGGGCGCATGGCGCATGCCTGGAAGGAAATCCCGCCGCTTCGCGAGAAAATTCCCGACAAATCGCCCGAGGAATATCTGACCCGGTTCTATTACGACACCATCACCCATGACGGCCCGCTGCTGGCCTATCTGATCGACCGCGTCGGCGCGGACCGCGTTATGCTGGGCAGCGATTACTGTTTCGGGATGGGCTACGACTACCCGGTCGAAATCGTCACCGAACATGCCGGGATCGACGAAGAAGCGCAGGCGCTGATCCTGGGCGGCAACGCAAGCCGGCTGCTGCGGCTCGACGAGGGCTCATGACCCGCATAGCGCCGCCGGAGACCCCTACGGCCGAACAGGCCGCCCTGTTCGATCAGTGCGACGCTCGGCTCGGCTTCGTGCCGATGACGCTCCGGGTGATGGCAAACAGGCCGGAGATGCTCGACGCCTGGTACCGGCTGATCTCGGAGGTCTACCTGAAACCCGGCGACGTGCCCGCCCCGCTCAGGCGCCTGATCGCCCATACCGTCGCCCGGATCGCCGAATGCCCTTACTCGATGGCGCACACGGCGGAAGCAGCGTTCGAGGCAGGCGTTCCGATAGAGAAAATCCGGGCGGTGATGAACAGCGATTCCGACCCTCAGTTCGACGATGCCGAACGCGCCGCCCTGGCGGTCGCGCGCGCATCCGCCGCTGCACCCGCCTCGGTCGACGACGAGCTGTTCGACGCCTTGCGGCCGCATTTCACCGAGGCGCAGATGCTGGAAATCATGGCGGTGATCTCTCTGTTCGGCTTCCTGACGCGCTGGCAATCCGGGCTCGCGCTCACGCTGGAAGACAAGCCGCGGCATTTTGCGGAAGAGAACCTGGCCGAAATCGGCTGGGCCATTGGCCAGCATGGAGGAAATGAGACGGCCGACTAGACGCGTCGTTGCCGCGCCCGCTCCCTTGTCAAAACCCTGCAGAGCGCCGTATCGTTCTAGGTAACCGCACACGCCAAGGAGACCCCCCGATGTCCGAAATGAAACTCGGCCTGTTCATCCGTCCCACAGGCCATCACATCGCGTCCTGGCGCCACCCCAACTCGTTCCACGACGCCAACGAGAATTTCGACCGATTTATCGATATGGCGCAGACAGCCGAACGCGGTCTGTTCGACATGCTGTTCTCCGCCGATACCCCGACGGCCTGGACGACGGTCGACAAGGCGCTTAACCGTCAGCATTACTCCGCCTGGCTGGAACCCTTTACGCTGCTGTCGGCGCTGGCGCCGCTCACGAAACATATCGGTCTGGTGTGTACGCGAAGCACCAGCTTCGACCCTCCCTTCACGGTCGCCCGGATGTTCGCCACGCTGGACCTGATCTGCCAGGGCCGCGCCGGGGTGAATATCGTCACCACCGGCAACCCGCGCTCGGCGCTGAATTACAGCCAGGACGCGCATCTCGCGAAAGCCGATCGGTACGAAATCGCTGAGGAATATCTCGATGTCCTCAGGGGGCTGTGGGACAGCTGGGATGCGGACGCGTTTGTGCGCGACCGCGAAACCAGCACCTTCTTCGAATGGGACAGGATGCATGTCCTCAACCACAAGGGTAAGCATTTCCAGGTCGAAGGACCGCTCAACGTACCGCGCTCGCCGCAGGGTCAGCCGGTCATCGTGCAAGCCGGCGCCTCGGAGCCGGGACGTGAGCTGGCCGCCCGGTCGGCGGACGTGATCTTCGGCGCGAGCCAGAGCATCGATATCGCCCAGGCGTTCTATTCGGACGTGAAGGCGCGGCTCGCAAAGTACGGCCGTCAGCCCGACGACCTGAAGATCCTGCCGGGCCTGTCGGTGACCGTGGCCGAAACCCGCGAGGAAGCGCAGGCCAAGGCCGACGAACTGCAGGACCTGATCCACCCGGACCACGGGCTCGCCTTCCTGTCGCGCAGGCTCGGCCATGACGTAACCGATCAGGATCCGGACACGAAGATGGACGACCTGCATCTGGAGGCGGTCGACGATGTCGGCACACGGTCGGGCCAGATGCTCGATCTCGCTCGGAAGGAAGGGTGGACGCTGCGCAGGCTTTACGAGCATTTCGCCGCAGCGCGCGGCCACATGGTGCTTGTCGGCACGCCCACCGACGTCGTCGACGCGATGCAGGACTGGTTCGAAAACGGCGCCTGCGACGGCTTCAACATCATCCCGTCGATGTTCCCGGACGAGTTCGAATCGTTCGTCGACCTGGTCGTGCCGGAGCTGCAGAACCGCGGCCTCTACCGCAAGGAGTACGAAGGCAACACGCTGCGCGACCTGCTCGGGCTGCGCGTGCCGGAGAGCCGCTATGCCGGTGCGGCCGCGGCGGAGTAACGGACGACCGTTTCAGACGGCTCGGGAAGGCGATTCAGAACCGGAAGAGCCCTATCTCTGACGGCCGTAGGTGTCGATCGGCCCGTCGGCCAGCCGGTTGACGTACTGGTGCACGAAATCGTTTCCCGACCTGTACAGGTCAGACGTCAGACCGTCCCAGACGATCCTGCCGCCATGGATCATGGCGACGCGCCGGGATACCCTTTCCACCGTCTTCAAATCACTCGATATTGAAATGGTCGTCGCACCAAGCGCCGAAATATTGTCGGCGACAAACCTCGAAATCCCGTTCGACATGATGGGGTCGAGCCCGGCGGTCGGCTCATCGAGGAAAAGAATCTGCGGGTCGCTGGCGATCGCCCGGGCGAAACCCACGCGTTTCTGCATGCCGCCCGACAATTCGCTGGGAAACAGATCGCAGACATCGGGCGAAAGCCCTACGGCTCTCAGCTTTTCAGCTGCGAGGTCGCGTGCATCCGCCGGGTCCATATCATCCACGTTGAGCAGCTGGAAACACACGTTTTCCCAGACCGTCAGGCTGTCGAACAGACCGCCGTACTGAAACAGAACGCCGCGCTGACGCTCGAAAACCTGCCGCTGACCGGCCTTCATCGAAGCGGCATCGGTCCCGTTTATCAGGACCCGACCGCTGTCGGGCCGGACCAGACCAAGGGCGCACCGGAACATGAGCGATTTGCCGCATCCCGACGTGCCGATCAGGCAGAGGGAATCCCCTTCCGCCACCTCGAGCTCGATACCCTGCAGGACCCGATTGCCGGAAAAGCCCTTGGTGACGCCGTCGAATTTCAGAATGGGTGTCTTTTCGTCCGCCATGTCACGAATTTATGCCCTTCAGGGTTCGAACGGAACCGTCTCTCGTCATTCGTACCCGAGGGGTATGCGGATTCGAGAACATGTACAGGTAAAATTCATCTTCACCACGAGGGGCAACAGCGGGCGATCTGCCCACTTATAAGGCACAGGCGTGATCTGTTTTTGTGCGCCCCTGGCGGTAGCTGACAGGGGCTCCGGGCGGGTTTCGCAGAGAATCGCGGTTTTACAGGGGTTTCCAAACTGCGGAAAAGTTGGCACGATGTTTGCGTAGTGGGTTCTTTGCTCAGGAATTGAGGAAGGGTACACGTGGCGAGCCTGTTAACAGTTGCCGACCTGCAGACATCGTTCTTTACGAGCGACGGTGAGGTTCGGGCCGTTAACGGCGTAAGTTTTTCTATTGGGGCCGGCAAGACCATGGGTCTCGTCGGCGAATCCGGATGCGGCAAGAGCGTCACCGCCCTGTCCGTCATGAAACTGTTGCCCAAGGGAACGGGACAGATCGTCGGCGGTCAGATTCTCTACAAGGGCAAGGACCTCTCCCTGGTCTCGGATGACGAGATGCGCCGCATCCGCGGCAATGAGATCTCGATGATCTTTCAGGAACCGATGACGTCCCTGAATCCCGTTTTTACAATCGGCGACCAGATCATAGAGGTCATACAGCTTCATCAGAAGACGAAGCGGAAGGAGGCCATCGACCGGGCCATCGAGATGCTACGTCTCGTCAAGATCGCGGAACCGGAAAAACGGGTCTGGGACTATCCCCACCAGCTATCCGGGGGCATGCGCCAGCGCGTCATGATTGCGATGGCTTTGTCCTGCAATCCCAGTCTGCTCATTGCGGACGAACCGACGACGGCCCTTGACGTAACGATTCAGGCGCAGATCCTCGACCTGATCGCCGAACTGCAGGATCGTTTCGAAATGGCTGTCCTGCTGATCACCCATGACCTGGGTGTCGTCGCGGAACAGGCCGACGACGTCGCGGTCATGTATGCCGGCAAGATCGTGGAGCGCGCTGCGCCGGAGATCATTTTTTCGCGACCGAAGCACCCTTACACAATCGGCCTGATGAACTCGCTGCCGGGAGTCGGCGAGAAGCGCGCCAGGCTGAACGCCATACCCGGCATCGTGCCCAGCCCTCTCGACTGGCCGTCAGGCTGCCGGTTCAGAACGCGGTGCGATCGGGCCGACGACGCGTGCGCGGCAACGCAGCCCGCGCTCATTGATATCGAGGCGGAGCACCTTGCCGCCTGTCACAAGGTTGCCTGACATGGCGTTACTTCAGGTTCACGATCTGAAAAAATATTTCCCGGTCAACGGAGGCTTTTTCTCCCGCGAAACCGCAAGCGTGAAGGCCGTCGACGGCGTTTCGTTCGACGTGCGCGAAGGCGAAACGGTGGGGCTTGTGGGTGAATCGGGGTGCGGAAAGTCGACGCTGGGCCGCTGCATTATCCGGCTGATCGAACCAACCGACGGCAAGGTCATATACGACGGCGCCGATATCACCCGGATGTCAGGTCCCGAAATGCGGGACATGCGGCGCAATATTCAAATGATTTTTCAGGACCCCTATGCCTCGCTGAATCCGCGCATGCGCGTCGGCGAAATCATCGGCGAAGGACTGAAGATCCATAATCTGGCGAAAGGCGACGATCTCAAGACGCGGGTGATGGCCCTGCTGGAAAAGGTTGGCCTCCGTGACGAACACTACTACCGGTATCCTCACGAATTCTCCGGCGGCCAGAGACAGAGGATCGGCGTTGCACGGGCGCTCGCGGTTGATGCCAAGCTTATCATCGCCGATGAGGCGGTTTCCGCTCTCGATGTCTCAATTCAGGCGCAGGTCCTGAACCTTATCAAGGACCTGCAAGAAGAGTTCGGCCTAACCTATCTGTTCATTTCTCACGATCTCAGGGTCGTGGAACATGTCAGCGACCGGGTCGCGGTGATGTATCTTGGCAAGATCGTGGAAATGGCGCCCGCCGGCAAAATATACGGAGAGGCCCTCCACCCCTATACCCGGGCCCTGATGTCTGCAGTGCCCGTACCGGACCCGAGCCGAAAAAGCGATCGCATGGTTCTGGAAGGCGACGTTCCGAGCCCCATCAACCCGCCAAGCGGATGCAGCTTTCATCCCCGCTGTCCGTTTGCCGAAAAAATCTGTTCCGAAAAGGAACCCGAACTCGTGGAGAGCGGAGACCACGCCGTCGCGTGCCATCTCTTCACCTCGTCCGGCTCCCGGAAACCGGGAACCGGTGAAGTGTGCGTTGAGTAAAAAATTACAGACCCTGAAACCAGTAGCTAACAGATCACAGGAGGATCAAATGCGAAGAACAGGAATGGGTATGGTGTCCGCCCTCGCCATGGCGGCCCTTGTCACGGGGGCGGCGGCCTTGTCGTCCGCGAACGCAAAGAGCCGGGTAGCGGTCGGCGCGACCGAAACCATCTCGAGCCATAACCCGCATGGCGACAGCATCTCGATGGGGTACGGCATCTGGTGTCAGGTATACGGATGCCTCGGTTACTTCGACTTCGAAGCGGGCGCCTACAAGGGAATGCTTGCGGAACGGTGGGAAACGGACAAGCAGAACCCCAATGTCTGGACGTTCTATCTGCGCAAGGGCCTGAAACGCCACAATGACGGCAAGGAGCTGACGTCTGCCGATGTTGTCCATTCCTTCTGGCGCATGAAGAACGACAAGCAGAGTCGTCAGACGCAGAACGTCAAGCACGTCGCGAAAACCGAAGCGATCGACAAGTACACCGTTCGCGTGACCACCAAGAAGCCGACGGCGCCGCTGCTCGAATTCCTGTTCGACCGCGTCATGATCACGGGCAAGGACCTGTACGACAAGCACGGTGCGCGGACCGCCGACCGGGAACACCCGTGGGGCTGGGGACCTTACAAGCTCAAACAGATCGCGATCGGTCAGCGGATCGTTCTTGAAAAGGACGCAGGCAACCCCTGGGCGAAGCCATCAATGCCGGATGAGCTGATGTTCCGGGTCATGCGCGAGCCGGAACAACGTGTAACCGCGCTGATCAACCAGGAAATTCAGATCGCCCAGTTCATCCCGCCTCACCTCGCGGTCCGGATCGACCAGGCGAAGAACGCCGACCTCGTACCGACATCGTCGGTCGAGCTGATGTTTCTGGCGATGAGCCCGAAATTCAAGCCCTGGGACAACCCGGTCCTGCGCAAGGCTGTCTGCCACGCCATCAACCGGGACGGTATCATCAAGGCGATCCTGAAAGATCAGGCTCAGCGTCTGGATGCCCCAATCGGCCCCGGCCAGTACGGCTACAACGCCGAGGCGGCGGCCCAGATGAAGGTTGAGTACGATGTCGCAAAAGCCAAGGCGATGATTGAGAAAGCCGGGCTGAAAGGGACCAAAGTGGCCCTTTCGACGCCGGTTGGCCGCTACGTCAATGACAAGCAGGTCACGGAATCGATGATTCCGATGCTCAAGGCGATCGGCCTGGACGCGACCCTCAAGACCCCGGAATGGCCGACCCTTTGGGCAAACGTTCAAAAGGGCAAGGTACCGTTCTACTACATGGGCCGCGGCGGCGTAGTCGACCCGTCCCCTGCCTTCGCGCAGTACTTCGAGACCGGCGGCTCTCCGCGGATCGGCTTCTCGAGCAAGAAGGTCGACAGCCTCCTTCAGAAGGAACGCGCGACTTTCGACCCGGAAGAACGGAAGAAGGTCATCAACCAGGCTTTCGCGGAAATCGTCAAGGAACAGCCCGCCTGCTTCATGTGGCGGCACAAGCTGCTCTATGGCATTTCCAAGAGCGTCGCTTACAAGCCGACCCCCACCGGACGCATCTGGGGCTCGGACATCGTTGTGAAGTAAGAGGAAAAGCTGCCGGGAAGGTTCACCTCCCCGGCATCCTCACCGGATCATTAAAAGCCAGTTCGTAACGACCATGTTCCAGTATATCGCGCGACGGGTTCTTGGGACGATCCCCGTGATCATCCTGATTTCGCTGCTGGTCTTCATGCTGGTGCAGTTTGCACCCGGCGACCCGGCCGACCTGCTCCTGTCGGACGAGGCAACGCAGGAAGATATCGAGGCCGCACGCGAACGCTGGGGACTGAACCAGCCGGTCTACGTTCAGTACTGGAAATTTCTCGTCGCAGCACTTCAGGGCGATCTCGGAACGTCGTTCCGATACGCCGATCCGGTCCTGCTGATGATCGGCGACCGCCTGCCCGCCACCATAGAGCTGGCGTTTTTCGCCATCCTGATCGCGATCGTTTTCGGGGTGCCGCTGGGCGTGTGGGCAGGGGCCCGGCCCAACTCATGGGTCGACAATATCGGATCCTTTTTCGGATTTTTCGGCATCAGCATGCCGAGCTTCTGGTTCGGGATCATGCTGATCCTGATCGTATCCGGCTTTCTGAACCTGTTGCCATCGGCCGGTCGAAGCACATACGGCATCGCCGACGACCCGATTACAGGATTTTATATCCTGGACAGTATCCTCCACTGGAATTGGAAAGCTGTGTGGGACGGCCTCAGCTACATCATTCTGCCTGCCATCGCGCTCGGAACGAACATGCTCGGAATCCTGATGCGCGTAACCCGGTCGTCAGTGCTCGAAGTCATGCACGAGGATTTCGTCCGCACGGCGCGGGCCAAAGGGCTCAGCGAGCACAAGGTCCTTTGGCGGCACGCGGTACGCAACGCTCTCATTCCGATCATCACGGTCGTGGGGCTGGAACTGGGAACCCTGTTGTCGGGATCGATCATCGTGGAAACGGTTTTCGCCTGGCCGGGCAGCGGCGCGCTGCTGATCGATGCGATCAACAGTCGCGATTACCCGCTGATCACCGGTACGGTCCTGTCCTACACACTGATGTTCGTGATCATCAATCTGTCGATCGACATTCTCTACGCAGCTATCGATCCGAGGATTCGTTTTGACAAATAGCGTCCTGAACCAAGCCGACCTGGATCAGGGACCAAGCCCCCTGATGAAAGCCCTGCGGCCCTGGCTGAAACCCAAGATAGTCGTCGGCGGCGTTTTCGTTTTTCTACTGTGTTTTATGGGGGTCTTCGCGCCCCTGATATCGCCCTACGATCCAAACGCGCAGGACCTGCTGAAAACGCTGCAACCGCCCGGATGGTGGGGGGGCGAACATTTCCTGGGCACCGACCATGTCGGGCGGGATATTCTGAGCCGTATTTTCTTCGGCGCCCGAATTTCCCTGGTAATCGCTGTGACGGTCGTCCTTATATCGGGCGTCGTCGGCGTCGCTCTGGGCGCGATATCCGGCTTTTTCGCCGGCCGTATCGATTTCGGCATTCAGAAGCTGGTAGAGGTGGTCTGGGCCTTTCCGCCCCTGCTCCTTGCCATCGCCATCGTCGCTTTCTTCGGTCAGGGGCTGGGTATTCTGATTATCGCACTCGTCGTACAGCGATGGATTCCGTATTGTCGCGTGGCGCGCGGACAGGCTCTCTCGATGCGAACCCGCGATTTCGTAGATGCGGCGCGCTCTCTCGGCGCTTCGAACACCCGAATTATCGGCATCCATATTCTGCCGAATCTGCTCCAGGCTGCTCTCGTCATTGGAACTTTCGCCATGGCCAGCGCGATCATTTCAGAAGCGAGCCTGAGCTTTCTCGGCCTTGGCGTCCCGCCCGAAATTCCGACCTGGGGCAGCATGCTCGCCGATGGCAGGACCTATATCAGCACATCCTGGTGGCTCGCCCTTTTCCCGGGTCTCTGCATCTTCTTTACCGTTCTCGGCATTAACCTGCTGGGCGACGGCATGCGCGATATTTTCGACCCGCGGCTGAAACGATCCGGCAGCGGCACCGGCTGAAAAATTCAGGAGAACGAAATGACAGAACGAATCTGGGACAGGTTTCTCACCGACCGAGACAAGGAAGTCTTTAAGAACGGCGGTTTTGGTGCGCTTGCGGGAGGCGGGAAAAAACCGGCTCTTCTTGTCATCGATGTCAGCTACAATTTCTGCGGCGACCGTCGCGAACCGATCATCGAGTCCATCAAGCGGTTTCACAACAGCTGTGGGGAAGACGCCTGGGACGCGCTTCCGCATATCAGGGCGTTGATCGACAAATGCCGCGCCAGGGGAATCCCCGTCATCTACACCACGGGCACCATTCGGGAAGACGGTTGGGACGCCGGCGGATGGGCGTGGAAGAACAACCGCACGCTGGAAGACATAGACCCGCCGGACACCACCGGCTTCAACCGGGACGGCAACGATATCATGGATGAAATCGAGCCGGGACCGAAGGATATCGTCATCCGGAAACACAAGCCGAGCGCATTCTACGGAACGCCGCTGATCGGATATCTCAACGACCTGGGCGCTGATTCGCTGATCGTAACGGGCACAACCACGTCCGGGTGCGTTCGTGCCTCCGTGATCGACGCGTTCAGCAACAATATTCGCTGCACCGTTGTCGAAGAAGGCTGTTTCGACCGGTCGCAGGCGTCGCATGCCGTTAATCTGTGCGACATGCACGCCAAATATGCGGACGTGGTGGGCATCGACGACGCCCTGGACTATGTCGATTCGATCGATGCCGAATACAACCTGCCATCAGGAACCAGGCTCTGACGCTTTTCTGATGCATGCCGCCATTCGGTCTGCATCGAAGCGGAATCAATTCCGTTTATCCGACCCTGTGTGCCAGCGGGCCGGTGAAATCTACTCCGCAGCCTGTGTCGCCCGGCCTGCCCAGACCGCTTCGACCTCATCTGTCGTCGTCACCAGGCCGAAACGATGGTCGACCGTCTGCAGCGTCGCCTCATGCAGGGTCATGTCCCAGCTGGCCGTCGCGTCCGAGACGATGCAGACATAATAACCGGTCTCGAACGCATCTCTCAGCGAGCTTTCCACACAGACATTGGTCGAAACACCGGTCGCGATCACTGTCCGGATACCGCGCGCGCGCAGAATCATGTCGAGATCGGTGCCCTTGAAGGCGCTGTAACGGTGTTTGTGAATAATCACCTCGTCCGGCTTCGGGCCGAGCTCGTCGATGAACTCGGCGCCTACCGTATCCGCGATACACAGAACGTCGGACGAGTAGGTTGAACGCCGGCGCTGGGCGAGCCACGCGCCCGAATCCGAGCCGTTATCCGGCAGTGTCCAGAACCCGACATGACAGACCAGTGCGCCGCCTGACCGGGCGGCGGCCAGCAGGCGCTGCATGTTTGGGATCACGCTTCGGGTCGCCGTCAGATCGCGGCCTGCCTGATCGCAAAGAAACCCATCATAGACCAGGTCCTTTTGCATATCGATCAGCAGAATCGCCGTATGGCGCGGATCGATCCTTTCCGGGAAAGAGGCCAGAATATCAGGTTCCATGTTCCTGCTCCTTTGGCGCCGGACATTCACCGACATACCAGTCGGCGATCCCGCGCCCTGTCATGAAAACGGTATCGCTTCGATCCTGTAGCAGGTCCAGCATGCGTTCAAGATACGCGAACCGGTGCGGCACCGCGATAAGATGCGGGTGAAGCGCCAGGGTCAGAACGCGCGGCTGCGTCCGCGCCTCGACCTCGAACAGGTCCAGCGTATCGACCAGCCTGCGGTGCATCTCGGGAGAGGCATGTTTCTCGACGGCGTAAATGACGCTGTCGTTGAGCTCGAGCGTATAGGGCAGGGAAAGAAGCGGTCCGTGTTTCGTCCTCATCCAGCAGGGCAAATCGTCGAGCACCCAGTCGAATACATACTCCACCCCGAGCGATTTCAGGATATCCGGCGTATCGAAGGTTTCCTTAAGCCCGGGCCCCAGCCAGCCCGCAGGCGGCGAGCCGGTAAAGTCCCGAATGATCTCGAGCGACTGAGCGATAAGCGCCGACTCGTCGGCTTCTCCCTGGATCGATTTCTGGTGAAGCCCGTGCCCGATGAACTCCCAGCCCGCCTCTCTCATGGCCGCGGCGAGAGAAGGGTAGGCCTCGATAACGCCTGCATTCAGGCTGACGCTGGCCGGCAGGCCCCGTTCCGCGAGACAGCGCAAGATCCGGGGCATACCGGCGCGCATGCCGTATTCGGCCCAGCTGTAGTTGGGAATGTCGGGAACCTGTTCGAGCCCGTGCGGGGCGGTCAGGATCTTGCGGGGCATGGCGTTATCGAACAGCCAGTGCTCCACATTGACCACGATGTGCACGACAAGCGGGCAGCCCTGCGGCGCAGCGAGAGGCGCTCGATCGCTTGCCATAACGAAGGGTATGCGCGGATTGCTCATCGGGCGTGAGCCCCCTACCCGTCGAGACCGTAAATGCGGAGCACGTTGTCGCGCATGAACTTACGGCGGGCCTCTTCGCGCAATCCCAGGGAGTCGATTTCATCGACGGTGCGGCCGAAATCGAGAACCGGAAAATCGGTTCCGAAAATCACCTTGTCCTGACCGTAGGTGTTTATGTAGTGCGTGAAACTTTCCGGCCAGTATTTCGGGGCGTGCGCGTCCGATCCGATAAAAACGTTCTGGTGTTTCCAGGCCATCGCAATCATCTCGTCGGTCCAGGGAATGCCGACATGGATCCCGATCAGTTTCAGCTCGGGGAAATCGCACGCGACCGCATCCAGAGCGATAGGGCGCCCCACCGACCGGCGCGGGAAGTTCCGGTCGTAATTCATCGATTGTCCGACCTGCATCTGGATGGGGATATCCAGCTCCACGCACTTCGCATAAAACGGATAGACCTTCGCCGCATCGGGCGGAATCTCAAACCAGTGCGGATAGAAATGCGCGCCGATGAAGCCGAGGTCCCGAATCGCATATTCCAGTTCCCTGACCCCTTTCATACCGTCCAGCGGGTCGATTCCCGCGAGCCCGTAAAGCCTGTCTGGGGCCTGGGCGCAGGTCTCAGCGACCAGTTCGTACGGGATCCGGTAGCATGACGGATGGCCCACAGGTCCGGCACGGGTCGCGATCAGGAACGCCTTCTCGATACCTGCCTGGTCCATTCGCGCCAGCATTTCGTCAATCGGCACGCCATCCGACGTGGATTGCTTGACCCCCATCTTGCCGACGAAAAAATCGTCCCTCCAGCCCGGCCGGTGCTGCAAGGCATCCGGGGTCCAGATATTGACTACGGCATCTACGGCCAGATAATCGAGCTTCGTCATATATTTATCTTCCGAGGTTCGGTTGGTGACATCGCCGATTGGTTTTAACATAGACGTCCCGGCCAACCACACCTCATCCCTTTTTTCATGAACCTTTCCGACGCCATAGAAGTCAACGCGCGCCGAAGGCCCGACCATCCGGCGATCGTTGAGTCGAACGGCGAGATCACGACCTATCGCGAATACGAGAACGCGGTGAGGCGATGGGCATCCGTTCTCCGGAACATGGAAATCGGGTCTGGCGACATCGTTGGACTGAACCTGAAAGACACGCCCGACCATCTGATCGCGCTCTATGCGATTGCACGATCGGGCGCGGCGGTTCTGCCCATGGACTGGCGCTGGACCGATGAAGAGAAAACAAGGATCGCCGATTTCTTCGGCGCACGGGCCGTGTTCTCCGAACCCGACGACACCTTTCTCTCGGTGACCGGGCGCTGGTCTGACATTGCGGTGAACGAGGACTGGCGGCGACACACCGACCAGATCGAACCGCAATGCGAATTTCCCGATGGCGAGAACCAGCCTCTCCTGCTGGCGCTGTCATCGGGCACGACCGGAACGCCCAAAGGCCCGTTGATCACGCACGAACAGTTCCTCGCGCGATTTCTGATTTATCTCATCACGATCGGTTTCTCCGAACGGGATCGCTACCTTTGCGCAACGCCGCTCTATTTCGGGGGCTGTCGCGGCTATTCGATGTGCACACTGTATGCCGGCGGAACGGTCCTGATGCATCCTCCGCCATACGAGATGCCGGACCTGCTGTCCTACGCGAACCGGTTCCGCGCGACCCGCCTGTTTCTGGTGCCAACACTTTTGCGCCGCTTGCTCGCAACCGAAGGGGGCTCGCCCGAAAAACCTGTTTTCGAGTCGCTGGAGCTGCTTTTTTCCACCGGAGCGGTTCTCCACCCGGAAGAGCGCACCGAGTTGATGCACAGATTCTGTCCGCGCTATCTGAATTTCTACGGCTCCACCGACGGCGGCGGATGCTCGGCCCTGCTTTGGGACGACCCGGCCGGTGCGGCGGACAGTGTCGGCCGACCGGTTTTCGGCGCGACCCTTGAAATCGTCGACGACCGGGACGACCCCGTAGAATGCGGCGAGGTCGGCCGCATTCGGTACCGGCATCCCGGCACGGCAAGCGGGTATCACAACGACCCGGAGGCCAGCCTGGGGTCTTTTCGCAATGGGTGGTACTTTCCGGGAGACCTCGGCTGGGTCGACGATGCCGGATATCTGTTTCTGGCCGGTCGCGAAACCGACATGATCATTCGCGGCGGCATCAACATCTATCCCGCCGAAATCGAGCATGTGCTGACCCTGCACCCCGCAATCCACGAAGCGGCCGTTCTGGGATGGCCCTCAAGGGAGTTCGGAGAAGAGGTCGCGGCCTTTGTCGTCCGGGCGCAAGGCGCAGACCCTGTTAACAGCGACGATCTCAGAAGCTACTGCCGGGAAAGGATTGCGCCCTACAAGGTGCCGCGGGAAGTTTTCGTTATCGACGCGTTGCCGAAGAGCGGGGTGGGAAAGGTTCTGAAAACCGAACTGGCAAAGTCGCTGCCTCAACTATAACCCGCACTCCGGAACCCGGATGCGGCGTTCGCCCCCGAAGACAGACTGAATAAAGCGAGGATGAAATGGAGCTTGGATTGAAAGGCAAGACAGCGCTCGTTACGGGAGCATCGAAAGGCATTGGGCGCGCCACCGCAGATGCGCTGGCGGCCGAAGGCTGCGACCTGGTCCTGGTATCAAGAACCGGAGCGGATCTCGAAATGGCCAGGGCTGAAATCGAACGACTTCATCCTGTCGGCATTTCCGTTGAAGCCGCCGATCTATCCCAAAGCAGGATACCCGACCGGCTGGCCGAAAAATTTCCGGATATCGACCTTCTCGTTAACAATGCCGGCGCCGTACCGGGCGGGGCGCTCCATCTGGTGGACGAAGAAACGTGGCGCCGCGCCTGGGACCTGAAAGTCTTCGGTTACGTCAATATGTGCCGCAGCTTCTATGCGGCGATGAAAGCCCGCGGCAGCGGTACGATCGTCAACATCATCGGCAATGCAGGCGACACGCGGGACCCCGATTACATCTGCGGCGTCGCCGGCAACGCGGCGCTGACGGCTTTCTCCCAGGCGCTGGGCAGCACGAGCTGGCAGGACGGCATAAGGGTCCTCGCGCTCAACCCGGGACCGGTCGCCACCGACCGCATGAAAAACCTGATGCGAAGCAAGCTGGAACAGACGGGCGCGACCGTTCCCGCCGACGAAGAGCTGTTCCAGAAGATGCCGTTCGGCAGGGCCGGACGTCCCGAGGAGATCGCGGCCGCGGTCTGTTTCCTGGCGTCGGGCCTGTCCGGCTACAGTTCCGGTTCGGTAACGACAATCGATGCGGGTCTGTCGGTGCGCGGCAGCTTCGGCTGACCGCGGGAGGTTCATCGGGCGACAGTCCGCCTTCCGGAAGGCGTAAGCGGCCTTATACGGAGTCGGTCAGGATCCGTCGTTTTTCGCCGGACTCTGCGCCCTTGCCGCCTGGATCAGATTCCAGACATCGCGCGGCGTTAGCGGCAACTGTTTCGGCTCCACGCCGAATGACGATAGCGCAGACGCGACGGCGTTCGCCATCAGCCCGCCCATCGGCAGAATGCCGCCTTCGCCGCCGCCCTTGGTTCCCAGCGGGATATGGGGCGATTTGTGTTCTTCCAGCATGATCGCCCGCAGACGGGGGAAATTCGGCGACAGCGGCGCGAGATATTCGGCAAGCGTAACGGTGACAAGCTGTGCGTCTTCGTCGTAAATCGAATGTTCGAGAAAGGCGCCGCCGAGCCCCTGCACCATCGCGCCGATGGCCTGCCCCTGCAGCGTCAGCGGGTTTACGATCCGCCCGACGTCCTCGACCATTACCAGATCGACCAGCGCCACATGACCGGTTTCGGGATCGACCGTGACATGGGCTGCTGCGGCCCCGTTTGCGTAGGTATGCGTGTGATTGTGGAAGGCTTCCTCTACGGGGGACAGGGAGGGCGCAAGCTCCCCGAACGAAACCGTTTTCCCTCCGGGTCCGGAAACCACGCCATCGGACAGTGCAAGGTCATCCGTCCCGCAGTCGAATCTCTCTGAGGCTGCGCTGCAGATCTGCCGCCGCAACGCCTCGACCGCGAGCAGAATGGCCGACCCACCCATCACGGTCGACCGTGAATGGTAGGAACCGAACCCGTCCGACAGATACGGCGTAGAGCCGTGGAACAGACGGACGCGTTCTATCGGCAGTTCAAGCGCGTCGGCGGCGATTTGCGTCAGGGTCGTCAGAATCCCCTGCCCGACGGCGGTCGACCCTACAAATATTTCGATGGAGCCATCCGGTTTCACGACCGCCTTGGCGTTCTCGCTCGGCCCTGCCCCGCCGCCTTCGACAAAGCACCCGACGGCGATCCCGTGAAACACGCCGTCGACCCGCTTTCCCTGCAGCGCTTCCTTGCGGGACCAGCCGAACTCCTCGAGGCACCGGTCGAGGACCATCGCATAATCGCCGCTGTCGAACGCCTCCTCGCGCTCGACGGGCCGGATCGATGCGATCGAATAGGGCATCTCGTCCCGCTGCACCAGATTCTTCCGGCGAAACGCGACCGGGTCGAGGCCGAAATCGCGAGCGACCAGATCGAAAAACCGTTCGCGGAAGAAATCGGACTCGTAGCGCCCCGGCCCCCGATAGGTCCCGATAGGCGCCTTGTTGGTCAGCATCGCGTGTGACCTGATATCGATATTGGGGACGCGATACGGACCCGACATGAACTGCGCCACATTGCGCGGGCTGATCGTGCCGTTCGTCCGGTAATAAGCGCCGACATCGACCCACACTTCGCCCCGCAGCCCCAGAATTGTCCCGTCGGCATCGCAGGCGATTTCGATATCGCAGTCCATCTCCCGGGCGTGACCGGTGGTCAGCAGATGGTCGCGCCTGTCCTCGATCCACTTCACGGGCCGCCCGACATGACGCGCGACAAAGGGAATCAGGAAATCCTCGGCGAAGAACTCGCCACGCGCCCCGAATCCGCCGCCGACATCGCTTTCCATCATGTCGATATCAGCGACATCCAGACCCATCATGGCGGCCAGAATACGACGGTTGGCGAACGGCACCTTGGCGGCGCCTTCGACGGTCAGCCTGCCGGAGTCCGTGTCCCATTCGGCAAGAATGCCGCGCGGCTCCATCGGCAGGGCAAGGTGACGCTGCGTTGCAAACTGTTCCCGCCGGACATAGGCGGCTTCCCGGAATGCAGCCCCCGCATCGCCTTTCGTCGCCGTATAGGTAATCGCCTCGTTGCTGCCCCAGTCTTCGAACAGCAGTGATTTTTCGTCGCAGGCATCGTGCCGGCTGGCGATCGAGGGAAGCCGGTCGATCTCGACCTCGACGAGCGCCTGCGCATCCTCGCCCAGCGCCGGGCTGTCGGCGAGGATGACGGCGATCGCCTCCCCGACATACCGCACCTTGTCGCGCGCGATGGCGGGCTGACCCAGAGGAACGAGCTCGTCCATCGGCATCAGGCGTAACGGGACCAGCGGAACGTCGCCCTGTATATCCGCCGCCGTGATAACGGCATGGACGCCCGGCAGTTGCCGGGCGGCAGAGGTCTCTATCGACCGGATCCGGCCATGCGCCACGTCGCTCCTCAGGATGACCGCGTGCAGCAGGTCCGGGCGGCCGATGTCGTCGACAAACCGGCCGCGACCGGTCAGCAGCCGCTCGTCCTCCAGCCGCCGGACCGGCTGACCGACATAGGTATTGCGTATCGATGTTGACGTCGTGGACATGGCGGAAGAATTCCATCTCGCCGGCCGGGTGACAAGCCGTTCGACGGAAATAGCGTACCGGCGTGCCCGGCGTTAAGGGGGTGATGAGGACAGTCGCTGAGTTAAATGGCGGAGAGTGAGGGATTCGAACCCTCGGTACGCATAGCGCACAACGGTTTTCGAGACCGCCCCGTTCGACCACTCCGGCAACTCTCCGCCGGTGGTTTTAAAGGAGGCGGCGCGGTCAGGTCAATGACCGCGCGTATGTCTCCGTGCCCCTCTCGATATCAGCTCGATATCAGGCGGTTCCCCATACATCCTCGGCCACCTCGACGAGGCGGGCGAGCTTGGCCTTCTCGATGTCCTCGGTCAGCGGGTTTCCGACGATCGAACTGGCGAAGCCGCATTGCGGTGCGACGGCGAGCCGTTCCAGCGGCGCGTGCCGGGCGGCCTCATCGATACGCGCTTTGAGCGCATCGGCCTCTTCCACCACCGGGGCCTTGGACGACATGATGCCGAGCGCCACCACCTTTCCCTCGGGCAGCAGGCGCAAAGGCTCGAACGTGCCGGCGCGCGGCGTGTCGTACTCCATGAAATAGCCAGTGACGTTGATGTCGTTGAACAGGATATCGGCCACTGGGTCGTACCCGCCTTCCGCCGCCCAAAGCCCCTCGCGGTTTCCGCGGCAGGTATGCATGGTGAAGGTCACATCGTCCGGCACGCCTTCCAGCACGTCGTTGATGCGCTTCGCATAGACCCGCAGCATGTCCTCAGGGCTCAACCCCCAGGACTGGAACACGCCAGCGTAATCGTCATCGCACAGGAAGGGCAGGCTGACATCGTCGAGCTGGATATAGCGGGCACCGGCCTCGACCAGCGCCGCGATCTCCTTGCGGTAGGCGTCGGTCAGGTCGGACCAGAACTCCTCAATATCATCATAGGCGGTCTCGAGGATCGCGGGGTCGCCGCCGGCGAAGCAGTGGATCACGCTCGGCGCCGGCATGGTGACCTTGGGCGTCAGCGTGGTGTTGTCGGCGAGGAACCTGAACGCCTCGACCACCGGGCTCGGGTTCCAGCCGATCTTTCCGGTTACGGTGAGGACGGAAAAATCCTGCTGCTTGCCGTCATTGTTCTTCCAGCCGAACGGCGACGACTTGCCCTGCCGCGTCGCAGAGAACCCGTCCCAGTTCATCGCCATTTCCAGCCACCAGCTGCGCCGGCGGAACTCCCCGTCGGTCGCGCCGCTGAGCCCGGCGTCGGCCTGCATCTGCGCCACCTCGCGAACGCATTCGTCCTCGACCGCGCGGAGACCGGCATTGTCGTGCGGTCCGAGATTCTGATCCGGGGTCTGGGGGCCGAGAAATTCTTCACGAGCGTCCAGCAGCTTCTTCGGACGCAGCAAGCTGCCAACATGGTCCGCCCGAAACGGGGGTTTATCGCGCATGGTCATTTTGTCTCTCCCTGAAAACAGTTTTCCGGCCGGTTCAGCCGCGATGCGGCTGTCGTTCTAATGGCTGAAACCAGGTCTGTCAGCCCGAACTCCGGACCTGTTGGACATTAACTCGTCGGCCCGGGACAGCGTTTCCAGGTTTGCGGACCGCCCTCCCCCTGCTGCAGGGTCATGTGATCGTCGTCCTGCAGCACCATGCTGACGGGCTGTCCCGCCCCTTTTTCGCCAGTGGGGACGACATATTCGAACCCGTGCCGGTCGTAATTGCCCTTGATGCGGTTGCCGCCCGGCGTGATCAGATCGGGACCGTCGATCGCGAGATGCCGTCCTTCGCGGCACCAGTTGCCGTCAATCGCATCGGCCAGAACCGGTTTGTGTGCGAGGATTGCGACCGTGGCCGTCAGCGCGGCAAGAACGGCTGGCTTGATTATTCGCATGACGCCCTCAAATATTGCTATCCGATTGCAGATCGTAGGCATCCGCATGATATCGCAACAGCCTGCGGCGATCACGACACCATGACAGACATGACAGGTCAGGATAGCGACACGGCAAGGCCCCGATGACGGAACACGGTCTTCCGGAAATCCCTGTCATCGACGTCACAGGCGACGTTCCCGCGCTGGGCATCGCCGAAGCCGCCGAAGACCGGCTGGAGGAGCTCTTCGAGGCCGCCCACGCCCATTACGGCCGTCGGGTTGTCGCCGTCGCCGACAGGCTGTCGCAGCGCTGGACGATGCGCAACGCGACCCCTTACCAGCAGGAGATTGCGGCTTTCGCGGACCGCATGCCGGTTCCCGGCGGCTGGTTCGCAAACGCCAGTTTCGAATGGAGCTGCACCAACGGCGTCCAGCTGTGTCCCGACACCGGCCTGCCCCGCATGCTGCGCGTTCTGGACTGGCCGCTCGCGGGGCTGGGCAGATGTCTCGTCGCCGCCCGCCAGAAAGGACCGGCGGGCGATTTTCTGAACCTGACCTAGCCGGGCTTCATTGGCGCCGCCACCGCCATTTCGAAAGGCCGTTTCGCGGCTGCCCTGAATCAGGCGCCTGCCCGGATCGGTCGGTTGACCCGCTGGGGCGATTTCGCCGCCAGCCATATCGCGACATGGCGATCCCGGGAAATTCCACCGATGCACCTGCTCAGACAGGTCTTCGAACGCTGCGGCAGTTTCGGTGAAGCGAAGCACGCCCTTACCCACACGCCGATCGCCGTTTCAGCAATCTACACGCTGGTCGGAACCTGTCAGGACGAAACCTGTGTGATTGAACGTCTGCCCGAAGAGGCGCGCGTACTTAACGGCCCCACCGCAATCGCAAACCACTGGCAGTCTCCGGAATCCCGGGGACGGCCGCGAACCAGGACCAGCCACAGCAGGGAACGGCACATGCAGACCCTGCTGGCAGCCGGTCGGATCGACGCGCCCTTCGACTGGTTGACACCACCGATCCTCAATCCTGACACCCGGCTCGCAGCCGTTCTGGATGCTTCCAGCGGACAGGTGACCGTACAGGGTTTCGAAAGCGACGGCCCCGCTACCCGTCCGTTATCCATCGACCTTTGACCGGCCCAAAACGCCGGGATCGGGCCGATTCTAACAGTTGACAGGCTGGGTTTCGCGACTATAGTGCCGCTTCCTTGAGCAGAACGCGCTGCGGTTTCACAGAAACTGGTGGGCGCGCCTGTAGTTTTGTGTTTATTGTCAAAAGCTTAGAGATATCATGTACGCAGTCGTCAAGACAGGCGGTAAGCAGTACCGCGTCGAACCGCAGGACGTGATCCTGGTCGAGAAGCTGGCCGCCGAGCCGGGCGCCGCGATCGAGCTGGATCAGGTGCTGATGATGGATGACGGAAAAGCCACGACAGTGGGTACGCCGCTGGTCGAAGGCGCGCGCGTCGCCGCTACGGTGGTCGATCAGACTCGTGGCGACAAGGTCATCGTGTTCAAGAAGAAGCGTCGCAAGGACTACAAGCGGACCAAGGGACATCGCCAGGATCTGACCGTTCTGCGGATCACGGAGATACTCGGCAAGGGCCAGAAGGCCAGCGCGGCAGCGGCGGCCAAGCCTGCGGAACCGGCAGCGGAAAAGCCTGCAGAAGATGCGGCGGCGCCCGCGGAGGAAACCGCGGCGCCGATCGAAGCAGTTGCCAAGAAGGCGCCTGCAAAGAAAGCGGCCAAGAAAACGGCTAAGAAGGCAGCGAAGAAATCCGCGCCGAAGAAAGACTAAGGAGACCGGAGCATGGCTCATAAAAAAGCAGGCGGCAGTTCCCGTAACGGACGCGACTCTGCCGGACGGCGTCTTGGCGTCAAGAAATTCGGCGGCGAGGTCGTCATCCCCGGCAACATCATCATTCGCCAGCGCGGCACCAAGTACCATCCGGGCGAAAATGTCGGGATCGGCAAGGATCACACGATCTTCGCGACTGCGGAGGGAAGGGTGTCTTTTGCGCGCCGCGCCGGAAACAAAACATATGTTTCCGTGGAGCCGGCGAGCTGAGTTTCCCTCTCATGCCGCTTGGCCGGACATGAAGCAGGGGGGAATTGAGTTCCCCCCTTTTTCGTATGATCCTTTTTTAGGTTCGAATATATCTTTAGTTCGTCAGACTCTCCCGTGAACCGCCTCGCGGCAGAGTGAGGACTCGACCGATGAAGTTTCTCGACCAGGCAAAGGTTTTTCTGAGCGCCGGGGACGGCGGAGACGGGTGCGTCAGCTTCCGGCGGGAGAAATATGTCGAGTTCGGCGGTCCGGATGGCGGCGATGGGGGAAAGGGCGGCGATGTCATCGTCGAGCTGTCGCGCGGCCTCAACACGCTGATCGATTTCCGCTATCAGCAGCACTTCAAGGGTGGGCGCGGCGTCCATGGGATGGGGTCCAACCGCACGGGCGCCGGCGGCCGCGACGCCGTGCTCCACGTTCCCCCGGGAACCCAGATTTTCGATGAAGACCGTGAACTCCTGATCGCGGACATTACCGAAGAGAATCCGCGCGCTGTCCTTTGCCGGGGCGGGGAGGGCGGTCGCGGCAATGCGCGTTTCAAGACCTCTACCAACCAGGCGCCGCGACGGTACGACCCCGGCGGTGAGGGCGAGGAGATGTGGGTTTGGCTGCGTCTCAAGCTCATCGCTGACGCCGGCCTCGTCGGGCTCCCAAATGCCGGCAAATCGACATTTCTCGCTGCGGTGACGCGCGCGCGCCCCAAGATCGCCGACTACCCCTTTACGACCCTGCATCCCGGACTGGGCGTGGTGACAATTGACGACGACAGTTTCGTTCTGGCCGATATTCCCGGACTGATCGAAGGCGCCCATGATGGCGCGGGTCTGGGTGACCGGTTTCTCGGCCATGTAGAGCGGTGCAACATTCTCCTCCATCTGATCGACGGCACAGCGGACGATGTCGTTGCGGACTGGCATACAATCCGCGAAGAGATCGCCGCCTATGGCGGAGGCCTCGATGCCAAGGAAACGATCACCGTGCTTAACAAGTGCGACGCGCTGCTGCCGGAAGACATCGCGGAACGGCGCGCCGCTCTGGAAGCCGCATCGGGCGATCGGGTCATGACGATGTCGGGCGTCTCCGGCGAGGGCGTCACCGAGGTGCTGCGCGCGCTTTACGCGCCGATCCGTGACGCAAAAGAAGAGGCGCAGCCCGCCGCCGCCTACTCTCCCTGACCGGAACGGACCGCTCCATGACCGATTTCACCCCGGAAAGGTCGAAGCGGCTGGTCGTCAAGATCGGTACCGCGCTACTGACCGACGCGAAAACCGGAGATCCGCGATGCGCATGGATGACGGCGCTCGCCGAAGACGTTGCCGCGCTTCGGGGCTCCGGCGCCGAAGTGCTGATCGTATCTTCCGGCGCGGTAGCCCTTGGCCGACATGCGCTCGGCCTCGGGACCCGGTCTCTCAGGCTTGAGGAAAAGCAGGCTGCGGCCGCAGCCGGGCAGATCGGGCTGTCGGCGGCCTGGCAGGATGCCTTTGCAACGGTCGGCCTGCCGATTGCGCAAATTCTACTGACTCCGGGCGATACCGAAGAGCGGCGGCGACATCTGAACGCGCGCAACACGATCGAAGCCCTGTTCGCACTGGGCGCAGTTCCCGTCATCAACGAAAACGATACGGTGGCAACCGACGAGCTGCGGTTCGGGGACAATGACCGTCTTGCCGCCCGTGTCGCCCAGATGGTGGGGGCGGACACGCTGGTGCTGCTGTCGGATATCGACGGGCTCTATACCGCGGACCCCCGCCACGATGCCGATGCCGAATTTCTGCCCGAAGTCGGAGACATCACCCCCGACATCGAAGCGATGGCTGGAGATGCAGCGCCGGGCTACGCATCGGGCGGCATGGTTACCAAAATCGAAGCGGCCAGGATCGCAACCCGCGCCGGCTGCGCAGTGATCATCACAAACGGCGCGGAACCGCACCGGCTGGTGCAGATCGGCAAGACCGGACGCCATACGCTCTTCCGCCCTAACGCCGAACCCTCAACCGCACGCAAGCGCTGGATCGCGGGTGCAGTGAAGCCTGCCGGATCGATAACGGTGGATGAAGGGGCGGAACGCGCGCTTGCGGACGGCAGGAGCCTGTTACCCGCAGGCGTCGTTTCGGTGGACGGGACGTTTGAACGGGGCGACGCTGTCGTCATCAAGGGCGCCAGCGGACACCGGATCGGCGCCGGGCTGATCGCCTATTCGGCGGACGACGCCCGCCGGATCGCGGGCCATAAAAGCCGTGAAATAGAAGAACAGCTCGGCTACCGTGGCCGCGACGAAATGATCCACCGGGACGACCTCGTACTGGATGGGTGAGGGAACGATGAACGCAGGAACGGAGACCGTCGGACAGACCGACCTGAACGCTATTCACGACGCGATGGTCACGCTCGGCCAGGCCGCGCGCGCCGCCATGCAGGAGCTGGCGACGGTACCGGCGGAGACAAAAAACAAAGCGCTGCGCGAAGCCGCAAAGGCTATCCGCGCCTCCAAGGAGGCGCTGCTCGCCGCCAACGCGAAGGACATGGCGGCCGCCGAGGCCAACGGTACGCAGGGGGCAATGCTCGACAGGCTGATGCTCAACGACGACCGGGTCGAGGCGATGGCGAAGGGGCTCGAGGACATCGCCGCGCTGGAGGATCCTGTCGGCTCAGTGATGGCGGAGTGGGACCGCCCCAACGGGCTGAGGATTCAGCGGGTACGCGTGCCGCTCGGCGTGATCGGGATCATCTACGAATCCCGCCCCAACGTAACGGCGGATGCGGGCGGTCTGTGCCTCAAGTCCGGCAATGCGGCGATCCTGCGAGGCGGATCCGAAAGCTTCCACTCCTCGCGCGCCATTCTAGATTGCCTGCACCAGGGACTGCGGATGGCGAACCTGCCGACCGGCGCGATCCAGATCGTTCCCACAACGGACCGGGCCGCCGTCGGCGAAATGCTGACCATGCCCGACCTGATCGACATCATCGTGCCGCGCGGCGGCAAGGGGCTGATCGAAAGGGTGCAGGCCGAAAGCCGAATCCCGGTGATCGCGCATCTGGACGGCAACTGCCATGTCTATATCGACAGGGCGGCCAGTTCGGACAAGGCCGCCGACATCGTATTCAACGCAAAGATGCGCCGGCCCGGCATCTGCGGCGCGGCCGAGAGCCTGCTGATCGACAGAAGCATCGCGGAATCGGTGCTGCCGACAATCGTCGAACGGCTGTCAGAGGCGGGCTGTGAGATACGCGGCGACGCGGCGACGCAGGCCCTCGATTCCCGGATCGCCGCCGCCTCCGAAGAAGACTGGGATACGGAATATCTCGACGCCATCATTTCCGTGAAACAGGTAGACGGGCTGGATGCGGCGGTCGATCACATCAACCGCCACGGATCGCATCATACGGATTCCATCGTCACCGAGGACGAAGGCACCGCAGAGAAGTTCCTTTCGCGCGTGGATTCGGCAATCGTTCTGCACAACGCCTCGACCCAGTTCGCCGACGGGGGCGAGTTCGGCATGGGCGCCGAGATCGGCATATCTACGGGCCGGCTGCATGCCCGAGGCCCGGTTGGCGTCGAACAGCTGACCACCTTCAAGTACGTCGTGCGCGGAAATGGGCAGGTCCGGCCCTGACAGGGAATCGTACGATAGCTATCACGGCACCGAGGGCCGCCATCCGGCGCGGCTTCAATACAGGACGGCAGCGCGTCGGGCTGCTGGGCGGATCGTTCAACCCGGCCCATGACGGGCATCTGCATATCAGCCGTCAGGCGCTCGCCCGGCTTGGGCTGGATGCCGTGTGGTGGATGGTCACGCCGCAGAATCCGCTCAAGACCGGAGACGGCATGGCGCCATTCGAAGAGCGCTTCGAGACCGCGAAACGAATCGCCTGCGACCCGCGAATTACCGTCACCGGTGTGGAGACGCGGCTGGGCACACGCTACTCCGTCGACACGCTGAGCGCTCTTACCCGCTGTTTTCCCGAGAAAAAATTCGTCTGGATCGTCGGCGCCGATATCCTCGCAGAATTCCCCCGCTGGAAGGACTGGCCTCAACTGTTCGGCCTCGTTCCAATTGCGGTTTTCGACCGCGCGCCCTATTCTGTTACTGCGCTTGCCGGAATGGCGGCGCGCTGTTTTGCGAGCAACCGGATATCCTCCACGCATGCACGCACACTGGCCGACCGCCGACCACCAGCCTGGACTTTCTTCCCTATTCCTCGGCATCCCGCGAACGCTACCGAGATCAGGACCGGTCGATCGTAACCCGAGTATCACGCCTGGGCCTTCGCGCCTGCCCCCGAGAAAGGAGACATGGACCCTGTGACAGATAACTCGATCGAGACGACGCTGCCCAAGGACGACCTGAACGCCAAACCAGTGGCGGACGACCTCCTCGCGCAGATCAGGACGATTCTCGACGATCATATGGCGGAGGACATAGTCGCCATCGACCTCGCAGGAAAATCCACCATTGCCGACTATATGCTGATCGCGTCCGGCCGGTCGTCGCGCCAGGTCATCGCGATGGCCGAGTTCGTCGCTGCCCACCTGAAAGAGGTCGGCGTCGGCAGCGTGCGACCCGAAGGAATCGGTCAGGGGGACTGGGTCCTTATTGATGCGGGCGACGTGATCGTCCACCTGTTCCGGCCCGAAGTCCGTGAGTTTTACGGTCTGGAAAAGATGTGGGAGGCCAGCCTCCCCGAAACGGAAACACCCGTTTCCTGAATGCGCATTTCGGTCGTCGCGGTCGGCCGGCTGCGCGCCGGGCCGGAAAAGACCCTGGCCGACCACTTCCAGAACCGGATTACCGCCTGGCCCGTTGCCATTCGTGAAGTCGAGGAGAAACGCCGGCTCGATGGCGACGCGCTCAAGCGCGCGGAAGGCGAAAAAATCCTGTCCTCCCTGCCCGACGGCGCAACGCTGGTCGCGCTTGATGAGCGCGGAAAGGCGATGACGTCGCGTCAGTTCGCAAAGCTCTTGTCCGACCTGCAGGATGAAGGACTGAACGACCTCGCCTTCGCCATCGGCGGCGCGGACGGACTCAGCGACGATGTCCGCAAACGGGCCAGCCGGTCAATCTGCTTCGGCGCCATGACCTGGCCCCATTTCGTGGTGCGGGGGCTCCTGTTCGAACAGGTCTACCGCGCCCAGCAAATCATTGCCGGACATCCCTATCACAGGGATTAGGCCTCAGGCGCCGGGTCCGAATTCGTCCACGGCAACGACCTGGCCTCGCTTGCGCAGGAAATCCAGCAGAGGGCAGAGATCGTCGGCGACCGGCAGATCGTCCAGCCGGACACGCCTGCCGCCCTCCTCCCCGGGATAGACATAGGCTACCGTGGGAACCGGAAAAGTCTGGCCCAGACCTTCGAGAATGCCGCCGCGAATACCGTCGTAATACGTTTCGTGAAAGATATCGGCGAATCCCCGGGCATCGGTTACAAAGCCGACCGGCAGGTTCGAATATCGCGCAAAATACTGTCGTACACGGAAATAGCGGAAGAATTCGGAAATCATCACATGGAACCCCGCTGCCGACAGCGCATTGACGCGTCCGAGGAAGTTCGCGGTGTCGATTTCCTCGTCGTTGGCGAGTTCCGCCATTGTCAGTTCGGCGAGATAAAGAACGCTTCCCTCCTCGACATCGGGACGGGAGAGGAACTTTCCGCGCGCGTCTTCGAAAATGGCTGTGTCGGCGTCGCGTAGCGGATAGAAAGCGCCACGCATGGCGAGCACGCTGTTTCGGTGGAGCTCTTCCGCCGGAATACTGATGCTGCCATCGGGGTCGAACAGCACAGCGCGCGTCAGGCTCGCCTTCACCAGTTCCAGACTCATCAGCCTGTTGTCGATACCGCCCAGAGTGGGACCGCGGAACTCGACGAGATCGATCTCGACGCGCCCCCATTTGAGATTGTCCATCAGCCGCCGCAGGAGGTTCTTCGGATCGGTCGCGTGTTCAAAGGCGCCGTGGATCAGGTTCACCCCGAGAATGCCCAGCGCTTCCTGCTGTTCAATGTTCGTATCGTCGAGCATCCGGACATGGAGGATGATTTCGTCGGGTTCCGCCCTGGGCTCCATCTGAAGACGAACGCCGATCCAGCCGTGGCATTCGTCGCGCCGGCGGAAACCCTGCGCAGCAACAGTATTGGCAAACGCAAAGAATCTGGACCCCTCAGGCCGGTGATCGGCAATCCGCTCGACGACCAGATCGAATTCCTGCTGGAGCATTCTTTCCAGTCGGGCGCGCGATACGTAACGCCGGTCGGATGTCTCTCCGTAGATCTCGTCGCTGAATTTCATGTCATAGGCGGACATGGTCTTGGCGATGGTTCCCGCCGCCGCGCCGGCCTGAAAGAACCAGCGCGCCACCTCCTGACCTGCCCCGATCTCTACAATTGTGCCGTATTTCAATGGGTCGAGATTGATCGCCAGCGCCTTCTGGATCGGGCTGGAAACCGGGTCTTGAGCGATTGTTTCGACGCCGTCGACCACGAGATCAGCCCGCCGCTCGTGCCGCAGGTTCGCGCAGGCCGGCAGATTCCAGCCTTGGCAGCACCTCATCGCGGAAGAATGGCAGTTCGTCGAGATAGTTGACGAAGGAGATACCCATACCGCGGATTCCCGCCCCCGCGAGCCCGATCAGCTTTTCAGCGACGGCGTCCGGATCGCCGACAATGGGAATACCGCCCATCCCGTGCGCCTGATGCGACCGACGACGAAGGTATTCTTCCTCTCCCACCGTTTGCGGGCTGACATCCTTCATGGCGAGAATGCTGTCGACCGCGTTCCAGTCTGCCTCATCGATGACGCAGTGGCGGTAATACGCCTCCGCCTCCTTCATGGTCGGCTTGCAGGTGATGACGCCGACCGAAAATACGTCGATCACGCGCCCGTGCTCGGCAGCCAGCCCTTTTGCCTTTTTAACGGCTTCGGCCAACAGCTCGACCGACCCGCTGCCACGCGGTGTGGAGAACAGAGCGTCGCAATTCCTGACCGCGAAGGCATGACCAGCCGGCGACTGGCCGGCGTTCATCATCAGGGGCTGTGTGTCGCCCCAGGGCTTGGGGTTTGACACCAGATCATGCAGATGCAGGTGCTTGCCCTCGAAATCGAACGGTTCGTCGCGCTCCCACATTTGCCTGATGACGTCGATCCATTCCTGGCCATACTCGTAACGCGCCTCGTGCGCGCCGGTGGTCGCGCCGAACATGCGAAACTCGCCCTCGTTCCAGCCGCACACGATGTTGAGGGCAAAACGGCCCTGCCCAATGTGATCGGCGGTCACGAACTGTTTGGCGGCGATTACCGGCGGGAACAGGGGCGCGTGAACCGTGGCGAACACCGTGATGCGTTTCGTCGCGGCCAGCAGGCCAGTCGCCCAGGCGATGGTCTCGAACGTCGCGCCCTGATAGTTGGTATCGCCCCCATAGCCTTTCCAGCGGCCGATAGGGAGCAGGAAATCGATCCCCGCCTCGTCCGCCATCTGCGCGAGCGCCAGATTGCCCTCCCAGTTGCCGGACCAGCGTTCCGGCACCTTGGTAACGGCGCGACCGGAGGAGCAGTTCGGCCCGAACAGGCCGATCTTGAATTTATTGTCGTTATACATGGACCGACGGTCGGCCATGGCGGCGCCCTCCCCCGTCAGGACGCAATATCGGCGTCGTAGCCCGCCAACAGGTCGGTGACGATTCCCTCCAGCTCCTGCCAGGGACAGTTGAAGTAGGAATAGGCGTCCATCACGAAGCCGGGACCGGCATAGAATTTCTCGTACTGGGTATGCCGCCCGGCCATTTCCGAGTTAAGCAGATCCCAGGCGAGCCGCAGCAGTTTCATTCTGTCCTTCGCGCTCTGATCCGGTGTTGACCAGTAGGTCTCGAACTTCTCCGCCAGTACGGGATCGTTCATAACCGAGGCGTCCGCCGGCATCTGGATCGGCCCGCCGCCCATCAGTTCGCGGATCGTGTCGCACAGATCGGAATGATTGTTGGTGCACCAGTGCAGCGCGGCATACATGTAGCGCCGGTTGACCGTCACGTAGCCCGAGCCCGGCTTCATCTCCTCGCATGAGTGGATCTGGCCCATGATCATTCCCTCAAGCTGCGCCTGCGCCGCCGCCAGCTTGCCGAGCACGCCCTGCACGGCGGGGATCTGGTCGACCTTGTTCGCCTTACACAGCGCGTAGGCCACCGCGACCATCAGCTTGAGCTTTTCGAGGAAGCGGATATTCGCCTGGTGGTTGGCGAGCGAATGGCCCGGCGTCGCCATATAGATCGCGCGCGTCATTTCAACATTGTTGTGCAGGAACACGTTCTCCCACGGCACATGGACGTTTTCGAACAGGACCGCCGCGTCGGTCTCGTCGAAGCGCCAGGTCAGCGGCATGTCGAATTCGCTGTTGGCGAATTTTTCGTAGGGCTTGCGCGACCAGATCGATACGCCCGGTGCATTCAGCGGAATGGCGCAGGTGATGGTCTCGTCCTCGTGCCCTTCCGGCACGGGCTGCAGATTGCCGCACCACGCGTCATGGCAGAAAATCGCCGACGTGCCGATCATCTTCAGCCCGTTGACCACGACCCCCTTGTCGTCTTCCGACACGACCCGCATGGTTGGCGAAATGGCATCGGATTTGGCGAAAGCCTCCGCGCGCCGCGTGGTCTGCGGGTTGGTAACGGTATGGGTAATGAAGGTGTCCTCGCGGCGGCAACGCCTGTAATAGGCTTCCAGATTGTCGCCGAACCCTTCATGCAGCTTGTTGAACAGTTCCTGGTCGGTGGCAAGCCCCGCCAGGTAACTCGGATAGTTATCCGGCGAACGACCGAGCAGACCGTAGCTCCAGGACGCGATCCGGCGATGGGTCTCAAACCGCCGCTCAAGGTCCTCGCGCGAACGCGCCCTCAGGTAGTAGGTAGAAAACTCTTCGCCGTCTTCTTCCGACACCATCACGTCGCGGTTTTCCGGCGCGCGCTTGCGATCGTAGATCATCGCAAAGGATGATGCGGCATTCCGGAATGCGGGATGGCTTGTGACATCCTCGACCAGTTCGCTGCCGATATAGACCTTACGCCCGTCGCGGATGGATTCCAGAAATTCGTCGCCGGTTAGCAATTTTCTATCTCCTGTGACTGCAGGAACAGATTACCGCGCCGTTTCGGTGCGCGCCAGACTCGGTCCGTCACCTATGGCCGCGCGCGCCGCCCACGGCTATTGTGGGCACACCCGAGAGGCAAGGATTTCAGAGAATGAGCGACACAAAAATCGACCCCACCGCCAGACTGGCCGAATTCGCAGCGACACTCACCATCGACGACATTCCGTCCGATGCGCGCGATTTCACAAAGACGCTGTTCCTCGACGCGCTGGCCTGCGCTTTGGCCGGTCATCAGGGCGAGGAAACCGGCCAGATGGACGCCATGATTTCGGCGCTCGCTGCCTCGGATGAGACCAGCGTGATCGGGGGCGGCAGGCGCTCGATGGCAGGGGCGACGATCCTCAACGGCTATCTGATCACTGCGGTCACCATGTGCGACGTCCATCGCGGCCTGCTGACCCATATCACGCCGGAGGTAGTGCCGCCCGCCCTCGCCATCGCCGAGCGCGATCATGTTTCGGGCAGTGACCTGCTGGCGGCGCTGGCCGCCGGGTTCGAGGTCACCGCCCGGGTCGGGCTGGGGCTGGATTACCCTGTGTTCCGCGGCAAGGGCTGGCACGGCCCGGGCGTGATCGGTCCGTTCGGCAGCGCGGCAGCAGTCGGGCGGCTGCGCGGTTTCGATGCAGAGACCATGGCGCGGGCCTACGGACTGGCCGGCGCCCAATCGGCCGGCACGTTTGCTGCCTGGGGCACGCCGACGGTGAAATGGCACCAGTGCCGCGCGGCGCTTTCAGGTCTGATGGCCGCGCTTCTGGCCGAACAGGATTTCGTCGCCACAAAGGAATTCCTGACCGCGCCCGACGGCGGGCTTTATAATACCTATGCCGAAGGCGGGCGGATCGATCTCGCCATCGGCGATCTCGGCGCGCGTTGGGAGCTGGAGCAGATCGCGCTCCGTCTTTGGCCTTCGGCAACCGCCTTGCAGGACGTGCTGACCGCCCTGTTCGATCTGAAACAGAAGAACGACATCGCGTTCGGCGATATCGCAAGCGTCAGGGTCTCCGTCTGCGAAACGGCGCACCGGATGCATGGCGGGTTCTCGACCTACGGCGCGAAGTTCGAAGCGCTGTTGTCGGCGCACTACGTCGCCGCCGTCTATCTGCGGGACGGCGTCGTCACGCTCGATCAGTTCGAGCCCGCCTGTTACGACGCGCCCGAACTACGGGCCTTCGCGGCGGAGAAGGTGGAAATCGTCGCGGATACATTGCTCAAAGGCGGCGAGGCATCGGCGGAGATCGTAACGACGGGAGGCCAGACGCTTTCCGGCAAGTGCGATTACCCGCTTGGCGCACCGGAAAATCCGCTGTCGCCCGACCAGATCAGGGACAAGTTCCGTACCTATGCGGCCAAACTCCTGACGCCGGAACGAACGGAAGAAGTCATCGACGCGATCGACGGACTCGAAGATCTGCCCGACGCGGCGGTGCTACTGGAGATGCTCCGCCCTGCCGGATAAACGGCGCGCCGAATTGCAGCACAGGAATCGGGATGCGCGGCGGCTGATAAGCGCCTTAGGATGGCCGCATGTCTGAAATCACTGAGACTGCTTCCAACTGGGACGGACGCCGATGGGACGCGGTTTCATCCCGTACGCCGCTGGCGGACGATTTCTTTGTATATGCCGTAAGAAGCACTGGCGTATTTTGCCGTCCGGGCTGCGCATCGCGCCGGCCGAACCGCTCGAATGTGCTTTTTTTCGACACGCCGAATGCAGCCAAGGAAGCCGGTTTCCGGCCTTGCAAACGCTGTCGACCCGAGGGCGGTATCGACGATACCCGGACAGACCTGATCGCCCATGCCTGTCGCCGGCTTGAGCGGGAAGAGTCCGAGCCCTCGCTGACAGCGCTCGCCAGGGAAGCCGGTTTCAGCCCTGCTCATTTCCAGAAACTGTTCAAGGCCCATACCGGGCTAAGCCCGAAACAGTATGCGAAAGCGGTCCGCGCTCGCCGGTTGAGGGAAGCGCTGGAACGCGGGGCTTCCGTTACCGATGCGATCTACGAAGCCGGGTACGCTTCTGCCAGGCGCGCATATGACGATGCCGAAAAGCTGGGGATAACGCCGTCGCATTTCGGGCAACAGTCAAAAGCAGAAAAAATTCGATACGCGACAGCGGATTCCGCGCTGGGCCCGATTATTGTCGCCGGCACTGAACGCGGCATCTGCGCTATCGAGTTTGCAGAGTCACGTGAAGAACTGCGCGAAAGAATCAGGAGCCGGTTTCCCGCCGCAGTGCTGCAAGAAGCGGACAACGCGTTTTCAGCCTGGCTGACGGAATTGCTGACCTTTATCGAGACGCCTTCGGCGGGTCTCGACCTGCCGCTCGATATTCAGGGGACGGCATTCCGGCGCCGCGTCTGGCGCGCGCTCCGCGACATTCCGACGGGGACGACCGTCACATACGGCGAACTGGCGCAGCGTCTGGACGTGCCGCGCGGCGCCCGTGCAGTAGCTTCCGCCGTCGCCGCCAACCGCATCGCCATCGCTGTTCCCTGTCACCGCGTGGTGCGCGAAGACGGAAAATTGACGGGATTTCGCTGGGGTATCGAGCGCAAGCGTCGCCTGCTGGCACGCGAGAAATCTGTACCGTTCAGGGATCCCGGATAATCTATCCGGGTATTTATTTATAATCGCCGAATCAAAACATCTTGCGGGCCGGAATCTCAACGGCCATAGTTTTAATCGGTTTCAACAATTGAAAGGAGGTGATCCAGTGTCTCATTGTCAATTACGGCCATTGGCCGCGAAGATCTGGATCGTCGCCGAAGGGACTTGGATCGCCTGAGACGACGTTTCCGGTCCTTCTCGAAGGGCCTTGGTCTGACAATGGAAGGGCCGCTCCACCGGGGCGGCCCTTCTTTTTGTCCCGCGCCCTGTCCTGCACGGGAAAAACAGCCCGGCATAAAGCGAACCGTTCGTGAATTCCTAACCAAAAACCGTTGAAATTGATTATAGTGGCCGGAATATTCGGCGAGAGCGCCGGTTCACAGGTAATCAGGTGACGAATATGACATTTACGCCCCGCCAGCGCCCGGTAGTCCTTTGCGTTATGGATGGCTGGGGCTGGCGCGACGATAAACGGGACAACGCGATCCGCCTCGCCGACACACCCTGCTTCGACCGGTTATGGCGCGAAAAACCGCACGCCTTTCTCGATACGAGCGGAACCGATGTCGGTCTGCCTGGGGGGCAGATGGGGAATTCCGAAGTCGGGCATCTCAATCTCGGCGCCGGCCGGGTCGTCGACCAGGATATCCGTCGCATCGATGCCGCGATTGAAGAAGGGTCGCTTTCGTCCAATGGTACGCTGACCGAGTTCATCGGAAAGCTCCGCGCCAGCGGCGGCGTCTGCCATCTTATGGGCCTGATTTCGCCGGGCGGCGTCCATTCGCACCAGGATCAGATCGTTGCCCTGGCCGGCATCGTCAGCGGAGCCGGTCTCCCTGTCGCCATCCATGCCTTTCTCGACGGGCGCGACACGCCGCCGCGCAGCGCCGATGGCTATATGAAGGATTTTCTCGCCGCCCTCGCCGGCATGAACGGTGTCACGGTTGCGACTATTACCGGCCGGTTCTACGCCATGGACCGCGACCAAAGGTGGGAACGCGTGTCGCAGGCTTACGAAGCGCTGGTTTCCGCGTCGGGCGAGCAGGCCAGCGACGCCATGGCGGCCATTGAGACGAGTTATGCGGCGGATACCGGCGACGAGTTCGTGTTGCCGACGGTTATTGGCGATTATGCGGGCATGCGGGACGGAGACGGCTTACTGATGGGCAATTTCCGGGCCGACCGTGCGCGTGAAATCCTGACAGCGATGCTGGATCCGGCGTTCGAAGGGTTCGGGCGGAGCCGCGCTGTCTCGTTTTCTGCAGCCGCTGGACTGGTGGAATATTCGGAGACTTTGGCGGGCTGGATGAGCAGCCTGTTCCCGCCGGTGACGCTGGATGCCATTTTCGCCGAGCTGGTTTCGAACGCCGGGCTGAAACAGTTCCGCATCGCCGAAACCGAAAAATACGCGCATGTCACGTTTTTCTTCAACGGCGGCGTGGAAACGCCCTACCCGGGCGAGGAGCGCGCGCTGATTCCTTCCCCCAAGGTCGCTACCTACGACCTGCAGCCGGAAATGTCGGCCCGCGAGGTCACCGACCGGCTGGTCGAAGCCATCGAATCGAAACAGTACGACTTTATCTTTGTGAATTACGCCAACCCGGACATGGTAGGCCATACCGGCATTCTGTCCGCTGCGATCACGGCGATCGAAACGGTGGACGAGTGCCTCGGCCGACTGGACGATGCCGTATCGGCGGCGGGCGGCGCCCTGCTGATCACGGCCGACCATGGCAATGCCGAGACCATGACGGACCACGAAACCGGCGCGCCGATGACTTCGCATACCACCAACCCGGTGCCTCTCATCCTGTCCAGCATCCGCGACGGCGAAAAAGGCCTGCAGGATGGACGTCTGGCGGATGTCGCGCCCACGCTGCTGGACCTCATGGGGCTGGAACGCCCGGAACAGATGACGGGACGGTCGCTGATCGGCAGCCCGGTCGTTTCGGAAGGACAGAAAACTGAAACCGCGTCGGCGTAACCTTCTCGGACCCGCCAGACTGGCGCTCACGACCGCCACGCTAATGGCCGTGACAGCGGTCATTCCGGTACGTGCGCAAACAGCGATTCCGGCCGAACAAGGTAAACCGGAGACCCTTCGATCCACCGAGAAAGCATTCCGTGACGCAAACAGGCGCGCCGCCAGACTCGCCCGGGAAGCCCAACTCTCGGAGAAAGAAATCGCTGCGCTGCGACAGGATCTTATCGCCGTGGCGTCGCGCGCGCGCGCTCGTGCGTCAAAGATAGAGAACATCGAATCGTCCTTGCGCGACCTGACCGCAAGCGAATCCATCAAGCGAAGCGCCCTCGATTCCCGTCGCAAGCAGCTGGCCTCCCTGATCGCCGCGCTGCAACGATTCGCCCTGAATGCGCCGACGGCTCTGATCGCCATGCCGACGCCCGCTGCGGAAACAATCCGAAGCGCCCTCCTGCTGCAGAGCACCGTGCCGGCAGTCTCCGAACGTGCGCGAGAGCTGTCGGAGGATCTCAAATCGTATTCCGATGTTCGAAGTTCACTCATCCGAACACGCAGCCAGCTGGACGAAGAACGCGCCGCCATCGACAGGGAACGCACTGTTCTCGCAAAGCTCATCGCACAGAAAGCACAGGCATTGCGAGGCGCGCGCGACGAACAGAAACAGGCGGCGGCGCAAGCCGACCGGCTGGGCCGCGAAGCCCGAAATCTCCGCGACCTCATGGCGAGAATCGAAGCAAGGCGTCGGAACGACCTGTCAAGGAAGCCCGCCCTCCCTCCCGCGGCATCGACAAATTTTCGTGAGGACTATCGGGAAACAGCGCCTCCCGAAGCCGTCGCGCCGGCTTCGGGCTCGGATCAACGGAAGGTCGCGGCACTCCCCACCGCAAGGAACGGCAGGGAGCGTATCATCCTCCCCAGAGCCGGAAATCTGCCGGTCCCCGGCAGCATTATCGGACGCTTCAAGTCGGAAAAAGACGGGTTGCAAAGCGACGGCATAACGATCCGGACCATACCCGGGGCGACCGTAACGGCATCGCGGGGCGGAAGAGTGGTCTTTTCGGGTCCGTTCAAGGGTCTGGGCAAACTATTGATAATAGAGCATCGTGGCGCCTATCATCTGCTTCTTGCAGGGCTGGAGCGAATCGATGCGGTGGTGGGCGATACGGTGCTCGCTGGCGAACCGGTTGGCGTCATGCCTGCCACGCGCGCCGAAGCGCCGACCTTGTATCTCGAACTGCGTCGCAGGGGCCAACCGGTCAATCCGACGCCATGGCTAGCATCACGACGAAACAGGAAAAACGGATGATTTCCAGATCTATTATGACGGCGGCAGCCGCTATTGCCTTTCTCGCGATCCCGGCCAGCGGCATCGCCCAGAACAACAGCTCGGAAACCTATCGGCAACTCGATCTGTTCGGCGACGTTTTCGAACGGGTCCGCGCCGATTACGTGGAGCAGGTCGGCGATGAAGACCTGATCGAAGCCGCTATCAATGGCATGCTCACGTCTCTGGATCCGCACTCCAGCTATATGAGCCCGAAAAGCTTCAAGGACATGCAGGTTCAGACGAAGGGCGAGTTCGGCGGTCTCGGCATCGAGGTCACGATGGAGAACGGCTTCGTCAAGGTAGTCTCGCCGATCGACGACACGCCGGCGTTCCGCGCCGGACTGCAATCCGGCGATCTGATTACCCACCTGGACGAAGAGGCGGTTCAGGGCCTTACCCTGGCGCAGGCCGTCGAGAAAATGCGCGGCAAGGTCGGAGAGGACATCAAGCTGACAATCCGCCGCGAAGGCCGCGAACCGTTCGACGTGACGATTACCCGCGACAATATCCGGATCCGCTCCACCCGCTGGCGGACGGAAGGCGATGTTGGCTATATCCGGATAACTTCGTTCAGCGAGCAGTCCTATGACGGGCTCGAATCGGGCATGAAGAAGATCAAGGAAAAGCTTGGCTCGAAGCTGAAAGGCATCGTTCTGGACCTCCGCAATAATCCAGGGGGGCTCCTCGACCAGGCGATCAAGATTTCCGACGCCTTCCTCGACCGGGGTGAAATCGTCTCGACCCGGTCTCGCCGGGCCGACGACGCGACGCGGCATAACGCAAAACCAGGCGATCTCGCGGAAAAACTGCCGATGGTGGTGCTGGTCAATGGCGGCTCGGCGTCAGCATCGGAAATCGTTGCCGGCGCGCTGCAGGATCACCGTCGCGCCATCGTTCTCGGGACGCGAACCTTCGGAAAAGGCTCGGTGCAGACGATCATGCCGCTTTCGGGACATGGCGCTATCCGGTTAACGACCGCCCGCTACTACACGCCTTCCGGCAGGTCGATCCAGGCCAAGGGAATCGAACCGGATATCGAGGTCCGGCAAGCCAAGCTGGAAGATGTAGACAACGCGCAAAGGCGGCGGGAAGAAGACCTTCGGGGCGCACTGGACAACACAAAAAAGCCGGAAGAACCCGCTGAGACCGCAGAGAAACCAGCTGCCGAGAAGAAGGCGCCGGAAGCGAAGCCGTTTGACTACCAGCTTCGGCGAGCGCTCGACATTATTGCGGGTATAGCGCTGTACAACCAGCGGGTCAGAAACTGAAGGGACATCGGAAAGGCTGACGTCGTCCGACGCCAGCCGATCGGAAGCAGATGGTCGAGGGTAACGGGCTTACGCGCCGGCGGTGGGGAATTCGACTGCCGGCGACCCTGCTTGCGATCGCCGTAATTTCTACGGCGGGGATGGCGCTCTGGGTCCTGATGTCCCCGGTGCCGGAAGAATCGGCGCTGTCTCCAGGCGACATGGCGGTCATCGAAGAACCGAAACCGGACACGGCGAAGCCCGAACAGCCGCCGCTCGACCAGCAGGACAGGCCTGAACCCGGCTCGCCTGAACCCGGCAGGCCTGAACCCGGGACAGCCGCGACTGAACCGCTGAAAGCTGCGCCTGAACCGGTGTCGTCACAAACGGCGGACGATCCTGCGACAACCGGAAGGCAATCCGCCCAGCCAACGCCGCAGGACTCACCGACGACGCCGTCAGCGCCCCCCGTCGAAACACCGAAAGCCGTTGAGAACCCCGCTCCGCCTGCGCCGCCGACGCCGGAATCGTCGCCGGCCGAGCCCGGCAAGCCGGAAGTATCGGCGTCTCCTCCATCCGCCACGCCAGCGAAAGCGAGAGAGAAGAAGCCGGAGCCGCAACCGGCGGACCCGGCTTCCGGCGCCGTCACCGCGCCTCCGTTGCCGGCGACCGCGCCGAAATTGCCGCCGCCGCCCCGCAGCGCGGCGCTACGGAAGGCTCCCGATCCCGCGCTGATCGAAACGTCCCGCCAGGGCCCGTTGCCGATTGTCGGACAGGACGGTCGCGAAGCTTGGCGGGTTTATGCAAGGCCCTTCGATCAGAGCGATCGACGCCCGCGCGTATCGGTCGTCCTGTACGGCGTAGGACAAAGCGCGTCAGCGACGCAGACTGCCATTCAGGGGCTGCCCGGGGCGATCACGCTTGCCTTTTCGCCCTACGCGGACAACCTGAAAAAACATATCTCGGAAGCCCGTCTTGCGGGGCACGAAGTCCTGATGATGCTGCCGATGGAACCGACCAACTATCCGCAGTTCGACCCCGGCCCCAAAGGACTGCTGACCACTCTCGACCCGAAAGCCAATATCGACCGGCTGGAATGGGTCCTGTCGCGCAGTAGCGGATATATCGGCGTCGCGAGCTATATGGGATCGCGATTCGCACGCACGCATAGCCATATGAATCTTGTCCTCGAACAGCTACGACGGCGCGGGCTCCTTTATCTGGAAAGCGAAACCGCCGCGACCACGCTTGTGGGCGAGATGGCCAAGCTCGTTCGCATCCCCTATGCCGGAAACGCGCTGTATCTTGACCAGCGCGCGTCGCGTCCGGCCATCGAAAGCCAGCTCAGGGAACTTGAAAATCTGGCCAGACGCCAGGGCCAGGCCGTGGCAATGGCGTACCCCTATCCCGTGACCCTGGAACGCCTTTCATTGTGGAGCCGCGAAGTTTCGAAACGCGGCTTTGCGCTTGCGCCGGTCTCCGCGCTCGCTCGACGCGGCGGATGACGGAAATCGTTCAGACGGGTTTCGATTCGTGACCGACACCGACTACCGTCCCTGTGTCGCGATCACGCTGTTCAACAATGATGGACAGGTTCTGGTCGCCGAACGCAACGATGTTGACGAACCCTGCTGGCAATTACCGCAGGGGGGCATCGATGCAGGGGAAACTCCCGCGGAGGCCGCGTTCCGGGAAATGGCCGAAGAAATCGGCACCGGGTCGGCCGTCATGCTCAAGGAAGCCACGACATGGGTCACGTACGACTGGCCGGAAAATGTCGACCGGACGCCGGGAAAAGGCCGCTACCGCGGGCAGCGAGTCAAACCGGTGGCCTTGCGTTTTACGGGGGACGATGACGAAATCGACCTGAATACCGCCCACCCGGAATTCCGCGCATGGCGCTGGGTCGAACTTAATGAAATCCCGGCTCTGATCGTTGATTTCAAGCGACCGCTATACGACGCCATTGTCGAAGCGTTCGGCAGCCTGGCTGACGTACGGGGAACGCGCGGCTGAGCGCTGTATCGGTAGTGGACTTATCGGCCAGAGTGCGTATCGGTCACAGCGCTTCCGAACCGGTTTCTCCGGTACGGATGCGAACCGCATCGGCAACATCCAGCACGAAGATCTTGCCATCCCCAATTTTGCCCGTATTGGCACTCTCTCGAAGCGTCGAAATCACCCGTTCCGCGACTTCGTCGGGAACCGCTATCTCGATCTTGATCTTGGGTACGAAATGAATCTCGTATTCAGCGCCACGATAAATCTCGGTGTGCCCGCCCTGCCGGCCGAACCCCTTGACCTCGCTGACCGTCATGCCGCTGACGCCCAGCGGCGACAACGCCTCACGCACCTCGTCGAGCTTGGAAGGTTTGATAACCGCAATAATCAGTTTCATGGTCTGTCCCCCGAATCTGTCCGGCTCTTACAACCGACCGATCAAAGATTGTAACCGCGTTCGCCATGCGAGGTGATGTCGAGTCCTTCGGTCTCATCTTCCTCGTTCACACGGAGCGGCGTAATTGCTTTCACGATCATCAGGATAACAATGCTGCCGATCAACGCGATCGCTGCCGTCGCCAGAGCCCCGACGATCTGAACATAGAGCTGACTGCCCATTGTCATGCCGTCCTTGGCGAACCCGAGACCGCCCATTGACGGTGCGGCCAGGAAGGCGGTCATGATCGTACCTGTCAACCCGCCGACGCCGTGGACCGCAAACACATCGAGCGAATCGTCGATCTTCAGAGCGTTCTTCACAAGGCCGACAAGGACATAACAGATAATGCTGGCCATCACGCCGAGGACCAGGGCGCCAACGGGTCCGACGAAGCCCGAAGCCGGTGTGATCGTGGCCAGTCCGGCAATGGTGCCTGTTACGAAACCCACGAGGCTGGGCTTGCCGTATTTCATCCATTCGATCGTCATCCAGGTCAATGACGCGACCGCGGCGGAAATATGGGTCACCGTGATCGCCATCCCTGCACCGCCATTCGCCCCGAGCGCGCTGCCGCCGTTAAAACCGAACCAGCCGACCCAGAGCATCGCCGCGCCGATCATGACCATCCCGGGATTGTGCGGGGGGGAGACCTCGCGTGGAAATCCGCGCCGGGGGCCAAGCATCCTGGCAATCACTAACGCGGAAATTCCGGCCGTCAGATGGACAACCAGCCCGCCGGCAAAATCCATGACGCCCATATCGGCCAGCCAGCCGCCGCCCCAGATCCAGTGCGTCACGGGGACATAGACGATCAAAAGCCATAGGCCGCTGAACAGCAGGACTGCGGGAAAGGTGATGCGTTCGACATAGGCCCCGACGATGAGCGCCGGCGTGATAATGGCGAACGTCATCTGGAAGGCGAAAAATACGATCTCGGGAATGGTGCCCGATGCCGCGTCCGTTCCGACACCGGAGAGAAACGCCTTACCGAATCCACCGATCCAGGCGTTTGCTGCGCCGCCATCTCCGAACGCAAGGCTGTAACCCACAATCAGCCACAAAACCGACATCAGGCAGCAGATCGCCGAACAGTGCATGAGAACCGACAGGACACTGCGCGACCGGACCAGGCCGCCATAGAAGAGCGCGAGCCCCGGCATCGTCATGAAGAGCACCAGTGCGGTCGCGGTCATGATCCACGCCGTATCGGCGCCTGAAATTTTCGATGCTTCCTGAGCAAATGCATCGCCGCCAAAGCCGACCGACAGCAAACCGGCCAGCAAGACCAGCGTGAACGAAAGACGCAAATTCGTCATGATACCCCCCCGAAATCTACTTGTTACGAACGCGAGCCATGGCATCCGGCTTAAATGCCAGTCTTACACAGATCGTTCGGGATTCCTATCGCGACCCCGTTTGGGCCGGCAGGGAAGCGGATGAAAGGGGTCAGGCCGCCCGATCGAAAGCCGCCAGTAGAGCGCGGGCAATCTTCAGCTCGGCCTCTGCCGCAGCCCGATCGCCTTCTTTGGCGTCATTCACGGCCTCTTCCGCCGCGCGGACCCGGTCTTCGATCGCCGACCAGTCCGCGTCATCGAGCAGAACGGCTTCATCGGCCAGCACGGTGCAGCGTTCGGGCGTTACCTCGGCAAACCCGCCCGAAACGAATACCCGTTTCGATACAGCATTGTTCTCGTAGATCGAGATAACGCCGGTACGAACAGTGGAAATCATCGGCGCATGGCGAGGCAGCACGCCGAAATCGCCCTCGGCTCCCGGCACCACGATCATATCGAAGGCATCCGAAACGAGAAGGCTTTCGGGCGCCACCAGTTCGAACTGCACCTGATCGGCCATTGCGTCTTATCTCCGTATCCGGTGGGCCTGAATCAGGCGGCTTCCGCCGCCATCTTCTTGGCCTTGTCGATGGCTTCCTCGATCGTGCCGACCATATAGAAAGCCGCCTCGGGAAGGTCGTCATACTCGCCGTCAACCAGCCCCTGGAAACCCTTGATGGTGTCTTCGAGGCTTACCAGCACGCCGGGGAAACCGGTGAACACTTCGGCGACGTGGAAGGGCTGCGACAGGAAGCGCTGGATCTTCCGCGCGCGGGACACGACCTGCTTGTCCTCTTCTGAAAGCTCGTCCATCCCGAGAATGGCGATGATGTCCTGGAGGCTCTTGTAGCGCTGCAGAACCTCCTGCACCGCGCGGGCGCATCGGTAATGATCCTCGCCGAGAATGCGCGGGTCGAGAATACGAGAGGTCGAATCGAGCGGATCGACCGCCGGATAAATACCAAGTTCCGCGATCTGGCGGGACAGCACCGTCGTGGCGTCCAGATGCGCAAACGAGGTCGCCGGCGCAGGGTCGGTCAGATCGTCGGCCGGGACGTAAATGGCCTGAACCGAGGTGATCGATCCCTTGTTGGTGGTGGTGATTCGCTCCTGCAGGGCGCCCATGTCGGTCGCCAGCGTCGGCTGGTACCCCACCGCCGACGGGATGCGGCCCAGCAGCGCGGACACTTCCGAGCCCGCCTGGGTAAAGCGGAAGATGTTGTCGACGAACAGCAGCACATCCTGCCCTTCGGCATCGCGGAAATATTCCGCCAGCGTCAGGCCGGTCAGCGCGACCCGGGCGCGGGCGCCCGGCGGCTCGTTCATCTGGCCGTAAACCAGGGCGGCTTTCGAATCGCCTTCGAGATTGATAACGCCGGACTCGATCATCTCGTGATAGAGATCGTTGCCCTCGCGCGTCCGCTCGCCGACACCGGCGAACACAGAATAGCCGCCATGCGCCTTCGCGATGTTGTTGATCAGTTCCATGATCAGCACGGTCTTGCCGACGCCGGCGCCGCCGAACAGCCCGACCTTGCCGCCACGCGCATATGGCGCGAGCAGATCCACCACCTTGATACCCGTGACGAGCACTTCGGTTTCGGTCGACTGCTCGATGAATTCCGGAGCCGCACGATGGATCGGGAGACGGTTCTGGGTCTCGACCGGACCACGCTCGTCCACCGGCTCGCCGACTACGTTGAGAATACGGCCAAGCGTCTCGGGGCCGACCGGTACGCTGATGGGATCGCCGGTATCCTCGACTTCCTGGCCGCGAACCAGACCTTCCGTGGAGTCCATGGCGATGGTGCGCACCGTCGATTCACCGAGATGCTGCGCGACTTCCAGCACCAGCGTGCCGTAATCCGCCTTGGTGTGAAGTGCGTTCAGAATGTTGGGCAACTGCCCATCGAACTGCACATCGACCACCGCGCCCATGACCTGGGTAATCCTGCCGACATTATTGGTGCTATCCGCCATAATCCATCCTCGCTCGTTTGCCGACACCGCCCCTAAAGGGCTTCTGCGCCGGAAATAATTTCAATAAGTTCGCTTGTAATGACCGCCTGACGCGTCCGGTTATAGGTCAGTGTCAGCCGGTCGATCATTTCGCCTGCATTGCGGGTCGCGTTGTCCATCGCCGTCATGCGGGCGCCGTGCTCGGACGCCGCATTCTCAAGCAGGGCGTGATAGATCTGCACCGCAAGATTACGCGGCAGCAGGTCTTCCAGAATTCCTTCCTCGTCGGGTTCGAATTCGTAGCTTCCCTGCGGACCGCCACCGGCGCCATCGACCGTCTCTTTGGCCTCGCCAGCATCTTCGACCGAGAACGGTATCAGCTGCTCTCCGGTAACGACCTGGGAAATCACCGACCTGAACTGGTTGTAGACCACCGTGCAGACATCGATCTCGCCGCCCTCGAACATCTGGAGTATCCGATCCGCGATTTTCTTCGCAACGCCGAAGGTCAGCGTCGGGCGGGCAATATCTTCATAGCTGTCGACGATCAACGACCGGAACTCACGGCGCAGCAGGTCCCTGCCCTTGCGACCGACACAGAGAAGTTTGACTTCCTTGCCGTCCTGGCGAAGTGCCCTGACGCGCTGACGCACGCCGCGGACGATAGAACCGTTGAACCCGCCGCAAAGGCCGCGGTCCGACGTCATCACTACGATCAGGTGAACATCGCTCTTTCCGGTTCCAGCCAGCAGCGCAGGCCCGCCGGCGGACTGCGCCGTGCCGCTGGCCAGAGAGTTCAGCATACGGGCCATTCTTTCGGAATAGGGCCGCGCCGCTTCCGCCTGCTCCTGAGCGCGACGTAGCTTGGCCGCCGCCACCATCTTCATGGCGGACGTGATCTTCTGCGTCGATTTGACGCTGTTAATCCGGATCCGGAGATCTTTAAGGCTCGGCATCGGGCGTCAGACCCTTTCCTTCAGTCTGTCTGTCGGTTCTGCCCGATCAGCTGTCGATGAATGACTTGGCGTAGGCTTCGCAGGCTGCTTTCAGCTTTTCCGACGTCTCGCCGGTCAGCTCGAGCTTCTCGCGGATGTCGGCAAGAATATCAGCATGGTTGCTGCGAATATCCGACATCAGCCCTTCTTCGAAGCGGGTCACAGCCGTAACCGGTAGTGAATCGAGATAACCGTTGACGCCGGCAAAGATCGCGACCACCTGTTCCTCCACGGGCAGCGGCGAATATTGCGGCTGCTTCAGAAGCTCGGTGAGACGTTCGCCCCGGTTGAGAAGACGCTGCGTGGAAGCATCGAGATCGGAAGCGAACTGCGCAAAGGCCGCCATTTCGCGATACTGCGCCAGTTCCAGCTTGATCGACCCGGCAACCTGTTTCATCGCGCGGACCTGCGCGGCGGAACCGACGCGGCTCACCGACAGGCCGACATTCACCGCCGGCCGGATGCCTGAGTAGAACAGGTCGGTCTCCAGGAAGATCTGACCGTCGGTAATCGAAATCACGTTGGTCGGAATATAGGCCGACACGTCGCCTGCCTGGGTCTCAATGATCGGCAACGCGGTCAGCGACCCGCCGCCGTGCTCGTCACTCATTTTCGCGGCGCGCTCCAGCAGGCGAGAATGCAGATAGAACACGTCGCCCGGATAGGCTTCGCGTCCCGGCGGGCGGCGCAGCAGAAGCGACATCTGACGATAGGCAACCGCCTGTTTCGACAGATCGTCGTAGATGATCAGCGCATGCTTGCCGTTGTCGCGGAACCATTCGCCCATCGCGCAACCGGTATAGGGCGCGAGGTACTGCATCGGCGCGGGTTCAGATGCGGTCGCCGCGACCACGATCGAATACTCCATCGCACCATTGTCTTCGAGCGCCTTGACGATCTGCGCGACCGTCGAGCGCTTCTGACCGATCGCGACATAGATGCAGTAGAGCTTTTTCGATTCGTCGTCGCCGGCGTTGACGGTCTTCTGATTGAGAATGGTATCGATTGCGACGGCAGTCTTTCCCGTCTGCCGGTCGCCAATAATCAGTTCGCGCTGGCCGCGACCGACGGGAATCAGGCTGTCGATCGCCTTGAGGCCGGTCTGCATCGGTTCGGTGACCGATTTACGCGGAATAATGCCGGGCGCCTTCACGTCCACCCGCGACCGTTCGGTCGTTTCGATCGGTCCCTTGCCATCAATCGGGTTGCCAAGGCCGTCGACCACGCGGCCAAGCAGCGCTTCGCCGACAGGCACATCGACGATCGAGCCCGTACGCTTGACCGTGTCGCCTTCCTTGATCGTCCGGTCGTCACCGAAAATCACGACGCCGACATTGTCTGTTTCCAGGTTCAGCGCCATCCCGGCGATGCCGCCCGGGAATTCGACGAGTTCGCCTGCCTGTACATTGTCGAGCCCGTAGATACGGGCGATGCCGTCACCGACGGACAGGACCTGTCCGACCTCGGCGACTTCGGCTTCGTTGCCGAAGTTCGAAATCTGCTCCTTGAGAACGGCGGAGATTTCTGCTGCCTGGATATCCATCACGCAGCCCCTTTCATGGCGAGTTGAAGTCTTTGAAGTTTGGTGCGCAGCGACGAATCGACCATGCGCGAACCAACGCGCACGACCATGCCGCCGAGCAATTCCGGATCAACCGAGGTTTCCACCGTTACGGCGGACCCTACGGCCGTCTTGAGAGCCTGTTCGACCGCCTCACGACTCGCGTCGCTGAGCGGCTGCGCCGTTGTCACCTCGGCGGCGATTTCGCCCCGATGGGCAGAGACCAGCGCCTGGTAGGCGCGAATGATGTCTTCGAGCGCGAAGAGCCGACGCTTGGACGCGATGACGCCAAGTACATTGCCGACAAGCGTCGACATACCGCCCTTTTCGACGATTGCCGCCATCGCCTTGCTCTGCTCGTCTCGTGAAAACAGGGGCGACTGCAGGAATCGGCGGAAATCAGCCGATTCGTCGATTAGCGTCAGAAGCTGGGACAGCTCCTCGCCGACCGCATCGATCTCTGACCTTTCCTGCGCCAGTTCGAAGAGCGCCGCCGCATATCGTCCCGCGACGCCTGACACGTCTGTCTGTTTGGATGCCACTCGTTCAGCCTTTGGGTGCTCTGCTAGAGGCGAAACATCTATTAAGTATTTGACTTTAGGCACGAAATGCAGAAGACCGGGTTTACAGCCTGACTGCCTGCGCGCCGCCCCGTGAAGGCGGCTTTAGCTAACACACTCACAAGGGCCATGCAACCCGCCGAAAGGGCCCAGAATAAGCGTGTTTTCAAGTGCCGCCTGGGTGTCGATATCAGTCGATATCAGGGTTGGGGAGACCGTTGAAAACATCGAGCAGACGGGCTCCGTAATCTTCCCTCAAATTATGGAAATATTCGTTGTCATGACCGATATCCTGGTGATGCGAAACGCCGAGGGCGCCCTCACGATAGACCACAAGGTCAAGGGGAAGCCCGACGGAAAGATTGCTTCGCATCGTCGAATCGAAGCTGATCAGAGCTGCCTTGGCCCCGCGGTCGAGCGGCATGTCATACTCGACGACCCGATCGAGAATCGGCTTGCCGTACTTGGTTTCGCCGATCTGCATGAACGGCGTCTCCTTCGTCGCTTCAATAAAATTACCCGCGTAATAGATATGAAACAGCCGCATCGGCCGGCCCCTGATCTGTCCGCCGAGAATAAAGCTGGCCGACGGGTCGGCATGTTCCGCCCGGATATAGTCGCCATCGGCATCGACTACTTCGCGTAACGCGTTTCCCAGGATTCGCGCCGCACCGAACATGGTCGGGACCTTGTAGAGGCTGGTTTCCTCGGTGCCCTCTTCAAGCCGCTCGCTCACCATGCTGACCACGGCCTGCGACGTGGCAAGGTTTCCGGCGGTCAGAATCGCCATGAACCGGTCGCCTGGCTGTTCAATTTTCGCCAGCTTGCGGAAGGTGAAAATATTGTCCAGCCCCGCATTGGTCCGGGAATCGGCAGCGAATATCAGGCCGTCGCGCAGCAAGATTCCGACGCAGTAGGTCATGTCAAAAGAGCCTCAGGAGGTGTGCCGAACTCTTCTACGAGCGGTCCGGCAGGCGCGCAACCGTTATTGGACCGCTTCGGCGACGCGAATCGCGACTTCCATATCTTCGACGTCGTCACCGCCGGTTCGCACACCGCGGACAGGCGCGGCGTCCAGGTAATCGAGCCCGTGCGCGACACCGATATGCAGCTCGCCGGCGCTGATGCGGTTGGCGATATCGAACGCCACCCAGCCGAGCGACTCGACCCAGGCCGCCGCCCATGCATGGCTGGCGGTATAGGGTGCGTCCTGCGCGCCGTCATACAGGTACCCGCTGACATAGCGCGCCGGCACCCCGAGCGCCCGGCAACAGGCGATGAAGATATGGGCATGGTCCTGACACACCCCCGCCTTGTGCTCGAAGGCTTCGGCGGCTGTCGACTGTACGTGCGTTGCACCGTCCCGGTATTCGATTTCGTCGCGGATTTTCAGCATGAGACCGTGAAGCCCGGCGACGGCGTCGTCGGCGAGCGCCCCTGAGAAATCGCCCGCAAAGGCGCGCAACGCCGCATTGGGACGTGTTAATGGCGTGGGGCGCATAAACACCTGGGGTGGAATCTCCGCCTCATCCGGCGGCAACACGCCGGCCCTGTCATCGGTATCAACCCGTCCCTTCGCGGTCACGACAATTTCCCTGGTCGGCCTCTCGACCACCAGCGTGTGACAGAAATTGCCGTATGCGTCGCGCCAGGGCGTCAGCTGCCCACCTGCCTGGATCGACCATTCGATGACCCGCTGGCTGGCGTTGGTCGCCGGCGTCAGCCGCAGATATTGCGCCGTATGCGTAACCTCGCCGTGATAGCGATAGGTTGTTTTATGCTCGATGGAAATTCGCATGATGGCTCGGCTTTCGTTCAGGCAAGCATCATGAAATCGCGCTGAAGCTGCGTACCCAGCGCCGTGCAGCGCTCGACCGCCTCGGTGAGAAATTCATGGAGTCCACGCCCTAAAATTTCCGACATTCTTCCATAGGCAATATCGGCGTGAAGCTCTCCCGCGAGTCGCCGGCATTCGTAGGGTCGGCCCATACACAGCAAATCCAGCGCAGAGCAGGTTTCATTGAGGCAGGACCGCAGAGAGCGGGGCATATCGGGTCGCATGATCAGAAGTTCTGCAACCCGCGCAGGCTCGATCACGTTGCTGTAAATCTTGTGATACGCCCGGAAGGCGCTGACCGAGCGCAACAGCGCTCCCCATTGATAGTAATCTACGGCCCCGCCCACATCTTCCACACTGGGCAGCAGAACGTGATATTTCGAATCGAGCAACCGGGCCGTATTGCCGGCCCGTTCCAGCGCATAGCCCAGCCGGACGAAGGCGTAACCGTCATCCTGCAGTATGGTGCTGTTCGTCACGCCCCTGAACAGGTTGGCTCGTTCCTTGACCAGATCGAAGAACTGTCTCGAGCCGGTACCGAGCAGGACGTTCCCGTCGATATCGCGAAAATCGAGCCAGGTAGCGTTGACCGCTTCCCACATCTCCGTGGTGATAGTGCCGCGCAGCGCGCGGGCGTTTTCGCGCGAAGCCCGAAGGCAGGACCAGATGCTCGACGGGTTGTCCCAGTCGACCGACATGTAGCGGACGACATTTTCCTGGTCCACCGCACCATATCGGTTCTCGTAATCCTCGTTGACGCCCGCGATCTCCAGCGTCGAATGCCACGCCGAAACCTGCGTTTCCGGACTCGACGGAATAAGCCCCATCCGCAACCCGACATCGAGCATACGCGCGACATTTTCGGCGCGCTCCGCATAGCGCGCCATCCAGTACAGAGAGTCCGCCGTTCGCCCCAGCATGGTCAGGCTCCCAGCACCCAGGTGTCCTTGGTGCCGCCGCCCTGCGATGAATTCACCACCAGCGACCCCTCGGTCAGGGCGACGCGGGTCAGCCCGCCCGGTGCGAGGGAATAGCTTTCCCCCGCCAGCACATAGGGACGCAGATCGACATGGCGCGGCGCAATTCCTGCATCGACGAAGGTCGGACAGGTCGACAGCGACAGCGTCGGCTGGGAAATAAATCCGGCAGGGTCTGCCTCGATTCGCGCGCGATAGGCTTCGATCTCATCCTTTGTCGCAGCCGGCCCGACCAGCATTCCGTAACCGCCCGCGCCGTGAACCTCCTTGGTGACCAGCTCGTCGAGATGATCAAGCGCATAGGCGAGGTCGTCCGGCCGCCGCAGCATGTAGGTCGGTACGTTGTTCAGGATCGGGGCCTCGTCCAGGTAGAATTTGATGATGTCGGGCACGTAAGGTAGACCGACTTGTCATCGGCGACGCCCGTTCCCATGGCGTTGGAGATAGTCACGTTGCCGCTGCGATAGACCGACAGAAGACCGGGAACCCCCAGCATGGATGACGGGTTAAATGCCAGCGGGTCAATAAAATCGTCATCGATCCGCCGATAGATCACATCGACCCGCCGCGGGCCCTCGGTCGTTCGCATATAGAGGAACCCGTCGCGGACGAACAGATCGCGCCCCTCGACAAGCTCGACCCCCATCTGGTCCGCCAGGAACGAATGTTCGAAATAGGCGCTGTTATAAAACCCGGGGGTCAGCACTACGACGGTCGGCTCATCGGTAGCCTGCGGCGCCAACGAACGCAGGTTACGCAACAAATCGTCGGAATAGTGATTGACCGGCCTGATCGGAAAACGCGCGAACAGATCCGGGAACAGCCGCATCATGACTTCGCGGTTTTCCAGCATTTAGGAAACACCGGATGGGGACCGCAGATTGTCCTCCAGAACGTAGAATTCCTTTTCACCGACCCGGACCAGATCGATACCGGAAATATGCGTGTAGATATTACCGGGCGGCGTGAACCCGATCATCTGCGGCTGATAGAACTCGTTTGCGAGAATGAGATCTGACGGCACCACGCCGGCGCGAACGATCTCTCGATCGTGATAGATATCGTGGAGGAACTGGTTGATGGCGCGAACGCGCTGGATCGCTCCCCGCTCGATGAAATCCCACTCTTCCGCGTCGAACACGCGCGGGACGACGTCAAACGGTATCAGCCTCTCCGTCGCCTCTTCGCGACCGTAAACGATGAAGGTGATGCCGAGCCGGCGAAACAGAAGATCGGCCTCTTCCCGCCGGCGCCCCAGATCGGAGACCGGAACGCCCGAGAGCCATCGGTCGAGTTCGCGCACAAGTTCGCGCGGCGTCCCATCAACGCCGTACCACTCGTCGTAGAAACTGTTCTTTGCAACTGTCATATCGGCTCAGCGCCAAGCCTAGCAAAGAAGCCTGAGTTTGGTGCGGTATTTAATTTTCCCAGCTCGGCCCGGAAAGGGAATTCGTCAGACCTACATGAAACTGTACGGATCGACATCGACCTGGATGCGAACCCCGCCTGATGGTCGCATTTGCTGCAACCAGCTACGCAGGAAGGCCTGCATGTTGACGTCGCGCGGCGCCTTCGCGAGCAGCCGCATCCTGTGCCGACCGCGCAGGATCGACATCGGAGCCGGGGCCGGCCCCAGCACCTGAACGCGACTGTCCGCAGGACGCGACCGCGCAAGCGCTCTCGCCGTGTCTTCGACCCGCCGCCCGTCGGGCCCCGACACGATCAGGGCGGCCAGCCTTCCGTAAGGCGGCATGGTGTGGCGTTCGCGTTCCCGCCGTTCCGATTCGAGAAACCTGTCGCGGTCGCCCGACGCCAGCGCCTGCATCACGGCATGATCCGGCTGAAAAGTCTGCAGCAGCACCGTACCGGGCCGGTCCTCACGACCGGCACGACCGGAGACCTGGTGAAGAAGCTGGAACGTCCGTTCGGAGGCGCGCAGATCGCCGCCGGCAAGACCGAGGTCGGCATCGATCACGCCGACCAGCGTCAGGAATGGAAAATGATGCCCTTTCGCCATGACCTGCGTACCGATCAGGATATCGATATCGCGCGCCTGCATCCGCTGCACCAGTCGCGCCGCAGCAGCCGGTCCCTGCAGTGTATCGCTTGCCATTACCGCGAAGCGCGACTGGGGGAAACGCTCGGCCACCTCTTCGGCCAGCCGCTCGACTCCCGGCCCGCACGCCGCCAGCGTGTCCGCAGCATCGCATTTCGGGCAGGTCTCGGGCGGCCGGACCGACAGCCCGCAATGGTGACATTCGAGACGGCCTTCGAGACGGTGCTCGACCAGCCAGGCCGTGCAGTTGGGACATTCGAGCCTGTGTCCGCACTGGCGACAAAGCGTCAGCGGAGCATAACCGCGCCGGTTAAGGAACAGCATTGTCTGTTCGCCGGCGGCAAGGGTCTGCGCGATGGCGCCCTGCAGCGTCGGCGACAGCCAGCTCTGCCGATCCATCTCCTCTTCGCGCATGTCGACAGGAACAATGTCAGGAAGGCTTGCGCCGCCATGGCGCTCGGGCAGCCGCACGCGCCGGTAGCGTCCGCTATCGGCATTGACCGACGTCTCCAGGGACGGGGTCGCAGACGCCAGCACGATGGGGATCCTGCCGAGCTGCGCGCGGACCACCGCCATGTCGCGCGCGTTGTAGATCACCCCGTCCTCCTGCTTGAAGGACGGGTCATGCTCCTCGTCGATAACGATCAGGCCGAGTTCGGGAAAAGGCAGAAACAGGCCGGAGCGCGCGCCGACCACGACTTTCGCCTCGCCCGCGATCACCGCCTGCCAGCCAAGCCTCCGTTCCGCGCCGGTCAGATCCGAATGCCATTCAAGTGGCGACGCCCCGAAGCGTCTGTTAAACCGTTCGAGCCATTGCGCCGTCAGAGCGATCTCGGGCAACAGCACCATCACCTGTTCGTCCTTCGCCAGCGCCGCAGCAATCGCTTCAAAATAGACTTCCGTCTTGCCCGAACCGGTGACGCCGTCGAGCAATGTCACGGAAAAGCCGTCCTCCCCGCCCGACCGTTCGACATCGCAAACGAGCGACGTCGCGGCTTTCGCCTGCGCATCCGACAGGACAGGTCCGCGCCGTTGCCAGTCGGGAACCGGGAGATCGATGGACGGCGTCACCGAAACCGGTTTCAGCAACCCGATATCCGCCATGCCACGGACGACGGAGGCGCTGACGCCGGCAGCCCTGCCGATTTCCGCCGCCGAACGCGGTGGACCGTCCGCCAGCGACGCCAGTACCTTGCGCCGCGATTCCGTCATCCTGATTCGCGAATCGCCTTCCATCAGCCGGGCAGGATCCAAAGCTGGCAGGTAGGCGGTTGAGGCCTTTGGCGGGTCCAGAGCGGACGGCACGTTAAGGGTCATTCTCAGTACCGCGCCGGGCGGCGACAGCGTATAGGCGGCGACCCAGTCGATAAGACGTCTTAGCGGATCTGCGAGCCGCGGGAGATGGGATAGCTCAATGATTTCCTTGAGCTTTTCGTCCGCGACTTCCTCGCTGCCTGCGCCCCAGACGACTCCGCGGACCTGCCGGTTTCCCAGCGGGACCGTGACGATATCGCCCGTCTTTACATGCAGATTTTCAGGAACGCGGTAGTCATAGGCCCCGCTCAGCGGCAGCGGCAGCAACACGCTGACGCGGCCGCCGGAAGTACTGCTGTCGCCGGTAGCATGCCCCTGTGCCATGGACTAGACTTTATAGCGGGTTCGCGGACGGGCCAATCCGCCCTTCGAAGGACCGCGTGAAATCGAAATTCATCTCAGGATTCATCAGAAAACGAGCCTCGGACAGCCATGAAATTCTTTGTCGATACCGCCGATACGGACGAAATTCGCGACCTTGCCGCCACCGGTCTGGTGGATGGCGTCACCACCAACCCGTCGCTGGTCGCCAAGACGGGCCGCAAGTTTCTCGATGTGGTGAAGGAAATCTGCGAGATGGTGCCGGGCCCCGTCAGCGCCGAAGTAACCGCAACGGATTTCGAGACAATGCTTAAGGAAGGGCAGAAGCTGGTCAAGCTCGCGCCCAACATCGCGGTGAAAGTTCCGCTGACGCCCGATGGGTTAAAGACCTGCAAGGCGCTGAGCGACGACGGGCATATGGTCAATGTGACGCTGTGCTTTTCGCCGGGGCAGGCGATCCTCGCCGCCAAAGCCGGGGCGAGCTTTATTTCACCCTTCGTTGGCCGCCTCGATGACATCAGCACGGACGGCATGAATTTGATCGCCGATATCTGCGAAATCTACAACCAGTATGAAAACTTCAAGACAGAGGTGCTTGTAGCCTCGATCCGCGGCCCGATGCACCTGGTCGAGGCCGCTCGCATGGGCGCGCATGTCTCGACCATGCCGCCTAACGTTTTGCGACAGCTCTACAAGCATCCGCTGACGGATGCAGGGCTGGCCGCCTTCCTTGCCGACTGGGAGAAAACCGGCCAGTCGATTCTCGACGACTGAACCGGGAAACCCGTCACCAACAGGATCACGCGTATGACCGGCAACACCGAAGACGCCAAGGCCCTGAGAACGGCTGCAATTTCTTCCGACGCCGTGGCCGAGTGGCTGAAACAGCATCCCGGGTTCCTGAACGAACGTCCCGATGTTATGGCCAGGCTTGTCCCGGCGGACAGGAATCTGGGCGATGGCGTTGCGGACATGCAGCGGTTCATGCTGGACAGGCTGCAGCGCGAACTGCACGCGCTGACCGCCCGCGAAAAAAACCTGCTGGCAGCAGCCGAGGCGAACGCCGACTCCCAGGGGAAAATTCACCAGGCTGCCTGCGCCGCGCTCGATGCGAGGTCGATGGACGGCCTGCTTGATGTCATCGAAGGGACCCTGCCGAAGCTGTTCGACATCGCCGCCGCCCGGCTCTGCATCGAAAAATACGGGGATAAGGTGGATTCGGGGTGTTTGGAAAACGCCGTCATGCTGCCACCGGGCGCGGTTGGTGAGATATTGCCGGGGGACCGAGCCGTCTCGCTGAGGGCCGATACCAAGGGCGACGAGCGAATATTCGGCGACCTGGCCCAGCAGATTCGTTCGATGGCGCTGATGAGGATCGACCTGGGAGAGAGCTGTCCGCCCGCCCTTCTGGCCTTGGGTGCCCGCGCCCGCGACGGGTTCGATCCGCGCCAGGGCACCGAGCTTCTGTCGTTCCTGACCCGTGTAGTGCGGCACTGCGTGCAAAGATGCCTGGGGGACGCAGACTGACCCGGTTCGCAGTAGCGCCGGATCTGCTCGACGCTATCGGGCGCTGGCAGGCGTGGATCGCCGACGAACGCCGCGCCTCGGATCATACTTTTGCCGCCTATTCGCGCGACCTTTCCGCCTTTTGCGATTTCCTGGCCGACCATCTCGGCGGACAGGCATCTCTGGCAGATCTCGACAGGCTGACCGCGGCAGATTTTCGGGGCTTCCTCGCTCACCGCCTGAGTCTGGGAATCGGCCACTCGTCGCTCGCCCGCTGCATGTCGACACTTCGCAATTTCTTCCGGTACATGGAAAAATCAGGCCTCGTCAGCAACGCAACGATCAAGGCGGTGCGCGCGCCGCGCCCCAAGGCGCCGATCCCGAAACCGGTCGGCGCCGATGACGCCATCGACATCATCCGGCTGGCGGCGACACTGTCGGAAACCCCCTGGATCGCCAGGCGGGATGTCGCGATTTTTACTCTTCTTTATGGCTGCGGGCTGCGGATCGATGAAGCGCTAAGCCTCGATATCGAAAACCTTCCGGACGGCGATGCCATGGTCGTTACGGGAAAAGGCAACAAGCAGCGGATCGTTCCGGTCCTTCCCGTCGTCCGCGACGCCATCGATTCCTATCTCGAGATATGCCCGTTCCCGGCAGGGCGGAAGGATCCGCTGTTCCGCGGCGCACGCGGCGGAAGGCTCAATGCCGGCGTGGTCCAACGGCAGATGAGAACACTGCGCGCGCAGCTCGGTCTCCCCGACACAGCGACGCCGCACGCGTTGCGCCACAGCTTCGCCACGCACCTTTTGGGCGCAGGCGGGGACCTTCGGACAATTCAGGAATTGCTGGGACACGCCTCGCTCTCGACCACGCAGCGCTATACCCAGGTCGATGCCGACCATCTGATCCGGGTCCACCGGGACGCCCACCCGCGGGCGAAGGCGAAACAGGCTGCCGATTGATCCCCGGTTGATCCCCGGCCGATCCCCGATTGATCCGGGAGCGCCAGTCTGGTTTCATTAAGGAAGGAAAATCGAAAGACGCCGACCATGACCATCACTGTAACCCCTCTATCGGCAGCGCTTGGCGCCGAGATATCCGGTATAGACCTTCGCGAACCGATTTCCGCAGAGGACGCCGATGCCATCCACCGCGCCTGGCTGGACCATCTGGTCCTGGTGTTCCGCGGACAGGAACTCTCGGACGACGACCAGATCCGCTTCGCGGAGACGTTTGGGCCGGTCGGCGATTACATGCGGCCCAGTACGCTGCGCACCGCACCGATGGAGGCCCGCCACCACGCGGTCATGTTCGTCTCCAACATCCGTGAAAACGGAGAAGCCATCGGAGCGCTGCCCGATGGCGAGATGATGTTTCATACCGACACCGGCTACGACAGCAATCCACACAAGGGCACGACGCTGTTCGCGGTGGAAATCCCGAGCAAGGGCGGGAATACGATCTTCTGCAACCAGTACAAGGTACATGACGAACTGCCCGAACGCCTGCGTAGCCTGCTGAAGGGACGCGAGGCGTATAACGCCTATGAGTTCGGCACCACGATCAAGACCAAGGAAAAATATGACTCGGAAGAGATGCGGAGCGCTGTCCACCCCATCTTCCTGCCGCACAAGGAGACGGGCAGGCCAGCAATTTTCGTTAACGAGCTGATGACCGAGGAGATCGTCGGGCTACCGGCGGACGAAAGCAGGGCGGTGCTGGATGAACTCTTCGCTCTACAGAGGGAGCCCCGTTTTCTTTACGAACACGAATGGCGGCTTGGCGACCTGGTAATGTGGGACAATCGTTGCACGTTGCATGCCCGCACCGACTTCCCGCGCGAGGAGCGCCGTCTGTTGCGGCGGGTCACGATCGCAGAGGGAGACCCGGTGCGACGCGCCGTTGCGTAACTGGTGAAATTCCCCGGATTTGGCGTTATAAGATTGATGAACAGAACTGACAAATGTTCTGATTTCTGAAGGAGAACTGGGATGGCTGTAACCGTTACACCGCTTTCCGATGCATGCGGCGCCGAAATTTCCGGCGTCAGGATCGGAGATCCTCTCTCAAGCGAGGATGTCGCAACGATATACCAGGCTTGGCTCGACCATCTGGTTATCGTGATCCGCGACCAGCACGACATAACGCCGGCAGATCAGAAAGAATTTTGCAGCAATTTCGGCAAGATCGGCGAATACAACCGCCCCAAGGAACGGCAGCACCCGAAATACGCCAGCGACGAAATCATGCTGGTTTCGAACGTGCGCGTCGACGGCCGCGTCATCGGCGCGCATCCGGACGGCGAAATGATGTGGCATACGGACACGCCCTATCTCGCCCATCCGCACAAGGCGACCACGCTTTACGGCGTCGAGGTCCCGGCGATCGGGGGCGACACGCGGTTTTCGAACCAGTATCTGGTCTACGAGGCCCTGTCGGACGAGATGAAACAGAAACTCTCCGGCAAGATGGCGATGAATTGCTACGAATTCGGCACCACGGTGAAGACATTCGACAAGTATGATCGCGCGTCGGTGCCGCATCACCCGCATCCGGTTTTCCGCAAGCACCCGGAAACGGGCCGCACTGCCGTTTATGTCTGCCCGCTGATGACTGAGGAAATCGTGGGATTCAGCGAAGACGAGAGTAAGGCGATTCTTGATGAAATCTACGCGCTGCAGCGCGAGGACCGGTTCATCTATTCGCACAAATGGCAGGTCGGCGACTTCGTGATGTGGGACAACCGATGCCTGCTTCACGCGCGTACCGACTTTCCGCGCGACCAGCGTCGCCTTTTGCGCCGCGTCACAATCGGCGACGAAGCCGAAGTTATGGCAGCTTAATTCGGACCGCTCGCACGGCCTCGCCCCGGCCCTCTCCCCGACCCGGCCGCCCATAAAAAAATAACCTGTGGGTGGCCGGGTGGGGGAGAGGGCCGGTGCCGTATCAGTCTGACGATACCGAAAGCCGGACGGCGAACATCACGGCCAGACTCCCGGCTCCCATCGAGGCAATGGCAAGCGACCAGCCGAACACGCTGTCCGCGCCCGATGCGTCGAGGACGATTCCGGCAAGCGCAGGCCCAAATATGCCGCCCATGAAGCCGACAAAGGCATGCATGGCGAGCGTCATGCCCCGCATGCCGGCAGTCGCCGCGGCAACGGTTCCGGCCGTGATGGCGCCGGAATCGCCTGTCAGCATCGCACCGTAAACCAGGCACAGAGCCACAGCGAGCCCGTAGGACCAGCCTGCCGCAAACCCGAGGGTCAGCGACAGAACGAATGAAAGTCCGGCGATAAGGGTAACTGCGCGGACACGCCCCAGACGGACCGCCAGCTCGTTCCCAAGTATGCTCGACGGCATGCCCAGAAGGGTCAGCGCGGCAGCGATCACGGTGGCGTCTATGCCGATATCGCCGCCGGGATTCTGCCCAAGCGCAAAAACGAGAAAGGCCACGGCCCAGGAACGAAATGCGAATAGTTCCCAGTTGTGGCCGCAATAGGCGAGAATGAACCCCAACGCCGTCCGGTTGCCGAGGACGGGACGAAAATCGAACATCCGGTGCTCCGCTGGCGGCGCCTCATGGCTCGACGGCAGAACCACAACGATCACCGCGCCGGCAATGGCAGCGGCAACCGCATTCACGGCGAAAACCCCTGACCAGCCGAAGGAGGGCTCAAGCGCGCCCGCCAGCAGGAACGAGGCGGCGACACCGATCCCGAAACTCGACGTGTAGAACGACACGTAGCGGGATTGCCCCGGTCCTTCTACCGAATCGGTCATGGCCTTGAGACCGGGCATATACATTCCGGCGAGCCCAACCCCCTGCAAAAGCCGAAAAACCATGGCGCTCCAAAACCCCGATGCCCAGAGCGCAAAGGCCACCGATGCCGCCGCCGTCAGCGCAAGCGACGCCAGGATCACCCTGCGGGGCGCTATCCGGTCGGTCAGCGCGGTCAGTATCGGGACGGAAGCGACATATCCGGCGAAATAGACGCCGCTGATCCAGCCGGCATCTGCATTCGTCAGGCTCCATTCCGCCTGAAAGGTCGGGATCAGCGCCTGGAAACTCGAAAACCCGGTGAGGGCGAAGATTTCCGCCACGCACATGGCGAGGACGAATCCTCCGCCCCGGCGTTCCCCTGTCATAGAAGAGATACCGTCATTGCAGAGAATCCGTCATTTCGACGATGCTGGCTTCTTTCTGCCGAATTTCTCCCGCAGCCGATCCGCCCGAATTCGCGCTTCCTTCAGCGCCTTGCCGAAGGCGGGATATTTTTTTGCAAGCTTACGGATCATCAGCCGGACGCGCGGCGACCGGCGGCTGAGGATCAGCATGCCGATGGCGAGAAACAGGATACCCTGAAGGATGGGCAGGAACAGACCAAGAATGCCGAGGATGATGAAAAACCATCCGACACTCAGCATGATGTAATGGCGGGCGTCGCGTTTCATCTGGCCTGCTTCGCGCGTGCTTTGTCTAACGCCGCCCCAAGTCTGGGGTAGCGCCGTGCAAGCCGGCCCACGACGAGCCTGACGCGTGGCGACTGGCGGGCAAGCATAGCGAGGCCTATGGCGAGCACCAGCAGCGCCGGAAAGGGCGGCAGAAACAGGCCGACCGTTCCGATGACGACCAGCGCCCATCCGGCTATGGCGATAAACAGTTTCCCAGACGCGCGTTTCATCCCGGCGTCATACATCGGCGCCGCCACCGTTGAAAGCGTAGATCAGACGTGGATGGGTTTCGAGAACGCCGCGAGCGCCGCTTCCTTGACGGCTTCGTTAAGCGTCGGGTGGGCGTGGCAGGTCCTGCCAATATCCTCGGCCGATGCCGCGAACTCCATGGCGAGCGCCAGTTCTGCGATGAGCGTGCCGGCATCGGGGCCGATAATATGCGCCCCCAGCATGCGGTCCGTCCTTGCGTCGGCGATAATCTTGACGAAACCGGTCCCGTCTTCGCCCGACGCGCGGGCGCGCGAATTGGCCATAAAGGGAAACTTGCCGACGCGGTACTCGACGCCGTCCTCTTTCAGCTGCTGCTCGGTCGCACCGACCGATGCCGCTTCAGGGGCCGTATAAACGACCGCCGGGATCGCGCCGTAATCGATATGGCCCGCCTGGCCGGCCATTATCTCAACCGCGACGACGCCCTCGTCCTCCGCCTTGTGCGCCAGCATCGGGCCTGGAATCACATCGCCGATGGCGTAAATACCGTCCACCGAAGTCTTGAAGCTCTCGTCGACCTGGATGAAACCGCGATTATCCATCGCCACGCCGAGCTCCTCGAGCCCGAGCCCGTCGGTAAAAGGCCGGCGGCCGATCGAGACCAGCACGACGTCGCAGGCGAGCGTCTCCGATTCCCCGCCCGTGGCCGGCTCAACCGTCAGCGACACACCCACCTTGGTGTTCTTGGCGGCGGTGACCTTTGTGGAGAGCCTGAACTCCAGCCCCTGTTTTTTCAGGGTCTTGAACAGCTCGTCGGCGACATCGTCGTCCATCGCCGGAACAATACGGTCGAGGAACTCCACCACTGTGACCTTCGCACCGAGCCGTGCCCAGACCGAACCAAGCTCGAGCCCGATATAGCCGCCGCCGATCACCACAAGATGTTTCGGCACCTTCGTCAGGTCCAGCGCGCCGGTCGAGGACACGATCTTCTTTTCGTCCACGTCGACACCGGGCAGCGGCGTGGACTCCGAGCCGGTCGCGATCAGGATATTCTTCGCCGTCAGCTTTCGCTTTTTTGTGCCGGAAACTTCAACCGTCCCGGGCGCGACGATCCGGGCCGCCCCCTGAATCTGTTCGACCTTGTTCTTTTTGAACAGGAAGGCGATGCCCTTGGTCAGCCCGTCGACGACCTCGTCTTTACGGCCCAGCATCTTCTTGAGATCGAGACCGACCTTACCCACCGTCACACCGTGTTCAGCCAGGTGCGAGGTCGCCTCCACGAATTTTTCCGAACTCTGAAGCAGCGCCTTGGACGGGATGCAGCCGACATTGAGACAGGTGCCCCCGAGCGTTGCGCGCTTGTCGACGCAAGCGACCTTCATGCCGAGCTGGGCGGCGCGGATCGCCGCAACATAGCCGCCCGGCCCCGCGCCGATGACGATCAGATCGAAGTCGGTGTCAGCCATTGTCCGGAATACCGTTTCTTCAAATATCGAAAAGAATGCGTTCGGGTTCCTCGACGCATTCCTTGACGCGCACGAGGAAAGTCACCGCCTCGGACCCGTCGATGATGCGATGGTCGTAGGACAGGGCCAGATACATCATCGGTCGGACCTCGACCGCATCGCCGACCGCCATCGGGCGCTTCTGAATCTTGTGCATGCCGAGAATACCCGACTGCGGCGGGTTGAGAATGGGCGTCGACATCAACGAGCCGTAAACGCCGCCGTTGGTGATGGTGAAAGTACCGCCGGTCAGCTCGTCCATCGTGAGCTCGCCGGCGCGGGCGCGCCGCCCGAGATCGCCGATCGATTTTTCGATCTCGGCAAAGCCCATCGAATCGGCATTGCGCAAAACCGGCACGACCAGCCCCTGTTCGGTGCCGACCGCGACGCCCAGATCGACGAAGTTTCGGTAAACGATCTCGTCGCCATCGATCGTCGCATTGACGGCGGGAATTTCCTTGAGGGCGACCGAGCATGCCTTGGCGAAGAACGACATGAAGCCGAGCCTGACGCCGTGCTTCTTCTCGAATTTCTCCCGGTAGCGCTCGCGCGCCGCCAGCACCGCCGTCATATCCACCTCGTTGAAAGTGGTCAGCATGGCAGCCGTATTCTGCGCTTCCTTAAGGCGCTCCGCGATGCGGCGGCGCAGACGCGACATGCGCACCCGTTCCTCGCCTCGTTCGTCCGCTGGGGCGGATGGCGCAGGAGCGGGTTCTGCTGCCGGCGCAGCGGCCGGCTCAGGATCGGGCGCCTTTTCGAGATAGGCGACCACATCGCCCTTGGTCAGACGGCCGCCCTTGCCGGTCCCGGAAATTTGCGCGGGATCCAGATCGTTCTCCATCACCAGCTTGCGGACGGCAGGCGACAGCGACGGGGCGCTTTTCGATTCGGCCTTCGCCTCAACGGCGGCAGGTGCCTCCGCTTTTTCGGGCGCCGCCTCTTCCTGCTTCTTCTCCGGCACTTTTGCGGATGCGCCGCCCTCGCCGATCAGCGCAAGCACAGCACCGACCTCGACCTCTGCGCCTTCTTCAGCCACGATCTCGGTCAGTGTTCCGGCTTCGGGTGCCGGGATTTCAAGCGTCACCTTGTCTGTTTCCAGCTCGCAGACCGGTTCGTCCCGCGCCACCGCGTCGCCGACCGATTTGAACCATTTGGATACGGTAGCCTCAGCCACCGATTCACCAAGTTGAGGAACCCTGATTTCCATATTCTCCAGCCCTAAAGGGTCAATGCTTCGTCGACGAGTTTCTGCTGTTCACGCTGGTGACGTTTCGCGAGTCCGGTCGCCGGCGACGCGGCCTCCGCCCTACCGACATAGACCGGCCGTTTCGCATTGCCGCCGATCTCCTCCAGCAAGGCTTCGATCCTGCGGTCGATAAAGGTCCAGGCGCCCATGTTTTCGGGCTCTTCCTGGCACCACACCACGTCGGCCTTCTTATAACGCTTGAGTTCCGCAGTCAGCGAAATCCGCGGGAACGGGTAGAGCTGTTCGAGCCGGACCAGAGCGATGTCGTCGATACCGCGCTCGGCCCGTTCCGCATGAAGATCGTAGTAGACCTTGCCGGAACAGAGAACCACACGCCGGACTTTCGTGTCCGCCACCAGCCTGTCCGCCTCGGGGAGGACGCGATGGAAACAGCTCCTGGGCCCCATATCCTTCAAGGTGGAAACGCAGCCCTTGTGCCTTAGCAGCGATTTCGGCGTCATCACGATCAGCGGCTTGCGGAACTTTCGATGGATCTGCCGGCGTAACACGTGGAAATAGTTCGACGGCGTCGAGGGCATGACGACCTGCATGTTGTCTTCACCGCAGAGCTGCAGATAGCGCTCCAGCCGCGCCGAAGAATGCTCCGGTCCCTGCCCTTCGTAGCCGTGCGGCAGCAGCATCACGACGCCGGACATACGCAACCATTTGCTTTCGCCGGAAGAAATAAACTGGTCGATGATGACCTGCGCGCCGTTGGCGAAATCGCCGAACTGGCCTTCCCACATTACAAGCGCATCGGGCTCCACAAGGCTGATGCCGTATTCGAATCCGAGTATGGCGGCTTCCGACAAAGGGCTGTTATGTGCGACGAATCGCGCCTGCCCCTCGCGAATATTCTCCAGCGGAATATAGGGCTTCTCGGTTTCCTGATCGATCAGATAGGCGTGGCGTTGCGAGAAGGTCGCGCGCTGGACGTCCTGACCGGAAAGGCGCACCAGATGACCCTCGTCCAGCAGCGTACCGAAGGCGAGTGCTTCGGCCGTCGCCCAGTCGATTCCCGTGCCGGTCTCGATCATCTCCCGCCGTGCGGCCATAAACCGCTTTAGCTTGGGATTAAGATTGAAATCGTCTGGCACACGAACGATCGCAGCACCGATTTCCTTCAGTTTTTTGATCGGCACATCCGTTTTGCCGCGCCGGTCTTCAACCGTCGGCGCGACATTGAGATGAGCCCAGCGTCCATCAAGCCAGTCCGCCTTGTTGGGACGGAACGACGTCGCCACCTCGAAATCGTCCTCAAGCTCCTTGCGAACCTTGTCGTCGACCTCCTGGGCCTGCGCGGCCGTGATCGTCTTCTCCCTAACCAGCTTGTTGGCGTAAATCGTCCGCGTGCTTGGATGATCGGCGATCTGGCGATACATGACCGGCTGGGTGAACATCGGTTCGTCGCCTTCATTGTGGCCGAACCGGCGATAGCACCACATGTCGATCACGACATCCTTCCGGAATTCCTGCCGGAACTCGGTCGCGATACGCGCGACATGGATAACCGCCTCCACATCGTCGCCGTTCACGTGGAAGATTGGCGTCTGCACCACCTTCGATACGTCCGATGGATATGGCGAGGAACGGGACTGGCGCGGGTTGGTGGTAAATCCGATCTGGTTGTTCACCACCAGGTGAATCGTCCCGCCCGTGCGATAGCCCCGTACATCCGACAGCGCGAACGTCTCGGGAACCAGCCCCTGCCCTGCGAAGGCCGCGTCGCCATGCATGAGAATACCCATCACGCGGCGACGTTCCTTGTCCCTGAGTTGATGCTGCTTGGCGCGCACGCGGCCCATGACGACCGGATTGACGGCCTCCAGATGGGACGGGTTGGGCGACAGCGACAGATGCACGTTCTTGCCATCGAAATCCACGTCCGCCGATGTGCCGAGATGGTACTTCACGTCGCCCGAGCCCTGGACTTCTTCCGGGTTCGAGGACTGTCCCTGGAATTCAGCGAAGATTGCCCGGTAAGGCTTGTTCATTACATTGGCAAGCACCGACAGGCGACCGCGATGCGGCATGCCGATCACGACCTCTTCGATGCCGAGCTGGCTGCCGCGTTTGAGGATCTGTTCGATCGCCGGGATGAGGGATTCTCCGCCGTCCAGCCCGAACCGCTTGGCGCCCGGATACTTCACGTTCAGGAAATTTTCGAACCCTTCGGCCTCGGTCAGCCGTTCGAGGATCGTCTCCTTGCCGCGCTGGGTAAAATCGGTCTGGTTGTGAACCGCTTCGATGCGTTCCTGGATCCACTGCTTTTCGGCAGTGCCCGACATGTGCATGTACTCGACGCCGATGGTGCCGCAATAGGTTTCTTCGACCCGCGCCATGATTTCCCGCAGCGTCGGGTATTCAAGCCCGAGCACGCCGTCGATGAAGATATGCCGGTCGAGATCGGCTTCGGTAAACCCGTAGGACCGGTAATCCAGCTCGTCGTTCTTGTCGTATTCGTGCAGCCCGAGCGGATCGAGGTCTGCCAGCAGATGACCGCGCACGCGATAGGCCCGGATAAGCATCAGCGCATGCAGCGATCGTATCGTATCGGCCCGGACTTCGCCGCTGTCGACCGCAGCCGACAGGCCGTTTCCGGCGCCGTTTCTCCGGGGCGCGACTTCTGCATCCGGTTCCGCGTTTCCGTTGGCGCCGATAATTCGTCTTCCGCGCGGCGCCCAGCTCGCTCCCTCGAGCGATTTCAGGACGGCCGGCGCTTCTTCTTCCAGGCTATCGAAGAAGGTCCGCCACGACTCCGGCACTGACTGGCTGTTTTCGAGATAGCGAGCATAGAGGTCTTCGACGAATGCCGAGTTCGCGCTCGCCAGAAAGGAACTCTGCTCAAAAGCCTCGATAGACATGTTCAGTCTGCCTGTTTTGCCGGGTTCACGCGCAATAGCCAGCACCGCGCCAAGTCAACGAACTGCTCCCGGATTGACCGGCCCCGTTCAGCCGTTCATCACCTTGGCCATGGTCGATCCGAGCGCCGCCGGAGACTCCGCAACGGTGATCCCTGCGCTCTTCATCGCTTCGATCTTGTCGCCGGCCCCGCCCTTGCCGCCCGAAATAATCGCCCCGGCATGGCCCATACGCCTGCCGGGCGGCGCCGTCACGCCGGCGATAAAGCCGACGACGGGTTTCTTGACAGACGATGCAGCGAGGAACTCCGCCGCATCCTCCTCGGCCGACCCGCCGATTTCGCCAATCATCACGATCCCTTCGGTCTCATCGTCGCCAAGGAACATTTCAAGACAGTCGATAAAGTTGGTGCCGTTGATCGGATCGCCGCCGATTCCGATGCAGCTCGACTGTCCGAGACCGGCTGCCGTGGTCTGCGCGACTGCCTCATAGGTCAGCGTCCCCGACCGCGACACGATGCCGATCCGCCCGCGCTGGTGAATATTCCCGGGCATGATACCGATCTTGCACTCGTCAGGCGTGATCACGCCGGGACAGTTGGGACCGACGAGACGGGTCTTCGAGCCCGAAAGCGCGCGCTTGACGGCGATCATGTCCATCACCGGGATGCCCTCTGTAATGCACACCACCAGCGGCAGTTCGGCGTCAATGGCTTCCAGAATGGCGTCTGCAGCGAAGGGCGGCGGCACATAGATGACGCTCGCATTTGCACCGGTCGCCTCGACCGCGTCCGCGACCGTATCGAACACCGGCAGGTCGAGATGGCGCTCGCCCCCTTTGCCGGGCGTCACGCCACCGACCATCTGTGTGCCGTAAGCGATCGCCTGCTCGGAATGGAAAGTGCCCTGCGAGCCGGTGAACCCCTGGCAAATGACCTTGGTGTTTCTGTCGACCAGTACCGACATCAGGCTGCCTCCTTCGCCGCGTTGACGGCCTTTTCCGCCGCTTCCGCAAGATCGTCGGCCGCAATGATCGGCAGACCCGACTGTTCGAGAATGTTTTTTCCCTGTTCCGCGTTGGTGCCGGACAACCGGACAACCATCGGCACGTTTAGGCTTACTTCACGCGCCGCCGCCACCACGCCCTCGGCGATGACATCACAGCGCATGATGCCGCCGAAAATGTTGATCAGCAGGCCCTCAACGTTGGGATCGGACAGGATCAGCTTGAAGGCCGCCGCCACGCGTTCGCGTGATGCGCCGCCGCCGACATCGAGGAAGTTGGCCGGTTCGCCGCCGTAAAGCTTGATGATATCCATCGTCGCCATGGCGAGTCCCGCGCCGTTCACCATGCAACCGATATTGCCGTCAAGCTTGACGTAGTTGAGATCGTGTTTTGCGGCTTCAAGCTCGGTCTGGTCTTCCTCGCTCTCGTCCCGCAGTTCTTCAATCTCCTTGTGACGAAACAGCGCGTTGTCATCGAAATTCATCTTGGCGTCGAGCGCAATGACGTCGCCGGCGCCTGTAACGACGAGCGGGTTGATCTCGACGATCGACGCATCAAGGTCTACGAAAGCGCGATACATGCCGGTGAGGAATTTTACCGCCGAGCGCACCTGCCCCCCCTCGAGACCGAGGCCAAACGCGATCTTGCGCGCATGATAGGCCTGCATGCCGGCAACCGGATCGATTTCGACCTTGAGGATTTTTTCGGGCGTCTCAGCAGCGACCTGTTCGATTTCCATACCGCCTTCGGTCGACGCCATTATGGTGATCCGGCTTGTAGCACGGTCGATCAGGATGCCCAGATAGAGCTCACGGGCGATATCGCAACCGTCCTCGACATAGACCCGGCTGACTTCCTTGCCGGCGGGGCCTGTCTGATGGGTGACCAGCGTCATACCGATCATTTCGCCGGCGAGCTGCCGGACTTCATCGAGCGATTTCGCCAGCTTGACGCCTCCGCCCTTGCCGCGACCGCCGGCATGTATCTGCGCCTTGACGACCCATACCGGACCGCCGAGTTCTTCGGCGACAGAAACAGCCTCGTCGGGCGTATAGGCGACACCACCCTTGGGAACGGCAACGCCGAACTTACGAAGCAGTTCCTTCGCCTGATACTCGTGGATATTCATCAGATATGTCCCTTATCCGCCAACCCGGGTGGCATGTACGTAGATATAGCTAACGACAGCTAACGTTAACAGGCTCTTACCGTCGTTTTTGCGACAATCCGCGCTCACACCCCGTAGCGCGTTACTTCTTTGCCGCCGCTTTCTTTGCGCGCTTCGCAGGCGCTTTCTTCGTCGCCTGGGCGCTCATCTTCTTGACGATATTCACAAGGCCGCGCACCGAAGATACCGAAGCATTGAATTCCTTCTTCTCGGAGGCGTTCAGGTTGATTTCGATAATGCGTTCCACGCCCTTGGCGCCGATCACGACGGGCACGCCGACATAGAGGCCTTTGACCCCGTACTGGCCGTTGAGATAGGCGCAGCAGGGCAGGACCCGCTTCTGATCCTTGAGATAGGCTTCCGCCATCTGGATCGCCGACGAGGCCGGCGCATAAAAAGCCGACCCGGTGCCGAGGAGCTGGACGATTTCGGCGCCGCCGTCCCGCGTACGCTGGACGATTTCGTTCAGACGCTTCTTGGTGGTCCAGCCCATCTTGATGAGATCGGGCAGCGGAATGCCGGCAACCGTGGAATAGCGGGGCAGCGGCACCATCGTGTCGCCGTGCCCGCCGAGAACGAACGCCGTAACGTCCTGAACCGAGACGTTGAATTCCTCAGCAAGGAAGTAACGGAACCGGCCCGAATCGAGGATGCCAGCCATGCCGACAACCTGGTTCGCCGGGAGACCGGAAGCCTCGCGCAGCGCCCAGACCATGGCGTCGAGCGGGTTGGTGATGCAGATAACGAACGCCTTGGGGCAGTAGCGTTTGATGCCTTCGCCGACCTGCGTCATGACGCTGGTGTTGATACCGATCAGGTCGTCGCGGCTCATCCCGGGCTTGCGGGCGACACCGGCGGTGACAATGACGACGTCCGAGTCGGCGATCGCACGGTAGCTCGACGCGCCCTTCATATTCGAATCGAAACCTTCGATGGGCGAAGATTCGACAAGATCGAGCGCCTTGCCGTCGGGAACGCCCTTGACGATGTCGAACAGGACGACGTCGCCCAGCTCTTTAAGGCCGGCCAGATGGGCCAGCGTACCGCCAATATTGCCTGCCCCGACGAGGGCGATCTTGTTGCGTGCCATGAGAAATTCCCCGATTGGATCGAAATGTGGTGAAAGACCGGCGGTAGGTAGCGCTTTTCACTCTCAAGAGCAAGAAAAAGCGGGAATTTTCGCGGAATTCAGTCCAATTCGGCACTCCGGAGCGGCTAATCGGGAATATCACCTTGCCTGACGGTGCGAAGAACCGTCACCATATCCTCGAAAAGCGCGCAGGCTTCACGGGCGGATCACGGGAGGAGCACGGAATGAAGGTCGCGATCGAATACTGCCAGATGTGAGACTACGAACCGGATGCCCTCCGTGCGAGGGACCGGCTGATCGCTTCCGGAAAGGTTTCCGCCGGGGACATCGACCTGTTCGGCGGCCGCGTTGCGTCGTTCGAAATCACCGTCGACGGCGAACTGAAATGGTCGGGCCTGAAGACCCACACCTTCCCGACCGACGCCGAAATCGACGCGATGGTTTGAGTTTATTGCTCCAGATGCATAGAGGGCGGGTCTGAAACCCGCCCCCTAAAGAATTTCGTGATTGTATAGGAAGGACGGAACTTACCGCCGTTCCACCATCGCCTTCTTGATCTCGCCGATCGCCTTGGCCGGGTTGAGATGCTTCGGGCAGGTGTTGGTACAGTTCATGATTGTATGACAGCGATAGAGCCGGAACGGATCTTCCAGATCGTCGAGCCGTTCGCCGGTTTCCTCGTCGCGCGAATCGGCAATCCAGCGATAGGCCTGCAGCAGCGATGCCGGGCCGAGATAGCGGTCGCCATTCCACCAGTAGCTCGGGCATGAGGTCGAGCAGGAGAAGCACAGTACGCATTCCCACAGCCCGTCGAGCTTGGCCCGTTCCTCCGGGCTTTGCAGCCGTTCGCGGTCGGGCGGCGGCGGGGTCTTGGATTTCAGCCACGGCTCAATCGAGGTGTACTGCGCGTAGGCGCGCTTGAGATCGGGCACGAGATCCTTCACGACCTCCATATGGGGCAGCGGATAGACCGCGATATCGCCGTCGAAATCCTTGCAGTCCTTGATGCAGGCAAGCGTGTTGGTGCCGCCGACATTCATCGCGCAGGACCCGCACACGCCTTCCCGGCAGGAGCGGCGGAAGGTGAGCGTCGGATCGACCTCGTTCTTGATCTTGATCAGCGCGTCGAGAACCATCGGGCCGCACGTATCCATGTCGATTTCATAGACATCGACGCGCGGGTTCTCGCCCGAATCCGGATCCCAGCGATAGACCTTGAAACTCCGGACATTGGTCGCGCCCTCGGGCGCCTTGTGGACCTTGCCCTTCTGGATCTTCGAATTGGCGGGCAGATTGAATTCAACCATGGTTATAGGCCTCTGCTCTCAGTAAACGCGCGCCTTGGGCGGCACGACATCGACATCGTCTGTCAGCGTGTAATTGTGGACCGGGCGGTATTCGAAGCGGGACGTGCCGTCCTCGTTCAGCCAGGCGACGGTGTGCTTCATCCAGTTGTCGTCGTCGCGGTCGGGATAATCCTCGCGGGCATGACCGCCGCGACTTTCCTTCCGGTTGATCGCGCCGTGAATACTGACCAGCGCCTGCGCCAGCAGATTGTCGAATTCCAGCGTCTCGACGAGGTCCGAATTCCAGATCATGCCGCGGTCGGACACCTTGAGGTCGTCCTTCTTGGCCCAGACCTGCGCCATCTTGTCGACGCCTTCCTGCATGACTTCCTCGGTACGGAACACCGCGCAGTGCGCCTGCATGGTGCGCTGCATTTCAAGCCTGAGATCAGCGGTCGGAATCGAGCCGTTGGCATGGCGACGCGAATCGAGCCAGTCGAGCGCCTGCTCGCCGGCGTCGCCGGGCAGTTCCGGATGTTTCTCGCCCGGCTTGACGATCTCGGCGCAGCGATCCGCAGCGGCCCGTCCGAATACCACAAGATCGAGCAGCGAATTCGACCCCAACCGGTTCGCCCCGTGAACCGAGACGCAGGCCGCCTCGCCGACGGCCATCAAACCGGGAATAATCACGTCGGGATCGTCGCCAACCGGCTGGACGGCCTCGCCCAGATAGTTGGTCGGCACGCCGCCCATATTGTAATGCACCGTCGGCAGCACCGGGATCGGTTCGCGCGTCACGTCCACGCCGGCGAAAATCTTGGCGGTCTCCGAAATGCCGGGCAGGCGCTCAGCGATGACGTTGGGTTCCAGATGCTCGATATGGAGATGGATGTAGTCGCCGTCGGCGCCGCAACCACGCCCCTCGTTCATCTCGATGGTCATCGACCGGCTGACCACGTCGCGCGAAGCGAGGTCCTTGGCATTGGGCGCGTAGCGCTCCATGAAGCGCTCGCCCTGGGAATTGGTCAGATACCCGCCTTCGCCGCGGACGCCCTCGGTAATCAGCGCGCCTGCGCCGTAGATGCCTGTCGGGTGGAACTGGATGAATTCCATGTCTTCCAGCGGCAATCCAGCACGCAGAACCATGGCATTGCCATCGCCCGTCTGGGTGTGCGCGCCGGTGCAGGAGAAATAGCTGCGCCCGTACCCGCCGGTCGCGATGATGACCATATGCGCCTGGAAACGGTGGATCGTGCCATCGTCGAGATTCCAGGCCATCACGCCGCTGATCTTGCCTTCCGAATCCTTGATCAGGTCGAGCGCGAAATACTCGATGAAGAATTCAGCCTGGTGACGAAGCGACTGCTGATAGAGCGTATGCAGGATCGCATGGCCGGTCCGGTCGGCGGCAGCGCAGGTCCGCTGTGCGGCAGGCCCTTCGCCGTATTCGGTGGTCATGCCGCCGAACGGGCGCTGATAGATCCTGCCATCCTCGGTACGCGAGAACGGTACGCCGTAATGTTCGAGCTCGATCACCGACGGCATCGCCTCGCGGCACATATATTCGATAGCGTCCTGGTCGCCCAGCCAGTCAGCGCCCTTGACGGTGTCGTAGAAATGCCAGCGCCAGTCGTCCTTGCCCATGTTGCCGAGCGCCGCAGAGATCCCACCCTGGGCGGCTACCGTGTGGCTCCGCGTGGGAAAAACCTTTGTGATGCAGGCTGTCTTGAGCCCCTTGAGCGCCAGCCCGAAGGTGGCCCGCAGCCCTGCGCCGCCCGCGCCGATTACAACCACGTCATAGGCGTGGTCGATGACATCGTATGCCTTGCCTGAATTCGCCATGAGTCCCGCTGTCGCCCTAACCGGCGAACGCTATTTTGAGAACAGAGAATATCCCGGTCGCGGCCAGCGCCACAGCCAGGAATTTAACGATAATGATGCTGGCGATCTTGCACGCCTCGCCATGGACGTAATCTTCGATCACGACCTGCAACCCGAGCTGCGCGTGATGGAATGTCGCGCCGATCAGCAAAACCAGCAGAATTGCCGAAAACGGATTGGCCATCCAGGCCCGCACCGCCGCCAGATCGGCGCCCGCCAGTCCAACGACCTGCGACACGAACCACAGGACCAGCGGCACCAGCGCGACCGCCGTGAGCCTCTGCGCCCACCAGTGCGCCCCCCCCTCTTTTGCGGAACCTAGTCCGCGTACCTTCCCGAGATCGGTTCTGAGCGACATCAGAAAGCCCCCATCGTGCTATAGCCCCACACCCAGGCGATAACCGTCAGGGCCGTGGAGCAGATAATGACGGCCCAGCCCGTTTTGGCGACTGTCTCCAGATCGTAGCCGCGGCCGATATCCCAGAACAGATGCCGGATTCCGTTGCAAAGATGGTAGAACAGCGCGAACGACCAGCCGAACAGCAGAAGCCGGCCGAACCATGAGCCGATAACCGCCTGCGCGCCGGCGAACGTATCGCCGCCGGTCGCGGCTGCGGCGAGCCACCAGACCAGAACCAGCGTCCCGACCGCCAGCGCCACACCGGTCATCCGGTGGAGGATGGACAGCATCGACGTTATCTGAGGCTTGTAGACCTGAAGATGCGGTGAAAGCGGACGATTGCCCGACTGACCACCCGTTGCCATAACGAACGCCCTCGAAAGTTTCTGTCGAAATCCGACGATTCCTGTGTATCCGGACCGGTTTAGCCCTAAGGGGGAGATTCGTCAAACCCGATGCGGAGTCACCGCGGTATGGAGTGCCTGTCGCCGCAATGTTTCGATGCATCGAGGACCGAAAGGCGCGCAGTATATCGGTACGTAATATCGGCACGTATCGGCGTTTTCCTCCTCCGGTGTGGGTGAAAATGTGGACAAGTTGTGGGGCGATTGGGGAATTCGCGATTTCTATACACAGAAAAATCGACCGAATCCGAACGCGTCGATTGATCGATGTCGCCTTGCCGGTCAGCATTCCAGGTACGCGGGAACGCGGATGCGGCGCCTGTTCGCAGGACGGCCAGTTGCGTCGAACGACGGGACGGTCGCCCCCCAACGAACAGGAGCCGGATCGCTGGCTTTCGCGCCAGATCCAGCGGTCGGCTCTTCGGAGCCGCAGCGGGACGCGGCAAAATCGCCAGTTGCGTTGCAGACTGTCCTGGGCCTCCCTATTGGATGGAAAGCAACGCCGGACGGTCTTTTCTCGCCGCTGAGAGACGCGTCTCCAAACCCGCCGGGAACACGCCCGTGCCACCGTCTCGCCGCGGTCGCACGCAGCGCCCGGCGATGGAGAGTTCGTCTAAGACCTTCCGTTCCGGACTGGCGGTCGGATGACGCTACGGTCGCTCTGCGACCGGTCGCCGGCGCGCCGCAGCGAACGTCTTGCCGAGGCCGTTCGCCGCAGCATTCCGGGCGTTCCCGCGACCAGAAGCCCTTTACGTCTGATGACGGATTGGCTTCCGGAACGCCGGGTCCTTACAGGCCCGGCGTTCTGCTTTTCGGAGCTTCGCCAAGGCGAAATATTTTCAAACCGGACAGGTGCTACGAATCGCCTGATTCGAGCGCCCTGATGGTCTCCGCCATCTCTACCAGCCGTTGCGCTTCGGCAACGTGCAGCCCTTCGATCAGTTGCCCGTCAACCAGCGTGACTCCCTTGCACTCTGCAAGCGCGGCCTCATGGGCCTCGGTAATACGGTGAGCCCAGGCGATCTCCTCCTCAGACGGTCCGAATGCTGCGTTTGCATCAGCGATCGTCTTGGGATGCAGCAGGGTCTTTCCGTCAAAGCCGAATTCGCGTCCCTGGCGGCAGGACGCGCGGAAACCGTCATCATCGGAAAGGTCGAAGAACGGCGCGTCCAGCACCGTGAGACCGTTGGCGCGGGCAGCCAGAATGACGAGCTGGATGCTGGTCAACAGCGGCAGGCGATCGGTCGTCTGTATCGCCCGCAAATCCTTGGTCAGATCCGCCGAACCGATCATCAGCGCGCCCATGCGGGGATGGGACGAGGCGATCGCGCTTGCATTGAGAACGCCGCGCGCGGTTTCGATCATGCACCAGAGCCGCAGCGTCGCCGGCGCTCCCGCCCTGTCCAGCGCAGACGCCACGGACAGGACCGTTTCGGGGCCGTCGACTTTCGGCAGGGCGATAGCGTCAAGTCCGGCGGTCGCCATTGCGGCGATGTCCGCATCGTGACCTTCGGTTCCGAATCCGTTCACCCGGACGGCAAGTTCGCGGCGTCCATACCCGCCCTCGCCCACCATGCGAACGATCCGCTGGCGCGCTTCCTCCTTGGCTTCGGGCGCGACACCGTCTTCCAGGTCCATGATCAGTACATCGGCGGGCACCTCACGTCCCTTTTCGAGTGCCCGTTCGTTGGCTCCGGGCATGTAAAGCGCGCTGCGCCGAGGCCGCGAAACAGAAAGGTGGTCTTTCTCAATTACATCAGACATATCGTTTCTCCGTTATCTGCCAGAGCCTAACCCGATAAGCATCCGGCATCTATCGCGCTCCTTCGCACCAGAGCCGCCACATGCCGCGCCAGGCATCTTCAAGAGCGCGGGCCAGCCCTCCCGCATCCATCAGTTCGGACGTGGACAACCGTTCGCGCATTCCGGCGCGCAGAAATGCAAGCCTCTCCGTGTCGCCAGCGAGGTCTAAAGCGATCCGAAAGTATTCATCCTCATTCCTTCCGACCAGTTCCTTGAGTCCGGCGGCGGTCAGGTGCGCCGCCGCCTGCCGGGCGACCATCCGGTCACCAGCCAGCGCGACGACAGGCACGCCCATCCAGAGCGCCTCCATCGTCGTCATGGTCCCCGAATAGGGAAACGTATCTAGAGCGATGTCGATCCGGTTATAGGCGTCAAGCACCTCGCCATAGGAAGTCGACCCTTCGAAGACAAGGCGGGACGGCTCGATCCCGCACACACGAAACCGTTCCGAAAATTCGGTTTGCACGGCTCTGTCCTCACGTCCGGCATAGCGCATGACCAGGACCGAATCCGCCGTTTCGCCCAGAATACGGGCCCAGACCGATACGGCCCGGTCGGTAACCTTTCCGGGATTGTTGAACGACCCGTACACGATCCGGCCCGAAGCAACGCTGGGCGGCGGAACCACGGGGGGTGCTGGGTCGGGTGCCGGCAGACAGGCGAGATCACGAGGCAGCCGCCAGACCTGTTCGGTGAAATGGCCATCGAATGCCGCGGGGGTATGTACGGCATCGCCAATGACATAGTCGATCGTCGACAGGCCCGTGGTCGACATATAGCCCAGCCAGCTCGCCTGTACCGGAGCGGGCCTGAGTGCGAAAACGCCGAGCCTGTGCCGTGCCGTATGCCCGGCCAGATCGACCAGAATATCGATTTCGTCCTCCAGCAAGCGTTGCGCGGCTACTTCGTCGGATAGACCGGCGATGGCAACGAATTGATGGGAAGCGGCAAGGCGTTCGCCGAGGTCATCGAATTCGACGGCGTTGGAGTAGCAGGTAATCCTGACGGAGTCCGGATCGAGAGCCTTCAGGACAGGCTCAACAATCCGGCCAACCGGATGGTCACGGAAATCTGCGGACACAAGACCCACGCGAAGGGTTCTGTCCATGTCCCTTCCGTTGAGGTAATTGCGCTCGGGAATTGCAGCCGCGAATTTCCCGGCCCAGGCTTCGTGTTCGATCCTGAGGGCCGGTCCGTCCAGATCGGGACTCCCAATCAGGCTGAAAAGCAGATTGGAATGGTGGGTTGCGCTCTCGGGATTGAGGGCGACGGCCCGACGTCCAACTTCGATGGCGTCGTCGAGGAACCCCTGCAGACGCCTCGTGCGCGCGAGCCCCGCATACGCCGCCGCGTCCAGCGGCCACCGGCTGATGACGGAATCGTACTGCGTAGCGGCCTGCTCGTAGAGTTTGGATTCCTGAAGACAAAGGGCCAGATTCCGCGCCGGCTCCAGCCGATCCGGTGCGATATCGGATGCACGCCGGAACGTTGCGACGGCATCGTCGGTTCGATGGCAGGCGAGAAACGCGGACCCGAGAGTATTGAGATGATCGGCGTCCTGCGGACTCAACGACACCGCGGTCTCCGCGGCGGTGCGCGCGTCTTCCGCGCGACCAAGCGGCAACAGGGCAATTGCAAGATTGCCGTGAACGGAGGAATCATCCGGAAAAAGGCTCACCGCGCGTGCGCACACATCCGCCGAATCTTCCGCGCGGTTCGCCCGGCGATACGCCATGCCGAGATTGACCAGGACCTGCGGCGTTTCCGGTGCGATATTGGCCGCACGCTCCAGCTTCTCAATAGCTTCGTCGACACGCCCCATCACCAGAAGCGCGGCACCGAGATTCGCCGGAATTCGCGGGTCGTCTTCGCCTGCCTGCACGGCCTTCTCGAAGCTGGCGACTGCTTCTTCCGGCAGGCCGGCCTGAAACCGGAGAACGCCGATAAGGTGGTGCGCCTCGCCGTTTTCCGGGTCCAGTTGGAGAACCTGCCGATAGAGACCTTCCGCCGCCGCCGGTTGTCCGCCTCTGTGCAGCTTCAGGCCTTCGTCAAGCATCGACCGGATATCATCCATGGCGCGGTTATAGGTACCGGTCCGACAGGCTGCAAGAGAAGGCAATCCCGGCGCCAACTCGACATTGCATCGAAAACCGGGACAGAATGCCGACGCATATCCGGGTATAAGATGGAACCGCTGGTCTATTTCATAAAAGGCGCCGCTGCAGGGTTCGCCATAGCAGCGCCTGTCGGCGCCGTCGCCGTACTCTGTATCCGGCGGACCATCGCCAACGGCCTGATATCCGGCATCGCGACGGGAACGGGCGCAGCGGTCGCCGATATGTTCTATGGCGTGATCGCCGCTTTCGGTATCGGCTTTGTGGCGGAATTTCTATATGAGCATCAGGTCGCCTTCCGGGCGGTGGGAGGCATCATCCTGCTGGTCATGGCTGCAAGGATGTTGCGAACTATGCAGCCGGAACAGGGGAGCGGCGACGCCGGAAGCATCGCCGGAGATTTCCTGTCGGCCCTGGTCGTGACCATCACCAACCCCATAACGCTCATTGCCTTTGGCGTGGTTTTTGCAGCGATTGGCGTCGCCAACGCGAGCGATGACCGGAATCTGGAACTCGCTCTGGTCACAGGCGTGCTCGCGGGAGCCATGGGGTGGTGGCTTTCGCTCTCGACCCTGACGGCCTTCTGTCACCGCTTTATCGGCGATTTCCCGTTGCTTTGGGTAAACCGGGTATCGGCCGCGCTAATCCTCGTCTGCGGGGTACTGGTCTTGGCCGGCGCCGTCGCGCCCGACAGCACGCTGGGCCGGCTGACCGCCTTGCCGGACTAGGTTGCTTACTCCGCCCCCTGATCCACCATCATGGTGAGCAGCTCGTCGTCGGAAGCTTCCAGAGGCTGCACGCCATACATCGTTTCGGCGATCTGAACCGCGTTAAGCCCGGCTCCCTTGCGCAGATTGTCAGAAACCACCCAGAAACTCAGCCCATGCTTGACGGTCGGATCCTTGCGGATGCGGCTGACATAGACGTAATCGTCGCCGGCGGATTCCACCGGAGTAACATAACCTTCGTCGGCGCGGTGATCGACCACCGCGACGCCCGGGAACGCGCGCAGCAGGCCGCGCGCCTGTTCGACCGTCAGCTCGTTGGCGAATTCGACGGTGACCGCCTCGCCATGGCCGATAAAAACCGGCACACGCACGCAGGTCGCCTGAACGGCGATATCTCGGTCGAGAATCTTTCGCGTCTCAACCGTCATTTTCCACTCTTCCTTGGTCGACCCGTCATCCATGAACACGTCGATATGCGGGATGACGTTAAAGGCGATCTGCTTGGTGAACTGTTCCTTTACGATCGGATCGTTCACGAAAATGCCGCGAGTCTGGTTGAACAGCTCGTCCATCGCATCCTTGCCGGCGCCGGATACCGACTGGTAGGTCGAGACCACCACGCGCCTGATCTTCGCCGCATCGTGCAGCGGCTTGAGCGCCATCACCATCTGGATGGTCGAGCAATTCGGGTTGGCGATAATGTTGCGCTTTGTGTGCTTTGCGATGTCCTCGGGATTGACCTCGGGCACGACCAGCGGCACATCCGGATCCATGCGGAACTGCGACGTGTTGTCGATCACGACACAGCCGGCCTCGGCGGCGCGCGGCGCGTGCACGGCAGACACCTTGGCGCCGGGGCTGAACAGCGCAACATCGAAACCCTTGAAATCAAAATCGTCGAGCGCCTGCACCTTCAGGATATCATTATCGCCGAACGACACCTCGCGCCCGGACGAACGCTCGGACGCCAGCGCGACGATATCGTCGATTGGAAAGGCGCGCTCAGCGAGCGTCTGAAGAATTTCCCGTCCCACATTGCCGGTAGCGCCGACAACCGCGACCTTGTAGCCCATGATCCTGATCCTGCTGTATTTCCGCTGACGGTGCCGTCCCGTCAGGAAGGCGATCAATTACGCCGACAGCGCCGCGAATTCAAGTATCCAGGACAGTTGCGGTCGACGACGGACCGATCCCCCCCCTAAAATGAACGGACAGGTTACAGAGGCAACCCGGGAAGGAGCCGAAAAAATGGCACAGGCGAAATCACCGTCGGAAATTGCCGACGAGATGGAATTCCAGCAGATGCAGGAGCTGGGTGAGTTGATGATCTACAGATCGGCGATCAACAAGCTGGCCGACGGCGAATGGACCGAAAAGGGCGGCTTCGCCCACGGCAAGCTGAAGCCGTCCCTGATGGGCGAGGATCCGCGCCTGCCGAAAATGCCGGAAAAACCGACCCTGGTGGATTTCTTCAAATACCGGTTCGGCCCCTCGAAACAGCATCTGCTGCAAAGCGCCAACCTGGCGCGCAGGAACGGGTTGCCGGAAAAGATGGTACTGGCCTGCCTGCTGCACGACATCTCGGTGATCGCCTTCTTCCGGCCCGATCACGGTTACTGGGGCGCCCAACTGCTGGAGCCCTATGTCGACGAAGAAGTCTCCTGGGCGATCAAAATGCACCAGTGCCTGAGATTCTATCCGGACGAATCGGTCGGATACGAATATCCGGAGGTCTATGCCAAGCGTTTCGGCGCGGATTACCGCGGAGAGCCGTATATTCAGGAGGAGTACCAACGCGCCCGGAACCACAAATGGTACATGTCGGCGCGGCAGATATGCCTCAACGACCTCTATTCATTCGATCCGGACGTGGTGGTCGAGATCGAGGATTTCGAGGACATCATCGGCCGCCATTTCAAACAGCCGGAAGAAGGGCTGGGCAACGACAATTCGCCGGTCGCCCATATGTGGCGGACGATCAGACGGCCGGCGAGCTCGCTTTAGAAATTTGATCCGGCACCTCGCCGCCTGCCGTCGAGCGGTGCAGCTGGCGCGGCATGTCTTCCGTATAGTCCAGTACGGCGTAATGCAGGGCGCTTCGATTGTCCCGCGTCAGGACATCGCCTTCGCGCCAGCGGTGGCGATAGACGTTGTCGGGCCGGGTCGCGACTTCAAGGAGCAGCTCCAGCAGCGGCCGGTTCTCCAGAATCAGAACTTCCGGATGCCCGTCGACCGCAGCGCGGGTGCGGAGCGGATGCGGCTCAACCGGGCCGAACAGCTCCGTGAAGGCAATCTGCGCCTCAGGGCTCAGGTCCTGGCCGGGAAATACAAGGACGAGGTGTTTGTACCAAGCGTTGCGGATCGCTTCGCCCGCCGCTTTATCCAGACGCGACAGATCGACTTCGATGACTTCCGCACCCAGCGCGCCGCAGAGCGGGCGGACCTGCATCGAACGGTCAGGTCAGGGGCTGCATGATATGTGTGCGATAGGCGGGGCGCTCGCTGAGCGCGTCGTACCAGCGCTTCAGGTTGGGATAATCCTCACGCTCGATATCGAGATTGAACCAGCGGTAAGTGAAGATGCCGCAGGGAATATCGCAGATGCTGAAATTCGACCCGCAGACGAATTCCGTCCGCCCGAGGAACGTATCCAGCATGGCGAGCGACTCTGACGTCGCCTTGCGCGATTTCGCGATGGCGTCGGCATCGCGTTCTTCCGGCTTCGTCCGGATCAGCCCCCAGAACACGCCATGGATCGCCGGGCCCAGCGTGCTGAGCTGCCAGTCCATCCAGCGTTCGCCCATGGCCCGCGCGCCGAAATCGTTGGGATAGAGCGACCCGTCGCCATATTCACTGGCGAGGTAGCGGCAGATCGAGTTGGATTCCCACAGCACCAGCTCGCCGTCGATGATGGTCGGCACCCGGGCGTTGGGGTTCATCGACAAATATTCCGCGTCGCGGGTCTTTCCGAATTCCCCGCCGTAATCCTCGCGCTCGAACGGAACGCCGAGCTCGTCGCAGGCCCACAGGACCTTCTGGACGTTGGCGGAGTTTTTTCGGCCAAGGATTTTCAGCATGGTTCGCCTCCCGCGTTCCACCAGGCGCGCTTCAGCCCGCCCGCGCCTTAAGCTCGTCGATCACCGCGGTGCCCATCTCCTCTGTCGAGACCGGCGTCATGCCGTCCGACATGATGTCGCCGGTGCGCAAGCCCTTGTTCAGAACCGCCTCAACCGCCTGATCGACCATGTCGGCGTCTTCCTGCATGTCGAAGGAATAGCGCAGCATCATCGAATAGCTGAGCAGCATGGCAAGCGGATTGGCCTTGCCCTGCCCCGCGATATCGGGGGCGGTGCCGTGCACCGGCTCGTAAAGCGCGTTGCGCCGCCCGCTCTCGTCCGGCGCGCCGAGCGAGGCCGACGGCAGCATCCCGAGCGAACCGGTCGCCATCGAGGCGCAGTCGGACAGAATATCGCCGAACATGTTGGTTGTGACGATCACGTCAAACTGCTTCGGATCGCGCACCAGCTGCATCGCCGCGTTGTCGACCAGCATGTGCGACAGCTCAACGTCGGGATAATCCGGCGCGATACGGACGACTTCCTCGCGCCACATCTTGGTGCTTTCCAGCACGTTGGCCTTGTCAATCGAGCAGAGCTTCTTCGACCGCTTCTGCGCCAGCTCGAAACCGACGCGGGCGATGCGTTCAACCTCTGGGGTCGTGTAAACGAGGCTGTTATAGCCGCGCTTCGTGCCGTCAGGCAGCGTCTCCACCCCGCGCGGCTCGCCGAAATAGATGCCGCCGGTCAGTTCGCGCACGATCAGGATATCGAGCCCGGAAACGATCTCGCGCTTCAGGCTGGAAGCGTCGGCCAGCGCATCGAACACGATGGCGGGCCGCAGGTTGGCGAACAGGCCCAGATCCTTGCGCATGCGCAGCAGGCCGGCTTCCGGGCGGATGTCGAAATCGACATTGTCCCATTTGGGCCCGCCCACCGCGCCGAGGAGGACCGCGTCCGCTGCCTGCGCCGCCTCGACCGTTTCGTCCCGGAGCGGCGTGCCGTACTCGTCGATCGCGCAGCCGCCCATCAGGTCCTCGGAAATGTCGAAGCTGACCTGGCGGGCTTCCGCCATCCAGCCCATCACCCGCTTGACCTCGCCCATCACCTCAGGGCCGATCCCGTCTCCGGGCAGCATCAGAATCTTCTTGTTGGCAGCCATTCGCGGCGCTCCTCCTTATGCGTGTCTTTTTATCTGCGCCCTTACGCGTAAAGCCAGGGCTGGCTCGCCTTCTGCCGGTCTTCGTAGGAGTCGATCTTAGGCGCCTTTTCCATCGTCAGACCGATATCGTCGAGCCCGTTCAGGAGGCAGTGTTTCTTGAACGGGTCGAGATCGAATGAAATCGTCTCGCCGTCGGAGGTGGTGATTTCCTGACTTTCGAGATCGACGGTCATGGTCGCGTTCGCGCCGCGCTCGGCATCGTCCATCAGCTTTTTGAGCTGTTCCGGCGACACCTTGATGAGCAACATGCCGTTCTTGAAGCTGTTATTGTAGAAGATGTCCGCGAAATCGGTCGATATGACGCAACGAATGCCGAAATCGTCGAGCGCCCAGGGCGCATGTTCGCGCGACGAGCCGCAGCCGAAATTATGCCCGGCGACGAGAATTTCCGCGTTGCGGTAGGCCGGCTTGTTAAGCACGAAGTCCTCGTTCTCCGACCCGTCCTTGTTGTAGCGCAGGTCGTTGAACAGGTTCTTGCCCAGGCCGGTCCGCTTGATGGTCTTGAGGAACCGCGCCGGGATGATCCGGTCGGTATCGCAGTTGACGATGTTCAGCGGCGCCGCAACGGCGGTCAGCATGGTGAATTTTTCCATCGTACGCTCTCCTTACTTCATCATGTCGCGGACATCGGCCAGATGGCCTTCGATCGCCGCGGCGGCAGCCATCGGCGGGCTGACAAGATGGGTCCGGCCGCCCGGGCCCTGACGGCCCTGGAAATTCCGGTTCGACGTCGATGCCGAGCGTTCTCCGGGCTCGAGCTGGTCGCCATTCATGGCAAGGCACATCGAACAGCCCGGATCGCGCCATTCGAAGCCGGCCTCGGTGAAGATTTTGTCGAGCCCTTCTTCTTCAGCCTGCAGCTTGACGAGGCCGGAGCCCGGCACCACCAGGGCGCGTACGGTTGAGGCCACCTTGCGACCCTTGGCGACTTCCGCTGCAGCCCGCAGATCCTCGATCCGCGAGTTGGTGCAGGACCCGATAAACACCTTGTCGACCGCGATATCGGTCAGCTTCATCCCGGCTTCGATCCCCATATACTCCAGCGCCGCTTCGATTGCCTGGCGGCGGTCGGGATCGGACTCGTCCGCGGGGTTCGGCACGACGCCGGAGATGCCCATCTCGTCCTGCGGGCTGGTGCCCCAGGTAACCTGCGGCTCGATCTCTTCGGTCTTGAGCATGACCTCGGTGTCGTATTTCGCGCCCTCGTCGGACGGCAGTTTGCTCCACTGCTCGACCGCCATATCCCACTGTGCGCCTTTCGGCGACTGCGGACGGCCCTTGAGATATTCGTAGGTCTTCTCATCCGGCGCGACGAGACCGGCGCGTGCGCCGCCCTCGATCGTCATATTGCAGACCGTCATGCGGCCTTCCATCGACAGATCGCGGATCGCCTGGCCGGCAAACTCGACGACATGGCCGGTTCCGCCCGCGGTGCCGATCTTGCCGATGATCGCGAGGATCAGGTCCTTCGCGGTGCAGCCGAACGGCATCGCGCCATCGACCGTAACGCGCATGTTCTTTGCAGGACGCTGGATCAGCGTCTGGGTCGCCAGCACATGTTCGACCTCGGAGGTGCCGATGCCGAACGCCAATGCACCGAACGCGCCATGCGTCGCAGTGTGCGAGTCACCGCAGACGATCGTCAGGCCGGGCTGGGTAAATCCCTGTTCGGGGCCGATCACATGGACGATGCCCTGGCGCGGGTCATTGACCGGGAAGTAGGGAAGTCCGAACTCGGCCGCGTTCTTCTCCAGCACTTCGAGCTGGATGCGCGATTCCTCGTTCTCGATCTCCTCGATTCCACCGCGGCCAGGCGTGGTCGGCACGTTGTGATCCGGAACGCAGAGATTGGCTTCCGGCCGGCGCGCCTTGCGACCGGCGGCGCGCAGCCCGTCGAACGCCTGCGCGCTGGTGATCTCGTGGATCAGCTGGCGGTCGATATAGATCAGGCAGGTGCCATCTTCCTGCTTATCCACCAGATGGCTATCCCAGATCTTGTCAAACAGAGTCCTGGGTTCTGACATGTTTCTTCTCCCTAATACGCGGATTTTGCTGACAGCGAGCTCAGCTCTTGTCTTCGGTCGCTTCAGGGGCGCCCTTGACGACGGCCGCTTCGGCGGGAACCGGCGTAACGAGGTCTTTCGCCACGCGGCGCTCGACCTTCTCGGCGATGCGGGCCTTCTTGCCGCGCAGCGCCCGCAGGTAATAGAGCTTGGCCCGCCGGACGACGCCGCGCCGCACCAGTTCGATCTCCTCGATCCGGGGCGAATAGAGCGGGAAAACACGTTCGACGCCCTCGCCGTACGAAATCTTGCGCACCGTAAAGGACGAGTTCAGACCCGCATTGCGCCGCGCGATGCAGACCCCTTCGAAGACCTGGACACGCTCGCGCGTGCCCTCGACGACCTTCACATGCACGCGGAGCGTATCGCCCGCGCCGAAATTGGGCACGTCCTTGCTTTCGGTCAGCTTTTCGATCTGTTCCTGTTCGATCTGCTCGATGATATTCATTGTCCTATTCCTTCATTTCCGCGCGACGCTCCTGATGTCTGGACCAAAGGTCCGGGCGCCGCTCCCGGGTCGTTCTTTCGGCAGCCTCGCGCCGCCAGGTCCTGATTCTTTCGTGATGCCCGCTGAGCAGAAGCTCCGGCACCTTGCGTCCCTGCCAGTCTTCCGGCCGCGTATAGTGCGGATATTCCAGCAGGTCCTCTTCGAAACTTTCTTCTTCGATCGATTCCGTATCGCCCATCACGCCGGGCAGCAGCCGTACGCAGGCATCGATCAGGGCAATCGCCGCCGGCTCGCCGCCGGACAGCACGAAATCGCCCAAACTGATCTGTTCCATCTCGTGCGCCTCTATCACGCGCTCGTCGACGCCCTCGAACCGGCCGCACAGCACGGTAATTTCCCGCTCTTCCGCCAGGGCATGCACGCGGGCCTGATCCAGCGGCTTTCCGCGCGGCGTCAGATAGATCGGCCGCGTCGCCGGCGTCACGGCTTCCAGCGCCGCGTCGACCACATCGGGACGCAGCACCATGCCCGGCCCGCCGCCGAACGGCGAACCGTCCACCGTTGCGTGCCGGTCGACAGCGAATTGCCGGATATCAGTCACGTCCAGCGACCACACGCCGTCCTCTAGCGCCCTGCCCGCCAGCGAATGGCCGAGCGGTCCGGGAAACATCCCGGGAAACAGCGTCAGAACTTTCGCGGTCCAGGAAGCGGTACCGGTCATTGTCCGCCCTCCTGTTCCGCGCCTTCTTCCACGTCGTCCGCCGCCTCGAACAGGCCGGGCACCGGGTCGATGACGACCCTGCCGGCATCCAGATCGACCGTCGGCACGATTTCCTGCGTGAAGGGAACGAACACGGCGTCCCGGCGGCTTTCGCCGACCTCCAGAACTTCGCCCGCGCCGAAATCCTGAACCGAAAGCACCATACCGAGCGCGTCGCCCCCGGTTGTCTCCGCGCGCAGGCCAACGAGATCTTCCCAGTAGAACTCGCCGTCATCGGCATCCGGCAGGGCGTCGCGCGGCACATACAGCTCGACGCCTTTGAGAGCCTCAGCGCCATTCCGGTCGCCGACGCCCTCGATCCGGGCGACGACATGGGTCTTCGCCATGCTAAGGGGCTTGAGCGCAAACCGGCGCGCACCCTCCTCATCGGATACGGGGCCGTAGGACGCGATATCGAACGGGTCTTCGGTATAGCTGGCGATCCGGACATCGCCGCGCACCCCATGCGCGCCGGCGATCCGCCCGACGCACACGCGTGCGGACGCCGCCGCCCGAGGCGGCAGAGATGCGGAATGACCGCGTTCAGCCATGACAGCCAGACCCGACACGAACCGCTATTCCTCTTTCTTCTCTTCTTCCGTACCGGCGTCTTCAGCAGAAGCATCCTCTGCAGGAGCTTCTTCGGCGGCGGCTTCCCCGGCCGGCGCTTCCTCCGCAGGAGCCTCGGCCTCCGCTTCGGC
>JAYOLL010000002.1:73373-80485 GCA_038120295.1 Rhodospirillales bacterium | reverse complement strand
CCGCTTCGGCTTCCGCCTTGGCCTTCGCCGCTTCCTCGGCTTCCTTCATCCGCTCCAGCGTCTTGGCGCGCGGCTGGTTCTTCTTGGTCTGCTCAGGGACGGCAGGCGCCGGTACGATATTGGCGGCGCCCAGGAAACGCGCTACCCGATCCGAGGGAGTCGCGCCGTTCGACAGCCAGTGCCGCACGCGTTCCTCGTTGAACAGGATGCGCTCGGGATGGTCCTTGGCGAGCATCGGGTTATAGGTGCCAAGCCGTTCGATAAAACGGCCATCGCGCGGCTTGCGCGAGTCGGCGACGACGATGCGATAGAACGGCCGCTTTTTGGCGCCACCGCGGGACAGTCTGATTTTCAATGCCATGTCTTGTCTCGATCCTTTCGCAGGGAAACTTCGTTGCTAGGTTAAGTGGTTGATCTCTATCTCGGCATCATTCCGGGAAGACCGTGACGCATCATTCCCTTCTGGCCGAGCTTGTTCATACGCTTCATCGCGCGCGACATTTCCTGGAACTGCTTGAGCAGCCGGTTGACTTCCTGCACCGTCGTGCCCGAGCCCGCCGCGATACGCCGCCGCCGCGAGCCGTTGAATACCTTGGGGTTCTTCCGTTCCGCCGGGGTCATCGAAAGGATAATCGCTTCCTGCCGCGCCAGCGCCTTGTCGTCGATATTGGCCCCGGCCAGCTGTTTCTGGACCTTGCCGACGCCCGGCAGCATACCGAGGATGCCGCCCATCCCGCCCATCTTGCGGACCTGGCGGAGCTGCTTGGCGAAATCGTCGAGGTCGAGCTGGCCCTTCTGGATCTTGCGCGCCAGCGCCTCGGCGTCCTCTTCCTCGACCGTCTCTGCGGCCTTTTCGACCAGGCTGACGACATCGCCCATGCCGAGAATGCGCGACGCGATCCGGTCGGGATGGAAAACCTCTAACGCATCGATCTTTTCGCCCGTGCCCAGCAGCTTGATCGGGCAGCCCGTGACCGCACGGATCGAAAGGGCCGCGCCGCCGCGCGCATCGCCATCGATCCGGGTCAGCACAACACCCGTAACATGCACCGATTTATGGAAGGCTTCGGCCGCCCTGACCGCGTCCTGGCCGGTCATCGCATCGGCAACGAACAGCGTCTCGGCGGGTTTGGCGATTGCATGGATTTTCTGCGCTTCGGCCATCAAATCGTCGTCGACGTGAAGACGGCCTGCGGTATCCAGAATGACGACGTCGTAGCCTTCCTTGCGCGCGGTATCCATCGCCCGCTTCGCAATCGCCTCCGGCGGCTCCAGCGGCACGATCGGCAGGGTCGCGATAGCATTTTCCTCGCCCAGCACCTTGAGCTGCTGCTGCGCGGCGGGACGGCGCACGTCGAGAGACGCCATCAGCGCCTTCTTGCGCTGCCGATCGCGCAGAAAAACCGCGAGTTTCGCAGAGGTAGTCGTCTTGCCGGAGCCCTGCAGCCCGACCATCATGATCGGCACGGGCGGCGTCGCCGCCAGGTTGATATCGACGGACTCGGCGCCCAGCGTTTCCGTCAGGTGATCGTTGACGATCTTGACCACCATCTGGCCGGGGGTCACCGAGCGGATGACTTCTTCGCCGACAGCGCGCACGCGCACCGCGTCGATGAAATCCTTGACGACGCTGAGCGCGACATCGGCCTCAAGCAGCGCCACGCGTATTTCGCGCAGGGCCGCATCGACATCGGATTCGGACAGCGCGCCGCGCTTCTTCAGCCGGTCGAAGACCTCGGTCAGGCGATTGCTCAGCGTATCGAACATATGGCTCGTAATCAGGTACTGCTCCAGCCCTCTCCCCCACCCGGCCACCCACGGGATGATCCTGTTGGGTGGCCGGGTGGGGGAGAGGGCCGGCGCCGTTCAAAAAAAACGCAACGCAAAAAACACCGGTGCGCGAAACTCGCGGACCGATGGACACCCTGGGGCGCGAAACCGTTAACTGGCCTCGGGATGGCCGGGAATGTGTCGTGCAGGACCGCCGATGTCAAGCAATAAGCTGCCTGATGAAATCCGGCTGCTCACGCCCGGTTTGCTTGACGCTGCAAGCCGTCTCGGGGCCTAATCCGCACCATGGATAAAGGGGCCGGAACACGGGATACAACGCCACAGGGGACGGTATTTGCGTCTCTCCGCAAGGCCGAACGCGTCTGGGCCGTTGCGTCGATCCATGGCGAGGCCCACCGCCTGCGCCGCCTTCACTCGGCCCTGCGCGAGAAGCTGAAACCGGGCGACCGCGTGGTCTATTCCGGCAATGCGATGGGGCACGGGCCGGAGATCGGCGCCGTGATCGACGAGATCATGGCGTTTCGCCGGTACGTACTGGCTCAACACAACGCGCTGGTGTTCGACGTCGCCATCCTGCGCGGCGCACAGGAAGAAATGTGGCAGAAGACGCTGCAGTTGCAGTTCGCGGTAAACCCAAGCGAGGTTCTGGACTGGATGCTTGATCAGGGCGTCGGTGCGACTCTCGAAGCCTATGGCAGCGACGCCGACGAGGCGCGCACCGCCGCCCGGACCGGCACGATGGCGATCACCCGCTGGACCTCGAACCTTCGCTCCGCCTTTCAGGCATCTGGACACCAGGCATGGCTGAGCGCGTTGAAGCATGCGGCGCTGACCCGGGAAAACACATTGCTGTTCGTCAGCCGGGGACTGCGGCCCGACCTGCCGCTGGATGCCCAGGACGACGTGTTCTGGTGGGGCAGCGGCGGGTTTGACGGGATTTCCGAACCGTACCGGACCTTCAGCAAGGTGGTACGGGGCTTCGATCCGCAACATCGCGGGGTTCAGACCGGAGACCATACGATAACGCTCGACGCCGGTTGCGGGTTCGGCGGACCGTTGCTGGCCGGCTGCATAACCGCTGACGGCGGTCTCGACGACATGGTGGAGACCTGACATGAACGTCGTCACATGAAAGCCTTCCGGGCATTTCTGGTTTCCGTGCTGGTGCTGCCGGCGGCAGCGGTCGCGCAGCCCCTGCCCCGCCCGACGCCGGTGGATCTCGCCCTCGTACTCGCGGTCGATGTATCGGGCAGCGTCGACGAGGAGGAGGCACGGTTACAGCGCAAGGGCTATGTCGACGCGCTGTCGGATCCCGCCATCGTCAGCGCCATCACTTCGGGCATTCTGAGACGCGCCGCCGTGACCTATTTCGAATGGGCGGGCGATCGATGGCAGGTGCCGGTAGTCGACTGGAAACTGATCGATGGTCAGGAAAGCGCGGACGCCTTCGCCAACGAACTTGCTGCCGCGCCCATCGGCGGAGGGCCGTGGACATCGATTTCCAGCGCAATTGACTTCGCCGTGGCGCTGCATGAGGCGAGTCCCTACGAGGCGACCCGCCGGGTCATCGATATTTCGGGCGATGGCCCCAACAATACCGGCAGCCTCGTCGCGTCCTCACGCGACGAGGCGGTGGCGAAGCGGATCACCATCAACGGACTCGCCATCATGAACGACCGACAAAATTTCGGCCGGACGCCGATGCCCAATCTCGACCTGTATTACCGGCATTGCGTGATCGGCGGGCACGGCTCTTTCGTCGTTGTCGCCAACGGGTTCAAGGATTTCGGGCGCGCCATCCGCCGCAAGCTCAGCCTTGAAATCGCGGGACTCCAGCCGGCAGACCGGTCCGCCGGCCCGGTCCTGTCTGACGGGCGCGTGCAGAGCCCGCCCACGGGTCCCGGAGGAAAACGCTGGATTCCGCCCTGCGACGAAGGCGAACGCCGGTTCCGCGGCGTTATCGACGACGAGTAGGCATAACGGAAACCGTCGATCTCTAATCGGCGATAACCGGTGGACGGTCGCGCCCCGGTCCCCCTATAAACCGCCTATGAGCGCTATAGCATTCACCAAGATGCACGGACTCGGGAACGATTTCGTAGTGATCGACAACCGCCGGGGTCTTCTGGCCCTGACGGAGGGAGGCGCGCGCGCAATCGCCGACCGCCATACCGGAGTCGGGTGCGACCAGATCATCGAAATCGGGGCTGCAGGTGCTTCCGCCGGGGCAGAAATCTCCATGCGGATCTGGAACGCCGATGGCAGCGAAGTCGATGCCTGCGGCAATGCTACCCGCTGCGTCGCGGCGCTGCTGACCGCCGAAGACGGGCTCGCAGCGCATACAATCGCAACGGGCGCGGGCGCTTTGCGCGCACGCACCGCCGAAGACGGCCTGGTGACGGTAGATATGGGCGAGCCGCGACTCGGCTGGGCGGACATTCCGTTGTCGCAGGAAGAAGACACGCTGCACCTGTCGGCTGCTGAAGGCCCGCTGAGCGATCCGGTCGGCGTCAGCATGGGCAATCCACACTGCGTATTTTTCGTTACCGACGCGGACTCCGTCGACGTCGAACGGCATGGCCCCGTGCTGGAGCATCACGCGCTGTTTCCGGAACGCGCCAATATCGGTTTTGCCCAGATTGTCGACAAGGGCGTCATCCGGCTGCGGGTGTGGGAACGCGGCGCCGGCCTGACGTGGGCCTGCGGAACCGGAGCGTGCGCCGCTGCGGTCGCTGCGGCGCGGCGGGAACTGACGGATAGATCGGTCGAGGTACGCGTGGATGGCGGCGTGCTCAACATAGAGTGGCGCGATGACGATCGTGTCCTGATGACCGGTCCGGCAGCGATCAGCTTTACCGGCGCCTTCGACGACTCCCTGCTGGAGACGCGGTCATGAGCGCACCGGAAATCCTGACCTTCGGCTGCCGGCTGAATGCCTACGAATCCGAGATCATCCGCGATCACGTCCGATCCGCGGCGCTCGATGACGTCGTGGTCGTCAACACCTGCGCGGTAACGGCGGAGGCTGAGCGTCAGGCGCGCCAGGCGATCCGTCGCGCGCGCCGCGACCGGCCCGCTGTGAAGATCATCGTCACCGGCTGCGCCGCACAGATCGCGCCCGGGAAATTCGCCGGGATGGACGAGGTCGATCTGGTGCTCGGCAATGAAGAAAAGCTGGCGCGGGAAAGCTGGGAGAAGCTGGATGAAGCCGGGCCGCAGGTGCGTGTCAACGACATCATGTCGGTGCGCGAAACGGCCAGCCATATGGTCAGCGGGCTCGATGGGCGCGCCCGCGCCTTCGTCCAGGTCCAGCAGGGCTGCGATCATCGCTGCACCTTCTGTATCATTCCGTTCGGGCGCGGGCCCAACCGGTCGGTGCCGATCGGCGAGGTCGTCCGGCAGGCGCGAACTCTGGTCGGGAACGGTTTTCGCGAGATCGTGCTCACCGGTGTCGATATCACCGATTACGGCGCAGACCTTCCGGGTACTCCGTCACTAGGCTCGCTGGCGCGGCGGCTCCTGAACCAGGTGCCGGAACTCGCCCGGCTGCGTCTGTCGTCACTCGATCCGGTCGAGATGGACAATGACCTGTTCGATCTGATCGCGACGGAGTCGCGGCTCCTCCCCTATTTCCATCTCAGCCTCCAGGCGGGCGACGATACGATCCTAAAGCGCATGAAGCGGCGTCATCTGCGCGGCGACGCCATCTCAGTCTGCAACCGTATCAGGGCCGTGCGGCCTGACGCCGTGTTCGGCGCCGACCTGATCGCCGGGTTTCCGACCGAAACGGAGACGATGTTCGAGAACACGCTCGCTATCGTCGACGAATGCGACCTGACGCACCTGCACGTGTTCCCGTACTCGGCGCGCGAAGGAACCCCGGCGGCAAAAATGCCGCAGGTGCCCGTTCCCGACCGCAAGGCCAGGGCGAAACGGCTGCGCGATGCCGGCGCCAACCGGCTCAACAGGCTCATGGAATCGCGCGTCGGCGAAACTGCGAGCGTGCTGGTAGAGAAAGACAGTATCGGCCGGTGCGAACGCTATCTGCCGGTCCGACTCACGGACGACACAGAACCGGGCGCGCTGGTTTCCGCGCGTGTGACGGGACAGGACGGCGACGTCCTGACGGCGGAGGCGGCATGAGCGACAAACAAAAAACAGGCTGGCTGTCGCGGCTGCGGAGCGGCCTCAGCCGGACGTCGCAGCGGCTGACGGACGGCATCGCGGGCGCGCTTACGAAAAAGCGGCTCGATGCGGAGACTCTGCAGAATCTAGAAGACGCGCTGATCATGGCGGATATCGGCGTCGAAACGGCGGCGAAACTGACCGCACAGCTTGCCGACGGCAGGTTCGACAAGGAGATCACGGACGAAGAGGTCCGTACGGCGCTGGCCGGGATCATCGGCGACATTCTGCGCCCGGTCGCCGTACCGCTGACGGTCGACGCTTCTCGCAAGCCGCACGTCGTCCTTGTCGCGGGCGTCAACGGCTCGGGCAAGACGACCACCATCGGCAAGCTTGCGAGCCACTTCACAGCGGAAGGAAAAACCGTAATGCTGGCTGCGGGCGACACGTTCCGTGCCGCCGCCATCGAACAGATCCAGATCTGGGGCGAACGGACCGGTTCACAGGTCATATCAGGACAGCCAGGCGCCGACGCAGCGGGGCTCGCTTTCGAGGCGCTGGAGGCCGCAAAGCGCGCCGGCGCGGACGTACTGATGATCGATACGGCAGGCCGGCTGCAGAACCGGACGGACCTGATGGGCGAGCTTCAGAAGATCATCCGCGTCATCCGCAAGCTCGACGAGACGGCGCCGCACGACTGCCTGCTGGTGCTGGATTCAACGGTCGGCCAGAACGCGCATTCGCAGGTCGAGACCTTCAAGGAGATGACCGACGTAACCGGACTGGTGCTGACCAAGCTCGACGGCTCCGCCCATGGCGGCGTGCTGGTCGCGCTGGCGGAAAAGTTCGGGCTGCCCGTCCACGCCATCGGCGTCGGCGAAGGCGCCGACGATCTGCGCCCGTTCGATGCGGACGACTTCGCACGAAACCTGATGGGGCTCTGACGACTCCAGCCCGCCTCCGAACGGAAAACGTGCAACCGTGCAGGATAGCCCTTACGCTCCTTCCATCTTCATTGCAGAAAGAGCCGGAAATGAAAAAGGCAGGGCGTATCATCTGCGTGGCGGGATTGACCATGCTGACATCCGCCTGCGCCATGTCCGTTCCCGTTACGCTTTATCCGGTCCAAGGGCCCTACACGCAGAAAAACCCGAAACCAGTCATCACGGCGACCGCCCACGACGTACAGCGCAATA
>JAYOLL010000002.1:27309-73273 GCA_038120295.1 Rhodospirillales bacterium | reverse complement strand
CAGAAAAACCCGAAACCAGTCATCACGGCGACCGCCCACGACGTACAGCGCAATACAGGTAAGTTTGAAGTCGTATTGCCCTCCGGAGAGAAATGTTCCGGCCAGTGGTCCTCAGCCGCTGGAATCGTCGTCACGACCGGCTCGGTCTCACTCTTCACCCAGTACGGCCATATTGCGGGATTCGGAACGGCCGTATCGAACGTGCCCGGCACAAACAAAGGGCAGGCCATATCCTTTTGTCAGTCGGGCACAACTCTTGAAGCGGAATTCGTTACGGGTAGCGGAACCGCGAACGGTTTTGGCGTCGCAAAGGACAGCGACGGCAACGTATACAAAATGCTGTTTTAGGAGGAAGCGTTCCTGTCGACAGTATGTCTGTATCTACTCCGTCATGTCGCCCCGGTCGCCGGGCGGGTTCGAAAAAGCCGGAAAACTGTCGAGATGGCGGATTTCGGCAAAATGATTGAGCGCCCAGGTCACCGATGGGAACGCGATCTCGTCCCACGGAATGTCATCCCAGTCGAACAGCCCAACCTCTTCGCTTTCCGGCCCGGCTGACACGTCGGGCGAGACCAGTTCTGCGCGATAGATCACCTGCACCTGACTGATCCGGGGAATATTGTAGACCGCCAGCATTGATTTTATGTCGAGCCGGGCGCGCGCTTCTTCCCAGGCCTCACGACAGGCGCCTTCGGCCGTGGTTTCGTTGAGTTCCATATAACCGGCCGGCAGGGTCCAGAATCCAAGACGCGGCTGAATGGCCCGGCGGCAAAGCAGAATCCGGTCCTCCCATGTCGCCACCGCGCCGACCACGATTTTCGGATTCTCGTAGGCGATAAACCCGCAATCGCGGCAAACGAGGCGCTCCATATTGTCGCCCTCCGGCACCTCGCGGACAGACGGCCCCCTTGCAGGACTCTCGACCATGAAGCCATGGTCGCCCGCGACGTACGATTGTGCAAGCGACGTTGAGGAAAGGCGGCGAGTGAAGGCGAAAGGAAAAGAAAATCAGACGCGAATGTCGATGATGCTTCCGGGCGGCATATTCGCGCGCTGCTCGACAGGAATCGGCCGCTCTACCTGATTGGCGCTGTCGCTGCGCGCCGTCGTATCGGCCCGTTGTCTGCCGGTCGACGGATCCGCCTGTCGTACTGCCTGCGTCTGAACCTCAGGAGTGGGGCGATGCGCGCCTCCGGCGGGTGCTGAACCGGAAACCGAAGCGGAAAACGCATTACCGGGAACGATCTGTATATAAGCGGCCTCCATGAACAACAGGGATCGGTCTCGACACTATACGCCTGCTGTTAACAGCAGGTTGACGGATAAGGTTACGGAGAAATCCGGAAACGGCGCCGGAATATCTTTACGGCGCGTTAACCAATATTTAATAGCTCAAAGCCATGTTCTGCTTGCTGGCCCGCAAGCACGCGAGCTGAGGGGCTCGATCCGGGGCAAACATATACCAGGCTTCGCTGTGGCGACCGATATCGACACGCAATATCTTCTTGATCTCGCGAGAGACAAATCAACCGACGGTCGAACACGACTGATCGAAATCGTCGGCGATCTGTTTTTCGACGGCGACAACGTCCTCAAGGCCGAAGAACGCGATTTAATGACGGATATTCTGCGTCGTCTTATTCACGACGTCGAAAAATCGGTACGAAAGGCCCTTGCGGACCGGCTTTCGGAAACGACGGGAGCGCCGCCCGAACTGGTAACGATCCTCGCCAATGACGACATCGAGGTCGCGCACGGCATTCTGCTCAGGAGCGACGTGCTGCAGGACCTGGAACTCATCGAGATCATCCAGCATAGGACGATGGAGCATCAGCTGGCCATCGCGATGAGGCGGAACGTATCCGAAGCGGTCTCTGACGCCCTCGTCGAAACGCGGAACACCGCAGTCATCGGGACCCTCATCGAGAACGAAACCGCGGAAATATCCGCCAATACGATGGAGTACCTTGTCAACGAATCGAAGACGAACAAGGCGTTCCAGACCCCCCTTCTGAACCGGCCCGACCTGGGCGACAAGCTTGCAAAGCGCATGTACTGGTGGGTGTCGGCAGCGCTTCGGCAACATATCGTGACCAATTACAGGATAGACCCGACCACTCTCGATCAGAATATTGAGGGTACGATAAAGGACATGCTCGGGGGCGATGCTGGAAGGAATGCCGTCGGAACTATCGATCCGGAACCTGTCGAGCGCGCCGATGCGCTTGCCGCCCGCGTCGCGGAAGGGAACGCCATAACGCCGCAACTCCTGCTCCAGACCCTGCGCAAGGGATAGATCCGGATTTTCGAAACTATGTTCGCCCGGAGAACCGGTCTCCGCGATACGCTGGTGCGACGCATCATCTTCGAACCGGGCGGCGAAGGCCTCGCCATTGCCTGTCGCGCCATCGGCATGCAGAAGCCGGATTTCGGGTCGCTCTTCCTTCTTAGCCGCTCCGCCCGCCCAGGCGACAAGACGGTCGATCCGCGCGAGGTCGCGGGCGCCATGAAATTCTTCGACCGCGTAAGGCCGGAAACCGCCGAAAAGGTCGTCGCCCGGTGGCAGCTCGACCCGGATTATCTCTTCGCCCTTAAACAAGTCGAAGCGGGGAACAGCAGGGCGCTCGCCGCCGAATAACCGGCCCATTTCTTTCCCTCATGCATTGCACCGCCCGCGACGGTAGCGGTACAACAGGCTGCGAAACGAGAACGCAGTTCGGGGCAATCATGACGGAAAAGATTTTTGGCGGCCGGGTGAAGAGAGTCGAAGACCCGCGCCTGCTGCGCGGACAGGGCAGGTTTATCGACGATATCCGCCTGCCGAACATGGCGCATGCCGCTTTCGTCCGGAGCCCGTTCGCCCACGCACGGCTCAACGGCATCGACAAGAGCGCCGCAGAGGCCATGGACGGCGTTATCGCCGTGTACGGGTTCAACGACCTGCGCCCGCATTTGACCCAGGACCGGCTGCCGGTCGAGTTTCCAAGCGGCGTTCCCAATGCAGAAAACGCAGGGCCGTTCGTTCTGGTCAAGGACGAGGCAATGTATGCCGGCGAATGCGTCGCCATCGTTATCGCAGAGACCCGTCATATCGCCGAAGACGCCGCTGCGCTGGTCGAGATGGATTTTGACCCCTTGCCCGCCGTGGGCGACTGCAAGGCGGCTCTTGAACCCGACGCGCCGAAAGCGGTCGCAGGGTCCGACAGCAACGTGATGATGGAGATGCTGCAGGAATACGGTGATGCGGAAACCGCCTTCGCTTCGGCCCCCCACGTATTCCGCGAGGAAATCTGGCAGCATCGCGGCAGCGGCCATCCCATCGAGTGCCGCGGTGCGGTCGCACGGTATGAGGAGGTCAAGGACAGCATCACGCTCTGGACTTCGACCCAGATGCCCAACCTGGTTCACGGCTTCATCGTGCATCTTCTCGGCAGGGACGAGGGCTATCTCCGCGTCATTACGCCGGACGTAGGCGGCGGATTCGGTCCGAAATTCCTGTTCTATTCAGAGGAAGCAGTGGTTGCGCTGGCGTCGCGCCTGTGCGGCCGCCCGGTTAAATGGGCCGAAGACCGCCGCGAGCATTTCGTCTCCGCCGTACAGGAACGCGACCAGTACTGGGAAGCCGAGATCGCCGTCGACGATAACGGCATTATCCAGGGCGTACGCGGCACGCTGATCCACGATCACGGCGCCTATACGGCGCAGGGCATCACCCTGCCCTATAACGCTGCGACCTGCATTCCCGGACCCTACAAGGTACCAAACTACTGGCTGAAGCAGACGCTGGTCTTCACCAACATGGTGCCGTGCGCGCCGGTGCGGGGCGCCAGCCATCCGCAGGGCACGTTCGTGATGGAACGCCTCATGGATCGGGCAGCGCGCGAGCTTGGCATCGACCGGGCGGAGATCCGCGACCGCAACATGATCCGGGGCGAGGAAATGCCCTACAAGAAGCCCCTCAAGACCCGCGCGGGCGTCAATATCACATACGATTCGGGCGATTTCCCCAAGGCGACGAAGATGGCGCTGGACGCGGCGGGCTATGCCGACTTCAAGGCCAGGCAGGAGGCGGCCCGCGCCGAAGGTCGCTATCTCGGGATCGGCGTCGCATTCGGCGTGAAAGGGACCGGGCGCGGTCCGTTCGAAACCGCCACGGTGCGCATCGGCACCTCGGGCAGGATTTCCGTCTATACCGGCGCTGCGCCGATGGGACAGTCGACCCATACCATGATGGCGCAGGTGGTGGCCGAACAGCTTGGCGGCGACATGTCGAATATTGACGTGGTCGCGGGCGACTCCGGCCCTATCCCGATGGGGATGGGCGGGTTCGGCAGCCGTCAGACAATCACCGCCGGCTCGTCGGCCCATATCGCGGCAAAGGAAGTCCGCGAGAAGGTTCTGAAGATCGCCGCCAACATGCTGGAGGCCTCCGAGGAGGATCTCGAAATCGACGGTATGGAAGTCCGCGTCAAGGGCGTGCCGGACATGAAGGTCCCGCTGGGGAAGATCGCGCATGCCGTCGCGGGTACGCCGGGCTATTCGCTGCCGGGCGGGATCACGCCGGGGCTGGAATCGACCCAGAACTTCCTGACCGACCCGCTATGCTACTGCTATGGCTGCCACGTCGTGGAAGTCGATGTCGACCCGGAAACCGGTGGCGTCGAATTCCGCAACTACGCGATCGTCCACGATTCCGGCGTGCTGATTAACCCGATGATCGTCACCGGCCAGATCCAGGGCGGCGCGGCGCACGGCGTCGGCAACGCGCTGTTCGAATGGATGGGCTATGACGAAGACGCCAACCCGGTGACCACCAATTTCGGCGAGTACCTGTTGCCGACAGCGCCGGAAATGCCCAGCTTCGACATCCAGTTTCTGGAGAGCCCGTCTCCTCTGAACCCGCTGGGTGTCAAGGGCGCCGGCGAAGGATCGACCGTCCCGGCTGCCGCAGCAGTCGTGTCCGCCATCGAGGACGCGCTCAGCCCGTTCGGCGTCCGTATCGCCGAAGCGCCGATAACCCCGGCCCGGATCGTGGAGCTGGTCGCGGCCGCGAAGGCAGCCTGACCGCACTACCCCTCCTTCGGCGGCAGAGTGTCGAAGTCCGACGCGTCGTGGCGTTCGAGCAGACGCTCGTGCGGTTCGGCGCTGTGGCGATTGACCATACGCCCGCGGATGACGGGTTCGCGCGCATCGAGCTCTCTGGTCCAGCGCATGGCGTTTGTGTAGCTCTCGGCTTCGAGGAACTCGGCCGCATTGTACTGGCGGTTTAGCAGCAACCCGCCATACCAGGGCCAGATCGCCATGTCGGCGATGGTGTATTCGTCACCGCACATATAGCGGTTGTCGGCGAGATGCCGGTCGAGTACGTCGAGCTGGCGCTTGGTTTCCATCGTGAAGCGTTCGATGGCGTATTCGATCTTCTCGGTGGCGTAATGATAGAAATGGCCGAACCCGCCGCCGACATAGGGGGCGCTCCCCATCTGCCAGAACAGCCAGGACAGCATCTCCGCCCGGTTGGCCGGATCCGACGGCATGAAGGCGTCGAATTTCTCGGCGAGATAAAGCAGAATCGCGCCGGATTCGAACACCCGCGTCGGTTTCGGTGTCGAATGATCCATCAGAGCCGGAATCTTCGAGTTCGGATTTACCGAAACGAACCCGCTGCCGAACTGGTCTCCCTCGCGGATCTGGATCAGCCAGGCGTCGTATTCGGCGCCGCTGTGCCCTGCCGCGAGAAGCTCTTCCAGCATGACGGTAACCTTCACACCGTTGGGCGTCCCCAGCGAGTATAGCTGTAGCGGGTGCTTGCCGACCGGCAGTTCCTTTTCATGCGTCGGGCCGGCAATCGGACGGTTTGTGGCGGCGAAGACACCTTCAGTCGCCTGGACCCATTTCCAGACCTTGGGCGGCGTGTAGCTCATGGTGCGAAGTCTCCCTCCGGATCTTGAGAATATTTTCGTTTGATTTAGGTCAGTCGCTATCGGCGTCAAGGCGTTCTTTCGGCGGCACGATATCGGTCACCAGGTCGCGGATCAGCCGCTTGTTGGCCAGCGGATCGAGCGTCATCGTGCCGTCACCCAGCCGCGCGGTGCAGGCATAGTCGATCTTGCCGTCGACCAGCAGCATGCATTCCTTGCAGGCATTGGCGTTGATGCAGGAATAGCGGAACGCGATCGTGTCGTCGCAGTTGGTGCGGATCCACACCAGCGCGTCGAGCACAGAGGCGCCGTCCTCGTACGGCACCTCGAATTCGTCGTAGCGACGGTCCTCCCTGTCGGCGCCGCGCGCGACGCGCAAAGTCATTCTGTTGGTTCCAGTCAGATCGGTATCGCTCACAGTACAGCCGCCTTCTTTTCTTCCAGCGTATAGGAAATCCGTTTCACATCCTGCCACCCGGAATGCAGTTCGCCGTCCTTCATGGTGATGACCTGGTTCTTTTCGAACTCGGGCGACGTTTCGGGAATGTCCTCCATCTGATGCGCGCCGCGGCTCTCCTTGCGGTTCGATGCGGAGAGCACAACCGATTCCGCGCACAGGAGCCCGTTCCTGACATCGCACCAGTCCTGAAGCGCCTGGTTGAAGGGCGTATCGGCCTCGACAGCGATCTGCGGCAACGCGTCCGAGCGCATCGACCGCAACTTTCCGAGCGCGCTCTCGATGGTCTCCGCCGTCCGGATCAGACCGACCTCTTCCCACATTGTCTTCTGAAGGTCGCGCATCAGCGCCATCGCGCCGCCGTCAGGTTTCTTCTTCGCCGTCATGGCCGGTTTCGCCTGCGCCATCACGGCTTCCGCCTCGGCATCCGTCACGCCTGCGTGCGAGCCCTTGTGGGACGCAGCGAACCGGCCGGCGCGATCGCCGAAGACGAAAGCTTCGGGAATTGCATTTCCCGACAGCCTGTTGGCCCCGTTCGCGCCGCCGACCGCCTCGCCTGCTGCGAACAGGCCGGGCACATCGGTGCGCATCTGCGCATCCACACGGATGCCGCCCATATGGTAGTGCGCGATCGGCGAAACCTCGATCGGCTGCTTTGTCAGGTCGATATTGTTCCTGGCGAGCTTGCCGATGACCGGGCCGAACGCTTCCTTCAGATGGTCCTCGGGGATGTGCTCGAAGCTGAGCCATGCGCCGCCATGCGGCGACCCGCGCCCTGCCTCGACTTCCTTGATGATTGCATAGGAGGCGACATCGCGCTTGACGGTATAGACGCCGCCGTCCTGCTCGCCGTAACTCTCGATGAACTCTTCCATATCGCCGTTGAGCAGCCGCCCGCCTAGCTTGTAGCGGAACGGGTCCCACATGATCGGGTCCATCCCGACCAGCCGCGGCGCCAGGTGTCCGATGGGGAAGAACTGCACGAACTCCATATCGATCAGCGCAGCGCCTGCGCGCAGCGCCAGCGCGTAGGCGTCGCCGCCCATGTTCAGGGAGGCGGAATTGCGCTGGTACAGCCGGGTCAGCCCGCCGGCGGCGAGGATCACGGTCGGGCTTTCGACGATGACCGTTTCGCCGGATTCGACGTCGAAGGCGACCGCTCCCGCGACCTGCCCGTCCTTTACGACCACGTCGACGACGCAGAGACCGCTGGCGCGTCTGATGCCGTCGCGCTGCGCCACCTCGCCGCGGAGTGCGCGAGCGACGGCAGGCCCGGTGTTGAGGAAATCGACATAACAGCAGCGCTTGACCTGATGGCCCGGCGCCATGACCTGCGTCATGCGCCCGTCCTTGCGCGCCCAGCCGACCTTCCATTCGTCCATTTCGAGGATGCGGTCGACCGCTTCCTCGCACAGGATGGCGCTGAGCTCTTCATTGCAGAGCCCGCGCCCGGCCTCGATCGTATCGGCCAGATGATGCGTCCAGTGATCAGGCTCCTCATGCCCGACGGCAGCCGCCGTCGTCATCTGCGCCATAATGGTGGATCCGCCCCGGCTGATCAGGCTCTTGTCGGCCAGTATTACATCCGCGCCTTCGCGCGCAGCCGACACGGCTGCATACATCCCGGCCCCGCCGGCGCCGACAATGAACACGTCAGTCTTCACGCGCATGGTCATGTGTAGTATCTCCTTTCCAATCCAATCTAACCGAAAGGAGCGCAGGCACAATGGCCGATAAGATGCAGGAGCTGATCGACACCGCGAGCCCCTACTGGGACGCGGAAGCGGAAATCGCGAAGCGGTTTTACAGGACCGCGACAAAAGAGGATCACGCCTTTTACCTGCGTGCCCAGCTCTGGAAGGAACTCAACCCCGTCGACGGATTCTTCAACGGTCTGCACCGCGAGCTGTCGAAGGCAGTCGACATGTACCCGAAGGTCGGGCGCACCATCGACCGGCACGATTACCTGTTTCTGCTGGACCAGCTGGTCTCCGAATACCGGCATTTCGTGCTGCTGGCGGATATCCTCGAATATGTCCAGGGCCGCAAGCTGACAAAGCGCGACCTGAAACAGCTGCCGCAGGAAAAGAAGCTCGGCGATATCCGCCGGAAATACGTCACCAAAGGCGGGGTCATCGGCAAGGCGGCCGTGGGGCTGACCGAAGGCGGCGGCACGGCGCTGTTCCGCGTCGGCAAGGGGCTCAAGGGCAACGAGCTTAACCGGATGACAGCCAGGGCAATGCACGTGATCTGGGAAGATGAGAAGGATCACTATCTGGAGCAGGCGAAAATCGCCGCCGGGCTCGTCGGGAACAGGAAACAGATGGCCGAAATGAAAACGGCCATCGTCGATTGCAGCCTGCAGCGCGTCTGGATGCGGAACGAGATGTTCCGCGAGCCGATGACGACGGAAGAGGTCGAACGGTTTATCGAAAGACGGGCGAAGCGGCTGGCGGCCTGAAACCCTAAGCCTGCATCAGCGCGGCGACGCCTGGGAGTTCCTTGCCTTCGAGCCATTCGAGGAACGCGCCGCCAGCGGTAGAAACGTAGGAGAATTTCTCCAGCACGCCGGCGGCGGCCAGCGCCGCGACGGTGTCGCCGCCGCCCGCGACCGACAGCAGCGATCCGTCCTGGGTCAGCCTCGCAGCCGCGCGGGCCACGATGTTGGTGCCCGCGTCGAAAGGCTTGAATTCGAACGCGCCGAGCGGGCCGTTCCACAGAACCGTCTTGCAGTCTTTCAGCGCCGCGGCGAGAGCCTCCGCACTGTCCGGCCCTATATCGAGGATCATCTGCCCTACCGGGACGCCAGCAGTCCGAACCGCCCGGGTTTCAATATTGGCTTCCAGCTTTTCCGCGACCATCACGTCCGACGGCAGCATCACCTCGCAACCGGCTTCGTCGGCCCTCGCCATCACCGCACGGGCGGTATCCGCCATGTCGGCTTCGCACAGCGACGCGCCGACATCGGTGCCGAGCGCATGCAGAAACGTGTTGGCCATCGCACCGCCGATCACCAGCCGGTCGACCCGGTCGACCAGGTTGGTCAGCACCGCAAGCTTGGTCGAAACCTTGGAACCGCCGACCACCGCCATCACGGGCCGCGCCGGATTGCCGAGCGCACCTTCGAGCGCCTCCAGTTCCGCCTGCATCAGTCGACCGGCCGCCGCCGGCAGCACATGGGCGAGCCCTTCTGTCGAGGCATGCGCCCGGTGTGCTGCCGAAAACGCATCGCTGACATAGACGTCGCCGAGCGCGGCCAGCGCCTTGATGAAGTCAGGATCGTTGGCTTCTTCGCCCGCGTGGAACCGAAGATTTTCCAGCAAAGCGACCTCGCCGTCCGCCAGCCCGTCGATAACGGTCTGCGCCGCCTCGCCGATACAATCTTCGGCGAAGGCGACCGGCTTGCCGTCCAGCGCGTCCGTTAGCGGACCCACCAGCGGCTTGAGCGACATTTCAGGAACGACCTTCCCCTTGGGGCGGTCGAAATGCGACATTACGACAACCCGGCACCCCTTCGCCGCAAGGTCCGCGATGGTGGGAACGAGCCTTTCGATGCGGGTCGCATCCGAGACCTTTCCGTCCGCCATCGGCACGTTGAGATCGCCGCGCAAGAGCACGGTCTTACCCGCGCCGTTCTTTAGCGCGGGCAAGCTATCTAGCGTGAAGAATGCCGCCATCTTCGGTCAGACCAGTCGCGCGGAGCGATCAGCCCAGCTTGCCCATCTGCACCGCCGTGTCCGACATGCGGTTGGAGAAGCCCCATTCGTTGTCGTACCAGGACGCGACGCGCACCAGCTTGCCGTCAATCACCTGGGTCTGGGTCAGGTCGAAAATCGAGCTGGCCGGGTTGTGGTTGAAGTCGGTCGACACCAGCGGCTGATCGTTGGTGATCAGGATTCCCTTGAACGCCTTGCTGGCCGCCGCCTTTACGATAGCGGCATTGACTTCCTCGACGGTCGTCTTGCGCCTGGCGGTGAATTTCAGATCGACGATGGAAACGTTGGCGGTCGGCACGCGGATCGACGTGCCGTCCAGCTTGCCGTTGAGTTCCGGCAGGACCAGCCCCACGGCCTTGGCCGCGCCGGTGCCGGTCGGGATCATCGAATGCGCCGCCGCACGCGCGCGGCGCATGTCGGGGTGCAGCGTGTCCTGCAGCCGCTGGTCGCCGGTATAGGCGTGGATCGTTGTCATATAGCCCTGCTCGATACCGATGGCCTTGTTCAGCACGGCGGCGACCGGCGCGAGGCAGTTGGTCGTGCAGGACGCGTTGGAAACGACGGTGTGGCTCTTGCGGAGTTTTTTGTCATTGACGCCGCACACCACGGTCAGGTCCTCGCCCGTCGCCGGGGCGGAGATCAGGACCTTTTTCGCACCGGCGTCGAGATGCGCCTGGACCTGCTCGCGCTTGGTGAAAATACCGGTGCATTCCATCACCACGTCGATGCCGAGCTTGCCCCAGGGCAGATTGGCCGGATCGCGCTCCGAGAAGACCCGGATATTGCCGCGACCGAGATTGATGCCGGTCTTGGTGACCTTGACCTTGCCCGGGAAAGTCCCGTGCATGGTGTCGTACTGGAGGAGATGGGCATTGGCTTCGACGCTGCCGAGATCGTTGATCGCCACGAACTCGATATCCTTGCGGCCCGATTCATAAGCCGCGCGCAGAACCAGACGGCCGATGCGACCGAACCCGTTGATAGCTACCTTGACTGCTGCCATGAGATTTCCTTCTTCGTATTGAGTTAAAGCCGCGCTTTCGCCTCGTCGGCGACATGCTGCGCGGTAATACCGAAATGTTCATAAAGTGCTGGGGCCGGCGCGGACGCGCCGAACGAATCCATGCCGACGAAACCGCCTTTGGACCCGATATAGCGTTCCCAGCCGAGCTTGATGCCTGCCTCGACCGCGACCTTGACCGTGCCCTGGCCCAGTACCGAAGAGCGGTAATCGTCGTCCTGCCGGTCGAACAGCTCCCAGCAGGGCATCGAGACCACCTGGGTCGCAATTCCGTCGGCGTCGAGCATCGCCTTCGCTTCAAGCGCGATGGAGACCTCGGACCCGGTTGCCATCAGCGTGACCTTCGCCTCGCCATCGGCCTGAGCCAGCACATACCCGCCCTTTGCGCTCAGATTTTCCGCGCTGTCGACGGTGCGGACCGCCGGCAGTTTCTGACGCGTCAGTGCCATGGCCGACGGAGAGGTCGTCGCGCCCAGGGCCGCTTCCCAGCATTCGGCGGCTTCGACCGCGTCGGCGGGCCGGAACACCAGCAGGTTGGGCATCGCCCTGAGGCTCGACAAATGCTCGACCGGCTGATGGGTCGGGCCGTCCTCGCCAAGCCCGATGGAATCGTGAGTCAAAACATGGATCGCGCGGACGCCCATCAGCGCCGCGAGACGCAAAGACGGGCGCAGATAGTCGCTGAAGATCAGGAACGTGCCCGAATAGGGGATCACGCCGCCATGCAGCGCCATGCCGTTCATCGCCGCGGCCATGCCGTGTTCGCGGATGCCGTAATGGATATAGCGTCCACCGTACGAATCCGGCGCGATCGCCGCCATGTTCTTGACGTAAGTGTTGTTCGACCCCGTCAGATCGGCGGACCCGCCGATCATTTCCGGCACTGCGGCCGTCAGGACTTCCAGCGCCGCGCCGGACGATTCGCGGGTCGCCTTGGCGGGCGCTTCGGCCACCAGCGCCTTCTTGTAATCCGCCATCGCCTTTTCCCAGCCTGACGGCAGGTCACCCTTCACAAGGCGCTGGAATTCCGCCATCTGAGCCGATTCAGCGCTACTCAGCCTTCCCTGCCAGGCTTCGCGCTCGGTTTTGCAGCGCTGCCCCGCGGCGCGCCACGCGCCCAGAATGTCGTCGGGGATTTCGAACGGCGGGTGCGGCCAGCCGATGGCCTTGCGCGTCGCTGCGATTTCATCATCGCCGAGCGGCGCGCCGTGCGACCCGGCGGTGCCCGCCTTGGTCGGCGCGCCAAAACCAATGGTGGTCCGGCAGGCGATCAGCGACGGCTTGTCGGACTCCTTGGCGGCGTCGATCGCAGCGGCGACGGATTCCGGATCGTGCCCGTCGGCGGACGCCGTATCCCAGCCGTAGGCGGCGAAGCGCTGCAGCACGTCATCCGACCAGGCAAGTCCGGTGCCGCCATCGATGGAAATGCCGTTGTCGTCATACAGCACGATCAGGCGGGACAGTTTCAGATGACCGGCGAAAGACGCCGCTTCATGGCTGATGCCTTCCATCAGGTCGCCGTCGGAAGCGATCACCCAGGTGCGGTGATCGACCAGCTCCGATCCGAACCGGTCGGCCATCATGCGTTCGGCGAGCGCCATGCCGACCGCAGTGGCGATGCCCTGCCCCAATGGACCGGTCGTCATCTCCACCCCCGGTGCATGCCCATATTCGGGATGGCCCGCGGTAATGCTCCCGAGCTGCCGGAAGTTCCGGATCTGATCCATCGTCATCGCTTCGTAGCCGGTCAGGTGCAGAAGCGCGTAGATAAGCATTGAGCCGTGTCCCGCGGACAGCACGAACCGGTCGCGGTCGGGCCAGTCGGGATCGGCGGGATCGAATTTCAGATACTTTGTGAACAGGACGGTGGCGACATCGGCCATGCCCATCGGCATGCCGGGATGACCGGAATTGGCCTGCTGCACCGCATCCATCGCCAGTGCACGGATGGCGTTGGCGAGGTCCTTATGGGAAACTGTCGATTCGCTGGGCAAGGTGTTGGTGTCGGCGGTTCGGTTTGCGGATGCCATTCCGGACTCATCCCTTCTAGGTTCGCGATGGCCGGGGCGCGGTCTTTATGCCTTGAGTCGTCCCCGATGAAAACCGCTTTCTGGCCGTTTTTCAGGCCAAAACGCGGTTCCGCATCACCCTACTGCGAATCGGGGCGTCTGGTGGAGTCGGGGAGAACGAAAATTGCCTCTCAACTGTGGAAAAATCAGTTTTCCGGCGTGAGAAGCGAGACGCCGAGCATCGCACGCCGCTTGAGCCACGGGCTCGGCCGGTAGCGGGGGTCTCCGTAGAATGCCTGCAGCTCGTTCAGGATTCGCAGCACCGTCGTTGCGCCGAGAGCGTCGCCCATGGCAAGCGGTCCCTTCGGGTAGCCGAGGCCGAGGCGGACCGCCTTGTCGATATCGTCAGGCGTCGCGATGCGTTGCTGCGCAATATCGCAGGCGATATTGACCACCACGGCGACCACCCGCTGGTTCACGAAGCCGGGACTGTCATGGATCGTGGTTACGGCATGGCCGCCCGCGGCAAGCGCCGCATGAACCTGATCGCGCAGGTCTGTATCGGATACCGGCGTCGACATCAGTGTGCGCCGCCCGTCGAGCCCGAACAGGGTGTCCACGGCGAAGGCGCGCTCGGGCTCGATCTTTTCCGCCACCGCGCAGGACGTCGTATCCCGTCCGACCGGCGCGAAAAGGCACAGGCTGCGGCTCGAAGGGCGTTCGGCGTCATCGATGGCGACGACGTCGGCGAGCGCTTCGATCAGCGCCGCACGTCCCGCCATGTCGGACCGGCTTATCCACACGGCATCGGGCAGCGTGTCGGGACTCTCCACCGCGGGTGGCGGCACCTTTTTCCCGTCCTCGTAACGATAGAAGCCTCGTCCCGTCTTGCGACCGAAGAGCCCTGCAGCGCTGCGCTGCCGGGTCAGCGGGCCGGGCCGGAAACGCGGCTCATGATAGAACTGTTCGTAAATCGATTCCATGACCGGATGGGAGACATCAAGACCAGTCGTATCCATCAGCTCGAATGGCCCCATGCGAAAGCCGGGTCCGCCTTCGCGCAGAACGTCGTCTATATCGGCAAATTCGGCGATTCCCTCACTATGGATGCGAACCCCTTCAGTATTGAGGCCGCGGCCGGCATGATTCACAAGAAATCCCGGCGTATCCTGGGCGCGCACCGGCGTATGCCCGACGCGCTCCGCGACAGCGGCAAGCCCGTCTGCGACGGAAGCAGCGGTTTCGACCCCGGACACCACCTCGACCACCTTCATCAGCGGGACGGGATTGAAGAAATGAAACCCGGCGAGCCGGTCGGGCTTCTTCAGCCGGGCGGCAATCGCTGTGACCGACAGCGACGACGTGTTGGTCGCCAGAATACAATCGTTGGAAACGATGTCTTCGAGCTGCCGGAAAACCTGACGCTTGATATCGAGATCTTCGAGTACGGCCTCGACGACCACATCGCAATCGGCAAACGCCCCCATCTCGTCGACGACCCTTAGCCGACCGACCGCGTCTTTCGCCTCTTCCTCGGAAATCGATCCTTTTTCGGCAGCCCGCAAAATCATGCGTTCGGCAAAGGCGCGCCCGTCTTCCGCCGCGCCCTCCCTGGCATCGAACATCAGCACGTTGATGCCGCCCGTCGCCATGATCTGCGCGACGCCGCGCCCCATCGCGCCTGTACCGATGACGCCCAGTGTGAATTTGCCGCTCGACGGATTTCTCGCCATGGTCTCCAGCCCCTTGTTAACGGGCGATCTATAGCCTATCGCCCGAGCGAATTCACCCGGTCGCGGGCGGCGGACGCTTCGGACAGGATGCGATCGAAGATCGCCGCAACCGGCTCGACCCGGTCGGCGAAGGCGCAGCTCTGCCCCATCGAGAGGGTGCCGCGCTCGGGATCGCCTTCCGCATAGGCCTGTCTCTGGTTCGGTCCGCGAACCAGCGGTCGATAGTCTTCGAAATCGGTTACACCCTCGGCTTCCAGCGCGGCGACCGCGCGCGCCGTCTCATTGTCGAGAACCCGCGAATTGTCCCTGAAGATCGACATGACGATCCGCGTGTCAGCAACGCCGGCCTCGACGATGCGCTGCTTGTACTTCTCATCGGCCCAGATTTCCTCCGCCACCGTCATGCGCGAACCGAGCAGAATTCCGTCCGCGCCGAGCGCAAGCGCTGCCGCAAGCTGTTTGCCTGTCCCCATGCCGCCGCCGAGAACAAAGGGCACGTCCAGCGACCGCGCCGCCAGCGCGCCCTGGACCATTGCGCCGATCATGTCCATGCCGGGATGCCCGCCGGCCTCCGCCCCAAGCAGACAGATGGCATCCGCCCCGGCGCGCACCGCGCTCTCTGCATGACGCACGGTGGTGCATTTGTGGATCGAGCGCATGCCGGCATCCTTGATCCGCGGCATGAACGCCTTCGGGCTGAAACCGGCGGTCTCGACATTGCGGACGCCTTCTTCAATCGCGACGTCCAGTAGCCGCCCAAGCGCCTCGTTGGCCTCCGGTCGGGCGGAGACATAGATGTTCACACCGAAATTCTGCCCGCCCGTCAGGTCTGCGCACTTCTTCAGCTCGTCGCGATAGGCGTCCTCGCTCGGGAAGCTGCGCGGCGTGATGAACCCCATCCCGCCCGCGTTGACGACTGCCGCAACATAGTTCGCATCGGACAGCCACATCAGCCCGCCGCACAGCAGAGGATGGTCGATGCCGAACAGCTCCGAAATACGGGTGCGGAACGGGGGTGGGGTCATTTCATTGCCGGAAATTAGGCTTGCGCTTTTCCTGGAACGCCTTGCGGCCTTCTTCAAGCTCCGGCCCGACAAAGGAAAGCGACTGCGCCATGGCTTCCATTTCGAGCGCCGCTTCGAGCGTGGCGGGCTGCATGGAAAGATGCCGCTTGGTCAGCGCAAAAGCGTGCGGCGGCATAGCGGCAAGCTGCTTCGCCCGGTCGAGCGCCCATGTTTCCGCTTCGCCTTCGGGCACGAGCTCGTCGGCCAGCCCGATATCGACCGCCCCCTGCCCGTTCAGCATTTTCGCGTAGAACAGGATCTGGCGCGCCTTCGCCGACCCGACGCGCCGGGCCAGCGTGAACAGGATGCCGTAATCCGGCGTCAGCCCGACCCGGAAAAACGGAAACCCGATAGAGCCGCCTTCGGCCAGCACAAGAGTATCGCAGAGAAGCGCCAGCCCCGCGCCGGCACCGACCGCGTAGCCTTCAACCGCGGCGACCAGCGGCTTTTCCGCCTCCGCCAGAAGACGCACCAGCCTGTGATTCTCCTTCATGCGGGCGCGCGCCGACGCAACATCGAGATCGACCATCGAGTCGACATCCCCGCCTGCGCAAAAATGGCCGCCGTTACTGCCCAAAACAATCGCCGCAACGTCATCGTCCGCCAGCGCGCCGCCCAGCGTTTCGATCAACTCTGCGCGCGCCTCGGGGCTGACCGCATTGCGCTTGTCGGGCCGGTCGATGGCGATGCGCGCGATGCCGGGTTCGATATATCCGGATGAGACGACAGACATATTTCAGATCCACTATTGATCAAGAATATTGCATCGAACAAAGAACTCTATCCGATCATAGCAGATGCCGCTCTAAGTCGTTTTGTTCCGTCGGCTCCGCCCAAAATTTTTATCGAACAAAGGCATCATGGGTCGTGCGATGTAAGCGTCCCTCACCAGTAACAAACAAACGCACAGCGTAGACACCGGGTTTGGGAAAATAAGACAAATTTATGGGAGCGGTGCATGCAGGGTTCTCATCCGCAATTCCAATGTTTTCAGAATAGAAAAATGGAAGTGGAATAACTGCACGACCATTGCCGTCATATATGTCCGCCGAAAATTTTTGGACAGATATCTCGTTAGTCGAATTAACCGCGCTATATGGACCCAAAACGCTTCGTGTAGTGTTGAATGTAGTAATAGGGCTTTCCGCATTTGGTCCAATTAAAAGCAAGGCATTCTCGATTTTTTTACTCGTAACCCCTTTGTTTTCTACGGTCACCTTGGCTAGCAGTTTCGACGCTCCACCATTTTCCAGAATCAGACCGATATGGATGTAGCTCCGGAACACATCAGCAACCTTCCAAAGGAATGCTACAACACCGAAGAAAACACCCACGGATTAGATAATATCAATTGTGGACATAGCGGACGGATCACTCATATCAGCCTCCATTGTGTAAACTATGTTTAGACTATACCGGCGTCCATCAGCGCCTTTTCGAACGCCGCCGTCAGATCGTCTGTCGTGACCCCGGCGAACTCCACATCGTCGCGCGCCAGAAATTCTTCCGTACAATTCCGCAAAGCAACGCGTTCTGCCGGCACGCCAGCCAGCGCCTCTTCGAGCCAGCCAACGCTCGCCAGCGGGCGCGGGTGCCAGTCGCCATTGACGATGGCATGCAGGACTTTTCCGTCACGGACCGCCAGGGTCGCGCGGATCAGGCCTCCGACCGCCTTGACCCGGCCGCGTCCCACGGCATCTCCGTCCTGAAGGTTCGGCGCAAGACGCGTGGCTTCGGATTTCGCGTAGAGCCACGCATCGCTCTCATACTCGGCCCGGAACTCGTCCGCCCAGCCGCGTTCCGCTTCGTTGACGTTTCCCGCGACAAGGCTTTCCTCGCCGAACGCATGAGCCACCGCCGCGCGCGCCATCCCTTCCAGCTCCGCCGCATCGATCTCACGCCCGGCCTCGCGTTCGAGACAGGTAAAGCGCGACGTCATGTCCTTGAGTTCCTTGTCCTGCACCTTCTCGGGCGCCATCGGCATGGCCTTGCCGGCCAGTTCTGTATCGATCGGCTTGACGTTGATCACGATACGGAAGGTCATCACGCCGTTCTCGATCTTGAGCGACGTCGGTATCAGCTTGCGCCCTTCGACCTGAACATCGTTCAGCGGCCGGTATTCGGCAGGGAAACCGTAGCGGCCGGCGAAGGTCTCCGCCAGCGCCGTCAGGATCTTCGGGAACGCCTCGGCGCTGGTTTCCGGAACCTCCGGGTGGCTGGTCGGCAGGAAATACACCAGAAAGGCCGAGCCCGCGCCGGCATAGACCGGCCCGCCGCCGTTGGGCCGGCGGCGAAAGGTAATGTTTTGCTCGCGGCAAAAATCCAGGTCGAGCGCCTGTTCCGGGTCCTCGTTGACGCCGATCGTAATCGAATCGGAATCGAAAATATTCAGATAGACGGTCGGGGGCGATACGCCTTCAACCACCGCACGCTCGATCGCGGGCGACACCGAAACCGAAAAATCGGCGTAGGAATTCCGGTCGACGATCAGCCGCCAGTCTCTGGTTGCCATGGTCAGCCCCTTTCATCGACGGAGAGAGGTCGGTCTTCGAGCGAATCGACGAGCGTAATCTCGTCGGCGGATACCAGGGTCTGCGATTTGAAGCGCTGGGATACGATCTGAAGCGCATCGTCGTCCGCCTTGCCCGACAGCGCCAGCGACAACCGGTCGCCGCCGCCCGGCTTCGCTGAAACCGTCAGCCGGTACTTGCCGTCGAGCCCGTCTATGCCGAGGAGCAGGCTGCGAATTTCCGACGGGTAGAGCTTGACGCCCTTGACCTTCACCATTTCGTCGGTGCGGCCGAACACCACGTTGGGTAGACAGACAGTACGTCCGAACACCGACGGCGTTTCGATCTTAACCGTCAGATCGCCGGTACGGTAACGGACCAGCGGCTGGGCTTCCTTGACCAGATGCGTGAGCACCAGTTCGCCCCGCTCGCCATCGGCAACGGGGGCGCATGTTTCGGGGTCGATCACCTCGGCATAGACCAGCTCGTCGAACACGTGAACGCCCTGCCCGCCCGGAAAAGTCCGCCCGACCGGGAGAAACTCCGACAGGGAAAAGGAATCCACCAGCATCGCACCGGGCATCGCGTCCGCCACGGCGTTGTAAAGCGCCGGATTGCCGGTAAAGGGCTCGCCGCCTGCAAACAGCGCCTTGGGCGGCGCGATGCCGGCTTCCAGCAGCCGCAAAACAAAGGACGGGTTGCCGGCGATGACATTAACGTTGTGCGCCGCGCAGATATCGACCGCGCGCTCGGCTTCGCCGGGCCCCAGCGGAATGCAGGCGACGCCATGCGCCTCCATTTGCGACTGGTAGAACAACCCGGCGACGAACATGTGATAGCCGAACATCACGGCGCAGACGTCGCCCTCGGTCACACCGCAGGCATCGAGATGCGTTCGGCAGGCGCCGATCATCCGGTCGAGATCGCGCCGCGTCTGCATGATCGGAACCAGCCCGCCGCCCATCGGGCTGAGATTGACCCGCACGGGCTTCACGCCGCCGAACGCGCCATAGCCGGGCTTCTGCATTTCCGCGACCAGATCGGCACGGCTCATCAGCGGGACACGTTCGGCAAAATCCTCCGCGCCATCGACCGCTTCCGGCAACCGGCCTGAATAGAACGGATGGCGCGACAGGCGGTCGAGCGCGTCGTTGACGGGGTTTAACGGAAAGCTCATGGGGTTCTTTTAGGCGGCGGCCCGAACTCGGGCAAGGGACACTCTATACCCGTGCAATTGGCCAACGCGGCGACTATCTTGCCGCCATGACGCTAGACTGGAAAAACGACCGGCGTTTCTTCTCGACCGAAGAACGCATCAAGCACGCACTGATTCCGCCACGGCTCTACCTGCGCAATCTTGCCTGGCGGCGCAGCCGCAAGGGCGAGAAGGAGATCGCACTTCTGCCGGCCCTTGTTGAGCCAGATTCCGTCACGATCGATATCGGCGCCAACAAGGGCGTCTATTCCTATGCGCTCAGCCAGATCAGCCGCGAGGTACAGGCGTTCGAACCCAACCCGAAAATGTTTCACCTGCTATCGGCATCGGCGCCCTCAAACGTACACACGCACGAAGTGGCTCTGTCCAACGCAGACGGTGAGGCTGAACTGATCCTGCCCATCCAGCGATCAGGACGGTTTTCCAACCAGGGCGCGACGCTGCAGTCGAAGAAGATGGACGACGACAAGGCGTTCGAGACCATGACCGTGACGCAGAAACCGCTCGACTCATACGGTTTCCAGGGCGTGTCCTTCATCAAGATCGACGTGGAAGGTTTCGAACTCGAAGTCATCGACGGCGCGACAGAGACGCTGGCGCGGGAACGCCCCAACCTGCTGGTGGAGATCGACGAACACCATGCCAAGAAGCCGGTGCCGGAAGCAGTCGCGAAAATCTGCGCGCTTGGATACGCGTGCTTTTATATGAGCCGGACCAGCCTGAAGCCGTTCGGCGCGTTCGAAACTGACACAGAAAAAAGCCATACCGACAATTTTGTCTTCCTGCCGGTCCGCTAACCCCTAACGGCTTGCCCGGTCAGCGGTTCGCCGCAGGCGTTCCTCATTGAGCGGCAGTTTGTCGCCCATCCAGAAGCCGAAGATGATGTGGTCGTTCCAGGCGTTCTCGGTTTCCGGATGGACCAGCACATCCAGCCCTTCGCGGTTCACTGCCAGCCACTGCACAAAACCGTCGAACTGATCGGGTCTGAAGGCGACCTGATACATCGCGACCGTGTGCGGCCCGACTGCATTGTCGTGCCAGCGCCCCATGATGGTTTCGGGAAACGCCTCGACGATGCGTTCGCGAAGGCACCGCGCGTCGCCCTTGGTCCTTTCAGGGTCGTAATAGATATGGGCATGCCATCCTTCGATGGCCTCAGCCGGCCGGTTGGGAAAACTCATGATCGATCTCCTTTCGGGAAAGGTAATAGCCGGACTGCGAAGGTCAAGTGAACCTGCGCCCTTGCCCTTTCGGCCGCGCTGGGCCAAATTCCGCCGCACATTCGGAAACCCCTTTTCAGGAGAGAACAATCATGGGTTTTGTCGTCCCCCCCTATGAGGTCCCGAGCCTGCCGGTTGCCGGCAGCGATGACCGCTTTCCGGTCCGCCGCATTTACTGCATCGGCCGCAATTACGTCGAACATGCGCGTGAGATGGGTGCAGACGAGCGCGATCCGCCCTTTTTCTTCATGAAGCCGAACGACGCCATCGTCCATAACGGCGCTTCGATCCCGTACCCCGTCCAGACAGAGGACTATCACTACGAGGGCGAGTTGGTGGCTGCCATCGGCAAGGGCGGCGAAAACATCAGCGTCGAAGACGCCAACGACCATGTATTCGGATACGGCGTCGGCCTCGACATGACCCGGCGGGACCTGCAGATGGTCGCCCGCAACATGGGCCGCCCGTGGGACATGGGCAAAGGGTTCGACCAGTCCGCGCCCTGCAGCGAAATTCACCCGGCTTCGAAAATCGGCCACCCGTCAGACGGCAAGCTCTGGCTCAAGGTCAATGGCGAGATCCGCCAGGAAACCGACATCAACCTGATGATCTGGAACATCCCGGAGAGCATTTCCTACCTGTCGGGCCTTATGCGGCTGGAGCCGGGCGACCTGCTCTATACCGGTACGCCGGCCGGCGTCGGCGCGGTCAAGGCGGGCGAAACCATCGACCTGCATGTCGATGGCGTGTGCGACCTGACGGTTCATATCACCTGATCGGCCGATGGCCGGCGCGCAAGAGAAACCGGTGGGGGAAAAACCTGCGGAGCGAAGAGATGAAATCGACATGGGCGACCTGCCCGACCTGATCGGTTTCAATCTCCGCTGCGCCCAGGTTTCCACCTTTCAGCATTTTAACCGGACCGTCGGCGAGGCCGACATCTCGCCGCCGCAATACGGCGCACTGGTTCTGATCGACGCCAATCCTGGCATCAGCCAGAGCGCTATCGCCAGCGCGTTGCGGTTCGACCGGTCAACGCTGGTGCAGATCATCGACCGGCTGGAAGAGCGGGGGCTCGTCGTGCGGGAAGTATCTGCACACGACCGGCGGTCGCATGCGCTCAAGATTACCGATGCCGGCGCTTCCGTCCTGCTCGACCTGAAAAACCGCGTCGCTGAGCATGAAGCGCATATCGCACAGAGTTTGACAGCGGACGAAAAGGACATGCTGGTTGCGCTCCTGTCCCGCCTTCACAGCACGCCCCTGACGGATTGAAACGCATTCATGCCGCTTGGCGGTCAATCCGCGCAGGCGTATAATTACCTCTAGTTTATTCAGAGAATTGGGTGCGCTCAGCATCACAGTCCCTATCAGACAGGAGAGGTCATATGGCCACAGCCGTACAGGAAGCAACCACCGCGAAACCCCGCAAGCCGCAAATTTTCAAATACGAAAAGCCGGAATCGGACGCCGGTAAGACGATCGTCAATCTCGGCACATCGGGCCTGATCCGGGGTGCGGTTCAGGTCGTCAAGAAGGGTGCGGGCGACAATAACCTGCATATCCATACCGGCATGGACGGCATCTGGATGGTGCTCAAGGGCGAGGTCACCTTCTACGGCGAGGGCGACGAAATCATCGGCGTGTTCGGTCCGAACGAAGGGATCGTGATGCCGCACGGCAATGCCTACTGGTTCGCCAGCACCGGCGATGTCGATCTCGAAATCCTGCAGATGGTGACCTGGGCGCCGGATGTCGAGGACAAGCGCGTCGATCTGACCGAACAGAAGGAAAAGGTGGGTCCCGGCAAGGGTAATTATTTCGACGCCCGCGTTCGCGGCTGACCTTCGGTAGCTGAACAAACAGAAGCGGCCCGCCCTGTTGGGGCGGGCCGTTTTCTATTGTTACCCGATTCGGTTAGTGCGTAACGTTTCCGCGCCGTTCGCGGTAAAGCCCGAGCTTCTCGTGAATGATGCGGTCGGAGAAGCTGAACAGGAAAGAGTCGTCGCTGTCGTTCTCGTGGTGGTGGGGCGCCCAGCCCGGGACGCAGAACACGTCGCGCGGCCCCCATTCGATGACGGTATCACCGATCACGGTCCTTCCTGTTCCTTCGACCACCGAATATATCCAGGCGGCCGTGGACTGGAAGTCCTCGGTCGACATTCCGCCCGGCAGAAGCTGCATATAGCAGTCCAGCGTCGGCATCACCGGCCCACCGTTCGCCGGGTTGATATAGCGCATCTTGATCCCGTGGACGGGGTCGATTTCTCCCGACTTCTGAAGGTTGACCAGCGCTTCGCGCGTTTCCTTGTAGGGATAATGGAAGACGGGCGAATTCTCGGTATCGTAGGTTTCGCCGATCGGCAGCATCTTCGCTCCGTAGCGGGAGATATTATCGAACGGCTGCCGCCCCGGCGGGTAAAGCTCGCCGCCATTGTAAAGCTCGGCAAAGACCGGGCCGAGGAACTTGACCGTCGGAATATCGAGCCCATCCAGCCAGACGACGGGCGCATCGCCCTCGTTGCCGTGATCGTGCCACACCATCGACGGCGTCAGGATCAGATCCCCGACCGACATGGGAGATTTTTCTCCGTTAATCGAGGTATAGGCTCCGTCGCCTTCGACGATAAAGCGCAGCGCGGCTGGCGAATGACGGTGTGTCCCCGCGATTTCGCCGGGCATGATAAGCTGCCAGCCGGCGAACAGCGCGTCGGATGCCGCTGTCTGACCCTTGAGCCCCGGATTTTCGAGGATCAGCACCCGGCGCTCGGCTTCCTCGGCCGTAATGAGCGTCGCCGTCCGCATCAGGCTCGGGCGGATCTCATCGTATTTCCAGATATGGGGCAACGCCCGCACGTTTGGCTCGCGCGTGACAAGTTCAAACAGCCGTTCCCATAGCGGCGCAACCGACATCGGGTCGATCTGTTCGTAGAACTCCGCACGTTCGGGGGTGGTTTCGGGCTTTTCCTGAAGGCCCCTGCTTGTCGTCGCCATGTCTTTCCTCCTGCCCGGCCGGGCCGGGTTGATTGAAACGGTTTCTGCCGTCAGTTTACTCTGCCCGCCATGGATACGCCATGTTTCGGATATGTCGACTTAACGTGAATCAATCAGGAAACGGGAGGGCGTTCGGCCTCGGCCCGGCGCTTTACCCCCGCTGCACGGTCCACGGGCACCGGCCCTGCTGCATCCGGCGGCGGCATCGTATCCGCCGGGAAGATCGCATACTTGTCGTCGCCGGCGGGTTTCAGGTCCGGTTTCAGGTCGCGCTGGTTCTCGCCCCGCGCCCAGACATAACGGCCATCGACGTTCTCATGGTCCCACCACCACTTGCCTTCCCGGTTTCGTTTGCCGTAGCCGAACCAGTCATCCATACGGGCGAGCAGGCGCCGGAGCGGGGGCACATTGATCGCGAGCCACAGTGCGAAGCGATGCGCCAGCAGACCTTCCTTGTTGAACGGGCACATCTTCATGCAGCGGCCGCAGGAAGCGCCTTTCTGGTTCGTCACCCGATAAGAGGTGCAGCGCGCCACGTCCGGTTTCCACATCTCGTAACCGTTGAACATGATCTTGTCGCCGAACGAGATCGCGCTGCACGGGCATTCGTTGGCGCATTTGAGGCATTTGGAGCAAAAATCCTGCAGCCCGAAATCGATCGGTTTATCGATGGACAACGGCAGGTCTGTCGTCACGACCGACGTCTTGAAGCGCGGCCCGAGAAACGGGTTGAGCACCAGTTCGCCGATCCGGCTCAGCTCCCCAATCCCGGACAGCAGCGTCAACGGCAGATGCAGCACGTCGGACTTCGTCGCCGTATGGGCGCGCGCGGGATATCCGAGCTGGCGGATATAGTCGGCGACGTTGCAGGCGATGGTCGAGCCGACGAGATAGGCCCGCTGGCTTTGCGCATTGGAGATCCAGTCGTCGCCTGAGGCCGCTTCCAGCGTGTCATAGCCCTGATCGGTCACGATCACGATGGCGTATTTGTGATAGGGCTCGATGGGCGTCCCGTTATTGTCGTGGGAATACCAGGCGTAGTCCGGCACCTCGCAGATCCCGACCATGTCGGCGTCGAGGAAATAGCAGAAGGATTTGATGTGTTCGGCGATCTTCGCCGGATCGTCCGGGATCGGCGCCTTTTCGGGCGCGACCTTGCCGTCATGGATATCGTCGTGCGTGGCGGACATCATACGGAGCGCCATCGAGAGCGGCGTCTTGGCGAAACGCTGGGTGCGCTCGAACTTCGCCTTTTCCCCGAGATCGCCCTTGGCCGCCCGAGTGAAAAAGTTGGCGCGTTTGGGTACGCGGGGGACGTCATCCGAAATATGGGTCGTAGGCCTGTCTACCCGGCGGATCTTTTCCATCGGGTAGGCGCCCATATGCATCGGGCGCGAACGGCGCGAGAACAGCTTCATTCGGCCCGCTCCTTTTGCCCGTTCAGCCTCGCGCGATTCTCCGCGAGACCTTTGTCATATAGCTCGGCGCCAAGTTTACGGTCGACCGGGGCGGCCGCCCGCTCGCCTCCTTCCGGCAGTGTATCGGCGGGGAACATGACGAGACGCTGTTTTCGCTCCGAACGGTCCTCTTTCAGGTCGCGCTTGTTCGCGGTTTTCGGAACCGTCACCTTGCGGTCGACAATTTCGAGGTCCCACCACCATTTCTTGACCTCGTTGCGCCTGCCAAAACCGAGCCAGTCATCGAGACGCGCCAGCAGCCTGCGGACCGGCTTTACCCTGATCGCCAGCCACAGCGCAATCCGGTGCGACAGCAGCCCTTCCTTGTTGAACGGGCACATCTTGAGGCACCGACCGCACCCGCCGCCGTTTGGGTTGGTCACCCGATAGGACGTGCATTTGGCGACATCCGGCTTCCACATTTCGTAGCCATTGAACATCACCTTGTCGCCGAACGGTATTGCGTTGCAGGGACATTCCACTGCGCATTTCCGGCACTTCGCGCAAAAATCCTGAAGACCGAAATCGATCGGCTGGTCTGTCGCCATCGGCAGATCGGTGGTGATCACCGACGATTTGAAGCGGGGCCCGATGAACGGGTTAAGGGCCACCTCTCCGATCCGGCTGAGTTCGCCCAGCCCGGCCTTCATCACCAGCGGGAGATGCAGCACGTCACTGTCGAAATTGGTGTGCGCCTGCGCCTCCCAGCCGAGCTGGCGGATATACTCGGCGACCGTACAGGCAGTGTTCGAGCCCCACATATAGGCGCGGAACGACTGGGCATTGGATATCCAGTCGTCGCCAGAGGCCGCATCGAGAGTCTCGAACCCCTGATCGATCAGCAGCACGATGGCGTAACGATGGCGGGCCGGCATTTCATCCCCGTTGGTATCGTGCGAGTACCAGGCGTATTCCGGCACCTCGCAGATGCCTACGACGTCAGCCTTCAGGAAATAGCAGAGGGCCTTCATGTGCTCCGCTGCGGCCTGAGGATCGTCGGGAATGGGCGCCCTGTCCGGGTTCGCGTCGCCCCGATGCATCGGGTGATGGACCTTGCAGACCGTGCCCATCGCGCGCGCCAGCGGAATCTTGCCGACGAAACGCGGACGTTCGCGCTTCGGCGCAGGACCGAGGTCGCCGGATGCCGCACGGTTGAAGAAATTGGCCCGCTTGGGAACGCGGGGCACATCAGGGGAAATATAGGTCGTCGGCTCCGGGACGCGCGGGATCTTCTCCATCGGAAATGCGCCGAGATGCTTCTTTCGACGACGGTTCGAAAAGAGAGTCATTGAATCCTGAAACCAGAGCCTGAAAACGGTTCCGGCCCGACCGGATAGAAATCCGATCGGGCCGGCATGGAATTAGGCGCTATCGCGTCCGGTGCCTCAACCGCCGGCGCCGCGCAAGGCATTCAGGGTCGGCGCCGTGTCGACACCCTCTTTCTTGACCCTTGCAATAATGTCCTGCTCCGCTTTCTTCAGCAGCGCATTCGCCTTGGCGACCTCAGCCGCCGAGAAGGTAATCGCGCTGCGGTTCTTGTCTTTCTTGAGACCGCTGAGAACCTTCGCGCCGGCCTTCATGTATATGGAGGCAGCCTTGATGCTCATGGCCAGACCGGTCGTCTTGTCGATGATGTCCTTGTGCTTCTTGGACAGCGAGTCCCAGGACTTCTTGTTCATGACCGCGAAGAACGGAGATTGTCCCCAGGCGATACCGTCCGCATGATGCTTGGTCACTTCATTCAGCTTGAAGCTCTTGATCGCACTGGTGGCGATCAGCACGCCGTCGATCACGCCGCGATCGAGCGAGTTATAGATCTTGCCCGCGGGCATCGGCACGGGGGTTGCCCCCAGGGCCTGGACCAGCCACGCCTGATACTGGGAAGGCGTGCGGATCTTCATGCCTTTCAGGTCGCTGATCCCGGTAATCGGCTTGACCTTGGAATGAAGTACCGGCGCATCGGCGGCCCAGATCGCCAGAACCTTCACCCGCTTGTATTCGTCGGCGAGATGATCGTTGTAAATCTTCCACATGCGTTTGGTCGCGTCGACCGGGTCGGCGCCGACGCCGATCAACTCAATCATCGTGGTCTTGCGGAACTGGTTCGCGGTATAGCCCTGAAGCGCCCAGGTAATATCCGCAACGCCGTCAACGGCTCGTTTGAACTGTTTGGTCCCGCCTTTGCCGAGCGCCCCGCCGTAATACATTTTTACGGTCAGGTCGCCTCCCGACATCTTCGCGACTTCCTCGGTCCACGGCGCGAAAACGAAACGGTTCATCGGATGCGGGCCGCCGACAAAGGAAGCGAATTTCAGTTCCTTGGCGACAACAGGCGCGTCGAATGACGTGACGCCTGCCAGGCCGGCAGCAAGTGCCGCAACAGAAAGGGAAAATTTCTTAATCATCTGCTTTCCTCCATGTTTCAAACGTTCAGGTTTCAAACTTTTAGGTTTCAAACCTTTCGAACCCGGGGTCGATTCCAGTTTTTTTTTGCACTGCCGCCGGATCCGTTACGATCAGTCTGTGCAAATGCGATAGTTCCGTCAATCTTCTCGAATTTCGAGAACCTCACTTCTCCGTGCGTTAACCTGTAATCATCGTATTTGGCAGAATCAGGGCAATTTGCGGGAACACCAGCAGGATCACGAGACACACCGCCATCGCGATCCAGAACGGTATGATCCCGGCGAAGATCTGGCTTAACGGAACGTCTTCGGCCACGCCTTTCACGACGAAGACGTTGACACCCACCGGCGGGCTGATCAGCCCCATCTCGAGAACGATAACCATCACCACGCCGAACCAGATCGGGTCGTAGCCAAGCGCCAGGATGAGCGGGTGCACGATGGGAAGGGTAAGCACCAGCATGGCGAACCCCTCTAGGAACGTGCCCAGCACGATATAGGCCGCCATCAGGATCAGCATGATGGCCCAGCGGGGCAGGTCGATATTGACGAGCAGTTCGGCAAGGTCTCCCGGAATCTGAGTCAGCGCCAGAAACGGGTTGAAGATATGCGCGCCGATCAAAATCAGAAATGCAAGGGCGGATGTCCGCACCGTCTGCAACAGCACTGTCGACATCGATTCGTAATTTACCCGCCGCCTGACCAGCGCCAGCAGGAAAGCCAGAATAGCGCCGACACCCGCCGCCTCGGTCGGGGTGAACACGCCGCCATAGATGCCGCCGATCACCATGGCCACGATCATGATCATCGCTGATGCATCGACGATCGACCGAACCCGGCCCGGCAGGTCGGTACGCGGCCCGGCCGGCCCGAGCTCCGGATTGATTCTGGTCTGGATGTATATCGAGACTATGAACAGAACGGTCAGCAACAGACCGGGCAGGACTCCGGCCAGGAACAGCCGTCCGATCGATTCTTCGGTCAGGATCGCGTAGATCACAAAACCGGTGCTGGGCGGAATCAGAATGCCCAGGGTGCCACCCGCCGCAATGCAGCCGGTTGCAAGCCTGTTATCGTAGTTGTACCGCCGCATTTCAGGCAGCGATACACGGCCCATTGTGACCGCGGAGGCAACCGAAGAGCCGGAAAGAGCCGCAAAACCGGCGCAGCTGGCAATCGTTGCCGAGGCCAGGCCGCCCCGCCAGTGACCGACCCAGGCATAGGCGGCCCGATACAGGTCCGAACTCATACCCGAGACGGTAGCGAAATTTCCCATCAGCACGAATAGCGGAATGACGATGAGCTCGTAAGTCGATGCGATGACGAAGGATTCGTCGACCAGCGTCGACATGGAGGCTGCCCAGCCGTTGAGAACCCAGGTGCCGATGACGCCGACAATAATCATCGCAATCGCAACCGGCGTTCGGATGGCCAGCAATGCGAAGAGCCCGAGCAGCCCGAGAATTCCAATCATCGTTGGGCTCATGATCGCGGCGGGTCCTCCTCTCCGCGGAACGAGCGCAGACCGAGAGCGACAAGGACCGCCGTATACAGTCCGGCACCGACGATCATGATCCAGACGAAGGGATAATGCGGTAACTGGACCATGTTCGTGGCGTCGCCGACCTCATAGGAATCGATGGCAAGATCGACCAGCCGGTATGTCCACAATCCAATCACACCGGCGCACATGAACCGGACGACGACATCCGTCCAGCGCACCAGTTGAGGACGACCGAAAGTCCCGATCAGGTCCACCGCGATATGCCCGCTTGTCCAGCCGCAATAGGCCAGACCCAGCATCGCGACGGGGATCAGCATCATGCGCGATACGTCGAGCGTGAACAGCGGCGGCGCATTGAAGACATAGCGCATGATGACGGAATAGACGGTCACCAGCATCAGCCCGAACAGCACGGCGCCGCACAGAAGCGCAAATAAGCGGACTATTCTTTCAATATTCATATGATTTATTCGCTCAGACCGTTGCGTCGGTCATTTTACGATGCTTCCAACCTATCGGCACCGCCAATCCCCAACCATCCCTTCGCGCAGAGTTAAGATCCTTTTTCGGATCCTTATTGTTGATCAATCGACATTATTATCTGTGACTAATCCACGGGTCTCAAGGATAATCCCAGACGCTCGGAATCCCGAAGGATTACTCCCAAGGGTTACAAGGGGCGGATTAGAGGGGGCTTAATATATTCACGGGTACTCTGATCGCCGTGATACAACGGACCGAAAATCATCCCAGCAACTTCGCCGACCATGCGTATCCTTCATGTCCTGGATCATTCGATACCGCTTCAGAGTGGCTACACGTTCCGTACGCTTTCGATTCTACGTGAACAGCGCGCGCTCGGCTGGGAAACCTATCATCTGACCTCACCCAAACATGCGCGCCCTTTCGTTCCGCAAGAGGAAATCGACGGGTGGATGTTCTTCAGGACGCCGGCAGCCGAAGGGCTAGCGTCCAGGTTCCCCATCCTGAAAGAGATTGCGCTCATGCGGCAGACGGAACGCAGGATCGAAGAAGCGATCCGGGAAGTCGCACCGGATATCGTTCATGCCCATTCGCCGGTACTGAATGCCCTTCCCGCGATCCGCGCCGGGCGCAGGGCCGGACTTCCAGTGGTTTACGAGGTTCGCGCGTTCTGGGAGGACGCCGCCGCGAGTCACGGCACCAGCACCGAGCAGGGTCCGCGCTACAGAGCAACGCGGGCGCTGGAGACGTTCGCGCTGCGTCGCGCTGACGGCGTCACAACGATCTGCGAAGGGCTGCGGACGGATATCGTCACGCGCGGAATTCCTTCGGAAAAGGTCACTGTTATCCCCAACGCCGTCAATGCAGAGGAGTTTGCCAGCGGCGAGCCGGATCCATCGCTCGCCCGTTCGCTGGGTCTTGATGGCAAGACCGTGCTCGGCTTTCTCGGGTCGTTCTATTCCTATGAAGGGCTCGACATGCTGTGCCGGGCAATGCCCGGTATCGTCGTTGAACAGCCCAACGCCATGCTTCTACTTGTGGGCGGCGGCCCGGAGGAGAATGCGCTGAAAGCGCTTGTCGCCGAGCTAGGCATCGAGGACCGGGTCGTCTTTACCGGGCGTGTGCCGCACGATGAGGTACAGAAATATTACGATCTGGTCGATCTGCTGGTTTACCCGCGCGTCCCGATTCGCCTTACCGAACTGGTCACGCCCCTGAAACCGCTGGAAGCGATGGCCATGGGAAAGATGCTTGTGGCCTCGAATGTGGGCGGACACCGCGAACTGATCCGCGACGGCGAAACCGGCACGCTGTTCGCGGCGGGCGACGTCGACGATCTCGCGACTGTCGTGTCGAAGGTACTGAGCGATCGGACGGGCTGGCCCGCCATGATCGAAGCGGGGCACCGGTTCGTCGAAACGGAACGGACCTGGAAGCGAAGCGTCGCCAACTACACGGAACTTTACGAACGGCTGTTGGCCGACAGGGAGTTCCTGGATGTCACGGCTGCGGACCCGGGCTGGCGAATCGTGATGGACGACCCCAAGACTGAGCGCTTCGATCTCCCGGACGCAGACCACACCCTGTCGCGCGCCGACTGGTCGCTGGCAGTCTCAGACAGGACGGCGGACTGGTGCGCCAGCCTCGCGGAAAGGCGCAGCACCTGACGATGCCTGGCCACCTTTTCCGCTCGCTCGACGAACTGCCTGCCACCTATGTCGAACTCATGGAAACGGCGGGACGCGAAAACCTCTATTACAGCGGCACATGGTTTCGCAACTTGATTGCAACGACGACGGATCCGGGCGACGAAGTGCTGCTCTTCGGAGTCGAGGACGATGACGGCCTGGCGCAGGCGCTATTTATCGCACGCAGAAAACCGGGAAGCGGCATCCTGGGATCGAGAACCCTTGAGACCTTCGCCAATTTTTACACCATGATCGCCGGCCCCATCGTCCGGCCCGGTGACGACCGGCTGGAGGACACGCTGCGCGAACTGATTGGAACAGTCAGGCGCAACTTCCCCGCAGGGCAAATTCTTTCCTTCCCGTCGATGGATCCGGCCTCCCCTGTTTTTCCGGCGCTCATCGACGCGCTTTCAGCCAGCGGATTCCTTGTCCGCCAAACGTTCGGTTTCGGCAACTGGTACGAACCCACCGAAGCGATCGGATATGCCGCCTACCGCGACTCGCTGTCGAGCCGGACGCGGAACACAATCGGTCGACGGACGCGAAAACTGGAGCGCGAACACGACGTTCGCTACCTGATGACCGACGGCGGCGACGGTTTCGACGAAGCGTTCCTAGCTTACCGCCAGATATACGAAAACAGCTGGAAAATTCCGGAGGCTTATCCGGATTTTATCTCAGGGTTTCTCAAAGCCTGTATCGCAATCGGCGCTCTCAGGCTGGGGGTTCTTTTCGTGGACGGCGAACCCGCCGCTGCACAGATCTGGACGATCTGCAACGGAGAGGCAACCATCTACAAGCTGGCCTACGATGAGAAATTCCAGAACCTGTCGGCGGGAACGGTTCTTACCGCAAGAATGATGGAGGATGTGCTCGAAAAGGACCGCCCCCGGGAAATCGATTATGGTTTCGGCGACGATCCGTACAAGAAGGAGTGGACCCGGCATCGTCGCGAACGCAAGAACCTGATCGCATTTCGCCGCGCGACGCCGGCGGGTGCGCTCGCCGCCGCCGGATTCATCTCAAGGCAACTCGCTTCTACCTTACGCGACCGGTTACGGCCCACGGCCTGAAGGGACAGGAGCGCCTTGAAATCGCCGCCCTGCCTTTTTAGGGTTGGCTTCAGGGCCGGACAGAGCGAAGAGCTGACAGAAATGGGAAATATGCTCAGTCAAAGACACCGCCCGTTCAGGGCTGCGCTGCTCGCGGTCTTCGCGATCGCAACTGGCGGCGCTGCCGCGTATGCGAATCCTTCCTTCAACAAGCCTGTCTACAACTCCGATACGAAGAGTTATTTCGAGCTCTTCAGCCCGTCCGCCGACGACCCGAAAGTCACCAACGTCAAGAATCATGGGGCGATAAAATTCACCGACGCTCAGAAACTGGCGACCAGCCGAATACACAAGGGCGTACGCGGTCGCCTCGCCGTCATCCCCAACGAAAAGGTCCATGAATTTCTGGCGGAAAATCTTAAGCCGGACGTTTCCGCCTGGATCGGGCTGCGCTTTTACTGCCGTTTCAAAAAGCTAATGTGGGTCAACGGCAAGGTCCTGAAACCCGGGAAAGACTTCGCAGTATGGGGGCCGCAAACCTGGAATGTCGACGGACCCAGCCCCCGCAACGACAAACGAACCTCCTGCTGGCGCAATTCGCGGGATTTTTATCTGCCTGTGCATTACTGGCCCATGTCGGACGGATTTCGCTGGAACGCGAACGGATACGCCAAGGAATGGAATGCGCTCATCATCGAATACCGGACCGGCAAACCCTAGGGCGCAAGTCATGACAACCGTTCATCTGATCGCCGCGGCACGACCGAACTTCATGAAGGTCGCGCCGCTTTTACATGCGCTGTCCGCGACGGACTGGTGCCGGCCGGTGCTCGTGCACACCGGCCAACATTACGACTTCAACATGTCGGACGCTTTCTTTCAGGATCTGGGCCTGCCCGAACCGGACTTTCATCTGGGCATTGGCAGCGGCAGCCACGCCGAACAGACAGCCGGCGTCATGGTGGCGTACGAAAAGGTTCTGATCGAATCGAACCCGGACTGGATCGTGGTCGTGGGCGACGTGAATTCGACCATCGCCTGCACACTCGCCGCAAAAAAGCTCTGCCTCCGCGTGGCGCATCTCGAAGCCGGCCTGCGCTCGCGCGACTGGAATATGCCGGAAGAAATCAACCGCATGGTCACGGATTCGATCGCGGACGTTCTCTGGACCCCGTCGCGGGACGGCGACGAAAATCTGCTGGCCGAAGGCGTCGCACCGGAACGGATTTCGTTCGTCGGCAATATCATGATCGATTCGTACGAACTGCTGCGGGATCGTATCGAAGCCGAATCCACGCGATCCGAATTCAATCTCGCGCCGCACTCGTATGGCGTGGTCACGCTGCACCGGCCGAGCAACGTCGACAACAGGGAGACGCTCAACACACTTGTCGAGACCCTGACCTCGGCCGCGCAGGACATTCCGCTGGTCTTCGCCCTGCACCCGCGGACCCGCAAGAACCTTGAGAATTTCGGCCTGTATGAAGCGCTGGCCGAAACGCCGGGCATCCATCTGAGCGAGCCGCTCAGCTATATCCGGTTCATGGGGCTGGTCCGCGAGGCAAAACTGGTCATTACGGATTCCGGCGGCATCCAGGAAGAAACCACCTACCTGGGCATCCCCTGCCTGACCTTGCGCGACACGACCGAACGTCCCGTCACGATTACCGAGGGAACGAACCGGCTGGCGACGACAGACGACCTGGCGGCAATGATCGACACGGTCATCGCCGGCAAATGGCCGAAAGGAAAAATTCCCGAACTCTGGGACGGCAAGGCGGCATCGCGCGTCGCCGAGGACATAAGACGGCGTTCGACCTGACGGTTACGAGTCGTTTCCGGCAACTTCTTGCAGGAACGCCTCGACCTTTGCGTATTGGTCCGACCGCGAGAGACCGTCGCGGACAGTCTCCGGCAGGAGCGGCAGAACGCCCTTTTCGTTTTTTTCCGCCAGCCACGCGGCGAGCTGTACAGCGATCGCTTCCGGTTCGTTGACAACAACACCGGCCCCGCGCTCGCGAAGGATGCGCGCCGGTACACCGTCGGGGGGGCCGAGACCGAGGACCGGCCTGCGCGCCGCGACATATTCGAACACCTTGCCCGGCACGTTTCCCAGTTCCTTCGGATCGTTCCACTGTAGCAGGAGCAATATGTCGGCGTTCATCTGAAGGTCGATGGATTCGCGGTACGAAACCCGATCGTTGGCGGTAATGCGGTCGAGGACGCCATGGTCCGACGCCATGCGCCGCAGCGCTACCGGGTCGGCGCCGTAAAAATCAACCTGGATCGAATTTCCCGCCTCGCCCATCAGCTTGATGGCGGCGAACAGCGGCGACGGGTCCCGACGGTCGCTGTAGAGGACCCCGGTATAGACGATCCGCAGGATTTCAGGCGGCGCGAAGGAGCGCTCGTCCCGAACGGGGAAATCGTCGGGATCGAAACCGTTATAGACGACAGTCACCGGCAGGCCGAAGCGGGTTCGATAATCCTCGGACCAGGGGTCGGAAACGGTAATGATCCCCCTGACGGGCTTCATCCACCAGTTTTCGAGGCGCCGGTCGACCTGCTTGCGAAGGAGCTGCAAACGGCTGAAATCATGATAGGGATCCTCGAAATACCGGTCGCGATACTCCACCACCAGCGGTGCGCGGGCGCGGCGGGCGAGCGACAGGGCATTGTCTTTGCATGGCGCGCCGGTCGACGCGGCCGGTTCGGAAACGGGCCCGGTCAACCGCCGCCACTGTCCCGTCCCCAGAGCAAAGGAATAGACTTCGCCACCGCCGTAATCGCTGATACTGCCACCATGGAAGTAAAGGATCATCCGATCCGGATCCCATGCCGCGCCGTTCCATGCATCGATAACCGCAGACGCACGGTTCGCCCTTGTTCGGGAAGGGGTCAGGGTTCCGGGAAACACGTCGGCAATCGACGCGCCGGCCAGTTCGCACCAGCCACCACTCTGCTTCTTCAGGATATCCGCGCAGTCGAAAACGGTTCGTGAGGCGGTCGCAACGCGCCTGTCCGGCTCAATCACCGGACCATCAGCAGAAACGTTCTCTGCCCCGAAGACGAGCGATACGCTGACCAGCGGAATGATCGCGGCGGAGACCGGCATCCATCGCTGCAGCCACCCGCCCATTCAGATTTTTTCGTATTCCTTGAACCAGGCGACGAATTTCGGGATACCGACGTCTATCGGTGTTGTCGGTTCGAACCCCAGATCGTTTCGGATCGCGTCGATATCGGCGAAAGAGGCCTGCACATCGCCGGGCTGCATCGGCTGGAAATCGATTTCGGCCTTTCGCCCCATGGCTTCCTCGATCAGTTCGATCATCCGCATCAGCGGTTCGCTGCGATGATTGCCGATATTGTAGACCCGATGCGGGACAGCGCCGTCTTTCACCGCCACGGGATTGTCGAGCGACGCCACCACCCCGGAGACGATATCGTCAACAAAGGTGAAATCGCGTTTCATATCGCCGTTATTGAAGACGGGAATAGGTTTCCCGTCGGCGATCGCCCGGCAAAAGATATACATCGCCATGTCGGGTCGGCCCCACGGGCCGTAGACGGTGAAGAACCGCAGCCCCGTCTGGGGAATGCGATACAGGTGGCTGTAGCTGTGGCTCATCAGCTCGTCCGCCCGTTTTGTCGCCGCGTAAAGCGAGACGGGCGTGTCGGTCCGGTCGTCGACCGAGAAGGGAAGCTTGGTGTTGCCGCCATAAACCGAGCTGGAACTGGCGTAGACCAAATGCTCGAATCTTTCCTGATGGCGGCACAGCTCAAGGATCGACATGTGACCGACGATATTGGCCTGGATGTAGGCGAAGGGATGCTCCAGCGAGTAGCGCACGCCGGCCTGGGCTGCGAGGTGAACGACCCGGGTCGGTCCGCCGGCGGCGAAGACCGCTTTCAGCGCCTCGTAATCGGCGATATCGACCCTGTGAAGCGAAAAATTCTCGCGCTTCGACAGGCGTTCCAGCCGCGCCTCCTTGAGACGGACACTGTAATAGTCGTTGACATTGTCGACCCCGATGACCGTATCGCCGCGATCGAGAAGCCGTTCGCAAATATGGTAACCGATGAATCCGGCGGCGCCGGTAACCAGGACGGTCATGATGCGGAACTCTCGATCCTCAATGATTTTTCGCGCGAAACCTTACTACCATGAACGGGCGAGGCTTGCGGGGCGAAAATTGTCCCACGACGACGTTAACACCGGATAAGCGGTCAGCCCTTTGCGAAATGGGGGATGACTTTCTCACCGAACAGCTTGACGGAACGGACCGCTTCCTCGTGCGGCAGCGAGGCGAAATTGACCTGCATCGAGGCATCGTCGAATCCGCCGACCAGCCTGTCGTATTCGTGGACGACTTCGATGATGTCTTCGGGACGACCGACCCAGGCGGACGATTTCTCCATCTGGGTATCGAGATCCTCCTTCTTCAGGACTTCGATAATCTTGTCGTAGTCCTTGTAATCGTCGGATGTCGCGCCGGTTCCCCAATCGCTTGCCGCATCGACCAGCATTTCGAAGTAGCGTCGGACCGGTTCGCGGGCGAGGCGCATGGCCTCGTCGCGATCCTCATGGCACAGCATGTGGAAGGCGAGCATGACACGCGGCTTGCCGGGATGACCTGCGGATTTCCAGGCTTCGCGATAGATACCGAGCAACTCCTGCATACGGCTTCCGGCGATGGGAATTCCCATGATCCAGTTGCCCACCCGACCGGCCTTTTCGAACGATTCCGTATTGTTCAGCGCCGCGGTCCAGAGGGGCGGGCGCGGTTTCTGCGTCGGGCGAGGCAAAGAGGTCACATCCTCGAAACTATGGAATCTGCCCTTGCTCGTAACGTTTTCCTCCTCAAGCAGGCGCCGGATCTGGTCGTAGCCTTCGTCGTAGCGCGCAACGGATTCGTCGAGACTGATCCCGAACCGCCGAAATTCATGGGGCAGGAAGGCGCGGGCCATGCCGATCTCGGCACGTCCGTTGGAAACCGCGTCCAGGACGCCGATTTCGCCGGCGATCTTGAGCGGATGGCCGAAGATCGGCAGGACCGCACCGGTCACCAGCCGTGCTTTTTTCGTGCGTTGCGACGCCGCCGTCAGAAAGACGATCGGGTTCGGGCTGTAACCGCCATACGGATGGAAATAATGCTCGACAGTCCGAACATGGGTGTATCCGTATATGTCGGCGAGTTCGCAGATCGTGAGACATTCATCGAAATACTGCGCGCCGGATTTTTCCTCGGGCTCAACGCACGGAAAAAACTGCATCCCGAATTCCATCACCCTGTTCCTCTCCTGTGTTCGGCCTGTGGCGACTTCTTATCACGCGGAAAAACAGGAAAAAACCTGTGACTCGGCCCGAAGAGGCATGTTAGGCCTCCACGGCATTTGATTTTCCATGCCTCGGGCCGGACCGCCGATACTGCTTCGTCCTTGGGTCAACCTCCTGACAGAAAGGGACGAGACAATGTCAGACAACGATTCCGGCAGCGCCAAGGATGGCGATACCGTGAAGATGCACTACACCGGCACGCTCGAAGACGGTACGCAATTCGATTCGTCTGCTGGACGCGACCCGCTTGAGTTCAAAATTGGCGAGCAGACCATCATTCCGACGCTGGAACAGGCGGTGGTCGATATGTCGGTCGGCGACACGAAGACCGTCAAGATCGCGGCAGAGGACGCCTACGGCCCGCGTCACGACGAAGCCGTGCAGACGGTCGAACGGTCTATGATCCCCGAAGGCGTCGAGCTCACAATCGGCGGCCAGCTGCAGGCGACCGCGCCGAACGGACAGCAGCTTCTCCTGACTGTCACGGCAATCGAGGGCGACCAGATCACGCTGGACGCAAATCACCCACTGGCCGGCCAGGACCTGACATTCGATATCGAGCTGGTCTCCATCGGCTAGGACCGGAGGAGATCTGCGGGGCCTATTCGGCGGCGGCGGCCGTCCGGGATCCTACAGCCTCAAGGACGGCATCCAGCCGTTTTCCTTCCGGATCGGCCAGCGCCGCTGTCTTCGCATTGGCGAGTGCGTCCTCGGCCATATCGGCCGGGACGTCGCCGGCTAGCGCGGGAACGACCAGCGCGTCGCGAATGCGGGCGTAATTTTCCGCGCCCCGGCGGAACGTGTCGCCGTACCCCTTTATGAGTCCGGCTAGCGCAGCAACCTCCTGAGCGAATGTCGGGGAAACAGCGGCAGCTTCGCCGACATCCTGAAGCCAGCCCTCAATCAGCGCCTGTTCCTCCGCAAATCGCCAAGTGCTGCGACGCCAGCCCCGCAGCGAAGCAAGCAACCGTAAACGCAGATAGCCGGAAACGGATGTCGCGTTGATCCGCATGCCGAAATGCGCCCGGCCAAGCCAGTTGCGCCCGCGCGCCAGTTTCATCACGGGCTTCGCGAGCGCAGGCGGCAGGATCGAGCAAAGCTCTTCGATACCGGGCTTGAAATAGTCGATCACGATGACAGGTTCCTCGTCGGCAGCGCGGACTTCCTCACGAATGCGCGCCATCCGGTCAGCGGCGGATTTGAGCTGGGCCACCCGGATCACGTCCTCATAGCTCATGCGGAGCGCCAGATGCCGACCGGTTTCGCGTACCAGCATCCCGTCCCCGCCTGCCACCCTCTCGGCATCCCGAATGGTGGCAAGCCGGTCGAGATAAAGTTCGGCATAGTCCGGGTCCTGATAGGCGGTCAGACGCGTCACACCCTCCGCCAGAATCTCCTGCGCAACTGCAGGAAATTCTTCTTCGACGCGGCCCTCTGGTGAAACGGGCCGGCGCTCACCCAGTCCGAACGGAGGGGCATCTGCAGAATCGACAGTCAGCCCCTTCTCGAACCCCCTCAGGTTGGCGGCGACCGCAACGCCGGTTGCTTCGATCGCCTCGCGAAACGACGCCGCCTTCATCGGCAGGGCGCCTTTCGCCGCCAGCACCCCCAACAGGACCGCATTCAGGCTGACGCCTTCCTTCTCCGAGACCTCGCGAAAATCGGCAGTGACGACGTCGCGCGTGCGCTCAGCCACAGCCGCCTCCAGCCTTTCGCGATCGAACCGGCCGTCGCCCATCGCGCCACGCTCATTGATCGCATAGACCCGGTGGGTCGAGGCGATCAGCAAGGTCCGGTCCGGCGTGACGAATCCGTTAGCGATCGCACGGCCGGCCTCGGCGAACTCGCTGGCGATCATGATGTCGATATCGCCAATCCCGGGATAGATACCCATAACGGGCTCGCGGCCATTCAGCTCGGCGACCGGAACAGGAAATACCTCGATGTAGTAGGTGGTCGCGCCGGTGCGTTGGGCGACACCGGGAATCGAGGTGCTCTGTACGGGATACCCGGCGTTCCGGGCCGCGCCGACGATCCATCCGGCAAGCACCCCTCCCCCTTCCCCGCCAATGGCGGAGACCAGGATGGTTACGGGTCTAGAGGACGAGGTATCAGCCATGAGCCGGAGAGAGCAGGGAAATAACCCGTGCGCGGATGCCGGCCAGCAACCTGTCCCAGATACCGGGATTTCGAACAATCCGCGCTTCGAAAAAGGACGGGCACAGAACGGCAGTATGGCTGACTTCGCCGCACACGCCGCATCCGACACAGTCATTGTTGACGTGCGCCACCGGATCGGTGCGCAACGGATCGACGCTGTCCTTGATCGTAAGCGACGGGCAACCGGACAGGCGAATACAGGAATGATCGCCGGTGCACACATCCTCGTCGACACCAAAGCGGATGCGAACGTCGCGCTTGCCCTCAGCGAGCCTCTTCGCCACCTCAGGCCGGATACGGCGCTGGCGCGCCAGCATGCATTCGCCATCGGCGATGATAACCTTGAGACCGTTCTCCGCCGTTGTCATGGCGTCGCGCAGCGTGTCGATCATTTTCGCGATGGAATAGGTCCTGACCGTCCGGATCCAGCGGATGCCAAGTCCTTTCATGGCCTTTTCGATCGACATGTCGCGCTGCTGACCCTTCCGGTCCTGCTGGCTGGACGGCAGAAGCTGCCAGCCGGTGGCAGACGTATAGCCATTGTTCACGACAAGCAGGACCTGGTCGCTGTTATTGGCCTGCGCCGCAGCGACGCCGGAGACCATGCCGTTATGCCAGAACCCGCCATCGCCCATGATGCTGACGACGCGCTTTCCGAAATTTTCCGACAGGCCGGCGGAGCTGGCGAGGCCCAGCCCGTATCCCATCACGGTATTGCCGACATTGAAGGGCGGCAGAGAGGCGAAGGTATGGCAACCGATATCGGCGCTGACATGGGCAGGGCCGAGCTCACGCTCCAGAATTTTGATCGCGCTGAACAAGGGGCGTTCGGGGCAACCAGTGCAGAAGCCTGGCGTTCGCAACGGGAGATCGTCGAACAGGGCCGCCCGAGCCCTGTCCTTGTCGGCCAGCAGACCATCCACCCGGTCGAGCGCGTTCGCCACGTCGAGCGAGGAAGGCGCATGGTCGGCGACAAACGCCTTCACCCCACGCAGCACCGTCTCCGACGTGTATTCCCCGGCCAGCGGCAGGACATCCTTACCGATAATTCTGGTGCCGATATCGGCCTTGCGCAGGATCGCGTGCGTGGCGTCTTCGATATAGGCAGGCTGACCTTCCTCGACGATCAGAACCGCGGATTTTCCGGTGCAGAACCCTGCGATCTCTTCCGGCACCAGCGGATAGGTCACGTTCAATGCGAAGACCGGAATCCGGCTTTCGCCAAACACATCGGCGAGTCCCAGCTGGTTCAGCGACCGCATCAGCGTGTTGTATATGCCGCCCTGCACGATGATGCCGATCTCCCCGACATCCCCATCGAAATGTTCGTTCAGCCCATTCTCCGCGATATAGCGGATCGCCGCCGGCAGGCGATGTTCGACCTTGTGCTTTTCCTGGCTGTACGTCGCAGGCGGCAGGCAGACGCGGGAGAAATCGAATTCAGCCTCCGGGACAGGGTTGTTGCGCGAAAACGCCGCCTCGACATTGTCGCTCGTCTCGAACCGCCCAAAGACATGACAGGCGCGGATGCGAAGCTCGAGCATCGACGGCATGTTCGATGCTTCGGACAGCCGGAATCCTTCTTCAACCATGCGAACGATGTTGGGCAGGTTGGGACGCGGGTCGAGCAGGCACATCGACGATTTCATTGCAAAGGCGTGGCTGCGTTCTTGAATGATACTGGCGCCTTCGCCGTAATCCTCGCCGACGACGATCAGCACTCCGCCCTTTACTCCGGCGGACGCAAGATTGGACAGACCGTCGGAGGCGACGTTGGTGCCGACTACCGATTTCCACGTCACCGCGCCACGCAGGGGATAGTTGACCGACGCCGCCAGCATCGCCGCCGCGGCCGCCTCGTTGCCGCACACCTCGAAATGGATGCCGAGCTCATCAAGTACGGGTTCTGCATCGGACAGCACATCCATCAGATGGGAAATCGGCGCGCCCTGATAGCCGCCGACATAGGACACGCCGGACTGAAGCAGCGCCTTGGTGACGGCGAGGATACCCTCGCCGTGGAACGTCTCGCCCTTGCCGAGACGCAGCAACTCCACCTCTTTTCTGAAGGACCGTTCGGTAGCCATCTAATGCGTTCCGTCTCCGCGCGCCTGTTTCACGTTTATAGCGTCAAGAATCCGCAGGGACCATGCAACCGACAAATTGTTGGGTGCGCAACAATATCGGCTTGGGTAGTATTTTTCGAACCGGATGAAAAACCGGACAGACAGGGAAACAGCGGTGGGCGTCACGGATCGGTCATGCTGACAGGGGAAATTCTGAGGTTGAGCGCAGCGCGCCATCCGGATCGCGTCGCGCTGATCTGCGACGATCGCCGGATCGGCTACCGGGAGCTCGATGTTTCGACTAACCGGTTCGCCAATGCGGTACTGGGTCTCGGGCTGAGCAAGGGCGATACCATCGCCATCATGTGCCGCAACCTGCCGGAATATGTCATGGTCCATTTCGGCAACGCCCGGGCCGGAACGATCCTCGTCAATACGGCCCCAGCCTATGCGCCGGGCGAGCTGGTCGAAATACTGGGCCGGACACAGTGTCGGCTCATCGTCATTGAAGAGATATTCCAGGAAAAGCTGGCGAGCGTGATCGATGACCTGTCATCGCTCGACCATGTCGTCGTGATCGGAAATCCGGAAAGGGATGGCTGGGTTGCGTTCCGGGATTTTCTCGATCGAGCCGACGCGTCGCCGCCCTCAGTTACGCTCTCGGATACCGACGCCTACGCGATGACTTTTACCGGAGGCACCACCGGCATGCCGAAAGGAGCGGTGGTGAGCCACGCCTCGCGCTATGTGAGCTGCTGGACCACTGCGCTGGAGCACGAAGTGTCGCCGGGCGATGTCGTCGGGCTGTTAACGCCGTTCTATCACGCGATGGGATCGGTGGTATGGATGCCGACCGCGATGCTGATGGGCGCGACCGCCGTCATACAGACCGGCTGGGATCCGGCGTCGTTCACAGAATCTGTGGCGCGCCATGGAATCTCCAATACGCTAATGGTTCCGGTACAGCTCTCCCAGGTTCTGTCGGACGAGCATTTCGACGCAGACAGGCTTGCGTCTCTACGCGTCGTAGGGTGCGGCGGCGCGATCAGCCCGCCCAACCTGGTCCATGAGATTGCGGAAAAGATGCCCTGGGCACGCTTCGTGAACCATTACGGCCAGTCGGAAACCGGTCCGGTCTGCACGCTTCGCCCGGATGACCCGCGCGAAAAGGCGGACACGATCGGTCGCCCGGCGACAGGGGTCGAGCTGTCCCTTCGCGACGCCGACGGCAACGAAGTCCCGGACGGAGAAACCGGCGAGATCGTGGTCCGGGGCCCGTTCCTGATGGATGGCTATTTCGAGAACCCGGAAGAGACCGCGCTCTATTTCCGCGATGGCGACGGGTGGGGCTGGACCGGCGACCTGGCGATCCGTGACGAAGACGGATTCCTGACGCTTGTCGGGCGCTCAAAGGACATGATCGTATCCGGCGGCATCAACATCTATCCGCGCGAGGTCGAGATCGCGCTGGAAAAACACCCTTTGATCCGCGATTGCACCGTCTTCGGCATTCCGGATGAAAAATGGGGCGAGGCGCTGTGCGCCTACGTCGTCGCCGATGGCGAGCTCGACGAGAACGCGGTAATCGCGCACTGCACCGAGCAGCTCGCACGCTTCAAACGGCCGAAGGTAATCCGATTTCTCGACGCCATCCCGAAGACGCCGGCGGGAAAAGTGCAGAAACCGCTGCTGCGCGAGGAATTTCTTCGCGAATCGGAGATCAAACCGGGCTAGTCCCTAAAAAGTCCCTCCGCCCTGGAGAAACAGCACTTCCGTCCGCCTCGGCAGCGTGTCCCGGCGGACTTCCAGCTTGCTGCCCGGGTGAGATTTTATCGCCCAGTGTTCCTTTGCCCGCTCAAAGAACGCATCGGCGGCGCCGAAAAACCCGAAATGCATCGGAATGATCAGGCGCGGCGAAATCTGCTTTATGACTGCGATCGCCTGTTCGTGCGTCATGGTCGACGACCCGTCGATGGGCACGAACAGCACGTCGATCCGCCCCAGCGCCAGAAGCTGGTCGCGCGTCAGCTCGTGATGCAGGTGGCCGATATGCGCGATGCAGAGGTTGGAAATTTCGAACACGAAAATCGAGTTGTGATTGGTGCCCATGTCGCCGTACTCGCCGATATTGGTCGGCAGGTTGAACACGCGCAGGTCCCTGTAACGAACGTCGTGGCGCGCCATGCCGCCGCCGGGCTTCCAGCCGCGCAGCACTTGTTTGACGCCGTCCTGTATCTCGTCTGTGTAGTGCGTCTCGTGCGAAAAATTCATGGTGACAATATCGGGCGCGAAGGGCGGCGTGTGGACGCCGTTATAGTCGGTCACCGCGCTCGCCCCTTGCGGGGTTTCGATCAGAAAGCTCGAATGGCCGATAAAGGTGACGTTGACCGCACCCTTGGCCGCCGGCGTCGCCGCAGCAAAATCGAGTCGCTGGGGCTCGATAATTGCCGTCGCCACCATGTTGTGCGGCGCGCGCTCCACCATGCCCAGAAGACAGGCAGCCATCACGGCGGGAGAGGCGGCGACCATCGCCAGCGCCGCTGCGGCGGCAAACAGTCCGCGTGGCAGAATTCTCCGCATCGAAAACATCGGCCTCCTCCTGTCGCAATCCTGAAGGGAAGGATTCCAAAGAAACGCGGGGATTCAAAACGAAAAGAATCCGGGCCGCGAAGATTCCCTGCCGTATCGAACCGGTCTTTAGAGGTTTCAAGAATATGTGACGTGGTTTGATTATGGACGGCCATCAGTAATCGGTAGGATCGGAAACGGAAAAAGCCGATTACCGAACGTCATCCGAAACGGGAACATCCGATATCCGAACAGCGCCGCGCACAGAAACAGAGCCGTCAATGTCAGCCAAGGCTATCGTCCTGATCGTCGAAGACGACAAAGAGTTGCAACGCAACCTTGCCGACCAGCTATCGCTGTACGAAGATTTCAGCGCTATCGTCGCCGACCTGGGGACGGACGCGCTATCGCTGATCGACCGCCATCACGTCGATAGCGTCCTGCTGGATGTCGGCCTGCCGGATATGGACGGGCGCGAAACGTGCCGCCTGATGCGCCGACGCGGCGTGCACGCACCCATCATAATGCTGACAGCGCTGGACAGCGACGCTGACGTCATACTGGGGCTCGATGCGGGCGCCAATGACTATATCGTCAAACCGTTCCGGATCGGCGTTCTCCTGGCGCGGATCCGGGCGCAGCTTCGGCAACATGAGATGAGCGAGAACGCCGCTTTCTCACTGGGGCCTTATATCTTCAAGCCCGGGGCCAGACTGCTGTTTGAACGCGATTCGCGGAATGAAATCGTTCTTAGCGAGAAGGAATGCGCGATTCTCAAGCATCTGTACAAGGCGGGCGATGCCGTCGTCGGATGCGACGAACTCTATACCGAAATATGGGACCACGCCGCACCGCTGGCGACCCACACGCTCCAGACGCACATTTACCGGCTCCGCCAGAAGATCGAGCTAGACCCGTCTGATCCGAAAATCCTGAAATCCGAAGCCGGCGGATACCGGGTCGTCCGCTGACGGCCCCTGGTGACGGCCCATGCGGCCGACGCTCACGAAGAATTGAGCCGATGTCATTGGGGCGTTCAAGCCGCGATTGATAGCGTCTCGGAAACTGAAGCGGGAAAGAGCCCTGCGCGACAGGGCTGAAAACCATAACGCACCCAACCTGACACCGGAGGATCAAACGATGAAACCGATGAAAACGAGGATGCTCAGCACGACCGTCATCCCGATCGCGGTCGCCGCAGGCTTCACACTGGCGACCATCAGCGAAGTGCCGCAAGCGCGCGCGGCCCAGCAGGTTGCGCAGAAGGGCTGCAATCCATGCGCCGCTAAACGCGGCTGTAATCCGTGTGCTGTCAGGAAAGCGTGTAATCCTTGCGCGGCGAAGCGCGGATGTAACCCGTGCGCAGCCAAACGCGCCTGCAA
>JAYOLL010000002.1:0-27209 GCA_038120295.1 Rhodospirillales bacterium | reverse complement strand
GCAACCCTTGCGCTGCGAAAGCGTGTAATCCCTGCGCCGCGAAGCGGGCCTGCAACCCGTGTGCAGCTAAAAAAGGCTGCGGGCCATGCGGAGCAGCTAGTCCATGCGGACCGTGCGGCTCGGCAGCGGAGGTCACGCTGACCACGGCGGAAGCAAACGCGGTCTATGACTGCCTCAAGGGCGAAATGAAGACGGCCTATGCCAAGTCGGGCAATCTCTGGGCGAAATGGTATGCCCAGTGGGCGAAGTTCTCGACCCAGCCCTATGCGTCGGCCACCCATGGCAGCCGGTTCGTCCACAACTACGCGAGCAAGAAAGCCGCCGGGCCATACGGCAAGTTCGAGAAGGTCGGCACCATGACAAGAGGCGGCGTCCTCGCCAAGGACAGCTTCACGGTGACGCCTGACGGCAAGGTCAGCGTCGGGCCGCTGTTCCTGATGGAGAAGATGAATGCCGGTTTCATGAAAGCCAGCAACGACTGGCGTTATACGCTAATCATGCCCAACGGGCAGGTCGTCGGCACGACCAGGGGCAAGGGATCGAAGAACGTCCAGTTCTGCATCTCCTGCCATCAGGCGGTCGCGGAGGAACAGGACGCGATGCTGCTGATCCCGGAGGAATACCGGGCCAAAAAATAGACCTGTCCTGCAGGACTAAACTAAGGGCCGCCCCGGCCTGTCGACATTCGGGGCGGCCCTTTTCACATGCCCTTTTCGCTGGGTCTGAAATGCCCCACACTCCCGGTCAGACAAATATCTGACGGGGACAGGCACATGGCGCGGATGACAGGTGGGGCGGCGATCGTGAAATCGCTCCGGCAGTACGGGGTGGATACGATGTTCGGCATTCCAGGCGTCCAGCTCGACTGGTTCTTCAACGCGCTTTACGACGAACGCAACGGTATCCGCTTCATCCAGAACCGCCACGAGCAGGGCGGCGGCTACATGGCGTTCGGCTATGCCGCCTCAAGCGGCAAGGTCGGGGCCTACGCCGTGGTACCGGGACCGGGTTTTCTGAACTCGTCCGCCGCGCTGTCGACCGCCTATGCCTGCAATGCGCCGGTCTTCTGCATCACGGGCCAGGTCGCATCTGACAAGATCGACCGGCATCTCGGTACGCATCATGAAATTACCGATCAGCTCGGCACCATGCGTACGCTGACCAAATGGGCGGAACGGATGAACCACCCGTCGGAAGGACCGGGTCTGGTGGAGGAAGCGTATCGCGAACTGCGGTCCGGTCGCATCCGGCCGGTCGGGCTGGAAGCCTCGCCTGACGTGTTTGCGATGGAAGCGGAGGTCGACCTGCGCGACGCGGCGGCAGCGCCGGCCCCGCTGGCTCCCGACCCGGAGCTGATCGAGAAGGCGGCAAAGCTGCTGGGTGAGGCGGAAAACCCGCTGATCCTGTCGGGCCGCGGCGCATTCGGCGCCTGCGAAGAGCTGCTGGCGGTCGCGGAAACGCTGCAGGCCCCGGTCAGCATGTCACGCAACGGCAAGGGCGCGATCCGGGCCGATCACTATCTCGGCGTCGCCGAGAGCGTCGGCCACCGCCTCTACGCGGAGGCCGATGTCGTGCTGGCCGTCGGCACCCGCATGTACGAGCAGTATTACGGCTGGGGCGTCGACGACTCGGTAAAGATCGTCCGAATCGACGTGGACCAGACAGAGCTCGCCCGCAGCGGCAAGCCCGCAATCGGCATCGCCGCAGATGTAAAGCTGGCGCTCGCCGCGCTGGCCGACGCCATCGGCAGGCACAACAGAACGCGGGCCTCGCGCAAGGACGACCTGCTGGCCGCCAAGGCCGATCTCCAGAAGGAGTTCGAGAGGCTGTCGCCGCAATGGGAGTACATTTCAGTGCTGCGCGAAGAGCTGCCGGAGGACGGGTTCGTGGTCGGCGAATCGACCCAGATGGCCTACATGGCGCGCATCGGCATGCCATTCCATCACCCCCGCACCTATGTCTCGCCGGGCTATCAGGGGACGCTCGGCTACGGCTTTCCGACCTCGCTCGGCGTCAAGGTCGCTAATCCCGACCGCGAAGTCGTCTCGATCTCGGGCGATGGCGGTTTCCTGTTCGCCGGCAGCGAGCTGTCGACCGCGGTGCAGCACCGGATCGGCACGGTGACGCTGGTGTTCAACGACGGCGCCTACGGCAACGTGAAACGCAGCCAAGTCCACAAGTACGGCAACCGCGTGATCGGCACCGAGCTGCATAACCCGGATTTCGTCAAATACGCCGAATCCTTCGGCGCGCAGGCCTTCAGGGCGACCAACCCGGACGAGTTGCGTGCGGCGCTGAAGAAGGGGCTCGGCAACGACTTCCCGACTCTGGTCGAAATCCCGGTCGGCGAACTGCCCAGCCCTTGGCATCTGATGCACCTGCCAAGGGTACGGGGCGGCGCTGGCGGGCCGGTGAGTCCAAGGGCTTAGTTTTTTGCTCCGCTGTCATCCCGGGCATGACCCCGGATCCAGTCAGAGCGCGTTAGCGCGACATTGCGTCATCACCGGCCTCGCGGCCGGTTCGCTGGACCCCGGATCAGGTCCGGGGTGACAGTCTGAGTGATGGATAGAGGTGTGTTTAACGCCCCTTGTATTGAACTCGTCACCCTCGGGCCCAGGCGCCCTTCTCGCCCATAGCCGAGGGTCTCGCGCCGGGGTCACGTCCAATCACATTCCGTCATGGTCGGCAAAGGCCGACCATCCACGAGTTTTTTAAAACAGACATACTGAAAAACGTGGATCCTCGTGACAAGTACGAGGATGACGAAGGAAGTGAACGAGTGTCGTTAACGAGGAGACCGTCGGGTCAAGCCCGAGGGTGACGTGCTTTTTTAACTACCGAGTCCCGTAGCTATACGAACTCCGGCTTCTCGGTCACGTAGTGCTCCCGCATTTTCTCGCGGAAACTCTGCATGACCTCCCGGTTGAGCGCCACCGGCGGCTGCTGGCCGGGCGGGACCAGCGGTTCGTAGACCACGTCGCCGATTTCATCGGCAAACGTTTCCTTCGCCCGCTGCACCAGCGCCGGATCTCGCATCAGGTCCAGCACGGTGGCGGCCAGCGTCTTGGCGCCGGCGAGAGCGCCCTTGTGGGCGATGCCCGTGGCCAGCGCCGCGCCGCCGGCCCAGTGGTGATAGGGCACGTTCGGTACGTTGGACGGAAAGGAAACCCGGCCCATCGGTACTTTCCAGGAAACATCACCGCAATCGTTCGACGGCGCGCGTTGCGCAGTCGGTCCGGTGAGGGGCGTAATCTCCGGTTTCAGCCCTTCGATCTTCACCCCGGCGGCTTCCTGCAGCTTGCGGGCAAAATCCTGCTCATCATCGGTCCAGCCCGGCATGCCGACCAGCTCGATATTGTTCTGGATGACCTCCGCGAGACCCTGGTTGGTGCGCACCGGCCAGACCGCGCTCATCACCTCAATGTCGACTTCGGTATTGGTCATCATCGCCGCGCCCTGGGCGATCCTGCAGCCCTGCTCATAGACCTTGCGTGCGCCGTCGGCCATCGGCGCCCTGAATGTCCACCACACGGTCGCCAGCGCCGGCACGGTGTTGGGCTGGTCGCCGCCATGGGTAATGACGCGATGGGCGCGCATGTCGGGTTCCATGTGCTCGCGGAACTGCGCCATGCCCATATCCATCAGCATGACTGCATCCAGCGCATCGCGTGCCTTCCACGGCGCGGTGGAGGCGTGTGCGGTCTCGCCGTGGAAGGTGAAATAGGCCGAGATCGCCGCAGAATGGGTCAGCCCGTAGACCGTATTGAACTCGCCGCCGATATGATCGTGAAGTGCGACATCAACATCGTCGAACCAGCCGTCGCGCACATAGTAGGGACGGCTGATGAGCTGTTCCTCCCCCGGCGCGCCGAACACCTTGAGCGTCCCCTTGAGCCCGAACTCTTCGATCGTGCGCTTGGCCGCGATCGCGCCCGATACCATGACGGCGGCGTTACAGTTATGGCCTTCGCAATGGCCGGGCCCGTCCTGGGTAATGCATTGCTGCTCGGCGACGCCCGAAACCTGAGAATTGTTGGGGTTGGCGTCGTACTCGGTATGGAGCGCGATCACGGGCTCGCCCTCCCCGAACGTCGCGCAGAAACCCGTCGGAAAGCCGGAAATGCCTCGCTCGACGTTGAACCCCGCCTCTTCCAGCGTGTCGCACAGCAGCTTCGACGATTCGAACTCCTGCATCCCGACCTCGCCGAAATAGAAGACAGAGTCGGAGATGGTCCTGACCGCCTTTTCGTTGCGGTCGATAAAGTCGAACACGAAACTCTTTTCATTGGGAAGGTTGGAATCCGCCATCGGTCGCTCCCTGTTCCTGGTTGCCTATTCCCTGCTGCACGCCCCGCCGCCGAGGACGCAGAACTTGGCGCAGTGCGGGTGATTCAGGGCCACATCGCCCGACGCGGCTTCGAGCGTCGGGCCGAAATCGAATTCGTCTTCGTAGGGCAGCAGCGTGCAGGCCACCACGGTGGGCGTATTCGCGCCCTTGCGCTTCACGACCATACGCGACGACGCGCACATGATGTCGTCGGGATTCACGCCCAGGATCGACCAGCACTGCTCCGTGATCTCCGGCACGTCCTGCGCCGGATCCATCTCCGGGAACAGGGTCAGCGCCACCGGATCGTCGGCGTCTATGCGAATATCGTGCTGGGCAAACAGGGTGCGGAAACCGGCGCGCATGGACGCCTCGTCCTCGCCCCACATTGTGCGGCCGGCGACATGGGTGACGAAATTTCCCTGCGACAGGAATTTTAGCCCGTCGATCATCGGCTGCCAGCTACGCGGCCCGCGTTCCTTCTCATGCTGTTGCTGCGTGTAGTGATCGACTGAGACGCGCAGGATGAGCCGATCGTCGAACCAGTAACGCAGCTTTTTCAGCGCATCGTCATGCCGGCGCATCGGCCGCATCGCGTTGGTCAGCACCAGCGCGCGAAATCCGCGCGCCAGAACAGTTTCCAGAATCCGGATCATGTCCGGGTTCATAAAGGGCTCGCCCCCGGTGAAGGCGATTTCCCTGGTCCCGAGATTCCGCACCGCAATTTCGTCGAGATAGGAGATAACCTCGTCATACGAAATATAGGAAAGGCGATCGTTCCGGGGCGTGGATTCGATATAGCAGTTTTCGCAGGCGAGATTGCACAGCGTACCGGTATTGATCCAGAGCGTTTCCAGCGAGGTCAGCCCAACCCGCGCCCGTCTTTCCCCCGCAGCCGTGACGTCGGGGTCCCGGAACTTGGCCGGATCGAGCGGCTGGATATCTCCTGACCCATCCATGGGGATTTAGCTACGCCGCAACGATGGATCGGCCAGCATCATGTCCTGACCGGGCGGTGCATCGTCGACCGCGGTCTCGAGCGATGCGACCGGCCGCCATTCGTCCGCCGGGCGCGCATTGTCGCCGTCCGCGACCTGGTCGAGCCCCCAGTAGATTTCGAGGCAATGGCCGTCCGGGTCGCGGAATTCGACCGCCACCTGGCAGCCGCCGCGACGTCGCCCTTCGAAATCGATTTCGACGCCATTGGCGATAAGGTGGTTCCGGGCACGGAACACTTCGTCCAGCGTCTCCACCTGAAACGCCATATGGTGGATTTCCTTACCGGTCGGCGGCTGCGTCGCCCCGCCCATGATGGCGAGCCCGTGATGATCGCTGTTGAACCGCATCAGCACCATGCGGCCCGGCAGCATCGATTCGGGGTATGCGTCGGAGACGCGGAACCCCATCACCTTTGTATAGAACTCTGTGGAGCGTTCGAGATCGGTCACCTTCAAGACCACATGGCCGATCTTTGTAATGTGGAACGGCATGCCGGCGGGCGGCGTCATCGCGTGCAGCGCCTTCATGTCCTCTCCGGCGAGCCCGTCGTAATCGACTACTGCGCGCGGAAAATCCCGTTTCATCGCCTCACCCTCTGATCTCTGACTTCAGACCTCTCAAATCAGGCCTCGATGGGCAGATCGGGGTCGTTGCCCCATTCCGACCATGAACCGTCATAGCCCCGGATTTTTTCGAACCCGAGCGATTTCAGCATTACATATGTATGCGCTGAACGATGATGTGTCTGGCAATGAACGATCACTTCCTTGTTACCGGTGACACCGCGTTCGGCCAGCAGCGCCCGCAGTTCTTCGTCGGGCTTCATGCGGAAATTGCGCGAGCGGTCGAGCGCCATGGTCCAGTCCATGTTGACGGCGCCGGGTATGTGCCCGCCCCGCGCCGAGCGCACGTCCGACCCGTCATATTCCGCCGGCGTCCGGCAGTCGAGCACCACCATGGAACCGTCATCGAGATGCGACAGGATGTAGTCCTTGTCGGCGATTCCTTCCGTTCCCTGCGTCACCGGATACTCGCTTTGGGTCGTGGACACGGGCCCGGTCTCCACCGGATGGCCTTCGCCGGCCCAGCTATGCAGCCCGCCGCTCAGCAGCGAAAAGCGTCGATGCCCGATTACGTCGAGCGTCCAGAGAAACCGTGACGCCTTGGCGGTCCCTTCCCTGTCGCAGGCGACAATATGCGTATCCGGTGTCGCGCCTGTGGCGGACAACGCGGCGGAAAGCTGATCGGCGGCGGCGATCGCGCCCATGGCCGGCGGGCGCGGCCCGATGATGGAGGGATAGGGAAGGTTTACGGAACCGGGTATATGCGCTTCCTCGAATTTGTCGGGGTCGCTCAGGTCGACGACGAGCAAACCATCCGTCCCGAGCGCGGCTTCCAGCGCATCGGGCTCGACGATAAGCGGCAACAGGGGATCAGACATTCAACGCTCCAAGGTTCGGACAGGATGGGAATCGGGGAATCCTACCCCAAAGCGCCCATGCGGAAAACGTCAATGGCTAGCCGGCGACCGGCGGCAGAAGTGTGACGACCCAGCCCCCGGCGGCGCCCAGCAGGACAACCAGCCACGGCGCCACTTTCCAGAACACGAGCAACACGAAGGCAATAATGGCAAGGGCGAAATCAGATGCCGACAGAATACCGCTGGTCCAGACCGGCGAATAGAACGCCGCAAGCAGGAGCCCGACCACGGCGGCGTTGATGCCGAGCAACGCATTCCGCATCGCTCGGTGTCGACGTAGCGCATCCCAGAAAGGCAGCGCGCCGATCACCAGCAGGAAGGACGGCGCAAAGATCGCCAGCAGGCAGATGAGCGCACCAAGCACGCCGTTGGGTTCGGGCCCCATCACCGCGCCGAGATAGGCAGAGAAGGTAAAGAGCGGTCCCGGCACGGCCTGGGCTGCGCCATAACCGGCGAGAAACGCGCCGTCCGTGACCCAGCCCGATGGAACCACCTCGTTCTGGAGCAGGGGCAACACCACATGTCCTCCACCGAACACCAGCGATCCCGAACGGTAGAAGCTGTCGACCAGCTGTAGGGTCTGGTCTGAAGAACCTGCGGCGATAAACGGCAGGGCAATCAACCCGACGAAGAACAGGACGAGGCAGGAGACGGCTAAACCGCGCCCGACGCCGACGCCGAGCGCGGTCGGTTCTTCGTCCACGTCATCGCGAAACAGAACGAGCCCGACAAGCCCGCCCGCGACGATTACGCCGACCTGCGCGAGCGGACCCGGCGCAGCGAGCACGCCGATCGCCGCCAGCACCGCCACTGTCACCCGTTGCGCGTCGGGGCACAGGCTGCGGGCCATGCCCCAGACGGCCTGAGCGACAACAGCGACAGCGACGACCTTGAGCCCGTGTATCGCCCCGGAATCGATAACGCCCTCAAAGGCGATCACACCGTAACCGAACGCCGCGAGCGCCACGGCCGACGGGGTGGTAAAAGCGATCCAGGCGGCAAAAGCACCAGCGATGCCGGCTTTTGTCAGACCGATGCCGATCCCGACCTGGCTGGACGCCGGACCCGGCAGGAACTGGCACAGCGCGACGAGGTCCGCATAGGCGCGCTGGTTCAGCCATTTTTTTCGCTCGACGAATTCCGTCTGAAAATATCCGAGATGCGCGACCGGCCCGCCGAAAGAGGTGAAACCGAGACGCAGAAAGGTGAGAAAAACCTGAAGCGGCGTAATGCGCACCGCCAGGTTCTCGTCCCCACGGGATTCGTCTGACACCAGTCGCTCCTTTCTCGAATAAAACCGGTAGTATGATGCACGAACATGACAGTTTCTGTATCGGGCTCAGATTGTTTGACACCCAACAATATGATACCAAACCTTTATATCCACCGGGGGCGATGGCGCATGCAGGCGCAGCTGCCGTAATAGGTTGAAAACATGGCGAAAACACTGGTTTCAATGACGCTCAACGGGCGTGTGCGCGACGACGCGGTGCCGGACAATATGCTGCTGGTCGACTTCCTGCGTGAAGTCGCGGGACTGACCGGGACCAAGATCGGTTGCGACGGGGGCGAATGCGGCTGCTGTACCGTGCTGGTAGACGATAAGCCCCGCCATGCCTGCCTGACGCTTGCTGCCGCCTGCAACGGCAAGTCTGTCGAGACGGTCGAATCGCTGGAAAAGAGCGGGCGTCTGTCGGCGCTCCAGAAAGGGTTCCACGAGAAACTGGGCGCCCAGTGCGGGTTCTGCACGCCGGGCATGATCATGGCGGCCGAAGGGCTGCTGCGCGATAATCCCACCCCAACCGAAACCGATATTCGCCGCGGGATGGCGGCCAATATTTGTCGTTGCACCGGCTACGTGAAAATCATCGAGTCGGTCCAGGCCGCCGCGGCCGAACTGTCCGAGACAGGGAGCGCGGCATGAACGAGAACGCGCCGATCAGACCCGCAAACGTGCAGCCGGTGCAGTCCATCGGTGCGCCGATGCCGATGGTTGACGGGCCGGAGAAAGTCTCCGGCAAAGCGCTTTACGCCGCCGATTTCGTCGAGAAGGGCGCGCTGGTAGGGCGCATCCTGCGGAGCCCTTATGCACACGCCAATATCCTGTCGATTGACACCTCAGCGGCCGAGGCGCTACCGGGCGTCGAGGCCGTCGTCACGGGCATGGATTTCGTCGGCCAGTTCGGCGTGCTGCCCATCGCCCGCAACGAATGGCCGATCGCGCGCGATCGCGTACGCTATCGCGGCGAGGCGGTCGCGGCCGTCGCCGCCATCGATGTCGCCACGGCGCAGAAGGCGCTCGACCTGATCGAAGTGGTATACGAGGAACTGCCGGCCTGTTTCACTGCCGAGGACGCCGTGGCGGAAGGCGTGACGCCCCTGCACGAGAAGCGCCCGAACAATGTCGAACGCCATGTCGAATACGACCTGGGCGAAGTCGATAAGGGCTTCGAGGAAGCCGACCTTGTCCGCGAAGATACCTATGACTGCGCAGAAGTCTGCCAGGTCCAGACAGAGCCGCACGCCGCCATCGCAGAATACGATGCGGTGCGCGACCGGCTGACCGTCAAGCCGTCGACCCAGGTCCCCTATTACGTCCACCTCATGCTGGAGCAGACGCTCGGCATGCCGAAATCGAAGATCCGCGTGATCAAGCCGCATATCGGCGGCGGGTTCGGTTGCCGCACGGAGGCGCTGCATTTCGAGTTCATCGCGGGCGCGCTGGCCCGCAAGGCCTGCGGCACGGTGAGCATCGTGGCCAGCCGCGAGGAAACCTTCATTACCCATCGGGGTCGCCCCGAACAGAAAACCACGATGAAGATCGGGCTGACGAAAGACGGTCGCATCACCGCAGTCGAAGCCACAACAACCCAGCGCGGCGGCGCCTATGCCGGATACGGCACGGTAACAATCCTCTATTCCGGCTCGATGATATTCGCGCTCTACGACATTCAGAACGCGCGCTATAACGGATACCGGGTGCTGACGAACACGCCTCCCTGCGGGGCCTTCCGCGGCCATGGCACGGTCAATGTGCGGTTCGCCTTCGAATCCCTGCTCGACGAGATGGCGCGCGAGCTCGGCCTCGATCCCATCGAAGTCCGGCGCAAAAACCTGCTCAAGGCGCCGACCTTTACCGTCAACGATCTGATGGTGAACTCCTACGGGCTGCCCGAATGCCTCGACATCGTGGAGAAGGCAAGCGGCTGGAAGGAACGTCGCGGCAAGCTCGGCCCGCTGAAGGGAATGGGCATGGCGTGTTCGCACTATGTCAGCGGTGCCTCCAAGCCGGTCAACTGGACCGGCGAGCCGCACGCCACAATCAACATCAAGCTCGATTTCGACGGCTGCCTGACGATCCTCACCGGCGCGCCGGAAATCGGCCAGGGTTCCAGCACCATCCTGACGCAATGCGTGGCCGAGGTGCTCGGCATCGATATGGGCCGCATCCGCATCGTCGCCGGCGACAGTGCGATCACGCCCAAGGACAACGGCGCCTACTCGTCGCGCGTGACCTATATGGTCGGCAACGCAGCCATTGACGCCGCGACCAACCTGAAAGCCATCCTTACCGAGGCGGCGGCCCGCAAGCTCGATGTCGACCCAGGCGATGTCGAATGCCTCGGAGAGCTGTATCGCGCCGGTACGCAGGACCAGGGCCTGACCTTCGACGAGGTGGTGATGGCCGCGCTGGAGGGCACCGGCACGATCACGGCGCGCGGCAATTTCGACACCATCCCGGAAAGCTGGGGCGGCGATAAGTATCGCGGCGCAGCGATTGGCGGCACCATGGCGTTTTCCTACGCGGCACAGGTAGTCGAGATCGAGATCGATCCCGATACCGCGGACATCCATGTGAAAAAGGTCTGGGTTGCGCACGATTGCGGCAAGGCGCTCAACCCGCTGACCGTCGAGGGCCAGATCGAAGGCTCGGTCTGGATGGGGATGGGGCAGGCGATGATGGAGGAAACCCGTTTCCATAACGGGCTCGGTATTTCCAACTCGATGCTGGATTATCGCGTCCCGACGATCGTCGAATCCCCTCCGATTGAGGCGCATATCGTCGAATCCAACGACCCGCACGGCCCGTTCGGCGCCAAGGAAGCTGGCGAGGCATCGCTGGCGGGCTTCCTTCCCGCGCTGACCAACGCCATCGCCGATGCGCTCGATATCCGCGTCACGGAACTGCCGATCACCCAGGACCGGCTGGCGGAGCTGATCGACAAAAAGGCCCGAGAGGCCGGCAAAAAAGAAAAGGCGGACGCGTAATGGAGTTCATGCCCGATTTCAGGCTGCACCGCCCGACCGGGGTGGAGGAGGCTGTAAAGCTTCGCACCGGTTCCGATGGCGCGCTCTATGTCGCGGGCGGTACCGACATGCTCGTCAATGTCCGCCGAGGCATCGAACAGCCGGAAACGCTTGTCGACCTGACCGACATCGCATCGATGCGGGAAATCACCGAAGACGCTGAGGGGCTGCATATCGGCGCGGGCGTTACGCTCGATGTCATCGCGCGCGACGACCGGATCGCAAAGAACTATCCCGCCATCGCCGAGGCCGCTGCCGCGGTCGCCGGACCGACCCACCAGAACTACGGCACGCTGGGCGGCAATCTGTGCCTCGATACAAGATGCCTGTTCTACAACCAGTCTGAATGGTGGCGAAAATCGAACGATTACTGCCTTAAGGAGCGTGGGGAGATATGTCATGTCGCGCCCGGCGGTAAAAAATGCTTCGCCGCGTTCTCGGGCGATGTGGCTCCCGCCATGCTGGTCCACGGGGTGGAAATCGATCTGGTCGGCCCCAATGGCACCCGTCGCATACCGCTGTCGGAAATGTACAGAAACGACGGCATGAACCACCTGACGCTTGAACCGGGCGAGCTTCTGACGACTGTCCACCTGCCGAAGCCGGATGCGGGCGCGAACAGCGCCTATGAAAAGGCCCGCATCCGCGGCTCCATCGATTTTCCGCTGGCTGGCGCGGCGGTGTGGCTCCGTATGGACGGAAAGAATGTCGGCGAGCTGCGCATCGCGCTGACCGCCGTGAACCCCTACCCGCAATTGGTCACGGGACTCGAAAAGTTCTCAGGATCGCCGCTCGACGAAGCCGCGCTCGACGAAATCGCCGGCATCGTCCAGCATCAGGCCCGCCCGATGCGCACGACCACGGTCAAGCCGTGGTACCGCCGCCGCGTCGTCGGCGCGATCGCCCGGCGGCTGGCGGCGAGACTGACGAACTAAAGCGCCGTCACGGCAACGCATCCCCGTCATACCGCCGCCAGGCGCTCATCTGCAGCGCCGATGTCAGGCAGTGCACGACGACGGGCTTCGTCTTCACAGCAAAGGCCTGCGCGATGCCGTCGGCAACCTGGTCTTCGGATGAAATCGTGATCGACTCCGCGCCGAACGCACGGGCCCAGGCCGCAAAATCGGGATTGGTGAGCCTCGTGCCATCAAGAAAAGGCCGCTCGGGATAGCGGACATAGGAGTGCATGCCGATCGTGCCGTACATCGAGTTGTCCGAGATGATCACGATCGGGTTCACACCGTACTGACAGGCTGTGGCGATCTCATTGCCTGTCATCAGCGCACCTCCGTCGCCGAGAAACGCGACCACCTGGGTATCGGGGCGGCGCAAGGCGGCGGCGACCGCCATCGGCATGCCGGACCCCATCGCCCCGACCACCGACGACAGGAATACCTGGCCCTGCCGGAAACCGATATAGCGGTGGATATAGGACGCGAAATTGCCGGCGTCGGTGGTAACCGTGGCGTCATCCGCCAGATGCCTGTCGACCTCGCACACGATGGCGGCGAAGTTGACACCGTCCGGCTGGGTCTCCCATTCCTTGGCCAGAAATTTCCGATGGATGGCGTTGAGCCCCTCAACCCAGCCACGGCGCTTGTCAGCGTCACCCGGCGCACCGCGCGCCAGCAGGCCGCGCACGACCTCCGCCGGGTTGCAGGGCATTCCGAGGGTCGGTCGCCACACCCGGCCGACCTCGTTCCCGTCGGGCCAGACATGGACCAGCGGCAATTGCGGCTCGGGCGGCTCGGGGAAAGTGTAGGACTGGCTCACGGAATCGGTCAGCCGCTCGCCCAGCGCGACCATCAGATCGGCGCGCTTCATCTCGGCGATCTGCTCCGGCGGCACGCGGATCCCGACATAACCGCCATAGTTGGGATGATCGGCGCTGAACAGCTGCGGCCGCCTGTGGGTCGGGCTGATCGGCAGCACCCATTCCTCCGACAGGCGCTTCAGCTCGGCAAAAGTTTCCGGCTCCGCCACCGCATCGGCCAGCATTGCGCCGCCGACCAGCACCATGGGACGTTCGGACGCCGCCAGCATGTCGGCCAGCCGGTCGAGATCGGCGGCGCGCGGCGCCGACATCACCCGCGCGCGGGGCTGATCGACCGGCGCATCGGTTTCCGAATCGAAGATATCCTCGGGCAGCACCACGGCAACCGGGCCCGGTGTTCCGCTTTCGGCGGTGTGGAAGGCGCGGGCGATGGCCTCGGACGCCTGGTCCGGATCGATCACCTCGATCACGCTCTTGGTAATATCGGACAGCAGCACGGCGTAATTCTGCTCCTGCAGCGCCTGCCGCCCGACATCGCGGCGCTCGACATGGCCGACCAGCAGCACCATCGGCGTGCAGTCGTGAAACGCCGTATGAAGCGCGACAACAGCATTCGACAGGCCGGGCCCGCGCGAAACGATGGCGGCTCCGGCACGCGGCCTGAGCCTGCCGTCGGCGACCGCCATGAAGGCCGCGCCGGATTCGTGTCGGCAGACGACGAGCTGCAGCGAATTGCGCTCGACCAGAACGCTGGTGAGCCCGACATAGCTCTCTCCCGGCACGCAGTAGAGCCGGTCGACATCGTGCGCTTCGAGGCTTTCCGCCAGAAGGCGGGCGACGGTTCTGGACATGAACGAAACTTCTCCGTGAATTTCCGGTATCTTCGGCTGTCGGGCCTTTGGCGTCAAAGCGTGGCGATTTTCGAAGCGCCGTCTGCTGACGGGACAGGCGTTCACCTCCTATACTTCTGAACATGGCGGACGAAAATTTCGACACACCGGTACTGATCGTCGGCGGCGGACCGATCGGGCTCGCGCTCGCCGTCGATCTCGGCTGGCGCGGGATTGAGTGCATCCTCGTCGAGCGGACTGACGGGACGATCGACCTGCCGCGCGCCAACTCGGTCGATCTCCGCACCATGGAATTCGCCCGGCGCTGGGGCATCGCGGAAGAAATAAGACAGGCAGGCATCCCGCAGGACTTTCCGCATACCGCACTCTACGCCACCAGCCTCGGCGGGTTCGAAATCGCCCGCTTCGAGCGCGCCGAGCATGGGGGGACGGGCCCGCTCGACGTCAGCCCCGAACGGCCGCAGCGCTGCAACCAGCTCTTTCTCGATCCCATCCTGCGTGCGAAAGCCGCATCCCAACCGGGCGTCGACGTCCGGTTCCTGACGCATTTCGACTGCTTTTCGCAGGACGAGACCGGCGTGACGGCGCAGGTCACTGATCTCGAGAACGACCGCACTTATAGCATCCGATCGCAATATCTCGTGGCCTGCTGCGGGGGACGCAGTTCGATTCGCGATACGCTCGGCATCCCGCTCGGCAATCAGGGGGTTCTCGGCTATCCGGCCAGCATCTTCTTCCGGACGGAATATCTGTGGGAGCGGCACGACAAAGGCAAGACAGCGCTCAACTTTCTGATCGATGCGGGCGGTGTCTGGGCCACGCTGATCCCGCTCGATGGTCGCGAATTGTGGCGCATCACGCTTCACGGCTCGAAAGATTACGTCGACCCGAAAGGCATCGACGCACACGCCATCATAAGCCGCGTCGCGGGGTTCGATTTCTATTACGAGCTTCTGTCCTGCGGCAGCTGGATCCGGCGCGAGATGGTTGCCGACCGCTACCGTGAGGGCCGCGTACTCCTGGCAGGCGACTGCGCACACCAGAACACGCCGACCGGCGGGTACGGCATGAACACCGGCATCGGCGATGCGGTCGATCTGGGCTGGAAGCTGGCCGCCACCCTGAATGGCTGGGCGGGCGACGGGCTGCTGGAGTCATACGAATCCGAGCGTCGACCGGTCGCCGTCCGTAACGTCACAGAAGCGACAGCCAATTACCGCCGCCGCAACCTGGCGACATCGGAAGCCGTCACCAAGGACAGCGACGAAGGCCGGGCGCTGAGGGCGAAACTCGGCGCCCAGCTGTCGGAAGCCAACGAGCGCCAGCATCGCGGACACGGCATCGCGCTGGGTCATATCTATTCCGGCTCGCCGATCTGCGTCTATGACGGCGAGGGCGATGCTCCCGATACGGTGAACGATTTCATCCAGACGAGCTATCCGGGCAGCCGGGCGCCGCACACTCCCCTGCCCGCCGGACAATCGACCCTCGATTTATTCGGCAAGGGGTTCGTGCTGCTGCGCTTCCCGGGCGGCGGAGACGTTTCCGCCATCGGCGTAGCGGCGGATGCGCGTGGAGTCCCCTTTCGCGTTATCGATATCGGCGAACCCGACATCGCGGCGACTTACGAACGCCGGCTGGCGCTTGTCCGGCCAGACGGCGTAGTGGCATGGCGCGGAAATGCGCCTCCCACCGACGCCGCCACACTCATCGACCGCGTTCGGGGAGCTGCAACGTGAACGCACCAGCAGAAGATGATTTTCACCGCCTGAGGGCGGATGCAGGCGTCAAGCCGTTATGGGAAAGGACAGTCCACAATCCACGCGAGCCTCAGTCCGAACCGGCCCGCGCCTGGCGCTGGACGGAAATCGAGCCGTTGCTGGACATGGCGGTTGATGCGACCGACATGGAGGTCGCGGAGCGCCGAGTTCTGTCGCTTCACAATCCTGACCTTGCGAACCCTTCAGGAAACTGCGTAACCACCAATCTGAACGTGGGGATCCAGGTTCTGATGCCGGGGGAGACCGCGCGGGTCCATCGCCACACCGCCAACGCGCTGCGCTTCGTGCTCGAAGGCGGCGACGGGACGACCACGGTCGACGGCAAGCCCTGTCCAATGAACAAGGGAGACCTGATCGTCACACCCGGCGGCACGTGGCACGAGCACACCCATTCGGGGGATGCGCGCATTGTCTGGATGGATGCGCTGGATGTCCCGTTTCACCGCGCCATGCATACCCAGTTTTTCGATCCCGGCCCGGCAGGCAACTTTCCGGCCCTGCCGCCCGATGCCGCCTACGCCCATGGCGGGCTGGTTCCGCAATCGGGACCGGGGGTGGTCGCTCCCCGCTATTCGCCGCAGTTTCGCTATGGCTGGGAAGACGTCTGCGCCGCGCTGGATGCGATGCAGGCAGCCGAAGACGGCTCGAAAACGTTGCGCTACGTCGACCCGGCCACCGGCGGACCGGCGATGAACATATTCGATGTTTACATGGTGGAGCTGGCGGGCGGTGAAACCACGGTCCCTTTCCGGACCACGGCGAACGCGTTCTGTCTGGTTGTCGACGGTACCGGAGAAAGCTCGATAGGGGACGACCGGATTCGCTGGGCAAGGTACGATATCTTCACCCTGCCCCACTGGAACCGCTATACCCATCGGGCGGATGAGAACGGTGCGAAACTGTTTTTCGCGACCGACCGGGAAATCATGCGCAGGCTCGACCTTTTGCGCGAAGAAAGAGGCTGACTTCGACCATGCGAAACGACGTTATCCAGAAACAGCAGGCGGCGATGGAAGTCGCGGGGCTCGACGCGCTGGTCGCGATATCGCCCGAGAATTTCGCCTACGGCGCGGGGTTTGTCGTGCCGTCGCAGCCGCTTATGCGCTGGCGCCATGCGGCGCTGGCGATGACCGCGGACGGCCGCGCCTCGGTGCTGGCCGTCGACATGGAGGAGACGACTGTGCGCGGGCGGCTGCCCGACGCCGACATTCATGTGTGGGGCGAGTTTACCGACGACGCGATGGAAGTCCTGGCCGACATGCTGACCGGGCTGGGCGTGGCCAAAGGAAAGATCGGCATCGAGATGGCTTACCTGCCGGCGGGCGACCTGGCCCGTCTGGCCGACCGCCTGCCCGGCGCAACGTTCGAAGCCGCGGATGAACTTTTCGACCGGCTTCGCCAGATCAAGACGCCGGAAGAGATCGAGCTTCTGCGGCGTCTTTCGCGTATTTCCGACACCGCGATCGCCGCCGCGTTCGACGCGGTCGGGCCGGGATCGAGCGAGATGGACTTGGCGTCGGCGTTGACCCGTTCGGTCTACGAGCAGGGTGCTGAACACTTCAAGCTGATGATCGTCGCCACCGGGCCACGGTCCGAACTGCCCAATGTCGGCCCGTCGGAACGGATCCTGCAGACAGGCGATATCTGCCGGGTGGAGATCTTTTCCATCATCGGCGGTTATCACGCCGGCGTGTGCCGGACCGCATCGGTCGGCGCCCCTCCGCCGGAAGCGGAGCGCATCTGGGAAAACCTGGTCGACTGCAAGTACCGCGTGATGGACGCGATCAAACCGGGGGCCAGCGCGAAGCGGGTGTACGAGATCTTTCTCGAAAAATTCGGCGAGCTCGGTCTTCCGCCGATTTCCTTCGTCGGGCACGGCATCGGGCTGCACCTGCACGAAGACCCATATCTCGGCAAGTACAGGGACTACACACTCGAGGAAAACATGGTGCTAGGCATGGAACCGCTGGTTTACCGGACCGGGCACGGGTTCGGCCTGCAGCTCAAGGACATGGTGGCAGTAACCGCCACAGGCTGCGAACTCCTGTCCGATACGACCGATACCGATACGTTATATCGGATCGGCTGACTGCCGATGCGTACCGCGTAAGCGGATTTAAGACGTGAATTCGCGGATCACCTTGAGCGCCAGCGCCTTTTCCTCCTCGCTGCCGGAGACCTGGATCACGGGTTCCTGCAGGCCGGTTTCGACATAGGCTTCGAGGCTGCGGGCGCATTCCTCTACCGTACCGGCGACGCCGAACGCGTCGATCGCCTCATCCGGCACGAAGGTCGCCGCCTTGTCGAGATCGCGCGCGGCGACCGCCTCGACAATGGCGTCCTGATCGATCGGTATGCCGGAGGAGGCGATATTTTCCGCCATCAGCCGGTTGCGAAACAGGAAGGCGAGCTTTTTGCGCACCGCCTCACGCGCAGCCTTCCCGTCTTCCGACACGGCGAAATGGATGAAGGCCGCGGTGCGCAGATCGGCGGGATCGCGGCCCTCGTCAGCAGCTGCTTTCGAGGCAAGCCCGAGGCAGTGCCGCACGAAGGGCACCGAGAACCCGGCCGACATCAGCACGCCGTCGGCGATGCGGCCCGCTTTTTCCGCCACGTCGCTTCCCAGCGCCATGACGAACACCGGCACCGGCTCCGGGCACGGAAACGCCATCCGCGCCCCGTCGAGCCCGTAGGCTTCGCTGCCCTCGCGCGTCACGGGCTCCATGGTCCAGAGCGCGCGCAGATCGGCCACGAAATCGTCGACCGCCTGTACCGGGTCGTCAGGCACCTTACCCGATTCCTTCAGGTCCAGCGTATTGCCGATGGCGACCGACACGCCGACGCGACCGGGAAACGCCTCGGCCATGGTGGCGAGCGCCATCGCCGTCGGGGTCGGATGGAACAGATAGGGCGTAACCGCCGCGGGCACGACCATGGCGCGTTCGGTCTCCATTGCGAACGCCATGCAGGACACCATGCTTTCCCGATAGCCGATATGCTCGGTCATCCACAAACCGCTCGCGCCGGCTTCCTCGGCCAGTCTGGAGACCCGGATGGTTTCGCCGACGTCCTCAAATCCGTCGAAACGGATGCCTATGCGGTTGGTCATTTTATTTCTCCTCACCCGCCCGTGAACTCGCGGATCACTTCAAGCGCGAGGCGTTTTTCCTCTTCGGTCCCGCTCACCTCGATCACGGGTTCATCGACGCCGGCATCGATATAGGCCTGTAGCCCGGCGCGGCATTCATCCGGTGTTCCGGCGACGGTGAACTGCTGCACTGCCTCGGGAGGGATAAGCTGCGAGGCGCCCTCCAGATCGCGTTCGCGGACCTTGTCCATGATCGCCTGGTGGTCGATCGGCATATCCACCGACTGGACGTTCTCGGCCTGGGCGGGATTGCGGAACAGAAAGGCGATCTTGCGCCGGTTGGCCTCGATCGCCGTCGTGCCGTCCTCGGAACAGGCGAAATAGACGAAACCGGCCTTGCGCACTTCCTCCGGCTTACGCCCGGCCTGCGAAACGCCTTCATCGGCGAGCGCAGCGCATTTCTTCGTGAATTCGAGCGACAGACCGCCGGAAAACAGGACCCCGTCGGCGATCCGACCGGCGAGTCTGAGGATCTGGGGACCGGTCGAGGCGACAAAGACCGGGATCGGTTCCTTCGGCGTAAAGGCAAGGCGAGCGCCGTCGAGCTTCCACACCGCCCCGTCCTGGTTCATCGTCTCGCCCGCCCACAGCCCGCGCAGCGCCTCGACATACTCGCGGATCACGCGGACCGGCTTCTCGGGCTTCGCCACGCCGGATTCGCGCAGATTGAGCAGATTCCCGACTGAAACCGCGATACCAACGCGGCCCGGCGCGAGCTCCGCCATGGTGGCGAACTGCATCGCGGTAGGCGTCGGATGCCAGAGATAGGGCATCACCGCAGTGGGCAGCACCATGGCGCGCTGCGTCTTCATCAGAAACGCCATGCAGGAAACCGAAGCCTCGCGATAGCCGAGATGTTCCGCCATCCAGATCGAGTCCGCGCCCGCCTTCTCAGCCGCCTCGGCGACCTCAATCGTTTCGCGCACATCGTCGAACCCGTCGAACCGCATGCCCAGCCGAACCGCCATCGTCTCTATCTCCTGTCAGATTCTGATTTCGGATGTCTCCCGAGATTCATACTTTATGAACAGCGTACCGCCAACCGCGCGCGAGAGTTAAAAGAAGGATTCCAGCGGACCGGGAATGACAGGCGACATTTATTGGGATAGGTGTGAATGAACCTGATCAAGGGAGAAACCGACATGGCAGAAACGACCCCTCCGACCGCCGGGTCGACGCCGACTGCGCCGCAGGAAACCGAAATCGCACCGGCGGAGGCGTCACGCCTGCTGATGACCGCCGCCGCCATGCTGCAACGTCACTGGCTGCAGAACGCGGTGCGAATCGCCAAGGCGATGACCGACAATACTCCTGTCTCGCCGGGCAATTTCGACGATCTGCGCCGCGTCCGCGAACAGTTCGAGGAGCTAGACCGGGCCAATACCGCTATCAACCGCATCGCGGAGGCGCAGGAAAAGGCGGCGGCATCGAACGGAGAGAAGCAGGGCTGACACGCCGACATGCAGCGGGGGGAAAATTCGATCCGCTTCGGCCTGTTTCCGTCGTTCTTTTACACGCAGGACAGGCAGACAGGCGCGCTCGAAGGTTTCGGCATCGAGCTGGCGCACAGCTTTGCCCGGGCGCTGGGGCGGGAGCTTCGCCTGACCGAGTACGCCGCGCCGCCCCAGGTGGTTCAGGCATTGAAAAGCGGCGATTGCGATATCGCCGCGATGGGGCTCGACCCGGGACGAGGCCGGGATGTCGAGTTTTCGCCGCCCTGGCTGCGGGCCGATTTCACGATCCTGGCGCCGCCGGGATCGGGAATCGAAACCATCGCCGATATCGACCGGCCCGACCTCCGCGTCGCCGTGGTGCGCAATCACGCGATGGATTTCGCGCTGGAAGGCAAGCTGTTCCGGGCCGAACGGGTCTATGCGACGACGCCCGACGAAGCGTTCGGCATGGTGCGCGGCGGCGAAGCGGACATCCTCGCCGGCATCCGGCCTGGCCTGCTGCGCCATGCCGGCATGATGCCGGGCTCAACGGTCCTGAAAGACTGCTATGGCGAGAACATCCTCGCCTTCGCCGTGGCGAAGGGGCGGGACGAGCTACTGTCCGCCGCGACACGGTTCGTAACCAACGCGAGAGAGACCGGGCTGCTCCAGCGCATTATCGAGGAGACCGGCCTCGGCGGCGCCGAGCCGGTGCTGGTTTCATAGGTATCGAAGGACAGTACGTACACATTGACAGTACGTACTGTTTCGAAGTACGATCATCCATGATCAAAAGCTTCGCCGACAAGAAGACGGCGGCGATTTTCTCTGGCTATGCCGTGAAAGATCTGCCGGCCCAGATCCAGAGGCGGGCCCGGTCGAAACTTCTGGCGATGGATGCGGCGGCGAAGCTCGACGATCTTCGCGTTCCACCGGGTAACCGGCTCGAAGCGCTGAAGGGCGACCGGCGGGGACGGCACAGTATCCGCGTCAACGATCAATGGCGGATTTGCTTCGCATGGCGCGACGACGATGCCTGGGACGTCGAAATCGTCGATTACCATTGAGGGACGAAACATGACCGTGAAAAGAGAAGATCTGGACAGCGGCAGGATCGATTTTTCCGATGTCGCAACCGGCGGGAGGCTTCCGCCGGTGCATCCCGGGTCCATCCTCAGAAGCGATTTTCTGCGACCGATGGCACTGAGCGTTTACGAACTGGCCAACGCCATCAAGGTTCCCCGGTCGCGCGCCAACGACATTGTCCGGGGACGGCGGGCGGTCACGACCGACACCGCCCTGCGGCTCGCCCGCTATTTCGGAACGAGCCCGGAGTTCTGGATCAATCTCCAGGCCCGATACGATCTGGATGTCGCCGACAGGGATTTGCGCAAGAAGATCGAAAAGGAAGTGACGCCGAGGGCGGCCTAGCGAGCGAAAAGAGCTCCGCAATCAAGTTCGGGCACCTGCCGCCCGACGAAGCGTTCGGCATAGTGCGCGATGGCGTCGCAGACATCCTCACCTGCATCCGCCATTGATGAGATCGTCATCAAACTCCGAAGATCGATAAAATTTTCTTGGATCAAGGGGGGATGGAGCAGGTATAAATTCGGGTAGTGGAGTGGGTTTGGGATAAACGGGTGGCTGGTATACTCCTGCACCTATGTAGCCATTCACATCTATACCATATAACCCGTATTTTTATGTGATCTCCTCTAATTTGTAATATTTCCCTTCTAATAACTTTGTATCTTTATCATTTCCCTTGTCAATTTTAGCAGCCCATGTGATGGACACGATTCCCATTTCTTCTTCATGTGAAGAAGATTTTATGGAACCATTCCTTAGAAATAAATCTTTAAACATTACCGGTCTATAATTGAAATATTTTCCTTTTTATTCGACTTATTATAGATAATATAGATCCCGAAACTGATCTGATAATATTGAAGAAATTCCGAAGTCTTCTTTATCATTATATAGTGACGAAAAATATCCATCCTATTCATTTGATATTACACTACCGATACCGATAATATCGAATGAATGTGTTTGATTTTTGCCGAATACAGTCGCACTGTTTTGTGATTTGGTATCGACAGAATTAAGTAATGACACAAGATCATATCCAGAAGGATTCTTATTAATAAATCCTTTTTTCTTCACATCAATTAGATTCTTTGGTCTAAGAACTAGATTTTCTTGATTTAAAAAGGGGACATTTTTTTGAGAAATGTTATACTAAATTTTTTTCATTTTTCTCCTAATGGTTATTCTTTTATGCAGAAAAAACAGGCAGGGTGATCTAAAGGGTTTTTTGTCGATCTATTTAAAAAAAGCAATTTATTTCTTCTAAAACTTTCCAATATCCATAATGCCATAATTAGATTGTTTAGTATCGGGCATGATAAAGCGAAGGATATGCTAAGGCCACCGTTTATAAGTCTAGGGGGAATTCCACACCTCTCTAGCAAAACTGTTAAATAAAATACTTGTATGATATAAAGAATTATCAAAATGGATAAAATTATTTCGGCTACACCAGTATTATCAGAATAAAATATTTCTGAATCAGAAAGAAACATCGAAAACATGATTATCGTGGGTATAATAGAAGATAGAAGTGGGGCATTTCTTTCGCCCCCTAATTTTCGAAAAAATAATTTGTTGATAAATAAGTTAATAAAGAAAAAAACTGAGGAAAATATTAGCAAATACAGAATTTTTAACATGATTTCTTCGACCGTGATGTTTTTCGATATATACATAGAGATTTTTTTGAATTTTATATTGTCAAATATAGGGTTGAGGAATGATTTTAGGGGATTTATTTTAACCACCTTACATCTATATCAATAAATCTTCATCTTTCTTTATTTAGGTTGTGGATGACCTACTGCTGACCACTCGACCGTCACTCGTTCCTTGCCGTCGGCGGATAGCTGGACGGTACGCATCGGCCGATCAGGAAACACGTTTTGCCGAATGTCGCCGATCATTTCGTCGGTCCTGCCGAAAGGCGCCACGACATCGTATAGCCATACGCGGTCGCCACAGCGCCACTCTGCGGGTGCGAGACGTATCTGGCCAGCCTTTAGTCGTTCTTCGCGCTGCTCGTCGACGAACGCCCAGCTTACATAGCCAATTGCGCGCCCTTCGCGTCGATAAACGCGATGTTTATGGATCGTGACAGGCGTGAGCAACATTCAGTCGAGGTCGCCAACGGGTTTCTCTTTGCGCTTCAAAGCAGGATTACCGGAAAAATTGTCGGCTCCGGCAACAACACCCGTCAATAACAAAGATTGCACCAATCGATACTAAATCATGAATAAGTTGGGTCTCAACAGGACACAGCCCCGAACCAGAACGCCAGAAACCTGGGAAACCCGCGGGTGTTCGGCGAGTCGGAGCCGGTGCTGGCGTAATATCGGACGTTTGCGCTGGAAAAATTGGTGGAGCCGAGGGGAATCGAACCCCTGACCTCAGCATTGCGAACGCTGCGCTCTCCCAACTGAGCTACGGCCCCGACCGGGCCCCGGGATGGGAATTTCGGGTGAAATTTCCGGGGCGAAAAACGGCGGACAATGTGTTGCCGCGGCGCGGTCTTGTCAAGCGCCGTTTGCGCCCCCGACCTGCACCGTGGCTCGCGCTCTGAAATCGTCCGAAAGCTTGAACCGGCGCGGCGCGGTCTTTAGAAACTAGGGGACGCAGGCCGCCTGCCCGCCGGCGGTTGCGAGAACGAGGACGGACGCCATGATCATCATCGACCCGCTGTTTCGCATCGCCATGATTGCGATCGATCTCTATATCTGGATGGTCATCATCGGCGCGGTGCTGAGCTGGCTGATCGCCTTCAACGTGCTCAACACGTCGAACCAGCTGGTCTATACCATCGCCGATTTCCTTTACCGCATCACCGAACCTGCGCTCCGCCCGCTCCGCCGGTTCATCCCCAATTTCGGCGGGATCGATGTAAGCCCCATCGCGCTGATCCTTATCCTCATCTTCGCCCAGATGGTGCTGGGCAACCTGCACCGCGCAATCCTGACCTCCTGACTGAGAACCAATGTCTGAAGCAAAAAGAATCGACGGCAAGGCATTTGCCGAAACCCTCCGCGCGGAAATCGGACGCAAGGCGGCGGCGCTGAAAGACGCGCACGGGCTGGTTCCCGGTCTCGCTGCGGTGCTGGTGGGCGAGGACCCGGCGAGCCAGGTCTATGTCCGCAACAAGGAGAAACAGTGCGTTGAGGCCGGCATGAACTCGGTCGGCCGCCGCATGGAGGTCTCCACCACGCAGGAAGAGCTGCTGGCGGTCGTCGACGCGCTCAACAGAGACCCGGCGGTGCATGGCATCCTGGTTCAGCTGCCGCTCCCCGCCCAGATCGATTCCCGCACGGTGATCGAGGCCATCGACCCGGGCAAGGATGTCGACGGGTTCCACCCGGTCAATGTCGGAAGGCTTTCCTCGGGCGAGGACAGCCTGGTGCCCTGCACGCCGCAGGGCTGCATGATGCTGCTGGAAGACACGGTCGGAGATCTGTCGGGCGCCAACGCTGTGGTGGTCGGGCGCTCCAACATCGTCGGCAAGCCGATGGCGCAGCTCCTGCTGGCCGCCAACTGCACGGTGACGGTGGCGCATTCGCGCACAAGGGACCTGCCCGGCGTCTGCCGCGAGGCCGATATCCTGATCGCCGCCGTGGGACGCGCCCGCATGATCGAAGGCGGCTGGATAAAACCCGGCGCGACCGTGATCGATGTCGGCATCAACCGGATCGACGCGCCGGAACGCGGCGAAGGCAAGACACGGCTGGTCGGCGATGTGGATTACGAGGCCGCGGTCGAAATCGCCGGCGCGATCACCCCGGTGCCGGGCGGCGTCGGTCCGATGACCATCGCCTGCCTTCTCAACAACACGCTGATCGCCTGCTGCCGCCAGAACGGGGTGGATGTGCCGGAATAAACGGCGTCCGCCGGGATACAGGGCGGCATTTCTGTTGATTTGAGTCGCATCGTATGTTCATTAATTGTTCTCATATTGAGAGCATTTTTATGGACGTTCCGCCACATCCCAGCGGTCTCGACGAAAGGGTCGTCGCCAAGGTTTTCGCCCGGCGAGGCCGGCTGCATGCGTACGAGTCGCTGAACCCTGCCGGCACGGCGCTGGTCGTCGTCGACCTGATGCGGGCCACGGTCGAGCTCGATCCGGGCTGTGAAGGCCTCGTACCCGGCATCAACCGCATGGCCGAAGCTCTGAGGCAGGCCGGCGGACGCGTGGCGTGGGTTACCGCCGCGCCGTCGGGTTCCGTCAGCCGCAACATGACCGAGCTTGCCGGCGCGGATCGTGCAAAGCTGTTTCACGACATGGCCCAGGCGGACGACCCGCGCGCCGACCTCTGGCCGGGTCTCGATGCCAGGGACACCGACATCCACGTCCTGAAGCGGGGTGCGAGCGCCTTCTTCCCCGGCAAATGCGATCTCCACGAACGCCTCAGGGAGCATGATATCGATACGTTGCTGATCGCCGGCACCGTGACGAATGTCTGCTGCGAATCGTCGGCCCGGGACGCCGTGGAGCTTGGCTACCGCGTCACCATGGTATCGAACGCAATGCGAGGCTACGCGTTCGGCCTGCACGAAGCGAGCCTGACCGCCTTCTACCGGATTTTCGGCGACGTCCGCCCGACATCGGAAATCCTTACCCTGATCGCGGAAGGATCCGCGCCGGCTATCTCAGGTCTTTGACGCAGCGGAACCCGATATAAACGACAGCCATGTCGCGCGGCTTGAAGGCGCGGTAGGAGCGGCGCATCTGCGCTGCGCCATACCACCAGGAGCCACCGCGCGTGCGCTTCTCCCCCGCCCCGCCCGATTCGGTCCATTCCCACACATTGGCGCCCATGTCGTAGAGCCCGTTGACGCCCTGCACCGTCGTCCCGGCGGGCGCGTGGCCCTTGCCGCGATCCAGCACTGCGGAATAATCGATGGCGGGCGTCGGGCCGCATTCTTCCAGACAGTTCGCGCCGCGCGGCGTGTCGCCGGTCGGGTAATCGTAGGTTCTGTCCTTTACGAAAGGCGCCGGCGGAGATGCGCGCCGCTCCGTATGGGCCGCCTCTTGCCATTCCGCATCGGTCGGCAGGCGCTTGCCGGCCCAGCGGCAATAGGCGGCGGCTTCGTCGAACGTGACATGGACGGCGGGCTCGTCATCCGAGGCAGGTGTTCCGAACGGCGATTTCCATGTCCAGCCGGGCTTGCGCTCCCAGCCGGCCCCATAGACCAGCCCGCCGCCCGCTTTCGCTGCCTGCGTCACCGTCCCGGTCGCCTGGACGAATTTGCGGAACTGCCCGACCGTTACCTCTGTCCGGTCGATGGCGAACGCGCCGATGCGCTGCATCTCGCCGATGGGCCCGGCGAAAGCAGAAGAAACGGTCATCAGCACCGCTAGTATCGGAAGGGCCGTCTGAACGAAAACATTCATTTTCCGGTAATCCGAAACGTCTTTCGGTCCGTAACCATATACGAGCGTCTCCTCTGAGCGCTCAGCCTCCCTGTAGACTGGGGCCGATCCGTAGCGCTAGGCGTATACGGGTCGGCCCGTTTTCTTGTCGGCCCGTTCTTCTCAGGGATCCTTCTTCGCGCCGCCCCAGCCGTTATGGGTGATATCGAAAATCTGGCCGTTCGGGTCGCAGAATTTGAGCTCGTAGAAGACATTGTCGCCTTCCATCTCGCCCATGAACCACTCACCGCCGTTCTTCTCAATCTCGGACCGGGTCTGCTCGACGTCGTCGACCCAGAAACCGAGATGGTGCGCGCCGACGAAATCCTTGTCCTTGCCGGGCCCGACAGGTTCGTCCTCCTTGTAGCGCAGGATGGCGAGATTGATCGTGCCGTCGGTCAGATACACGCCGTCGGCCAGCGGCGCCTTGACCGAGGTCACCTTCTCCATCCCGAACACCGACATGTAGAACTCGGCGGTCGCGTCGGGGTCCTGAACTGAAATAGCCAGGTGACGAAGTTTTCCATTTGCCATGGTTGCCTCCTCAGGTCTCGGCACCTGCCCTCTCCCCCACCCGGCCACCCATCAGGATACTCTCGTGGGTGGCCGGGTGGG
>JAYOLL010000001.1:148009-325844 GCA_038120295.1 Rhodospirillales bacterium | reverse complement strand
GAGGCCGAGAACGCCCGGTTGAAGCGCGCGGTCGCCGACCTGACATTGGACAAGCAGATATTGAAAGAGGCTGCGGAGGGAAACTGGTAAGCCCCGAGCGCCGGAGACGGTGCGTGCAACACGTGCGGGAGAAGTACCCGGTATCGGAGCGGCGTGCCTGCCGCGTCCTGGGGCAATCGCGGACGTCGCAGCGATACCAGCCGATCATCCGTGACGACGAGGATGCGCTGACGGCGGCGATCGTCCGCCTGGCGGGTCAATACGGCCGGTACGGCTACCGTCGGGTGACGGCGCTGCTGCACGCGGAAGGCTGGCACGTGAACCACAAGCGTGTGGGCCGCATCTGGCGGCGCGAGGGGCTGAAGGTTGTCTGACGTCAGCGTCCCTGGGACAAAAGCAGGAGGGCTAACCCTTTTGAGGACAATCAATGTCCTCGTCAACAAGGCCCCGTACGTACTTGAAAAAAGGGACCAGTGGAAAGCGCCCAGCCTCTTTCTTTCTGAAGGCGGGGATTGCGACTGTTTCACAGCCAACAAGTATATTCTGCTGAGAACGCTGGGATTTCCGGCGAAAGACCTGCGAATCACAGTCGTGCGCCCCCGCAATTCAACCACCCTCCACGTTATCCTGATCGCGCGGACCGGCTCGGGTAGATTCCAGAAATACGTTCTCGATAACGAGGGCAACTATGTCCGGACCGCACTGTATGCCGACGAATACGTACCGCTGATTTCGGTAAACGAAATCGGCGCCTGGATTCACCGGAAAAAAGGTTGGGCGCTGGTCAACGGTTTCATAAATCCGGAGCAGCCGTAAAGCCCGGCGCGCGGCCGACGTTTTTTTATTCTGCGCGCCTCCTCCACCGTGCGCGGCGCGGCCTGAGTGGTTATAGTGCCGCGCATCACGAGACAGGGAGTCATGTAACCATGCAGATCGAGGCCAACGGGATCACCATCAACTACCAGCTCGACGGGCCGGACGGCGCGCCGGTGCTGATGTTCAGCAATTCTCTGGCGACCTCGTTCGCGATGTGGGATCCGCAGGTCGAACGGCTCGGCGACCGATATCGCATCCTGCGCTACGACAATCGCGGCCACGGTTCGACGCCGGGCACGGACGATGGCCCCTATACCATCGCCACGCTCGGCCAGGACGTGCTCGGGCTGCTGGATGCGCTCGGTATCGACAAGGTCAACTGGTGCGGTCTTTCAAAGGGCGGCATGGTCGGCCAGTGGCTCGGCATCAACGCCTCCGACCGGCTGGAGAAACTGATCGTCTCCAACACCGCCTCCTACTTTCCCAACAAGGAGATGTGGCGCGAACGGATCGAGATGGCGACCAGCGAGGGCATCCCTGCCATCGCCGAGGCCTCGATCGGGCGCTGGTTCACGCCGGGCTATCTGCAGCGCGAAAACACGAAACCCACCATCGACTGGGTCCGCGCCTTCATCCTCGAGACCACGAAGCAGGGCTATCTGGATTGCAGCATCGCGATCCGCGAAATGGATTTCCGCGACGAACTGCCGCAGGTGGACGTGGAAACCATGGTCATCATCGGCGAGAAGGACCCGGCGACCATCCCGGAATACGGCGAACTGATCGCATCGCTCATCCCGGGGGCAAAGACCTTCGTTGTGCCGGACGCCGCGCACCTTTCCAACATCGAACAGCCCGATATCTATACCGACGCGCTGGTCGACTTTTTCGGGTAAGGCGCTGCCTTACACCTTCGGCAACGCCCCTTCGGCCTGAAGCTCGGCGATCGCCTTCGACCGCCAAAGCGTCCAGCCGCGCCGCCAGGTTTCCTTGGCGTCCTGGCGCGCCACCGTGGCGGCGACCTCGTCGTCCTCGAGATAGACCACCTTGCCGCCCTGCCCGGCGATGGTGATCGCCTGCATCTGGAGGTTAGCGGATACTTCCAGATAGATACTGCGCACGCAGACCAGCGGCAGAGTCTCGGCCACCACCGTCGCCCCGTGTCCCCGCATCAAAGCCGCCGGCGCATCGCCCAGCACGCCGGCCAGCGCGTTGCCGAGATAGGGCGAAGAAATAATGATGTCGCCGGCCGGCTGGAAATCCTTGATCTCGAAGGTCGGCACGCCGAGCCCGATAAAGGCACCGGTATTGACCAGCGGGCGCAGCGGGACTTCCGTCACCCCGAACGGAATGACAGACGGAGAATGGTTGTGCACCACCGCATTGACGTCAGCCCGCTCCTTGAAAATCTCGCCATGGATATAGCGTTCCAGATACATCGAGACGCCGTCGGCGCGCCCGTCGGTATCGATTACGTCGCTGTCGAGATCGAACTCGAAAATGTCGTCGCGCGTCACCAGCTCGGGCGCCAGCGCCCGGGCGATGAAATAACGCTCCGGGTTCTCCGGATGCCGCAGACTCACATGCCCGTAGGCGTCAACCACCCCGTGCGACGCCAGCACACGATAGGCGATAACCAGTTCGTCGATATAATCCATAACGTTCCCTACATTTTCTTTCCGTGGCCGTGCATCTTGTCCTTCATCTTGCGCGCGGGGATCACACCGCAGGCGATGCGCCCGCCGCCGCCGCCGAGTTTCTTCGGGCTATCCGAGTAGTTGTCGCCGGCGGCATGGATCATGATCGACCGCCCGTAGAGGTCGGCAACCTTGAGCCGCGGTGCGAGAACCGGTTTTCGTGCCACGCCATTCGCATCCGCTACAAGCGCGGGCATATCGCCAAGATGTCCTTCGCCGTGCGGTCCCTTGTGATGGCTGGCATGGCCAGGATCGAAATGCCCGCCAGCAGCCAGCCCGGCGCCCATCTTTCCACCCGCTCCCTTGTTGCCGCAGCTCGGATTCTGATGCACGTGGAATCCGTGTGCGCCCGGCCCAATCTCTGACAGGCGCGGGATCATCCGCAGACCCTTGTCGGTATCGACCGCCCTGATCCAGCCGATATCCTTGCCGACGCCCCTGGCATCGATCGCCTTGACCCGGATCGTGATGTCGCCCGCACCGGCCGGCGTAAAGGCCATAACCGAAACGGCGAGTGCCGCGATCGTCAGTAACTTCATAATCCGCTCCCGTTTATTCGACTAAGATGTGACATATGCCGCATCTTACCGGAACGCGAACGTGGTAGACAGACAGGAGATCGAATCCGGACGAAAACCGGCTTTCGGCAATTGCGACTACAGGTGAGCGGACAAATCCGCTACAAACCAAACAAACAGACGGCCAGAGAGCCGTGACGACAATTCAGGAGGCGGGGCGCATGGCGGAACAGGACCGGCTGCTTATCCAGATGACGGCGAAACTCGCCCAGTCCTACGTTGCGGGAAACAAGATTGCGCGTGACGACCTCCCGGCCCTGATCGCCGACCTGCATAGAACGCTCGTCGCACTCGAGAATCCTCAACCCCAGGAAGAACAGGAACCTGCCGTCTCGGTCCGCCGGTCGGTCAGGAAGGACCGGCTCATCTGCCTCGAATGCGGCAAGCCCTGCAAGATTCTCAAGCGTCATCTGCGTACCGCCCACGGGCTCACGGTCGAAGAATACCGCGAGCGCTGGAACCTGCCGCCGGACTACCCCATGGTCGCCGCCGATTATTCGGCACAGCGATCGAAAATGGCAGTCAAGATCGGCCTGGGGAAACAGCCGGGAAAGTAGCTTATTCATTAGCTGCACCAGCCCTCTCCCCCACCCGGCCACCCACGAGAGTATCCTGATGGGTGGCCGGGTGGGGGAGAGGGCTGGTGCGATGCCGCGTACGCGGCTCAGATTTTAAGCCGCTGCAAGGTGTTCCACGCGCCAGGCATAGGTCAGCGTCCAGTCGCCATCCTCGTTGTCGAGACACATGGTCGTGCCGTTGCCGGGCTTGAACGCCGCCACATGGGCGTTTTCGTCGCCACAGACCAGCTTCGACACCGTCCGCGTCAGATAGTCGAAATGGCCGCACATCATAATGTCGCCGCCGCTGGCTTCGATCTCGGCAACAAAGGGGGCGATATCGTCATCCGTGCCGATCGGATAGCCCGCCTGCGCGGTACGGTCCGAAATTCCGAGCGCCTCGCCGATCCGCTCGGCGGTCTCCGTCGTCCACTGCTTGTCGCTATGCAGGATTTTCACCGGCAACACGCCCGCCTGCTTCAGCTGGGCCGCGATCCGTGCGCACTGGTCCCTGCCCTTTTCGCTCAGATGGCGCCCCGGGTCCTCTTCCTTCGGCATCGCGTCGGCGTGGTGGATCAGAAAAACTCTCATGTCGCTCTCCCTGAATTTCGAGTTCGAATTTGGAACGATTAGAGCCGAACTCTTCGGTTTCGCAAAGAGGCAATGATGCGATTGCGCGCCGCCAGCCGTCCGGTAGGATGGCGCGACGTCATAACAAACAGGAACCAGAGAATGACCGTAATCCCCAATGAAAACACGCCGTCCCGCAATCGCGTTGCAGGCAAGGTCGCCATCGTATCCGGCGCAGGATCCGTCGGCGAAGGATGGGGCAACGGCAAGGCGGCCGCCTATGTGTATGGCAAGGAAGGGGCGAAGACGCTGTGCGTGGATTATCGCGAGGAAGCGGCGGAGGAAACCGCGAAGCTGATCCGCGACGCGGGCGGGGAGGCGCTGGCGCACGCCGCTGACGTCACCGACGAGGATGCAGTCGCCGCTCTGGTCGAACGGTGCGTCTCCGAATGGGGACAGGTCGATATCCTGCACAACAATGTCGGCGGCCAGGGAACCGGCCGAAATCTCCGGAACATCACCGTCGACGACTGGAACGCTACTTTCTCCCGCAACGTGACCTCCGCAATGCTGACCTGCCGCGCCGTGGTACCGCAGATGGAGAAGCAGGGCGGCGGCGCCATCGTCAACATCGCCTCAATCGCTGGTATCCGGCACCTGAACGCCGACACGGCGGTCTATTCGGCGACCAAGGGCGCGATGATCCAGTTCACCAAGAATATTGCGCTGCAGAATGCGCGCGCCGGCATCCGCGCCAACTGCGTCCTGCCGGGCTATATCGACACGCCGTTCATCCTGCGCATGGTCAACGGGCGGCCATCCTACACCTACAAGGGCTACGAGTCGGCGGAGGAATACCGCGCCGCTCGGAACGAGATTATCCCGTCGGGCCGAATGGGAACCGGTTTCGACGTCGCCTACGCGTCGCTGTTTCTCGCTTCCGACGAGGCCACGCATATCACGGGCATCGAACTGACAGTCGATGGCGGCGTCACCGCAACCTGTCCGGGAGTCTGATTAATTAAGCCTGCCCCAGCCCTCGCCCCCACCCGGCCCCCCAGCAGGATACTCACATGGGTGGCCGGGTGGGGGCGAGGGCTGGTGCGAATCCGCGTAAGCGGATCATAAAAAAGGCCGGCGCCCCGAAGGACGCCGGCCTCTTTTCATTCGAATACCGTCTTATGCGGCGACTTCGTAGGCGTCGCGCTTTGTACCGACGAGGTTCTTGCCCTCGACGCGCAGCAGCCGGGTGGTCGCCTCGCGCTTCGGCGAGTGCAGGAAGCCTTCGTTATAGACGTAGGCGTCGCCGCGCTTCATGACATAGGACTTGACCTTCTCGACCTTGCCCGGATTGCCGTTCGCGGGTTTCTCGACGCACTTCCAGTCAGTCATCTCGGTCTCGCCTTCGACCTGGGAATAGATCGCCCACTGTTCGCCGTGATCGTGCGGGTTGCTCTTCTTCGCACCGATATAGACATGGGCCAGGATGCAGAACCCGAAATCGGGATCCTCGTAAATGACCTTGCGCTCTTCCTGATTCGGGCCGAAATGCGTCGCGACGAAATCGTCATCGAGGCACGCCTTGGAGATGAAACCGCGCATTTTTTCGCGGCCTTCGGCATTGTTGCCCAGTTCCTTCAGAGCCGCGTTGCAGTCGGCGCCAAGCTGTTCGATTGTGTAAGCCATGATCTGACCCTCCTATTCTGCTGCAGAAAATCTCGGGAATTCCGATAACTGACTATGCCAGATTTAGCCCCTTTGCGGAAGGGGATTGCCCTAATTTACCTGATGGCGAAATAAGGTTCGCTGGCGCCGGTCAACCGGAAGCCGGCTACTTCGAAAACACCTTCTTCAGAAGCTCCGTCGTCCGTTTGGCCGGGTTCTCGCGGATCGCGGCTTCCTCCCGACCGAGATAAAGGAACACCCCGCCAATTGCCTTGTCCAGCACATGATCCGTCAGGTCGGCCTTCACATCGGGAACGAAAGGCAAAGTCTTGTACTATCCGATCATCCGGTCATAGGACGCGACGGCGCCGATGCTGGAAAGTTGGCTGTTGACGATCGGCTTCATCTCGGTGGCCAGCGGCGACGACATTTTTGAGCGGAAATACTGTGTCGCCGAGTCCTTGGGCCCGTTGAGGATCTTCCGTGCGTCATCGATACTCATGGAGGTAATCGCATCGCCGAACAGCTTCTGCGCTTTCGGCACCGCCGCTTCCGCCGCGCGATTGAGGCGCAGTTCGAGGTCCTTGCCCATTGCGCCCATGCCGACGCGATCCAGCATCGACTGAACCTTGCGCAGCGACTCAGGCAAGGGGATGTGAACGTCAGGCGATGCGTTGAACCCGTCGGACCGCCCCAGCGTTCCGACCACGCGGTCCGCGCCGACCCGCAAAGCTTCCTTGAGACCAGAGGCGATCTCGCCTGTGGACAGCGAAGCCGCTCCCCCGCTGGAGCCGCTACTGGATCCGCCGAGACCTTTCAGCATATCGCGCCCGCGCTCCAGGAATCCCTGAGCGGAGACGCCCCCACCGAGCATGGTATGATTACGGCTATCGCCATACAAGTTTTCAAGTGCTTCATTTTCGCTCCTCTTTCATGGGTTTTCGTCAGGCCCCACCTGTCGCCCCCACGAGATGATCTTCAAGCAGTGCGTTAAACCGCTCGGGATATTCCAGATAGATCATATGCCCGATATCGGGAATGGTCTCACGCCGAATGCCTGGCATGGCGTCGGCGATTTCGTCCACCATGACGCCAGCCGCCGTTGAATCGCGTTCGCCGGAGACAATCATGGCGGGGATGCGCGGCTTCGACGTCCATTCGAAAATATTGGCATGGCGCAGCGAACGGAACTGCCGCAGATAACCTTCCTGCGGGATCGCCGCGGTCAGCTCTATCCCCCTGGCCAGCACGCCGGGAGCGGCGTCCGGTGCGCAGCTTTGCGGCACGTGGTGTTCCGCATATTTCTGCATACCGAGCGAACGCACCAGCTCGAACCGCTCGTTGATGCCCTGCTCGCGTTCTGCCGGTTCGATGACACCGCCGCCGATCACCGGCTGGGCCAGCGTCAGAGACAGAACCTTGTCGGGAAAGGCGCGGTGGAAACCGGTCACCATGATCCCGCCATAGGAATGGCCGACAAGGTGCGCCTGTTCGATATCCAGCGAGTCGAAAAACGCGCCCATCGCCATGACGTAATCCGCGACCGATGGAAGGTCGGTATCGAAGGGCTCCGACTCGCCGTAGCCCGGCGCGTCCCAGCCGATCACGCGGTAGCGGTCGGAAAAGCGGTCGTACTGGGTTTCCCAGTTAACCGAGCCGCAGCCCATCCCGTGGACGAAGAACAGGACAGGCCCTTCACCGATTTCCCGATAGGAAATGCTGAGCCCGGCGGCGCCGGTGCGTTTCAGCTCCGGCAGCGCCATCTATTTCAGGCCGATCATGGTCAGCAGCCTGTGCCAGAACCCGCCGCCGCCGGCCGCCGAGACGTCGCCGCCTTCGATCTGTGCGCAGAGCCGGCTGAAGAACTGATTGACCACCATCTTCGATGCGCCTTCGAGCATACGTCCGCCGATAGAGGCGACCTTGCCGCTGATTTCGACGCGGAAGTCGTAGGCGACTTTCGTTCCATCGCCATCCGCCGAAAGCACCACATGGCCGGAGCCACGCGACGAACCAAGCGGCCCGTCGAGACCGCCTGACAGCGTCGCAGACTTAGGCGGTTGGAGATCGGACAGCGCCACCTCGGCAACGAACCGCCCCTTGACCGGCCCGACGCCCAGCGTGACGTCGGCGCGGTATCTGTTTTCGCCGATAAGGTCCAGCTTGTGGCAACCGGGGATGACTGCGGCCAGCTTTTCGGGATCGAGCAACGTGTCCCAGACCTGCTGCGGCGACGCGGGCACACGTGTTTCGCCGGAACCGGTCAGCGCCTTGTCTCCATCGGCGGATTTCGAGTCCGCCACAGGCGCGCGCCCCTCGGGCGGCGCCGGTTCCTCGCCATGGATCAGCGCCGACAGCTTCGCCGGCATAAGGGGAAGCTGGATATCGTCGATCCCGAGCGCATCGCACACCGCATTGGCGATGCAGACCGGCGTCGACATGCAGTTGCCTTCCGCCGCGCCCTTGGCGCCCAGCGGTGTGAAGGGTGACGGGCTCTCGATGTGATAGAGCTCCGGTGTCGGCACCTCCATCGTCGTCGGCACCAGATAATCGGCAAAGGTCCCAGTCAAGAAGCTGCCGTCATCGGCATAGCAGAACTCCTCGTACATCGCCGCTCCAACGGCCTGGGCGAACGAACCGTAGACCTGCCCTTCGACCAGCATCGGATTCATCATTGCACCCGCATCGTGCATGGTGACGTACTTGTCGATGCGGATTTCCGCGGTGTCGGGATCGATCTCGATGCCGCAGAAATCGAACACGAAGCCGTAGGTCAGCGACGTATTGATCCGGTCCCTCTCGTCAGGCGTCTCCAGCTCTTTCGGCGACCAGCTCGCCGTTTCGCGAAGTCCTCCCTCTTCCCCGTCGGGAAGCTGGTTGGGCGACCAGTGGGTCCCGCCGGCAATGCGCCGGAAGTTGAGCTTGTTATCGGGATTTTCACGATCGAAAATGTTGCCGCCGCCCATCTCGATCTGCTCGACCGGAATATTCAGCAGCGGTGCGGCAATCCGGATCAGCTTTTCGCGGACTTTCTTCGCCGCCATCTGCGCCGCAACGGCCGTGCCTGGCGAAAACCGGCAGGAATATGTACCGGCGGCGATCGACCACGGATCCTTGTGGGTATCGTGCTCGGTATTGACGCGGATATCTCCCGGTCGAATGCCGAGCTGGTCGGCGACGATCTGCGCCAGAACGGTGCCGTGCCCCTGGCCCTGCGGGGTGGTGTCGCTGGTGACGCTGACCGAGCCGAGCGCATCGACGTTGACGGTCGCCATCGACACCGCGCCGTCCTGCGAACCGCGCTTCGCGCGTTCTTCCGCAGGAACGATGGTCGACAGATACCCCATATTGGACATGCCGGGCTCGACCACCGCAGCGTAGCCGATGCCGTAAAGCTTGCCCCCGGCGCGCGCCTCGTCGCGCTTCTTCAGCAACGCGTCCAGCCTGCCTTCCTTCTTCGCAACCTCGACGGCCCGCGGATAGTCGCCTGAATCGTAAAGCGCGCCAGCCGGTGTCTTGTAGGGAAACACATCCGGGCCCAGCAGGTTCTTCTCGATAACCGCCAGCGGATCGAGCCCCATCTCGACCGCGACCTTATGCATCAGCCGCTCGATGGCGTAATACATCTGAGGCCCGCCGAAACCGCGCACCAGCCCGGCCGGCGTCTTGTTGGTCATCACCAGACGATTTCGGCAATAAAGATTTTCAAGCTTGTATGCGCCGGTCAGCGCGCCGTGCATCCGGTACAACGGTCCAGGCATCGGCGAGCGCAGGAACGCGCCGTAATCGTCAAGCTGATCGATCCGCATGCCCGTGACAGTGCCATCGTTCATAACCGCCGCCTCGATCTCGACGATACGGTTCGGCGCGGACGATGCGGCAGTCAGATGCTCGAGCCGGTCCTCTACCCATTTTACTGGCCTGCCGACGATCTTCGAGCACAGCCCCATCAGCACGATATAGGGCAGCACTGCCTGCTTGACCCCGAAACTGCCGCCCGAATTGGCAGGCGTCCGCAGCCGGACGTTCGATTCGGGCACACGGAAGGCCCGCGCCATCACCGGGTGTCCGGTATAGGGGCCCTGGAAGTTCGAAAACACGTCATAGACGTTGTCATCGGCCTGGTATTCCACCAGCGCGACAAAGCCCTCGATGGGCGTCAGCGAATTGCGCGGATAGTGGATCGACAGGCTCACCGTTTTATCGGCCTCGGCGAACGCCCGGTCGGGATCGCCATAGGTGAACTCCCGGTCCGACATCACGTTCGTGCCGGCATCGGGATGGATCAGCGGTGCTTCGTCTTTCGACGCGGCCAGCGGATCGATGACATGCGGCGTGACGCTGTACTCGACATCGATAGCATCGAGCGCATCCTCGGCCTGGTAGCGGTCGCGCGCGATCACCACAGCCACAGCCTCGCCGACAAACCTCACCCGGTCGATCGCCAGCGCCCATTCGTTGAGCGGCTGTTTGACGATGACGAGATAGGGATCGGAGATCGCCTGGATATCCTTGCCGGTCAGGACGGCGCGGACGCCGGGCATAGCCTGCGCACGGGAAACATCGATGGAAACGATATCGGCGGACGCGTGGGGCGACCGCAAAACCGCGGCATGCTGCGTCCCCGCCGGCACGGGATAATGATCGGCGAACCGCGCCCGCCCGGTGAGCAGGCGCGCATCCTCGAAGCGCTCCACCGACTGGCCAACATATTTCTCCGGGGCATCTTTCTCAGCAACTGCCTGTTCAGCCATTTTTCGGTCTCCCTGTCACCAGCCTCAGCCGATGCCTTTTTCGCTGAGGAACGAGAACATCGCCTGGCGGCACTCCTCGGGCTTCTGGATCTGCAGCAGATGTCCGGTATTCGGGATGCATTCGTATACGTAGTTACCGTCTTCGGCGAGCGCACGGTTGGCGTATGCGGGGCCCGGCGCGCCCTTGGCTTCCGGATCGCAGGCGATCAGCTTCACCGGCCCGCCGAGCTGGTCGTAGCTGGGCCAGAGGTTGAGCGTCATCGCCTGCATGTAGATCGACGCCTCGAACTCACGCGGACAGGCCAGCACCCAATCTCCGGTTTCTTCGTCCTGTCGCAGCACCGATTTCGCCATCAGCTCATGCGCGCCGTCGACCCAGGTCGAATGGCCGCGCGTATCCTTGTATTGCTGGGCAAGCTCCATCGGGTCCTTGAATGAATTCGGCCGCTGCATGGCCCAGTCGTGCAGCCGATGCTCGAACACATCCATGCGCTCATATTCGCGGTGTCCGGCGGGTGGCACGTTGGGCGGATCGAACAGGAACAGCGCGTCCCATTTGAATCCCAGCTCGCAGGCATGTTTCATCGCCGTGCGACCCGACATTGAATGGAAGATGCCGATACTGGTTCTCTCGCCGCAGCGTGCGGTGACTTCACGCAGCACCCGGTCGAGATCGAGCGTCATCTGGGCGTAGTTGTGCATCGGCAACCCTGTGACCGCGAGCGGGTTCTGCCCGTGATTGCGAAAATCGAACAAGCACATTTCGTACTCGTCGCAAAGCGGTCCCCAGAATGGAAAATACCCGTCGGCAGCGAACCCGTTCCCGTTGCCGAGAAACATTCGGGCACCGTCGGGATTGCCATGCATGCGAACGCGGATCGTCGCGCCATCCCCCATGGTCAGGTCAAACTGTTCGCGCGGCTGGGGGACTTCGAAAGACATTCTGAAATACCTCTAACTGGGTTGCGTTCGAATGCCCGTGGTGTAAACCAAAGGAGCGGGGAAATCGACCCCTTCCCGCCCCGCGCCAGCGGAGATTCCCGCCATAATGTCGTTTCGCCTCCTCGTCACGTTGAGCTGTATCACGCTGGTGCTGAACACGATGGCATTCATGACCATCACGCCGGTACTGCCGGTGCTGTTCGACGAATGGCGTCTCAGCGAAACCCAAGCGGGGCTGCTCGGCGGCGCATTCTTCGTCGGCTACGTGACGGCCGTGCCGGTTCTGGTAACGCTGACCGACCGGATCCTGCCAAAGAAAATTTATATCTTTTCAGGCATCCTTGGCACAGCAAGCTGTTTCGGCTTCGCCTTTCTGGCCGACGGCCTGTGGAGCGGGTTCCTGTTCCGCGTCCTCACCGGAATTGGCGTCGCCGGGACCTATATGCCGGCGCTAAAAGCACTGGCCGACGATCTGGAGGAGCCTCAGCGCAGCCGGGCGACTACCTACTACACGTCGGTCTACGCCATCGGCACGGCGGCATCGGTGCTGTCGGGCGGACTGTTCACCGACTGGTTCGACTGGCACTGGGCCTTCGCCGTCGCCGGTATCGGGGTCTTTACCGGGCTTGTCCTCGGCACCTGGGCCTTACCCGACGGAAAGACCGCCGCAATCCCGGCGACGCATTTCGCCGGGTTACTTCGGGTGTTTCGAAACCGGGCAGCGATGGCGAATATCGCATCCTATTTCGGCCATCTCTGGGAGGTTTTTTCCAACAGGGTCTGGATCGTCACCTTTCTGGTGTTTGCCGAGACCTCTCGTGAAGGAACTTTCTTCGTCTCGACGGCGTTGCTCGCGACTCTGGTAGCGCTGGCCGGCGTGCCTGCGGCAATGATCTGCGGCGAGCTCTCCGTCCGGCACGGGCGCGAAATTCTGATCCGGTTCAGCATGATCGCTTCCATAACGGTCGGTATTGCCGTCGCCTTCACGACCGGAGGGCCGCTCTGGCTGATCGCGGCGCTGGCGCTGGCCTATGGCATGACCGGCTATTCCGACACCGGCACCATCAACACCGCAACCGTAGCCGTAGCGGAGGACGACGTACGCGGCGCAACCATGGCGGTTCATGCCTGCGTCGGGTTCACCGGCGGCATTCTAGGCTCTTTGGCCATTGGGGTGACGCTAGAAGCGACAGGAGGTAAGGACTCGGCAGATGCCTGGACGTATGCTTTCCTCCTCATGGCTGCGGGGTCGGCGTTCGGGCTGATCGTGCGGCTGATCGCCGGGCGCGACCATTTGCCGGCCCTTTCGGACTCCAAGGAAAAGCAATAGGATTCCGAAAGTTCAGAACCGAAATCAGGGGGGAGCGCCATGCCTTTCCGTCCAGCAGAACGCATCCGACAGCCCGCCGGCCCCATGAAGCCCATCGTCGACCCGGCCGGGTGGTATCCCGCCGATCTGGAAGCGAACGACGACTGGATTTACGAGCTGTCCGAGACCGAGGCCAGCGAGATCCGCGACGCCGTCGCAGCAATCGAGGCCAGCGGGAAGAACATCAAGGACATCCGCAAGGAAGACTTTCAGCTGCCGACGCTCGATGAAGGGCTCGCCGCCCTTTACGACGAGCTCAACGAAGGGCGCGGATTCTTCCTTCTGCGGGGGGTTCCGATCGCCGAAATGACCAAGCATCAGGCCGGTATCGCCTTCTGGGGCATCGGCACCCGGTTCGGCCGGACCGTTTCGCAGAACGCCAAGGGGCATCTGATCGGCCACGTGAAGGATTTCGGGGGCGACTACAACGACCCCAAAGTGCGCGGCTACCAGACGAACGTGCAGATGAGCTACCACACCGATCAGTGCGACTATGTCGCGCTTCTCTGCATGCATCCCGCGAAATCGGGCGGGGCAAGCCGCATCGCCAGTACCGTGACGCTCTATAACAAGATGCTGAAGACCTGCCCCGATCTGGTGAAAGAGCTTATCAACGATTTTTACCTGACGCGGCACGGCGAAATTCCGCCGGACGAGCCGCCCTGGTACAAGCTGCCGGTCTTTTCCTTTCATGATGGCTATTTTTCGGGCCGCGGACCCGGCGTACACCTGACCAAGGCACAGGACCTCCCGGGCGTACCGCCGCTGACCGAAAAGCAGTGGGAGGCAATCAGGGCGTTTCGCTCGATGGTTGGGGAGAACCATTTCGACATGGACTTCCGGCCCGGCGACATCCAGATCCTGCAGAGCCACGTCACTGTCCATACAAGAACACAGTTCGAGGACTGGCCGGAGGTTGAACGCAAGCGGCATCTGATGCGGCTCTGGCTGCTCGATAAGAACGGCCGGCCGCTGGCGCCGGGTTTCCGCGAAAATATCAGCGGCATCGAAGTCGCGGGCATCGAGCTGACCGCGCCGGTCGACAACCTCGTCGCAGCCTGACCTTTCCGGTTAGCGGTCGTAAGCGTTACGATCCGTCCCTACCGAGAAAAGGAGGATCGTCATGGCTGGAACCGAGCGCACGCTGGCGCCCAAGGGACGAGACATCGTTCTTGATATAAACGGACGCAGCGTTTCCGCCTTCTACGCGCTACACCATAGCGGCACAGGACCGGGGCTCCTGCTGATCGCAGATGCAGCCGGTCTCGATGCCGGCATGAAGGCACGCGCCGAACTGTTCGGCGAAGAAGGCTATTCGGTGCTGACGGTCGACGCCAGCCTCTCTTTGGCAGACATTGCCGCCGTCGCGGACGCGCTACGCGCCATGCCGGAGACCGAAGGCGACATCGCCGTCATCGCACATGGCGACGGCGCAACGCTGGCCTGCAGGGCGGCCAGGGATGCCGGGTTCAAGGCGCTGGTCGCCTTCGATCCTGAGGACCTCGCCGACAACCCCGAACTGCTTGCAGACCTCCCCTGCCCCTACGTGCTTCAGTTCGGTACGAAAGACGCGCCTGACGCTGCCAAATCTGCGGAAACACTCCGCAACGCCATGAATCGCAAAGACGGCTCGCGTGTCTTCGAATGGGAAGAAGGGGTACCCGGTTTTACCTTGCGGCACAGGGAGACTTTCGACGCAATTGCGGACGACCTGGCCCATACCCGTACGCTGGAGCTGATCCGTCGGGTCCTGGGTCCGTATTACGATTTCGTCTCCCTGTTCGCCGAACACGTCTATCACGAGTTCACCACCCGCGATGTCGACGCCACCATGGCGACCATGATCGACGAACCCTATGTCAATCACGTGCCGACGCTGGCGGGCGGGGTCGGGCACGACATGCTCAAACGGTTCTACAAATATCATTTCGTCGACCAGAACGCGGGCGGGCGCGACCGAACGCGGCTGTCCTACACGATGGGCCCCAACCGTGTCGTGCTGGAGACCTACACCAAATTCCGCCACGATTCCGTGATCGACCGGTACTTCCCCGGTATCGAGCCGACCGGCAAGGAGGTCGAGATCGTCACAGTGATTATCGTGAAGTTTCGCGGCGACAAGGTGTGCCACGAACATCTCTACTGGGACCAAGGATCGGCGCTGAAGCAAATCGGTGTTCTGGATTCGGGCGACCTGCCGCTCGCCGGGCCGGAAGCGGCCCGCAAAGTACTGGACCAGACACTGCCATCCAACATTTTCATGCAGGAAGCTTGGCGAACCAGCGAAGGGAAGCCCACCTAGAGAACCGGGTCGATCGGGGTGACAATTTTGACACCTTTCCGGAGGCGGTTGGGTCGCACTGTTCCCGTGCGGTATCGTACTATTTTTCACGTTGCTGCTGGCGGTCTGCGGAACGCCACGGACGTCCCTCCTGATCCAGACACATCCTGACGCCGATAAGGTCTTTTTCGTCGCCAGCAACGGATGGCACAGCGGCATCATCGTCGCGAAAGCCGACCTTCCCTCCGACCGGATTCCCGAGACGAAAAATTTTCCAGACGCACTGTTTCTCGAATTCGGGTGGGGAGATGCTGACTATTTCCCGGCGAAGGAACCCACCATTGGCATGACCTTGCGCGCCGCGTTCGTCCCGACGCCGTCCGTCATGCACGTCGTCGGCCGGCAGGCGGATCCGGCGCGGGCCTACCCAAATGCCGAAATCCTTTCGCTTCCCCTCAACAAAGCGAATTTCAACCGGTTGATCGACTTTATCCATGCCAGTTTCGAGCGATCTGAAGAAGGGCGCGCCACGAACGGCAGACCGGGGCTTTACGCCACGAGTCGCTTTTTTCCCGCCAGGGGACGCTTTCATCTGCTTAACACCTGCAACAGCTGGACCGCTCGGGCCCTCATGTCGGCAGGGTTCGACATGGACCTTCAGGGAACAGCGCGCGCTGAAGAGGTCATGCGTCAGGTGCGCGCGCTCGCCCTGTCCTAATAACTCTTCAACAAAACATGCGCGGCGGGATGTTGATGGGACGCTGCAGGTCCAATAAAGGGGAGCGTCAGAATATTTGCCCCATCGGCACGCATTTCTGGCCCAATGAGCTTAGCGTGGCGCACAGATCGCGCGCCGTAGACCACTCATCGACAGGCGCCGTTTCAACGTAATAGAGCGGATCCCCGTTATTGGCGGGACGCTGTTCGATCCGGACATCCACACCGTGGAGACCCGAACCTTCCGTTTCGGTCAGCACGCGCTGGAATCGCCTGGCGAGCTCGTCATTTTTGAAGACACCCAGCTGGACCACATATCTTCGGGTACCCGCTGGCCCGGCTTCCGCGACATCGGGCCGGGAAATCCCGTCTCCCTTGAAATCCTCTACCTCAGCGGACTCGATTTCCGGCGCCTCCTCCTCCCGCTCTCCGTCCGGAAGCTCCCCAGTCCCGACTTCGGGCGGAAGGCTCGCCGCCTGTTCGGGCGCGCGCTCCACGCCCGCAGCTGTCGCCAGGTCGTTAAGGCCTGCGAGCATTTCGACATTGCTTTTCGGTATGTCGGGCAATTCGTGCCGGACCTCGAAGCTCGGGACGCCCTTCAGGCGGGCACCTGGCAATTCCGGTTTGAAATCCTTCGCCTCGCCGTTCTGCAACATGTTGATGACGAGTACGTCGAGCGGCGTTTCAGGCGGCAGGTCGCCGTCCCTGCCGCTTTCCCAGTTCGCGGTGATCGCCCGGATCTGGTCAGTCAGCGAGGCAAGATCAGTCGGATCGAACCGCTCGGGAACCACATCCAGCCCGACGGCATGCATCAGTTCGCCATGCGCCGTCACCAGCGCGACCTGCGCCTGATGTTCGTCCATTTCCGACTGTAGCTGGCGCGTCGCGATCCGCACCGCCTCGAAATAGTCCGTATTGACGAAATCGGTGTCCGACGCAATCAGCCTGGCCAGCCGACGATCGGCGCGAGCCACCTCACTCGCAAGACGGGTCTGCTGCGAGGCGTTGCGAAACTGGATATAAGCCATATGCGTCTGGGTCATCACCGCGAGTGTCAGCGCCAGCCGCTGGCGGCGTGCGAGCTCGGCACGCGCCTCCGCTTCTTTCATCTTGCTGCTACCGGAAAACAGGCTGAACAGATTCATACCGAGCTGAAAGCCGGTACTGATCCAGTTGGGCGTAAGGTTAAAGCTGTCGCTGCTGTAATTGCCGCCAGCAGACAGTTTGGCGCTTGGCAGCATGTTGAAGAACGCCTCGCGCGCCTGCCATTCGCCGATCCGTTCGTTATAGTCCTCGACCCGGAGTTCGGGACGGTTGTCGAGCGCGTGTTTTTCCAACTCCGCCAGCGACATGGGCAAGGACGGTGACATTGAAGCCATCGAGGCGGGGGCCAGCGTATATTTCGTCCCCGGTTGGATATTCAGCAGTTCGGCCAGCTCAGCGCGGGCCTCGCGCAACTCACGCTGGATCGACAGTGCCTGGCGGATGGAATCGACGATCTCGCGCCGATAGGAAACCGACTTGATCGCGTCATTGGCGCCCGAACGCTCCATCACGCGGGATTCTCGCATCGCGATTGTGATCTGTTTGGCGCTGGCGTTTACACCGCGCATCAGCCGTTCTGCTCCGGCGGCGCGCCAGTATGCAACACGCACCTGCCTCATGATGTCCTGCAAAGCCTTGCGTTCATTCTCGCGGGCAATCAGGACCTCATTCGATTGCTGTCTGGCGCGCGCGTAGCTCACTCCAAGATCGAGTACGTTCCAGGTCAGCCCGACGCTGCCGGTATTGGTAATACGGTCATCGGAAAGGGAAAGTTCGTTGTCCGACCGGTTGCGAGATCCGTCGAGATCGAGACTCGGCAGATAGTCATATTTGGTGGTGCGAAGTTCCGCGTCCTCGATTTCGCGCTCAATCTCCTTGACCCGCCGCTGCAGGTTGAACGCAACCGCGCGCGCCATCGCCTTATGAAGCGTTATCGGTCCGTCAGGAACGAACTCCATCGCCTTGATCAGCCTGACGTCGGAGTCGACCCGCTCCGTGCGCTCCTGTTGCGTCAACGGCTCAGGATCGACCGCACAGCCGGACAGAACCCCGAACAGGACAAGGGCGAACGCGCCAGATTTGAGAAGCTTGAGGACCACGCCGTTTTCCGTTTGCCGGACAGGCCCCAAGGGATACGCGAATTATATAAAAATCCGGTAAAGTTAGTGGGCTGGAGACACGGCTCCGTTCCAGAGAAAAGCCACGAGAAAATTCCCCTAACTCATTCTATTGGTTAAGAAAACGCTCCACCAGCGCATCCCCGCGAGTGGGATCGGCGACCCGCATGACGCTCTGCATGTTGCGCGCACCGGACGCGAGATAGAATCGTTCGTACTGTTCGTTGCGACTGGCGAGCTCTGTGCCGGCGAAATCCCAGCCGAGACGGAAGATTCTCGCCCGTTCCGCCGAATCCACCCCCTCAGCGCCGCCGAGATAGGCGTCGATCAGACGGCGCAAATCGGCGTCCTCGAACTGCGCGGCGCGCGGCGCGGCCAGCATGAAATGCGATCCGATCAGCCGCAGTATTTCGTTCACACGGGGAAACCAGGTCGGCAGCATACTGCGCAGCGCAAAAAGCGGGCCAACCGACGGCGTCCAGAACCCATTGCCCTGATCGAACGCTTCCATCTCGGCGGTCGCCACGGCGCTCCGCGTAAATTCCGCATAGCACCAGATTTCGCCCAGCATCTGCTGCGTGCCGGGATCGCCAGCATTCACGGCCTCCGCCATGCGCCGTCCGAGCGCCCAGGCGAAATCCAGCTTCACCGCCGCCCGGATCATGGTCTGGTGCATGATATTGGGCATCCAGGTCTTCTGCATGACCGTGTTGTAGACGCCGAGATTGCCGTCGACGAAGACGCGGTCGCGCGGCACTTCGACGTCGTCGAAGATCACGAACGCATCCTGCTCGTCGAACCGGCCGGATAGCGGGTGATCGAAATCATTGCGCGGCGTCGACATGCTGTCGCGGCACAGGAATTTCAGCCCGGGCGTTGACATCGGCAGACAGAAACACAGAGCGTAGTCCTCGGAGCCTTCCGGCAGCGGCGTACGGGGATAGACCGCGATCTCGTCGGCGAACGGCGCAAGCGTCGCCAAAGCGCGGGCGCCGCGGATCAGGATGCCGTGCTCCGTGTCCTCTACCTTGTGAACCGTGATTTTATCGCCGGGTTTCGGCGTATCGCCTTTCGCCTTGTCTGCGGTCGGCGGCACGATGGCATGGGTCAGCGACAAATCCTCGCTGGCGATCATCTTCTGGTAGGCGGCCAGATACGCAGCGTTTTCCTCGTTACCGTTTGCCGCCCAGGCGTCGATATCGCCCGCGAACCCGGCGAAGGTGACGTTCAGGTAATCGGGCGTGCGTCCCATCAGCCCGACGGAGAATTCCGCTATTTTTTCCAGACAGGCATGGCGGCGGATCAGGTCGTCACGCGAACGCGGCACGATATGGCTACGATTGACCGTCTCCCCGGTATCCGGGTCAGGCGCCAGGCAGATATCAGCGTGCTCATGCTGCAGGTCGTAGACATCAGCCAGCGCGTGCGCTGCACCGGAGAGGCCCGGATGATCGACGACATCTGCGACGCGCTCGCCAGCGACCCAGATTTCGCGTGGCCCGCGCAGCCCATTGAGAAAGTCCTTTCCGGTCCGTGCGGGCATGGTTTCGATCCTGCTTGCTGAAATGTTCGCCAGATGCTTAGCGAATATTGGCGGGCAAGGAAAGCCGTCAGCCGCCCTCAATCGCCTCGCGCTTGAGTTCCAGCTCCAGCCACTGTTCCTCCGCCGCTTCCAGCGCGGCAGTCGCTTCCTTCAACTCATCCGCCGTCCGCTCGAACGCCGCGCGGTCGTTTTCGAACAGGCCTGCTTCCGACAGCTTTCCGTTCAGCCCGTCGATCCGCGCCTGAAGCTCCTCCACCATATGCGGCAGGGATTCGAGCAGATGCCGGTCGGTGAAGGACAGGCCCCCGGATTTCTTTTCCTGTCGCTCTGGCTTCGGCTCACGAGGTTTGGCAGGTGGTGCTGTCGGTTTTTCAGCTATCGGTTCGGAAGGATCGCCGTGCTGCGCCTGCATATCGCTGTAACCGCCGGCATAGATCACCCAGCGCCCCTCGCCTTCCGCTGCGATCACTCCTGTCACCACCCTGTCGAGGAAGTCGCGATCATGGCTGACAAGCAGCACGGTGCCGTCGTAATCGGCCAGCATTTCCTGGAGCAAATCGAGCGTTTCGAGGTCGAGATCGTGGGTCGGCTCGCCCAGCACCACCAATTGCGAGGGCCGCGCGCGCGCGGGGGCCACAAACCGCCGCCCGCGCTCGCCGCCCGACAGTACGCCGACCGGCGTGCGGGCCTGTTCGGGCGCGAACAGAAAATCCTTCATGTAGCCGATGACGTGCCGCCGCTGCCCGCCCACATCGACGTAGTTTCCGCCGCCGGTCAACGCATTCGAGAGGGTGCTTCCGGGATCGAGGCTCTCGCGGCGCTGATCGAGCGTCACCATCTGCAGGTTGGTGCCGAGCCTGACAGCGCCGTCATCGGGCTCCAGCGCACCGGTCAGCATGTTGAGCAGCGTCGTCTTGCCAGCCCCGTTAGGCCCGATTATGCCGATCTGGTCGCCCCGCTGGATGCGGATCGAGAAATCGCGCACCAGTGCCGGCCCGTCGTAGGATTTCGCGATATTTTCCGCCTCGACAACGATGCGGCCCGACCGCGAGCCCTCGGTCGTCGTCAGCTTTACCGCCCCGGGCGTAAAGGATTTCTGGGATCGCCGTTCCTCACGCAGCGCATGCAATGACCGCAGCCGCCCCATATTCCGCTTGCGCCGCGCGGTGACGCCCTTGTGCAGCCACTCGGTTTCGACCGCCAGCTTACGGTCCATCTCGTGCCGGGCGCGCTCTTCCTGTTCGATCACCTCGTCGCGCCATGTCTCGAACCCGCCGAACCCCTTCTCCAGCCGGCGCGTCACGCCGCCATTGAGCCACACCGTGGCGCGCGACAGGTTTTCGAGAAAACGCCGGTCGTGGCTCACCAGCACCAGCGCCGAACGGCTGGTTGTGAGCTCTTCCTCCAGCCACTCGATGGCCGGCAGGTCGAGATGGTTGGTCGGCTCGTCGAGGAACAGAATATCGGGCTCGGAGGCCAGCGCCCGGGCCAGCGCGCAGCGACGTGCCTCCCCGCCGGATAGAGACGCCGGATCCTCGTCCCCAGTCAGGCCGAGCCGTTCGAGCAGATACTGCGCCCTGTAGGGATCGTCCCCCGGCGCGAGCCCGGCTTCGGCATAGGCTAGCGTACTCTCAACCCCGGAAAGGTCAGGCTCCTGCGGCAGGTAGCGCGTCGTCACCCCGGGATCGATATAGCGCTCGCCGTCATCGGGTTCGAGTTCACCAGCCGCAATCCTGAGCAGGGTCGATTTGCCCGACCCGTTGCGCCCCACGAGACACAGCCTGTCGCCTTCCGACACGGAAAGCTCCGCTCCGTCGAGCAGGTTCGTGTCGCCGAGACGCAGCGAAATGTCGCGGAGGATCAGAAGCGGTGGGGCCATAATTGCTTACGCAAACTCTTCGGGATCGATATTCATGGCCTTGCGCACGTCGTCGAAGCGGAAACCGCGTCGCAGCAGCCAGTTGGCATCGCGCTGTTTGAGCTTTTCGTCCGGTTCGCCGCTTCGCCATGGACCGCGCCTTGCCCGTTTGAGCGCCAGCGCCGCCATCGCCGCCGGATCGTCCTCCTCCGCCTCCAGCTCCGGCAGAGCTTCCGTCAGCGCCGTGGCGAGTTGCGCCTCAACCGTTTCGCGATCCACCTGAGCCGACCTCGTAGCGTTATTTACAGCAGCGCGGGGCGCATAGCCGGAACGCAGGGCGGCGCGTAGCCTGGACGACGCCACCTCCTGGTCATTGACGAGGCCGGCCTCCGCCATGCGTCTTGCGATATCGGGAACATGTTCTGCCATCGCGGCGCGTTCTTCAGCGTCTGGAATTTCACGATAAAGGCGTGTTTCCAGATAGTTACGGAGTTTTTCTTCAGAAACAAGATAACGTTGACAGTAATATACTGCGATATTGCGCAGGCGCGTCTCGGTCATCTTGCGGGGCTTTCGCTCCCGCTTCTTTTTCGCCGGTTTAGTATCGTCCGCCATACCGCATTTCGGGCCTCATTCGGCGGCGGAGCGCATCTGCGGCAGGCTGAAGCCGTACTTCCGGTCCAGCCCTAGCGCCCGGCAGATTTCGAGACCGCGCGCCAGGTGGTCCGGCGCGATCGGCTTCAACGGCTTACGCAGGGGACCAGCCGGCAGGCCAACTGCCTGCATCAGGCATTTGACCGCCACCGGGTTGATCGCCGAATAGGTGAAATGCAGCATCGGCAGGTTGGTCAGCCATGCCTCGCGGCAGGCCATCGCATCCTCCCACCCCTTCCAGGGGGTCGATATGGTGACCATCTCCTGCGGAATAAGGTTGCCCGACATGTTTGCCGTCCCATGTCCGCCGAGCGCCATCAGCGGCACGACAAGGCCGAGATTGGGGCTGTCGCAGCACATCATCGACATATCCGGGTTGCCGGCCACGGTCTGCGCGATCTGACCGACACGCGCCGTGGATTCCTTGTTCACGAGGATATTGGGATGTTCCGCCAGCCGCAGGATCGACGTATGCGGCAGGTCGGTCTTCACCCGCGGCGGGTTATTGTAGATGCCGACCGGAACCGGGCTCGCATCCGCGACCTCCAGGAAATAGTCCGTGATGTCGTCTTCCGGCGCGCAGATATAGGGCGGCGCGGCGATAATCGCGCCGTCGGCGCCTTCCTTGCCGGCGTATTCGCAATAGCCGATTGTCTGCTCGGTGCTCGGACCGGTACAGCCGTACCAGAACTCCATCGCACCGGTTTTCATTTTGATGGTTTCGGAGATGACCTGCCTGCGTTCATCAGGCGTCAGCATCGAGACCTCACCGGTCGAGCCCATAATCAGCACAGCGGAGGTGCCGTTCTCTTCCTGGAACTGGAGAAGGCTGCGGAATCCTTCGAAATCGACCGACCCGTCTTCGTTCATCGGGGTAATGAGGGCGACGAACGACCCCTCGATGCGTCTCTTGGCCATTGGATTTCTCCTCAAAAAAGTCTCGCGGCACTGTCCATGCCGGAATTACCGATTATCATAGGGTTCCCAACGGGTTTGACAATCGCGGTGTGAAACGTGATCGACCGGACGATAGAGACCGACGTACTGATCGTTGGCGGCGGAGGCGGCGGGCTGCGCGCGGCGATAGCGGCGCATGACGAAGGCGCGCGGGTCACCGTGATTTCCAAAGGAATCGTCGGCAAGTCCGGACTGACGCAAACGGCGGTAACCGGCTTCCAGGCTGCGTTCGGCATCGCCGACCCGCGCGACAATGCCGACGTGCATTTTCAGGATTCCATCAAGGGCGGCTACGGGCTCGCCGATCCGGCGCTGGTGCGGACCTATACCGGCGAAGCCGTCGCTGCGGTCGAGGACATGGAAGAGTTCGGCTGCCGTTTCGACCGCGACGAGAACGGCGCGCTTTTCCAGCGCAAACTCGATTCGTCGCAGACCTATCCGCGCTCGATCAAGAAGGGCGACTCGCTCGGCACGCCCATCATGCAGGCGCTACGCCGGCAGGCGAAGATTCGCGAAATCGAGCAGCTTCACGAGATCTACGTGACGAAGCTGCTGGTCGCCTCGGGCCGCATCGCCGGAGCCGTCGCTATCGATTTCCGCACCGGCGAAACCCTCTCTATCCGGGCCGGCGCTGTCATCATGGCCACAGGCGGCGCAGGCGAGCTGTTCCCGGTGAATTCCAATACGCCGGATTCGACCGGAGACGGGCTGATGCTGGCGCTCGACGCCGGGGCGGAGCTGGTGGACCTCGAATTCATCCTGATGCTGGGTCACGCCATGCTGCACCCGGAAGCGGTGCGCGGCATGCTGTTCACGTTCCAGTATCTGCTGCCGAAAGGCGCGCGCGGTCCGTTCAACAATGACGGCGAGCCGTTCCTTGCCAATTACGACCCGGAAGGCAGCGACAACCCGGCGCGGCACATATACGCCCGCGCCATCTTCGGCGAGGTGCGCGCCGGACGCGGCACCCCGCATGGCGGGGTGTGGTTCGACCCCGGATCGGTACCGCTTGAAGTTCTTCAGGATACGCTGCCGTCCCAGACCAAGTATCTGCAATCCTTCGGCCTGGATGTTTCGAAACCGTTCGAGGTCGGCGTCGCGGCGCATTACATGTGCGGGGGCATCCGTATCGACGTGAACGCCGAAAGCACCCTTCCCGGCCTGTTCGCGGTCGGCGAATGTTCTGGCGGCGCGCACGGCGCGGCGCGGGTCGGCGGCAACTCGCTGACCGAAATCCTTGTCTTCGGCAAGCGCGCCGGCCGGAATGCCGCTGCGGCGGCAAAAGGCGGACTCGCTGACTTCAACAATGAAGAGGCCGATGCGGAAGCGAACAGGGTCCTGTCCCTGCTGGACCGCGATACGCAGGGCCGCCGCCCGTCCGCCATCAAGGCTGATATCCAGAAAACCATGAACGACTATGTCGGCGTGGTGCGCAACGAAGACGGGCTGGCGTCCGCCGTCGCAACTTTCGACGAACTGGCCGAACGGGATCTGCCCGCGATGTCGCCTGCAACCGACGGGCGCGTCGCCAATTACGACTGGATCGAAATGCTGGAAGTTTCGGCGATGACGCGGCTCGCGAACCTGATCGCCTCGGCCGCAAGGATGCGCAAGGAAAGCCGGGGCGCGCATTACCGCGAGGATTTCCCCGACACCAACGATCGCGACTGGCTGCGGAATACCCGAATCCGGCAGGAAAACGGCGCCCCCGCCCTCGCCCCCGTTGCGGTCGCCGCTGACATGGCAGGCGCAGCCTGATGACGACTCTTCGCCTTACCATCGAACGCCTGACGCCGTCCGAAGACGAGGCGCCGCACGACGAGAAATTCGAACTCGAGATCGACGGCACGATCTCCGTCCTGCAGGCAATCCGCCGAGTCCATCGGGGCGTCGACGGCACGCTTGCCTTCCGCAACTGCGACTGCCGCCGCGGCGTGTGCGGCCTGTGCTCGATGATGATCGACGGCAAGCGCCGCCTCGCCTGCATGTGCGTCGCGGAAGACGGCATGCGCATCGCCCCGCCACCCAACCGGCGGGTGCTCAAGGATCTGGTGTTCGAGCTGGATTGAGCGCCCTGTTTTCGGCGTTTTCTCTTTCGGATTGGGATGAATTGCGTCACCCTGCGCGGCGCAAACACGTTTAAGCGGAGCGAGATCAATGGATGGGAATGGCAGCGGTCGCTGGGTCAGAAATGCGGCGCACTGGGGCGCTTTCGAGGCGCTGGTCGAGGACGGGCGAGTCACCGATATCCGGCCGTTCGAGCATGACGCAAACCCGTCGCCCCTGCTCAAATCGATGCCGCAATCGATCCATTCGGAGCTCCGCATCGACCAGCCCTATGTTCGTCGGTCCTATCTGGAAAGCGGCCATAAAGCCGACAGCGCCGGTCGCGGCAATGACGAGTTCGTTCCCGTCGACTGGGACACGGCGCTCGATCTGGTTGCGGGCGAAATCCGACGCGTACGGGATGAATTCGGCAATGAGGCGATCTATGCCGGCTCCTACGGATGGGCCAGCGCGGGCCGGTTCCACCACGGGAAGTCTCAACTTCAGCGTTTCATGAACCTGCTGGGCGGCGCGGTCGTCCATGAAGGCACCTATTCCTCGCATGCCGGCAGCACGCTGGTGCCGCATATCGTCGGCGACGCCCGGCTGGTGACCGGCCCGGTGACCGAGTGGGGAAGCCTCGCCGAAGCCTGCGAGCTGTTCGTCGGATTCGGCGGGCTGCCGCTCAAGAATTTGCAGGTCAATCCGGGCGGCACGGGCGATCACCCATCGCTCGCCTGGCTGGACAAAATCCGCGAATCCGGCCTGAAGTTCGTCTGCATCGGTCCGGTAAAGGACGACGGTCCCGGCGGGCTCAACGTCGAGTGGCTTCAGCCGCGCCCCGGCTCCGACACCGCCCTGATGATGGGGCTCGCCCATACCCTTGTCGCGGAGGGCCTGCACGACGAGAAGTTCCTCTCCAGTTACACGACCGGTTTCGACCGCTTCCTGCCCTATCTGACGGGCGAGACGGACGGTCAGCCGAAGGACGCGGACTGGGCGGCAGCGCTTACCGGGCTGGATGCGGAGACCATCCGCGGTCTCGCCCGCCATATGGCGGCGCACCGCACCATGATCAACGCCACCTGGTCGCTCCAGCGGGGAGATCACGGCGAACAGCCATTCTGGATGGCGATCGTACTCGGTGCGATGCTCGGACAGATGGGGCTGCCGGGCAGCGGCGTCGCGCTTGGATATGGCTCGATGTCTCGCATGGGCAACGCCAACAACTCCGCCGGGCCGTCGATGCCGCTAGGCAGCAACAAGCTGCGGCGGATCATTCCCGTGGCCCGTATCGTCGACATGCTGCTCAATCCCGGCAAAACCATCGATTACAACGGGCAGAAAATCACTTTCCCGGATACGAAACTGATCTACTGGTGCGGCGGCAATCCGTTCCACCATCATCAGGACATCAACCGGCTGCTCGAAGGCTGGCGCAGGCCTGACACGGTCATCGTGCAGGAAATCTGGTGGACCTCGACGGCACGGCACGCCGATATCGTCCTGCCGGCCACGACGTCGCTGGAGCGCAACGACATCGCCGGCGGCAGCGATTCATACATCCTTGCCATGCACAAGGCGATCGAGCCGGTTGGCGGCGCACGCAACGATTTCGATATCTTCGCCGATCTGGCGGAGCGGTTCGGTGTCCGCGACGAATACACTGAAGAACGCGACGAGATGGGCTGGCTGCGCCATATCTACGATGTCGCCCGCCAGCAGGCCGCGCGGCACGGTATCGAACGCCCCGATTTCGAGGCGTTCTGGGAGACCGGCTATGTCCGGCAGGAACCGAACAGGAAACCCTTTATCCTGTTCGAGGATTTCCGCAACGATCCAGGCGCCCACCCGCTGATGACGCCGTCCGGGAAGATCGAGATTTTCTCCGAAACGGTCAGCGGGTTCGGTTACGAGGACTGTCCCGGCCACCCTATCTGGATGGCGCCCGCCGAGTGGCTGGGTGCGGAAATCGCGCGCGACTATCCGCTGCATATCGTCTCAGGCCAGCCGGAACAGCGGCTGCACGGCCAGTTGGACCATACCGGCGTCAGCCGCGAGGCCAAGATCGCCGGCCGCGAGCCGGTCTGGATCAACAGCCAGGACGCGGTGGCAAGGGGAATTGAAAACGGAGATATCGTCAGGGTCTTCAACGCCCGCGGCGAATGCCTCGCCGGCGCGATGGTGACTGACGACATCATGCCGGGTGTCGCGCAGATTCAGACCGGCGCCTGGTACGACCCGGCGGACCCGGCGGCGAAAAACTCGCTCGACCGGCACGGCAACGTCAACATGCTGACGCTCGACAAGGGTACATCGAAGCTGGCCCAGGGGCCGAGCGCCCAGACAGCCCTGGTCGAAATCGAAAAGTGGACGGCAGACGCCCCGCCGGTCGAAATTTTCGATCCGCCGGTCAGGGCGTCGGCCTGACTATTCCATACTGTCGACGATAATCGCGTTGGCGGTGGAAACGCCGTGACGCATCTCCTTTAGCGGTGCGTATTCGGGCGAGTTGTACCAGCGCAAAGCCGCTGCCCTGTCTGGAAACTCGATGACCGTCATCCGTTCCGGGTCCCAGTCGCCCTCGATGACGGCGATATCGTCGGTGCGCACGATTTTGCGCCCCCCGTAGAGTTCGATCGTCGCGTTTACCTTCGACGAATATTCCGCCATTACGGCGGGATCGCCGGTCAGCGTCACACGATAGGTGATGTACCAGGAAACCATCAGGAGTGCCCCCTCTCGGACCGGTTGACGACAAAACAGCCCTTCATCGAAACCTCCCTGTTGTCAGGCAAGGCAGTGCTGTGCATGTTGCCGCAGATTTGCCCGGACGTACATCAATGAACGACAAGAATACTCCCCCGGTAACCGGTGGTAACTCCGCCGGTTTCGCCTTTCTCACTCTCGCCGTGTTTTCCTATGGCGGGCTGTGGCCGGTCATGCGCGAGGGTGTCGAGTATCTGCCGCCCCTCTGGTTCGCGACGACACGCGTATTCATCGGGGCTGTTGTCCTGTTCGCCATTCTGGCCGCAACAGGACGGCTGCGTTTCCCTTCCCGTCAGGATATGCCGGCCATCCTGAGCGTCGGCATATGCATGATGGGATTATACGTCTCTCTGGTGCATTACGCCGTGCAGTTCGTCCCGGCGGGCCGGGGCGCCCTGCTGGCCTACCTGACGCCTCTCTTCGTGACTCCGGTAGCGGTCCTGTTCCTGGGAGCACGCCTGACGTTTTTGCGTTCCTCCGGCCTGGCGCTGGGCCTGGGCGGCCTCTTCGTCCTGTTCAATCCGGCCGGCTTCGACTGGAGTGACCCCGACACGCTGCTTGGCAACGGTTTGTGTCTGCTTGCGGCCATGTCGTGGTCGATCGCCATAATCCAGATGCGTCGGCACAGATGGAACCTGACGCCGCTACAGCTCGGCCCCTGGCAATTGCTGGTGGCAACCATCGTCGCCCTGCCCTTCGCCCTGTTCCTTGAACCGCGAAGCGACTGGAGCGCCGATACCCCGATGTTCGCCCTGGTGGGGTATGGCGGGGTGATCGGTACGGCTGTCGCGATGTGGGCGGTCGCCAGCACGATCCAGCGTCTGGGCGCGGTAACCACATCTGTGGGTCTGCTTGGCGGACCGGTGGTCGCGCTCACGATCAGCGTTCTTTTTCAGGGAGAGGCGTTGACGCCGACCCTGGGCGGCGGGCTCGTGCTGATCCTCGGCGGCATAGCGCTGGTGACGCTGGCCCAGAATCGTCAGTAATCGCGAAAAACGGCGATTTTACCGCTTGTAAGGCACCATCGGCAGCTTGGCGTCGAACCAGCCTGACCCGTCGATGACGTTGCCCTTCAGGCCTTCCCGAACATTTAGAACCTTCTTGAAACCAGCCTCTTCGAGCGCCCATTGCGCCCGGGTGGAACGCACGCCATAGCGGCAGATCAGCGCCACCGGTTTGCCGAAATCGTTATCCAGCGCCTTGCGTACTGTTTCGATGAATCCCTGCATCCCGCCGGGGTGATGGATCGAAATGGGAATCCCGCCCTCGGGGATGGCGGTATCCCGCCATTCGTCGATAGATCTGACATCGACGAGGACGATTTCCTTCTTCAGCGCCCGTTCATGAGCTTCTTTGACCGAAATAACTTCAGCGGCAAGAGTTGGGCTTCCGGGGAAAAATGCGGCGAGTGCCGCCAAAAAAATCCACGAACGAAAAAACAAGCGCATCGAACAGCCTTTATCCGATCGAACAGCCTTTATCCGAGTGTCGGGTCCAGAACGATCTTACCATGCGGGACGCCGCTTTCCATGATTCTGTGACCCTCTGCGGCCTGGCTCAGGGGAAGCACCACCTGGATACTGGCACGCAGCCCGCCCGAAGCCGCCGCTTTCACGGTGTCTTCCACGTTTCGCTCGCTGTTTCCGGTGCCCCCCATGATCTTCAGATTTCGGTGATAAAGAATGCCGCAGTCGAGTTCGACCTTGCCGCCGCCATGCGCGCCGGCCGTCACCATACGCCCGTACATGGCCATGGAAGCGAGCGCCCTGGGCCAGGTTACGGGGTTGGAAATGTTCTCGAAGACAACGTTCACCCCTTCGCCGTCGGTGAACTTCATGACCTCTTCGGTCAGATCGTGGGTGTTGTAATTGACGCCGCGATCCGCGCCGAAATCGAGCCCCACCTGTACGCGCTCGTCCGAACCGGCGGCGCAGATGACCCGGGCGCCGACATTCTTGCATATCTGGATGCCGGTCGACCCCAGACCGCCAGCCGCTCCCATCACGAGAACGGACTCGCCGGATTTCAGATCAGCCAGATCGAACAGAAGGTTATGCGCCATCGGCCCGTGCCGGAGCACGGCAGCGGCTTCTCCGAAATCCAGATTGTCCGGAATCCGCACAGCCTGATCGGCGCAGATTTTGACGTAGTCCGCATACCCGCCCCAGCAGGCGACGCCGAGCATGCCGCCACCGGGACAGTGCGACAGGCAGGCGACGCGGTCGCCGACGGCAGGAGACGAAACGCCCTCTCCCACCGCATGGACGACTCCCGCCGGATCGACGCCGGAGACATGCGGCGGCTTGACGTTGCGCCGCGCCTGGCTGGGATGCCCCTCGCGCACCATACAGTCGAGCGAGCGGTTTACCGTTACCGCATGCACGGCGACGACGATCTCGCCCGGTCCGGGGACCGGATCCGGCACGTCTTCGTATTTCAGGACCTCGGGCGGACCGAACTCATGAAATATGGCTGCCTTCATCGCGACTGGTCCCGGAGCCGGTGGTTACGGGCTATTCGGCCTCGCGGACCATCACCTTCATTTCGCCGATATAGTCGCAGGCGCAATGCATCTCGTCGCCGGGATGCACTTCGGAAACGCCAGGCGGAGAACCGGTGAACAGGACATCGCCCGGATAGATCGTATAGAATTCCGAGGCGAACTCGATCAGCCGCTGGCAGTCGAAAATCAGGTCCTTTGTGTGCGCGTCCTGCTGCAGCTTGCCGTTCAGGTGAACCGTGAACGGGACGTTGTTGGGATCGGGGATTTCGTCCGCGGTGACGAAATACGGGCCGAGCGGGGCGTAGCCGTCGCAGGATTTGCGGAACGAGCGGTCTTCGACGCCGCGGACCGTCATGTCGAGCCCGAGCGTATAGCCGGCGATGTAATCCATCGCATTTTCCTTTTTCACCCGGCTGCCCTGCTTGCCGATGATCATGACAAACTCGACTTCATGATCATTGCGCCGGTCGGGGAAACGGATGGCAACGCCTTCGCTCGCCCCCACGACGGCCGAGTTCGATTTCAGGAAGATGCCCTGGTTCTGGATGCCGGACGGGCGGGTCGGTCCCTTGTCTTCGCCGGTCACGTGCGGCTGCGCCTTCATCTCGGCGATATGGGCCTCGTAATTGATCGGCGCGGCCATGATCTTGCTGGGACGCGCCACGGGCGGCAGCAGGAAAACCTCCGAAACGTTCTTCGTCGGCGCCGATTTGGCGACCTCTTCCATCTTCGCACGATACTCGGGCAGCGCCGCAATTACCGGGTCTCCCAGCATATCGTAGCGCGCCTTCGCGCGGATCTCGTTCTGGATATCGGTGATGTCGTGGATCGTGTCGCCGATCACGACGCCGAGGCGGTCCTCATCAAAACGGCAAAGCTTCATTCTCGGGTCTCCCAGATTTCTCGTTACGGGTTTCTTCGTATCTAGACGCGCCGGAATATACACCGGCTTGTTTTTTCCGGGTAGGGCGACTTCCTCAATTGACCCAGCCCTTATTAGACCTACTTCGATGTTGGCAGCAGGTCTGCCGCAAATTACCATTCCGGCGAAAAGATCTTATCCAGCGGAGAATGAAATGGCTGTCCCTCGCGTGACCGGACTGAGAAGCATCGAATACAGCCTTCCTGATGTCGAAACCTCGGCGAAGTTTTACGAGAAACTCTGGGGTCTCGACCCGGTCGAGGTTCGTGACGGGGCGCATTATTTCCGGGCGACCGGCGCCGAGCATCACATCGTCGTCCTGCATGAAGGGCCCGACGCCACCGTCAAGCAGGTCAATTTCGCCGCCGACAGCAAGGCAGACGTCGACTCCCTGCATGCTAAACTGGGCGGGCTCGGGGTCTCCCTCGCGGGCGATCCCGCCCCGCTGGCGTCACCGGGCGGCGGGTACGGTTTTTCCTTTACGGACAGGGATGGGCTTTCCTACGCGGTCAGTTCGGACGTCGCAGAACATCCCGATACGACCATGGCGGCGGACCGCCCGTTCAAGCTCAGCCACGTCGTGCTTAACTCGGAGAAAGTCGACGATCAGACCGACTGGTTCTGCGACGCGCTGGGATTCAGGCTCAGCGACAAGACCGCCCGGATGAATTTCATTCGCTGCAGCATGGATCATCACTCGATCGCCTTCGCCAAGATGGGCGGACCGTCGCTCAACCATACGGCGTTCGAGGTGCCCGATTTCGACGCGCTGATGCGCGGCGCCGGCCGCCTGAAACAGAAAGGCTTCGAGGTTGACTGGGGCGTTGGGCGTCACGGGCCAGGCAACAATATCTTCACCTACTTCCGCGAACCCAACGGGCTGGTGGTGGAATACACCGCAGAGGTGGACCAGGTCGACGATAGTTACGAGGTTGGAGGCCCCGACGACTGGGCGCAACGCGTGTCCGGCCCCGACCGGTGGGGTTTTGCCCCTCCCCCTAACGAAAAAATCCGCGAAGCGATGCACGGCAACCCACAACCGCCCGGCGTGCCGGTCGAATAACGCCGCCTCGATACGGGCGTTATCTTTCCTGCCTGCGATATTTGTTCCTGATCCTTCCTTGCATGGCTGACCGCCATCGCGTAGCCTTTTTGTCAGAAACCGCGTCCTTCGATTAAATCAACAACCGGACGCGTTTTCCTGACGCCGCAGCGAAATACCGAATTTTCGTTGCAAGGGCTCACCAATAACGAATTCGATGGGAGGATTCGCGACATGAAATTCATCAGAACCACAACCATTTCTGCCATTGCCGGCGTGCTCGCCATTGCGGGCTTTTCGACCGCCGCCGACGCTCAGTTCTTCAAGGGCAAACGCGTCAACGTCATCATCAATTACGGTGCCGGCGGCAACACCGACATCCAGGCGCGGATGGTCATGCGCCATGTCATCAAGCATCTCGACGGCAAACCGCGGCTGATCTACCGCCATGTTTCGGGCGCGGGCGGCTCTGTCGGCGCGAACTTCCTCGGAGAAGCCGGCAAGACCAACGGCTCCATGATGGGCGTGTTCACGATCCCGATCATGGCGCAGGTCATGAAGGCGCCGGAACTGCGCGTCGACCTGTCGAAGTTCATGTATGTCGGCGCCGTGGCGCAGCAGACCATCGCCCATGTGCGCAAGGACGCCATCCCGGGCAAGACGATCAATAGCTACAAGGACCTGCTGTTCAATTCGGATCATCCGATCCGATCCGGCGGACACGGCCCGACGAGTTCCAAGGATCTCCGCACCCGGCTTATCTTCGAGGCGCTGAAGATTCCGCTCAAGCACGTCACCGGCTACAAGACCGGCGGCAAGATCCGCGCGGCGATCCTCAAGGACGAGCTCGATATGACCGCCGATTCTCTCGCAGGGTACTACGGTCGGGTCATGAGCCAGTTGATCAAGCCGGGCATTTCGGTTCCGGCCTGGCATATCGGTTCGCCGGGTCCGAACAACACGATCCTGCATTCTTCTTCGGTTCCGAAGGACATTCCGAGCTTCCAGGAAGTCTACGAGGAGAAATTCGGCAAGGGTAAACGGCCGGACAAGATGCTGTGGAATGCCATCCGGACGATCGGCGCTTCGCGCGAAATGCTGCGCATCATCGTGTTCCGGGCAGGCACCGACCCCAAGATCGTCAACGAAATGCGTGCGGCCTGGTTAAAGACCATGAAGGACCCCGAGTTCCTCAAGGAGTACTCCAAGGTTAACGGAAGCGCATTCGACGGATTCGACGGCGCGAAAGCGCAGTCGTTCATCAAGGAAATCGTCGAAGTCGATCCGGCGCTGCAACAGTTCCTTCTGGACTACGCGAACGCAGCCAAGGGCTGATCGGACTGCTTTACCGAACGACAGGGGACGTCCATCCGGGCGTCCCCTCTTCGTCGTTACCACGGATATCCGGGAATAGACCGTCATGACTTTCATGGAAGCCATACTGGATGGGCTGCGGCTCGTCCTCATTTGGCCCGCCCCGGGCTACATGCTGCTGGGCGTCGCTATCGGCATGTTTTTTGGCGCTGTGCCAGGCCTCGGCGGCCTGGTCGGTATGGCGATTATCCTGCCCTTTACCTTCGGCATGGAACCGCAGGTCGCCTTCTCGTTCATTCTCGGCATGTACGCGGTGACCACGACGGCGGATACGCTGTCCTCCGTGCTGCTTGGTATCCCCGGAACAGCAGCCTCCCAAGCGACAATTCTCGACGGTTACCCCATGGCGCAGCGCGGCGAGGCATCCCGTGCGCTCGGCGCCGCCTATACGGTTTCCATGTTTGGCGGCGTTATCGGCGCGGTATTTCTGGCGGCCTCAATCCCGCTGGTCCGTCCGATCATCCTCTCTTTCTCGGAGCCTGAATTCTTCGCTCTTGCGGTTCTCGGACTGACCATGGTCGCGGCGCTCAGCGGCCGGTCGATCTTCAAGGGCACGGCTGCCGCCTGCTTCGGCCTTTTGCTGGCGACCATCGGCTTCGCGGAATTCGGCGGCGTCCGGCGATACTGGTTCGGATTCAACTTCCTGCTCGAAGGTCTGCCCATCGTTCCCTACGTACTGGGACTTTTCGCGATCCCGGAAGTGCTCGAACTTGCCGTCCGCAACACCTCTATTTCACGCGTCCATAAGGACGAGGTAGAAACAAGCGGAATCCTGAACGGAATGAAGGATGCCGCCAAGCACTGGTGGCTGGCGCTCCGCTGCACTGCCATTGGAGTCTATATCGGCATGCTGCCGGGGCTTGGCGGCTCCATCGTCGACTGGGTCGCCTACGGTCACGCAGCGCAGAGCGAAAAGAACTCAGAGACCTTCGGCACCGGCGACGTTCGCGGCGTCATCGCGCCGGAAGCCGCCAACAACGCCATGAAAGGCGGCGCCCTGCTGCCCACCATCGCTTTCGCAATCCCGGGAAGCGCCTCGATGGCGATCCTGCTCAGCGCATTCTTCATCCAGGGGCTCGAACCCGGCCCAATGCTGCTGACAGACAAGCTGAATATCACCTTCACCCTGGTATGGACCCTGGTGCTCGCCAACGTCGCCGGTGCCGCGGCGCTGCTGCTCTGGGGAAGCCAGGTGTCGAAGGTCACCTACCTCCAGGGACACATCATCGTGCCAGCCATCCTGCTGTTCGTCTTCATGGGCGCCTGGGTCGGCGCAGGATCTCTGGGCAACTGGATCATGCTGCTGATCTTCGGCGTGATCGGCTATTTCATGAAGCTCGGCGGCTGGCCGCGCCCGCCCATTGTGCTCGGTTTTGTCCTCGGCAAGATCATGGAAGAAGCCATGGCGCTGTCGATGCAAACGCATGGCTGGGGGTCTTTCACGCGCCCCATCGTGCTGGTGATCATCGCCCTCACCGTCATCACCGTCGTGATGACGATCCGAAAACAGAGGGCAAAACGCCGCGAGGAAGAAAAAGCCGGCCCAAAATCGCCTTCGGAAACAGGCGTGGCCGAAGAAGGCGGCAAGCTCTGCCCTCCCGCATCCACGCCAATCTCCGTCATACTCGTCGCGCTGTTCGTCTATTGCTTCTACGAGGCGACCCAATGGGGTTTCGCATCGCGCGTCTTTCCGCAGACTGTCGCCATCGTTGGAGTCCTGCTCGCCCTCGGTGCCGTGACAACGGACTTCAAGGGTCTTGCCTTAATGCGGTCCGGCAACGCGCCGGCCGATATGGTCGGAGTTGAGCGGTCGTACCTGATGCGAAGCCTGTACTTCCTGTCCTGGATGTTCGGCATTTTCTTTTCGACCGTCGCCATCGGCCAGTTCCCGACGCTGATCCTGTTCGTCGGGCTGTATCTCAAGTTCTGGGGCAATTTCGGCTGGAAGACGATCGCAATCTACGTAACCGGATCGATTGTCTTCCTGCTTGTGATGTTTAACGAGATCGTCCCGGTCCTGTGGCACGAACCGCCGTGGCTGCCATCCTTCTTCGTATAGACGTCAGAGCGAAACGCGCCTGCCGAGGCGCGCTTCTCCCCGCGCCAAATAGAGCGCGGCGCCAAATATAACGGCGCCCCCGATCCACACGAACAGGCCGGGGAATTCCACAAACGCGGTATATCCCAGGATTGCCGCGAACGGCAGGCGCATGAACAGAAACGGCAGGACCGCCGTGGCGTCAGCCGCTGCCAGTGCGCGGCTAAGACAGCGCTGGTTCAGCGTCGCCAGGAAACCGATCAGCGCGAGCCAGAGAAGCTGTTCCAGCGTCGGCCACTGCCAGACAAACAGGGCGGGCCCAAGCGTCATCGGCGTCATGTAGAGCGCGTGATAGAACACGACCTTGTCGGGCGGGTCCGTTCGCGTCGCGAACTTGGTGAGGTTGCTGCTGATCCCCGCAGACAGGGAGGACAGCAATACGAAGATCATGCCGGCACCAACCTGTTCGAACCCCGGCCGGATGACGATAAGCGCACCGGTGAACCCGATCAGGACGGCGACCAGCCGGTGCCGGTGAAGCGTTTCGCGAAGAAAGATTGTGGCCAGCAGAACGCCGAACAGGGGGGTGGTAAAGCTCAATGCCTGCGCGTCCGCGATCGGGATCAGCGCCAGGGCCGGGAAATAGAAAATCGTGAACCCCGCCCCCGACGCCCCACGCGCGACATAAAGGCGATGATTAGAGGTACGCCATAGCTCCCGGCCGGCGCGTATGCCGTAGGGCAGGATGACGAAAAATCCGAACAGCGAGCGAAAAAAGGCGATCTCCAGCCCATGGAGGTCGTCCGACGCCCCGGTCGACAGTCCGCGCGCCACCATGGACATGCAGGCGAACATGAGGCAGGCGAGCGACATCCAGATCGCACCGCGAACGGCACCCGGCAATCCTGAAAACCAGCGCCCCGCAGCCGCCAAGCGATCCACCTTTTTCTGATTTCAAAAAAAACCGGCCCGTCCTCAATGGAACGGACCGGCTAAACCGTGCTGCGCGTCGGAAACGCCTACATCATGGCGCTGAAACCGCCATCGACGACCAGGTTCTCGCCATAGATGAACGACGCCTCGTCGCTGACCATAAACAGAACTGCCTTGCCGAGTTCCTCCGGATACCCGGCGCGGCCGACGAGGTTCGGCACCGGACGGGTAGGGTCGAAATCCTGCTGGCCGACAGGGGAACCGATCTTGTTCGGCACCACCGAATTGACCCGGATCTTGTAGGGCGCAAGCTGGAACGCGATTGCCCGCATCAGGTTGGCGACACCGCCCTTGGCCGCGGCGTAGGCGACAGCCGAGTCGCGCCCCCGAAAACCGGAAGTCGAACCGATATTGACGATGGCGCCGCCGTCGCCCTGCTCGATCATCTGCTCTCCGACCCATTTGCAGGTCAGGAACTGGCTTGTCAGCGTCACCGTGATGGTCTTGTCGAAATCCGCCCTGGTGCATTCGCGGATATTCAGATTGTCGGAGATCGCGACATTGTTCACCAGGATGTCGACCCGGCCGAACGCGGCAACCGTATCGGCGATCATCGCCTTGACGGAGTCTTCGTCCGAAACATCGGCTTTAACGTAGATAGCGCATCCGGCGTTCGTCGCGTTGAGTGAATCGGCGACGGCCTTGCCGCGGCTTTCATCCATATCGACGACAGCGACCTTCGCTCCTTCGCCGACGAACAGCTTGACAGTTTCCTCACCGATGTTGCGGCCTGCGCCTGTGACAATGGCGACTTTATCCTTGAGCCTCAATTTTCCGTTCCTTCTGTTGTGGTTTTCCCCGATTGCCGTCGATTGAACCGCCGGGAAGGCCTTCTGTCAAACCTGGCCATATCGATAGCGGTTTTACCTCGCAGGGCATGGTGGTAAAATAATTCATTCGTACGCAAACAGTAGCCACGAGCAGTTTCCGGCAGCCTTCGGGCATCCCGCGTTCCTGAGACGGAACAGGACTCAAATGCCAGGAACAGCGCCGCACAACAGGAGGAAGATATGGACGACGCCCGCAGCGCCAGCCTGCCAAACGACCGGATGATCTATGAGGGCCTCCGCGACTGGATCGAGAAAGTCGACGGGATGGGAGAACTCCTGCGCGTCGACGGAGCCGACTGGGACGCGGAGATGGGCAGCATCACCCAGATGATGACGGAGAAAAGCCGCGGCAACGCGCCTGCCCTGCTGTTCGACAAGGTCCCCGGCTATCCCGAAGGCTACCGCACGCTCTACGGCTCTCTGTCGTCGATCAAACGCGTCGCCATGACGCTGGGTCTTCCCGTCGAACATGAACGCAAGGTCGATATCGTCCAGCGCTATCACGACCGCATGCAGTCGATGGAACTGATCCCGCCGGTCTATGTCGAAACGGGGCCGGTGATGGAGAACGTACTCACGGGCGACGATATCGACGTCCTGAAATTCCCTGTGCCGCGCCACCACGAACAGGACAAGGCGCGCTATATCGGCACCGCCAACTGCGTCATTTCACAGGACCCTGACAACGGCACCTTCAATCTCGGAACCTATCGAAACCAGGTCTACGATGCGAAGACCATCGGCTGCCAGATTACCGAGGGCAAGCACGGGCGCATTCATCGCGACAAGTATTTCGAGCGCGGCGAGGAATGCAAATTCGCCATTCTCGTCGGTGAAGACCCGCTTCTTTACATGTTGTCCGCCAGCCCCCTTCCCGAAGGCGTCTGCGAGCTCGATTTTGCCGGCGGCATCCGCGGCAAGGCCATCGAATGCATCAAGGGCCCCTATACCGGCTTTCCCATTCCGGCGGATGCGGAAATCGTCATCGAAGGTGTTGCCCGTCCCGGTCACGTCAAACAGGAAGGGCCGTTTGGCGAATGGATGGGGTATTATTCGGACGATTCTGTGCCGCGGGCCTATGTCGAAATCAAAACAATCCTGCACCGCAACAACCCGATCATCTGCTGTGCGCCGCAGCACAAGCCGGTCGACGAAACCGGGCTACTCAAGGGTATCGCCGGTGCTGCCGAAATCTGGCGTTCGCTCGAGGCCTGCGGCCTGCCCGACATCAAGGGCGTATGGAACCATGAAGGCGGCCCGGCGACGCGCTTTACGGCAGTCCAGATCCGTCAGCGCTATCCCGGCCATGCCCGGAACGTGCTGCATGTCGCCTCCAACTGTCAGGGCGGCGCCTATGCCGGCAAATGGACCGTCGTGGTCGACGAGGACATCGATGCCAGCGACCTGGATCAGGTCCTTTGGGCCATGAGCACCCGCTTCGACCCCGACCAGGATATCGACATTATCAAGAAAGCCTGGGCGTCGGGACGCGACCCGCTGGTCCTGCCGGGCAACTTCAACCACCGGATCCTGATCGACGCTTGTATTCCCTACGATCAGTATCTGAAAGGGACCTTCCCCGAGGTTGTCGATATCAGCGACGGGCTTCGCCGAAAAATCAGGGAAAAGTTCAGCCACCTCCCCTTCCCGGGCGCCTAGGCCGGACGCATAGGCCGGGCGACAGCGCCGCAGAAGGCATCAACGAGCGGCGGGGCTTCACCCGCCGCTCGTCCGCAGCAATGCGAAGAAAAGGAATAGGACGTGCACGACCTGGAATTCGAACACCTGCACATGACGCCGGAGCAGGAACAGGAGATGGCGGAGACCATCTGGAACCAGGATAATGTCGAACTGACCACGGTCGGCGTCGATGTCGGCTCCTCCACCTCGCACCTGATGTTCTCGAAGGTTCACCTGCAGCGTCTCTCGGAAGGGCTGTCCAGCCGTTTCGTGGTGGTGAACCGGGAGGTCCTGTGGCGCTCTCCGATCCTTCTGACGCCCTACCAGACAGGCAACACCATCGATTCGGACGAGCTTCAGCGCTTCTTCAGCAACGCCTACAGGGAAGCCAGGCTGGAGCCCGACGACATCGATACAGGCGCGGTCATCCTGACGGGCGAAGCGCTGAAACGCGAGAACGCCCGGGCCATCGCCGACCTGTTCGCGGAGGAATCCGGCAAGTTCGTCTGCGCGTCGGCCGGCCACCATCTGGAAGCGCTGATGGCGGCCAACGGCTCCGGCGCGGTTGCCGTCTCGCGACAGGATCACAAGACTATCCTCAATATCGACGTCGGCGGCGGCACGGTGAAGCTCGGCCTGTGCCACGGCGGTCGCCTGCTGGCCACTTCTGCCTTCGCGGTCGGCGGACGCCTCATCGCGTTCGACGAAGACGGCAGGATGAACCGGATCGAAGGTCCTGCGCGCCAGATCGCCGACGATATCGGCATTTCGCTGGAGCTTGGCGAAAAGCTGTCCAACGACGACCGCAAGGCGATCATCAAACGCATGGTCGAAGTGATCGTCGCCTACGCCAACCGGGAACCGGACGATTCACTCTGTCAGGCCCTGTCCCTGACCGAACACCTTCCCAGGGATCCGGCGATCGACGCGATTACCTTTTCGGGCGGCGTATCGGAATTCATCTATGAGCGCGAAACCGAAGACCACGGCGATCTCGGCAAGTCGCTGGCCCATGAACTTCGCCATGCGCTGGGCCACAAGCGCATACCGCACCCTGTCTACGACCCGGGTCAGGGCATCCGCGCCACCGTCGTGGGCGCGTCCCAGTTCACCGTCCAGGTCAGCGGAAACACGATCTTTATCTCAAACCCCGAGCAGCTTCCGATCCGCAATGTACCGGTCGCCCATCTCGACATCGACCTGACGGTCGACTTCACGGCGCAGGACGTTTCCGATCACATCGCCGCGGCCCATACGCGGCTCGACATGACCGAAGGCGAACAGCACCTCGCCATTGCCTTCCGCTGGGGCGGCGACCCGCTGCATGCGCGGCTGCATGCTCTGGCGAGCGGAATCTGCCAGGGCCTGCCAAATACGGTAGCCGATGAATCCCTGCCGCTGATCATCGTTATGGACGGAGACGCTGGCAAGACAATCGGCAATATCCTTGTCCGCGAGCTTTGCGTGAAGGGCGAGGTGATTTCCATCGACAATGTCCAGCTGCGCGAGTTCGACTTTATCGATGTCGGCGAGATGATCCCGGAATCGCGCGTCGTGCCGCTGATCATCAAATCGCTGCTGTTTACCCAGCCCGGGCAGGCCTGACTCTTGCTCTACATTTTTGTCATCGGATTTCTTCTCGGCCTGCGCCACGCGCTGGACGCGGATCATCTGGCCGCTGTGGCCAGCCTTGCTACCAGGAGCCGATCTACTTCCGAAACTGTCCGCACCGGCATTGCCTGGGGCCTCGGCCATACGATCATGCTGTTCGTCGTCTGCGCCGTCGTACTGGCGATGGATATCGGCTTCCCCGAACAGCTTGCATCGATCGCCGAATTCATCGTCGGGCTGATGCTGATCGCCCTCGGCGGCGACGTGATCCGCCGGGCGATAGCGAAAAAAATGCATCTGCACGGCCACAGCCATGATGAAGACGGCTATCACCTTCATTTGCACAGTCACAGCAAGGACGCACCGCATGACGAAGTCGCGCATAGCCATCGTCATCCGCGAGGTCTGCCGACGCGCGCGCTGATGGTCGGCCTCATGCACGGGCTGGCGGGCTCCGCAGCCCTTCTGCTGCTCGCCGTGACGGAACAGGGAGACATGCTGACGGTACTGATTTACGTGGCGCTGTTCGGGGCCGGTTCAATGATCGGCATGGCCATCCTGTCCTTCACCATTGCGCTGCCGCTTCGCGCCTCCGCGCGCTATGCTAAATGGAGCTTCAACGGCTTCAATGCCGCAATAGGGCTAGCGACCGTTGTCTTCGGTATCCTGATCGTCTTCGAGACGGCACCCTCTATCGCAGGAATTCTTGGAAATGGCTGAACTGAAAATCATCCGCGCCGGAGAAGCCGAAACCGTGCCCATGAAAGGCGGACGCGGCTCGCAGCTTCGCTTCGTCAACACCGATATCGGCGCGACAGCGCTCGACGTTCACCTCAACCGGCTGGACGCGAAGGAACCCGGCGGCAGCTATCACCATCATTCGAAGGCTGACAACGTCTATATCGTCAAAACCGGCGAGGGAAAGCTGGTGGTTGAGGGAGAGACCTACACCATCCGGGAAGACGACGTGATATACATTCCCGCAGGGGCGAAACATTCACTGCGGAACGTGTCCGATGCGCCGTTCGAGATATACGAGATCTACGCTCCCGCCGGCGAAGCGTTCGATTTCGTAAAGGACGACTGACACTTTTGCTATATCCTCTCCGTCATAAGCGACGGAGAATGGCAAATGGACACGATTTCCCGGCACGACGCACACGCAGTCACGACGCTTGAAGCGCTCGCGGACCTGTACCCGGCGCCCAAGGAAGCAGTGCTGCTTAAGGAAACGGATTACGTCACGGAACCGGGGCGAAAGATCATCGAGTCCGCTCCCTTTCTGATCATGGCAACGGCGACGGAAGACGGGATCGACTGTTCGCCCAAGGGAGACGCCCCCGGTTTCGTGAAGATGCTCGACGAGCGCACCCTACTGGTTCCCGATCGACCGGGCAATAACCGACTCGACGGGCTGAAGAATATCCTCAAGAACCCGAAGGTCGGGCTGATTTTCATCGTGCCGGGCAGCAACGTCACCTACCGGGTCAACGGCAACGCCCGGATCACTACCGATCCCGACCTGATGAAACTTTGCGAAGCCCAGGGAAAGTTGCCCCGCTCCGTCACGGTCGTCACGGTCGAGCAGGCCTTCCACCACTGCCCGAAGGCATTGATCCGCTCCGATTTCTGGGATGCTGGCCTCAATCCGCCAGAGGGTATTCCAACCAGCGGCACCTTTGCGGCGTTCCGTACCGGCGGCGGCGATAAGGACGCCGAACGCTACGATGCGGAATACGCCAGGCGGATACCAGGCGAACTATACTGACGTTCCGCTCAGGCGGCTTTTATCGTCTGAAGGAATTCTCCGATCCGGCCGCGCAGCATCGACGCCTGATCTGACAGCACCGTGGCTGAATTCAGAACGGTGGACGCGGTGTTCCCGGTTTCCGCCGCGGCAGAATTGACGTCGCCGATGCTGCCGGTCACCTCGCGGGTTCCGGAAGCGGCTTCCTGAATATTTCCGGCGATTTCCACCGTCGACGAATTCTGGTCCTGGATCGACGTCGTTATATCGTTGGAAATTTCGTTGATCTGACGGATGATTTCGGAAATGCCGTCGATTGCGGTCACGGCCTCTCCGGTGACGCCCTGAATCCCGGAAACCTGACCGGCTATTTCCTCCGTCGCTTTCGCCGTCTGGGTCGCGAGCGACTTGACCTCCGACGCCACAACGGCGAAGCCCTTGCCTGCCTCGCCGGCGCGGGCCGCCTCGATCGTCGCATTCAACGCCAGCAGATTCGTTTGCGCAGCAATATCGTTGATCATGTCGACAACATCGCCGATCTTTTGCGCGGCTTCTGCAAGACCATGAATTTTCCCGTTCGCCTGCGCGACCTCCGATACTGCGGCGACGGCAATCCTGCGTGCCTCGGAAACCCTCTTTCCGACATCTGCCACAGAAGCGGACAGTTCGTCAGTCGCGGAAGCAACCGACTGTATGCGATCCGACACCTTTTCCGATGCCGACACGGCACTGAACGAATGCTTGTTCGATTCCGCCGACAGGTGGATCATGCCCTCAGTCGAACGCGTTAAATCACCCATTGATTTTTCGATGGTCGCTAGCATTGACGTAACTTCTTCTTCGAACTCCGCGACAGAACTTTCGATTGCCGCAGCCCGTTCACGGTCCTTTCGGGCAGATTCTTCGTTACGCGCCGTCATTTCGCGCCGTTCGAGAACGCCGTCCTTGAAGACTGCCAGCGCCGCCGCAATCTTTCCGATTTCGTCTTTGCGATGCGCTTCGGGAATCTCGAGGTCGATAGCACCTTCGGCAAGCTTTATGGTCGTATCGGTAATTCGATTAATCGGCCTGCTGATCGTGAGACCCATCAGGCTGGCAATCAGCACTCCAAGCAGGGCAACCGCCCCCGCCGCAGCTATGTTGAGCTGGAGAGCATTCTCGACCTTCTTTCCGGCTTCTTTCCGGAAGTTGTACCCATCTTCCAGAGAGAACACGATCAAGGAATCGAGTTTGGCCGAAAGGACCAAGGAAAGTGCTTCGGTTTTTTCCGAAAGCTGTCCGTTGGACATATCCGTAGCCGCTGCCAGGATGGTCTTGCTCCATTCTTCGCGGAGATTGACGAGATCAGCGACCAGCGCTTTTGTTCGGCTCGTCGTCGCCCGTTCGGCGACGATCTCAAGATCTTCACCGAATTTTTTGACCGTCGCCCCAATCTCATTCTGGAGACCGCTCCCGTTAGAGTGTTGCGCCTGAAGCAGGGATTTGGCCATAAGAAAATTTCCCTCTGCGGACCGGACAAAATTGATGAGCATCAGGGATTTTTCATAAGTCGTCGCGACGAGAGCCCCGGTTCCGGAAATAGTCTTGATCGAGAAGCCTCCCTGAAGCCCCGCCAGAGCAATCAGGACCCCGAAAGCACCCAGGAGTTTTCGCGGAATAGTCATCTCCTGACCCACGACATGGGCTTCCCTAACACTTGATTCCCGTCTCGGTATGAGGCGTCAGTGATGCTTGCCGTGCCCCGCTGCATGACCCGCATCGGCCTTCTGGCGCTTATGCCTTCCGGATCTCGGCCGAAACTTGAATTCGTCCTCATCGAAGTATTTTTCGAGCTGGGCGCGATAGTCGTTGATCTCGGCGCGGGACGGCTTGTGAAACTCGCCTGCCTTCGAAGGGCGGTCGACCACCACCTGCCCATGCATGCCCATCGGAAGATGGGGAATGCAGTGATACTCATAGGTACCCGCGGTACGGAATGTGTACGACCACTTCTCGCCGGCCTTGGTCATTATCGGGCTTTTCAGGTATTCCGCTCCCTTCGGTACGCCGTCCGGATAGCTAAAGACGTTATGTTCTTCAGCGGCCTCGTTAATCCAGGTGACGGTATCGCCTGAACGGACCGTCAGGTGCTTGGGCACAAAGGTCATACGAAGGTTTTCGTATTCGCTCACGATACGAACGATGTGCTCTTCTGCCGTAGCGCCGCCTGCCGCAAACAGAACGGCCAGGAGCGACAGGGATCGGATTGACGTTTTCAACACGGGGGACTCCCAAGGTGAAAGTAAAGGAAGGCCGTCTGCCGGTCCGGCGAAAACCGGTTAATTGACTTCGACATCCAGCTTCATCCGCGGATGAATGGCGCAGCGGACCTTGAACTTGCCCGCCTTGTCGAACACCTGGCTGGCCGATGCACCGGGCTTCTGCGCGCCGAGATCGAACTTCATTCCCTTCCGGGAATAGACATTGTGCGTGATCGAGTCGGAGTTGGTGAACTTGATGCTGTCACCGACCTTGATGCTGACCTTTTTCTTGTCGAATTTCTTGGCCGACTGGTCGACGACGACCTCAGCTGCATTGGCCGATACGGTCCCGAAGGCGAGCGCGACAGCGGCAAACACAATTCGCATTTTCATGACATCTTCCTCTTGGCTTTGAAAAAGTCCGATTTGCTGCAAAGCGGGAGACGGGCTGGTTCGGTGCCGCCCGCCTTCCGTTTGAGGGACGGCTACTGGTTGCAAGACACCCAGTGCATAAATCCGCCGCCGCATGTCTTGGCGGATTTCGACGGTACCGCCTGACCTCCGCCGGCAGCGGGAGCTACGCCCTTGATGCTGCCTGCCAGAGACTGGTCAACGGCAGGGAGGCGCGGCAGGACAACATGCGTATCATCACTACTAAGTATCTTCATGAAGCTGACCAGATCGTCCATCTCCGCATCCGTCAGCTTGAGCGGAAAAATTTTCTGGGACCGGCTGGGGCGGCTCACGCCCGCATCATTGTAGTGACGGACGACGGAATAGAGATTCTTCAGTGTGCCGTCATGCATGTAAGGAGCGCGTTCCACCACATTGCGAAGCGTAGGCGTCTTGAAAGCATGCTGCATCATCTTGACGCCGGGAAGTTCCTTTCCACGGCCGATATCCTTGTCCCCAAGCCCGATATCGTGAAAACTGCCATCGGTGAAGTTCCAGCCGGAATGGCAGGCAACGCAGTTGGCCTTGCCGTTGAACAGGTCGAACCCGCGTTTTGCCGACACAGAAATGGCGTCTTCGTCGCCGGCGATCCAGCGGTCAAAAGGCGCTACGCCGCTGACCACCGTCCGTTCGTAGGTGGCAATAGCCTTCGCGATATTCTCGATCGTAATACCGGAGCCGGGAAAGCTAATATTGAACAGCGCCCTGTATTCAGGGACCTCTTGAAGCTCGCCGACGACCTGATCCATCTGCTGGTTCATTTCGACTGCAGCGGCCATGGGACCGAGCGCCTGTTCTTCCAGCGTGTCGAACCGGCCGTCCCACATAAGGGAATCCGCCCAGGCCAGATTCAGGATCGTCGGCGTCCGCCGACCGAGGACGGTCATCGCGTTGCCGATGCCCTTGGGCAGGCCGTCACCCCAGGCGAAGCTGGGATTATGGCAGGTCCCGCAGGAAATATAGTTATTGCCCGATAGCCGCGGATCAAAGAACAGCTTGTGCCCGAGTTCCGCCTTGGGCTTCGAATAAGGGTTATCCTCGGGAAACGGGGTCTCGGCCGGGCGGACGTACTCCTTTTTCCACTCAGCGCGAGACTTGCCGGTGACAGGGCCGGCAATCGCCTGACCGAGCACAGCTGTCGCCATGACCATCGAAAGGGAAAAACCAAAAATTCGTTTCAAGGGAACCATTCACCAACTCCGCTATCAGACATTTGCGACGGCGTTGATAAACGGCAGCAATTAAGGCCAGGTAAATTTGCGCAAAATCCGGAAAGAAATTTTCGGGAAATCAGGACGAACGCCCTGAATTACGGGCAGTCAGCTGTCCCGAACATTTTCGAAGAACAGTTCCTCAACAGAAAGCCTGCGGTCGAGCAGGCCCTGATCGTCGCAGTAGTCCAGAAACATTTCCAGATTGACCCGGTTGGCCGCGACTCCAGAGGGCCAGATGTCCGCTCCCAGCCTGTCCTGCTGCGCCTCGTACGCGTCGGACGTCCAGGCAAGCAGGGAATAGGCAGGGTCCTCGTAATATTCGAAGGACCGCCGTTTGGATTCCTCCCAAAGCTCGATCAGCGCCGGAGCGAGATCAGGCGCCTTTTCCGCCAGTTCGCGGCGGATCACCAGCAGATGCATTGCGGGAAAGAATCCGTATTTCCGGAAATAACGCTCGTCTTCTTTCCTCGGGTTGGGAAACAATCGGCGCACCCTGTTTCCGGCGGCAAGCAGCGAGGCTGACACGCTCGCCGGCCGTTGCGGCGAAATCAGCGCATCAAGTTCTCCTGACACGAGCATATCGCCGATATTGGCGCCTTCCGGAATACGCTGGACCGATACGCCCGGTTTGAACTCCACCGGCAGCTGCTCCGGCCGCATGCAGTGCCAGTTGATGTCCTCCCAGGCAACGCCGTATTCGCGTTTCAGGTCGCCCTTTGCCAGGATCGACAGCGTCACCTGAAACGCGTTGATCCCCACATTCTTGCCGATCAGGTCTTTCGGCCCCTCTATGCCGGCATCCGCATTGACGTAGATCTGGCTCATCGAAAAGTAACGCCGCGGGATAACGGGCACGCCGACCATCGGAAAATCCGGATCGCGCGACAGGCCGAGGATATAGGACCCAAGCGCCATCTCGCAGACATCGAATTCCAGGTCCTGCAGCATGCGCCGATGCCTGTCCATCCCGTCGCGGCGCATCGACGTCTCACCGATCTCCAGCGGTTTCAGAACGATCCCATCAGGCGGCGTCAGTTCGCCAGTAAAGAACGGCACATGGCGTTCGTATCTTTCGAGCGCGATGGTAACTTCCATAGACTTCTCCTACCGCGTCGGCGGCTCTATGCCGCCCGGCCAGCCCTCCACCTCGTGAAAATCCGGTCCGGCGGGCGCATAGATCTCGACAATCCGGCACGGCATGTCGTCCCGTGCGTTCGTTGCCGTGTGAACCAGTCCGGGCGGAATATATCCAACCTCTCCTGCCTCCAGGACATGGCGTTCGCCGCCCTCGATGCACACTTCAAGCTGTCCTTCGACGACGATATACGTATTCTCGGCTCTTTCGTGAAAATGGATCTCACCGCGCGAGGCCCCGGGTTCGATCACATTCACATGTATATCGGCGTTGGCCGCGCCGATTTCCGGATCGACCAGCCGGTAGACAGTTCCCCGCCCCAGGGGAAGCGGGACCGTCGGGGCATCATCGATCCGCACACGATGAAAATTACCTTTACCCATTCTGTTTCCCGCCGTTGACAGTCAACCTTACCGACAGCACCGTAACCTCTTCGTACGAAGGAGAACAGATCAATGGGTTTCGAAGTCGTCGAGGTGCCGGATCTGCCCCCGCCGGGGCAGTTCACCCATGTCGCGAAAAAGGGCAAGTTCGTCTTCATCTCGGGCCAGACGGCTGAGCCCGAAGCATCCGAGGGCAATCTCGACCCGGATGCGCAGGCGGAACGTGTGTTCGGCTACCTGAAATCGGCCATCGAGGCGGCCGGTGGGGACATGTCGGACATCGTCAAGATTACGATCTTCCTCACCGACCTGTCGCAGTTTCCCTCGATCCTCGAATGGCGGCCGAAATTTTTTACCCCGCCCTTCCCCGCCGCGACCTGCGTCGTAGTCGATTCCATGGTAAAGCGGGAGCTGATCATGGAGATCGAGGCTACGGCGATACTGGATTAGGAACTCACTACAATGACAGACGAACAGGGCCTGCTTTACGTCCCCTATGCCGACACGGTGGACCTGCTGACTGCGAAGGAAGCGCTGGATATCGCCGAGGATATCTACCGCATGCAGGGCGAAGATACGGTAATGACCTCGACCCCGCCGAGCTTCAAGCTCGACATCGCCGAGCCGTTTCACAATCACTGGCACGTCAAATGCGCGCTGCTGAAGGAAACGCCGGTCACCGGCGTGCGCCTTTACAACTATTTCAACGACGGCGACCGCAATACGGTGGGACAGCTCGAATGCGCCCGCTGGGTTGTCCTGACCGACCCGAATACCGGGCACGCGCGCGCAATTGTCGAGGAGCACTGGACATACGCCATCCGCAGCGCGGCGGCGACGATCCTCGGGCTGAAATATCTTGGGCCCAGGGACCCGAAGATCGTCGGTATCGTCGGGGTCGGCACGATGGCGACCAACGCGCTGCGCTGCCTTGTCGAGCTTTATGACGGGATCGAGGAGATCCGTTGCACCTCGCGCCGACCCGAAACGCGCGAGGCGTTCGCCGCGAAATGGTCGGCGAAGCTCGGCATTCCGGTAATCGCCAAGAGCAGCATCGAGGAGGTCGTAACCGGCGCCGATATCGGCATTGGCGGCACCACATCGGACGAAATCATGTGCCGCGAACCGTGGCTCAAGGAAGGCGCGACCTACGTTTCCTTCACACGGCGCGAATTCGACCCGGAAGGCTGGCCGAAGATGGACAAGGTCGCGGTCGACAGCTGGGAAATGAACATGCTGATGCAGCATTTTCGCCATTCGGCTGAAACCGGCCTGTTCACACGCGACATGCTGCATGCCGAAATCCACGAACTGGTGCGGGGAGAGAAACCGGGCCGGGAAAGCGACGCCGAGCGTAACCTGATCCACACGACCGGCCTCGTCGCCCACGACATCGCCATGTGCCATTACGTCTATGAGAAAGCGGTAGAGCTGGGCCGCGGCATCCGCCTGCCGCATCCGGGCACTGGCCCAATCGGGCCGGCGGACTAGTCGCAATCTTTGGGACAGCGACGCGTACCATCCGCCAACGATTTTCTTGTCATCCCGGACTTGATCCGGGGTCCAGCCAACCGTGCCGCCTGCACCGTCTACTGGACCCCGGATCATGTCGGGGATGACAGGTCGTGTACTATATCGATGAAGGAAGATCGGCATCGGGTTTTTTCCGCTCTCCCCTTCGGCTAAAAAGGGACACGCAATTTCGGACAGGAACTAACCGCCATGAGTAAAAACATTCCGCTGACCCTCGCCTGCGGCGATTACGCCATCACTCGACCGCTGATCGATGGGATCGTAAAGCCGGACGGCATCGACCTGACCGTGCTGACCGACATGGATTCCACGACGCGGCACTGGCGGTTCTACAACAACCAGGATTTCGACATGGCCGAGGCGTCGTGCTCGACCTACCTGGTCGCCAAGGATCAGGACAAGCCGTTCGACGCCATCCCTGTCTTCCTGCATCGCCGCTTCCGGCACGGATTCGTGTTCATCAACACGAACGCCGGGATCAAGGAGCCCAAGGACCTGATCGGCAAGAAGGTCGGGATCAAGCACTGGCAGGTCACCGCCATTCTGTGGATGAAGGGCATTCTGGAACATGAGTACGGCGTGCCGCACCGCTCCATCGAATGGTTCCAGGAGCTCGATCAGGACATTCCGGTCGAACTGCCGGACGACATCAGGCTGCAGACGCTGCCGAACGACAAGTCGGTCGAGGACATGGTGGCGACCGGAGAGCTCGACGCCTGCATCCATTCGTCAATCATCAAGCCCTTCATGCAGGGCGATCCGCGCGTCGCTCGCCTCTGGCCCGACTACAAGAACGAGGAAATCAGCTTCTTCAAAAAGACCGGCATGTTCCCGATCATGCACATCACCGGCATTAAGAAGGATATCGTCGAGAAATATCCCTGGGTGCCGATCAACATGTATCACGCGCTCAACCAGGCCAAGGCCATCGCCATGAAGACCATGGTGAACCCGCGCATCGTGCCGCTCGCCTGGTACCGGGAAGCGTGGGAGGAACAGGAGGAAATCCTCGGCACCGATCCGTGGGAATACGGGCTGACCGACCAGAACCTCAAAACGCTGGAGAACATGGCCAATTATTCGCACGAGCAGGCGCTGATGAAGCGCAAGCTGTCGGTCGACGATCTGTTCCTGAACGTCGATCAGGGCCGCAAGCGCGGGGTCGAAAAGCGGATCTAGGTCGTCCTTACGAAGGCAATCGCGCAGGGACTATTCGTGCGGCAGGCTGTGCCGGAGCGCTTGAGCGCGCCCGTCCGCGGATCGACCGCAAAACGCACGATATTGTTGCCTCTTAGGTTCGCGACATAGAAAAATTTTCCGGCCGGATCGAAACCGAAGAAACGCGGTATCTTCCCGCCGCTCTTTTCCCAGCCGAGCAGCTTGAGGCGCCCGGTTTTCCGGTCGGGCCGGAACATGGCGATGCTGTCATGGCCCCGGTTCGAGATATAGAGCCGGTTGCTCCGCGCAACGTATTCAATTTCAGATGTCTGGTTGTCGCCGGTGAAATCGCCGGGCAGGGTCAACGTCACCTCAATGGGCGACAAAACGCCCGTGCGCCCATTCCAGCGACAAGTCGTAACGGTGCTGTCGAGCTCGTTCAGCACCCAGGCAACCGACAGCTCCGGATGAAACGCCATGTGGCGCGGTCCAGAACCGGCCCGGGCATTTATAAACCCGCCCTTCCCCGCCGGGGCGATACGGCCTCTCTTCGCATCGAATTTGAACATGAAAGTCTTGTCCAGCCCCTTGTCGGGGATGCCGACGAACCGGCCCGTCGGGTCGAACATCACATCATGCGGATGCGAAGATTCCTGATGACCGACGCGATAGCGCGGGCGCGGTTCACCCGGCAGGTGAACCGACTGCGCCGCGTCACCAAGCGTTCCGTTTGTCCGAATGGGCAGAACAGACACATGCCCGCTGGCATAGTTGGCGACCACCATCCATTTGCCGGACGCATCGATCTTGGCGCTGACGCCGTTCACCCCGCCCGCCTTCGCGCGCCCGGCCTCAGTCAGCGCCCCGGTCGCGCGGTCGATGGCGAAGGAGGTGACGTAATCCATGTCGGCGTGCAGCGCGTACAGCATCGTTCCCGCTGCGTTGGCGAGCAGCCAGGACGGGTTGGTCAGCCCGTCGACGCCTCCGATCCGGCGCCACACGCCGGTTTCCGCATTCACCCGGTAAATGCCGATGCCCGTCCCCTCACCCCTCCGGCTTTCCGAGGTAAAACAACCGGTATAGGCGAAGACCGGCATAGCAATCTGTCGGTTAGCCAAGGGATTACTCCGCCGAATCTGGAACCGGCTGTTTGTCCTTGCGACCGGCCGCGTAGCCGGGGAGAAGCGTCAGCGCCAGACCGGCGGCAAGAAGGGCCGCACCGGCCAGTGTGGTCTGCATTTCAGGGAAAATCAGCAGCGCGGTGGCGATCCCGAGCGTCAGGCGGCGCAGATAGATAATCGGCTTCGCCACGCTGTCGTCGCGCTCGAACGGCGTGATGCGGAAGATCTCGAAGGCGAGCCCTGCGGCGAACAGGGTCGCCAGCGCCCTTACAATATCGAGAACGATATCGACCGGCCCGCCGATCAGCAGCAGGCCCGGATTGTAGGCAAACAGGAACGGGATGAGCTGTCCCGCCAGCGCGAGCCGGAAGGCCATCACCCCGGTCTGCATCATCTTCGCCCCGGATATGCTGGCCGCCGCGAAGGCGGCAAAGCAAACCGGCGGGGTCACCATCGACATCATCCCGAAATACATGATGAACAGATGCGCCCCCGCCACCGAGATTCCCATCTCGACCAGCCCCGGCGCAACAAGGATGGCCAGCGTCAGATAGATGATCTGGGTCGGCAGGCCGAGCCCCATGATCAGGCAGGTGATGGCCGACAGGATCAGCGCCACCACCGCCACGCCGGCGGATATGTCGATGATCATGGTGCTGATCTTGAGCCCGAGCCCGGTCAGCGACACCACGCCGATCACGATCCCCGCGCAGGCCGACGCGGTGAACAGCGAGATCGAATTGTCGATCCCTTCTCTGATGGCGCCGACAAGATTGGGTACAGTCACCAGATGCCGCATCGCCGGCGTCACCGCTGCGCACAGCACCGTTACGACGATGCTCATCAGCACGGATTCAGCGAGATTGTGATCCATCATGATCAGCGTGGTGACGAACACGATCGGGATCAGCCCGGTGCCGCGCTCGCGCAGGACCGGCCAGAGCCGCGGCAGCGTCTCCGACGCTGCGCCTTTCAGCCCCAGCCGGATCGCCTCGAAATGCACGGCGAGCCAGACGGTCGCGAAATAGAGGATCGCCGGGACCAGCGCGTGCAGGATAATCTGCGAATAGGGTATGCGGGCGAATTCCGACATCAGGAACGCCGCTGCGCCCATGATCGGCGGCATGATCTGCCCGCCAGTGCTGGCCGACGCCTCCACCGCGCCGGCGAACGCCGCCTGGTAGCCCTCGCGCCGCATCATCGGAATGGTGATCACCCCGGTCGACACCACATTGGCGACCGCGCTACCCGACACGGTTCCCATCAGCGAACTCGCCACCACCGCAACCTTGGCGCTGCCGCCGCGCTTGTTGCCGGCGATCGCCTTGGCGAAATCGATAAAGAACTCGGTGACGCCGAAGCGCTGCAGGAATGCGCCGAAGATGATGAAAAGGAAGATATAGTCGATCATCACCTTTATGGCGGGACCGAGAATGCCGTCGAGCGACAGATACTGGCCGGTCAGCACCCGCTCCAGCCCGAACGGCGACGCCTTGAGCAGCCCAGGCATGTAGGGCCCGTAGACCAGCGGATACAGCAGGAACACCACCGACAGGATGGGCAGCGCCCAGCTGGCGGTGCGGCGCGTCGCCTCCAGTATCACGACGATGGCGACTGCAGCCACCGCGAGATCGAGTTCGGTCACGGCGCCGGCCCGGTTGAACACGTTTTCGAAATCGAGCGCTATGTAGGCGGCGACGCCGATGCCGAGCGCCGCCGCCAGAAGATCGGCGGCGAGCCCCGCCCTGCCCCGCGCCCGCTTGCCGGGCCCGAAAAAGCTAAGGCTGTAGAGCAGCGTGAATCCCAGAAAGATGGCCCTGATTTCGGCATCGTCGAAATCCCATGTCAGGACCGTCCAGACGCCGAAGCAGAAAATCCCCACCGCCAGGGTCGAGCGAAGACGGTCGCACCAGACGGGTACGGACGGACCGGTCTCTTCCGGGGACTCTGTCATGGCGCGCGCAAAATTTCCGTGGATTCCATCGCCCTCCTACTGGCCCGTCTCGGTATGCGGGCGAGGGCCAGGGAGGGGAGCATCCTCACTTTCTACTTCAGGATGCCTGCTTCCTTGTATGCCTTCATCGCACCGGGATGCAGGGGCGCGCCGATTTCAAGCGCCTTGATGCCCTTCGTCTTCACCTGGGCGTGAATGTCGCCCACGGTAGCGAATTGCGGCATCTTCTTCGCGAAGGTCTTGTAGTTGTCGATGATGGTCTTCGCGTAGAGATAGGCGACATCGTCCGGCAGGCTCTTGTGCGCATACCAGGCGTTCACGTCGGCGATCGCCGGAATATCGGCTGGCTGTCCCTTGAACGCCCCCTTCTTCAGCGTCATCTCGCCATAGACCGGCAGCGCCAGGATTTTCGCCTTGGCCGAACCCAGTTCGACCCCGCGAACCTTGGATAGCTCGCTGAGTTCGGTCAGCGCCGGATTCGGCACACAGCACTGGAACTGCGCTTCCGCCTTGCCATCCTTCACCGCGCGGGCGCCCGGCCGGAAGGAAAGATAGATCGGCTTGATGTCGTCGAACGTCATGCCAGCCGCGCCGAGGATCAGGCGCGTGTGGTTTTCCATTCCGCTGCCGCGCGCGCCGACGGCGACTCGCCGCCCCTTGAGATCAGCGATGGTCTTGATCTTGGAGTCGGCAGGGGTCACGAAGAACAGTGGCCACTGGCCGAGCGGCGCGACGGTGTAGATATCGTGCTTCTGCGTGTACGGCTTCTCGCCGTTGCGCGCCTTGACCGACCAGACCATGTCGGTCGCGCCGATCTGCACCGTGCCCTTGGTCAGGAGACGCATGTTTTCCGGACCGCCCGAGGACGATTCCGCCGTTGCCGAGTTCACCTTGCCGCTACGGTAAAGCGCATCGGCGACAACCGCCGCCATGTTGTAGTACGCGCCGCCCTGACGCCCGGTGGAAATCCGGATATCGGGTTTCGACTGCGCCAACGCGGCGCCGGATGTGACGGCTATCGCCAGCGTGGCCGCTCCGGCAAGCGCGGATAACGTGAAGACTGTCGCTTTCATGGTCTGTTTCTCCCTGAAATATGAGCCCGTGAAGACTGCGCCGGCGGGTCGTGATTGTTATCGCCGCCATGCCCCCAAAAGCGTAGGGTCAAATCGAACGCCCCGCAAGGGATGCCAGCGCGCAAACCGATCGATCCTTGACGCGCCGGACCGCCGGTGCCACATACCCGCCACCCATGGAAACCCTGCCCTCAGAAATCGCCCGCCGACGGACTTTCGCGATTATCTCGCACCCCGACGCGGGCAAGACGACGCTGACCGAGAAGCTGTTGCTGTTCGGCGGCGCGATCCAGCTTGCCGGAGCAGTCAAGGCGCGAGGCGAGCAGCGGCGCGCGCGATCTGACTGGATGAAGGTGGAGCGTGAGCGCGGCATTTCCGTCACGGCGTCTGTGATGACGTTCGAGTATGCGGACAAGACGTTCAACCTGCTCGATACGCCGGGCCATGAGGATTTCTCGGAAGATACCTATCGCGTGCTGTCGGCGGTCGATTCCGCGGTGATGGTGATCGATGCGGCCCGCGGCATCGAGCCGCAGACCCGAAAGCTGTTCGAGGTCTGCCGCCTTCGCGACATGCCGATCACCACCTTCATCAACAAGATGGACCGCGAGGCGCAGGACCCGTTCGATCTGCTCGACGAGATCGAACAGACGCTGCAGATCGAGGTGACCCCGGCCAGCTGGCCGATCGGGATGGGGCGCGGCTTTCTCGGCTGTTACGATTTGTTGCGCGACCAGCTGGTGCTGGTGGACCGGGGCGCGCGGGGCGAGAAACCGCATCAGGTAGAAACCTGCTCCGGACTCGACGATCCCAAACTGGACGAGCTGCTGCCTGCCCACGCCGTCGCCGAACTTCGCGAACAGGTGGAGATGGCGCGCGGACTGTGTCCGCCCTTCGACCGAGAGGCCTATCTGGAAGGAAATCTGACGCCGGTCTATTTCGGCAGCGCCATCAACGCGTTCGGCGTGGCGGAGCTGATGGACGGGCTGGTGACCAACGCGCCGGTACCGCAACCGCAAGCGACCGTCGAGCGCGCCGTTGAGCCGGCGGAGGACAAGGTCGCGGGGTTCGTTTTCAAGATCCAGGCCAACATGGACCCCAAGCACCGAGACCGGATTGCGTTTTTCCGGCTGTGTTCGGGCCATTTCAAGCGCGGCATGAAGCTGAAGCATGTTCGCACCGACAAGCAGATCGCACTGCATAACCCGGTGCTGTTCCTCGCCCGCGACCGCGAGCTGGCGGAGGAAGCCTGGGCCGGCGATATCATCGGCATTCCGAACCATGGCAATCTGCATATCGGCGATGCTCTGACCGAGGGCGAGTCACTCAGCTTTACCGGAATTCCAAGCTTCGCGCCGGAGCATCTTCAGGCAGTACGCCCCACCGATCCGATGCGCGCCAAGCATCTTGGCCGCGCGCTGCAACAACTCGCCGAGGAAGGCGTCGCCCGCGTATTCAAACCGCGTATCGGCACAGACTGGATCGTCGGCGTCGTCGGCGCGCTCCAGTTCGAGGTTCTGGCAGACCGCATCCGTACGGAGTACGACGTACCGGTCCGGTTCGAACCGACCAGCCTGATGACGGCGCGCTGGCTTGGCGGAGACGACGCCGAAATCAAGAAATTCGTTGACGGCAATTCGGGCGATATCGCTGACGATCACCGCGGCGATCCGGTGTTCCTGGCCCGCAACGCATGGCATCTCGACCGCGCCGGCCAGGACTGGCCGAGCATCGAGCTTCTCAGGGTCAAGGAACAGCTCGCGTGACAGTTTCCGCATCAGCCGGTTTTGATTGAACCGACGCGGGGAACCCTCTATATCGGGCGCACCGAAGCCCCCGAATTTCCGGAAAAAAATGACAAACAGCGCCGCTTCCCTCAGGAATATCGCGATCGTCGCCCATGTCGATCATGGCAAGACCACGCTGGTCGACTGCCTGATGCGGCAGTCAGGCATGTTTCGCGACAACCAGTCTGTACAATCGCAGGCGCTGGATACGGGCGACCTGGAACGCGAGCGCGGTATCACCATCCTCGCCAAATGTACCTCTGTCGAATGGAACGGCATCCGGGTCAATATCGTCGACACGCCGGGCCATGCCGATTTCGGCGGCGAGGTAGAGCGTGTACTCTCCATGGTCGACGGCTGCGTCCTTCTCGTAGACGCGGCCGAAGGGCCAATGCCGCAGACCAAGTTCGTACTGTCGAAGGTGCTGGCGCAGGGGCTTCACCCCATCGTCGTGATCAACAAGGTTGACCGCCCGGATGCCCGCGCTGACGAGGTGCTGGACGAGATTTTCGACCTTTTCGCAGCGCTCGACGCCAATGACGAGCAGCTCGATTTCCCGACGCTTTACGCGTCCTCCAAGGAAGGCTGGGCGGCGGAAGAGCCGGAAGGACCCAAGGACAGCCTGACCCCCCTGTTCGAACTGATCGCAAGCCATGTCGAGCCACCGGCGGTCGACGCGGATGCGCCATTCCGCATGCTGGCGACCACGCTCGAAGCAGATCCCTATATCGGACGCCTGCTGACCGGTCGCATCGCCTCCGGCAAAATTCGTCCCAACGAGACTATCTCTGCCGTCACGCGCGAGGGCAAGCCGGTCGAGAGAATCCGGGTCACCAAGATTCTCGCCTTCCGCGGTCTGGAACGCGTACCGCTGGAAGAAGCCGCCGCCGGCGACATTGTCGCCCTGTCCGGCTTCCAGAAAACGACGGTGGCCGACACGATCTGTGCGCCGGGCTCGGAAGCCCCCATTGAGGCTCGCCCCATCGATCCGCCGACACTCGCCGTCACCTTCTCGGTGAACGATTCTCCCTATGCCGGCCAGGAAGGCGACAAGGTCACGTCGCGCATGATACGCGATCGACTGATGCGCGAGGCTGAAGGCAATGTCGCCATTCAGGTCACTGAAAACGACGACGGGTACGAGGTCGCCGGACGCGGCGAGCTGCAGATCGGCGTACTGATCGAAACCATGCGCCGCGAAGGCTACGAAATGTCAATCAGCCGTCCGCGCGTAGTGTTTCAGACGGACCCGGAGACCGGCAAGCGTACGGAACCGATCGAAGAGGTCGTGATCGACGTTGACGAGGAATTTTCCGGCGTGGTCGTCGAAAAACTTTCGGCGCGTCGCAGCGAGTTGCTGGAAATGCGCCCATCGGGCGGCGGCAAGCAGCGTCTGGTGTTTCATGCGCCTTCGCGCGCGCTCATCGGCTATCATGGCGAATTCCTGACCGACACGCGGGGAACCGGCGTGATGCACCGGATTTTCCACGAGTACGCGCCGGACCGCGGCGCCATCGAAGGGCGACGTCAGGGGGTCATCATCTCGACCCAGCAGGGCAACGCAGTCGCATACGCGCTGTGGAACCTGGAAGAACGGGGGCCACTGATGATCGGCCCGGGCGAAAAGGTCTATTGCGGCATGTTGATTGGCGAGCACAACAAGGGCCAGGACATCGACGCCAACCCGCTCAAAACCAAGCAGCTGACCAATATCCGCGCCTCCGGCAGCGACGACGCTATTCTCCTGACACCGCCGCTCAAATTGGGGCTGGAGCGCGCCATCGCCTATATCGACGATGACGAGCTTGTCGAGGTGACGCCTAAATCGATCCGGCTGCGAAAGCGCTATCTCGACCCGGTCGAACGCAAGCGGCGTTCCAGACAGGCCCCCGAAGTCGCCTGACGGGCGCCCGGGAGCTGACATTCGCCGATCCGAGCAGGTCGACCTGACCAGCCCGCTGGCGCCCTGACCGCAGTACTTCTGATGCGTCATACTGCCATCGCCATTTCATCCCTCCTCCTGGGCATCTCCCTGATCATGCTTGGCAACGGGCTGCTCGGGACATTGCTGGGCGTACGGATGACGCTGGCGGAAATTCCGACATTGGCGACTGGCGCGGTAATGGCGGCCTATTTCGGCGGCCTCGCTGTCGGCGCGATCAGGGGCAGCACTCTGATCGCCACCGTTGGCCACATTCGGTCCTTCACCGCCTTCGCCTCGATCTATTCGGCGGCGTCGTTACTCCACGCCCTTTATTTCGATCCGGTTTTCTGGGGAATCCTGCGATTTCTTGAAGGCGCCTGCATGGCAGGCCTGTTCCTGTGCACGGAATCCTGGCTTAACGAGCGCGCCACCAACGACACAAGGGGCAGGATCATGTCGCTCTACATGATCCTTATTTACCTGGCGCAGGCGTTCGGTCAGTTCCTGCTGCTCGCGACTCCGCCGGACACATTCGTTCTGTTCGCCATCGTTTCCGCAATCGCCTCGATCGGAGCGGTTCCGATTGCGTTGACACGACAACCGCAACCGAAGCCGCCTTTGCCAAGCAGGATGAAAATTCGCGACCTTTACCGGCTGTCGCCGCTCGGCGTGGTCGGCTCTTTCGCCAGCGGCCTCATTCTGGGTGCGTTCTACGGGATGGGCCCTGCCTACGCGCCTCTTGCCGGGCTGGATATCGACGCCACTGCGCGCTTCATGTCCGTCGCGATCATAGGCGGGCTCGGGATGCAGTGGCCCTTAGGGGTGCTCTCGGACCGCATGGACCGCCGCCGCGTCATCGTCGGGGTGTGCGGAGGAATCCTTCTCGTGAGCGTAGCTATGGTCATCCTGACGAGAAGTTCAGAGGGGGCGATCCTGTTTCTATCTGCCGCGTTCGGTTCTGTCGCCTTCGCGCTCTATCCGCTATCCGTCACGCATGCCAGCGATTTTGCACGGGATGCGGATTTCGTCGGAGTCGTGAGCGGGCTTTTGCTTGCCTACAGCCTGGGCGCGACAGTCGGACCCGTTGCAAGCTCAGCGGCAATGACCGCGACCGGTGCATCCGGCCTGTTCGTCTTTACAGGCATTGTCGCCGCAGCTGCTGTCGGATTCGGTGTATGGCGCATGCGCCAGCGGGATTCCGTGCCCGCGGATCGAAAAAATTCCTTCGCCGCCTTACCGCGCACGACGCCTGCTATTTCGGAACTCGACCCACGCGCCCCGGCAGACGAAGAACTAAAGGACGGGTAACACCCGTCAGCCACCCGCCCCCGCCCTGCTGGCGCAGGCGATGCACAGCATGGCGGAAGGGTCGTTTTCCAGCCGTTTGGGCGCGATCGGTTCTTCGCAGGCAGTACAGTACCCGTAGTCGCCATCGGCAATGCGCTTTTGCGCCGCGCGGCACAGCGCCAGCTCGCGCTCGCTCCGGCGGTGCGTTTCATCTTCCATGGCCTGCTGCTGGATCGCGTCCATGCGCGACAGTCGACCGATTCTCTGCTGATCGAGCGCCGTATCTGTCCGTGTGTCGGCGAAGCTCTCGAGAAGCCTCTCCAGCTCCGCCACGCGCTTGTCCAGCGCGCTCTTCATCCTGGAGGTATCGATGCCGGGAGCATCGTTCATCCGTCACCCTTCCAATTCTCGGCGCGGTTTCGCACGCGGGAAACAAAGCTTAGAATTTTCTGATGACATTCGACCAGATCTTTCTCCTGGGTATTCTCGCCGGCATTCTCGCGCTCTTCGTCTGGGGAAAACTGCGGCACGACATCGTGGCAATGCTCGGTCTTCTGGCCGCGGCCCTCGGCGGACAGGTAGAAACACAGAACGTCTTCTCCGGTTTCGCGAGCGCAGCGACCGTGACGGTTGCGCTCGTACTGGTTGCAAGCCGGGGACTGGTAAATTCAGGCGCGGTCAACATGATCGCCCGCAACCTGCTGCCGCCTGTAAAAACGACCACCGCGCATGTCGGGCTGCTGTCGGGCGTCGGCGGAGCCCTGTCGGGTTTCATGAACAATGTCGGCGCGCTGGCCATGCTGATGCCTGCGGCGATCCAGTCGGCAAAGCAAACAAACAGGCCGGCGTCGCTGCTGCTGATGCCTCTGGCCTACGGGTCAATCCTTGGCGGGCTGGTGACACTGATCGGTACGCCGCCCAACATCATCATCGCCGCGATACGGGAAGACGTCGCAGGCGTACCGTTTTCCATGTTTGATTTTTCTCCGGTTGGCGGGGCGGTCGCGCTTGCCGGTATCGCGTTCGTCGCCCTCGTCGGCTGGCGGCTGATCCCCAAGGGCCGACAGGAAACCCCGTCGGGCGAAGAGCTGATGAATATCGACGGGTATATCGCGCAGGCCCGCGTGCCGGACGAACACGCGCTTATCGGCAAGAGACTGCGCGAACTGGACGAAACCATGCAGGAGATAGACGCCGTCGTTCTGGGCGTGCTGCGCGGAAACCGCCGACTGGACCCCGCTGCACGGACGACGCTGATACGCGCGGGCGACGTGGTCCTTGTCCGCGCCGGATCGGAATCGATCAGTGCCGCACTCTCCAAACTGGACCTGCGTCCGCCCGCTCCGCCTGCACCTGAAAAAGAACAGAAAGAAGAAGACGTTTCCCCCGCTTCAACGGAAGAGCTGGCAGACGACGAGGTGGAAAAGCCCCGGCTGTTCGGCGGACCGGACGTCGCCGTCGCAGAGGCTGTGGTGACTCCCGATGCTCATATCGCGGGCCGGACGCCGGCCAGCCTTCGCCTCCGCCGTCATTTCGGCGTCAACCTGCTCGCCGTAGCGCGTCAGGGCCGGTCGTTGCACGAAGGGCTGCACCAGCTGCGATTCCAGCCCGGCGACGTTTTGCTGCTGGAGGGAGACGCGGACCGCCTCCATCTGGCTATTTCAGACCTGCACTGTCTTCCCCTCGCCGCCCGGCCGATCCACGGAAGCCGCTACCACCTCGCCTGGCTTTCCATCGGCCTGTTCGGCGCGGCGATCGCTGCCGCCACCATGGGAATAACAGGCTTCGCGGTCGCCCTGGGCGTCGCAGTCGTCGGCATGGTCCTGACCAACATCGTCCCGGTCCGGGAGCTTTACGACGATATCGACTGGTCCATTGTTGTGCTGCTGGGCGCCATGATCCCGATAGGGCAGGCCATGCAGGCCACCGGAACGACAGCTATCCTGGCCAGTGGGATTTCGGGTCTGCTCGAAGGCTATCCGGCGGTTGTCGGGCTTGTCGTCGTACTGGTCCTAACCATGACTCTCTCGGACGTTATCAATAACGCCGCGACCGCCGTCGTCATGGCGCCTGTGGCGATCGACATTGCCGGGCGTCTGAACGTTAATCCGGACAGCTTTCTTATGGCGGTCGCCATAGGCGCATCCTGCGCCTTCCTGACCCCTATCGGACACCAGAACAACGCGCTGATCATGGGGCCGGGCGGCTACCGGTTCGGCGATTACTGGCGCATGGGGCTACCGCTCGAAATCCTGATTGTCGCCGTTGCAACGCCGATGCTGCTCTGGGTCTGGCCGCTAGCCTGACGGAAACACTATTCCGTGAGCCCGAGATCGGGGGCGTGTTTAAGGTCGCGCTCTACGCCTCTTTCTGCATTAGCGCCGACATCCCCGCCATTCCGATCAACAATCCCGACAGGCGAGTGCGGCGGCGATACTGCTCCTCGGCTTCTTGGCGCGGTATTGTCGGCATTTCCCCCTCGGTATCTTCCCTTCCATCCAGTCTCCGGGCATAGTCTAGATCTCTCTTAAACACGCTCCAAAGCGAACTAGTATCCATTCAGGAGAAGTCCGAGGATGACCGAAGCCATCGTCACCATGCCCAATGATCCGGGAGACCTGACCAGCGAAGAGCACTGGACCAAGAAGGGGGACGTGGACCTGTTCCTGTTCCGCCGCTATTCGCCGTCTCTCCGCGCCGCCAATCCGGACAAGCCGGTCCTGTTCCTGGTGCATGGCTCGTCCTTTGCAGCGCGCACGGCCTACGACCTGGAACTGCCGGGGCACGGCGACTATTCGCTGATGAAGACGTTCGCCGGGCTCGGCTATGACGTCTGGACGATGGATCACGAAGGATACGGTCGATCCAGCCACACCGACGGGTTTTCCTATATTGCGGACGGCGTCGACGACCTCGAAGCGGCCATGCCGGTTGTCGAGGCGGCGACCGGGCTGTCCTCATACTGTTTCTTCGGATCCTCTTCGGGCGCGTTGCGCGCCGGGCAGTTCGCCAACAAATTTCCCGACCGCGTGGCGAAACTCGGCCTCGCCGCGCTGGTCTGGACCGGCGAAGGCTCCCCCACCCTGAAGAAACGCGCCGAACGCATCGACGAATGGCAGGCCACCAACCGCCGCATTGTCGACGAGAAGGCCTATGAAGGCATATTCTCGCGCGATGTCGTCGGACTGACCGTCCCCGAACTACCGGCTGCCGCGGCACGGACCGAAATCGAGAACGGGGGCGGCAGCGTGCCGAACGGGACCTATATCGACATGTGCATCAACCTGCCGGCGGTCGATCCGGCAAAGGTGCAATGCCCTGTCATGATCTTCCGCGGCGACCATGACGGCATTGCCACTGACGAGGACGTCATGGGGTTCTTCGAAGCGCTGCCCAACAAGGACAAGCAGATGATCATGGTCTCGGGTCAGGCCCATAACACCTCAATCGGCATCAACCGCGCCCGCTTCTGGCACGTCCTCGACGCCTTCCTGTCGATGCCCGGGCGGGTGGATGGGTAGGAGAACCGACATGACCGAATTCTGGAGTGAAGAATACTGGGCTCAAAAGGGCGATGTGAAACTTTACATGTTTCGCAAACGGACGGACGCGCCGCCGGCGGGCGGCGACGGCCGGCCTGTGCTGTTTCTGGTGCACGGCTCCTCATTCAGCGGACCGTCGGGCTTCGACCTGCATGTCCCGGGAAAAAGCGACTTTTCCCTGATGGAGAAATTCGCCGGGTACGGGTTCGACGTGTGGACCATGGACCATGAGGGATACGGCAAATCGGACTCGACCGACGGCAATTCACCGGTGGCTGAGGGGGTCCGGGATCTTAAGGCTGCGATGGAAGTCGTCGAGCGCGAAACCGGACTGAAGAAAATTTCCTTCTACGGCTCGTCATCCGGTGCGCTGCGCGCCGCGGCCTTTGCCGAAGCCTATCCGGAACACGCCGAACAACTCGTACTCGACGCCTTCGTCTGGACCGGCAAGGACGCGCCGACCCTGATCGAGCGCGCCAGGAAGATGGATATCTGGACCGCCAGCAACATGCGCCAGATCGACGAGGCCTTCCTGAAGTCGATCTTCACACGCGACCTGCCGGGCACCACCGAGGACGGCGTCGGCGAGGCTCTGGCGGAGACCGAACTGAAGATCTGTAATCAGGTTCCGACCGGCACCTATGTCGATATGTGCTCGAAACTGCCGGTATGCGACCCGACGAAAATCCGGTGCCCGGTGCTGATTATTCGCGGCGAGCATGACGGCGTCGCCACCGAGGAAGACCTGATGGCCTACTACAATGCGCTACCGGTGCACGACAAGCAGTTCGTCATCATCCCCGGCCAGGCACACGTCTCCCATCTGGGCGTCAATCGCGCGCGCTTCTGGCACGTCTTTCACAGCTTCCTGACCATGCCGAAACGGATGGACAGTCTGGACGATTGAAAAGACCGGCGGCGACCAGCAGCGCCGCCGGCTTCCGTTCCAAAACAGGAGAGATCTAGATACCCAGACCGGGCAGCTGACCTGCCGGATAGCGCGTTCCGGACACGTCATCGGCTTTAACCGCTCCGCCAATTCGCGCGATATCGTCGGCCGAGAGCTCCAGATCGACAGCCGCGATATTGTCCATCAGATGCTCGCGCCGTTTGGTTCCCGGGATCGGCACGATGTCGTCGCCCTGCGCCAGGAGCCACGCGATGGAAAGCTGCGCGGTCGACACGCCTTTCTCATCCGCGATGGCCTTGAGGGGCTGGATGATCTCTACATTCGCCTCGATATTGCCCTGCTGGAACCGCGGATGGTCCTTGCGGCGATCATTTTCCGCCAGGCTGTCGAACCCGTCGATGGTGCCGGTCAGCATGCCGCGCCCGAGCGGCGAATAAGCGACGAGCGCGATGCCGAGTTCGCGTAGCAGCGGCAGGTAATCGGTCTCGACGAAGCGGGTCCAGAGCGAATATTCGGTCTGTAGCGCTGCAATAGGGTGGGTCGCGTGCGCCCGACGGATCGTATCGGGGCCGGCTTCGGACAGGCCGAGCCAGCGGACCTTGCCCTGCTCTACCAGCTTCGACATCGCGCCCACCGTGTCCTCGATCGGCACGTCCCTATCCACGCGATGCTGGAAATAGAGATCGATGACGTCGATTCCGAGCCGCGACAGGCTCTTGTCGCAGGCCTCGACGACATATTCGGGCCGTCCGTCGGCGCTGCCGCCCAGATTCCCGAACTTGGTAGCGAGAAACGCCCTGTCGCGATAACCGCCCTTCAGCGCCTCGCCCAGCATTTCCTCGTTTCCGCCGCCGCCATAGGCATCCGACGTGTCGATGAAATTCATCCCGGCATCGAGCGCGGCATGGGTCGTCGCGATGGCCTCTCCCTTGTCGGCAGGACCATAGATCGCGGTCATCGCCATCCCACCGAGCCCGATGGCAGATACGTCATCTGTGCAGCAGCCAAGTTTGCGATACTTCATGAAACTCTCCCGTCGGATGGAAATCGATTGCGGAGATTTGAACCCATGACGTCTGGCATCGCAAGAGCGACAGGCCCTGGCAATCTTTCTTAATTCATTATTAACCTGTTTCCGGCCATGGTATTGGCGGGTTGCGCAGGGTCCCGGCAAGAACGCAAACGATTGTGCGACCACGAGGATATTTTGCTAATCGCCCGGGGCCTGATGCCTGCTTCGGCTAAATTAACTGGATCGGTCGTGAAAAATTCTGCACCTGTCGTCTTCGTTTCGTTTGTTGCCCTTCTTTTTTCGTTACCGGCTGCCGCTACGGACCGTAGTTCGAGAACGCTGACGGCGGTACAGGTCACAGACCCGCCAGTCATTGACGGCAAGGCGACGGATTCGGCATGGTCCAAAGCGGCGTCCCTGACGACTTTCGAACCCCTGGCGAAAACGCAGCTTGAAATCCGCTCGGTATACACGAAGAGCCATGTGTACATATTGGCGACATTCCCGGACCGATCCGAGAACCGCGATCACAAGACACTGGTATGGGTACCCGACCAGAAACGCTATCGTATCGGTCCCGACCGGGAAGATACGTTCGTTCTGAAATGGAGCATGGAGGCTTTTCCGGTGGACCTCCGCATCGATGCGGAAAATTCCTATCGGGCGGATATCTGGTACTGGAAGTCGCACCGGACCGACCATGCGGGTTTTGCTGACGACAAGATGCATGTCTATTCGACGATCAGGTCGCCAAAAGCGAAAAAACTCCTGTCGCGCAACGGGACCCGATATTACCTGACGCGGCCGGGCGACAGCGGCGGCTCCGCCTATCGTACCGAGATCCAGGCCCAGCATCGCGGCGACCGTACCCCGCTATTCGCCCTTTCCGCCCCTACCGGCAGTCGGGCCGACGTCCGTGCAAAGGGAACATGGAAGGACGGCCGGTGGACGGTGGAGTTCGCCCGCAAGCTTAAAACCGGCAATTCCGACGATATCCAGCTGGATCCGGGGCGGCAGTATGCTTTCGGGGTATCCCGATTCGAAATTGCGGGACGCCGCCCCAACCCGAAGATACAGGAGCCCCTGTTCGGTTCCGGCGAAATAACGGAACTGCTGACGTTCCGCTTCGATTGAGTCAGAAGACGCGGGAAAGAGCAGCCGGATGTCTGTAACAGTCCTTTGCCGGCTCGGCTTCGCGACCGTCGCGGCGCTGTTGCTTCTCGTCATTGGATTCTAGATATTTCACGCGCGCGGCCTTAACGACCTCCTTGTCACGAACGTAACCGTCGTCACGCCCGCGCGCGAAGCATTGACGCGCGTAGACAGTCTGATTTCAAAGTCGGCGGTCGAATTCAGGCAGATGGATGCGTACCGGGACCTGACGCCGGGAAACATCCAGGATTCGCTCTCTGAACTGAGACGCATCGAATTACAGATCGCCGGTAACGGCGCATCTGCCCTAAAGCCGAAACCACTCCCGTCCGGCAACAGCCCCGCCCTGAAATCGGATCGAATAATCTCAGCTTTTAGCGCCTATCTCCAGGAAGAAGCCGTCGACCCTTCGTCGGACACGGCGAACCAGCTGCAGAAAGAAACCATCACGTCACTGGCGATTTTTCGCACTGCTTTTAACGGGTTCGTGGCCCGCGGCGCCAGGTCGATCGCGTTTTCTGACCTGGCCTCGAAAAAAAGTCAGACGCTCCTTCAGGTGGAAGAGGAAATTCGCCGGTACTTCGAGCGCCCCCGACATTCTGTAGCAGATGTCCTCGCGCCGGTCGAAAAAAGCATTGGGCTACTGACATGGTTCCGCGATCATCTTGGCGACAAAAAATCCCACAATCACCACGATCACGAACACGACGGCCTGATGCGGCAACTCGGTCTGCAAGAAACCGCGGTTGCCGGTCTGACGCCGCTATTTCGCTATCGGGCGAGCCTGTTTGCCTATGCCGATGCGATCCAGCAGGAACTCAGCGGTACAAGCCTGGACGACATTCGCAAGGAGGTATTTCGCGAAGAAATCGACGCCCGTCGCCAGATCCGGTCTCTTTCAACGAAGCTGGAAAAGAACTTCAACGCGTACCAGTCCCGACTGATCGAAAACGCGAACAACGATCAGATATTATTCGTCTTACTGGGGCTGACCGGGGGAGCAATCATCCTCTACCTGTCATTTTTCCTCCCGAGAAAAATATCGCAGAGGCACCGGCTGGTAGCGGAAGGTGCGCGCCGGATCAGTTCCGGCGACCTGACCGGGCGGATCGAGATACCGGACCGGGACGGTCTGGGAGATCTTGCGAGCGAGTTCAACAATATGGCCGACGCCCTGCAGTCGAGAGAAGATATGCTCGCGCTGCAGATGCAGGAAATACAGTGGTCCGAGCGCAAGCTGACAGCGCTCAACGCCGACCTCGAGAACCGCGTTGAAGAGAGAACGCGGGCCCTCAAATTTGAAACCAGAAAGGGCGAACAGGCCAGCCAGACCAAATCCGAATTTCTGGCGACGATGAGTCATGAAATACGGACGCCGATGAACGGTCTTCTCGGCATGGCGCACCTGCTTCTCAAAACCGGGCTGAACGAAAAACAGCGACATTACGCCTCGCGCATCAGGCAGTCCGGCGAGGCGCTTCTCAGCCTTATCAACGACATACTCGATATCTCCAAGGTCGAAGCCGGGAAACTCGATCTCGAACGTGTAGATTTTCCGCTTTCCCGGCTGATCGACGAAGTCGGCGCGCTGATGAAATCGCGGGCGCACGAGAAAGGCGTCGACTACCGAGTAACCATCGCGCCCGGTACGCCGGAGACGTTGAGCGGCGATTTCGGTCGTATCAAACATGTGCTGTTCAACCTTGTCGGCAATGCGATCAAGTTCACCGAGCGCGGCGGCATCAACATTGCCGTCTCGCACATGGATACGGCGGACGGCAGTCTCCTTGTCCGGTTCGAAGTTACCGATACCGGGATCGGGATCGGTCCCGACAAGACGGCAACGATCTTCGAGAAATTTTCGCAGGCCGATACCTCGACGACACGGGAGTTCGGCGGCACCGGTCTCGGACTCGCGATATGCCAGGAGTTGACGCGTTTGATGGGCGGCGACATCGGCGTGGACAGCGTACCGGGCAAAGGTTCGACCTTCTGGTTTACGGTCCTCTGCGAACCCGCAAAGCGGATTGTAGCGGACCCTGGCGCGGTTGGATTCCGCGAAAGTGCAACGAATGTGGGTAATGTGTCCCCGACCCGGATAATTCTGCTCGCCGAAGACAACGTGGTGAACCAGGAAATCGCCATCGCGCTGCTCCAGGAAGCCGGTCACACCGTCGTCGTTGCGCAGAACGGCCAGGAAGCGGTAGCGGCGGTTCGCAACGCCGCTTATGACGTGATCCTGATGGATATACAGATGCCCGTAATGGACGGTATATCCGCGACAAGGGCGATACGCACTCTGGGCTGCGACACGCCGATCATTGCGCTTACCGCCAATGCCATGGCCGGGAACCGGGAGGAGTATCTCGCGGCAGGAATGAACGACTACGCCTCCAAACCGTTCGATCCCGTCGATCTGCTCGAAAAGATATACAAATGTTCCAGCACCGCTTCCCCGGCCCCGTCAGCATTGCAGGATGACGATGGGCCGATAGATAGTGAGCCGACGGACGGTCCCGCTGTAGGCGCTCCTCCTTCCGGCTTCTCGGCGGAACTGCTGCGAAAGATTACGGACGTTTATCTGCGGACGGCGCCGGACACGGTGAATGAGATCGAAACCGCCCTGAAGAACCGGGATGTCGCGGCGGCCCAGTTCGCTGCACACAAGCTCAAATCCGCCAGCGCGAACCTCGGCGCCCTGAGCCTTCCGAAGCTCTGTGAAGAACTCGAACAGATGAGCGCCGAACATGTCATCGATAACGCCGACGCGCTGTTCGATGCACTCGAGGGAGAATTCGTCCGCGTGGTGGCCGAACTGCGCGGACGCCCCGCCGACCAGTCGACCTAGGAGCCAGCGGCTTTTCAGGCCCATTTCCCCTTTTAGGTCACAGCCCCGTCGTTGCCGCGCGAACCGCGCTGCAATATCCTGTGTCTACGTTTCAATCAGGCAAGGAAAGGTTTTCTCCATGGTGTCGAAATTCGAAGATCATTGCTGGCAGGACATCGTCGACCCCAAGGTCCTCGATATTTACAGCGCCTACGAGCGTGAAACCTATATCGGCGAAAAGCCGGCGTTGCTGGCTATCGACCTGTATCAGCTTGCCTATCAGGGCGGTTCAAAGCCGGTACACGACCTGATGGGCGAATTCCCCAGCTCCTGCGGCGAGAACGCCTGGAACGCCATCGAGCCGACTGAACGCCTGTTCAAGGCGGCCCGGGCGGTCGGCATTCCTGTCATCTATTCGACCACGGAAGCCCGCACCGAAGCCAATGTCGGCAAGGCCTACGCCACCTCGCGCCAGAACAAGCCGAAATCAGACGATGTCTGGCAGATCAAGGAAGAGTTCGCGCCTCAGGAAGGAGACCTAATTGTTTACAAGCAGCGCGCCAGCGCGTTCTACGGTACGCCGCTGATTGCCCAGCTTCACCAAATGGGCGTCCAGAGCCTGATTGTGTGCGGGGAAAGCACGTCCGGCTGCGTCCGTGCATCCGTCGTCGACGCCTACTCCAACGGCATTCACGTTACTCTGGCCGAGGAATGCTGTTTCGACCGCAGCGAACTGTCGCACAAGGTGAACCTGTTCGACATGCACCACAAATACGCCGACGTCATGCATGTAGGCGAGGTGGTCCAGAAGCTGCTCGGCTCCGCCGGGCTGAAAGAGGTCGTCTGATGGAGCCGCGCCGCTACGGGCCTTTTCCCTACACGCCGATCAACCGGCGACCGACCCTGAAATGGCCCAACGGCGCGCGTGTCGCCGTCTGGGTGATCCCTAATATCGAGTTCTTCCCGCTGAACGAGGTGGTGCCGGGCTCGCGCGGCCATGTCCCGGAGGTTTCCTCCTGGTCACAGCGCGATTATGGGGCGCGGATCGGGGTATTCCGCATCATGGACGCGCTGTCGTCGCGCGACATACGGGCGTCGGTCACGCTCAACTCCGAGGTCTGCGACGTCTACCCGGAGATCATGGAAGACGCGATGGCGCTCGGCTGGGAGTTTCTCGGTCACAACCAGAGCAACTCGCGGCCTTTTCATGAAACCCCGCCCGAAGGCGACGAAAAGCTGGTACGCGACACACTCGCCCGGATCGAGCAGACAACTGGCCGAAAGCCGCGCGGCTGGCTTGGGTCCGGCTTGCAGGAGACCTGGCATACGCTGGATTATCTGGCCGGTGAGGGCCTCGATTACGTGTGCGACTGGGTCAATGACGACCAGCCTTATTTTATCGACGCGGGCGACCGAAAAATGGTGTCGCTCCCCTACTCGACCGAGATCAACGATCTCCCGCAGTTCCGCACCGGCAAATCGAGCGACGAGTTCGAATTGATGATGCGGCGGCAGTTCGACCGTCTTTACATGGAGGGCGCTGAATCCGGTCGAGTGATGGCGATCTGCCTGCACCCATTCGTAATCGGCGTCTCGCACCGGATCTGGGCGCTCGAATCGGCGCTGGATTACATCAAGGGCCACGACGATGTGTGGTTCGCCACCGGCGAGGAAATCGTCGACGCCTGGCTGGAGTCCGGCGCGACGTTCTAGCGCGAAGTCATGTTAGACAGCGCCCGCCCACTCCCCCACCCGGCCACCCATCAGGATACTCTCGTGGGTGGCCGGGTGGGGGAGTGGGCCGGTGCGCATCCGCGTAAGCGGATCATGTCCTAGCATGTCAGACCAGAATTCCGGCGCGGCGCAGACAACCGCGTATGCGCTCTGCTCGCTTGCGATTCTGTGCTGGGCCGGGAATTTCATCGTGGCGCGGCTCGCCAATCTTGACGTGCCGCCGGTGGCGCTGTCTTTCTGGCGGCACGCGCTGGCCGCCGCCATGGTTCTGCCCTTCGTCATCCCGGCGCTGCGGCGCGACTGGCCTCAGATCAGAGAAAATCCGGGCTCAATCCCCGCGCTGAGCTTCCTTTTCGTCGTGGGCAATACGCTGGTCTATTTCTGCGTCCAGCACACGACCGTGATCAACGCCGCCCTTATAAACGCCGGCGTTCCGGTGGTTGCGGTGTTCTTTTCCTGGCTGATCCTGCGCGAGCTGATCAATCGCTGGCAGGCGACCGGCATCGCGCTCTCGTTCATCGGCATAGCATTCGTCGTCGCGCGGGGCGACATCGCCGTTCTCAGGGCGCTCGATATCCGGCTGGGGGATCTCTACATGTTTCTCGCCGTGATCTGCTGGGCGCTTTACACGGTCCTGTTCAAGCGGGCGGGCATCAGGGTGTCGCCCTGGACCCTGCTCTTCGTGCTGTGCATCAGCGGAACGATCTGGCTGGTTCCGGCATACGCCGCGGAACTGGCCACCGGCGCCGTCATGAGCCTGACGCCGACGATGGCGGGAAGCCTCGTCTATGTCGCCCTGTTCAGTACGATCGTCGCCTGGGCCTGCTGGAATCAGGGCATCGTCCGGATCGGTCCCAACCGGACATCATCCTTCATGAACCTGCATCCGGTCTTCGGATCGGCGCTCGCCATCTTTTTCCTGAACGAGACGCTTCAGCCGTTCCACCTGTATGGAACCGCAATGGTCGTCGCCGGCGTCTGGCTGGTCGCCCGTCAGTACCGGACGACTTAATCGGGCAAAGGCGACGATCCGTCCGGCACTTCCACCTGGAAGATATTCAGCGTCGCCGCAATGGCATTGTAATGGCCGAGCAGCCCGGCGAGGTCGACCGCGCCCCGTTTGCCGTGCCGGTCGATGATCTTCTGGAAGGTCGCGTCGCTAACCTTGGTGTTGGCGTAGTACTCGGTGCAGAAATTCCAGATTTCCTCTTCCGCTTCCTCAGTGAAGTTCGGCTTCTCGCGAATTCGGATGGCATCAATAATGCCCTGGTCCAGCTCGGCCTTCTGAGCCTCCTTTTCGTGCGCAAACCACTCGTAGGAGCAGTTCCAGTGACGCGCTGTTACGAGAATCGCCAGTTCGCGCAGCTTCCAGGGCAGTTCCGCATTAAACCGCACATAGGCTCCCATGGTCTGAACCGCATCGGCCAGTTCGGGGCTGTGCATCAGCACACGGAACGGTCCGCGAACTTCGCCGCGCGGCCCGGAAACAATCTTGGCGGCGACGGCCTTCTGTTCCTCTGTCAGGTTGTCCATATCGATGGGGTCGATCCGCGGCATCTACTTCTCCCTGTTGCGGTGTTCATTGATCTTTTCGACGAGCATCATGGGCGTAACCGGATGGGAGTCCAGGGTCACGCCGAATTCGTCCAGCGCGTTCTCAATAGCCGACAGGACGGACGGGGCGGCGGACATAACGCCGCATTCGCCGACGCCCTTGACGCCGATGGGGTTTCGGTCGGTCGGCGAGACCTGATGGATGATCTCGAAATTCGGCAGTTCCGGCGCGGTGGGCGCCAGATACTCGGCCAGGTTGGTCGAGAGCGGCATCGCGTCGTCGTCGAACATCATTTCCTCGAACAAGGCATTGCCGAGTCCGTTGGCGACGCCGCCCTGCACCTGACCGTCGACGATCATCGGGTTTATGAGCCGGCCGCTGTCATGCACGACCACGTAACGCAGCAGGCGAATGCGCCCGGTGTCGGGGTCGATTTCCACCTCCGCCGCATGCGCGCCATTGGCGTAGACCACGTTCTCCGGCTGAAAACTCGCGTCTGCCTCAAGTCCGGGGGACATCCCCTCGGGCAGAGAGACTCCCGGCATCCCCGCCACCGCCTGCGCGACCTGGCTGAACGACACCTCGATCCCCGGCACCCCCTTGATGAACACCTTGCCATCGATCAGTTCCAGGTCCTCGGCCGAGGCTTCCAGCAGGTTGGCCGCGATCGCCAGGACTTTTTCGCGCAGCTTTACCGACGCGAGGTGAACCGACGAACCGGCGCAGACCGTCAGCCGGCTGGCGAACCCGCCTATGCCGCGCGGCACCCCGTCAGTATCCCCCGCCACAACGGAGACATCGTCGGGACTGACGCCCAGCTGTTCGGCCGCGATGGTGGCCATGGCGGTATGGAACCCCTGCCCCATCGCGACGCCGCCGCTATAGACCATCACCTTGCCCGAGGTGCCGATGCGCACCAGCCCGGTTTCGAACGGACCCCGCCCCGTCGGCTTCACATAGTTGGCGATGCCAATGCCCAGATAACGGCCCTCGGTCCGCGCCGCCCGCTGACGCGCCGCGAACCCGTCGTAATCCATCGCGTCCAGCAGGTCCGCCTGGCATTTCGCATAGTCGCCGCTGTCATAGATGATCCGCTGTCCCGCCTGCGTACGAAGCGGATGTTCGTAAGGCATCTGCTCGGGCCGGATCATGTTGCGCACGCGGATTTCCGCCCGGTCGATCCCGGTCGCCACGGCCAGCCGGTCGAGCAGCCGCTCCATCGTGAAACAGCCCTGGGGATGGCCCGCGCCCCGCATCGATGTTGCCGGAACCTTGTTGGTATGCGCGATCACCACATTCATCCGGTAGGTCGGGATGATATAGGGACCGAGAATGGTGGTGGCTGAAGAAAACGGAATGTTGGTGCCGCGAGCCGTGTAGGCGCCCTGGTCATGCCAGAGCGTGCCGCGCAATCCGACCACGCGACCTTCCGTATCAGCAGCCATTTCGACGTCCCAGAACTGGTCGCGTTCCTGGGTCGTGCACATCAGATGTTCGCGCCGATCCTCGATCCACTTTACCGGACGGCCGAGCTTGATCGCCGCAGCGGTCACGGAGGCATCCTCAGGGTAGAACAGCAGCTTGGGCCCGAACCCGCCGCCGACCGACGGTACGATGACCCGCACATCGCCTTCCGAAAGCCCGAACAGGGAAACGATGATGCTCTTGTGCGAATGCGGCGCCTGGTTGGAACTCCAGAGCGTAAGCTTGCGGCGGCGTGGATCGTAGCGTACCGCAACGCCCCGGCATTCCATCGGCAGCGAACACCCGCGATGCTGGCGCAGCTTCGCCTTTACGACATGAGCGGCGGTGTTGAAGGCCGCATCGACATCGCCGGTCTCCAGCGCGTAGCGCCCGACGGTGTTCTCGCCGCTACGCCTGTTGACGACCGAAGCGCCGTCTGCCGCAGAGTCGCGGGGGTCTCCGACTGCCGGCAGAGGGTCGTACTCGACTTCGACAAGCTGCGCCGCGTCCTCCGCCCGGTACCGTGTGTCGGCGATGACGACTGCAATGGGTTCGCCGACATAACAGACCTCGTCACGCGCCAGAACGTATGGACCGACCTCATTGCGCAGACCCGGCTTGGGAAACCCTTCGGGAATGCGGTCCTGTGTCAGCACGTCAGCCAGATCGTCGATCGCGTATGCGGCGACAACGCCTGGCGCGGCGCGCGCAGCCGACAGATCGACGGTTCCTATAGTCGCGTGAGCATGGGCGCTGCGCACAAAGGCTGCCTGCAGCATGCCGTCGAGCCGCAGATCGTCGACGAAGGACGCATTGCCGGTCAGGAGGTCGTAATCTTCAAGCCGGCGACGCGAGACGCCGATCAGATCGTCGGGCATAGGTGGAACCGATCAGCTCTTGGAGGCGTCCGCAACGGGGTTGGCAACGCCGACCATGGTATCGCGCGTTACGATGGAGGCGAGCTGTTCCTCGCTCCAGCCTTCCGTTCCTTCCGGCCGTCGCGGCAGCACCAGATAGCGCAGATCCGCCAGGCTGTCGTGAACCCTGACCGCCATGTCATCGGGAACCTCGGTGCCGAACTCTTTCAGCACCTCGCGTGGCTCGACGACGACGCGAGAGCGATAGCTTTTCGAACGGTACCAGTCCGGCGGCAGGCCGAGAACTGCACGCGGATAGCAGGAGCACAGCGTACAGACGATGACGTTCTGAACCTTGTCGGTGTTTTCGACCACCGTCATCTTGGCTCCGCCGGGTTCGATGCCGAACTCCGCCATCGCGGAATTGCCATCCTCCAGCAAGCGGCTCCTGTAATCCGGGTCGGTCCAGGCGCGAGCAACGATCCGGGCGCCCTGGGATACTTCCCAGCTATCGATCTTTTCCTGGGCCTTGCGGATTTCTTCGCCGGTCAGATTACCCTTCTCGATCAGCAGTTCGCGGATCGCATAGGTCATCAGTTCGTAGCGACCGGGCGGCTCGTCTTCGATATCGGGCTGGAATGTCCGGTCATGATCGTGCGGATGTTCGTGGTCGTGGTCATGATCGTGATCATGACCATGGTCGTGTTGATGTCCGCGTTCGTCAGCAGCCATTTCAAATCTCCTCTGAATTACGCTGGACGAAGCCAGTGTTCGTAGATGTCGACATCGACCGTATCGGTCTCGGGTCCCGAATAGGCATCCCAGACCTCTTTCTGTTTGAACCGGACACGATAGAGCATCTTCGCCGGCAGGCCATCGAATCCGTAAGCGAGTTCCTCCGGATTCGGATGCGCGCCGCACACCCGTTCGACTTCGCCCACCTTGCCGCGAATATAGTATGGCGTCCTTCGATGACCGGGCGGGTTGGTCGCAATGACCCTCACCCGATCGCCAGCCTGATAGAGCGCACTCATTTGCGCGCCTCTGCCATACGCTGTTCGATTTCCTTCATCCGAGATTCGAGCTCTTCGGATGAAAACAGTCCCTTCTCGATCAGCACCATCTTCATCGATTCTGTTGCGCGTTCGAAATATCCAAGATCGCTATAGGGTGGATCGCCCATCTGTTCGCGCGCGCGCCTTGATTCGTCCGTGACGTAATAACCCCGTCCCCCCGCGCCAAGAGCATTGCTGATAGCGGTCGACAGCTTCTCCCACGGCTTCATGTCCGTCGTTTCAAGCGGGATGGACCCGGCATCGAGTCCGCCAATATCATGATAACCGCGTCCGGGATCTTCCTTGGAAGGCATGATTTTTCCATATTCCGTTCGAAGAAATGCTATTCTGTCAAAATAAGGCCAAGGGTCAATACGGACGGCATTTTGACCCAAGCGGGATTTGCAACTATATTTCTACGTCATCACAATGTTTTTCCCGTGATAATCACAATCGAGGACTCCCATGGCAGAACCGGTATTTCGCAGCTACGATCAGGAAGCGCTGGACTGGGAATACAATAATCGCGGCAAGGTGCCCGATACGGCAGAATGCAAGGCCGCGCAAATCTCCGGGTCGGACGAGGCCAAGGCGCAATATCACACCCTGCTGGATCACCGGTTCGGTTCCGGCTCGACCGATCTGCTCGACATCTATCACGGAGAGTCGATAGGCCCGCGTCCCGTACATGTGTTTTTTCACGGCGGATACTGGAAATCGAACACCAAGAACGATTTCGGGTTTGTCGCCAAGCCGTTCGTTCCCTACGGGGTGACGACGGTGGTGGTCGAATATCCTCTTATTCCGGGCGTACGTATGGACACGCTGATTGAGCGGTGCCGCGCAGCGATGGCCTGGGTGTGGCGCAACGCTGCAGAGATGGATTGCGATCCCGATAACATCACGGTTTCCGGTCATTCCGCAGGCGGGCACATCACGGCAATGCTGGCATCTACCGACTGGCCTTCCTATGCCGAAGACCTGCCGGCTGATCTGGTCAAGGCGGGCTGCGGGATAAGCGGCGTGTACGACCTCGAACCCGTGCGGCTGTCGTTCCAGAACGACGATCTGCAGTTCTCTCCGAAAGAAGCCGAGGAATTCAGTCCGGTCCTGATGACGCCCGGTCGCGTGGCGCCGCTGCTACTGCTGGTTGGAGGCGATGAGGGCCCCGAGTTCGTTCGTCAGTCCGAGGATCTCGCCTCTACCTGGTCGGCCCAGGGTCATGACGTCAGCGCCTGGGTGATGCAGGGCAAGCATCACTTCACGACGATCAACGAATATCTCGATTCCGAAAGCACACTGTCGAAAACGGTGCGCGCGCAAATCGGCGTTTCGTAACCCGATTCCCTAACGCGTCGGCGGGCGATGCTTGCCGGCATCCCAGCCGGTCGAAGCCAGCGTATCCGACGCCTTATCAAAGGCGACCTCTTCCAGGTCCGTCGCGAGGCTGTCGTTCCAGCGATTGAGAAATCCGTACCAGGACACCACCGTCAGGATTTCCACCGCGCCGTCTTCGCCGAAATGCGCCTTCACGGCATCGACGTCCTCGTCCGTCACCATATTGGGCACCGACGCTGCCGCCTGGGCGAACCGCAGCGCCGCCCGTTCGGCATCGTCGAACAGCGGGCTGGTCTCATATTCCCACAGCGCCGCGACTTTTGCCGCATCGACGCCGTGAATACCCGCATTGTTAGCCGTATGCGCGACGCAATACATGCAACCTGCAGCCTGGCTCGCGATATTCCCGACCAGCGCAAGCAACCCGGCAGGTACGCTGTTCTCAGGATCGAACACCGCCGCGTTCAGCGCGCGGAACGCCGCCAGCACCTTGGGTCTGCGAGCCATAACGAGGTTGGAGTTCGGCACATAGCCGCGCGATTCCTCGTAGGGCCTGAAGAACTTCTCGTCGAGGTCGGGATGATCCTCGCGCCTAAGCGGCGCAATCCGCGTCATCTTTTCGGCTCCTAGAGCTTGTACAGCTCGAAAGTCGCCTCTGCGAACAGATCTTCCGCCTCGAGCTTGCGGGCCGAAATTCCCTGTTCGAACGAATAGCGGGTCACGGCCGAGATTTCCTTCTCGTTCTCCTGGATTCCGTACTTCCAGTGATCCGGCCCCATCAGCTTGCGCACCTGCTCCAGCTCGTAGACCGGCCAGGGCATGGTGTGCGCCAGGTGACCGACCTGCTCCATCTCCTCGTAGCAGAGCGCCTTGGCTTTCAGGAAGGCGACATAGAGATTGACCGGCAGCCAGGGATGTTTCTCCACAATGGACCGCCTTACGCCGACAAGATGCATGATCGGGAACATGCCGGTCTTGGCATAGTAGGCCTGCTCGGCCGTCTTATAATCGGGAAACAGCCGGTCGATATTTTCGTTGGTGTAGTAGGTCGAGGGCGCGCGGGCGGAAATGACCGCATCCAGCCGGCCGTCGTCGAGCTGCTGCGCCAGGGTTTCGTCTTTCGGGATACTCTGGAGATCAATCGTATCGGGGAGATGCAGCGGTGCGCGTTCCTCGCGCCCGCCTTCTTCCAGCCCGCCATTGCGCCAGGAAATGTCTTCGGCCCGCACCCCGTATTCGTCATGCAGAATGCCGCGTACCCAGAGCGCCGCCGTCATCTGGTATTCCGGAACGCCGATGGTCTTTCCTTTCAGGTCTTCCGGCTTTTCGATCCCACGATCGGTACGGATATAGATCGAGCTGTGACGAAACAGGCGCGAGACGAAAGCCGGAATGCCGATATAGGGGCTGTTGTCGCGCGACAGGACGTTCATGTAACTCGACATCGACAGTTCCGTGACATCGAATTCCTGGTACTTGAATGCCCGGTGAAACGCTTCTTCGGGCGACATCGGAACGCCGACCACCTCGCATCCCTCGACCGGGACGCGCCCGTCGAACAGGGCGCGGGTCCGATCGTAATCGCAGCAGGCGAGACTGAGGGTGAGCTTTGCCATGGTCGTAATTCCATCCGTTAGTAGTTTGAAAGCATTGGTTTGTACTTATCACCAGCCCCGATGGCCGACAACCGATGCCGGCGTTAGACTAAACGCCGAACAAAGGGAACTTCTCCATGATTGAACTCTACCACGCGGACATGTCGACCTGCGCCCAGAAAATCCGGCTTCTGCTCGCCGAGAAAGAGCTGGAGTGGGAGGGGCACCTGCTCAATCTGCGGACCCGCGACCAGCACGCCCCTGACTATCTGGAGCTAAACCCCAACGGCGTCGTGCCGACGCTGGTGCATGACGGCACGGTCGTCATCGAATCCACCGTGATCTGCGAATATATCGACGACGCTTTCCCCGACCCGCCGGTGCGCCCGGCCTCTCCCGCCGAGCGGGCGCGCATGCGGCAATGGACCAAGTGGCTGGACGAGGTGCTGCACTACTATACCGGCGTGCTGTCGGGCTCGATCGCCTTCCGTTTCCAGCATCTGGCGCGCCCGGCAGAGGAACTCAAAGCCTATATCGACGGCATCCCCGACCCGAAGCGCCGCGAACGCCAGCGGCAGCAGATCGAGCTCGGCATGGACGCGCCGCAATTCGCCGAAGCCGTCCGCGCGTTCGATAGATTCGTCCATGACCTCGATACACAGCTACAGAAGACCGAATGGATGGCGGGGTCGAGTTACTCTCTCGCCGAGATTGGGTACACGCCCTATCTGATCCGTCTCGACGAGCTGCAGCTCTGGGGCTGGATGGACGACAAGCCGCGCGTGACGGAACTCTACGAAGCGATAAAGGCAAGGCCGAATTTCAGGCCCGGCTATCTAGACTGGCGCAACGAGGCCTATTGCGAGCTTATGGCAGAGAAGGGCGCGGACGCCTGGCCGAAGATTCAGAAAATTCTCGCGGAATAATCAGCTGCCTTCGCCCCGGTTCGCCGCGAGCTGCTTCACCCCGAAAAACGTGCAGAGCGCCAGCGTCATAAATCCCGCAGTCAGGTAGAACACGCCCTGCGGGTTGCCGTTATCGAGCGCCAGCCCGAACACCAGCGGCATGATTGCCGCGCCGACAAGGGCGCCGTTATTGACGAAACCGAAGACCTTGCCCGTGCTGCCCGCAGGAGTAACGGAGAGCACAAACAGATCGCGGGTCGACTGCACCATTCCGCGCATGAAGCCAGCGGCGCTCAGCACCGCGACCATCAGGACCATCGGCATGGAAACCGTGCCGGTAAACGCGATCAGCGCGGCCGCGGTGAGGAATCCAGCCGCCGCCGTAATCATCTTTGCGCCGAACCGGTCAGCGACCCAGCCCCCGGCAAGAATGCCCGCCGACGACCCGACCAGGAATCCGGTCAGCGCCCCACTCGCGGCCGCCAGCGGCGTGCCGTAGAGCTCGACGATTCCGGCCACGCTGAACGCCCGGAACCCGCCGAACCCGATGCTTGAGATCACGTAAAACAGGAAGCACAACAAGATCGGCGGATAGAGCAGAACGCGGAAATCCTGTCTGAAGCCTCCACCGGCGCCCTCCTCTTTTTTCTTTTTGCGCGGCTCGTCCGCCCCGTCCGAAAGAGAATCTCCCTGAAGCAGAATCAGAGCCGCCAGGCACAGCCCAAAAATTCCGACCGCGATCATCGCGACTCGCCAGTCCCACAGCGCGGCAATCCCGACCATCACCGGCGGCGTCGCGGCAGACCCGGTATTGCCGGAAAATGCGTGAAAGCTGAACGCGCGCCCCAGCCGTTCCCTGGCGATGGAGGCCAACAGAATGGCGTAGTCGCTCGGGTGATAGACCGAATACGCCACGCCCGCGAGGACGAACAGCGCCAGCATCGCCCAGAAGGAGCTGACAAACCCTACCGCCAGGATCGCTCCCGATTGCAGCGCGAGCCCCAGCGTCAGAACCGTCCGCCCACCCCATCTGTCGACCAGGAACCCCATCGGGGTCGTAAACAGGGCGCCAGCCAGCGCATATGCGGTCATCACGAAGCCGAGTTCGGTGTAGCTGAGGCTGGTATCCTGCACCAGCAGAGGAAACAGCGGCGGGAGCGCCAGGTTGAACACATGGCTCATGAAATGCGCTGAGCCAATGAACCCGAGAACCCTGACCGTATGGGCCGTGCTGGCGGAAACCGAGGTCATCAGGCGCGCCCGCTCGGCAGGGGGCTGCGGTCCTGCAGATCGATCATCTTTACGATCAGTTTCTGCATAAGATCGTCGGCGATATCCCGATAGTCGTCCGAGCCCCACAAATTCTCGATCTCATCCGGATCGTTCTCCAGATCGTACAGCTCCCACCAGCCCGCTTCCTGGTGGCAGGACAGGCGCCAGCGGTCAGTTACCAGCGTGCGAACGCGGTCCCCCGGATCGTCGCCGAACATGCGGATGATGGAATCTTCCTCAACCAGCAACTCTTTGGGCGCTTCTGTCGACAGCAGGTCGCGTCCCTGCATGCCGTTGAAAGGCTGCAGACCGGCGAGCCCGAGCGCCGTCGCGCCGATATCGATGGTCTGGCCGAGTCCGGCCCTGACATCCCCCGCCTGTCCCGGCACACGGCAGACAAACGGGACCCTGATCAGCCCCTGATAGTGAAGCAGGTATTTCAGCATGATGCCGTGGTCGCCCATGAAGTCGCCGTGGTCGCTTGTAAACATCACCACCGTGTCGTCAGCGATGTTCAGCCTGTCGAGCGTCGAAAGAATATTCCCCACCGCATCATCGACCATCGTGATCATGCCGTAGGTCAGCGCGATCAGAACGCGGGCTTCTTCCTCGGAGACGGCAAATGGCACTGTCGCCGAGGTGCGGACCGCCGTACCGGCCTCGCGCGCCTGCCAGAGATATTGCAGCGCGCGGAGATCGCCCTTGCCGAACGAGGACGGGAGATCGATTTCGTCAGGGTCGTACATTTCCCAGTAACGGCCGGGGGGCGTGAACGGATGGTGTGGATCCGGGAAGGAAATCTGGGCGAAAAACGGATCACCCGTCCCGGCCGCCTGTTCGAGAAACTCGATGGAAAGCTCCTCGACATAGCGCGTCGGGTAGAGCTCTTCCGGAACGGCGGTGCGCCAGACCTGCGGACCGACGCGGCGCTGATCCGGCAGCGCGTTCCCTTCGCCGACCAGCGCGTCCGCATCGCCGCCCTTTTCCTTCAGCCAGCGCAGATAGTCGGCACCCACCAGATCGCCATGACCTGTGCATATCCGCGCGTGCTGGAACCCGTAGAACGGCAAGGAAACGCCGTGTTCCGGATCGTCCCATAGCGTCTGGTTCTCGATATCGTAGAACGCGCCCTGCCGGTGCCGGCGGTCCGCTTCCCGAAGATCGGCGGGCGGCGCCTCCAGCCCTTCAATTTCAGGAAAATCCCGCGTCGGCGGCGCTCCGGTGAAGTTCTGCAGGTGAGACTTGCCGATAAGCCCGGTGCGGTATCCGGCGGCAGCCAGCAGTTCAACGAAGGTCACGTGCTCCGCCGACAGAGCGATCCCGTTATGGCGCACCCCGTGCAGCGACGGCATGCGGCCCGTCATCAGCGACGCCCGGTTCGGCATGCAGACGGGGCTCGCCACATAAAACCGCTCGAACCGCGTCCCGTCCGCCGCGATGCTGTCGATATTGGGCGTTCGCACCACCGGATTGCCATAGCATCCCAGATGATCGGCACGATGCTGATCGGTGACGATCAGGACAATATTCGGGCGACCTCGCATGCTGGATAAGGTACGATGACAGGCTCTCTCTGGACAGCCCCCGTGCCCCGGACATAGCAAAATGGAAGAGATGAACAGGAGATGCTTATGGAGCAAATGAGCAACAGCCTGCGTGCCGATCTCGACGAGCTGGCGCGGGCCTGCCGGGTGTTCGAACTCGAGGGCCATGGCGACCGCGTCGTCGGGCATATGGCGCTGCGCGACCCTGACGGTCGCGGCATCTGGATGAAGCGCGCCGGTATCGCCCTGGGCGAGGTGTTCGACGCTCGGGATTTCGTCCTGCTCGACTGGGATGGAAAGCTGATCGGCGGTGACGGTCGATCGCACAACGAGTGGCCGATCCACACCGAGATCATGAAGCAGCGGCCCGAGATCAATGTCACGGCCCATACGCACCCGTTCTACGCCTCGGTCTATTCGGCGTCGGAGGAGCCGCTGCGCACCGTGGTGCCGCGGAGCACCACGCAGCCGGTGCGCCCGCCGCGCTGGGATGGGCCTGCCGACCTGATCAATACCGTCGAAGCCGCGGACTCGATGACCAGGGCGATGGGCGCCGGAACCGCGATCCTGCTGCGCAATCACGGGATCGTCACCTGCGGGGTAGAAATCTGCGATCCGGTGCTGGTGGGCATAGCGCTCGAGAAAATGTGCCGCGAAGCGCTGGCGATCAATGCGTCCGGCCTGTCCTATTCATGTCCGGAGGAAGATGAACTGATCGAAAAGCTGGCCACCGGCGCATCGCTCGACCCCGCCATCATCGGCGGCGCGACGCTGTGGCGCTACTATTGCCGAAAACTCGCCCGCGCCGAAGCAGCCGGGGACCCTGCGTTTGCAGCCGAACGCGTACCGGTCGGCGGTTAGGGCGGCAGTCAGGAGCGCAAAATGAAAACGGGCATCGCCACGGTTTCGCTGTCTGGAGATTTCGCGGAGAAGCTCGACGCCATCGCCAAAGCCGGGTTCGATGGCATAGAGATTTTCGAACAGGACTTCATCAGCTTCGATTTCAGCCCTACGGATGTCCGGAAAATGGTCTCGGATCACGGCTTGGAGATCATGCTTTTCCAGCCGTTCCGCGACTTCGAAGGGTTGCCGGACGGCCCGTTGCGGGACCGGACGTTCAGGCGCGCCGAACGCAAGTTCGATCTGATGAATCAGCTCGGCACGGATCTCATGCTGATCTGCTCGTCGGTGCACCCGCAAAGTCTGGGAGGAATCGGCCAGTGCGCGGAGGATTTCGCCCAGCTCGGCGACATCGCGAAGAAGTTCGGTGTGCGCGTCGGGTTCGAGGCGCTGGCCTGGGGAAAGAACATCAACGACCACCGGGATGCCTGGGAAGTCGTCCGCCGCGCCGATCACGACAATATCGGGCTGATCCTCGACAGTTTTCACACCCTCGCCCGCGGGATCGATCCGGAAAGCATCCGCATCATCCCGGGCGACAAGATTTTCTTCGTCCAGCTGGCCGATGCCCCGGGCATCGAAATGGATCTGCTTTACTGGTCGCGCCATTTTCGCAACATGCCGGGCGAGGGCGATCTCGACGTCACAGGATTCATGGGCGCGGTGCAGGCAACCGGCTATGCGGGACCGATCAGCCTCGAAATTTTCAATGACCAGTTCCGGCGCGGATACGCCGACATGGTGGCGAAGGACGGGCTGCGCTCGATCCTCCATTTGATGGACGAGGTCGGGCGCGAGCCGTTCGGCGCCCGTAACGATCTCAAACCTCTGCCCGCCAAGCCCGAAATCGCCGAGATCGGCTTTATCGAGTTCGCAACAAAGCCGGGGGATAAGGCGTTTTTCGAAGGGCTCTTTCGCCAGCTCGGTTTTCGAAACACGGGGCGTCACAAATCGAAGGCTGTGACTCGCTGGCAGCAAGGCAGTCTGAATTTTCTGCTCGATACCGAGCCGGCGGGTTACGCAAACGACGCGGTTTCGGAACACGGCACCACGGTAACGGATATCGCGCTGGTGGTGCCGGATGCCGCGGCCGCGCATCGACGGGCCATCGCGTTGCGGGCCGAAAACTTCGACCAGGAGATCGCCGCCAGTGAAGCGAAAATTCCCACGATCAAGGGTGTCGGACACAGCGTCATCCGGCTGATCGACCGTCCCGACGAAGTGTGGGAACAGGATTTCGCACCGACCGGAGAGACGTCGGACGATGCTGCCTGCCTGTCCCATATCGACCATATCGCCCAGACCATGACCTATGACGAGATGATGAGCTGGGCGCTGTTCTACACAACCATCTTCGCGACGCGAAAGTCGCCGCAGTTCGACGTGGTCGATCCGGACGGCATCATCAAGAGCCAGGTGATCGGCAGCGCAAACAGGAAGCTGCAGATCACCCTTAACGGCAGCGACGCCCCCCACACGCGCGCCAACCTTTTCATTTCGTCCGTCCGGGGCGCAGCGGTGCAGCATCTTGCGCTGGCCACCAGCGATATCTTCGCGCTTGCGGACCGGCTGCGCCGGGAAAATTTCGACGTGCTCGACCTGCCCCAGAATTACTATGACGACGTTCTGGCCCGTTTCGATCTCGCCCCGGACCATCTTCAACGGCTCCAGTCAAACAACATTCTTTACGATGAGGACGACAACGGTCCGTTCTACCAGCTTTTCAGCAGGACGATTGGCAACGGGTTCTTCTTCGAATTCGTGCAGCGCGAGAACGGTTATCGCGGATTCGGCGCGCCGAATGCACCCTACCGGCTTGCAGCCCAGCGGCGGGCGGCCCAGGGGCGGGAGGCGGGGGCAAAAAAAGCTGCGGCGACGTAAACGGGAAAACGGTCAGTATGGCCTGTCGCCGATCACCGCCACGCGTTCCATGTGGCGGCGATTGGGATAGTAGTCGTTGGCGGCGTAATGCTGGGTCGAGGCGTTGTCCCACATCACGATGGTGCCCGCCTTCCAGCGCAGCCGGAACTGGTATTCCGGCACATGCGCCTGCTCGTACAGAAGGTCCAGCAGCGCGCGGCTTTCATCCGGATTCATACCCTTGATATGGAGCGTGAACTGCGGATTAACGTAAATCACCTTACGGCCTGTCACCGGATGGGTGCGTACAACAGGATGGGTCGGGTTTGGGTAAAGCTCTTCCATCCGGTTCAGCTTCGCCTGATCCTCCTCGGATTTGGTGAACAGCGCGCGGAAATTCTTGAAATCGTGGACCGCTTCCAGCCCGTCGATAAAGGCTTTCATCGTCTCGCTCAGCCCGTCATAGGCGGCGCACATGTCGGCCCACAGCGTATCGCCGCCGACCGCCGGCATCTCCAGGCAGCGCAGGATCGAATAACGCGTCGGGCATTCGCGGAAGGTCGTGTCCGAATGCCAGACATCGGTCGACAGCACCGGATTGTCCTTGTGATTGTCGAGCACCATGATTTCCGGAAACGCGCCTTCGGGCCGGAACGGGTGGACTTCGAGCTCGCCGAACCGCTTGCCGAGCGCGACATGCTGTTCGGTGGTCAGGAACTGGTCACGCAGATAGACGACCTTGTGCTCGATAAGCGATGCCTCAAGCGCCGCGAAGGTCTCCTCGCCCAGATTCTGCGTCAGGTCGAGGTTGTGGATTTCCGCGCCGATCGTCGGACCGATCGGTTCGATTTCAAACGACTTAACGAATCGTGCCGCGGTCGCAGACATGACGGGTACGGATTTTTCAGTTTCGCAAACGCGAAACAGGATAAGGCAGCGCTCGCGCAACAGGCAAGAACCCGGGTGGAAACATTCCGAGCCTCGGACCAGGTCTTTTCAGTGGCTTCATGCCGACCGGAAACGAAATGGCGATCTGGACGAAGCCTCCGATGGACGAAGGCTACCTCCTGCCGGGATTCTGACGCCCGAATTCTGCGTGTTCCTGGAAAACCGGTCGCTGTATGCAAACCTTGCTGTGACGGTGCCCGGCCCGCGTAAGCCGCCCGATCAGAAGATCGCGTACAACGCCGCGATAACGCCCCCCCAGGAAGCAAAACAGGAGCCGATGAAGCAGATGGCCCTGATAGCGCCGGACCACTGCATATCGATATTGGACTGGCCGGCATGCTCAGCGGTCCAGCCCGCGAGATCGGCATGATGTTCGAACGTCAGATGTCTCGACATAGTTCCCTCCGCTTCGTATCGGCACTCGACCGACTCTGGTAACGTCATGGGAAATTATTGGTTTGCCCTGTTAACAAAATACTAAGCGGCATCCGGCGTTTGTTCGAATTTTAGGTAAATTGGACGACAGGCGTGCCCCTCGACAAACCCTGGGAGTATACGGAGCGGAGTTTGCTACGCCTGTGTTCCCCGCTAATATTCCCCGACCGGATTAGCAGCAACCTGAAGCCAAAGACGGAAACGAGCCATGGCATCTCAGCCCCCCCTGTCCCTTTCGCTCGGTCATTTGCGACTGTCAGTTACCGACCTCCCCGGCGCCATCGCATTTTTCGAAGCTCTCGGCGCACGACAGGACGTGGACAGGGATAATTTCGCCGTGATGGAGTTTTCCGACAAAACGCGCCTGCAGCTAACGGGCGGGGCGAGCAATATCGCCACCGACGCGCCACTTCAGTTCGATTTCAGGGTAAAGGACATCGACTCCGCCTGGCAGGAATGCGCCGATAACGGCCTGAAACCCGCCCCGATCGCCCGCCAGACGCCGGGTCACGACTCGTTCATCGTCAACGGCCCGGACGGGTGCGAGATCAAGATCAATTCAGGCTACAAGCGCGCCTGACGCGAGACCATAACCATCGTAATCAGGCTGAAGAGGACCAGAGGCATCGCGCCGGGTTCTGAAAGAACCACATCTTCCTGTACCGTCAGGATGTCCGAAATACCGTAGAGATGGAGCTGGTTGCTCTTCGCCAGTGTCTGTCCGGTCACCCATGCAGCGGAAGAAAAAGTCGTCCGTCCATGCGTTACTTCTGTTGTCGGCACTCCCAGCGCCGACGTCGCGGTGGCCGTGCCGAAGAAGGTCGTACCTGTCCAGACCCTTGTGTCTCCGCCTACCGCATTCCCGTTTTCATCGATTCCGAGAACGCTATCGATCGTCCCATCCCACAAATCGTCGTAATGATCGGCCAGTTTGACATCGTTCATCAGATATATCGCAACACCGTTCGGACCGGCAGGCGCCTGGCTTGTGGACGTGTTGTCGCGCGCATCTACCGTCGTCGTAGACGCTATCGCTGTCCATCCTGTCCCTAGCGCAGCCAGTTCCGATACGGCGTTGGCCGCCGCCGACACAAAGGCGTTGTAGTCCGAGATATTCGCCGATGTCGCATTACGCACCGTGCTCGTCACAAAGGCGAGCCGGTATTGCGTACCGGGCGCCAGGCCAGTCGGAACTGTCGTCGGCACGGCAAGCGCGTCTGTAACGAAAACAAATACCGAAATAACTGCAGCCAGCCCGATCGGAACTGCCGATCGCAACCGGTTGAAGACAAGCGATGCGGGCCGGGCGATCGAACTTCCGGAAGGCTTGGTGGGTTTTTGTCGCAACGGGACAGAACCGATGTTTTACACGATTGGGGCACAGATTAAACGCCCGACCTCGGCAGGAAAATCAAATTCTATGGTTAACGGCGAATAAATATATCGGGCCAGAGCAGCTGACCGGGACTTTCCTCCAGAATGACTGCCGGAATTATCGGGGGAATTACTGGCGGAATTACTGGCGGAAATACTGGCGGAAATACTGGTGGAATTACGCAGAAGAAGCGGGAAAGGCCTCGAACACCCCTTCGAACTTGGCCGCCGGCGTGATGCCGAACAGCAGCGTCACATTGCCGCTGTCGCCAAACGTGGCGGCATCCCCGTCGCGCATGAGAATGCGGTGCATGGTCGGTTCGATGCCAAACTCCTGGATCATGCCGTTGCCCGGGAACACGCACAGCGTATCGGGAGCCGCCGGCAGCTCATGCCATTCGGCACCGTCATAGATTTCCGTCCGAACCGTGTCGCGACGGCTGCACATTGCGCTGAAAAGGCGGGAATCCGTATGCGGCCTGCCAATCACCTCGAAACCGGGGAGGGCTTTCCGGACAGGATCCCGCCTGGCCTGACCGTCATTCAGACGATCGAGCAACCGGCGCATTAACCCGTTCAGTCCCGCCAGGCCGAACGCATCCCGGACATAACGGTGATCGAGCAGGCCCGAGGCGCGCGTCACCATCGCATCCACCCTTCTTCCGCGCTGCGCCCAGGTCCCGATCGCGTCGTCTATGACGATGTTCTTGCGGATCACATCGTCCAGCGACTCGTCGTATTTAAGCCGCTGGACCGAAACGCATATCTCGGACGTCGCTGCGCCGGGCGGCATCATCGCCTGCGTCAGTTCGGACGCCAGTTCCCATGCCGTCGATTGCAGGTCATCGGCAATAACGTGTTTCTCGTCTTCAAATACGAAATGAGGCGGAAAGGTCTTCAACGCCCCGTCGGCCGGTGATCGATGCAGAAGAAATTTGCGGGCCGTATAAGCGATCGATCCTTCCGAGGAACAGACCATATCCCCGATATTCTGGGAAATATCTCCACCGGCATAATGATTGCGTGCAAGATCTCGAAAACTTCCTGCCCATGGAAGTACTTCCTCATCGGGCTGGTTTGCGCCGCTTTCACGCTCTACCAGTCGCCGCCAGAGCATCCGGACCCTGTCGTCGTTTTCGATAACCACGACCTTCGATCCAGCGCGAAACAGATCATGGAGCGCGCCCGGACCCAGGTCCCGGAATGCGAGCCTGGCAATCGGTTCAGTCGACACCTGCTATACCACTAGAAAAAACTGGTCAGTCCACAACGCAAATAACACCGGAAACAATAAAAAAATACGAATATTTTGCTCTCGTTTTTACCCGCCCGTCGGCGGCAGGACGATGCCGACGCCGCGTTCTTTTGCCTTTTCGTAGATGTAGTGGCACATGGCGATGTCCTGCGACACCAGCCCTGTCGTGTGGACCAGGATGCGTTCGTCGTCGCTTTCGCGGCCCGGAACGGCCCCGGTCACGACATCGCAGATTTCGCCGTGCAGCTGTTCGTGCGAGAACTCGCCCGCGTCGATCATTGCCTTGAATTCCTTGGTGATTATGTTCACGTCCCACCCGTCGATCACGACCTTGTCGAACGCGGCCCAGCCCGCCGGGTCCATTTCGCGGCGCGCCAGCGAGATATAGGTCGCGCCCGGCTTCACCCAGTGTTCGCGGGCAACGATATCCTCCGTCGTGGTCCCGCCGACGCCGATATCGGCAACGCGGACAACCTCTTCCACCGTATCCACGGTTTCGACCGGAATCCCCAACGTCGCCGACCAGGTCTGCGCGAACGCTTCCCGCGTTTCGGGGCGGCGCGAGGTGCATACGATTTTCTCGAACGAAAACATGGTGTTGAGGCAGCGCAGCATGTTGACGCCCATCGTGCCGATACCGACCAGCCCCAGCACTTTCGGGTCCTTCGGGGCCATCCAGCGCAGCGGCAGGGCGGCTGCCGCGGTCGAGCGGATGGCGTAGGACCAGTGCTCCTCCACAATCGCCTTTGCGTGGCCGGTCGCGGGGTCGGTTAGCAGGATGTAGCGCGCGCATTCAAGCTGTCCGACCGTGTTGCGCACCCCGTCGTCGTAATAGTTGTACATGCGCACCCCGGTGGTCGGGATATCGGTCAGAAGCGCCCCCTTCACATGCCAGTGATTGTGCCACGGCTCGCCCGCGTCGAGCTTCCAGGACGGCGGGTTCGACCATTGCACCGTGCCGCGCGCATGCATGCGGTAAACATCTTCGCAGACCTGCAGCGCCTCCTCGACGCTCAGCAGGTTCAGCGTGTCGCGATAGGGAATGAAAAGGACGCCATCTAGGGGCATAGGCTTCTCCGGATGTTGCGCCCCGATCCTACATCCCTCTTCCGCAGATCGAAACACTTGGCCGGCCATTCTCGGCAATCTGCGAGTACAAACCGGCATTCTGCGCACAGTGGACGGAACTCTTGCCCGTCCATAATATTTCGCTTGCCGGTTTCTCCAAATAGCGAACACCGGCTGCACAAAGGAAGACTACCCATGCCACGCGCAAGTGCCGAAGAGAGAACCGTTGGCCTGCTAGACCGGGCCGAAATCTTCTATCTCGTTCGTTTCGAGTCTCTTTGCCGCGACATCGGGGACTGGGATGGCCTTGTCGGTTCCTACGTGCCCGGATCGCCCGTGCGTACCACCTGGTTCGACGGTCCCATCGAAGGCTTCGCCGAAGCCCTGAAAGCGAAGAAGGCTGCTGGTAACATGATCCAGCATCGGGTTTTTCCAGCCAAGCTTCACCAGAAGGGCGGCCGCGCGATCTGTGAAAGCCCGGCAAACATCTCGGAGCGCCTGACATTGAATGGCGTCGAACTGGACCTCATGGCCCACGTCAGGTTCCATTCCCGGCTAGTGCTTACCGACGTCGGCTGGCGGCTCAATTCGTTCGAGGCCATATACGAAAGCGACAGCCTGCGGCCGGTCAATCCGAACGATGTCCTGCCCAGCGACTGGAACAAGGGGATTGCGATGCGCCCCTCTTACCGCTTTTTCGGTTTCTGTGAGACGAGCCGCAACTATGAAGTCAGTCATGACCTGCTGGGCGATGACCGCCCTGAAGTACTGGAGGCTTTTTACCTCGCCGAACGAAATTGGGTCGCAACGGGAAAATAGAACCTGCGCCCAGCCTCCCCATTGGCAAATCGGCGCCCGCTTGCCCGTTAATGCGGTTCGAGCCCCCGGTAGACGCCAGGGCGGCTCGCCCATAAGCTTCGGCCAAAGAAAAAGGGAGACAGGCGATGCAGAACACCATGCCGCTCGGAGATGTCACGCTGACGCGCATCATTGAGCGCGAGGGGCCCTATCACGACCCCTATCACATGTTTCCGAAGGCGACGAAGGAGCTGGTCGAAAAACACCTGACCGCCCTGCCCGACTTCGTTGTCGACCGGGAAACCGGCTGGCTGTGTCTTACCTTTCAGTCCTTTCTCCTGAAAACGCCGCATCACAACATCCTGATCGACACCTGCGTCGGCGAGCATGAGGACCGGCGCGAGGGGCTGCTTTATCCCAAGGACCGCTGGCGGGCGGAATTCCTTGCGGCGGGCGTAACGTTTGAGGATATCGACATCGTGTTCTGCACCCATCTGCATGTCGATCATGTCGGCTGGAACACGAAGCTGGAGAACGGGCGCTGGGTGCCGACCTTTCCCAACGCGCAGTACATTTTCGGCCGCAAGGAGTTCGAGCACTCGCAGGCATGGAACAAGGAGAACGGCCCGCACCCGTCCGGCCCGTCCTTCGAGGATTCGGTCCTGCCCATTGTGGAGGCAGGGCGCGCGATCCTCGTCGAGGACGATTACGAGATCAACGATCTGCTGCATCTTAGCCCGGCTTTCGGTCACACGCCGGGCCAGTGCTGCGCCAATTTCGAATCCGCGGGCACGAAGGCGTTATTCGCCGGAGACGCGTTCCACCATCCGCTGCAAGTCTTCGAGCCGGGCTGGAGCACCATCCGATGCACCGACATGGAAGCGGCGTCGGCGACCAAGCGTCGTATCCTGAGCGAGATCGCCGACACCGATACCCTGCTGATCCCGGCGCATTTCCCCTGTCCGACCGCAGGCCATGTCGTCGGCACCGCCGACGGGTACGCCTTTAAATTTCTTGAGGAATAGAAACCGATGAGCGACGCAGAAAAAAAAGCAGAAGAACTGATGGCAGGCCTGCAGCGCGAGCAGTGTTACCTGATCATGATGCGCCCCGCCGAAAACCCACCGGAGCCGCCCAAGCCGCAGGCCGAGATGCGGCTTGAGCACCATGATTTCCTCTGCGAGATGGAGCGACGCGGCGTCCTGTTCGCCGCCGGTCCGTGTCGCGATGACGAGGGTTGGACGCGCGGCACCGGGCTGCTGATCTTCCGCGCCGCCAGCCGGGCGGAAGCAACCGAGCTTGCCATGCAGGAGCCCTACACGAAGTACGGCCAGCGCGAAATCGACGTCATCCCGTGGCAGCGCAACGAGGGCAACATGCGGATGACCCTCAACCTCGCCGACGGGGTGCTGGAGATAGACAACCGCCGCTGGTCGGTCGGTCCGCCGAAGTAACTTATGCGGAATTTGGTGCCAGCCCTCTCCCCCTCCTGACCACCCACGAGAGTATCCTGATGGGTGGTCAGGAGGGGGAGAGGGCTGGGGCAGACTTTGGGAGCCTGCGACCAATATGAAAGCAATTCTGATCCGGGAATACGGCCCCTGGCGCGACGTCATGCGGTTGGCGGAAGTCGAGCGCCCGGCAATCGGACCGGACGGCGTGCTCGTCGAGGTACATGCCGTTACGGCCAACCGCACGCGCGACGTTCAGGCGGCCGAGGGACATTACGGCAAGGCCGATGCCCTTCCCCTAGTGCCGGGAGTCGACCCGTCAGGCGTGGTCGTCGAGGCAGGCGACGAGGTTTCAGGCATTTCAACTGGCGACCGCGTCGTCGTGATTTCGCGCTCCCCCTGCGGCGAATGCGTCTATTGCAATGCCGGCAACGACGCCGATTGCCGGTCGGGTTCGACAATGGGAATCCAGCGCTGGGGCGGCTATGCCGAGTACATCGCCGCGCCGGCTGACAACATCCGCGTCATTCCCGACAATATCTCGTTTCAGGAAGCCGCCGTCTTCATGCGGCACTGCCCGACGGCGATCCAGCTGCTGGACGACAAGGCGGGGCTGAAACCGGACGAAACCGTCCTTGTCATGGGCGCCGGCGGCGGGCTTGGCAGCACCGGTATCCAGATCGCGAAGCTGATGGGCGCGACCGTGATCGCCGGCGCGGGTGCGGACGAACGCGTTGAACTCGGCCTTTCGCTCGGCGCAGACCACGGAGTCAATTACCGCGAACAGGATCTCGTCGAAGAGGTCATGAAGATCACTGAAGGGCGCGGCGCCGATGTCGTGTTCGAAAACATCTCGGACCCGACAACCTGGCCGAAAGCATTCGAATGTCTCGCCTTCAGCGGCAGGCTCGTGACCGCCGGCGCGCATGGCGGCGGCACGGTTCCACTCGATGCAAGGCGGCTGTACCTGCGGCGACTTCGCGTGATCGGCGGAGCCGGTTCGAGCCGGAAGAACGTCGAACGGGCGCTAGATTTCGCCAGGACCGGCCGGCTGAGCTGCGCCATCGACCACATTATGCCGCTGGCGGCCCTGCACGATGCGTACGACATGCTGGAAACCGGCGGCGTGAAGGGAAAGATCGTCATCGACCCGACCCTTGGGTAACATGGGCACGCGATAACAGGGAGAAGAAGCATGGCCAGCAGGGACATTACCTATACCACCCGCGCGAAAGAGGAATTCACCGGTTATCTGTCCGCGCCTGACGGCGGCAAGGCTGCGCCGGGCATCCTGCTGATCACGGCAATTTTCGGGGTCGATGACGAGATGAAGGAAATCGCCGACGCCTGGGCGGCGGACGGTTTTGTCGTCTCGGTTCCTGACATCTTCTGGCGCGTCATGCCCGGCCCGACCGCCGATATGGAAAAGGCCTTCGCACGTTACGAGGCCTTCGACCCGGTGCAAGGGATGCTTGATATCGAAGACCTGATCGCAGATCTGAAGGCGCGACCGGAATGCAACGGAAAGGTGGGGGTTTTGGGCTACTGTTTCGGCGGACGCTATGCGCACCTCGCCGCCGCACGGCTCGGAGTGGATGCGGCAGCTGCCTATCACGGCACCCTGATCGGCGAGCATCTCGACGAAACGCCCAACGTCAGATGCCCCATCAGCTTCCATTTCGGAGAGGAAGACCCCGTCGTGCCGATGGACGAGGTAGACGCGATCAAGAAATCCTACGCCAGCCACCCCAATGCCGAGATCGGCGTCTATCCGGGCGCCTCGCATAATTTCGCCATGCCCTACAAACCTGGCTACGACGAGGCGGCGGCGAAGGCTTCGCGGGCAGCCGCGCTGAAATGTTTTCAGTCGATGTAGGAACCACCAGGAATGGCTGACAGTAGCGCAATCAGTGACGACAGTTTTTCGACGTCCGTCCTGATCGTCGGCGCGGGTCCGGTTGGGCTTTCGCTGGCGATTGAGCTTGGGATCCGAGGGATCGACTGCATCCTCGTCGAACGGCGCGACGGCAGGCTGCGCGTGCCGCGCATGAGCCAAGTCAGCGGCCGGAACATGGAGTTCTGCCGCCGCTGGGGCATCGCGGACAAGGTCCGCAACGCCGTCTGGTCGAGCTCCCATCCGCTCGATTTCGTCTACACCAACGGGCTGCTGGGAGAAGAGCTGGCGCGGCTCAAGGTGCCGTCCTACATGCAGCGCGGCAATCTGGAATATTCGCCGGAAGGCACCTGTACCTGCCCACAGATCTATTTCGACCCTATTCTGGCCGAGAAAGCGCAGTCCCTGCCCAGAGCCGATATTCGCTACAACACGCAGCTGGAATCCTTCGAGCAGGACGAAACCGGCGTCCGCGCGACCGTTCTGGATCGCGAAAACGAAAAAACATACGTAATTTCCGCTCTTTACATGGTCGGGTGCGACGGCGGCAGCAGCAAGGTTCGCGATGCGCTCGATATTCCGCTCGACGGGCTGGGTACCATCGCGACCAGCGTCAACGTGTTCTTCCGGTCGCCGGGGCTGGCCTCGATGCACGACAAGGGCTGGGCGCGCTTCTACCGCATGGTCGATGAAACCGGCTGCTGGTCGGAGCTGATCGCCATCGACGGGAAGGAATACTGGCGCCTGACGGTTTTCCATGACGACGATCCCGACATCGCTGGCGATTCCTATCTCAAACGTATGATGGGAAAGGATTTCGAGTTCGAGATCATCGATACCTCTCCCTGGGAGCGGCGCGACTATGTGGCGCGGACTTACGGATCGGAAATCGGTCCCGGACGGGTCCTGATTGCGGGAGATTCCGCGCATCAATGCTCGCCCACCGGCGGACTGGGCATGCATACCGGCGTGAGCGAGGCCTACAATCTCGCCTGGAAATTCGAGGCGGTGTTCAAGGGCTGGGGCGGGACGAACCTGATCCCGTCATACGAAATAGAGTGCCGCCCGATCGCCCGGCATTTTGTCGATTTGTCGACCGATACGTACGACGCCCTCTCCGCCCTTCCGGCGGCGGACAGCCTGTCGGCCGCTGTCGAAGCAGACCAGTCCCTGATGCGCAGCCTGTCGATCCCGGACCAGATCCGCGCCTATATGCGCTACGAGAATTCGCCCATCTGCGTCGCCGATGGCACCTCCCCGCCCCAGGGCCCGGATCTACTCAAGCCGTCGGCGCGGCCTGGCACAAGGGCGCCGCATTGCTGGATCGACGGGGACAAATCCACCCTCGATCTGTTTGGCGACGGGTTCGTGCTGTTGCGGCTGGGCGCGGCCGATACCGATGTTGCGTCGCTGGAAGCTGCCGCCATAGACCACAAGGTACCGTTAAAGATAGTCGACCTCGATAATGAGGATGCGATACGCCTTTTCGAGCGGAAACTGGTGCTTGTGCGGCCGGACGCTCATGTCGCGTGGCGGGACGATGCCCTGCCCGACGATAGCGGCGCCTTGATCGATCAGGTGAGGGGCGCCTGACGCGCCCGCCCGACCAGCCACAGTAAGGCAAATGAAAGGAAAAGCGCCATCGGCGGCTCATCGATCGACTCGCTGGTCGAGAACGTGACGACATCAAGCGACCTTTCGACCATCAGCCCTTCCAGCCCGATTGTGCTGTAATTGACGGTCAGTTCAGAAAAGCTGAAATCCGCCTGGGTCAGCCCGGTCGCCAGAACGGTAGGGTCGCCGAACAGGTCTACGCCGCGAAAATCGATCTCGAAATCGGTCATCGTGAGCGTTCCCGACGCCCCCTCCACCGTTCCGTTTATAATGCCGCTTGAATTTGCACCGAAATTGATCCCGATAAATTCGGTCGAGTTGTTGACGAACTGCTGCACCCGGCCGCCCGGTCCGGCGCTCGTAAAGGTCACGTCGCCTCCCGAATCCTGAACCGTTATCGTCAGGCTCAGAATGGCGTTTTCGAAAGTGTTGTTGGGGCCGCTCGCAACGACAGTGTCGTCGAGAACGATCTGTCCGAACAGTGGCACGTTGGGAGAGTGCGGCCCGGGATTGAACTGATCGACGAAGCCCGAAAAATCGATAACGACGGGCGCAGCGGAGACGCTTCCCGCCAGCAGCAGAAAACACGCGATCCCTGAGACAAGTTTTCGCAGCATCGTCCCGCTTCTTACCCTCAATCGCCCTCAGCTGTTTTCGGCGCGTTTTCCGGGTACCACTGCCCGCGTCGCATGCGTGTAATCTTATAGCTTTCGAAGACGCCCGCCTTCCTGAGCGGCTCCCCGTCGGCGAACGCCTCGGCAGCGGCGCGGTCGGGAACATTGATGATCAGAACGCTTCCGGTCCGCGTATCATCCGCATCGGCGAGCGTCGCCCCGCCGAGGACCATGATATCCTCATTCGCCTTGAGATAGGCGAAATGCTCTTCGCGTGCGAGATCGCGCCGCGCGGCGCCGTCAGGACCATCGATTCCGTAGCACATGAACAGCATGTGAGATCCGCCTTGGTTTTGCCAGAATTGCAAACCACTTTATTGACTGGGATAAATAAGGGGAAGATGGAAATTCATGGGTCGGAGCGGGTTTCCGTTGATCGAACCTCGTTTATCACCACATTATCCGTATCCGGTCGGGGAAACAGGGCGACCGGAGATCGCAATGAACAGGAAAGAACAGATATGAGCGATAACAGCCCATCCCCCCACCAATCGTCCGGCCCAACCGCAGGAAAGGCCATCATTTTCGGCAGCGTCATCATCGCCGCCGGTATTTTCGCCGGCGCGCCGGTGTTGCCAGGCGACTCCGCGAACCAGCAACCGGTCGCCGCGAAAGCACCGCCGCCTCAGGTCGCGACGGAGGATACCCCGGCGTCGGACAGCCGCCCCCCCTCATCCGCCGGCCGGTACCAGATCGTCAAAACCGGCAACGGGCAGGCCTGGCGTCTGAATACGGAAACCGGGGAAATCACGGTATGCCGGCTCGAAGCGGATCGCATGATCTGCGCGAAATCGACCGCCGCCACCGAACTTCCGGCCGCCTCACCCCAGGAGCTCGAGAAGAAGCGGGCCGAACAGCGGCAGAAACGTTCGGAAGAACGGACGGCGATGATGGACCGGTTTTTCGGCTTTTTCGAACGCATCATCCGGTTTGCCGAACGGGAGGCCGAAAAGCAGCCCCCTGAACGTCGCGACGACGAATATGCCCGGCCTCTCTGATTGATCCGATGCCGGACCTTTCTCGCCTGACCGAGCGTCTCGACGCGCTGGAAACCCTTATCGCGCACCGGGACGGTACGATCGACGACCTCAACGACGTGGTGACGAAACAGTGGACGGCAATGGAAGCGCTTTCGGCGCGGATCGAACGGCTGGAAGCCACGCTCGAAGCCCTTTCATACCGGCTGGAAAACCCTGAGGGAGAGGAGCCGCCGCCCCCGCACTACTGACCCCGCAGAAGCCTAAACTGCCACTATTCGCGACCGTCAGTGAGCGAAAAACAGCGGGATTTCCGCTTCGGCCAGCAGGCTTTGCGTCACGCCGCCGAGCAAGAGCTGGCGCAGGCGGCTATGCGTATAGGCGCCGGCGACCAATAGATCCGCACCGATAGCGCTGGCCTCAGCGAGCAGAACTGTCCCAACCGATCTGTTATCGGGCGACAGTTCCCGAACGTCGCAATCGATCCCGTGCCAGGCCAGGTTCTCCGCGATCCGTTCGGCGGGCGGTCCGTCCTTGGCGCCCGTTGTAACAGACACGATCCGTACCCGCCGGGCCCTGTTAAGAAGGAGCGCCTTGCTGGCGTGAAACGCCCGCGCAGCCTGGGCGCTCCGGTTCCAGCCGATGAGGACCGTTTCACCCAGCATGGCCGGCGTTTTGGCTGGCGCAACAAGAACCGGTCGCCCGGTCGAAAAGGTGGCGGTTTCGAAAATCCGTTCATTCAGCAGGCCGCTGCCTGCCATGCCGCCCGAAACACGTTCCGGCTGCCCGACGACGATCAGATCGTAGGCCCCGCCGAGATGTTCGACGACGCTGTCGGGCGCGTCATCGATTTCTTCCCAGCTTGCCGTAACGTTGTCCTCCAACTTTGGCCTGTCGGATATTGTAACCGCTTCGGTACGAACAAACGTATCGAATGCGGCGCGCGCCCGTGTGGCGCGTTCCTTCGCCCGCTTCTCGAACTCCAGCATGACCGCGCTTCCGCCCTCTTCGGGCAGCAACCCGAGATCGCCGACCGCCCCGTTCGACGAAACGGCGGAGACCGCTGCAATATGGGCGCCGGAATGCCGGGCGACCCGAACGGAACACCCAAGCGCTGCCGCGTCGCCTTCCCCACCGACAAGAACCGTAAGAATACTTCTGACTGTCATGCCGCATCCCCCACAACGTTGACCCGGGTACAGTTGATGTTCGCGCTTCACGAAGCAGCCGCCAAGCGGAATTTTCCATAGGACTGGCCCGGCGGCGCACCCGTCGCAGGCTCTGATCGAGCAAATACCGCCGGCAAAGGCGATCCTTCCGGCAGAATCCTATTCCGACGTCTTCCCGTTTCTGGCGATGCTCTTTCTGCACGCCTCTATCGCCTGATCGACCGTTTCGATCCCCGAAGCGGCCAGCAGCGGCGCCATCCGGCACAGAATTTCCGCCGCCCCCCGTACGTCTTCATTAAGCGTGTGCGGTCCCGCTATATCGACGCCGTAACGCCTCGCCAGCGCTGCGAGAGAATGGTCGCTTTCCCCGGGATGAAGAACGAAGGATAGCAGCATGGGATCAAGAAACCTGTCGGGGAACTCTACACCCGCTTCCTGCTGGCTATTACGCAGAAACCGCATATCAAACCCGGCATGTTGCGCCACGAGCACGGCATCGCCGCAATACGCGTGAAACGACGCAATGGCCCGGACCGTATCGGGCGCATCGGCAACAATTTCATCGGTGAGACCGTGAAGCCGGGTTGAAGAAGGCGGGACAGGACGGCCGGGATTGACCAGAGTCTCGAAGACTTCCTCTTCGCGCACTTTCCCGTTCGAGACCCTGACGGCGCCAATCCGGAGGATCCGGTCGCCTCTGTCGGGCCGGAGCCCCGTGGTCAGAATACCGAAAACCACGAAGGTCGCCTCCGAGAGCTTCACATCGCCCCCGGTTTCCTCGACCGGCCGACCGGAAATTCCGAAATCGTAGGCCAGCCGTTTCATCTTCGCCTCGCCACCGTTTGGCTCGGCGACAATCGTCAGCACGTACCCTTCGCAGTCTCCGCCCTTACCGTGCCAGGCCGCAATGCGGGCGGGGCCTGTCTGAGGCAAATCGATGAGCAAAATATCTCGTCCAACGCCCGCAGCGACCCTGTCGAAGGCACTTGCCACTGTTTCCCTGTCGAAACAGAAATCGACTGGTTGCCCAACGCCCAGCCGGTCCCCGTTGGCCACAATCTGGCGGGCCGCGGCGTTGAAGAGCAGGATACGATGATCAGCCGAACAGACCACGACGCCATCAGGCAGTTCATGGAGGATCGTTGCGAGCTTCGATCTGTCGCTCTCCAGCGCGGCGGTCGCTGCGGCTATCGAAGCGGCCAGGTCCTGCCTGCTCCTGTCCGCGCGCGCAAAAAGGCGTTCCATCCTGGCGATGACCGGTCCCAGCAGGCCAGGTTCGACCAGATCGACTGCGCGCTTGGGATCCGCATGCAGCAAGGTATCGAGTTCGCGCTCCAGCCGTTCGAGGGGATAGAGCAGTGTTCTGTCGAGCCTCACCCAGATCAGCGCCAGACCGGCGACGATCCCGGCCAGTGCGAAAGCGACGACAAGCCAGGATTCATGGCCGCCGCCGGCGTTTTCGGACAACTTCCACAAGGCGCCCAGCACGACCGCCATCGCCGCCAGACCGCCGACGACGAAAACAGCGGCCAGGCGGCGGCGTTCGCGAAAGTAACCGGCGGCCATCGGTCGAATTTACCGCCGCATCCCTTCCGACGTATTCACGGCCGCATGCATGTTGCGGGCGAAATCGGATGCCTGCTCAATGCTCATGGTGAGTGCATTGGTGGCGTATTCCTTGACCGACATCACCGCCGGCAGAGGCGCCTTGTCGAGAGCGGCGCAGACCAGCTCCACCTGGGCCTCGATCCGGTCGTCGGGAACAACCCGGCTCACCAGCCCGTAGGCAAGCGCGGTCTGCGCGTCGATTTCCTCGGTCGAGTAGGTCAGATACAGAGCGCCCTTGCGTCCCACCCGATCGACCAGCGACGACATCGCCATGGTCGGCATGATGTTGTGCCCCATCTCGGGTAGCGCAAAAGTGGAACTTTCCCCTGCGATGGTAATGTCGCAGACCGACGTGATGGCGCAACCGAACCCGAGGGAGCGGCCCTGCGCAGCGCAGACGACCGGCACCTTCGACCGGCGGAATGCGCCGTAAAAATTGAACACGACCTCGGACCGGCGGCGCGAATCCAGTGCATCCTTCGGCTTGCCGGGTTCACGCCCTTCCGGGTCTCGCCCAAGGCAGAAATCGGCGCCCGCGCTGCGGAACACGATATATTTCGACTCCGCCGCCGCGGCGTCGATCATATCGGCAAGCTCGACCGCCATCGGATCGCTGACCAGCCCGCCGCAATCGGCCCGGTTCAGCGTGATGTGAGTCGCATCGCCCCTCTTTTCGCAAAGGATTTTGTCGTCGGCCATGTCTGTTTCCTCTCAGCCTGTTTGATGATCGCGAATGGCCCGCCAGATGCGCTCTGGTGTGGCCGGCATTTCGATATGGCGCACGCCGTATTCCAACAGCGCGTCGCAGATCGCGTTGACAATCGCGGGCGGAGCCGCCGTCGCGCCCCCTTCACCGCCGCCCTTCACGCCGAGCTCTGTCGAAGGCGCCGGAACCTCGTTGAAGGCGGTATCGAAAGACGGCACATCGTCTGCGCGTGGCATGGCGTAATCCATGAACGAGCCTGCCAGAAGCTGTCCGCTGTCCGGATCGTAGGTGCAGGCTTCCATCAGCGCCTGCCCGATCCCTTGCACTGCGCCGCCATGGGTCTGACCGTCGACCACCAGCGGATTGATCACGGTGCCGGGATCGTCCACCCCGACATAGACAACGATCTCCACCACCCCGGTTTCCGGATCGATCTCGACTTCTGCCGCGTGACAGCCGTTTGGATAGGTCGGAAGAGGCGCCGCGATTTCGGCCACGGCGCGCAGAGGCCCACGCAGTTCCTCCGGTACGTTCTCGCCGGTCGCCTCGCGGGCGACGTCGAACAGATGCACAGACCGGTCGGTCCCCTCAATTTCAAACTGACCGTCATGAAAGAGGATATCTTCGCGCGACGCCTCAAGCAGATGCGCTGAAATCTGGGCGCCGCGCTCGATGATGTCGTCCGCGGTTTGACGGTAAAGATGGCCGGCAAGCTTCATCGAGCGAGATGAATGGGACCCGGACCCGGCGGACACGAAGTCGGTATCGCCCGTGCGCAGCCGAACGCTGTCATACGGTACGCCGAGCCAATCCGAGACGACCTGCGGATAGGTCGTCTCATGGCTCTGGCCGCTCGACTGCGTCCCCATTATCAGATCCACAATTCCGCCCGGCATGATTTCCATCTCGGCGCGCTCCTGCGGGTAGCCGGTCGCCGTCTCGATATAGTTGGCAAGGCCTATGCCCCGCAACTTTCCCCGTTCCTTCGCCGCGATCTTGCGCGCGTCCGCGTCAACCCAGCCGATCATCGCCAGCGCCATGTCCATCGACCGCTCGAACCGTCCGCTGTCGTAGGAAACGTCCACTGCGTTTCTGTAGGGAATGCGGTCTTCCGGGATCATGTTTCGGCGGCGCAGTTCTATCCGGTCAATCCCGGTTTCTGCGGCAACGACATCCATCAGCCGTTCGATCAGGAACATGGCTTCCGGTCGCCCTGCCCCACGATAGGATGCCGTGGCCGTCGTGTTGGTGAAAACCGCAGAAGACACAATGTGCGCCACCGGGATATCGTAGACCCCGTTATAGACCGTCGGCCCGCGCGCCAGCGGTACATAGCTGATCGTATGAGTGCCGATATTGGCGGTATTCCCATTGCGCATGGCTAGAATGCGGCCGGTGGAGTCGAGTGCGACCTCCACTGTCATATGCAGGTCACGCCCGGCATAGTCGCTGAGGAACGCCTCAGAGCGCTCGCATACCCATCTTACTGGCCGGCCGATCCGTTTCGCCGCCCATAGCACAAGCGCAAATTCGGGGTAGGTGTGGTTACGCGTCCCGTACCCCCCACCGACGTCACGGGTGATCACATGCATGTGGGCGGGATCGACGCCGAAGGTCTGGGCCAGTTCGTTACGGAACCGGATGACGCCCTGCCCGCCCGCTTCGAGCAGGAATTTTCCGTCGCTGTATTCGCCGAGAGCCGCGCGCGGCTCCATTGGGACGCCCGTGACGCGCTGGTTCCAGCTCTCGAACGACACCGTCTGCCAGGCGTTTTCGAACACCAGGTCGGTAGCCTCGCGATTGCCCTTCTCGTCCCGCAAATTGAGGTTGCCGGGAACCTCTTTCCACAGGAGAGGCGCGCCGTCCGCCAGGGCGGCCTCAGGGTCGACGACAGCGGGAAGAATCTTGCAGTCGAGTGACACGGCTTCCGCCGCTTCCTGGGCCGCCGCTTCCGTTTCAGCGATAACGACGGCTACGATCTCTCCTGCGCGACGAACGCGATCGACCGCAACCGGCCAGAGCGGCGTATAGAAGATCGGGGAGCCGTCGGCATTCTTCAGTTCGACATCCTTGGGGTTGCCCCAGGCCGGCATCGGACCGAGACCGTCCGCGCGCCAGTCGACCCCGTCCAGAACATCGATCACGCCAGCCATTGCCTTCGCCGCCGTCGCATTGACTCCGAACAGTTCCGCATGCGGATGGGGACTGCGAACCATAGCGATATGAAGCTGGTCGGGACGTGAAATATCGTCGCTGTAGCTCCCCTCGCCGGTCAGCAGACGCCTGTCCTCAGCCCGCGGCAGCGGTGCCCCGATTCCGGTAGGGGTCGATATAGCCATCCGATCAGGACTTGTCGAACGGGCCGCCCGGGACATCGCGAATGGAGGTGTTGGGCGCGACATCCTTACGGCGATATTGCGCGCTGCGGCGGCCGTTCTCGAGGTAATTTCCTTCCGCCGCGCGTTTCGCCATCTCGTCCCATTCATCGGTCCAGTCGCCAAGCGAATAGCCATGCCACGGGCTTTCCGGCTGTAAAGGCGGCAGGCCCAGCCGTTCCCATAGCTCTTTTGCGCCTTCCATGTATTCGCGCTTGGGCAGCGCAATAGGAGGCATGTCGGCCTTGAGCGTCGCGTCAATCAGGCAGATCGATTCTTCGCCGTTGGGCGTGCGCGGATCGCGCGGCCCGTAGCGCACCTTGTGCTTGAGTATCTGCACGTCCAGCGCCGGGTTCGACCGGTAGGCCAGCGCCCAGAATACGGAATCGCCGTTTTCCGGATCGATGTCCTCGTTGATTGCGACCACGTATTTGCCGATGGCGGCGGCAAGCGACGACGCGCCATAGAGCGCACGCCACACCTCTGTCGTCGGCGTATCTCTGTCGACGACCACGAACAGCACCTTGCGCAGGTTGGTCAGCTTCTCGTGCAGATAGACCCGCTTCACGCCCTTGATACCGAGATTGTCGCGGAGATGCGACAGGTAGAGCGGCTCGTACGCTACGCGCTTGATTACAGAGGATTCCGACGGGGTAAGCTGAGAGATAATCGAGGTATAGACCGCGTCCCTGCGGTGCGTGATCGCGGTAATCTCCATCACCGTGTTGTAATCCTCCAGCGCAACATGGCCATGGCTCTCGGCAAACGGCGCCTCGGGTTCGAGATATTCCGTATCGACCAGCCCTTCGATCACCAGTTCGGATTCCGCCGGCACCATGATGTCGATGGTTTTGCACTTCACCTGCCGGATCGGCGCCCCGACCACACCGCCTGCGACCGCCATCTCCTCGATCCCGACCGGCAGTTTCTGCGGTCCCATGAAGGCAACCGACGGCGGGCAGCCAACGACAACAGCGCAGGGCATCTTTTCGCCCCGCTTCTTCCACAGCTCCCAGTGCAGATGGCCCTCCGCGCCACCGGGCCGCGCCACCATCCTTACCGCCAGACGGTCGGGTGCCTTTAGCCCGACACGATAGGTGCCCATATTCTGGGTCCCCGTCTCCGGGTTCTTCGTGGTGACGTTGGTCGCGGTGAAATACGGCGCTGAATCATAGCCCGGGGTGGAAATCGGCACCGGCAGCGCATCGACCCCCTTGCCTTCTCCGCGCAGATCGTCGCCGGTGATCACGACCTCATGACAGGGCGCATCTTCGACCGTCACGGGATCGATCGGATTGGCGATGGCGTGGTTCCATCGGTCGCCGATCTCCTCGACCGGAACGCCCATCCCGATCGAATACATCTGCTCGTTGGTCGACAGCGCGCTGACCACCACCGGCATATCGTATTTCCGGCCCTTCGAGTCTGTCACATTGGTGAACTTGAACGCCTTGCGGTCCTTTTCCGCAATGCCGCCCCGAAACTGCCAGCGGACCAGCGGATGCAGTTCGGTATCCTTGTTGACCGGCGCGTCGATCACGGTCAGCAGCCCGGCCTCTTCCAGGGCCGCCAGATGATCGTGAAAATCCGGATAGTCACGGCCCGCAGTGTCGTTCGGCATAGGAGACTCCCTGTGTTTCCGCAAGCGTATCCCAGGCAGGAAAAACGGTACAGGGCAGCCTTCGCAAATCTCCCTTTCGGGACTAAGCTTTTTGCGGACGGCAAGACAGGGGATCAGAGCCATGACGGGACATCACGACAGCAAGCTCAAGGGCGCGGACATTCGTAAAAAGCTGAACCATCCGGTAGTGGATGCCGACGGGCACATGATCGAGGCGAGCTTCGCGATACTCGATTTCGTCAAAAAGGTCGGCGGTTCCGATATGGCGAAGCGATACGAGCAGCACCTGATTCACGACAACCAGACGCGCGGACGGCGCGCGGTCTGGGTGGGGCTTTCCGGCGACATGAGCATTGATCGCGCGACCGCCATGCTGCCGAAGCTCTATTACGAACGACTCGACGAGGCAGGCATCGATTTTGGTGTCGTATACGGCACCTACGCGTTGACCGTGATGCGCGAGGGCGACGACGAGATGCGTCCCGTTATCTATCGCGCCATGAACATGCTCTATGCCGACATGTTCAGAGGACTTGAAGACAGGCTGACGCCGGTCGCGCTGATCCCTATGCACGACCCCGACGAAGTCGTGGCGGAGCTCGAATTCGTGGTCAACGAGCTGGGTCTCAAAGCTATCGTCATGAACACCCAGATCCATCTGCCGCATCCGGACGTGGTGAAGGAAGCGCCGCACCTCGCGCAGTATTCTACCGCACCAATCTCGCCCGCCATCGATGTCGGCGACAGATACGACAAGGTATGGGCCAGATGCGTAGAACTCGAGGTTGCACCGAGTTGCCACAATTCGTCGCGTGGCCGCGGATCGCTCAACAACTCGCCCACCAACTACGTGCACAACTCGCTTGGCAGCTTCGCCAAGGGATCGGAGTTTTTTTGCCGTTCGCTGTTCATGGGCGGCGTACCGAAACGTTTCCCGACGCTCAAATACGCCTTCCTCGAAGGCGGGCCCGGCTGGGCGGCAGCCCTTTACAACTCGCTGTTCGAATATTTCGAAAAGCGCAATCTCGACCCGTCGGCGCTTAATATCGACCTGATGGTCGAGATGTTCGACAAGTACGGCAACGACTACCTGACGCCCGAACGCATTCGCGAAGCGCCGCACCAGCCGTCAGCCACGCAACTCTTCGTACCCGCCGAAGAGGTCGACGATTTTCGTGAAAGCGGAATCACGAAGGGAGAGGACATCCGCGATATTTTCCAGCGCAACTTCTATTTCGGCTGCGAGGCGGATGACAGTCTCAATGCCCTCGCCTTCGACCCCAGAATCAACCATTACGGGCTGAAGCTGAATGCTTTCCTCGGCTCCGACATCGGCCACTGGGACGTGCCGGATATGTCGAAAGTGATGGTCGAGGCCTATGAAATGGTCGAGGACGGCTTTATGGACGACGACGATTTCCGCGAGTTTACCTTCGGCAATGTCGTTTCGATGCATGCCGGTATGAATCCGGACTTCTTCAAAGGCACCGTAGTCGAGGACGAGGTCGCGAAATATATGAGCGGAAAAGTCGGTGCCGCGGCAGCGGAGTAGCTATTCCGTCGCCTCGATCAGGCCTTCCTTCTCAAGCAGCGGCAGTACGCCGCCGGCTTCCATGGTGGCAAGCAGCGTCGCAGGCACGGCGGCGGACTGAAGCGTCGCGCCCGTCCGCTGGTTGCGCACGGTGAAATCCTCGAACGACACCTCCGCGACATCGCCTTCCTCGAACGCCTCTGACACGCCCGGACATTCGAGCGCCCGGAAGCCCCAGTTGACGCAGTTGCGAAAGAACAGCCCGTTAATCGACTCCGCGACCAGGCAGCCGAGCTTCAGGTTGCGCAGCGACCGCGCCGCCGGGCGACTTGAGCCCATGCCGAAATTCTGCCCGCCGATAATGATCTCACCGGGCGCGATCTCGTCGATCCATCCGGGGCGGTTGGCCTCAAAAACGCAGGCCAGTTGTTCTTCTTCTGTGAACCACTGTGCGCGGCCGGGAAGGATCAGGTCGGTGTTGATGTTGTCGCCGAATATCCAGGTCTTGCCGATACAGGTCCTACCGGGCAGGATCATGATGCGGCTCCTTTCGCCAGCACCTCGCGGGGATCGGCGATCGTCCCTTCGACAGCGGAGGCCGCAACGGTGGCGGGCGAGGCCATGAAGATGCGCGCTTCCGCCGAGCCCATGCGTCCCTTGAAGTTGCGGGTGCTCGCCGTGATACAGGTCTCCCCCGGCGCAAGGATGCCAAGATTGCCGCCGCCGCACGCACCGCAGGTCGAATTCGTAACGACCGCGCCAGCATCCATCAGCGTCTCGATATAGCCGGCCCGAAGCGCGTCCCGATAGATGTTCTGCGAGCCCGGCGTCACGATCAGCCGCACACTGTCGGCCACCTGTCGACCTTTCAGGACTTTCGCTGCGACGGCCAGATCGTCGAGCGTGCCGTTGGCGCAGGAACCGATAAAGGCCTGATCGATCTTCGTACCCGCGACAGCGCCGACAGGCTGAGAATTGTTGAGCACCGAATCCGGCAGCGCCACCTGCGGCTCGATGGCAGAGAGGTCGACGGTCCGCACAGCAGCGTAGGCCGCGTCCGCATCGGAATATTGCGCCTCGAACTCAAGACCCGGATTTCGCTCCCGCACATAGTCGAGCATGACATCGTCCGGCTCGAACGTCGCAAACTCCGCCGACAGCTCCGCCGACATGGTCGACAGCGTTCGCCGTGCGTTGATCGACAGGTTCGCCAGCGCCGGTCCGCCATATTCGACGTTCATCGTCGCATGATCGCCAAATTTATCGGCGATATGGAGAAACACATCCTTGGTCGAGACATCCTCCTGGAGTTCGCCTTCGAGCTCGTAGCGCACTGTTTCGCCGACCCGGAACCAGGTCTCGCCCTTTGCGGCGGCGTACAGCATGTCGGGCGAGCCGGTGCCCCGCGCGGCGCAATTGAACACGCCGGCGGAACAGGTGTGCGAGTCGCCGCAGACCAGCACCTCGCCAGGAATGGCGTAGCCGTGATCAGCCACCAGCACATGGCAGATCCCCTGGTTCGGGCCGACATCATGAAACCGCTTAATGCCGAACTGCGCGACGAACTCCCGCCCTGTTTTCTGCGCCGTGGCGGTAATCACATCCTTGGCCGGCACGCGGTGGTCGAACACCACCACGATACGGTCGGGGTCGTACACGCTTGTCAGCTTGCGCCAGTTCGCGGGGATAAGGTTGTTGTCGTAAAGCACCGCACAGCCCACCTTGACCACGGCGAGATCGCCGGGTCCGACGCGGTCGAGCCCAGCATTGCGGGCGAGAATCTTCTCTATGGCCGTCATGCCCGGCATGGTCGGTCTCCCCTATTTTTCCTGATCCGTCGGCGGCTGGTAACCGACCGAACCTTCGTACTTGGCGACGATTTCCTCGGCCGGCAGAAACTGTTCCTCCAGCTCCCGCAGCGTATCGAAACCCATGAAACCATGGAAATCGCCAATCGGGTGATCCTTTACCTCGGCGAGAAACGCCTTCTGCCAGGCGACATCCTCGTCCCGGAACCGGTGCATGTAGTCCCACATGGCGCGCGCCGCCGAGCGCAGCGTCCCGGTCGCGTTGGACACCATGGCGACGCCCAGCTCGTCCAGTTCTTCCAGCGTCAGCATGGGCGAGACGCCTGTACGATTGTAATGGATCGGCGCATCGACCCGGTCGCACACCTCGGCCAGTTCGTCCTTCGTAGTCAGCCCTTCCGGAAAGATCATGTCGACCCCGGCATCGAGATAGGCCTTCGCCCGTTCCACCACGGCATCCACCGATCCGCCGGCAACGCCACGCGCATCCGTCCGGGCGATCAGCACGAAATCGGGGTCGAGCTCATCACGAACCTTCGCGGCCGCACGATATTTTCCGGCAGCTTCCTCGACCGGGATAATCTGCTTGCCGGCGACATGGCCGCAGCGCTTGGGCGCGACCTGGTCCTCGATATGGATGCCGCCGACGCCGGCGCGGATGAAATCCTCGACCGTACGCATCGCGTTGATGGCATTGCCGTGGCCGGTATCGGCATCCGCGATGGCCGGAATATCGACCGCCGCCTGCACGTAGCGCGACACCATTACCATCTCATCAAGCGTGACCAGCCCGCAATCCGGCTTGCCCAGCAGCGTTGCCGACACGGCGTAGCCCGATACGCCGCAGCTTTCGAACCCGGCGGCCTCGATCATCTTCGCACTCAGCGCGTCATAGGCGCCCGGCTTGACGATGATCCGCTCCTGCGCCAGCAGATCGCGGAACGCCTTCCCCATGTTTTTGCGGGGCATGAATGACTCCCTCAGCTGTTGTTGCTTTCATCATACGTCCCGCCCCTTCCTGGTGGTAGGGTCGGACAGTCGACAGGAGAGGCCTCTTTCGGATGCCATATCGAAAAAGATTTCCGGCGCGGTGGGCCGCGTCCGCTGTAGCGGCCTTTGTTGCCCTGAGCAGCTTATCTTTATCTCAAGCCGGCGAAACCATTACGAAGACATTCGAAATAGACGATGTCGAGCGGCGGCGAACCGTCCGGGCGCATATCCATATTCCCGATGCGCGGTCGGACGACTCCCGAATTCTTGTGGTCATGCACGGCAAGAGCCGAACGGCAGGAAATTATCTTGATGTCTGGAAACCGTTCACAAACGCGCAGGGCGTCATTCTGCTCGTGCCGGAATTCGCCAGACAGGACTGGCCGTCCGGCCGCCACTACAACTGGGGCAATGTCCTGACGAAAAGCCGCAACGTACAGAAGCCACGGGCTGTTTGGAGCTTCAGTGCAATGGAAGAAGCCGTCGCCATCGCGGCCGCAGCCACAGGCGCAAACGGCGAAAAATTCTATCTGTACGGCCACTCTGCCGGCGCACAGTTCGTACACCGCTACGTCATGCTTACCGGCGGGAAGCGGATCATCCGCGCGGTCGCCGCAAACGCGGGATACTATCTGTGGCCGGACGAAGACCGGAACTACCCGTACGGCACGGGACTGCTAAAGAAAGACCAGATCGACTGGCGGTCGGTATTCGGAACCGACCTGACAATCCTTATCGGCGAAAACGACAACGACCCGTATGCGAAATCTCTGCGGCAGAACAGCAACACCCGGAAGCAGGGAAGTCACCGCCTTGAACGCGCCAGAAATTTTTTCTCAGTGTCTCAGGAGTTTGCCCGCATGAACCGTTTTGAGTTCGGATGGAGGCTGGAATCCGTTCCTGGAGTCGGGCACAGCAACAGGCGCATGGCGGCAACTGCCGCCCGAATATTGTTCAGACCGTAGGGCTAGACTACCCCTCCCCGTTATATTTCGCCTCGACGCGTTTCAGCTCCTCGGTGCCCTGCTGGGTATAGAAGGGTCGCATCTCGTCTATGTTCGGCAGGCCGTTGAGGCATTCGGCGAAGGTTCCCGTCGCCTTCAACGACTCCAGCACCGCCATCTGCGCGCACAGGGCGGCGATTTCCAGCGCGGTGGGAATAAGCGCCAGCGCGGCGCCGGCGGCCTGGAATTCCTGGGCGCTCATGGAAGGCTGCAGCACGCCGATACAGGGCGTGCCGCACGCGTCGACGATTTCCCGGATCCTTTCCGGATCGTGCGCCGCAATCCAGCCGCAATCGGCGCCGGCATCTCGGCAGGCGACGAGCCGTTCCAGCTTTTCGTCCCAGTCGTCGACATCGCAGCGCGAGATGATCAGCAGGTTCTCGTCCTCGCGCGTATCGACGGCGGCGCGGATCTTGTCCACCATTTCGGCCCGGGAGACGAAATTACCGTCGAAGCCGGCATGGGTCGGCCGCTTGGGCGTCAGCTGATCCTCGATATGGATCGCCGCCGCGCCGGCGCGCTCGTACTCCCTGACCATCCGGACCACATTCGAGGGACCGCCGAACCCGGTATCGGCGTCGGCGATAACGGGGATGCCGATCCCCTCGTTGAGCGAACGGATGCGGTTGGCCATTTCGGTCATCGTCAGGTATCCGGCATCGGCGTAGCCCGCCGTGCGGTGCATCGTGCTGCCGGAACCGTGGATGGCTGCGATCCCCATACGCTCCACCAGACGCGCCGTCGACACATCGGCGCATGCTGGCGCCAGAGCAATGTCAGGCGCCGCTAGCGCGTCCTTGAGCATTAGTCGTTTTTTCCTGTCAGCGTTCATCGGCGCCTCCCGTTACCTCTTTTATTGCAAACCATCATAGGAACCCGGCATCCGGTCGGATAGGGCGCATATTATCCCGCCGCTGCCTCCGTTGACCGCCTGCGGCAAAAACCGTATCAGGTCCCCTATCGATAACAGCCGGGGGGCTTGCCATGCCGACCGTTGCCGCGAACGGCATCACTTTCAATTGCGAAGTCGACGGACCGGAAGGCGCGCCGTGGATCACCTTTTCCAACTCGCTCGCCACCAACATCACCATGTGGGACGAACAGGCGGCGCTGCTGTCGGATAACTGGCGCGTGCTTCGCTACGACCAGCGCGGCCACGGAAAGACCCAGGCGACGACGCCCCCTTATTCGTTCGATCAACTGGCCGCCGATGTCGTCGCGATCTGGGATGAGCTCGGCGTACGGCGCAGCGTGTTCTGCGGCCTGTCGATGGGCGGCACGACCGGTCTCGGCCTCGCCATCGATTACGAAGACCGACTGGCGGCCTATATCGGCTGCGACCTGCGCTGCGAGTCCCTGCCCGATTTCACCGCCGCCTGGGACGACCGCATCGCCATGGCGAAAGAAGTCGGCATGGACGGCATGGCTGAGCCAACGGCCAATCGCTGGTTTACGGAAAAATTTCACACGGACCCGGCCAATGCGCCCGTGATGGAAAAGATCAAGGGCATGATCGCCACGACCTCGCTCGACGGGTTCATCGGCTGTTCGAATGCGCTGCAGGACATCAACTACAAGGCACGCCTCGACCGCATCCGGGTACCGACCCAGTTCATCTGCGGTGAATTCGACCCGGCAGCCAATGCCGACACGATGGGCCCGATGCAGCAGGCGGTTTCCGGCTCGGAGCTGCATGTCGTGCCCGGAGCCGGGCATATTTCCAACATGGAGAACCCGGCCGATTTCAATCAGGCCCTGCTGGGCTTCCTGAACCGTCTTTAAAACCAGGAGATTATTCAATGACCGAGAAACAGCCTGTCGGCATTCGCCGTATCGTTACCGGACACGATTCCAGCGGAAAGGCGATCGTCATCGCGGACGGCCCGACGCCGGGAGTCAAGACCACCCCCAACCGTCCGGGCGTGATCTTTCACAATATGTGGACCACCAAATCCGCACCTGCGCGCTATGACGGACCGGAGGAAGAGACCAGCGTGGACCTTCCTCTGCCGCCGCCAACCAACGGCACGACTTTCCGCCTGATCGAGTTCCCGCCGGAAAACCAAGTCGGCACGGTCGACGAGGAAACCGCGAAAAAGGCGTTCGAGGAATACGGCGCCGACGGCGCGCTGCAGCACGAAGACAATGCCAACGAAACGCAGGCGAACCGCCATTCCTTCATGCACCGTACCGACACGGTCGATTACGCGATCTGCCTGTCGGGCGAGATGACCATGCTGCTCGACGATAGCGAAGTAGTGATGAAGCCCGGCGACGTGATGGTCCAGCGCGGCACCAACCACGCCTGGGTAAACCGCGGAGACGAATACTGCACCATGGCGTTTATCCTGATAGACGGCGAAGGCGAGCGGTGACATCAATCACCTCCAGCACCGCTTAATAAAGAGCCTGACCGACGGTCCCGGACCTTCCGGTTGCTACAAAGGAGGGGGAATCTGGCAACAGATCTACGGGAAAGCTGAATGAGGTCTCTATAGCTTCGCGTAGCTTGATCAGGGCTGAGCCTTCGATCTGGCGAACCCTTTCTGTCGAGACACCGAAATCTGCGGCCAGTTCCTTCAGTGTCCGGGGGGCTTCCGTAAGTTTTCTGGCCTTGATTATCTCTCTTTCACGGTCGGATAGATCGTCCATGGCCTCGCCGAGCAAGAGGCGGCAAGCGTCGATGCTTTGGCGCGCAGCAACAGTTTCTTCTGGTCCGGGCGCCGGGTCGGCCAGCATGCTACCAAACTCCATACCGGTTGCCGGAACTGGCGCCTCCATGGCCTGATCGCCTGACATCAGCGCTGCTACGCGAACGACGTCGCCGACAGGAATATTGAGTGCTGCGGAAACAGTTTCGACTCCCTGCCGATCGTCAGTACCGTTCTGAAACTGCTTTGCCTCGAGGTGCCGCATCTTGAAGAACAGGCTCTTTTTTTCGCGCGACCGGGGAATACGCACGACCGACCGGTTGCTCAAGACGTAATCCTGCATACGCGCTTTCACCCACCAGCTGGCGTAGGTTCCGAATCTCGCCCCTCGTTCAGAGTCAAAGCGCGATATGGCTTCCATGAGAGCGATATTTCCTTCCTGAATCAGGTCATCGCGTTGATCGGTGTATTTCCGTAATGCGTGGGCGTGCCGTGCAACCAGGGGAGCAAAGGCACGAACAATCCTGTCGAGCGCGCGTTTGTCCCGCGCGTCCTGCCAACAGGTGATCAGGTGTCTTTCCTCATCTGCTGTCAGAAATCTGCTTGCAGTAGCATTGAGCTTGTCCGATCGGTCCCTCGATGCATCAATTTGTGAATCCATATGCCTGCTCCATTCTTGCTACTACTTCCGATACGGGGTTGGCAGGAACATGGATCACCGGCCCGCGCACGAATTCACGGCTGAATCCGGGCATAGTTGCCGTCGAATATGCAAAAACGAAAACGGGCCGGCATGATGCCGGCCCGTCGTGTTTTCAGAGCTTGTGCGGTTACTGGACCGGCAGAATTACCGTGTCGATAACATGGATCACGCCGTTCGACGTCGCGATATCGGCTTTTACGACGTTCGCCTTGTCGACCGTTACGCCGGAGGTGGCGTCGACCGCAACCTTGCTGCCCTGCACGGTCGGCACGTCCATCTTCTTTCCGGCGATGTCGGATGCCATCACCTTTCCTGACAGCACGTGATAGGTCAGAACTGCGACCAGCTTATCCTTGTTCTCCGGTTTCAACAGATTCTCAAGCGTACCCTTGGGCAGCTTTGCGAAAGCTTCGTCGGTCGGAGCGAATACGGTGAAAGGCCCCTTGGATTTCAGCGTCTCGACCAGTCCCGCCGCTTTGACCGCGGCTACGAGGGTACTGAACGACCCCGCCGCAACGGCCGTGTCGACGATGTCCTTCTCCATGGCCTTGGCGCCAGTCGCTGAGAGGAAAAGCGCTGCCGTAAAGGCAGCAACCCGTGCTAGTGATTTGATACCAAACATTTTGATGTCTCCTGTGAGAAAGTTTGCTCGCTTCTGCGCCGCATTCGACGAACGCGTTGCCTGTACGGGTCGAATCTCTAAACGGGTCACTGGCCGAAGAATAATTTCGAACTTTTTGTGTTGGTCCGAGACTTGCCTGTATCGACCCGACGTCGATATAGATGCGCCGCGTTACCCAGACACGAGACGGACCGATGACAAAAGAATCACCACCCTGCGCCGAACGGCGCGAAAAGACGGAAGAACGGTTCGGCCGCACGCTGAGCGATCCGTACGCGTGGCTCAAGGACGAGGACTGGCAGCGCGTCATGCGCGAACCGGATGCGCTGGCCCCGGACATTCGCACCCATCTCGAGGCGGAGAATGCCTGGACGGATCACGTTCTCGCACCGATAGAAAACCTGCGCGAAACGCTTTTCGAGGAGCTCAAGGGACGGATAAAGGAGGACGATTCCACGGTGCCGTCGCCCGACGGCGACTGGGAGTATTACCGGCGGTTCGAGACCGGCCAGCAGTATCCGATATACTGCCGCCGACCGCGCGGTGTGACTGACGGCTCAGGAGAGCAGGTCCTGATCGACGGCAATGCGGAAGCGGAGGGCGAGAAATTCTTCTCGGTCAACGGCGCGGCGCACGCGCCGGACCACCGACTGCTGGCCGCGGCGATCGACCGAAACGGGTCCGAGTACTGCACGGTTGAGATTCGCGACCTCGAACGTGGCACGACGCTGCCCGACCTGCTTCAGGATGCGCTGGGCGACCTGTCCTTCTCGCGGGACTCGTCATCACTTATCTATACGGTGCTCGACGAAAACCATCGACCGTGCCGGGTGATGCGGCATGTTGTGGGCACCGACCCGCAGACCGATGTCTCCATCCATGAGGACAGCGACCCGGCTTTTTATATGAGTGCGGGCGAGACCGAGAGCGGGCGCTTCATCTTGATCGACTCCCATGACCATTCCGACACGACAGAGGTCCTTGCCATCGATGCGGCAAGACCGGAGGATCCACCCCGTATGCTGTGGGCGAAGGAAACCGGGATCACGTGCGATTTCAGCGACCACGGCGAATCGTTCTTCATCCGCACCAACCACGACGGTGCGTTGGATTTCAAGATCGTTTCCGCCCCCATCGCCGACCCCTCGCCGGGGAACTGGACGGAGGTCGTGCCGCACCAGCCCGGTCGTCTGATCCGTTCGATGTTGCTGTTCGAACGACACCTCGTACGGCTAGAGCGGGAGGACGCTCTGCCCCGCATTGTCATCCGCGAGATCGCCACCGGCGAGGAACACGCCATCGCGTTCGACGAGGAAGCCTACGACCTGTCTCTGATGCCTGGCTACGAGTTCGCGACGACGATCCTGCGTTTCGCCTACTCCTCGCCGACCACGCCGCAACGGATCTACGATTACGACATGGCGACGAGAACGCGCCAGTTACGCAAGGAACAGGAAATTCCGTCAGGCCACGACCCCGAAAAATACGTCTGCCGGCGGCTCTACGCCAAGAGTCATGACGGCATCGAAGTTCCGGTGACAGTCCTGCACGCGAAATCGACGCCGGTCGACGGCACAGCGCCACTGCTTCTTTACGGGTACGGTTCCTACGGCATCTCTATCCCTGCCGCCTTCTCCCCCAACGTGTTCAGCCTGGTGGACCGCGGCTTCGTTCATGCCGTCGCCCATATCCGGGGCGGCACCGATCGCGGTTATGGCTGGTATCTCGACGGCAAGATGAAGAAAAAGATGAACACGTTCCGCGATTTCATCGCCGCAGCCGAGATGCTGGTGGAACGGAAATACACCTCTGTCGGCTCCATCGTCGCGCAGGGACGGTCAGCCGGCGGCATGCTGATGGGTGCGGTAGCGAACATGCGGCCCGACCTGTTCCGCGGCATTCTGGCCGAGGTCCCGTTCGTCGACGTAATCAACACCATGTCGGACAAGACCCTGCCGCTGACTCCTCCCGAATGGGTAGAATGGGGCGATCCGATCCGCGAGGAAGAGGCCTTCAACGACATGGCCGCTTATTGCCCCTATACCAACATCGCGGATAAGGCCTATCCCAATGTTCTGGCGACCGGCGGGCTGACAGATCCGCGCGTCACCTACTGGGAACCTGCTAAATGGGCGGCAAAGCTACGCCATCACAATCAGGGAAACACCGATATTCTGTGCTGGATCAATATGGACGCCGGGCATGGCGGGGCGTCCGGCCGTTTCGATCGACTCAAGGAAATCGCCTTGTCATACGGGTTCGCGCTGATGGTGTCAGGCAGCAACCGATCATGAGCGACGATTTCGGCGACCGGAAATTCAAATCGAAAGCCGACGCCCGCGAGACAATCTGGCAAGCTCTGACCGAACGAAAACTGGCGCGTTTCCCCTTTCCCGTGCGCGGCCGTATTCCCAACTTCAAGGGGGCGGAAGCGGCAGCAAGGCATCTGTTCACGCTGCCGCCCTGGCGCGATGCGAAGCTTCTCAAAATAAACCCCGATTCTCCGCAAAAGCCGGTACGCGTCGAAGCCCTGCGCCGCGGCATCACCTATTTCATGCCGACGCCGAGACTCAAGGCGGGATTCAGGAAATTCGATCCTGCCCGCCTTCCGCCGGACAAGTTCAACGAGGCCGCAGCGCTATCGAGCTCGGAACAATGGGGAGAACTGGTCGCCCTCGAGGATATGCCGCAGGTCGACGCCATCGTTGCCGGCTCCGTCGCGGTCACGCGCGCCGGAAAGCGCTGCGGCAAGGGAGAAGGCTATAGCGACATCGAATTCGCCATCCTGCGCGAACTCGGCCATCGCGCCGTCCCGGTCGCCACGACCGTACACGATATCGGTCTGGTCGGCGATTTTCCGTCCGAACCAACCGACCTGCCGCTCTCCGCCATTGCGACGCCGCAGGGCGCATTCGAAATCGCCTCCCCTCTTCCGGCCCCTGCCGGAATAGACTGGTCCTGCCTGACGGAGCGGGATATCGAAGACATGCCGGTTCTGAAAGAGTTACGAGACCTCGGCAATCGCCACTAACCGCAATCAATCGCCCGATTTCCGCCATAAATTCGCCATTGGCCCGACGGCTTAGCATTGCTAATCTCCCGGCCACGGGCGGGCAGAAGATGTCGCCCGCCCTGAACAGGAGGTAAATTTATGAAAACTATAAAACGCATTTCCGCTGCGGCGCTGGCCGTAGCCGTCGGTTTCGGCATCGCGGCCCCGTCCGCATCCGCTGACGAGGTTGAGGATTTCTACAAAGGCAAACGCCTGAAAATGATCGTCGGCTCCGGCGCCGGCGGCGGTTACGACGTGTATGCGCGTCTTGTCGCGCGCCATATCGGCAAGCACATCCCCGGTAACCCGACCATGATCGTTCAGAACATGACGGGCGCCGGCGGCATTATCGGCGCGAACTTCGTGTTCAACGCCGCGCCCAAGGACGGCTCGATCGTCGGCGGTCTGCAGCGGTCGGTTCCGCTGGTCCAGCTGATGGGCCAGAAGGGTCCGAAGTTCAAGGCAGCGGAGCTCAACTGGCTGGGCAGTCTCGCCAAGGAAGCCGGCGTCTGCGCCGTCGCGAAACGGACCGGCGTGAAAAATTTCAGCGATCTTTTCGGCAAACAGCTCACATTCGGCGGCACCGGACCGAATTCGACCGAGTTCTGGCCGGCCCTTCTGCGCAACACGATGGGCGCCAACATGAAGCTGATCCGTGGTTATCCGGCCACGCCGCAGATTCATCTGGCGATCGGTCGCGGCGAGCTCGACGGCGTGTGCCAGAGCTGGGCTTCGTTCGCGGAACAGGCCAAGCACATGCTGGATAGCGGCGAGATCGTCCCGCTGGTGCAGATTTCGCTGCATCCCGATCCGCAGATGACAAAGCTGAGCGTACCGCTCCTGAGCGACGTGCTGACCAAGGACCAGCTCGCCAAGGGCGTGACCATGGAAGACGCGAGGCTGTACTTCCAGCTGACGGTGATCCCGCCGGTATTCGGTCGTCCGTTCGCCATGGCGGCGGAAGTGCCGAGAGCGCGTGTCGTCGCAATGAAGAATGCTTTTGCGGCAATGACCAAGGACCCGGAATTCCTCGCCGACGCCAAGCGTATTAAACGCGAAATCGAGTTCGTGTCGGGCGACGAGATCGAAAAAATTCTTAAGGAGCTGTCCAAGACCCCGACCGAGAAGATGGCTGCCCTGAAGGAAATGTTCAAGTTCAAGGGCCCGGTCGAGAAGGTCGAACTGCCGATCGTCGTCGAAGCCGGTAAGGTCGTCAAAATCCAGCGCGACGGCCGCCGAATCACCATCGACTACAAGGGCAAGAACCGCCGGGCCAACGTCTCCGGCAGCAAGACCGAAGTGCTCGTAGACGGCAAGAAAGCGAAGCGGAAGGCCATCAAGATGGGCATGAACTGCACCTTCCATTACTACGGCAACAAGACCACGGCGAAGAAGCTCGACTGCAAGAGCTGATCTTCCGAACAGGTCGAAAAACAAAACCCCCGGGCATCCGCCCGGGGGTTTTTCTTTTGCCGTAAGACGACCGGTCAGTCGTGATGGGTTCCCTTGTCGGAATCCAGCAGTTCCAGGACGTTCCTGTCCGGGTCGTGGAAATAGGCGCTGCGGCCGGTGAAGGTAGCATCACCGTGGCGTTCCTCTGACTTGAACACCCGGATGCCTTTACCCTCAAGGTAATCCAGCGCCCGATCGTACTCGTCGGAATCGACATAGAACGCGGTGTGGATGTCATGACTATCGCCCGGGTTGGGATCGATCGGGTTTTCCGACCGAGTCAGAACGAAATAATCGTTCTGACACTTGCAGAACACCATATGCGGGTTCTCCCGGACGAACTCGAACCCGAGCGTGTTGACGTAGAAGTCTTTCGAATTTTCCAGGTCCTTCACCGGAATGGTGAAATGGGTCAGCCCCTTCATTTTGATCATGTACGCCTCCTTTGGATGGCCGGAATTCTGCCGCTAACGCTATAGCAGCGCAAGGCTGAGCCAGGGGAAAGCAATGATCAGGATCAGCACCAGCAGCATGATTACCGCGAACGGAAACGCGCCGGTGAAGATATGCCGAAGCGTGATTGACGGATCTCGAATGGTACTCTTGATCGTAAAGCACGATATGCCCAGCGGGGGCGTTAACAGACCTATCTCGGCGCCGATCACCGTAACGATCCCGAACCACACGATATCGCCGCCGAGCGCCTCTACCGAACCGAGAAACAGTGGTACGACGATCAGGATGATGGACGCAGTCTCGATGATCGTACCGAGCGCCACCATCAGGATGACGTAGATCACCATAAGTCCTGTCAGCCCCAAATTCAGGTCCGCAAGCCATTCGCTGAACAGCGTCGGCAAAGCCGCAACGCCGAGCATCCGGCTGTACATCGAAGCGGCGATGATGAGGAACAGGATGGCGGCGGTGATCTGGCCCGTTTCCACCAGCACACGCCAGAATCCACGCCAGGTCAGCCTGCGCTTCAACAACCCGATGGCGAGTGCGCCGGCAGACCCGGCGGCCCCCGCTTCCTCAGGCGAAAACCAACCGGAATAAATGCCGCCCAGAACCACAACCACCAGCCCTGCGACGGGCAACAGAAGCCCGAATATCTCCTTTGCACTCATCTCAGGCGGTGCTTCTTCTTCCGACCGCGACAGCCTTTCACCGATGAACGACGGCTTGATGTAGGACATCAGCAGAATGCCGAGAATAAAGGCAACAGCGAGCATGATTCCAGGAATGAAGCCGGCGATGAACATGTCGCCGACCGACCGTTCTGCCACAATCGCAAAGATAATCAGCATCGCCGATGGCGGGATCAGCATTCCCAGCACAGAGCTACCGGCCACAACGCCGACGGAAAACGGGCGCGAATAACCGAACCGTCGCATTTCCGGAACCGCTATCCGGGTAAACACGGACGCGGAGGCGATCGAAGAGCCTGTGATCGACGCAAACAGCGCGTTGGCCGCCACTGTCGCCATGCCGAGACCGGCCCGTACCCGACGAAACATCTGGTCGGCTACCTTATAGACATCTGCACCCAGCCCGATTTCGCTCGAAACAATGCCCATCAGTGCGAACAGGGGTACGTTCGCAAATACTTCGTGCGCAATCGTGTCATGCGTCGCCGCCGTCAGCAGGCTGATCGCAACATCGATATTACCGCGATAGATCCACACGCCGACGAAGGAGACCAGCCCCAGAGCCACCGCGACATGGATCCCGGTATAGATCAGGACTAGAATAAGAAGGACCGATGCGATCCCTACCTCGACGCCGATCATGGGGTTTCTCTCCCCTTATCAACCGGCGCCGGTGCGAGCATGCCGCGGACATTCCCCGCCAGCATGACAAGGAACTGCACCATCGTGACGAATACGGCGACAACAATGATCAGAGCGATGGGCCAGACAGGCGCGGTAAACATGCCTTCGACGCCGATATAGTAATCCTTTCTCCAGGATTCCCCGAGATAGGGAATGCTGCCGAACAGGATGATGATCATAAATATCGCGCCGAGCAGATGGGTAATCACTCCCATGAAATGTCCGATCGCAGGCAGGCGCTGCATCATCTGATTGACCAGCCCATCGGAGCGCGTCATCACGCCGCGCCGGAGCGAATCCGCCAGCTGCATGAAAACGATTCCGATGATCGAAATCTCGATCATCTCGATCACGCCGATAATGGGGGAATTGAATGCCGACCGGCCAATCGCCTCGATATTGATAAGCAGCATCAGCACGACGATCCAGCAGGAGCCGGCGGCATTCATGCCGCTGACGACTCCGCCGAACACGCGAAGCGGGGCGCTATCCTCGCGCCCCGCCACGTCTTTGCTCTCAGCAGGTTCAGACAAGAAGGATTATTCCTTGTCCCACTGGCGCAGGATCGGCTGTTTGGCCGCCCGCATCTTGTCCATATAGGCCTGGAGCAGCTTGGTGCCCGGAAGTCCTTTCTTGTCGAGATCCGACGCCCAGTCCTTGGCGATGTTGGGCATGTTGTTCGCCCATTTCTTGCGATCGGCTTCCGACACCTGGATGATCTCGCCGCCTTTCGCCTTATAGCTGGCATAGGCCTTGTCGGCATCCGCCATCGCGGCCTTGGCCGTATAGTCTCGATAATCGACCGACACCTCGTGGATGATGTCGCGCACCGCCTTGGGCAATCGCTTGTAGGCATCAAGATTCATCGTCAGCGCCTTTGAGTTGGCGGTACCGAGATCGGCCTTCCACATATACTTGGCGCCCTCGACCAGCTTGAAGGCGACGGCCGCATCGGTCCACAGCATCGAGCCGTCGATCGCACCGGTTTTGAACTTGTTGTAGTAGTGCACCATTGAGCCGACGACAGGCGTTGCACCGGTGTTGGTCAGATAGCGCATGTTGATCCCCGCGCCGGCGATTTTCATGCCGTTGAAGTCTTCCAGCTTCGTGACCTTGTTGCGGAAGAACATCTGGTAGGAATCGATTACCGAGAAGCTTGTCAGGACGATCTGATTATATTTCTTCCAGGCATTCGACATTTCCGGGAATTTCTGCGTCAGTTCATCTACCGTGCGAGACAGCAGCAGCGGGTCCGCAGTCACGAACGGCGTAACATAGGCCACCGCCTGCATCGGCACCTTGTCCTGATGGAACACGGTCGTCACAACACCAATATCGGCGAGCCCCTTTTGCATGCCTGTCATGACATGGCGCACCTTGACGATCTGTCCGGCGAAAGCCTGGTTCCAGCGAATCTTATACTGGCCCTTGGCTGCGAGACGCTTATTCACCTCGGGAATGAAGTATTCGATAAGGGTCCGGACCTGGAGCGCCTTTGGCGGATAGCCGTCGGCAATGGTCAGGCTGAGCGTCTTGGGCGCGGCAAACGCCATGCCAGGGGCCAAGAACGCGGCAAGCGCTGACACGCAAACCGCCGATTTGAGAATCTTATGCATTGTTACGTAATCCTCCCTGTTATTGCCCTGTCGATCAGGACATGAACGAAAGGTTACCCGAATGCTCCCCCATCACAAAGCTGTGAAATCGTCCATGAAAATTACTGCAACGATTTGAGACCCCAGCGAAAGGGTTGCCTGAGTTCAGGGACAGCCTGACCCGCCACACGATTACCAGGACCCGGACTCACCGGTCGAGATAAACGAACCCGAGAGTTTTTGTTTTGACTACAGACAGGCAGACGGTGAAATCGAGCTGATCGATATCGTGCAGGAAAGCCGCTATTCGCCGACGTCGTTCGAACAGCTGGCGGCGTCCTTCCGAAAACACCTGGGATAGGTACGGCGACGCAAAGCGATACTAGCCAGACCGAGTGCGACGAGCATCATGAACGCCGGTTCGGAAATGGTTACGCTTTCGCCAAACGCGAACTCGGTGACAAGGCCGCGACCGTCGAACCCGGAACCGAAATCGTGCGCCTTGCTCATGACTGTTGTCGTCCTGTCTTCGAGAAAAAGCGCGCCACCGGCGACAGTCGCCCCCGAAACCTGAATATCGATCAGAAGATCGCCCTGCCCCGGATCGTAACTGAATGCCGTGCCGGAAAAATTCAGAATTTCATCTATGGTCCCGGACAACGTCACCGATGCGAAGAACTGGTTGTCCGCGCCCAGATTGGCGTCGAAATTACTGGACTGGTTTATAGTGTTCACGCCGAGAGGCGTCGTCGACAGGCTGACGGTATAGAGCCCCCCAGTATAGGTTCGCGACAGGTTCGTCGGATCGTTTTGCGCAAAGAAACTGATCCCGACGATCGAAACAGGTCCGGAAAATTCCGACGCTGCGTAAACCTGCCGATAGCGCGACCCTGCTGTCGAACCGAACCGGAACCCGTTACCGGGAAAATCTGCCGTCCCAAACACGAGCGCCTGGGATGCAGTCGCGATCGTTGACAAAAACAAGGTCAGGCTGACAAAGCCGGTCCTGAAGATGCGCCAAGTCATTAAGATCCCTTAATAAATTTGTCAGATAACTTACAGACAAGCAAATTCAATGCCAGAATCCTTAAATTGAGAGAAATCAATATTTTACGGAAACCTGAAATCGGGCGGGGGGCAGGAACTGTAAAATCCACCGACAGTTATCCGCTTTAAGATTCAGGTACGGCCTGTGACGCCTATTTCGCGTTCGGAAAGAAAAGCTGCCGCCCACCGACCTTGAAGCCGGCGATCGCCGCCTGCCCTTCTTTTGACAGCAGCCAGTCTATGAAAAGCTGGCCGAGCGCCGCCTTTACGCGCGGGTGCCTTTCCCTGTTCACAAGGATCACCCCGTACTGGTTGAACAGCCGCGTATCGCCTTCAACGAGAACCCGATGGCCACGCCTGTTGCCAAAGCTGATCCAACTGGCGCGGTCTGACAGGATATAGGCCCCCATACCGATGCCGGTATTGAGCGTCGCGCCCATCCCGGAACCCAGCTCGCGGTACCATGCGCCGCTCCCCTTCGTCGGGTCGATGCCGGTCAACTTCCAAAGCGCGCGTTCCTTCTTGTGGGTCCCGGAATCGTCGCCGCGCGAAGCGAACGGGGCCTCCTTCGAGGCGATGGCCGCAAGCGCCTTCGTCACGTCCTTCAAGCCTTTGACGCCGGCAAGATCGTTCGCCGGCCCGACGATCACGAAATCGTTGTACATCAGGTCGAAGCGCTTCACGCCGTATCCGTCCGCGACGAATTCCTCCTCCGCCGCCTTCGCATGAACCAGCAGCACGTCGCCGTCGCCATTGCGCGCATTGCGGATTGCCTGGCCCGTCCCGACCGCCACGACTCGAACCTCGATGCCGGTCTTCGCGCGGAATTTCGGAAGCAGATAGCCATACAGGCCCGAATTCTGGGTTGATGTCGTCGACTGTACGACGATGAAACGGTCGGTGGCACTGGCCTGGCAGGCAACCGTCACAAGAAACGATAGCAGAAGGGCAAGACGCCGCATTCCCTATCCATCTCCTCCAACAAAGAGCCTGCCATCGAGATAGGCGCGCGCTTCCTCGCTTGACGGTGCGGAAAAGAACCTGTCAGCAGCGCCCGTCTCCACCGCCCTCCCGTCCTGCATGAAAACCACGTCGTCGGCAAGCCGCGCGGCCTGGTCGCGGTCATGCGTCACGAACACGATCTTGGCCCCGCCCTCATGCGCACCGTTGACGAGCCTTTCGATGGCGAGCGTCGAGGCGGGGTCGAGATTGGCAGTCGGCTCATCCAGAAGGAGAACACGCGGTCTTCCGGCCAAGGCGCGAACCAGCGACAGGCGCTGCTGTTCGCCCGCGGATAGCACACGGGCCGGGCTGCGGCGCAGGGCTTCCAGCCCGCCCATCGCCAGCAATTCCTCTACCCGTTCCGATCTTGCAGGCCCCCGCATTCCGCAGACCGCGACCGCGTGCCTCAAATTGGCTGCGACCGTACGTCGCAGCAGAACAGGCCGCTGAAAAACCAGCGAAACGGATTGTCGTCCAACCGTATGCTTCGGAGGCTCTCCCCAGGTGATCGACCCGCTGTCCGGTTCCATCAGCCCTTGCAACAGACGCAGGGTCAGGCTCTTGCCCGCGCCGTTCGGCCCCATGATGACTGTCCGGCTGCCGGCCCGCATCTCGAACGACAACCCGTCGATCAGACGCCTGCCGTCGACCGAATAGACGAGCTCATGAAGCCGGATCGGCGTTAACTGATCAGACATGCGCGACCCGTCCGGAGGTCGCGCGGAGTCCCATAACCGCGCCGTTTACCAGCACCGACATAAACAGCAGGATAATCCCGAGCCCGAGCGCCAGCGAAAGATTGCCCTTGGACGTTTCCAGCGCGATGGCGGTGGTCATGACGCGTGTCACATGGTCGATATTCCCTCCAACGATCAGCACCGCGCCCACCTCGGCAACCGCGCGTCCGAACCCGGCCAGAGCCACGGTCGCCAGGACATGACGTCCGTCCCAGAGCAATGTTGGGATCGCACCCGTCGCCGTCACCCCCATGGAGCGCAACTGCTCGTCATATTCGGCGTGAAGATCGGCGATCACCTGCCGCGCCAGCCCGGCGACGATGGGCGTAACGAGAATCGACTGCGCGACGATCATCGCCGTCGGCGTATAGAGAAGCTGCAACACGCCGAACGGCCCGGCGTTCGACAGCATCAGATAAACGAACAGCCCGACCACCACCGGCGGCAACCCCATCAGCGCATTGATGGCAACGATGACTACCGTTCGTCCCGGGAATGCCTTCACAGCGAGTAACGCGCCCAGCGGCAGCCCGATCAGGCAGGCAACCACCACAGCCGACAGCGTCACACGAAAGGAGAGCCCGACGATCTCCAGAATGGCGGGATCGGCTGCCAGGACAAGTGAGACTGCTTGCGAAAATGCGCTGGCGATGTCGTCCATGAAACTGGTGGTCTCCCGCGTTCCGGAATGCAGGTTAATACGGAAAACGAAGGGTGAAATCAAAAGCGAAGGAGATCATTTCTACGGGTTTGACCCTTGCCGACCCCGTTCATAGGATGACGGCATGAAACTTGCATCGCTCAAGCTCGGCCGCGACGGCCGCCTCGTGGTCGTCAGCGACGATCTGTCCCAATGTATTGACGCGACGGATATCGCGCCGACCCTGCAGGCTGCACTCGACGAGTGGTCCGATATTGCACCCCGGCTGGCCGACCGCGCTGCGGAACTGAATGCCGGAACCGTTGCGGATGCCGCGGATTTCGATCCCGCCGCCTGCGCCGCGCCCCTGCCCCGCGCCTATCAGTGGGCCGACGGTAGCGTCTATCTGAACCATATGGAGCTGGTCAGGAAGGCCCGCGGCGCGGAACTGCCGGAGAGCTTCCTGACCGATGCCCTGATGTATCAGGGCGGCTCGGATGCGCTTCTGGGTGCGCGTGACGATATTGAGGCTATCGACGAAGCCTGGGGCATCGACCTCGAAGCCGAAATAGCCGTGATCACCGACGACGTCCCGATGGGCGTTTCAGCGGAGGATGCGGCATCCCATATCAAGCTGGTGCTGCTCGCCAACGACGTATCGCTGCGTAACCTGATCCCGACCGAACTCGGCAAGGGATTCGGGTTCTTTCAGTCCAAGCCGGCCACATCGTTTTCACCGGTCGCCGTTACGCCTGAGGCGCTTGGCGATGCCTGGGACGGGCGCAAGATGCACGGCCCCGTCGATGTCGCGATTAACGGTGAACGGCTGGGCGACATGGACGCAGGCGCCGACATGTATTTCGATTTTGGACAGCTCATCGCGCACGCGGCGAGAACGCGCCATCTTGGCGCTGGCACCATCGTCGGATCTGGAACCGTCTCGAACCGTGACCGGGCGCGCGGCTCGGGCTGCCTCGCCGAGGTACGAACCATCGAAACCATCGAGCAGGGCGAGCCGAAAACTCCGTTCATGAAATTCGGCGACCGCGTTACCATTGATATGAAAAATGCTGCCGGCGGATCGATCTTCGGCGCCATCGACCAGAAGATCGTACGCTATACGCCGCGCTGAGGAGGCTGCCATGCCCGATGACGTTAAAACCAGTCCCGGAGATGCGGCGCTCACCGAAACGCCGCCGCCGATCACGAAACTCAACCATTTTGCCTGGCACTGCCGCGACGCAGAAGAAACGCGGCATTTTTACGAAGACATTCTCGGCCTGCCACTGGTCCACACGATAGAGCTGGACTACGTGCCGTCGACCAAGGAATTCGCGCCCTACATGCATCTGTTCTTCCGCATGGCGAACGGATCCTGTATCGCCTTCTTCGATCTGCGCGACAACAAGGGCTACGTGCCCAACCCGGACAATCCGAAATGGGTCAACCATTTCGCCTTCGAGGTGGCCGAGTACGATCAGGTCTTGTGGTTCAAGAAACGGCTGGAAGAAAACGGCGTCGACGTGGTCGGTCCGACCGATCACGGCTTCATCCGCTCGATCTATTTCTTCGACCCCAACAATCTGCGGCTCGAAATTACCTGTTCGATGGCGACGCCGGAAGAAACGAAAGCCTATGCGGATCGTGCGCCGGCCCATCTGAAGAAATGGCTGGAAGAGCATTCCGGCAACTGACACCAGCCCTGTGACCGCCACCGAACTGATCGAACTGCGGGCGCAAGCTGGCGGGCGCGGCGGCCCGCCCGTTCACGCCGCACTGCGCCGCGCCAAAAACCGCGACATCGCCGCCATCGTGGTTCACCCGACCAGCGATTTCATGGGGCACTACCTGATGGGTCCCCTGCCCGATTGCGGCGTGACGCTCCTGGCGCTGAATACGCGCTATGTCGGCAACGATTCCCAGCTCATCTTCGAATTCCTGATCGCCGATGTTGGGGCGGCGGTGCGGTTTCTGCGTGACGAGGGGTACGGAAAAATCGTCCTGCTGGGCAATTCCGGCGGAGCATCGACCGTCGCCTTCTACCAGGAACAGGCTGAAACGCTGACGATAACGGACACACCGGCGGGCGATCCGGTACGGCTATCGCCCGAAGACCTCCCGCCGGCAGATGGGATCGCCCTGTTCGGTGCCCATCCGGGGCGTGCGATCATCCTGCCAAAATGGCTCGACGCGGCCGTAACGGACGAGCGCGATCCGGATTCCCGGGACCCTGCCCTCGATATCTTCAACCCGGATTACGGACCGCCCTTCTCACCGGACTTCATCGGGAAGGTCAGAAAGGCCCAGTATGCCCGCTGGCATCGCATCACCGCCTGGGCGAAGGACCGGCTGGCCGAAATCCGCGCCGTGCCCGACGGGGCGCGCGACGAAGCCTTTCTGGTCCACCACACTGTCGCCGACCCGCGCTTTCTCGATGTCTCACTCGATCCCAACGACCGGGCGCCGGGCATGGTTTGGGGCGATCCGCGCAAGCTCAATTTCAGCCCCAAGGATGTCGCCTGCTTCACCACCCTGACTTCGTGGCTCAGCCAGTGGTCGACGGAGTCCCGGGCGCACGGGCCGGACTGCATCGCGCGGACCAGCGTTCCCGTGCTCAATGTCGAGTTCACCGCGGACACCAACGTGCTGCCGAGCGACACCGCAATGTGGACCGAAGCGCTTGGCGAGCGGCAGGAGCTTCACAGCCTCAAGGGCGCAACGCATTTCCTGATCGGCCAGCCGGACTTTCAGCGGGAGCTCGCCGGGCTGATCGCCGGCTGGAGCCAGAGAAATTAGAGAGCGGGGATCCGACCATGCCGCATCTGCAACGCACGCTGACCTTCCGCGCGCCGTCGCCGGGTCTCCACGACATCACCGCGCCGGTCGCGCGCTGGGTCGAAGGATCTGAAATCAGGATCGGCCTCCTGACGCTGTTCATCCGCCACACCTCGGCCTCGCTGACCATACAGGAGAACGCCGACCCGGATGTGGTGCGCGACCTCGAAGATTTCTTTTCCCGCCTCGCGCCGGAGAACCCGTCGCTCTACCGCCATCGAACGGAAGGCCCGGACGACATGCCGGCCCATATCCGGTCGGCGCTAACCGACACCACGCTCACGATCCCCGTATCTGACACGCGGATGATGCTAGGCACATGGCAGGCGATCTATCTCTGGGAGCACCGCAGCAACCCCACCGAACGGCAGGTGGTGCTTCACCTGGCGGGCGAGTTGCACCAGGAAGAAAATTCGGACTAGGGAGTTTCCCCCTCCTCACCCCAGCCCTCTCCTCCCTAAGGGAGGAGAGGGAGTATAGTCCGCCCCCTCATCCGTTTTCCCTCCGCCCTTCAGGGGGAGGGGTCAGGTGAGGTGAGCTACCGCTTGACGGCGGGCTCCCTTTATCCCGTAATTCCCCCATGGCGATATCCATCGAAAAGCTCGACGCGCCGCTGGGTGCAGAAGTGACAGGCATCGATGTCAGCAATGCCGACGACGCGCTGATCGCCACGCTGCGCTCGGCGCTCAACGAAAACCTCGTCCTGGTCATCCGGAACCAGTCGCTGGAGGCGGGCGAGCAGGTCGCCTTCGCCAGAAGGTTCGGCGATCTGGTCCGCCGCGTCTCGGGCGAATTCCTGCATCCCGACTTCCCGGATGTGCTGATCCTTTCGAACCGCGTCGTGGATGGAAAAAGCGCGGGCGCGACCGCAGCCTATGCCGGCGAGCACTGGCATTCCGACCTGACCTATGCCGAACGCCCCAGTATGGGCTCGATGCTGCATGCGCTGGAGGTGGCGGACGAAGGCGGCGATACCGCCTGGGCCAACATGTACCTCGCCTACGAGACTTTGCCGAAAGAAACCCGCGACCTGATCGACCGCCACAGGGCGATCCATGTGCGCGACCGCCGCCGCAACCCGCGCGCCGGCATTTCGGAAGAATTCGACCGCGACGTAAACGCCTACTACTCGATCCAGGTCCCGGATTCGCTCCACCCGATGGTGCGCACCCACCCCGAGACCGCCCGCAGGGCGCTGTTCGTCTCGCCCCGCTTCACCGTCGGCATTGACGGGATGGACGACGCGGAAGCCCAGCCGCTGCTCGACGAGCTGTTCGAACACCAGAAGAAGCAGGACTTCATCTACCGCCACAAATGGCGCGTCGGCGACCTCGTCTTCTGGGATAATCGCTGCACCATCCACCTCGCCTGCGGCGGCATCGTCCCGCCGGGCGTCCGGCATCTGCATAGAACGTCTATTGCGGGGGATGTGCCGTTCTGAAGTCGGCTCCTTGCCCTGAGTCGCGATCCCGCCAATTATAAGGCCTCGGTTCAACAGGAGTTTGCACGATGCTCGGGGCCTGGCTGGCGCTGCTGGCGGCAGCGACCTTCGCCTTCAGCAATGTCAGCGCACGGCGCGGCGTCATACAGGGTACCGTCCTGCAGGGCATCGCCATCACTGTGCCGATCGGCGTGCCGCTGTTTCTTGCCGGCGCGTTGGTATCGGGCGCGTGGGATGCGATCTTCGAATTCTCACTCTGGCAGATCCTGTCGCTGGCGGCCGCCGGCATCTGTCATTTTGCGCTGGCCCGCTACTGTTCCTACCGGGCGATCCGGCTCATGGGCTCCAACCTCGCCGCACCGGTCCAGCGGCTCAGCCTGCCGGTGTCGCTGGCGCTTGCACTATGGCTGCTCGACGAATATCTGACACCGCTCAGCGCCATCGGGGTCGTGCTGGTGATTTCCGGACCGGCGGTCATGCTGTTCGGACAGAACGCGACGCGGAAAAAGCCGAAGCCTTCATCTACCGGGGACGAGGCCTTCGAGCCTCGCTATGCCGAAGGCTATTTCTTCGCTTTCCTCTCGGCGCTCGGGTACGGCGTCAGCCCGCTCTTCGTACGCGCGGCCCTCGCCGGGGCCGATATCCCTACCGCGATCGCCGGCGGCGTCTGGTCCTATCTCGCGGCGTCTTTATTGCTGGCGCCCGCCTTCCTCAGCCGTTCGACCCGCCGGACCATCTTCACGATCCGCGGCGAAACGGCGAAATGGTTCGGTTATTCGGGGCTGGCGACCGGCACGTCCCAGATGATCCGCTATATGGCGCTCGCGCTCGCGCCGGTCACGGTGGTTTCGTCGATCATGGTGAGCTCGATGGTGTTCCGCTATCTGCTGAGCGCCCTTATCAACAGGAACCATGAAGTGTTCGGCTTCTGGGTCATCGCCGGCATCGCGATCACCGCTCTCGGGTCGCTGGCGCTGACGCTTGAGATCGCCTGGGTGCTGTCGCTTCTGCCACCATGGGGGTGGCTGGGCGAAATCGCTCCGTGGCGCTGGCCAGCGGGCTGAATATAAAGTTTCAGATTTCGGGAACGTTCTCCCGCTGGTGCGACGGCACGAAGGCGTGGGACGCGAAGCCCCTGACCTTTTCGTCTTCCGATTTCAGCAGCGTCGCGCACAGCGCAAACATCAGCTTTCCGGCAAGCGTGTCGTTGTAGAACCAGTCGTCGAGCCCGACATCGGTGACCGTACCCGGCTGCGACAGGCCGGCCTGGTAATAGGCATGCTTCAGATCGTCGGCGGCGAACTTGGCCGCCAGTTCGATAGGGAAGCCTTCCATCGGACTTTCTATGGAGGGATCCTGCGCGAGCGCAAGCATCAGATCGACGATCTCCGGCGTGGTCCTGCCCGAAATCCGGTCGAGACGCCGCCCGCCGCCGGCAACCCAGCTTTCGCAGGCCGGCTGGATCGCGGCGATCTCCGCCTTCAGGGCGGACACGAACGCAGATTGTTCGCCAATCGCGATATCGGACGCCTTTTCTATCGGCGGCGACCAGACAGCGGACGCGCCGTGTTTGTTCGGCCTGCGCGGAAACGTCTCCAGCACGGGACCGTCGGTCCGCTCAAGCAGGCCGAGCGCATGATCCATCACGGCGCGCTGAAATTCGGGCATTTCGGGCGCTCCGAACGGGCGACCGAGTTCGAATGGTACGCTGAGAACGCGCGGCGGGCGCATGAGCTCGGCATGACGGGGAATGAGCGCGATCGCCACGGTCGGCAGGCCTTCGCGTTCGAGGTAATGGGCAAGCCCGCACACGGCGCGCGTACAAAACGGTCAGACCGGGGCGAGCACGATCCCGTCGACCCTGTCCGCCCTCATGGCGGCGGCGATTTCTCCGATTAGGCCTTCGAAGTTGTCGGGCGGCGTCGAGCCGAGAAAGGAATAATGGTTAGAAGCAACCGTTCCGATTGCGCCCTCCGCCTCCATCTCGCGCAGGCGATTGATGGGAAAGACGGTGTCGAGATCCCGCAGGATGCCGATCCGGTCGATATTGGTCGACGGATGGCTGGTGATCACGTCGGCCATATCCATCGAAGACGGTATCGTCCGGTATTCGGATCGCCCGGGTACGAAAGGCGCGTCGCGGTAGTCATGCAGCCCCGCCGTGGTGATCAGCGCGATGCGGCGTTTGCCCAGCGGCAGGCCTTCGACGCAGGGCGTCTCCACCATATCCGGCATAGGATGGTTGAGCAGCCGGCTCCGCCCCGGTTCCGGCATGTCTTCGAAATACATAATCGTTCTCCTGCGCCTCTCCCCCGCACCATGCCAGGTGGATCGTCGGAAACCTGCGAGCCATTCCAGGGGTCAAACCCGTTGCGCTGCAAAGGGAACTCGATCAGGCTTGCTCAGGCAAAATATTTCCCATGCGGAACGACCCGTCAAATCGACCGAAGGAGGCCCATCATGTTCATCGCCATCGTGCAAATCCCCATCGAACCGCGCAGCAGGGAGGATGCGGTCAAGGCCGCCACGGCATCCGCGCCGAGCTTCGTTGCGGCGCCGGGCCTGATCCGCAAATACTATCTGAACGGCGACTCGGGCGGCGGCGGCGTCTATCTGTGGGAGTCGCGGGAAGCGGCCGAAGCCTGGTACGACGACGAGTGGTGGGTGCGCGCGGAAAAGAATTTCGGCGTGCGTCCGACCGTCAACTATTACGAAAACTACGTGGTCGTCGATAACGCCGACGACGAGGTGCGTATCGACGGCGAGCCGATCAATTTGCAGCCGGCCGCCGCAGAGTAGCTTTTCCTATGCCGCCGGGCGTTCGGTGCCGCCGACGAACATGCGGTAGCCCAGCCGCTCGTTGGGCCAGTAATCCCAGATCGCGTAATGCTGGACGGCGCGGTTGTCCCAGCAGGCGATGGAATGATTGGTCCAGTTGAAGCGCACCATCCAGTTCGGGCGCTGGATGTGCTGGTACAGGAATTCCAGAATATGGCGGCTCTCGTCTTCCGGGACGTCATTAATGTGGCTGGTGAAGTTCGGGTTGACGAACAGCGTCTTGCGACCGGTTTCGGGATGGGTGGTGACGACAGGATGCTCGGCGATCAGATGGGTTTCCTTGTTGTCCTTGGTCAGCTTCGCGTCAAACGCCTTGTTGGCGGTATGCGTCGCAGTCTTGCCCTCAAGATAGGCCTTCATGCCGGGGCTTAGTTCCTCGTAGGCCTTGCCTGCCGACAGGAACATCGTGTTTCCCCCGTTATCGGGCGGGATGATTTCCTGATAGAGGACGCTGTATTTCGGCGGGATATCGGCACAGCTCTGGTCCGAATGCCAGGTCTCGCCCGAAATTCGCGCCGAATCCTTGTTGAAATACTGCTTGCGCAGCGCGGGGTAGCCGTCGACCGGCTTGGATGCCGTGCTTTTCCCGCCGGCATGGACATGCGGCTCGCCAAAATAGCGAACGAACCGGTCATGGTCTTCCGGAGAGATATTCTGGTCGCGGAAGAAGATAACGCCGTGCGCGTTGATCGCGTCGCGGATTTCCTTGACCTCGCTGTTGGACAGCGGCGCGGTCAGATCGACATTGCCGATCTCGGCCCCGACATGCGGAGACGAAGGCGTAACGGTGATGCTGTCGTAGCTCATGGCGCGATTCCTCCTGACACCTGTTCCCTATAGAAATTACCCCACGCAGCCTTTTGTCAAGATGCGCCAGCAGAAGATGCCGCTAAAATCCCCTTATGCGTATCGACATTCACCCCCATTTGATTTCCCCTGACACGGACCGTTACCCGCTCGCACCGGTAGACGGCAAACGCTCGGTCTGGTCGGCCGATGCGAAATCGCTGACTCCGGAACAGCTGATCGCGGCAATGGATGTCGCAGGAATCGACCGCGCAGCTGTCGTTCATTCATCCACTACTTATGGGTTCGATAATTCTCTGGTCGCCGACGCGGCAGCTTCCTTTCCCGATCGGCTTACGGGTGTCTGTTCCATCGATGCGCTCGCTCCGGACGCCGTGGATACGCTCAAAGGCTGGCTGGACAGGGGTTGTACCGGTCTCCGGCTGTTCACCACCGGAACGACCAACTGGAACCAGGCGCAATGGCTCAACGATCCGGCAACCTGGCCGGTGTGGGAGTTCGCCTCCGGCATCAACCTGCCGATCTGCCTTCAGGTACGCACTGAAGGGCTTGGCATGGTGAAGGCGCTGATGGACCGGTTTCCGGCGGTCCCGGTCATTCTCGACCATCTGGCCCATCCGGACCTGACACCCGGCCCGCCCTACGAAGACGCGCAGAAGGCGTTCGACCTGGCGTCGTATGAACAGCTCTATGTGAAGTTCACACCGGTTATCCTGCGCCGCGCTCGGGAAGGCAATGCGTCGTGGGAGACCTTCCTGCCTCTCCTGTTCGAGACGTTCGGTGCGAAGCGGATCGCCTGGGGATCCAATTTCCCGGCGTCCCCCGGCACGCTGGCCAATCTGGCGAAGCAGACGGAAGACGCGCTCTCATTCCTGTCAGAAGAAGAGATCGAGCGCGTTGTGGGCGGAACTGCGGTTACGCTTTACCCGTCGCTTTCCGCGTGAGGAGCGGCAGGTTCAGCCTTCTATTTCGCTGAAAGCGGCAACTGTGCCCAGCGTCCGCCGAAATTGAGACAATAGCCGGAGCCGGTTCGCCCGAAGTTCGGCATTCTCGACGTTGACCGTGACGTTGTCGAAGAATGCATCGATCGGGTCTCGTAAAGACGCCATCGCTTCCATGGCGCTCTTGTAGTCTCTCAAAGCAATGGCTTCGGACGCACCATGGGCGGATTCGCCGAGGTAAGTGTGGAGATTAGCTTCGTGGGGCTCCATGCCTTCGTACAGCGTCATTTCTCCGCCATACGAAGTTCCGTCTTTTTTTTCTTCAATTTGGACAATATTGGTGGCGCGGCGATACGCGGCCAGGAGATTGGAGCCGTCCTCGGTTTCGATAAACTCCTGCAATGCTCGTGTCCGGCTGAAGACGTCCTGTAGATCGTCCTGGTCACCGAGTGCAAACACGGCAGCGATCAGGTCGTGCCGTACGCCCTGCCCTCGCAGATGCACCTTCAGCCGGTCGGCGAAGAATTCCATCAGATCGGAAACGATCATTTCGGTCTGCGCCAGGTCAGCGGTGTAATGGCCAACGGCTTTCGCAAAAATCTCGGCCAACGGTAGCCGCAATCCGTTTTCCAGCACCATGCGGATCACGCCGAGCGCCGCGCGGCGCAGCGCAAACGGATCGCGCGATCCGGTAGGTTTTTCGTCGATACCGAAAAAGCCGACGAGCGTGTCGATCTTGTCGGCGAGCGATACGGCGAGGCTGACGGGCGCGGACGGGCACATATCGTCCGGCCCGGCCGGCGCGTAATGCTCCGCGATGGCGTCGGCGATGTCGGTGCCAACTCCTTCGCCCAGCGCGTAGTAACGCCCCATGACGCCCTGAAGTTCAGGGAATTCGCCGACCATGCCGGTCATCAGGTCGGCCTTGCACAGCATCGCCGCCTGGCGCACCGCAGACGCATCCGCGCCCGGAATCCGGTCCGCGATCTCGACCGACAGGGCTTCGATTCGCGTTACCTTGTCGGCAAGGCTTCCCAGCTTTTCGTGGAACACCATCTCACGCAGGCGTCCGAGATAGCTTTCCAGCTTTTCCTTGCGGTCCTGATCCCAGAAGAACATCGCATCGGACAGACGTGCGCGCAGCACGCGCTCGTTGCCGGCGACGATGGCCGCGCCACCGTCAGACGCCTCCATGTTCGAAACGACGATGAAGCGCGGCCCGAGCTTTCCGTCCGCATCCTCGACGGCGAAATATTTCTGGTGTCCGCGCATCGACGACACCAGCACCTCGTCGGGCAACTCCATGAAGACGGCGTCTATCTCGCCCATCAGCACGACCGGCCATTCGACCAGCCCGCCGACTTCGGCCAGCAACCCGACATCCCGCCGGAACACGAAGCCGGCCTCGTCCGCCAGCCTGACAGCATGCTCCTCGATCAGGTCGCGCCGCACCTTGCCGCGCACGATGACTTTCGCGCGCTGCAGAGTCTTTTCGTAATCGTCGAAATAGCCGACCTCGAACGCATCGGGACTGAGGAACCGGTGCCCGCTGGTCAGGTTGCCGCAGGGAATTCCATCCGGCGTCTCGATGTCCAAAGCCTTCCCGTCATGGACGCACAGAATTTGCTGCAACGGCCGCACCCAGCGGAACTCGCCCTCGCCCCAGCGCATCGATTTCTGCCATGACAGGCGATTGACGATACCGGGCAGGATTTCGGCCAGCACTTCGCCAGTCGGTCGCCCTTCGCGTTCGATCACGGCAAACCAGAATTCGCCCTTGCCCTGTTCACGCTTTTCGCAATCTTCGATGGTCAGCCCATTGCCTCGCAGAAACCCTTCCAGAGCTTTCTCCGGCGCGTCGGTCCGCGGGCCGCGCTTTTCCTCGCGCACGTCGGGCTGCGTGTCCGGAAGCCCGTCGACGACCAGCGTCAGCCGACGGGGCGTGGCGTAGCAATGCAGGTCGACCCAGGTCAGCCCCGCGTCCTTCAGATCGTCCCCGATCAGCCGTTTCAGCTCATCCGCCGCCCGGCGCTGCATGCGGGCGGGAATTTCCTCGGAAAACAGTTCGAACAGAAGCTGAGACATCAGGCGGCTCCCCCGATGCGCGTCGCCAGCCAGCCTTCGCAGCATCCTTTGGCGAGCGTCCTGACGCGCGCGATGTAGGACGCCCGGTCGGTTACGCTGACCGCGCCGCGCGCATCCAGCAGGTTGAACAGGTGGCTCGACTTGATGCACTGGTCGTAGGCTGGCAGCGGCAGCTTCTGTTCCAGCAGTTTGGCGCATTCGCGCTCGGCGAATTCGAACTGCTGGCGCAGGATATCGGTCGACGCGTGTTCGAAATTATAGGCGGAGAACTCGCGCTCGGCCTGGTGGAATACATCGCGATAGGTCGCGCCGGCGCCGTTGAAATCCAGATCGTAGACGTTCTCGACGCCCTGGATATACATCGCCAGCCGTTCCAGCCCGTAGGTCAGTTCGACGGCGACCGGGCGGCATTCAATTCCGCCGACCTGCTGGAAGTAGGTGAACTGCGATACCTCCATCCCGTCGCACCACACCTCCCAGCCGAGACCGGCCGCGCCCAGCGTCGGGCTTTCCCAGTCGTCCTCGACAAAGCGGATATCGTGCATCAGCGGATCGATACCGAGGGCGCGCAGGCTGTCGAGATAGAGTTCCTGGCTGTCGGGCGGCGACGGCTTCAGGATGACCTGGTACTGGTAGTAATGCTGCAGCCGGTTGGGATTGTCGCCGTAACGCCCGTCGGCCGGTCGCCGCGACGGCTGGACATAAGCCGCGCGCCAAGGGTCGGGGCCAAGCGCGCGCAACGTCGTCGCCGGATGGAACGTTCCCGCCCCGACTTCCATGTCATAGGGCTGCAGGATGATGCAGTCCCGCTCGCTCCAGTACGCGTGCAGGCGCAGGATGAGATTCTGGAAACAGGTTTCCTTGTTCGGAGCAGTCACGTCGGAGCCGATTATTGGGGTTTTCAGGCGCGCGCAACATACGCGCGGGCTGCCGGAAAGGTCAAGAAATCTGGGCCTCGCCGACTATTCCGGATACCGGCATTCAGCGCGACCACAATGGCGCGCCGCGCTGACCGGCACGAACGTGCCGCATTCCGGGCATTTATCCATGTCCTCCGCGCCGTTATCGGGCCCGGATGGCTCCTGCGGCGAGTTCCTGATCTGGCCGACAAATTTGAACCCGTACCAAACGGCGGCGATAATCGCGGCGAGAACGAGCAGTTTTCCGATGCTGAATCCAAACATGGTCGCGTCTCCCTAGAGCCCGTACCGCTTCCAGTGCGACCATTCGTCGACCGCCGCCACCGTGGCCAGTGTCCGGTCGAATGCCGCATCGGCCCCGCTTCGGCCGAGCAGTTTTTTCAGGCCGCTCGTTTTGGCTGAAAACTTCCGGAACGTGACGCGTTCGCCGAATTTCCGGCGCATCACCCCGTGCATGTCGCCGATGCCGTCGACCAGCCCCAACCCGAGCGCGCGACCGCCGGTCCAGAAATCGCCTTCGAATAGCGGCTCAAGATCCTCGTTGAGCCGTTCCCCTCTGCGGTCGCGGACATGGCGCTTGAAACTCTCGTGAATGTCGGTCTGCAGGGCTTTGATCCTGGCAACGTCGACGGCGTCTTCCTGTTTGAAGGGGTCCAGCATCGACTTGTTCTCGCCGGCGCTGTAGACGCGGCGTTCGATCCCGAGACGCGATATCGCCTCGGGAAACCCGAATCCGGCGGAGATCACGCCTATCGATCCGATCATCGAGTTCTCGTCTGCGTAGATTTCATCCGCCGCGCAGGCCAGCCAGTACCCTCCCGATGCCGCAACGTCCTCGGCAAAGGCGAAGACCGGCAACTTCTTCTCGTCAGCGAGAGCGCGAATGCGTCCTGCGATCAGGGCGGACTGTACAGGCGACCCGCCGGGAGAATTGATCTGTAGCGCGACAGCCTTGATGTTCTTCTTCGAAAAGGCATTCTCAATCGATTTCTCCAGCCCTTCCAGCGTCAGGCCACCGCCCATGGGCCCCATCCGCCCGCCGATCACGCCGGTAAGCCGCAGCACCCCGACAACCGGCGCCGGGTCTCGTACCGCTTTGACAGGAATAGCGCGGCGCCAGCCCGTTACTTTCGATTTTTCTGTTTCGTCAGCCATACCGGGAACATAGAAAGCACGAAGGACTCTGCCAAGGAGCTACCATTCAAGCGCGCCGCCATTGAGGATTTTCGCCGCTTCGTCGGTATAGGCGCCATTCTCTTCATGGAGCGCAAGTCCGGGCAGCAACCTGAGCGGGGACGCGACACCCTTCCGCGCCGCCAGGACGATTCGGCTCGCGGGCCGGCCCCGCTTAGGCCAGAGCGGAAAAATCGCGATATCGCCGAAACGTGGCGCGATTTCCACCAGCAGGTCGTCCAGCCGATCGGCGCGATGGATCAGCGTCAGCGTGCCCTTGTGTCGCAGCAGCCTGTGCGCGCGGTCGACCCAGGGCAGAAGGCCGGCCTCACCCTCGACATTGGCCGCGGCCTTTCCTCCGTCAGGCGGTGCGTTGCCGTGGCCTGCCTCCATGTAAGGCGGGTTCATCATGACGTGATCAAAGGGCGGCGCGATACGCGGCGGCAACGGCGCGGCGATATCGCCCTCCATGATCTCGACCGCCCGTCCCATGCCATTGGCCCGGATATTCTCGCCCGCCAGCGACACCAGGGCGGAATTGCTGTCGATCCCGGCGATACGCAGACCGGACACGCGATGCGCCAGACAAAGCGCCGCGCCCCCTACCCCGGCGCCGGCTTCGAAAACGCGCTGACCGGGACGCGCGGCCACAGCAGCGGCCAGAAAAACCGTATCAATCGCGATCCGAAATCCGTCCTTCGGCTGCCGGATCGATACCGCGCCGTTTAGAATCGTATCTTCGGTTGTGTCCACCGGCTATTCCGGCCCCAGCCGGTCGCCCTCGCCGGCCTCGGTCAGGAGACGCCGCGCACGCGAAAGATCGTCATCGATCACCATCAACCTCCTCGGTATGGCGCCAGCGCTCCCTTCGAGGATGCTCATATGCGCGTCGAACACGAAAGACTCGATCCCTTCATCGCGCAGCAGGACCTGCAGCCACGAAATCAGGACCGGGTCATTGGTTCGCAATAGTTCTTTCATGGGACCGGGATAGGACTAAAACCTGATTGAGCGAGCCGCAGCGCCCATCTCTTGTTGACCGGGAGACGCTTTGTTCTATGCTCGCCGCAACGATCCCCGATAGCAAGCATAGAGGCCAGTTTCCGTGTCTAATGTCGTCGCCCTGAACGAGTCGCGCGAACCGGCGCAGACACCGTCGCTCGATCGTCTCATGTCGCTGACCGCAACCGATCTCGCGCGGGTCAACGAGGTCATTCTCGAGCAGATGCAGAGCCCGGTCCTTCTGATTCCCCAGCTCGCCGGCCATATCATCGCCGCAGGCGGCAAGCGGTTGCGGCCGATGCTGACGTTGAGCGCCGCCCGGCTCTGCGGATACGAGGGCGACCGCCATACCGGGCTCGCCGCCAGCGTCGAGTTCATCCATACGGCGACCCTGCTGCATGACGACGTGGTGGACGAAAGCGACCTCCGGCGCGGCGCAGCCACAGCCAACGCCGTCTGGGGCAACAAGTCGAGCGTGCTGGTCGGCGATTTTCTGTTCGCCCGCGCCTTCGAGCTGATGGTGGCGGACGGTTCTCTGGACGTGCTGCACATCCTGTCGCGCGCATCTTCGGTCATCGCGGAGGGCGAAGTACACCAGCTCATCACGGCCAACGACACCGACACAACGGAGGAAGACTATCTGCAGGTCATCGCCTCCAAGACCGCGCGCCTGTTCGCTGCGGCGACCGAAATCGGCGCCGTTGTCTCGGACCGGCCTGTTGAGGAGCGGGAGGCGCTTCACGCGTTCGGCCACAATATTGGCATGGCGTTCCAGCTTATCGACGACATGCTGGATTACTCGGCGCGCCAGGCGACGCTCGGCAAGGCGGTCGGCGACGATTTCCGCGAAGGCAAGATCACGCTCCCGGTCATCCTCGCTTTCAAGCATGGAGACGACGAAGCCCGGGCTTTCTGGCGGCGGACGCTGGAAGACCTCGAACAGAAGAAGGGCGACCTCAAGCGTGCCGTCCAGATGCTCGATTCGGTCGGCGCCCTGACCGAAACAATCGAACGGGCCCGGGAATACAGTCGCAGGGCGAACGATGCGCTTTCGATTTTCCCCGACTGCGATCACAAGCAGGCGCTGCAGGAAGCCGCCGCCTTTGCCGTTAACAGGTCGTTCTGACTTCCCGGCTGACTTCCCGGCTGATTTTCAGCTGATTCCCACGCTGACCTTCACGTCACGCTCAGCAAAACCATCCCGGCGACCGTAACAATACGCGCCAGATCGGCATGGCGTGGGTCGCCCGCGTGGCGCTCCGCCGTCCGCCATACGCCGACGATGACAAGGACGTTGTATGGTATCGAAGGCGCATAGCCTGCGAGCAGGGCGAGCCAGTACCGGTCGTTCGATGCCAGAACCGTGAAGGCGATGCTGGAAGAGAGATTGACCAGCACCCCGCCGATCACCGCCCAGCTCCAGAATGCGTCGGCAAGCGACAGTTCGCCCCGCCAGAGACGACCCACCGCCTTAAACCGTCACGTACCACGCGCCGTTGGCGTGGATGCTCTGCCCGCTGATGTAACGTGCGCCCGGTCCGCACAGGAACCGGACGACGGAAGCGATCTCTTCCGGGTTACCCATGCGTCCCATCGGCGCAGGGCGTTTCGCGAAGTGGGGCGGCTCGGGGGCGCCCTGCCGATCGGTATGGATCATCGACGGCACCACGCAGTTCACCGTGATGTCTTTCGGCCCCAACTCGACAGCCAGCGCGCCGGTCATGCCGCACAGCCCGGCCTTTGCGGCGGCGACATGGGCGCGTTCCGCCATGCCGGCATGGCTGGCCGCACCGCCGATATTGACGATGGCGGCCTGCCCCGCCTGTTCCAGATACGGCAGCGCCGCACGGGTACACAGGAAGGCGGCATCGAGCGTACTCGCCAGCACCTGACGCCAGAGATCGTACGGCATCTCGCCGACCGGACATTCGCTCCGCATGGAGACGTTGTTGACCAGAAAATCGATCCTGCCGAAGGCGTCCGCCGCAGCTGCGATCATCTCATCGACCTGTTCCGGATCCGTGACGTCCGCCATGTGCACAATCGCCCGCCCGCCGGCGGCCTCTGCCATCGCCGCGGTTTCTTCCGCGGCGTCGCGCGAACTGACCCCGTTGATCAGGACCGAAGCCCCGCCCGCCGCAAGGTCGAGGGCGATGGCGCGACCGATATTGCGCGCGCTTCCCGTTACAATTGCCGCGCAGCCTTCAAGGTCGCGCTCTCCCTTACTCAACATACCGATCCCAGTTTGCTGCCCTCTACCCCCCTCAGATTAGCGCAGGGGCGGGCGTCCTGTCGCCGTCCTCGGGATTCGCACCGGTAAGCGCTTGCGGGAGGCGATCTGCGGCGCTATATACCGCCCTCCGGTCGGAGTGTAGCTCAGCCTGGTAGAGCACTGTCTTCGGGAGGCAGGGGCCGGAGGTTCAAATCCTCTCACTCCGACCAGTTTTTCCGGTAATTTTATTCCCGAACCACGGTTTGGCGGAGGCCTTAAACAGGCCGCCCCTGGCCGTGAACGCGAGATAATGTGACTGGGTTCATTCCTGAGGCGTTCCGCGAGAGCCTCGAAGGCGACTGGGATCCGAAACGAGTGATCGCGCTCAAGGCCTGGTACAACTCGCCCGACTATTCCGAATGTATTAAACTGCGGCTGGCCAGCGCGCGCGGCCACGCGATAATGGTGGACGGCGTCTGAGAGACGAGATCGGGAATATGGAGCGAGCAACGAAATGATAACCACATCGCTAGGCAAAACCCTCGGGGCTGAGATTTCCGGTATCGATCTATCGCAACCGCTTTCCGATTCTGAGCTCGCCGCTCTGAAACAGGCATGGCTCGACCATAAGGTCATCGCTGTCCGCGGCCTCAATTTGTCCGAAGACGAGCAGCAGCGGTTCTGTTCCTATTTCGGCGAGATCGCGAGTCTGAAATCGAAAAAATCGGATTCGAAATTCCTGTTCGTCGCCAACGAGGAACTGCCTGACAAAACCACTGCCGTACAGGCCGGCGAGATGATGTATCACATCGACCAGTGCTACGCGGAAAGGCCCAGCAAGGCCTCCACACTCTATTCGATGGTCATTCCGGATGAAGGCGGTAACACGCGGTTCGCCGATTGCGAGGCGGCATACGCGGCGCTCGACGACGAAACCAGAGCGAAGCTCGTCGGACGCACCGCGCTCAACTATTTCGATTACGAGGAAAGCGCCACCATGCGGGTCGCTGAAATCAAGCCGACCGCGCCGCAATTCTCTCACCCGATCGTGCGCACCCACCCCGAAACCGGCCGCAAGGGGCTTTTCGTCAACCGTCAGATGACGATGCGCATCGACGGGATGGATCAGGCGGAGAGCGACGCGCTGCTCAACACCTTATTCGATGCGCTGGAAGCGCCGGAAAACGTCTACGAGCATGAGTGGCGGGTCGGCGACCTGGTCCTGTGGGACAATCGCTGCACCGCCCATTCGCGGACCTATTACGACCCGGCCAAGACCCGCCTTCTCCGCCGAATGACGATCCTCGACGAAAGCCCCGTGCTCGCTGCCTGACGCCGCCCTGGTTTCAGGGCTCCCTTCGGGGCGCTACTCGGCTGGCGACGACTTCCCTTCCAGCAGGTAACCGAACCGTTCGCGGGCGCTCCTGGCTTCTTCCGGCGACGGCGCATTGACCATCGGAAACTGGTCTTTCCAGTGGAAGGGCCGACAGGCGTCGATGATCGCCCGGCTGTTCGTCATATTTCCGGCCGCCCTGTCTTCCGGCGGGATGCGCGGATCCAGCGGCGTCGACCAGGCATTATGAATAATGTCGATGGAGGTCGCCGGATCGGACCGGGTGATCATCGCCCAGGTCAGCTCCTCAAGGTTCGAGACGTCGACATCGTCATCAACCACATACACGTATTTGCCCGCATAGGCGCCCAGGTGGCACATTGCGGCTACGTGGCCGGTCTGCATGGCGTGGCCGGGGTATCGCTGCTTGATGGACACACCGACGAGCATCCGCCCGTTCCCGACCTCATGCGCCCAGGCCGCCGTTACATCCGGCACACCGGCGCGCTCGATATTGTCGCGCAGCATCGCCGACCGCGTGATCGACCTGTAGCGCGCCAGCTCGTCCGGCGGCCGCTGCGGCGGCGCCCCGAGCATGATCGGGTTGTTGCGGTGGTAAATGGCGGCCACTTCCATGGTAGGTTCGGGCCTTTCGTCGGAGGCGTAATATCCGGTCCATTCGCCGAACGGGCCTTCGCGGCGCTGGTCGTCGGGATCGACGAACCCCTCGATTACGATCTCCGCATCGGCCGGAAACGGCAGCCCGGTGTACTTGCCTTTGACGCATTTAAGCGCCTCGCCGCGCATTGCGCCCACCACGTCGAATTCGCAGACGCCCGGAGGCATCTCGGTGCAACCGTTCAGGAACGTCATCGGGTCCCCACCGATAACCACCACCGACGGCATTTTCTCGCCGCGCGCGAACCACTTGTCTCGGTGCACACGACCGTGCTTGCCGGGCGAAATATAGAACCCGACATGGTTCCTGTCCTGGATCATGACACGGTAGGTACCGACATTCAGCCAGTCCGTCTCGGGATCCCTGGTGACGTTGTACGAACCCGTTCCGATATAGCGCCCGCCATCGGGTTTATGCCAGAGCGGGGTGGGGAAAATCCCCAGATCCACGTCGTCGCCCTCGATGATATTCTCGAATACCGGACCGTTCTCGACGATCTCATGAGGAATCGGTTCGAAACCCTTTACCTGGTGACGGTAATAGGCTTCGGAAAGCTCGACCTTGTCGAGATCCGTGGGAAAGCCAAGCGTCATGTTCTTGCGCTTTCCGGCGAAGAAATTGACGAGAACCCGGAACCCTTTCTCATGCCCTTTGATCTCGTCGAAGACGACGCAGGGGGCCTCGTCGGGGTGCATTACCAGCTCCGTAGCGGCGCCGATTTCTTCGTCCGTATCGAATCCGCGGGCGACAACGACCTCTCCCAGCTTTTCCGCTTCGATTAGCCATTCACGAAGGTCGCGATAGGGCAGCGAGGCTTTCAGATTGCTGAGAGCATTTGCAGAATTCGTAGCCATTAAAGTTCTCCTTTTTCCAGCGCCAGTCCGGACGTTTTTCAGTGCTTCTCGGTCAGCTCGATTTCGTACCCGTCGGGATCGAGACAGAACGCCATTTTGTTCGGCGAGCCGGGCCTCACGTTGCGCGGCTCCAGCGTGAACTTGACGCCCGCCGCCTTCAGCTTCGCCGCCAGCCCGTCCACATCGGGCACCCCCAGAGCGATATGACCGTAGGTATTGCCATGGGTGTACTCGCCCGGAGGCTCATGCTCCTGAACGATTTCCAGCGCATGGGTCGAATCCTCGTCGTCGCCGTAGCCGACATAGGCGACCGACTCGCCGCGTTCGTCGCTGACGCGGCGGCGCATGTCGGTCATGCCGAGCAGCGTCGTGTAGAACTCCACCGACCGCTCCAGATCGGCCACCCGCAGCATCGTATGTCGGATGCGCATGTCTCCAGCCATTGTCCTCTCCCTGTTTGACAGTCAGGAAAGTTTATTGACGTCGAGACGGACGCGAAACCTCAATCCCCTTGAATCGGGACAATTAATCCACAAATCTTGAGGGATGGAAATTTCCGCCCTGATGACGCTGGCGCTGGGAGCTGCCTGGGCTAGCGGACTTAACCTCTACGCCGCCTGCGCAACCCTGGGACTGCTGGGCGTCACCGGCCAGGTCGACCTGCCGCCTGACATGCAGGTACTTGCCCACCCCGCCATGATCGCAGTAGCCGGTTTCCTCTATTGCGTCGAATTCTTTACCGACAAGCTGCCGGGTATCGATTCCACCTGGGATGCCGTTCACAGCTTTATCCGAATTCCCGCAGGCGCCATCCTCGCGGCGACGGCGATGGGCGAGGTCGGAATCGAGGCGCAGGCGCTCGCCTTCCTGCTGGGAGGCGGCATCGCAGCGGCGACCCATGCTGTAAAAGCCGGCAGCCGGCTGGTCATCAACACCTCGCCGGAACCCTTCTCCAACTGGGGCGCATCCGTTACCGAGGACGGGCTGTCGATCGGCGGCATCCTGCTGGCCGTCTTTAACCCGGTCGGGTTCCTGATCCTGTTCGGCCTGTTCGTCGCGTTCGCGATCTGGGCGCTGCCCAAAATTGTCAATGGGCTCCGAAATCTGTGGCGGCGGTTTCGCGGCAGGGAACAGCTTTCTCTCGCGCGTGACGGCGTAGCGCGGGAATCGGACGGACGGCTTTCCCTTTCCCCGGGCGATGATCAACCCCGCACCTGAACACTCCCTCCCCTCGCCCTTGCCGCATTTGAGGGCCCGTCGTAGCGTAGCCTTTGAACAGACAATAATTCGGGGACGAACATGCCGGACGGCGTTATTGGACAACCTCTCCTGCGCAACGAGGACGACAGGCTGCTTAACGGCAGGGGCCGGTACAGCGACGATATCAACCTGCCCGGCCAGGCCTATGCCGTCATGGTCCGCTCGCCTCACGCCTGCGCGAATATCCGGTCAATCGATGCTACCGCCGCCAGAGCCCACCCAGGCGTAATCGACGTTCTGACCGGCAAGGACTGGCTGGACGACGGGCTACAGCCGATCCCGCACAGCCCGATCCCGTCGGGTCATGACGGTCTGGGAATGACTTTGGAGAAATGGCAGAAAGTCTATCTCGGGCTGAACTACCCGCTCGCGGCAGAACGACCGCGCTTCGCGGGCGAGGCGGTCGCCATGGTGATCGCGGAATCGCACGCGATCGCCCAGGACGCGGCGGAACTGGTCGTGGTCGATTACGAGCCGCTTCCTGCCGTAACCGGCACCGTCGCCGCCACCCTGCCCGAGGCACCTAAAGTCTGGGACGAGGCAGACGGCAATGTCTGCCTCGACACGCAGTTCGGCGATTGCGAGAACACCGACAAGGCGTTCGAGCAGGCCCATCACATCACGCGGCGGACGTTTCGCATCACGCGCAACACCGGCGTTCCGATGGAGCCGCGCGCCGGCGTCGGCGACTATGACCCGGCGTCTGGCAAATACACGCTTTATGCAGGGGGCGGCGGCGCGGTGCGCTACAAGGTCGAACTGGTCAAGATATTCGGTGTGAAGGATGACCAGGTAAGAGTCGTGACGCAGGATGTCGGGGGCAATTTCGGCACCCGAAACCGGCTTTTCCCCGAATACCCGCTGGTTATGTGGGCTGCGAAACGAATTGGGCGCCCGGTCAAGAACACCACCACCCGCACCGAATGCTTCCTGACCGATTTTCAGGGGCGCGATCTCGTCACCTCGCTGGAACTGGCGCTTGACGGGAATGGGAATTTTCTCGCCATGCGAGCCGACAATATTTCGAATATCGGCGCCTATACCCTGTCCTTTACGCCCCTTTCGAAGGGCGCGGAGCTGGTGACTGGGCCCTATAACATTCCTTACGCCTGCGTCCGGGCGCGCGGCGTTTTCAGCCATACCGTACCGACCAACCCTTATCGCAGCGCTGGCCGGCCAGAGGTTATCTACGCGCTCGAACGGCTGGTCGATTGCGCGGCCGCGGAGACCGGCATCGAGCGCGTCGAGCTGCGTCGGCGCAACCTTGTGCCCGCCGACGCCATGCCGTTCGACAGCCCGCTCGGCATGACCTACGACAGCGGCGAATATCACGTCACGCTCGACCGGGCGCTTGAGCTGACGGAAGAGAGCGGATATGCCGCCCGCAAGGCGGAGTCGGAAGCCAGGGGGCTGTTACGCGGCATCGGCTACGCCACCTATGTCGAAAGTTCCACCGGTGCACCGCGCGAACGGGCGGAAATCGACGTGATCGGCGACGAGAAACGCGTCGAGGTCGTGATCGGTACACAGTCGAGCGGCCAGGGTCACGAAACCAGCTTTTGCCAGGTCGCCGCCGAATGGCTCGGCGTGCCTTTCGAGACCGTCGAACTGCTGCAGGGCGATACAGATTTCGTCAAGGTCGGCGGCGGATCGCATTCGGGCCGGTCAATGCGGATGGCCGGAACGGTGATCGTCATGGCGGGCGATATCCTGATCGACAAGGGAAAGCGGTTGGCCGCCCATGTATTGGAGGCTGCCCCCGACGACATCGATTTTGCCGACGGGACTTTCACCATCTCGGGCACGGACCGGTCAATCGGCATCTTCGACCTCGCCACCGAGGCCGCCACGCGCGACGATTTACCGGAGGACCTGCAGGGCGGGCTCAATTCCGAGGCGGAAAACATTATGCACACCCCGGCCTTCCCGTACGGCGCGCATATCTGCGAAGTCGAAATAGACCCCGACACCGGGGAGATTTCGCTCGATCGCTATGGCTGCGTCGACGATGTCGGCCGGGTCATCAACCCGGTGATCCTCGACGGACAGATCCATGGCGGCATCGTGCAGGGCGCTGGCGAGGCGATGCTGGAAGATTTTGTGTTCGATCCGGACTCCGGGCAGGTGCTGACGGCCTCGCTGATGGATTACGCCATGCCCCACGCCGCCGACATGCCCAGCTTCCGGACCGGTGTGCACGAAATGCTGTCGCCGACCAACCCGCTCGGCATTCGTTCGGGCGGCGAAGCCGGAACGACACCGGCGCCGGGCGCTATCCTGAACGCCGTTGCCGACGCGCTCAGGCCTCTGGGGGTCGACGATGTCGAGATGCCGGCAACGCCCTTCAACATCTGGCAGGCAATTCAGCAGGCGCAGGGTCGCGGCTGACGAACGCCTGTGGTAGACAATCCCTAAAAGACTAAAAGCGAAACGGAAAACACAATGGACGCAACCACCGAAACCCTCGATCTTCCGCAGGGCAAGATCACCGTGTCCCGCAAAGGGTCAGGACAACAGATTCTGCTACTGCATGGCGGCGGCGGGCCGGTCATCAACCTGCCGTTCGCGGACGCGCTGGCTGAGAATTACGAACTCATTTCGCCGGTTCACCCTGGTTACAACGGTACGCCTGCGCCTGACCATTTCGACGGAATGTCGGACCTCGTCCATTTCTATCTGGATGTTCTGGATGCGATAGACATCGATAACGCCATCCTTATCGGGTTTTCCATGGGAGGATGGCTGGCGGCGGAACTCGCCTCGATTTCCTGTGAGAAATTCTCGCGCCTGATCCTGGTCGATGCGGTAGGCGTGAAGCATGGCGGACCGACCGACCGCGACATCGCCGACGTATTCGGCCTGCCGGGAGACAAGCTGGCGCAAATTATGTGGCACGACGCATCAAAGGCGCCCGACCCCGCCGACATGACAGACGAGCAGATGGAAATGATGGCTGGCAATAGGATCGCGCTGGCGCTCTATACCTGGGAGCCCTACATGCACAATCCGAAGCTGCGCCACTGGCTCCACCGGATCGACATCCCGACCCTGCTGATCTGGGGCGCGAGCGACGGGCTGGTGCCGCCGGATTACGGGCGCAAGTACGCAGCGCTGATCCCGGGCGCAAAATTCGTCGAAATACCGGAAGCCGGCCATTCGCCGCAGGGCGAACAGCCGGAAAAATTCGTGCAGGCAGTAACGCAGTTTGTTGGAGAAGGAGCAGCGTCATGAGGACATACTGGTTTACCGAGGACTGCTATCCGGACATTCCGCCGCTGGAAGAGATCGAGTCGGTTCGCGTCAACCTGCCCAATTCGCACTGCGACCCGCAAAGGGCCCACGAACTCTATAACTGGTATCTCGATCTGTGGTGCATGGCCGAGGAAAAAGGCCTCGACATCATGAACAACGAGCATCACCAGACCATCACCTGCATGGTCCCGGCAGCGCCGCTTATGCTCGCCGTGCTCGCACGCGAAACCAAGACCGCGCGGCTCCTGATCCTTGGCAACCCTGTGTCCAACCGCCGCAACCCGGTCCGGGTCGCGGAGGAAATGGCAATGATCGATGTGTTGTCGAAAGGGCGCCTCGATTGCGGCCTTGTCCGCGGCGTACCCTACGAGGCGCAGCCCGCCAACCGGTCGCCGCTGCGTGGCAGCCAGCGCGTCTGGGAAGCCCATGACATGATCATGAAGGCCTGGACCACCCATGACGGACCGTTCAATTTCGAAGGTCGCTGGTTCCACGGCCGCCAGATCAATATCTGGCCGCGGCCCTACCAGGAGCCGCACCCGCCGGTCTGGATCACGATGGGCGGTCGCACCAGCACGCCGCCGGTCGCGCAGCACAAGCATGTCGGTGCAGTGTTCCTCGCCGGCTACCCCCGTATCCGCGAAATTTTTGATGGGTATCGCGAGGATTACCTCAAGATGCATGGCGAGCACGCGCCGTTCGACCGTCTCGCCTATCTCGGTCTGGTCTATGTAGCCGACGACGAGGCAAAGGCGCGCGAGGGCGCGGAGAAGCTTCTCTGGTACATGTCCGCCAACAAGGTGCCGCCCTACTGGTCCAATCCGCCAGGTTATCATCCCCCGAAGGTCGCGGCGCAGATCATGCGCGGCGCACGCGGTGGAGCCGGCATTCCGCTGACGGCCCAGCTCGACGACCAGATCGCGCGCGGCAACGTCTTCGCCGGGACACCGGATCAGGTCTACGAACAGATCAAATCGTTCTGGGAGTACAGCGGCGGCTTCGGCAACATGCTGATGATGGGTCAGGCCGGCTGGCTGGATCACGCCGAAACGGAACGGTCGATGGAGCTCTATGCCAAGGAAGTGTTCCCGCGTCTCAGGGAGCTGGAGGCCTCGACCACACCGGAAGAAGCCTGGGAGAAATCGAAGGCGATGCCGATCCGCGACAACGTCGCTCTCGACGGGTTTGCCCTCGAATTCGTGCGTTAGAGGACGACCTGATCGAGAACGCCGAGCAGCAGGGCGTATCGCGCGGTCTTCGATATTGCGACCAGGATCAGGAAGACGGGAAACCCGACGCGCAGCAGTCCTGCGACCAGCGTCAGCGGGTCGCCGATCACCGGCACCCAGGCGAGCAGCAGGCTCCAGAGGCCCCATCTGTTGAAGGTCTCTGCCGCCCTGTCGACGCTTTTCGAAGATACGGGAAACCAGCGCCGGTCACGGAAGCGGTACAAATATCTTCCCATAACCCAGTTCACGACCGAACCGAGAGTATTCCCCACACTGGCGACGCCGAGCAGCCAAAGCAGCTTGTAGGTACCGAGCGCCGCCATTGTTCCGACAACGACCTCCGAGAACGACGGCAGGATCGTCGCAGACAGAAAAGCGCTGAAGAAGAGACCGATATAGCCTTCGTCGATCACTGCTGTATGAAATCCGGTTTAGTTGGAACGGGTCAGAAAATTTCGAAATATTCGCGCTGTTCCCAGTCGGTGACCTCGGACAGGAAACGTACGATTTCAGCCTTCTTCAAGCCTAGAACGTAATCGATGAACTTATTGCTAAAGACATCGCGATAAAATTCGCTCGACTCCAGCGCGTCGACCGCTTCCATAAGGCTCGCCGGCAACCGCGCAACGTCAGCATCGTATGGAGTGGCCGACGGTGCACCCGGGTCCAGCCTGCGGTCGACTCCGTCCAGCCCCGCCGCGATCTGGGACGCGATATAGAGATACGGGTTGGCAGCCGGTTCGCCGATCCGGTTTTCGACGCGGCTGCCGGCATCGCCTGGCCCGCCGATCGCCCTGATCATGGCGCCCCGGTTGTCGTCGGACCAGACCGCCCTATCCGGCGCGAGCGTATAGGGGCGGAGCCTCTTATAGCCGTTGATCGTCGGCGTGGTGAATACGGAGGCTTCGCGCGCATGGGCCAGCAGGCCGCCTGCCCACTGTCGGCCGACCTCCGACAGGCTCTGCCCCCGTTCGCCGGGAACAAACAGGTTTTCGCCGGTTTCGAGGTCGGCCAGCGACTGATGCAGGTGCCACCCGCTGGAAAAAATATTGTCGAGCGCCGGACGGCACATGAAGGTTGCATGATATCCCTGGCGGCGGCAGATCTGCTTCACCGCATTTCGGAACTCGACCATCGTATCCGCGGCTTCAAGCGGGCCCATCGGATGAAATGTCATCTCGACCTGGGACGGACCGAACTCCACTTCGACCGACCGAAGCGGCAGCCCCAGCGCCAGCACCTGCCGGCGCACGGTTTCGGTGATGACTTCATGCTCGTCGCCTCGAAGTTCGGTCAGGTACTGAAACCCGTGCGCAGTCAGGCTGACCGCGGGCGGCGTGGCGGGCTGGCCGCCGTCTGACGGAGCAAGCTTCGGATCGTCGAGACGGAAAATGTGGAACTCGACCTCCAGCCCGCAGGTCATCTCGTAGCCTGCCTCCGAAAGCCGAGAAACCTGATCCTGCAGCAGGCGCCGGGTGGAAAACGGCACGGGCTGGCCGTCCGGGAAATAGATATCGCACAGAAGCCAGCCGGTCTTCTCGGCCCATGGCAGCGTCCGGAAAGTCGCCGGGTCGGGCAGCATGACGAAGTCGCCCGCGCCGGTCATTTCCTCCATCCCGAACCCGCCGCCTTCGGTCCAGACCGGATAGACCGTCCTGTGCGAGGTATCCTTCGCCAGCAGGGTCGTCGTCATGGTGACGCCGCTTTCGAACGCCGAGGCCAAATCGGCGGCCATCACTGTCTTGCCGCGCAGAATGCCATGCTGGTCAGCGAAGGACAGGCGAATGACCTCCAGTTCACCGGATCGCTTCAGGACATCGGCTACCGCCTGTGACCGACCTACTCCGCCCAGACCGAACCGCTCGACGAAATCGCCTCGTCCGTGGCTCCCGCTGCTGCCTGCCACTACCCGACCTCAATCTGTTCGGCCCAGGGAGACCGTGCGCGCCGATGCGTATCGAAATCGCGCCAGCGGTCGTTTGAGCAAATCGTATCGACGGCAAGCGGCGGTTCGCCCGTTTCGTGACGCCAGGGCGGCGTTTCGCCCCGTGCCACCGCGTCGATCCCCTCCATCAGCATCCTGCGACCGGCAATGATCGCCGTGTCAGTGGTCCCAAGATGTTCCTGCGACCGGTCAAAAATAGGGCCCGGCGACTCCACCGCCCAGTTATCATGGACATTGATATCATCGCCCATGCCGGTATAGGTCCGGGTCCTTTGCTCCTCGGGGTCGTAGCCCCAGCCGTTGGAACGATTGCGGCCCGGGCGGTAATCCGGAAGGTCGAAAAGCTCGAGGCGCTGCGCCCGCATGAGATCCCTGTCGACCTTCCTCTCGAAACCGGTGAAAAGCGCGTACCAGTAGCATTCCGTATCGGTTACCGGCACGTGCCACTGGGTAATCGTCATTTCCGCGCTCATCGGTATGACGATGGCGTTAGGAAACGCGAAATTGGTGACGCGCACATGCGTCCCCGCGTTGCCAAGATCGCGACGGGCGAAAATCCGGAGCCCGTAGCCGGTCCGCTCCGTATCCAGGACCGGACGGACATTTTCTCTCAGAAGCTTCGTCACCGGGACGTCATCGGTCGAATCGCGAAACTGCTGCCCGTACCCCTCGTTTGGGTCATCGTCCTCGAAAAAGCGGTGAAGGAAAGAGGCGTGCGCCGGATCGATTCCCACTTCCAGCGCCTGCAGCCAGTTGGCCTCGATCAGCCCCTTGAACGCAAAACTATGGTCGGACGGCGCGACGAAACAGTCATAGGCCGGCAGCAACGGCGGGTCTCCCGTGCCCAGATACGCAAAAACGATGCCGTTGCGTTCGATACAGGGATAGGCGGTATGACGGATTTTCGTATGAAAATTGCTGTCTTCGGGTTCTGCGGGCTGTTCGAGACAGCGACCGGCGCCATCGAACAGCCATCCGTGAAACGGACAGCGCAACCCGCCATCTTCGCCACGTCCGAATGCCAGGTCCGCGCCCCTGTGCGGGCAGGATCGACCGATCAGAGCCGGATTGCCGTCCCCGTCGCGAAACAGGACAAGGTCTTCGCCAAGTAGCCTGACCGGGACGCCAGGGCGTCCCTGCTCGAGTTCGTCGGACAGCGCTGCCGGCTGCCAGTAGCCGCGCAACAGGGTTCCTGCGGGCGTTGCCTGCCCGATTCGGGTCAGCCGTTCGTTCTCTTCCCTGCTCAGCATATGAGCAAGCTAAAGCCGCAGGAGACCCCGCGCAAGCAACTGTGAACACTCAGCAAAACTTGACATCAGGGGCCTCCTCAGCACAGATGGGCCGGGGAAGAACCGGCAAAGAACTGGCCGGCAATACGGGGAACAGGGGTGTGAAGTTTTTCACACAGGCACTGCTGCGGGCTATCCGGCTGTTCGTCGGTGTGCTCCTGATCGCCAGCGTTTTTCTGATCTGCGCCAATGCGGCGGGCAGGTACCTTTTCCTGGCGCCGATTATCTGGGCTGAGGAAATCCTGGGCTACGTTCTGGTCTGGACTGTCTATCTCGGCGCCGCGCTCGTGACCTGGGACGGCGGCCATCTACGCATGGACCTGATATCCAGATCCATGCCGGGATTACTGCGTTATCTGGTCAACGGACTCGCCGTCGCCAGCTTTCTGGCGGTGGGCGGAATCATCATCTACCAATCCTTTGAAGCCATTGCGGCCTTCACCCATCTGAGCCAGGTCGCTGAAGTCCCGATGCAGCTGATGCATATCGTGATACCGCTCAGCTTCGTCATCATCCTTCTGTTCATCCTGTTGCGGCTGCGTGCCCACCTCAACGACACGCTTGCCGAAGCAGACGGCGAGACGATGAAGGGGGACGCCACATGATCTGGGTCATGGGTGTCCTGCCCGTCATTCTGCTGATTCTCGGCTTTCCGATTTTCGTGATTCTCATGGTTTCCTCAGTCATCGCACTGGTCTGGATCATGGACCTGCCGCTGACGATGATTCAGACCGAAATGTTCGGCAGCGTAGACAATTACAAGCTGATCGCCGTGCCGTTCTTTATCTTTGCCGGCGCGATCATGGCCCAGGGCGGCATTTCTCGTCGTCTGGTCGAATGGGTGCTGGCAATTCTCGGCGGGATCCGCGGCAGCCTGGCGCTTACCACGGTCGGGGCCTGCACGGTGTTCGGCGCCATATCGGGATCGAGCCCCGCTACCGTAGCCGCCGTCGGGGGCATGCTGTTTCCGTCATTGCGGGAGAAAGGCTATCCGGAGAAATTCGCCAGCGGCCTTCTGGCCTCGTCAGGCGCCATTGCCGGCATCATCCCGCCTTCGATCGCCATGATCCTGTACGGCGCGGCCGCGGAAGAATCGGTTCGCCATCTGTTTATCGCCGGCATCGTGCCCGGCCTGTTCATCGCTTTCGTGATGGGGGTCTATATCTATTTTTACGCCCGCCAGAAGGGTATTCGCGAAGGCGGGTCGTTCGAACTCGCAACCCTGGGACGGACAACGAAAAGCGGGAGCTGGGCGCTGGGGACCCCGCTGATCATTCTCGGCGGAATCTATCTGGGGGTATTCTCTCCGACCGAAGCCGCTGGCGTCGCCTGCCTGTATTCGATGCTGGTTGCGACCCTGATCTATCGCGACCTGACGCTTTCGGGGCTGTGGAAGGTCACCGTCGAATCGATTTATCTGACTGCCCAGGTACTTATCATCGTCGGCGCGGCGACGCTGTTCTCCCGGCTGCTCACCATCGCCGGCGTGCCGCAGACCATGGTGGAATGGATCACAAATCTCGAAGTTTCGACATGGGTTGTGCTCCTGGTCATCAATATCCTGTTGCTCGTAGTGGGATGCGTTCTGGACCCTGCATCCGCGATTCTGGTCCTCGCCCCAATCCTTAAGCCTGTCGTCGCAGCCGCCGGCGTCGATCCAGTTCATTTCGGCATCATCATGACGGTAAATGTCAGCATCGGGATGTTCACACCGCCCTTCGGCCTGAACATATTCATTACCCAGGCGCTTTTCCGGGTGCCCTTATCGAGTCTTTACCCCGGGCTCGTACCGTTTATCATCATTAACCTTCTGGCACTTGGCGTGGTCACCTACTGGCCGGACCTGTCGCTGGTTCTCGTCAGGCTGATTGGATAAGAACCTCAAGAACGCAACAACGGAGAGAAAAATGATTTATCGCAAATTATTTTTGGCAGCGGCGGGCGCCGCCATTCTGGCTTCGGCGCCGGCGGCCGCGCAGCACACGCTGCGGATCGGCATGGTCACCATCAACGACCCGCAGCATAACTTCGCCAAGCGTTACGCAGAGGAACTGGAGAAACGCAGCGGCGGAAAAATCAAGGTTCAGGTTTTCCCGGCCGCGCAGCTCGGAAAGATTCCGCGCCAGATCGAGAATCTGAAACTCGGCGCTCAGGGCGGTTTCATTTCTCCGCCGGGATTTTTCTCCGGTATCAACCGCGCCTTTCAGGTGATGGACGCGCCGGGGCTGTTCAAGAATTTCTGGCACGCCCACAACACCGCGACCTCGCCCGAGTTCCGGGAAAAATATCTGCGACTGGCGGAAAAGGGCGGCGTCATAGGGGCCGCGATCTTCAATTACGGCCCGACCTCTATCGCCTCTATCAAGCCGATCCGCAAGATCGACGATATGAAAGGTCTCAAGATCAGGGTTCTCGCAACCAAGATGGAAAGCAAGCTTGCCTCCACGCTAGGTATGACAGGCGTCCCGATGCCGTTCTCGGAGGTGCTTCCCGCACTTCAGCGCAAGACGATCGACGGCTGCCGCAGTTCGATGGTCGTCATGGGGGCGCTCAAGTTCTTCACCACGACCAAATACATCACCCAGATCGAGTCGGGGAACATCCCGAGCGCGCTCTGGATCAGTAAACGCTGGCTTTCCAAGCTTCCCGGGGACCTTCAGAAAACGGTGCTCGACACGGGCCGCGATCTGGAAAAATGGGCCGGTAAAATGGCCTGGGATTTCAATTCCAAGGCCGTCGACCTGTGGAAGAAAAACGGCGCAGAGGTCATTCGGCTTTCCGCGGCGGATCAGGCGGCGGTGACATCGAAACTGGCGCCGCTGGGCGACGAGTTCCTCGGAAGCGATCCGGTCACCAAGGACATGTACGCCCTGCTCAAGAAGGTCATGGCCAAGACCTCCGACAAGCAGATGTAGGAATCGGCGGGCGGCGGACCGGAATTACGTTCCGCCGCCCCTCCTTAATTCTCATGTCCGACAGAAGTTTCGATTACATCATCATCGGGGCCGGTTCGGCCGGCTGTACGCTCGCCAACCGCCTGTCGGAAGATGGCGATTCCACCGTTCTCGTACTCGAGGCGGGCGGCTCCGACCGCGATCCCTTAATCCAGGTACCGCTTGGGTGGGGGAAAATACTTTTCGAACGGCTGCATGACTGGGGTTATTTCACCGAGCCGGAACTCCATCTCGACGACCGCAAAGTAGAATGCGCCCGCGGAAAGGTGATTGGTGGGTCGAGCTCCATCAACGCAATGGCCTACGTGCGCTGCCATCCCGCCGATTTCGACCGGTGGGCCGCCCAGGGCTGCGACGGCTGGTCCTACGCTCATGCCCTGCCCTACTTCAAACGGTCGGAAAATTGGGAGGGCGGGGCCGATGAAATTCGCGGCGCCGGCGGCCCTCTGAGCACCACCCAGAATGTTTACCCAGACCCGCTCGTACAGGCCTGGCTTGAAGCCGGCCGGGACGCGGGCTATCCGGTCACCGACGACTACAACGATGCCCGAAACGAAGGCTTCTGCGTCATGCAGTCGACCATACGTCGGGGCCGCCGGTGCAGCGCAGCCGCCGCCTATCTCTATCCTGCGCTGAAACGGTCCAACCTGACGCTGTGGGACAAGACACTCGTCCTACGAATATTGATTGAGAACGGCAGGGCGACCGGGGTCGAGTATTCGCGAGGCGGGAAAACAGAGACCGTCCGGGCGGCGAAGGAAGTGATCCTGTCGGGTGGCGTCATAAATTCGCCCCAGCTGCTGATGCTGTCGGGCGTCGGAAATGCCGAAGCGTTAAAACCCCATGGCATCGACTGCGTCGCCGATTTGCCCGGCGTCGGGCAGAACCTTCAGGACCACATTGCCGTCGGCATCGAATTTCAGCGAAAAAGCGACGGACCGTTCGTCGGCCATCTGCGATACGACCGCATCGCGCTGGCGATGGCGCGAGCCTATTTCTTCGGCACCGGGTTCGCCACCGAAATGCCCGGGCCGGTCATGGCCTTTCTCAAGAGCGACCCTTCGCTCATCCAGCCGGACATCCAGCTGCTCACCCGTTTCGTACCGCCTGAATCGCAGCCCTGGTTCCCGGGAATTCGGAAGCGTCCGAAAGATGCTTTTATGTGCCGGCCGGCGGTCCTGCATCCAGAAAGCCGGGGCGATATCCGTCTCCGGTCCGCGGACCCAAGGGATACGGTCGCCATTCATCAGAATTTTCTCAGCACCGACAGCGACTGGAACACGCTTCGCCGGGGATTCGACATGGTGCGCGAAATCGCCCATCAGAAGCCGCTGGACGGGTTTCGGGACATCGAGATCCAGCCGGGCGCCGACGTAAAAGCGCAGGCGGACATAGACGCCTATATCCGTCGTACCGCCTGGACAGTCCATCACCCGCTGGGAACCTGCAAGATGGGACCCGAGAGCGATACTATGGCTGTCGTCGATCCGGCGCTTAAGGTGCGGGGCGTAGAGGGGCTTCGTGTCGTCGATGCATCCGTCATGCCGGACATGCCCGGCGGCAACATTAATGCCCCGGTCATCATGATGGCGGAAAAAGTGTCGGATATGATTCGCGGATTCGATCCCCTGCCGCCACAACAGGTGTCGATGTAATGCCCTTGCGAGACACTTCCCTCGAAGGCCATTCGATGGCGCCGCGGCGCGTCACGTTTCCCGGCGGCAAGGACGGGCTCACCGGATATCTGTTCCTTCCGCCCGGCGACGGTCCGTTCCCCTGCGTTATCGATAATCACGGCAGCGCCACCCCGCCGGGAACCACAGACCTGTCGCACCCGCAAACCGCCTGTCTTTTCCTGTCCTTGGGATGCGCTTACCTGTTTCCGCATCGGGCCGGGTACGGCGAGTCACCCGGAATACCGCTGACGGACGCCGTCACCGCGCCGCGCGGCACGCCCGAACACGATGAAACCATGTCTGCGCGGCTGGACGAAGAAAACCGCGACGTCATCTCCGCGCTGGATTTCGCAGCCTCATTGCCCGAAATCGACGAAAACCAGATCGTCTGCATGGGAAGCTCGTTGGGCGGGATACACACGCTCCTCGCCCTCGCTGCCGACGAAAGGTGGAACTGCGGACTCGACTTCTCCGGCGGCGCGAGCCAGTGGGCAGCTCACCCAAAAATCAAGGCGAAGCTGATCGGCGCAGCCTCGATCCTTACCCAGCCGGTTTTCCTGATTCAGCCGGCAAACGATTTCAATACGGCCCCGACCGACGAGCTTGGCGCCCTGCTGGCCAAACGGGACCATCCTTTCGAGGCGCAGATTTTCCCGCCCTGGGGAACCGATGGGGCCGAAGCCCACAGGTTCTGCGCAGCCGGTCAGCAGGTCTGGAACGCTTCGGTCAAAGCGTTTCTGAAGACCTATTTATTGTAAAGCTCGACTTCCGCAATCATCGCAAGGTGATCGCTGCCCAGCCATTCGCCGGTCTTGAGCGAGACCGTTCGAAACTTCCCATTGTGGAGAATATGATCGATGGGAATGCGGAAGGGATCTGGCGCAAAGGCCGGCCATGTCGTCAGGACTCCGCGGCCTCGCCTTGGATCGACCAGCCCGCTGGCTCTGATGAAGTCGCGCCACACCGCCGTATAGGGCGTAATGTTCAGATCTGCAGCGACAATAGAGGGCGCCTCGGGATCCTTGCGAATCCAGGCCTCGATACTGTCGAGCGCGCCGCGCCGCGCCGCGATGTGAACGTCCGACATCGGCGGCGGCGCATGCATCGCGGCGATTCGAGTGGTTACCCCCCGGAAATCGAGCACGACGAACAGGGCGGGGACGTTGATAAAGGGCAGGACATCCATCGTTCTCGACAGAATGCGATGTTTCGAAAAAACAGCGAGCCCGAAATCGTCCTTGCGCTCTACGATAATCCGGTAGCCGAATATGTCGTTTATGCCTTTAAAGGCTTCGCGCCACTGCGAATCCACCTCCTGCACAACCAGTACATCCGGATTCTCCTTCCGGATCCAGGCTGTAACCTTTTCGGTATTCTTGTTGAAGCGGAGAACGTTTAACTGAACGACTTTGAGCGTGTTTTCCGCGACGTGCTCGCCTTCGGAAGCAACCGGAAGATAAGGCAACAGCCAGGCGCCGTTCAGAAGAAACGCGCCAAAGGTCACAACCAGTATCCAGCCCGACCCTGGCCGGCGCCTTCGAACGACGGCCCATATAGCCAGAACGAAAGCAGCGACGGCGCACTGAACCGGAAAATGGCCCAGCCTGTCGATCAGCGCGAACGGGCTATCGATCAAAGGCCCGCCCGCCAGAAGAAGTAACGGCAATCCCAGCCAGAACGTGTAACGCCCAAGCGGGCTTGCAAATGGCCTATTCATTGTCCGTACCGACTCCTGCGATCAATTCTCGTACGGTGACCTGACACGGCCATCTATTTGAACAGAATCAGGCGCATAACGGTAGGCACGGAACAGGGAATTGCCAGCGCCCCCCCGCTCCAGACCGAACCAGTTATAGGGGCCAAAGAATGGCGAAACGTATTCCCATACGATTTCGTTTGCGGGCGTCACTTCGAAGACACGGCCCATCTGCCCCTCGCAGATCAGCGTATTGCCGCTTTCGAGCCGCTGGGCGCCGGAAATATTCGGGCTGAAAAACGTCCAGGTCGGCTGGCCGCGATAATCCCAGACTTCTTCGCCGGTTTCGGGGTCGAGTTCAATGACCCGCGAGAATGGGTTGAGCGGCGTATAGATGCCGTTGGCGAAAAACAGCAGATTGCCGTTTTCCAGCATCTGGACATCGTGCGTAGTGCCCCACATGACATCGCGCTTCATCCATCGGAACTTCCTGGTTTCCCTATCGATGATAGCGAGCGTGTGAATCCGCCGGAAGCTGACCAGCACATCGCCATTGGGCAATGGAAAACAGGCATTGGCGTGGGCGAATTCCTCCCGATCGACGACCTCGATCAGCGGATGATCCTCGATCGTTTCATCGAGATGGAAATGCCATTCCCAGACGGTCTCGCCGACGGGATTCACTTCGCGAATATAGTCGCCATAGATCACGCCGTCCTTCTCGGCGCCCTCAATCCCACCGATGACGCGGGCCGCGTATTCGTCGGGCAGAGGCTCCCAGCCCAGATAGATCGTGTTGCCGTTGGCGCAACGGCGAAAATCGTGATGCTGGCCGTCGTCGCGATATTCCCAGACGATTTTTCCTTCCCAGTCGTATTCGCGGAGCAGTCCGCCCTTGCCGCGACGCAACGGCGGCCCGTCCTCGGTTCGGCCCGACCAGAGGAGATTGCCGTTTTCCAGCAGATAGGCGTAATTGCCGGGCGTCAGCGGAAAGTGCCAGCGGTGCAGGACCTCGCCCCGCATACCGATGAGATAGGCTTCCTTGCCGACGAGCGGCACGATCAGCGTGTAGCCCGGCGTCGCGCGCGCTTCGTCAAACAGAAGCACGCCGGTATCGCGATGACGCATCGCGCCCCCTCTTTCCTCCAGATGCCTCGCGGACGTAACCGCGTGATTCTAGGACAGAATTTGTTGAGTTGCATCTCCCTTCTTGCGGCAAAGCAGGATAGGATTCCAGACGGATTAACGGAGTTTATGAATCATGTCCGAAGAGCTTCCCTACGCCCTGCCGCCCGATCCCAATACACGAGCGCCGAACTGGGTATTGCCCGACGGGGCCTGCGACACGCATTTCCACATTTTTGGGCCGCCGGATAAATTTCCATTCGCCGAAACCCGCCGCTATACGCCGCCGGGCGGGCCCGTGGAAAATTACTGGAAGGTTCAGAAGATCACTGGATTGACGCGCGGCATCGCCGTTCAGCCGACCGCGCACGGGATGGACAATTCCGCAATCATGGATGCGGTCAAACGATCGGACGGCAAGATGCGCGGCGTTGTTCGCTTCAACGACAAGACCACGGACGCCGAACTTGAAAAGCTGCACGATGAAGGCGCGCGCGGCGCTCGTTTCTCGCTGATGTCGGACCGGCCGGGGAGCATCGAAAATCTTCAGGCCGCCCTCCCCCGCATGGAAAAACTCGGCTGGTCGCTCGTGCTGCATGTCGAGCCCGACCATTTCGTCGATAACGAAGCGTTCATTCGCGATATTCGCATTCCGACGGTTGTCGATCACATGGCGCGCTGCAAGCCGCAGGACGGCGGCATGAACCACCCGGCCTTCGCCCTCTTGCTGGATTTACTCGAGGACGACCGGTTCTGGGTCAAGATTGCCAGCGTCGACAAGATTTCCGCGGAAAAGCAGGCGTTCGTGCCAGACTTCGTTCCCTACAAGGACACGATTGCGATGGGCCAGGCTGTCATCGCCGCCGCGCCCGACCGGGTCATCTGGGGAAGCGACTGGCCGCACGGCAACACGTTCGACCCGGGCCGGATCCCGAACGACGGCGACCTTCTCAACGTTCTGGGCGTCATGGCACCGGACGATGAACAGCGACAAAAGGTCATGGTCGACAACCCGTCACGGCTGTATTTCGGGAGCTAAGGGTCCGGAAATGGTCTGGCTTTGCCGCGACTGTTTCGAAACCGGCACTGCGAACGAAGATACGCCCTGCGCGGCTTGCGGGTCTGCCCGTACCGTCAACCATGCTGAGCTCGACGCGCTCGCCATCGCGCATATTGACTGTGACGCGTACTATGCAACGATTGAAAAACGCGACAATCCGGAATTGAAGAACAAGCCTGTTCTGGTTGGCGGCTCCAGCGGACGCGGCGTCATCATGGCGGCCTGCTACGTCGCGCGACGTTACGGCTGCCGCTCCGCGATGCCAATGTTTCAGGCCCGCAAGCTCTGTCCGGATGCTGTCGTCATCCGGCCAGACATGGCGAAATACCAGCGCGAGGGACGGCGTGTCCGCGAACTGATGCAGGAAACCACGCCGCTCGTCGAACCGCTCTCGGTGGATGAGGCCTTTCTCGATCTGTCCGGGACGGAAAAGCTTCACAGGGGAAGCCCCGCTCAAACCCTAGCTCGACTCTCCAGAAGGATAGAATCAGAGATCGGCATCACTGTGACGGTCGGGCTGAGCCACAACAAGTTCCTCGCCAAGATCGCCTCCGACCTCGACAAGCCGCGCGGTTTTGCCGTGATCGGAAGAGATGAGACGCTGGACTTTCTTGACGGGCAACCTGTCAGCGCGTTGTGGGGAGTCGGCCGCGCGCTTCAGAGACGCCTGGAGAAGGACGGGTTCGACCGCATCGGGAGCCTGCGGTCGGCATCGGAAAAATTTCTGACGCAACGCTACGGCTCAATCGGAAGCCGCCTTTACCGGTTTTCACGAGGTGAGGATCATAGGCGCGTCGATCCTGCCGGCAATCGCAAGAGTATTTCCGCGGAAACCACCTTTTCGGATGATCTGCGCGACGCCGCTGCTCTGGAAGAACGCCTGTGGCCGCTATGCGAGAAAGTATCGGCGCGCACCAAAGCGGCGGGGCTGGGCGGTCGAGTCGTCACGCTCAAACTTAAAACGGCTGGGTTCAGTATTCGTACCAGACGCCAGACGCTCCAGGACCCGACACAGCTTGCCGAAACATTGTGGACGACAGGCCGTACCCTGCTTGCGCGCGAAGCGAACGGCGCCGCCTACAGACTGATCGGCATCGGACTCAGCGATTTTATCGATGGCAAGCTGGCCGACCCGCCGACCCTCGCCGATCCGGATGCGCAAAGGACCAGAATCGTGGAACGTACGATTGACGATCTGCGCACCAGATTCGGACAGGATTCGATCGGCAAGGGCCGCCGCCTTCCGGGCGGCAAATTCGGCGGGACGAGTCGCCCGCCCTCGCGTTAGCCTGTGCAAATCGGTTTGCGCTGCGATGACAATCGGCTGAACGGAGGAGAACAGGATGACGATCAAACGGGCAATGTCGAAAGCAGGATTCCTGGGCGGACTCCTTGCCATGTTCGCCTTTTCCGGTCTGGCGGAGGCCCAGGACCAGAAACCAAGCGGCGAGACCTACAGCAAGAACGAAATTCTGGCGAAAGCCGAAGGATTCTTCGGGGCCACAACAAAAGGGCTCGCCGAAGGAATTGAAAAAGTTTTCTCCGATCTCGGGCAGCCAAATGGCTACATGACGGGAGAAGAGTTCGGCGGGGCGTTTTTTGTCGGGTTGCGCTTCGGACGAGGACAGCTTCACCAGAAGAACACCGATCCGAAACCGGTTTACTGGCAGGGACCGTCGGTCGGTTTCGATTTCGGCGGCAATGCTTCGAAGGTTTTTACGCTCGTCTACGACCTCAAAAGGCCGGGCGATGTATACCGCCGCTTTCCAGGGGTGGACGGCAGTCTCTATGTCGTCGCCGGTATCAGCCTGAATTACCAGAGGGCGGGCGATGTTACGCTGGCCCCGATCAGAACGGGGCTGGGGCTGCGTGCCGGCGCCAATATCGGCTATCTGCATTATGGACGCGAACATAGCTGGCTGCCTTTTTAGGGCGCGACCGTCACTGAATTTCCTTATTTTTGCCGGAATTGCATGCGATTGACGGGCATACGCGTACGAAGATATGTCATGTCGTGCGTGTTCGTAACTGATGAGAGCGTCAAGCAATGAAGAAAACGGCTGTTCTGATTTCAATGATTGCAGGTCTGGCGTTCGGTCAGGCACACGCCGCCGGCGACCCCGCCAAAGGCAAACGCGTTTTCAACAAGTGCAAGGCATGCCATGCGCTTGTCGCGGGAAAGAAAAAGATCGGCCCGAGCCTCCACGGCATGTATGGCCGCAAGGCCGGAACGGCCCCGGGCTACAGCGCGTCGAAGGCAATGAAGGATTCCGGCGTCGTCTGGTCCCCTGAAACCCTGTCCAGATATCTTGCCGATCCAAAGAAATTCATTCCGGGCAACAAGATGCCGTTTCCCGGTCTCAGGAACGAAGAAGACCTGACGAATCTGAACGCCTATCTCCTGCAGGCGACGAAATAACCGGCGTCAGGGCTCGCCGCGTTCGGTAAGGGCGGCGTTCACCGCTGCAATCTGAGCGTCGATATCGATATCGACCTGGGAAGTTATTTCGAGTTCTTCGTCGTCGAAAACGTTCCGGTCGGGATATTTTTCCTTCCAGGCTAGGATTGCAACGTCCCGCGCATCAACCAGCGCTGCAATTTGCGGACGGAACAGGCGGATCATGCCGCTGATCCAGCGATTGACCGCCCAGGACGGTCTCGTGTGATCGATCAGAAAACTGTCCAGCATCCGGCGGACATTGTCGGCGTCGTACCAGACTTCCCCGGTAACCCAGCGGTTCGTGGTGAACAGCCGGATCGGTACGCCATACTTGTCCATCGAGATGCCGACCAGGTGACTTAGCGCATCGTCCGGGTTTTCCGGCATTTTGAAACCGTCGATCATCGCCGGACGAACGCCTTTCGGCATGCCGTCAGGACGCAGGAAAGTATGGAAATGTCCGTGTTCCGGCTTGCGCGTTTCCTGCGGATGGGCGTGATAATAGAACTGCGAATGCGTCACGGGGTCATAGACATCCCCGTCCGGATAGTGATCCCACTCGAAGAACGTCTCCACATCCCTGATCAATTCACCGACGATATTGTCGCCGGTGACGGCCAGCACGCGGTGACATTCCACCACATCCTCGCCCGCGCGCTGCATGGTTTTCAGGCGCTCCGTCGAAATCTTCGAGAAATCGACGATTGCGTAATCGGACGGATTTGCTGCAAGGGCGTTTTCAGGCATCGTGACCTCCTGCCCCTAACATAAGCGTCCTTGCAGCGGTTCGGGAGCACACGTCGGATAACATCACCGTGAAGTTCTTTCGCGCCCCTTCAGGGCTGGGAGCCGGCTTTTCAAACGGTAGTCGGCACGCCAGACAGCCGCGACCGGCGAAGCTGGGACAACACGGCCAGACCAAAAGCCAGCAGGCCCAGAAGGTATATCCACTCTTTCGCAGGCCTTCCCGGCTGTTGGATGTCGATCAGGGTCAGATAGTCTTCGTACGGTCGTAATCCGGTTTTTTCCGCGACGCTGTTGAACATGACATTCGCCACCGGGTAACGGCCTTCCTTAAGGGCATCCAACTCGATACCGTAAGGTTTAAGGCCGGGCGCGCCGGTCGCGGTCAGGCGGAACAGCTTGAAGCGGTCGCCGTAATCAGTTTCGCGAACAATATGGAGACGGAATTCCCGGTCCTTCGGTATCGTCGTTTCACCCTTGAGAACGGCCTGCACGTTGGCTTCGGCAAAAGCGGGATAAAACCGGTCCATGATGAAGGAGGGCCGAAAGAACGCGACCATGGCGACGACCAGCAGAATGGCTTCGAACCAACGGAGTTTCACGAACATCCAGCGCTGGGTCAGAGAACTGAAACACAGAATCGCAAGCAGGGACACGCAGAACACGACCAGCCCGTGCCAGAAGCTGGTAACGCCGATCAGCAGCAGTTCGGTATTGAAAATAAAAACTAAGGGAAGAATCGCGGTCCGGATATCGTAAAAGAACGACTGCACACCGGTCCGCAGGGGATCGGCGCGCGATATGGCGGACGCGGCGAACGCGGCAAGACATACGGGCGGCGTCGAATCCGCCAGCAGGCCGAAATAGAACACAAACAGATGCACCGCGATCAGCGGCAGAACCAGACCGGCAGCATTACCGAGTTCCACCAGAACGCCGGCAAGCAACGAGGCAACGACCAGGTAGTTTGCTGTCGTCGGCAACCCCATCCCGAGGATAATGCAGAGCACCGCGGTCAAAATGAGCAGTACGTATACGTTGCCGCCCGAAATCGCCTCCACAACGCCGACCATCGCGTTGTTGAGCCCTGTTGAAGAAACCGCACCGACAATAATGCCTGCCGCCGCCACAGCGAGCGCGATGCCGATCATGTTGCGCGCGCCGGTGATTAGGCCGTCCCTGATATCCAGCATGCCGAGCCGGAACCCGGCCGACAGCGCCCTGCCCGCCAGTCTTGCAGCGATCATGTGTTGGCCGACGATGATCGCCATCAGAAGGACGATGGAATAAAAGACAGCGCTTCCTGCCGTCCAGCGTTCGACCAGCAGCAGATAGACAAGCGCGATGATCGGGATCAGGAAATGGAGCCCGCTTTTGAAGGTCGCCCACAGAATCGGGATTTCCGCCTTTGGCAGCCCCGTCAGACCGAGCTTGAGCGCTTCCAGATGCGAGATATAGAGCAGCGCCATGTAGCTGATCACTGCGGGAATGAAAGCAGCGACAACGACCTCGAAATACGGGATGCCGATGGTTTCGGCCATGATGAAGGCGGCGGCGCCCATGATCGGCGGCATGATCTGGCCGTTGGTGCTGGCCGCAACCTCGATCGCGCCCGCTTTTTCGGCAGGAATACCGATACGTTTCATGACCGGGATCGTGAAGGTGCCCGTGGTCACCACATTGGCGATAGACGAACCGGAAATCGCGCCGTTCATACCAGAGGCGAGAATCGCGGCCTTGGCCGGACCGCCCCGGTACCGCCCGACCATGGCGAAAGCGAGATCGAGAAAGTACTTTCCGGCGCCTGCCTGCTCGAGCAGCGCGCCAAAAAGCACGAAAAGGAACACGAAGCTGACGGAGACGTCGATGGGAATGCCGAAAATCGCCTCGCCGGTCAGCCAGTGATAGCCGATCAGCCGCTCAAGCGAGACGCCCTTGTGCGCGATCAGGTCGGGCATCGATTGCCCGAAAATGGAGAACAGCAGAAAAACGACGCAAATGATCGCAAGCGGTACGCCAACGGCGCGCCTGGTCGCCTCCAGCAACAGGACGATCCCAGCCCCGCCGATTATGGCCTCCACCGGTACGGTGATCCCGAACCAGTTCTGTTCGAGAAGCACCCCGACCCGGCTGGTGATGTCGCCCTGCGCGAGCCACACATAGGAAGCCGCTCCGGCGCCAGCCAGCGCCAGACAGATATCGATAAGGGGAACGCCCTTACGGCCCCTCTTTCGCAGCGGATAAAGCAGAAAACAGAGAAGCAGCGCGAAGGCGAGATGAACGCCGCGCGCAGGGATATCGACAATGATCCCGAAATCGGCCAGGAATGGGAGGGGAGACGCAATCCAGAGCTGGAACAGAGACCAGATCGCGCAAATCCAGGCAATGACGGCAGCGGCCACAGGACCGGGATCCCGACCGGTTCCCTCGAACTCGTTCAGGATCTCATCGGGGTCGACCGCAGATTTATCCGTCTGCGTGGAAGGGTCCTCAGCCATCGCCCGTTACGGACAATCAGGGAGGGCTACGCCTTAAGGCTCAGCCCTCCCCAAGGCCGCTATTTCCAGCCTTTTTCCTTGTAGTACTGAAGTGCACCGGGATGCAGCGGCGCTGAAAGGCCATCCGAAATCATCTTCTTCGGATCAAGATTGCGGAAAGCGGGATGCAGCTTGCGGAAATCGTCGATGTTTTCCATGACCGCACGCGTGACCTCATAAACCGTTTTGTTCGGCACATCGGCGCTGGTTACAAAGGTCGCCATTACGCCAAAGGTCGTAACGTCCCCCGTCGTCGTTTTGTACGTGCCCTTCGGAATCGTCGCCCAGGCGTAGTACGACCGCGCATCCACGAGCTTCCTGGCCAGTGAGTTATTGAAATTGACGATCTTCGCGCCGCAACCGTCTGTCGCGACCGACACACCCGCATTGGGCACACCGACGGTATAGATAAAAGCATCGATCTTGCCGTCGCACAGAGCCTTGGACTGCTCGGTCGAGGTCAGTTCGGTTGCCAGCTTGAAGGTCGACTTGTTCCATCCGTATTCCTTCATCAGGAAGTCCATCGTGCCGCGCTGGCCGGAACCGGCATTACCGATATTGACCCGCTTGCCCTTGAGGTCGTCCCAGCCGTCAATGCCGGAATTCCCGCCAACGATAATATGCAGCGGTTCCGGATGGACCGAAAAAACAGCGCGGAGTTTCTTGAACTGCTTGTCTTTCCAGGCACTGGAGCCGTTATAGGCGTGGAACTGCCAGTCCGACTGGGCGACGCCGAAATCGAACTCCCCTTCCTTGATCTGGCCAATATTGTAATTCGACCCGCCGGAAGACGGCGCAGCGCAACGAATGCCGTGCTTACGGCCTTTCTTGCGCCCTTCGGCGGCTTCCTTGTGTACCAGACGGCAAACCGCGTTGCCGACCTGGAAGTAGACACCGGTCGGCCCGCCGGTGCCGATGGAGATAAAGCGCTTCTTGCCTTGCGCGTTCGAGTCAGCCGCGAACCCGGCGGCAAACGCCATCGCCAGACCTGACAACAGGAATTTTTTCATCGTGTGCTCTCCTTCGAAATAGGATTCCATAGCCCCAAGGCTCGAATTACCGCTTGTCACCATGCCCGCGAGGGACATTGCCTGTCAACGCAGGTGCCAGGTACGCGCGCTCCTATTGCAGGTTGGCGCGACCTTTCCCTGGAGATAGGATGCGCTGCCCAGAAAAAGTGGAAGATCCGAAATGGACCTGAAAGACCATATAAGAAGCATCCCCGATTTCCCCAAACCCGGTATTCTTTTCTACGATATTTCTACCCTTCTGCGCAGCGCTGAGGCATGGAAGACGACGGTCGACAGGCTTGCCGAACGGATTGAACCCTATTCTCCCGACATGCTTGTCGGCATCGAGTCCAGGGGATTTCTGGTTGCGGCGCCCGTCGCCTATGCGTTGGGATGCGGTTTCACGATGGTCCGCAAGCCTGCCAAGCTGCCGGGAGATACCGTTTCTCATTCCTACGAACTCGAATACGGCAGCGACACTCTGGAGATACAGACGGACGGTGTGAAACCGGGTCAGAAAGTCGTCGTTCTGGATGACCTTCTTGCGACGGGGGGAACATTGGCGGCAAGTATCGCTCTTCTACAACAGCTTGAGGCCGATGTTCGCGCTGCCGCCTGCGTCATCGAACTCGATTTTCTCGACGGACGCTCCCGGATCGATGTTCCCGTCGAAACCCTGATTACATATTCATCCTAAAGCCGAAAATTCGATCCGGAATACAACTGAAGGAAGGCGGTTAACAGTCCTTTAACCGTCGAATGGTTAACTTCGCCGTCAGGAGAACCGCCCCCCTATCCAGACGGCAATATGGACGAGAAATCGCAAGCTCTGAAACTGCGGGAAGCCATTACAGAGCCATCGCCTCGGAGAAAGGGTCGGCCGCCGCCGGCTGACGCCCATGCGTCCAGACCGGATGCAGCATCGGGCTTTGTCGACGGGATGTCCGATGCCGCGCTGGCGATCGACGGCAACAGAGCCGTTATTTCAGTGAATTCCGCGTTTCGCAGAATGTTCGGGCTCCCGGACGGGGACGACGTCGCCGGTCTCCCGTTCCCGGCCCTGACGCAACGGCTGGTCCTGACCGGGCACGAAGCCCTTCTCAGCCTGGGCGAGAGTATTTCTCCGAAAGCCGTCGACCGGAACGGAACTTTGGTCGTCAGCCTGAGCGACGGGACAGATACCGAAGCGCGCTTCATCCGGCTGGAAGACGGGGTGACAATCATTGCCTTCTCTCACTCCAGTCATGACCCGACACCCGTCGAAATAGACATTATAAACCGGTTACCGGGGGCAATCCTGAGGCTCTCCCGCCGTCCAGGCGAACCCTTCAAGTGCCTTTTCGCCAATCCCTCATCTGAGGAGCTGTTCGGACGCCCGGCGCCGAATATTGCCGATCCGAAACAATACTTTTTCGACCTTGTTCACCCCGACGACCGAACCGCGCTTGAAGAAGAGATCGAGCGCTCCCTGAGAACGGGGGCCGAACTGGACATCGAGTTCCGCGTTCTGTCCATCGACGGCCAGGCGATCTGGTGTCGCTGCGTAGGCATCGCTTTCGAGACGACCGAAAACGAAATCGTCTGCGACATTCGGATGGTCAACATCGAATCCCGCGTGACTGCGGATCAGGAAAGGAACCGGCTACAGGAACTGCTGGATACGGTACTCGACAACGTCCCGTCCATGATCAGCGTCCGGGATGCGAAGGAAGACCGGTTTATTCATGTCAACAAGACGTTCGAAGCGATCCTAAACAGGCCACGCGAAGAGATCCTGGGCCGGCGCGCCCCATTCGTGTTCGGCGAAGAACAACACGGTGAAAGGCGTGCGCTCAACCGGAAGGTCATAGAAGACGGCGTCATTACTGAATTTCCCGAGCACCAGATCGATGCACCCGCACTCGGAAAACGAATTCTGAAATCGATCAAGTATCCCCTGACCGGCAAACACGGAAATGTCACGCATGTCCTCAGCATCACAGAGGATATAACCGATCAGCGGGCAGCAGAGATCGCGTTACGCCGCAATCAGGAGAGGCTGAACGACGCCATTGAAAGCATCTCCGATGCAATCGCCCTGTTCGACGCGGATGAGAAGCTGATTTTCTGCAATTCGCGATACCAAACCATGCTGCCCAGAGGCGATTTCAGGGTCGAGCCGGGCCAGTCCATCGAGACGCTGGTCCGGGCCTACGCAGAAGAATCCCGCCGGCAGGGTGCGGATATCGATGTCGAGTCCATGGTTGCGGCGCGTATCGCGGAGTTTCGAACCGCGCCATCCGTGCATGAACTGCGGCTTTACAACGGTTCCTGGCGGCAGATCGCCTACCGCAGGACATCCGAAGGGGGCACCGTTCTGGCTGTAACGGACATCACCAGCCTCAAGGACCGGGAAGAAACGCTAAAACAGATAAATACCGACGCGATCCACGCCAAGGAGGCGGCCGAGGTCGCAAACCGTTCGAAGTCCGAGTTTCTCGCCAATATGAGCCACGAGTTGAGGACGCCGCTTAACGCCATTATCGGTTTTTCGGAAATCATCCGCGACGCACTTCTGGGCGACTCATCCATCGATTCGTACCGGAACTACGCCAACGACATTCATGTCAGTGGCGTCCACCTGCTCGATCTGATCAATGATATCCTCGACATGTCGAAGATCGAGGCCGGCAAGCTGGACCTCGTCGAAGACAGCTTGTCATTGAGCGAGCCGGTCGAACTCGCGATCCGTCTTGTCAGTGAACGGGCAGAGCAGAACGGTATAAGCCTGAGTGTCGACGCGGACACGACATTGCCGGAAATTCGCGGAGACGTTCGCAAGATCAAGCAGATCGTCATCAACCTCCTGAGCAACTCAGTCAAGTTTACCCCGACCGGGGGCACCGTTACGCTCTCAACAGGCCGCGCAGCAAACGGGGATTTCCTGATAAACGTCCGCGATACGGGTATCGGCATCTCGGAAGAAGATATGCCGATAATCTTCCAGCCTTTCAGTCAGGCGGAAACGGGCCTGACCAGGCAGTTCGAAGGCACCGGACTCGGCCTGAATCTTGCCAGGGCACTGACGGAACTGCATGGGGGCGAACTCACCCTTACAAGCGCAACCGAAGGCGCCGACAAGGGCACCTCAGTAACCGTTCGCCTGCCCGCCAGCCGGGCAATTTCCTGAAAGGAGCGGATTACCGTCCGCCAGCGTGCGACGGCGGCTCGGCAGCGAATTCTGAATCCTTCAGACAGAACTTCCCGAGCTTGTCCTGCCACAGGACGCCTTCCTCATGTAGCGTGCCCAGCGCGCGCCCGACGGCCTGGAACCCTTCTTCCGCAAATCGTTCGGCAAGCTCAGCGAAGTAAAGCGGCTCGATCGCAATAGCCTCGCGAATGCGTCCGCTCAGCGCGGCTACCGCCTCTTCGGAGAGCGCACTGCCGACATCGTCGGGCCCGCTGCCCTCGCCCAGGAAATCGTCCAGCTTCACCTGATCGGCGTAGGCGTAGGCGATCCGTTCGAACCGTTCGCGCGGCACGTCCGGACCGATGGTCGCATCGACCCCCATCTTGGCAGTGACGGGAATACGACCCGGCACCGGCGGCAGGCTGGGATCGAGCGGTTTCGACCGCGCCCCCGAAATGATCAGTACGTCCCTGTCCGCCTGAACACGCGTCGCCATCGCCCATTCGACGTCAATGCCATCGAACACGTCGATGTCGCTGTCGACCACCACGACATGCTTCATGTCGGCCACCGAAAGCGCGGCCATCATGGCGTTCTTTGCGTCGCCCGGCAGCGGGTTGATGGCGATCACCGCATGCCAGTGACAGCACCCGCCAGGCGTAATGTTGACCGCCGTGGTCTGGACGCCGGCCTCGTGCAGGGCGCGCCGGACCGCAGCCTCGTAGATCGGTCCGCTCGGCCAGATATTCTCCCACGGCATCTGCAGCGCGTAGTAGATGGCGTTGCGCCGCATCGCGACCGCCTTGATACGCACCAGCGGGTTCCAGTGCAGCCCGCCCATCAGGCGTGTGAATTCGCCGAACCGGCCCTCGGGCAGCGTCCAGCCCGTCGGCAGGATTTCCGCTTCCAGAACGATTTCCGCATCCGCGATACAGGGGGTAGGGATCGTTTGACACGGCGTCAGTTCGAGCGCCTCGCCGCGCATGCCGCCTGACATCGCGAGTTCGTCGACGCCGGGGGCTGCCTTGAAGGTCGAGGTAATCAGCTCCGCCGGATGCGTTCCGATATTGATCGAGATCGGCAGCGGTTCGTTCTTCGCCAGCGCCTTTTCAGCCAGCTTCCGCAAATTGTTCGGGGTGACGATATCGATGCCGGTCGTATTGCGGTCCTTGACGAGGAAGCGATAGACGCCTGCGTTGAGACCGAGTTCCGGGTCTTCGGCTATGGTCACGCCTGCCGTAATCATCGGCCCGCCATCCCGGATCGAGAAAAGCGGCACCGGCAATTTATAGAGATCGACCTCATCGCCCTCCATCAGGATTTCGCGCACCGGGCCCGCATTAACGGTTTTGGCCGGAATGGGCCGGTCGATGCCGCGACGCAGTTTCGCTTCGATCTCGCCGAACTCGCACCCCATCGCGATACCCAGCCGGTCGCGGCTGTTTACCAGGCCGGACACGACGGGCATGTCATAGCCCTCGACATTGGTGAACATAAGCGCGGTATCGGACTGGTCGACGAGGGCCGCGATGTGTCGGATATCGACTTTCTTCGTTATCTCGCGAAGCTGGCCCTCGCGGCGCAGATCGTCGACGAATTCCCGGAAGCTGCTGGACATTCTTTCCTCTGGGTCTGTCAAAAGGTGGCGGACCCTATCACTGCGCCGTCGGACGGGCAACGAAACGAGGAATATGCCTTAGCCCGAACCGGAAAGAATGGAAGCGGAAATTTTTTCCGCGCACATCATTGTGGGCACATTCGTGTTCGCCCTCGGCACACACGGAAAGAGCGAGGCGTCGCACACCCGCAAGTTCTGTACGCCGTAAACCCGCCCCGCCGGATCGGTCACCGCCAGCGGATCGTCGGCACGTCCCATACGGCAGGTGCCGGACGGATGCCAGCAGCCGCTGACACCGTCGCGCACGAACTCCTCCATTTCTTCCCTGTCGCGCAGCATGTTCCTGAGCTTCGCGCCCTGGGTAATAAAGCCATGAATCGCCGCCCGGCGAATCGGGCCGGGACAATCCATTAGCGCGCCGAGAATATTGGTCAGAATGCGGTTCTTCGTATTGACCGCACCGATCCGCCGCACACGTTCGGAATAGCTCGCCGGAAACGGGTCCCTGGCGACTTCCTTCAGGACCGGATCGTCAAACAGTTCGGCCATGCGGCGGACGCCATCGGTCATGCGGTCCATGTCCCGCCGGTCGGCCAGCATCTGAAAATCGACATCCGGTTCGTCGTACGAGTCGGCCGATGCCAGCCCGACCGTACCCCGTGAATAGGGCTTGTTGCACCACAGCAGGAACGACCCGAGCCTTACCCCCACCGCATGCCAGGCGGATTTCGCAGTAACGGAAGCATACATGTCCTGCGCGCCGCATTCAGGCAGTCCCGATGAATAGCGAAACCCGACATGGGCATGCCGCCGGTCGAGCTCATGCAGCCGTGCACCGTCGGTCAGATAGGCGGATACGGCAATCGTCGGATGCTCATTCAGGTTCGCGCCGACCCCGGCGCGATCCGCCAGAACATCGATCCCGTGTTCGCGCAGATGCGCTGCGCGCCCGATCCCGGACCGCATCAGCAGGGCCGGCGTGTGCAGCGCGCCGGCGGACAGGATGATTTCCTGCCCGGAGACATCCTCGGTCCTGCCACCCCGAGCGATCCGAAGTCCGGTCGCCCTGGTCCCGTCGAACAGGATTCTCTCGACATGGGTTTCGGACCGAATTTCGAGATTGGCGCGCGCGCGCACCTCGGCATTCAGGAAGCCCATCGCCGACGAGACGCGATGCTCGTCCGGATGGTTAGAGATCGTGCAGGCGAACCAGCCGTCCTCGAATGCGCCGTTCTGGTCAGCCAGATGTTTCAGACCTGAATTTTCCAGCGCCTTCGCCGCGGCATGTGAAAAATTCGTCCAGTTTTCGGGCGGAACCCGGCGAATGACAATCGGGCCTTCCTGCCCATGCCATTCGTCGTCGATATCCCGGTCGGTTTCGAGCTTTCTGAAGTACGGCAGCACATCGTCCCAGCTCCATCCGTCCGCGCCGAGCGCAACCCACTCGGCGTAATCATCGGGCGAGCCGCGATTGGCCATCTGGGCGTTGATGCTGGACCCGCCGCCGATTACCCGCGCTTGCTCCATAAAACGCAAAGGCGCACGGTTCGGGCTGTTGCCGCGATTGCTGTGTCGAACGCGCAGTTTCGTCCAGTGATAGGCGGGGTTGAAGGCCGCCGCCATCGGATAGGACGACAGGATATCGGGCGGTTCCTCGCCCGGAGCGAAATCGCGTCCTGCCTCTATCAGCAGAACCCTGTTTTCGGGCTTTTCGGTCAGCCGGCTGGCCAGCGCGCAGCCTGCGGACCCGCCGCCTGCGATAATGAAATCGTAAGTCATGACAGGGGAGAGGATGCCAGAAGGTTTCGCAGTGGCAAACCCCGTCCTCAGTCTTTCCCGACGCTCGGGCGGGTTACGATGAATATCGCTACCGGAATCAGGCAGGCGGCGACCGCGACCGGCAGTACCCAGCTTTCCGCAATACCGAAAGTGATCCAGGCGAGACTGATCGCCATGACCAGGACCGCCAGTATTTTCGCGCGCAATGGGATCACGCCATGCTCGCGCCAGTCCCGCAGCGGCGGTCCCAGCCGGGGATGATTGTAGAGCCAGTCGTGAAACCGTTCGGAGCTTTTGGAAAACGCCCAGAGGGCCAGCAACAGGAAGGGCACGGTCGGCAGGCCAGGCACGACAATCCCGACCACGCCCAGCCCGACGCAGAGCCAGCCGAAGACTATCAGAAACGGGCGTGCGAACGCCCGGCTTCGGCGGGCGCTTCGTGCGGCGGTTTCAGACGATTGCTGCGGTTCCGTCATCTCGCCCAGCTTAGGGTCACGCATCCTGTTGACGCCACCGGAGAATGATATGAAATGCGCATATGGTCGATCTTATTGCCCGCGCCCGCGCCGTCGTCGCCGAACATGTCGAGCGATTCCGGAACCGGGATTTTCTCGAAGCCGCTATGGCGGCTGCGGCCCTTGTGTCTCAGGCGGACGGCAGCGTCAACTTCACCGAAGCAACAACAGTGGATCAGGCGCTCGATGCGGTGCATCGCCTGAACATATATGACCGCAACGAAGCTGCGGATCTTTACCGGTCATGGATCGACGAGCTGGAATCGGATCCGGAAGATGCGCGATCGCGAATCATGAAGGCGGTTCATGAAATCTCCGATGACGAAGAAGCGGCTCGCATCCTGATCCGGATCTGCATCGCCATCGCAAAAAGCGACGAAACGATCGATGATGCTGAGCGCGAGACCGTGAACGAACTTGCCGACGCGCTCGGCCTCGACAGTTCGACGCTGGATATCTGACCGCCCTTCCCTTGCGGCTCTCGGTCATCATCCCAACCCTGAACGAAGAGTCCTCCATCGGCGGCCTGATCGGCGCGCTGCAAGCCCAGGACCCCGGCTGCGAGATCATTGTCTCGGATGGCGGAAGTACCGACCGGACGCGTGAAGTTTCGGAAGCCAATGGGGCGCGCGTTCTGCAATGCGCGCCGGGACGCGGACAACAGGCGGCCGCCGGCGCGGATACGGCAACGGGCGATATCCTGTTCTTCTGTCATGCGGATACCGCCCTGCCGGATGGCGCGCTCGACGCCGTTTGCGTTGCGCTGGAGGAAAAACCGGAAGCGCCCGGCGGAAACTTCCGGCTTCTTTTCGACGGCGGAACCGGCTTCGACGACTGGCTGAACGGGTTCTATGCCTGGATCCGCTCGCACGGCGTCTATTACGGCGATTCCGGCATCTTCGTCCGGCGCGAGGCCTATATTTCCACCGGCGGCATCAGGCCCATCGCCCTGATGGAGGATTACGATTTCGTGCGGCGGCTGGAACGGACCGGCCCGACGGTCTGCATCGGCGAACCTCCGCTGATCACCTCATCTCGCAAGTTTCACGGGCGGCACCCGGTCGGCATCGTCTGCGGATGGTTGTGGATCCACGCGCTATGGCATCTGGGCGTCTCACCCGACCGGCTGGCGCGGATCTATTACGGCAGGAAGTTCAGGAAGCCCGTTTCGTCGCCGGAATCATGACGATGGCGATGGCGACCAGCGCGGCGACGGCGGACATCGTGAAGATGCCGTGCCCGAGATGCTGGTCCGCCAGCCAGCCATAGACCACCGGCGTTCCGCCCTGCCCTATCGTGTATCCCAGCGTCACGAACCCGAACGC
>JAYOLL010000001.1:88925-147909 GCA_038120295.1 Rhodospirillales bacterium | reverse complement strand
CCCACAATGGCGGCGATCAGGAAGGCGGTCAGGAACAGATTGGCGATTTCCGGCGTTACGCCATAGACCAGCGGCAGCGCCACCGCGGCGAAATTGGTCATGCCGGTGCCCGACGCCGATGTCGCGACATAGAACAGGAAGAACAGGATCATCGGCCGCGTCAGCATGATCCGCCAGTCGGCCTTCTTCGGCTTTGTCTCTCCCGCTTTCGTCGGCGCGATCTCGCCCGAATAATCGCGCAGGCTGCCGCCTGCCAGCAGGATCGCCGTCCCCATGATCACGCCGGCGGCTCCGGCGATAAACAGCGCGTTCTGCCAGCCATAGAGCGCCGCCAGCGCGGCCATGACCAGCGGCGCGCACGCGTAACCGATGGAACCGGTAAAGGTGTGCACCGCAAAGGCGCGACCGTGATGGCTCTGACGTACGCTCGCCGACAGGATCGAGAAGTCGGCGGGATGAAATACCGAATTGCCGATCCCGCCGAGGAAGAACGCCACCAGCAGCATCTCGTAAGACGGGAACAGCCCGGCGACCGCCAGCGCGCCGCCATGCACGACCAGCCCGCACACCAGCACCGCCTTCGCGCCGATCCGGTCCACCAGCATCGCGATGGGCATCTGGGTGACCAGAGTGGCGAAGAAATAGACCGACATGACGAAGCCGAGTTCGGCATAGCTCACGCCGAGCGCCGGCTTGATCAGGATGAACAGGGGCGGCAGCACCAGATGATAGAAATGGCTGACCAGATGCGCGCCCCCGACCAGCCAGATGGCGGCATGTTCGCGGCGCTCAAGCGTGGCGGAGAGGGTGGTCATTTGTCAGCCTGTTCTCCCACCGGGGCCGCTTCGCGCCGCGTGCCTGTGTTGAACACCACGGTCAGCATCGCGAGCAGGGTAAAAGCCGCCGAGGCGAAGAACACGTAGTGCGGCGGGTAGTTGTCAAACAGCCATCCGTAGACCGGCCCGGCGACCGCCTGGCCGGCGAGGAAACCTGTGCTGACGAAGCCGAACACGACACCCACCGGAATATGTACGGCGACATGCCGCACCGCGACGTCGCGGCAGGCGTTCACCGCTCCCCGCATCGCGCCGCCAATCGACAGCATGACGACGATCAGCCAGAACGGGAAGAAATCCAGCCCGGCGAGGAACACCATCAAGGCGGCGATGCCGAACCCGATCAGCAGAACCGCATCGTAGCGTGTCGTTTTATCCGCCAGCAGCCCGCCGGGCAGCACCAGCGCCATGGTCGCAATCTGATACGCGGTGAGCGCAATCACCGCTGTCGCACGGGGAAAATCGTAAATCTGATCGAACACGGCGATGGAAAACTGCGTCACGCCGAAATTGGCCATCGACGCGGCCATATAAAACAGAAAGAACAGGATTATGGGCTTTGAGGTCAGTAGCTCTTTCAGCCGGTCGCCGACCGACGCCGCCTTCTTGACCTTGTTGCCCTCGGTGATCAGTCCTCCGAACACGATCAGAACGACAGTCAAAGCGAGCCCGATGCCGCCGATGGACATCATAGCACCGCGCCAGCCGATAAACGGCTCAAGGCTTGCGGACAGGATCGGGCCGGCGAGGAACCCGACATGGCCCACGAATGTATGGATAGAAAACGCCCGCCCCAGCCGTTCCTCGGCGATGGAGGACGAAATCAGAGAATAATCGACCGGGTGGAACACCGAATTGCCGATGCCCGCGAGTCCCATCAGGAGCGCGAGTTCAAGAAAGCTGCTCGCCTGCCAGCCGATCAGGAAATAGGCCGCCGAGTAGATCAGCAGGCCTGCCACTAGAATCTTCCTCCCGCCGACCCGTTCGATAAGGAGTCCCGCGGGCGTCTGAAGCACGCCGGTTGTGATCGCATAAACACCCAGAGCAATGCCCCACTCCACCGTGCTGATCTGGAGTGACTGGGTGATCGGGATCAGCAGCGGCGGCAGCGCCAGCGGATAGACATGGCTCAGCATGTGCGCGAAGCCGATCAGGCCGATCGCCTTCGCCTCGCGTTTGGGAAAGCCCGCAACCGCTTCCATAAAATGCTCCGAAACGCCGGATTTTTTGGGCTGGAATCGCCCTTTAAATGAAGTTATGTCCGTTCAGGAGTCATGGCAATAGCACCCGGACCGCCATGGCCCTTTCGCGGGTGGCAAATACGGTTCAATCGGCTACATTGCGCCCGAGCCGCGAGGCTGCATTACCTATCCAAGTTACGCCATCCGAGTCAGGAGCATTTTTCACATGAAGCTCGATTGCTACACCCATATCTTCCCGGTCGATTTCTTCCATCGCATGGAGGAGGTCGTCGAAAACAAGGCGCCGATCAAGCGCTGGCTGAATATCCCGATGCTTTACGATGTCGATGCGCGGCTGCGCATCATGGATACGTTCGGCGAGTACCAGCAGATCCTGACGCTGTCCGCCCCGCCGATCGAGGCGATGTCGGGCCCGGACGTCACCCCCGGCCTCGCCCGGATGGCGAATGATGGCATGGCAGCGCTGGTCAAGAAGCACCCCGACCGGTTCCCGGCCTTTATCGCGTCGCTGCCGATGAACAACCCGGAAGAATCCTACAAGGAACTCGACCGGGCGATAAACGAGCTCGATGCGCGCGGCATCCAGATTTTCTCCAACGTCAACGGCGAGCCGCTGGACCAGGACAAGTACTGGCCGATCTTCGAGAAGATGCACGATTACGACCTGCCGATCTGGCTGCATCCGGCGCGCGGCGAGGATTTTCCCGACTACAAGACGGAAACCACATCCCCGTATGAAATCTGGTGGGTGCTCGGCTGGCCGTACGAAACCAGCGTCGCCATGGCGCGCCTGGTGTTCTGGCCGATCTTCGAGAAGCTGCCCAACATCAAGATCATTACCCATCACATGGGCGCGATGATCCCCTTCTTCGACGGGCGCGTCGGACCCGGCTGGGACCAGATGGGCAAGCGTCAGGCGAACGAGGATTACGCCGAACTGCACGCACAGCTCACCAAGCGACCGATCGATTATTTCCGCATGTTCTACGCCGACACGGCGCTGTTCGGCAGCGATGCAGGCACCGAATGCGGGCTGAAATTCTTCGGCGCGGACAATTGCCTGTTCGCTTCCGATTGCCCGTTCGATCCGGAAGGCGGCCCGATGTATATCCGCGAGACCATTCGCGTGCTGGATGCGCTGGGCGTCAACGATGCGGACCGCAAGAAGCTTTACGAGGACAATACGCGAAGGCTCCTCAAACTCTGATATCTCCCCCGCCTTACTGGGGGTATTCCCATCGGACCGATCGGCGCTAGACTGCGCCGGTCGGTTCTTTTTTTGGGGAGCATTCGCCATGGACGGCATCTCTGCCATTACCCCGGTTTCAGGATCCTGGGTCTGGACGCCCCAAGAACTCGCCGCGCGGGACGACTGGATCGTCCAGTTCGGAAAAGCGGATTTTGGGGAAATCGACGCCGCCATCAGGACATCGCTGGCGACCGGCAAGCCTGCGACCGAAACCGCAAAGCAGGATTTCCCCCTCCCGACCCTGGCGTCCCGTCTCGAAACAGCCGCAGCGTCGATCCGCGATGGCGCGGGCATTGCGCTGATCCGCGGCCTCCCGGTAGAGCGATACGACCGGCCGGCGCTGGAGGCGATGCTTTGGGGCATCGGCAGCCATCTCGGCGTCGCCGAATCGCAGAGTTTCCGCGGAGACATGATCGGCGACGTGATGGACATGTCGCATACCGGCGACACAAGGCGGTCCTACCGGTCGCCGCGGCCCCTCGCCATGCATGTCGACCCGGTGGATATCGTAGGCCTACTGTGCCTGCGCATCGCCCGCCATGGCGGCGAAAGCGTGATATCCAGCGCCATGAACGTCCACAACACGATCCTGGCCGAGCGACCCGACCTGCTGCCCTGGCTCTATCGCGGCTACCATTACGGTCATTCCGAAGCGGATTCGTCCGGCGAAGCGGCTCTTTCAGGCTATCGGGTGCCGGTGTTCAAAAAAGTCGGCGACCGGCTGGCCGTGAATTTCAACGCGCCGCCCATCCGGCGCGCCTATGCCGCGCACGGTATCGAGGACGAACCGGAAGCGATCGAGGCCTTCGAGTATTTTATTGAGGTCTCGGGCCGAACAGACATCAGGCACGAGATGTCCTTTGCCCCCGGCGACCTTCAGTTTCTCAACAACCGGGTGATCCTGCACGGCAGGCGCGAGTTCGAGGACTGGCCCGAACTGGACCGAAAGCGGCTGCTGTTGCGACTGTGGCTGACGCCGCCGGGCTGGCCTGAATGGCCAGAGGACATGTATTGGCGGCCCGCCGGCAGCGTTCACGGACGCGGGCACAGGCCGATGCAGAACAGGCTGGAAGGAGAGCATTCATGACCGTCAAAACCGTAGGCTTCGTCGGCATCGGCCGGATGGGCAGCCTTATGTCGCCGCATATCTCCGGCGCCGGCTTCCCGGTGCATATCTACGACCTCAACCGCGACGCCGCAGAAGCCGTCGCCCGGGCGCATAACGGGATCGTTGTCGAAGACAGCGCAAAAGCCGTCGCCGAAGCGAGCGACGCCGTCATTACCATGCTCCCCGCCGGACCGGACGTTGCCTCCTCCGCGCTCGATGCGGACGGTATCGCCGAAGGGTTCTCCGAAGGCGACGTGCTGATCGACATGAGCTCGTCCCAGCCCTGGATGACGGTGGAGCTCGCCGCAAAGCTGGCCGAGCGCGGCATCGCCATGATCGACTCGCCTGTTTCCGGCGGCATTGTCGGCGCAGAGGCAGGAACCCTGACCCTGATGATCGGCGGCGAAGACGCCATCGTCGAACGCTGCCTGCCGATCCTGGAGCCGATGGCGGGAAACATCTTCCGGACCGGCGGCGTTGGCTCGGGCCATGCTCTCAAGACCCTCAACAATATGCTGAGCGGGCTCAACACCATGGCGGCAACGGAAGCGCTCCTGATCGGCACAAGGTTCGGGCTCGATCCGGAAGTGATGACCGACGTCATCAGCAAATCGACCGGTCAGAACTCGGCAATCCTGCGGACCATGAAACAGCAGGTCATCAGCCGAAAATTCGGCGGCGGTTTCGCCTGGGATCTGAAATGGAAGGATTTCATGATCGCATTGGAACTGGCGCACCGGACGGAAACCCCGGTTCCGCTCAGCGCCCTCGCCTTCGAACTCAACCGCGCCGCCAACCGCTGGATGGGTGATACCACGGGCAAAACCTCGACCGAGATCGTCCGCTGGATGGAGGCGATGGCGGGAACGGAGATCCGGAAGCCTGAATAAGCCTGTCGCGGGCTTGCACTTCGATGGGCGGAGCGGCACCATCGCCGCATACCTTCAGGGAGAGCGACATGTCAAAAGGTCAGTTGCGCCATATCGCGCTGTCGGTGCCGGACAAGGATGCCGCAGCAAAGTTTTACGAAGATACGTTCGGAATGAGTCGCGTGTCGGAATCGCGCGTCGCCACCCGCCTGACCGACGGCGTGATGAACCTGACGCTGCTGCAGTTCGAAACCCAGGCGGATGCGGGTGACGAACGGGGCAAGAATTTCGTCGGCCTGCATCATTTCGGCTTCTGGGTCGACGATGCCGACGCAACGCTGAAGGCCGTGGAAGACCACGGCGGAAAATTTCATCCCGGTCCGGAAGACGCCCCACAGAACGCGGAGGTCAAATTCCGCGATCCAAATGGCATCGTTTTCGATATCTCGGCCCATGGCTGGGACGGGGCGAAACGTTAGTTTCGAGCCATGAAGCGCACCCACCTTTCGTCCGATTACCAGAAATCGCGTTCCTACTCGCCCGCTGTCATCACGGAGGGTGGGCGTGTGGTGTGGCTCGCCGGCCACCTGGCGGCGGAAGACGAGCAGGGAAATTCCCTTGCAGGCGATTTCGACGGCCAGGTCCGATGCGTTTTTCGCAAGCTCGACGCAACACTGCGCGAGGCCGGCGGCGCACTGGCCGATATCGTGTCGATGACGGTGTTCATCGTCGATGTGACCTGCAACACACGCATGGTCGAGCTACGCAAGGAGTTCTTCAGCGACGACGCCTATCCGGCCTCGACGCTGGTCACGGTCGCAGCCCTCAATCGACCGGAGTTAATGGTCGAAATCAACGCGATAGCGGTTGTCGGCGAAGACTGAAACTGAAAACTGGCCGTTTTCAGCCGAAAATTGCCTTGCAGTCGCCTCATTTCCTTTCTAGCGTGACGTCGCTCGACCGGGTTTATTTCCGGTCGGCAAACGCAACCTAGAAAGAAACTGAAATTCGGAGGCAACATGTATTTGAAACATAAATCGACCCTGACATTTGCAGCGGCCGCTGTGGCTGCGGCGATGGTCGCAGGTCCTGCGTCGGCGATGATGGATGTCGCCAAGCATTACAAGGACAAGACGGTCACGATTCTGATCGGATATGGCCCGGGCGGCACCTACGACCAGTACGCCCAGACCATGGCGCGCCATTACGGCAACCACATTCCCGGAAAGCCTACTGTCATCGTTCAGCACATGCCGGGCGCGGGCGGCGCGAAGGCGATGAACTACGCCTATAACGTCATGCCTAAAGAGGGGCATAGCCTCGTCATGCCGCTCGACAATATCGTGATCAACCAGCTCCTGCGCCCCGAAAGGATGCGCTACCAGTCGAACAAGTTTACCTGGCTCGGCTCGAGCAACCAGACGAACATCGTCGTCGTCGCACGTTCGGACTCGGGCGTAACCGACATCAAGAGCTGGAAAGGGCGTTCGCTGATCGGATCGACCAGCGGCAAGAACTCAAACGGCTATCTCGCCCCCAAGATGGTGATGGAGACGCTCGGCCTGAAAGGCAAGATCGTCACCGGTTACAAAGGCTCGCGCAAGTCGATCCTCGCCATCGAACAGGGCGAATCCCAGATGGCCGGCTTCAACTGGCTGGCCTGGAACTCCATCGTTCCGCAGTGGTTCAAGAGCGAAGGCGGCAAGCCGCAGTTCGCCCGCGCCATTGTTCAGATCGGGCATTTCCCGGATCCGGACATCCAGGGCGTGCCGAGACTCGGCGATCTGGTCGACGCCAAGTACAAGAAAGCGGTCGCTTTCCTCGCATCGTCCGGCCCGCTCGGCCGTGGTCTCGCTGCCCCTCCGGGCGTTTCGAAAGACCTGATCGCCGCGCTGCGCAAGGCGTATGACGGCATGAACGCCGATAAGGACTATGAAGCCGCCCTCAAGAAGCGCGGACTTCGACTGCTGCCGACCGATGGCGCCACGTTACAGGGGCTCGTCGACAAGGCGATGAACGATACGACACCTGAGGTTATCCAGCAGGTTCGTACGCTGATCTTCGGCGGAAAGTCCTGATATTTTCCAACGACGATTACGGAAAGGGCCGCCTTTGGGCGGCCCTTTTTTATTATCCCGACCGTGCCAGAAAATCCGTCGCCAGCGTAAGAAACTCCGCCGGTTTCTCCGCGTGGACCCAGTGGCCCGCGCCATCGATTATTTCGATCTCCGCCATGGGAAAGAACTCCCGAACCGCGTCGAACCGGTCAGGCGTCAGATACTCGGACGCGCTGCCTCCGATAAACAGCGTCGGGCCCTCATATTTCTGTTCTCCCGCCTCAAACGGAAAAGCCGTCAGGTTGGCCATGCTGCCGCGCAGCACATCCAGATTGAGCCGCCATTTAGCTCCTTCTTGGCCCAGTTCCAGGTTCTGCAGCAGGAACTGCCGCACTCCCTGATCGGGTATCTCGGCGGCAAGCGCCGCGTCTGCCTCCCCTCGCCTTTCAATGACTGACAGATCGACCGCCTGCATCGCGTCGATGAAGCTCGCATGGCTCTGGCGATACGCCACCGGCGCGATATCCACCACGATCAGCGCCGACACGGCATCGGGCCTCGTCAGCGCCGCCGCCATCGCCGCCTTGCCGCCCATCGAATGCCCCAGCAGCATGGCTTTCCCGCCGGCTTCCCCGTCGATTGTCGCCAGCAGGTCTTCTGCCATGGCGGGGTAGTCCATGCGGTCATCCCAGGGCGACGCCCCATGGTTGCGCATGTCGACGGAGATCGTCCTGAAATCCACCGACACGGATTTTGAGAAACCGGCCCAGTTCCGTCCCGAACCGAACAACCCGTGCGCAATGACCAGCGGGGGCCCGTCACCGGTGACGGAGCAGGAAAGCTTCATTGCCGAAGACCGAAGATCAGTCGCGGCCGATCATGGCCACGAGAAGCGCCATGCGGACATGAAGCCCGTAGCGCATCTGCCGGAAATAGGCGGCGCGTGGATCGGAATCGAGCTCTGACGGGATTTCGCCGACGCGCGGCAGCGGGTGCATCAGCACCATGTTTTCCTTCGCCCGCGCCATATGGTCGCGCGTCACCGAATAGGCGAAATCGACCGAAAAAGAATCGTCGATGGCAATCTCCATGGACAGCCGTTCGCGCTGAACGCGCGTGACGTAAAGTACGTCCGTATTCCCGATCACGTCGTCAATGTCATTGGATTGTTCGTCGCCCGGGGAAAGATAATCCGGCGGCATCGCCAGTTCCCTGGGGCTGACGAATTTGAGCGTCGTGTCGTAGAGCCGTAACAGCTTTGTCAGGCTATGAACCGTTCGACCATATCTCAGGTCGCCCATCATGGTGACGGTCAGCCCGTCGACACACCCGCGCTCCTTCTGGATCGTATAGAGATCGAGCAGCGCCTGGGTCGGGTGCTCGGCCGCGCCGCTGCCGGCATTGATGACCGGTATGGAGGCAACCGCCGCGGCACGCTCACTGGCATCGTCATCGAAATGCCGCATAACGATGGCGTCGGCATAGCATTCGAGGGTCCGGATCGTATCTTCCAGGCTTTCGCCCTTGGTCACCGACGAATAATTCACCTCGTTGATCGGGATAACGCTGCCGCCGAGACGCGTCATCGCCGCGTAGAAACTGGAAGACGTTCTGGTCGATGGCTCGTAGAACAGGTTAACGATGCATTTGCCCGTCAAAGGCATCGTCCGCCCGACTGCGAGCCGGTCGGCCAGCGAGAAAATCTCCTCGATATCGGTCCGGGAAAACTGATCGACGGATACGACGGCCTGACGCCAGGGAATGTTGTGTCTTACGTCCAACAGGCTGTCCATCGCTCTCCGCACCCGGCACTGGGCCCGAATATTACGCCAGGCGCAAAAGAATCGTCAGCGGCGGAACCCCGAGCCGGCGGGAGAATCATTCCGGGGCCCGCCGCGCCACCGCGACGCTGCCGATCGCGACAAGGGTCAGGGCGGAGGCGAGCCAGAACACGGAAAGCGGCGACCCCACATCGATCAGCCAGCCCGCGACAGCAGGCGCGCTGCCATTGCCGATGGTGAATCCGATGGTCGTAAAGGCGACGACCGCCCCCAGAAGTCCATCCGGCGCATCCTCCCTGACCATGAGGTCGCGCGACGGCATGACCACGCCCTTCGCCACCCCAGCGAGCGTTAGCGCGGCGACGCAAAGCCAGAAACCGAGCGTGCCCGTCGCCGCAACCGCGGTCACGAACGCGGCGGAACCCATCGTAACGATCAGCACCAGGTCATGACGGCGCGTTCTGTCGGCAAGCAAACCGCCAAGAATCACACCGGCCGCCGCCGCACCGAGATAGGCCGTCAGAACGGCCCCTGCGAGCTCCTCGGATACGCCGTACTGCGCAATCATTACCACCACGATAAAGGCGCCAAGCGCGCCCGTCGCGGCGGACGACGTCGCGAAATAGATAAAATGGCCCACGACACGGCGCGAAATCAGGGCTTTCCATGTCCGCCGCAACTGGCCGGGTTCCCGCCGTTTTCTCTCCGTGTCGTCGCGCAGAATGCCTTGCGCGAGCAGGATAGCGGCGGCGAGGACCAGCCCCGCCATTCCCGCTGCCGAGAGCGCGCCGCGCCATCCGTACCAGCTCGCCAGCGCCGCCATGACGATAGGGGCCAGCGCGAAACCGAGCGTGCCGCAAAGGCTGTGAAAACCGAATGACTTTCCGAGACGGTTCTCCTGCACGGAAGACGAAATGACGACGTAATCGCAGGGATGAAAGACGCTGTTGCCGATACCGGCGAGAACGAAAAGCAGGACGATGCCGCCATAGGACTCCGTATAACCACTAAGCGTGATCGATCCCGATAACAGTATCGTTCCGGCCAGCAGCATTCGGCGGGCCCCGAACCTGTCCACCAGAATTCCGACCGGCATCTGGACCATGGCCGCGGCAAAAAAGAACGCGGTCGTGATCAGCCCGAGCTCTGCGTAGCCAACCTGAAGGTCCGCCGCCATGGCGGGCAGCAACGGCGCGAGACACAACACGTAAAAATGGCTGATAAGGTGCCCCCCGCCGACCAGCCCTACTACGGCGAACTGTCCTGCGTCCGACAGCCTTTGCCTGTCGGCGGTCGTATTTACGGATACATTCATTTCGAGCCAGCCGGAGTTTCAATGGCGTCTAGATACGCCTCGCGGCTGAGGAGGGCAATAATCGGGGCATGCTTTTTGCTGCGCATCGCTTGAAGCACAGCAGCCGATCCTGTCGAATGGCGACATGATCGAACTTCGAGACATCGAAAAGCGATATGACGGACGCCTCGCCGTGGGGCCGCTCGACATCGCCGTTTCCCCCGGCGGGATCACCGCGCTGATCGGGCCGAGCGGCTGCGGAAAATCGACGCTACTCCGCATCGTGGCGGGGATTATCCGGCCGGATGCCGGTGCAGTCCTGTTCGACGGCGAACCGTTCGACCCGGACTCGAGCAACGCCGATACCTTCCGCCATCGCATGGGCTATGTCATTCAGGAAGGCGGCCTGTTTCCGCATCTGACAGCGCGGCGGAACATTGACCTCCTTGCACGGCACCTGAAACGTCCCGCCGACGATATCGCCGACAGGCTGGAAACCCTTCGCGGGCTCACAGATTTTCCCCGGGACGGGCTGGACCGTTACCCCGACGAGCTTTCGGGCGGCCAGCGACAGCGGGTCGCCCTGATGCGCGCCCTGATGCTGGACCCGGACGTTCTGCTGCTGGACGAACCGCTTGGCGCGCTCGACCCGGTCATCCGGTACGATCTGCAGGAGGAGCTGCGGTCGATATTCCGGTCGCTCGACAAGACCGTTCTGCTGGTCACCCACGATATCGCGGAAGCCGGTTTCTTTTCGAACGACATCGTACTGTTGAACAACGGGATGGTCGCGCAGCGGGGTTCGCTCCGGGATCTGGTCGAAAATTCGGCGAACGACTTCGTCCGAAAGTTCGTCACTGCCAGCCGCACAATCGACTCCGCTCTTGAAGGCATCGTCCAATGCTAGGTCGGGCAGGACTGACTGTGGCCTTCCTGCTGCTTGGCCTCTTTTCGTCAGTGGCTCATGCCCAGCAGGACCGGACGATCACCATTGGTTCGAAGAGCTTCACGGAATCCGTTCTACTGGGAGAGCTTGCCGCCGGACTGCTCAACGCGCCCGGCTCGAAAGCCGAGCATCGAAAACAGCTTGGCGGCACACGCATTCTATGGAGCGCGCTCCAACGCGGCGAAATCGATGTTTACCCGGAATATTCCGGCACCATCGCCCGCGAGATTTTCGCAGGAAAGCAGCCTGGCTCGCTCGCCGATATCAGGCGGGAACTCGCATCGCAGGGCATCGGCATGACGGAGCCGCTCGGATTCAACAATACCTACGCCATAGCCATGAAACCCCGGCGCGCGAGCGATTTGGGCATCGCAACGATTTCCGACCTCGCGCGCCACCCTTCCCTCCGGCTCGGGTTCAGCAACGAGTTCATGGATCGGGGCGACGGATGGCCCGCGCTCAAACAGGCCTATGCGCTGCCGCACAACAACGTACGCGGTCTCGACCACGACCTCGCCTATCGGGCGCTTAAAGGGGGTGATCTTGACGCCATCGACGTCTATTCGACGGATGCGGAGATATCCTATTACGGGCTGCAGCTTCTGACGGACGACAGGTCGTATTTTCCCGCCTACGACGCGGTGTTTCTGTATCGGCTGGAACTTGAAAAATCCGATCCCGGGGCGATCCGGTCGCTGCGTCGGCTGGAAGGCTCCATCGATGCAAACCGTATGTCGGCGCTCAACCGCGCCGTGAAGATCGGAAAACAGGCGGAACCGGTCGTTGCTGCAGGCTTTCTTCGCGAGCGCTTCGATCTATACGCGTCGGTCGCTGTCGATTCGATGTTGTCGCGCCTGATGCAGCGTACGGCAGAGCATCTGGCGCTGGTCGGCCTGTCGCTCCTCGCCGCCATTCTGGTCGCCATTCCGGTCGGTTTGTATGCGGCGCGCCGACCAAGGCTCGGGCAGGTTCTGCTCGGCATGACAGGCATCGCCCAGACGATCCCCGGACTTGCGCTTCTGGTTCTCATGATCCCCCTGTTCGGCATCGGCGCGGAGCCCGCCATCGCGGCGCTGTTTCTGTACAGCCTGCTGCCAATCGTGCGAAACACGCATGCAGGCATCGTCGGGATTTCGCTATCGCTGTCGGAATCCGCCCAGGCGCTTGGGCTGTCGCGAGCAGGACGCCTCGTTCATATCGAACTGCCGCTGGCGATGCCGTCGGTTCTCGCAGGCATCAAGACAGCCGCCGTTATCAATATCGGCACGGCGACGCTCGGCGCGCTGATCGGCGCCGGCGGCTATGGACAGCCGATCCTGACTGGCATCAGGCTCGACGACATGGGACTGATTCTGGAAGGCGCGGTTCCCGCCGCGGCTCTGGCCTTGCTGGCGCAGGGCGCATTCGAACTTGGAGAACGCCTGTTCCTGCCGCGCCCGTTACGGTCGCAGCGCCCGACCTAGCCCTTCCCGGCAAGGGTTATCCGATGCCCCTCCCCGTCCGGCTCGACGGAAACGAGGCGGTGGCCCGACTGCGCGCAGAACGCCTCGAAATCTCCGGGTGCCGCGGGGTCGGTGACCAGAATGACGAATTCGGCTCCGGATTCCGCCGACATCAGGGCCTTTCGCGCCTTCAACACCGGCAAGGGACATTTAAGCCCCCTGAAATCGAGCGTCGTCGTCATGAAAACCGGTATTCCGTATTTCGAAAATGGCTGGGGCGCCTGGATTCGAACCAGGGATCACGGGATCAAAACCCGTTGCCTTACCGCTTGGCTACGCCCCACCGGGTCGCGGCAAAATAAGGAGGAACGGCAACGCCGACAATAGGCGTGTGACCAAAGCTGTTTCAATTTACACAGTGATTCGTTAACCTTGTATTAACTGTTTCATTGCAATGCTGGTAGCACACTCCAATCGGGGGAGAGGATGATGTCGCAACCTGCAGGGGCCTGGAACCAGCGTAATGTATCACCGGAAGCCCGTGCGGCCGCGAAGCAGGCCGCGGCGGATGCTGGTATTTCGCTCGGGGCATGGCTGGCCGCTCTGATTCGCAAGGTCGATGCGGAAGAGGCGCTTGCCCGGAAACCGGTAAGGATCGTCTCCGATTCCGGCAGCCGGAAATCGCGTCTGTCCTCAATCGAACGGGCTATGCTAAGACGGGATGACCCGACAGGCGGCGCGAACAAGGATATCGCCGCAGCCTGACCTCCGTGTCGCTGACAGATTCTGTATCGCCCGCGTCGGACGACCGGGCAAGGATGGAAAAAATGACCCGTCCCGGACCGTGGAGCGTCAAAGGCGTCGACGAAGACGTACGCCAGATCGCCCGCGATGCGGCTGCCCGTGAAGGGCTGACTATCGGCGCCTGGGTCGACCGGGCGATCCTGAACAACAGTACCGATTCCGTATCGCCCCCTGCCAACGAGAGCGCTTTGCCGCCCGACCGCCCTGCTTTCCGGCAGGCGACGATCGAGGATTTTGAAGCCGCGATCGAAAAAAAGGCTCTTGATTCCGGGAAAGGCGCGGAACCGACTGCCAGTCCGGCACCACGGAACCGCAGGGATGAAGAATCGCGTCCGCGGGACGAGAAGTCCGGGATGGGGGCTGCGCGCTATGCGGTCGCCGCAACCGTTCTGATCGCCTTGGGCGCGGCGGGGTTTTGGGCCTTTACGGAATTCAGCCCACGCGCTCTCAAGAGCAATGATACCATTGCCTCCGCGTCCTCTGGTCCGCACGGGGCCCCGGCAGGACTGGCTGGACCGGCGCCGGCCACCGCTTCTCCGTCCGGAGCGACGGATGCAACGGCGACGACGAGGATTGCCGCACTCGAGAAGTCCGCCAAGGACGGCGATGTAAAGGCGCAGAATCAGCTGGGAACGATCTATCTGCAGGGAATAGGTGTCACCCCTGCCCCCGCCGAAGTCAGACAATGGTTTGAGATGGCCGCCCGGAGCGGAAATTCCGAGGCGCTCTATAATCTCGGTTTGATATACGAGAACGGCACCGGCGTAGCGAAGGACCAGCAGAAGGCAGCGATCTATTTCAGCCGGGCGCTTGCCGCCGGCAGCGCGAAGGCGGCCCGGAAAACCACCGTCCCGGACGAAAGGACTGTTGCAGCGATCGAACCGGCGGCCGGCGCGTCCATTGCCCCGTCCACCCTGTCGCCGGAACAGATCGCCGATATTCAGCGACTTCTGGCGCGCCTCGACCTCTCTCCCGGTGAACCCAACGGGACTCTCGGCGACGCGACGATGGAAGCGATCAAGATGTATCAGCGTTTCGCCGGCCTCCCGGTCGACGGCCAACCCAGTGCAGCCCTTCACGCCGACCTTAAACAGGTGGTTGCAGCGATGGAGGCGGGAAAGCGCTGATCTTCCGGGCGCTTTACTGCTGAAAGCGCGTCGCGCGAACCCACCAGGATCTTTTGGCCTCTGCGATGGCCCGTTGGGCATCGCGGGCAGCGGCGTCATCCGGAAAGATACCGAAACAGGTCGCACCGCTTCCTGACATTCTCGCCAGCAGGCAACCGGGCTGTTCCGAAATTCGGTTCAGGACATCATTTATGACCGGCGCGATCGCAGCTGCCGGCTCAGCCAGATCGTTCCGGCTCTTTCGTAGCCCGTCCGCCATCGAGGCCGCATCCGCCCATGGACCGCTTTGGGAGGCAACACCGGAAAACGGGCCGGCCCGTCGGGCGAAGACGTCCGCCGTGGCGACCGAGACGCCGGGGTTAACCAGCAAGACGCCGGCCGGCGGCAAGGGCGCACCGGTCTCAACGGTCTCACCGATCCCGGAGAAACGGGCGGTGCGCGAAAGCAGGCATACCGGCACGTCCGCGCCGAGCGACAAGCCGATCCGGGAAAGTTCCGCATCGTCCATTTCGCTCGACCACATCTTGCACAATGCCTTGAGAGTCGCCGCCGCATCTGCAGACCCGCCGCCAATACCGCTGGCAACGGGCAGGTTCTTTTCCAGCCGGATAGAAGCGGTCGGCGGTCCGAGCCCTGTCGATTCCGCAAGGGCGCGGGCAGCCCGCATGACAAGGTTGTCTTCTCCGGCACCCAGCCCTTCTGCAAAAGGCCCCTCGATCCGAAGAGAAAGATCCCTTGCCGGCTCCACATGAATGACATCGCCGATTTCGGTAAAGGCGGCGAGGCTGTCGAGCAGATGATAACCATCCTGCCTGCGACCGGTTACGTGGAGAAAGAGATTGATCTTCGCGGGTGCGAAAACGCTGACTGCCGGGATAACGGTACCCTCCTCGCGGCTACGTCCGAAAAGGACAGGCGGCCCTCAGCCTCGCCGGTCTTTTTTGGAAGCGGCGGCCAGGCCCTGATTGAGCTTCTTCTGAATCAGGGGAATCTGGTCTTTTTCCGGGTCGAGGGACAACGCCCTTTTCCACTGAAACCGCGCTTCCAGCAATCGACCTACTCGCCAGTACGCATCACCCAGATGGTCATTGATGACTGGGTCCTCCGGGCGGAGCACCACTGCCCGTTCCAGTTGCTCAACGGCATCCTTATAATTACCCAGCCGGTAGTGAACCCAGCCGAGACTGTCGACGATGTAACCGTCATTGGGCCGTTTCGAAACGGCGGTTTCGATCATCTTGCGCGCCCGGTCGAGATGCATCCCCTTGTCGACCCAGCTATAGCCGAGATAGTTGAGCACGAAGGGCTGATCCGGGCTGAGTTCGAGCGCCTTCAGGAAATCCTTTTCGGCCAGCGGCCAGCGGTCGGAGCGCTCGTAGGAGATCCCACGCGCGTAGAACAGCGACCAGTGATTCTCACTGAGGTCGCCAATTCGCTTCATCGCGGCGCTGTAGATATTGGATGCCTCTTCGAATTTTTTTTCGGACCTGAGCAGATCGCCAAGGCGAACCAGCGGCTCATGCCACTGCCGGTCTTTCTCCGATAACAATCGCAACAGCGCGATCGCCTCGTCGGTCCGTTTCAGATCGTCCAGCAGACTGGCCAGACGGAGCTGCGCGGACTGGTACAGATGGGAGTCGGGAGAGACCGCCCTGTAAAGCGCAACCGCATCCTGTCCGCGGTCCAGCGCCTCAAGGAGCCCGGCCAGCAGAACCTGCGCCAGAGGAAAGTCGGGCCGCAACCGCAATGCCAGGCGACCGTAGATCAGCCCGAGTTCGGATGTCCTCCCCTGAGCCAGCGTCCCCGCCAGGTTGAAAAACACTTCGGCCAGCCCATCCCGGTAGCTTCTCAGGAAAGGGCCCGGCTTCTCTCCCCGATCCAGCCGGGCCAGAGCCGACTGGAACGCAACCGTACCGGCGTTCTCGCGTTCGAAATTCTCATACAGGAGCTTTGCTTCTGGTCCACGGCCGTTGCGTTCGAGAAACCCTCCATAGGCCTGGATGACCCGCAGGGACCGGGATGCTTCTGCAGCCTTTGCCAGATTCTCCTCAGCCGCTGCAGTATTGCCGCTCAACTCCCGGATCAGGCCCAGATGCAGATGGCGCAACGCTGAAAAGGACGCAACTTTTTCGAGGGGCTCCAGGCTCTTGACCGCATCGTCGAATTTCTCCTGTCCCGCCTGGAACCAGGCCAGCGGCAACGGTACGGCGAAAGTATTCATGCCACGGCGCGGAACGGTTTTTAGCCGGGCTTCGGCCTCTGCCAGCTTTCCCGCCAGCGCGTCTTCAATGACGATACTGAGATTAGGGATCGCTGCGCCTTCATTGTCCTTGACGATCTGGCGCGCCAGCGCCGCCGCTTCCTCCATTCTGCCGCCGGCAATCATCGACCGGAAAGCTTCCCGGCGGATTTTCCTGTTTTCGGATTCAAGCTGGAGCGCGCCTGAGAAATGTTCGGCCGCCGCTCCGAAATCCCGATGCTGCCGTGCATGTCGCCCGGCCAGGTACTTCCCCGCTGCAGACGCGATCTGCATCGACGCCATCGTTCGCACAGTCGGAACCGCGGGCTCCACCGGGCCAGCGGTCGCCGCCGGCGCGCCGGAGCCGGACGACGCAATCCGGTCATTTTCGCCCAGACAACCGGACAGCAGAAGACAGCATAATCCTGTCGCACCGGCTGCGCGGAGGCCAGGAAGGCTGATACCGCCTTTAATCGCCATATTCATCGTTCGCCACCCGGCGGAAACAACCAAAATTCCGCACTGATCAGTGTTGCGCAAATACCGCCCGCAATCCGGACAGGACCGCGTAATACTATCCTATCCGCCAGTTTAGCGGCGAAAAAATCGATAGTACCGGACCGACAGCAATCCCCTACATATTGGGGTAGTTCGGCCCACCGCCGCCTTCCGGAACGACCCAGTGGATATTCTGGGTGGGATCCTTGATGTCGCACGTCTTGCAGTGCACGCAATTCTGCGCGTTGATCTGCAAACGAGGCGGCTCGTCGTTCTCCTGGACGATTTCGTAGACGCCAGCAGGGCAGTAGCGCTGTTCGGGCGCATCGTAGCGGTCGACATTGACGGAAATCGGCACGGATGCGTCCTTGAGCGTCAGGTGAACCGGCTGATCTTCTTCATGGTTGGTGTTCGATATGAACACCGACGACAGCCGGTCGAAGGAGACCTCTCCATCAGGTCTGGGATAATCGATCTTCGGCATTTCTGCCGCGGGCCTCAGCGCCTCATGATCGGCATGATGATGCAGCGTCCACGGGGCCCGTCCGCGCAACAGGTATGTATCCAAACCGGAGTAAAGCAGCCCGGCCCACATGCCCCAGCGGAACGCAGGGCGGATATTGCGGACCCGATAGAGTTCGTCCCATACCCAGCTCTTCTTCAGCGCGGCGGGATAGGCATCCAGCACCGGCGCGGCATCGTCTGAGGCAAGAGCGTCGCTCACCGCCTCGGCGGCGATCATGCCGGTCTTCATCGCATTGTGAGTCCCCTTGACCTTGGGCACGTTCACGAAACCGGCGGCGCAGCCAATGATCGCGCCCCCGGGAAAGACCAGTTTCGGGATCGATTGAAACCCGCCTTCATTGATCGCGCGCGCGCCATAGGCGATCCGCCTGCCGCCCTCAAAGACCGGGCGTATGGCGGGATGCGTCTTAAAGCGCTGAAACTCCTCGAACGGGCTGAGATGCGGGTTCCGGTAATCCAGCCCGATGACGAACCCGACGGCGACCTGATTATCCTCGATATGATAGAGAAACGATCCGCCGTAGGTATTCGAATCCATCGGCCAGCCAATGGTATGCGTCACGCTGCCAAGCCGGTGTTTTTCCGGATCGATTTCCCACAATTCCTTGATGCCGATACCGTAGGTTTGCGGATCGCACCCGTCGCGCAGGCTAAACTTGTCGAACAGCCCTTTTGTCAGAGACCCGCGACAACCTTCGGCGAACAGCGTGTAACGGGCGCGCAGTTCATAGCCCGGCTGGAAACTGTCCTTCTGTTCGCCATCGCGGCCAACACCCATGTCTCCGGTCGCGACACCGGCCACCGACCCGTCCTCGTTATAGAGAATTTCCGCCGCTGCGAATCCTTCGAAAATTTCGACGCCGGCTTCCTCCGCCTGCTCCTTGAGCCAGCGGCAGACGTTTCCCAGGCTAACGATGTAATTGCCGTGATTGTTCATCTGCGGCGGCGTCGGCAGCGAAATCGATCCCTTCCTGGTCAGCAGCAGAAACCGGTCGTCGGCCGCCGGCGTGTTGAGCGGCGCGCCGCGTTCTTTCCAGTCGGGCAACAGCTCATCCAGAGCGCGGGTCTCGATGACCGCGCCCGAGAGAATATGCGCGCCGACTTCGGAGCCCTTCTCAAGCAGACAGACAGTAATGTCCTGCCCGCGTTCCTCGGCAAGCTGGCGCAGACGTATCGCAGCCGACAATCCGGACGGCCCGGCGCCGACGATGACGACATCGACCTCCATCGCTTCGCGTTCCATGTTCTTTTTTCCCTCCGTGGCGGAATATCGAGCGCGTGATAGAATTCACGAATGGCTCAGGATAGCGGTCTGGTCGAACTTCTCAAATGGTACGTCGAGTCGGGCGTCGACGAAGCGCTCGCCGTCGAGCCTGTCGACCGCCTGACAAAACCGTCCGCTCCACCTCCTCCGGCCCCTCGGCAGGCACCGGCAGCAACCACCCCGCCACCCGAACGGTCGAGACCGGCGGCGGAACTGATATCGCGAAACGAGGCCGCACGTTCCGCCCGCGCTGCCGCCGAAGCCGCCGCGGATATCGACCAGCTTCGGGACGCGCTGGCTGCATTCGATGGCTGTCCGCTGAAAGAAACGGCGAAATCTCTTGTATTTGCAGACGGCGCCGCGGGGGCGAAACTGATGTTTATCGGCGAAGCGCCGGGCGCGGAGGAAGACCGCCAGGGCGTTCCCTTCGTGGGTCCGGCCGGCAAGCTTCTCGATTTGATGCTCGGCGCGATCGGACTGCAACGATCCGATACCTACATCACAAACATCCTGCCCTGGCGTCCGCCGGGGAACCGGTCGCCGACCGATGCCGAAATCGCTGCCTGCCTGCCCTTTATCGAAAAACATATCGAGCTGGTGGCGCCGCAGATCCTCATCATGGTCGGCGGCACATCCGCAAAGACGCTCCTCAAGACCACGCAGGGCATCATGCGGCTGCGCGGCCGCTGGCACGAATACCAGTCCCCCGGCCTGACCGCGCCCCTTCCCGCCCGTCCGCTGCTGCATCCGGCCTATCTGCTGCGCCAGCCAGCGCAGAAACGCGAAACCTGGATCGACCTGATCGAAATCCGGAAACGGCTTGCCGAAAATTCCTGAAATCCGCGCGTGATCGGGCTTCCTCTTGCGTCCAGCCAGCAACTCGGTAACCATCTGCGTTCCGCCGGGTGGCGTCGCGACGCCCGTCCAACAGAACTGAAAGGCGTCTACCGGGTGTTTCCGTCTGCCGCATCGAAATTCGGCACCATTGCAGCGGCTGTCATCCTGTCGCTAGGCCCGTCGCCTGTCATGAGCGTCGATGCCGACGCTGCTCAGAATACCGCCTCCCTATCGGGACAGACCCCGCAACAGCCAGAGGCACTGCCGCAGCCGTTGTCGACTGCGGACGTGGATCGCTACAAACAGATTTTCGACCTGCAGGACGCCGGAAGATGGCGCGCCGCCGACCGGGTCATCCGACAGCTCGACGACAGGATCCTGATGGGTCATGTCAAGGCGCAGCGCTACCTGCACCCCACGAAATACCGCTCGCGCTTTCAGGAGCTGTCGGACTGGACGAAATCCTATGCCGATCACCCGGACGCCCGCCGTATCTACCAGCTGGCGGTCAGACGAAAACCCCGCCCTGCACGCATGCCGCAGCCGCCACGCCTGCCGAAGCGAGGACTCTACGGTGAAAGCGGCGATGGGGGTATCGAACGGGTAAAATCGGCCGGCGTCCGGTACACTGCGAGTGCGCGACAACTGCACAGGGCCATTCGGAATCACGTTCGGCACGAAAGGCTGACTCGCGCCGGACAATTGGCCGACAGTGCTGCGATGCGGCGGCTGGGACAGGTCCATCAGGGTATTGCGGAAGCGCGTATCGCAGCCGGCTGGTTCTATTACGGGCGAGACCAGAAGGCCTACGAGATAGGCAGCCGTGCCGCAAAGAAAGCCGGCAATCTGGCGCCGTTCGGCCACTGGTATGCCGGACTCGCCGCATTTCGGATGGGACGGTACGGAGACGCCGCCGACCAGTTTCAGGCGATGGCCGCTATCGGCGGACAACAGCGCTGGCCGCGCGCCGCTGCGGCCTTCTGGGCCGCCCGCGCCGGACTGCGGGCGGGACGACCGGACGAGATGGCGCGCTGGCTGCGACTGGCCGCGAGTTTCCCGAGAACATTCTACGGCGTCCTCGCGAGGCGAATGCTCGGCATGGAATCTCCTTTTACCTGGCAATTACCTTCCGTATCGGATGACGGCGTGTCCCGCGTTCTGGAAACGCCGCGGGCGCGCCGGGCGCTGGCATTGCTGCAGATAGGCCAACGGCATCGAGCCGAACGCGAACTTCGCTATCTCGCTGCGGGAAGCGATGCCGATACCCGTATCGCCCTGTTGGCGATCGCTGAACAGAACGGTATGCCGTCCGTTGCCCTGCGGACCGCCGCCACCCTGTCGCGTAACAACAGAATTCCCATCGAACGCGGCCTCTATCCTGTCCCTGTCTGGAAACCGCAGGGCGGCTTTACCGTCGACCGGGCGCTTGTGTTCGCGTTTATGAGACAGGAATCCGCCTTCAACCCAAGAGCCAAGAGTCATGCCGGCGCGCGCGGCCTGATGCAGCTCATGCCAGGCACCGCAGGTTACATGGCGAACCGGCGATTCCGCGGTCGCGCCCGGGCCAGCCTGTTCGACCCCACGCTCAACCTGTCGCTCGGCCAGAAATATATTCGCTACCTGCTGGATCACGAGCAGGTGCAGGGCAACCTGTTCCTGATGGCGGCGGCCTATAATGGCGGTCCCGGCAACCTGGCGAAATGGCAGCGTCGTATAGCCGAAAAAACCAGCGATCCGTTGCTTGTCATCGAGAGCCTTCCATCGAGGGAAACCCGGGATTTTATCGAACGGGTACTCGCAAATCTCTGGCTCTATCGCGAGCGCTTCGGGCAGAAGGCGCCGTCTCTGGACGCCATTGCCGCAGGCGAGCATCCTCTTTATCAGGGTCAGGACGGCGCAACGCCTGTCTCATCAGCAAACCCAAACCGGTAAACTCACTTCGGAAAACAGGGAGATTTAAGTGGCTGGAATCGACGACTCAATCCCGTTCTCGCCGGTCCACATCGCCGTTCTGACGGTGTCCGACACGCGAACCGAGGAAACCGACCGTTCGGGCGGCCTGCTGGCGGAGAAACTGACCGAAGCCGGGCATGTTCTTGCCGACAAGAAAATCGTGCGGGACGAACGGGACGCGATAGTCGCCCAGCTTCGAGCCTGGATTGAGGCCCCTGAAATCGAGGTCGTTCTGGCGACGGGCGGCACCGGCGTCACCGGGCGCGATGTAACACCGGAAGCTTTCCACCAGGTGTACGAAAAGGAAATCCCCGGCTTTGGCGAGCTGTTCCGGATGCTTAGCTTTCAGACCATCGCGACATCGACCATTCAGTCACGGGCGACCGCAGGCGTCGCGCGGGGAACCTATCTGTTCGCCCTGCCGGGATCGACCGGCGCCTGCCGCGATGCCTGGGAAGGAATTCTCGAGGCCCAGCTGGACATTCGCCACAAGCCCTGCAATTTCGCCGAACTGCTGCCGCGCCTTCAGGAGAAATAGCCTCTGCTAGCCCGCCAGCGCCGCAGATCTTCTTCGGTATCGATATCGACGAGTTCCTCAAGCAGGGCCACGCGGCCTGTACCATTTCCCCTCTTCGCATTCCTGAGCGTGTCCGGCAGAGCGTGCGGTCCGGACCAGCGCACATCACGAAAAAGACCGCGCGCTTTCCGACCGTGACGCGCGCCAACCAGCCAGTATCCGCCATCGTCGGACGGACCGAAGACGAAATCGTTATTACCCAGAGCCTGAATACCCGCCGCGATCTGGCGTGGCTGAATATCCGGGATATCGCTTCCGATCAGCAGGACGGGACCTGCTCCGAGCCGGGTAAGGGCGCGTTCCATCCGTTCCCCGAGATCGCCACTGCCCTGCCCGACAGCAACGAACTCTCCGTCCCACATCATCCGCCGCGTCGCGGCGCCATCGGGGGTGATCGCGAGAACGGTCCTCCAGCGAGGATCGCGCGACAGCCGGCGAAGCAGATTACCTGTTGTCCTCTGGTAGAAATGCAACGCCGCACTGTCGCCGATCCCTGCTGCCAGTCGGCTCTTGACAGTTCCGAGGCGCGGGGAGCGCGCGAAGACGATCAGAACGGGGCGGCGTCGCGTCATGGGCAAACTACCCGTATAGCCTCAAGAGGAAACGCGGTGGCAGGCCGGCGAAATAGAGTGTCATCAGAAAGAGGTTTCGGATCGGCCGCAACAGGTATCCGCCCCGCTTATAACGCGCGGCGGACGTCACAGCGGCGGAATTCAGCAGCGTGAGCCGGGCGCGACCTATCTTCCGGACAATATCCACGTCCTCGAAAAGCGGCAAAGGGCTGAAGCCGCCGATCTGCTCGTAAAACTCTTTCGAAATGACGAGGCCCTGGTCGCCGTAGGGTAGCCCGAAGACCTTGCACCGCCAGGCGACAAGCCATTCAATGCGGCGCGCCGCAGATATTTCATCGTCGAGCGCAAAACGAAACGCGCCAGCACGGCGCGCATTTCCCACGTCCCCGATGAAGGCGCGAACTTCCTGCGCCCACCCCTCTTCCAGAACGGTATCGCCATGCAGGAATATCAGCCAGCAGCCCGCACTGGCCTCAGCGCCTGCCGCGAGCTGTCCGCCCCGGCCGCGCGGCGCGGAAATGACGGTCGCCCCGGCCTTTTCGGCGACGGATACGGTGTCGTCCTGCGATCCCCCGTCGACGACAACAACCTGTTCAACCCACGGTTTGACGCAGGAAATTGCAGCGCCGACGGTCGCGTTCGCATCAAGTGTCGGGATTACGGCGGTGGCGGGAAGCACGCTGCCCTCGAATAATCGCTCTTGTCATATTTTTGCGTTCCCGCGACAATAACACCTTCAGGCCAATGGAGCCGCGGTGTATTTTGCATTGCCAGCCCGGCAATGGTGCAAATATTCCCACATAATCCGAAGCCTGAAATTTGCGCGATGCGCGAATGAAAGAAATAACACATAGGGAAGTTTTCATGCCTACAGGAACCGTGAAGTGGTTCAATCCGACCAAGGGGTTCGGCTTTATCGAACCGGATGAGGGCGGGGCAGACGCCTTTGTCCATATTTCCGCCGTAGAGCGCGCGGGTCTGCCGCCACTACAGGAAGGCCAGAAGGTTCAGTATGAGATGGAAGCCGGTCGCAACGGCAAGATGGCCGCGACCAACCTTTCTCTGGTCTGACTGACCTTATACGTATGTAAGGGCCCGCATAGCGACGGGTCCTTTTCCTATACCGACTAATTTGCGCAGCGATCATGCGATCGTTTTCGTTTGGCCATAATGTTCTTGTTTTGTTCGTTTAACCGGGGTAGCATCATTTATGGCTGTTTCGTTAAATTCCCGCTCTCAGACCGGCAACGCGCTCAAGGGGCGTGGCGTCGTCAGCAACTGGTCGGGCCGTTATGAGCAACTCACGACCGAGCTGATAGACGATGGCTGGAACGAAGAAGGTGAGATTGAGCCGCCGAAGCTTCGCACCACGCTGACGAAGGATACGACGCGGACGATCATCGCCCGTAACGCCTCTCCCGATGTGCCGTTCGACCGGTCGATCAACCCCTATCGCGGGTGCGAACACGGGTGCGTTTACTGTTTCGCCCGACCCACCCATGCCTATCTCGGTCTTTCGCCGGGCCTCGATTTCGAAACAAAACTGTTTTTCAAACCGGAGGCCGCCAGACTGCTTGAGCGCGAATTGCGCAAACCGAATTACGACTGCCAGGTCATGGCGATGGGGACGAATACGGATCCCTACCAGCCTGCGGAAAAATCGCTGCGGCTCACCCGGTCTATCCTCGAGGTGCTGTCGGCCTTCAACCACCCGGTCGGCATCGTAACCAAATCGGCCCTTGTCCTGCGCGACCTGGATATCCTCGGCCCGATGGCGGAAAAGGGGCTGGCCCAGGTCTGCGTTTCGGTCACAACGCTTGACCGGCGTCTGGCCAACCGGCTGGAACCGCGCGCCGCAACCCCAACGCTCCGGATCGAAACCATCCGTGCGCTGGCGGACGCAGGCGTACCGTGTGGCGTCATGGCGGCGCCGATGATCCCGGCGCTCAACGATGCGGAACTCGAAACCATCCTGTCGGCCGGAAAGGATGCCGGCGCGACCATCGCCTCCTACATCCTTCTCCGCCTGCCGCTCGAGATTTCCGGTCTGTTCGAGGAATGGCTGGAGACCCATGTCCCCAACCGGGCGAAACACGTCATGAATCTGGTACGGGGCGCGCGTGGCGGAAAATCATACGACTCCGCGTACGGGCAACGCATGAGCGGCACCGGTGAGTATGCGGCAATGCTGCGCAAACGGTTCGAAATCGCCGTCGCCCGCCTGGGCCTCAACCCTCAGGACCGCAACCGGCTGGACACGACGCAATTCCGCCCGCCGTTGGCAAAGGACGGGCAGATGTCGCTTTTCTGAACCGTATTACCGTAAAGCGGATTCAGAATTCCGAAATGTCGTGCTAGTAATGCCAGCAGAATGGAACACGCAACCGACCTGACCGGAATGGCCTATGTCGTGCTGACGGCCCTGGTCTGCGGTATGATCTTCGTCCATTTCCGTCAGCCGGCGCTGGTCGGCTACCTGTTTGCGGGCATCATTCTCGGTCCCACCGGCTTCGAGGTCATCCAGAGCGAAGGCATGATCGCGGGGTTCGCCGAACTCGGCGTCCTGCTCCTGCTGTTCGTGATCGGTATGGAACTCAGCGTTCGAACGCTGCAATACACCTGGCGGATCGCGCTCCCTGCCGTACTGTTGCAGACCGGCGGCAGCCTGATCGTCATATTCGCCCTGTCCGGGCTGCTCGACATATCGACCAAAGCGGCGATTCTGCTGGGCTTCGTTGTGGCGCTTTCGTCCACCGCCGTGGCGGTCAAGCTGCTGGAGGAAATCGATGCGCTACGTGGACGCGTGGGAAGGATCACGGTCGCCGTACTGATCGCCCAGGACCTTGCTTTCCTGCCGATGCTGCTGGTCGTCGACAATCTGGGCAGCGAAGGGTTTGGCCTTGCAGGCGTTTTCCAGGTCATCCTTTCGGGCATATTGCTCTACGTGCTGATCCGGGTCCTGCTGAGGCGCGGCCGACAGCATCTGCCGTTCTTCAAGACCATAACGAGCCATGCCGACCTGTCGCCGCTCGCCGGACTCGTCTACTGCTTCGGCGCCAGCGCGGGGATGGGGCTGCTCGGCCTGTCGCCGGCTTATGGCGCCTTCCTCGCCGGGCTCGTTATCGGCAACAGCGCCGACCGAGAACCGATGCTGGCGGTCGTGCGACCGATCCAGAGCATCATGCTCATGGTGTTCTTTCTTTCGATCGGGCTGCTGCTCGATCTCGCCTTCCTGTGGCAGAACCTCTGGACGGTGCTGCTGCTTTTTCTTGTCGTCACCCTGTTCAAGAGCGCCCTCAATATCGCCATCCTTCACTTCCTCAAGGAAGACTGGCCGCGCGCTTTCCTGTCCGGCGTCATGATGTCGCAGCTCGGGGAATTCTCGTTCCTGCTTGCCGCGGCAGGACTGGCAGTCGCGGCGATTTCGCCCGAGGAAGGCAAGCTGATCGTCTGCGTCACGGTGATGAGCCTGGCGCTCAGCCCGTTCTGGCTATCGACCGTACGGCGTCTTCATCACATCACCGAACGTCGACTGCCAACGCTCCACCTCGTCCTCGTTTCCACCTTCGCCGGCGAGCGATTCTTCGTTCGGCGCATGATGCGGTTCGTTACGCACGGCCTGCGGAATCTTTTCGAACGGGTTCGACGGCGCAAGGCCGGCGCAGATGGAGCCGCCGCTGCAAACGAGCCCGATAGCAGAAAACCTCCTGCTCTCCCGGCGCCCGACGCAAAAGAACCCAACACACCCGAAGCAGGAAAACCCGGGGCGGATGCCTGACCTTTCCCTCGAATGCGGCACCGAGGGCATCGTCGCGGGAATCGACGAGGTCGGACGGGGGCCGTGGGCGGGCCCGGTGGTCGCCGCGGCGGTTATTCTCGATGACAAACGCCTGCCGGACGACCTGGTCGCCTCGATTGACGATTCCAAGAAGCTGAAGCCGACCCGGCGCGAAGAGATCGCAGGCAGGCTGCCCGCGTTCGCACGCATCGGCATCGGCGCGGCGACGCCTGCCGAGATCGCAGAGCTCAACATTCTCGGCGCCACCTTCAGGGCCATGGCCCGAGCGATCGACGCGCTTGAAGAATTACCCGCGCTCGCCCTTGTCGACGGCAATCGAGCGCCGCCCCTGCCCTGCCCCGTGAGGACAGTCGTGAAAGGCGACTCGGTATCGCTCTCCATCGCGGCGGCGTCCATTGTCGCCAAGGTAACGCGGGACCGGATCATGGCGCGACTGGCGGTGCGGTATCCGGATTACGGCTGGGAGCGAAACGCGGGATACGGCACGGCGGAACATCGCGCCGCGCTGGAGCGGGTCGGGGTGACCCCGCACCACCGGAAGAGTTTTACCCCGATCGCCGCCCTGCTCGACGGCAGCCCCGTCTGAACCAGATATTGAGTCGGCGTCCGTCGGACCCCCGACATATCGCGTCCTTATAACCTAACTCATTGATTCCAATATTCGAATCGAAAAAATTTATTGACGGCGAGTCCCGGCTGACTCATGGTTCGCGTTCACCCGTGGCGAGACGGGGGGAAACCGGCCGGGAATTCCGGCACAAGAATGTTCGGGGGGACATTATGCAACGCAATCGAATCCTTACGGGCGACTGCATAGACATCATGAACGGGCTTCCGGAAGAGTCCGTCGATCTTATCTTTGCGGACCCGCCATACAATCTTCAGCTATCGGGCGACCTTCACCGCCCGAACAACACGCGCGTCGATGGCGTCGAAGAAGACTGGGACCGTTTCGACACGTTCGCCGAGTACGACCGGTTTACGCAGGGCTGGCTGTCGGCGGCCCGGCGCCTTCTCAAGGACACCGGCTCGCTCTGGGTCATCGGCAGCTATCACAACATCTTCCGGGTCGGAGCCGCCCTTCAGGATCTCGGGTTCTGGGTGCTGAACGATATCGTCTGGCGCAAGACCAACCCGATGCCCAATTTTCGCGGCAAACGCTTCACCAACGCACACGAGACCCTGATCTGGTGTTCCAAATCGCAGGACGCGCGCCCGACCTTCAACTACCAGGCCATGAAGGCGCTGAACGAAGGCATGCAGATGCGCAGCGACTGGCTGCTGCCGATCTGCGGCGGCGCAGAGCGTATCCGCGATGCCGGCCGCAAGGCGCACCCCACCCAGAAGCCGGAATCCCTGCTTCATCGTGTGATCCTGTCATCGAGCAATCCAGGCGATCTGGTCCTTGATCCGTTCTTCGGCACCGGCACCACCGGCGCGGTCGCCAAGCGCCTGGGACGCGACTGGGTCGGGATCGAACGCGATGAGGACTATATCGCCGTCGCCCGTACCCGGATCGGATCGGTCAAGTCTGTCGACGATCCGGCTGCCCTTGTAACGACGCCCGAGAAGCGCAACGAACCGCGCGTCCCGTTCGGTTCGGTCGTCGAGCGCGGACTCCTGCGCGCCGGCGAACAGCTTTTCGATGTCCGAAAACGGGTTTCCGCCCGGATCCACGCCGACGGCAGCATCGTCGCCGGCGACACGCGCGGGTCGATCCACCAGGTCGGCGCCAGTGTCCAGAACGCGCCGGCCTGCAACGGCTGGACCTTCTGGCATGTGGAACGGCGCGGCAAGATCGTCCCCATCGACAAGCTGCGAGAACGCGTACGCGCCGAGATGGCGGAACGCACCGCATCTGAATAACGATACCTGACCGGCGAGATCTGACGATGGAAAAGCCCGGCATCATCGTCATTCAGAAACGATCCGCGACCGTGCTCGACGCGCTGGCCGAGGAATTCACCGTGCACGATTACGGGCGCGCGGAAGACAAGGACGCCTTCGTGGCCGGGGTCGGGCATGACGTGAAGGCCATGCTTACCAACGGCCGCGGCGGCGCCAGTGCAGACCTTCTCGCCGCCCTCCCCGACCTCTAAATCATCTGCTGCTTCGGCGTCGGATACGAATCCGTACATCTGCCGACCGTGCGCGAACGGGGCATAAGGCTCGCCAATGCGCCCGGCACCAACGACGTCGGCGTCGCCGAGATGGCGATCCTTTTGATGATGGCGGTGACGCGCCGGCTGATTGCAGCAGACGCCTATGTGCGGGCGGGAAAATGGGCGGAAGGCGTTCCCTTTCCGCGCGGTCACACGATCGGCGGAAAGAGGCTCGGCATCGTCGGGCTCGGACGGATCGGTCACAAGATCGCCGAGCGCGCCGAGGCGTTCGAGATGGATATCGGATGGCACGGGCCTAACGCGAAGCCGGGTTTGCCCTGGAAATACTTTGCCGACCGGGCCGACCTTTGCAGATGGGCCGATTATGTCGTGCTCGCCTGCCCCGGCGGAGACGCGACACGGCACCTGATCTCCACCGACGAACTCGACGCTCTGGGCCCCGAGGGGATTCTCGTCAGCATCGCCCGCGGCAGCGTTACAGACCCGGACGCCGTCATTACTGCGCTGCAGAACCGCGTCATCGCCGGCGCGGGTTTCGACGTGTTCGAGGGGGAACCCCATCTGCCGGAAGCGCTGTTTGCACTCGACAACGTCGTCCTGACCCCGCATCTGGGCGCGATCACCCACGAGGCGCTTGAAAACGGCGTGCAGTTGCTGCTCACAAATCTGCGGCGGCACTTTGCCGGAGAGGACGTGCTGACGCCTGTCCTTATACGGGGCAAGGAGCCCTAGGATACGAGGCTACGGGCGTTACGCCGTCGCCTTGAGCGCATGCGCGACGACCTTTTTCATTACAGTCGGTAGTGCGTGCTCTCCCAACCGTTCCGGCAGGCACCAGATGCCGTCGACCGGATCGTCATCGACGGTCGTCGCCATAACGGACAGTTCCAGGTGAAAATGCGTGAAGGTATGCCGAACGATTCCGGGCAACGCATGCCACTCCGCTTTCACCGGCGCCCCCGAAACCGTTTCTTCGAAATCCCAGCCTTCTTCCCGCCAGCCGGTCGACGGTACCTCCATCATCCCGCCGAGCAGCCCAGCCTCCGCGCGGCGGCGCAAAAGGATTCTTCCGGACGGCGCAATGACCCAGAACGCAACTCCCCGGCGCGTGGGTTTGGTCTTTTTGGCCGCACGTCTCGGCAAGGCCTCTACAATTCCGGCTGCGCAGGCGCTGCAAGCTGAGGACACGGGACAAAGCAGGCATTTAGGCTTGCGCGGCGTACATATCGTTGCGCCGAGATCCATCAGCGCCTGGGCGTAATCGCCGGGCCTTCCACGTGCTGTCGTCGGGGCCAGCGCAGCCGCGCGTTCCCGTATCTCCGTTTTAGCCTCCGGCATCGGAGTCTCGATGGCAAACAGACGCGCCATGACACGTTCGACATTACCATCGACCACACTGGCAGGACGGCCGAACGCTATGGCGGCGATTGCCGCCGCCGTGTATGCGCCGACACCGGGAAGAGCGCGCAGCCCCTCCTCTCTATCGGGGAAGATTCCGCCATGGTCGCGGCTCACAACCCCGGCGCATTTATGCAGGTTGCGGGCACGAGCGTAATAGCCAAGCCCCTGCCAGCCGTGAAGCACATCGTCGAGGTCGGCCTTCGCCAAAGAGTCGACATCAGGCCATCGTTCGAGAAAACGCAGAAAGTATGGGCCTACTGTCGCCACAGTCGTCTGCTGCAGCATGATTTCGCTGAGCCATACATGATAGGGATCGGCACGCTTCCCGGCGGACGCGCGCCATGGCAGGACCCGCCGATGCCTGTCGTACCAGGCCAGCAGACGGCGTCGCAGGGTCGCGGCGTCTTTTCGGGAAGTTTTGGCAGCTTTGACCATTTATTCACAGGAACTTGTCGACTTGGCGTAACCACAGGCTAGCACAGCGCTGTATACTGTCCGAAATCGCGGACCGGAGACCGGATTATGGCGCAGCCACCTAAAACCAAGTGGACGGGAAAAGGTCCCCGCGCGCTCGCGGCCCTGCTGCCCAAGATCGCGGAGCCCGCTGTACGCCGGCAGGGATTTTCAGCGATCGAGGTCGTCACCCGCTGGCCGGAAATTGTCGGTGAGTCTCTTGCCGAAAGCTGTACGCCGGAAAGGATCAGCTACCCGCGCGGTGCGCGGATGGACGGCACCCTTCATGTTTCGGCATCCGGGGCCATGGCGCTGGAGCTCCAGCATATGGAACCTGTCCTGCTCGAACGTATCAATAATTTCTGCGGATACCGCGCTGTCGGAAAGATCGCGATCAAACAGGCGCAACCGGTACGCCGCCGCAAACCCGCTGCAAGGCGACTTCCGGCCCCGCCCGATGCGGCCCGCCTCGCACAAATCGAATCGCAGACGGAAAAAATTTCGGACGACGAACTGAGAAAGGCGCTCACCCGTCTGGGATGCCTTCTCGAAATCGACGGAAAATCACGCAAATAGGCGAAAATCGCGGTCTGCCGAGGGCGCTTTTTATCCACAGGTCGCGCTGGACCGGACCTCACTCTCTACGCTATATCTAGTATACGGGAGGAAATCATGCGGAATATATGGGTATATATTGTTGGAGGCGTCGTCGCCATCGGCGCCGTTGTCGTGATCTACGAGATGACAGGCAACGATCAGCCAACCGCGCGCACCCAGCCGGCGAGCGCCGCAACGCAGACTGCGCAGGCGACCGCCCCTACTCCCGACAAGACATATGACGCGGTGGAAATCACGAAGGACGATATGGTGATCGGCAAGGCGGACGCGCCGGTCACGCTGATCGAGTACGCCTCGCTGACCTGTCCGCACTGCGCCTCGTTTCACAATCAGGTCCTTCCGACCGTAAAGAAGGAATACATCGATACCGGCAAGGTGCGGATGGTCTATCGCGACTTCCCTCTCGACCAGCTGGCCCTGACAGGTTCGATGTTGGCTCGCTGCGCGGGCCCCGACCGATATCATTCCTTCATAAACGCAATGTTTCTGCAGCAGGAAACCTGGTCCCGCTCAAACAATCCCCTGACGGCGCTCTCGAAACTTGCCCGTCTCGGCGGCATCAGCCAGCAGGATTTCGAGGCCTGTCTAAAGAAACAGGATGTCGCCGACGCGGTCCTCAAACAGCGGATCGACGGTCAGAAAGCTTTCGAAATCAGTTCGACGCCGACGATCATCATAAACGGACAGAAATTCAGCGGCGGGCTGACGCTGGACCAGTTTCGGGCCGTCGTCGACCCGATGATCAAATAGCGGACCGACCGAGTGGGACGGCAATAGTTAACAGGGACAGGTACAGACGTGCATTTTACGAGACTCAGGCTTACCGGCTTCAAATCGTTCGTCGACCCGACCGAGCTCTGGATCGAGCCCGGTCTGACGGGCGTGGTCGGCCCAAACGGCTGCGGCAAGTCCAATCTCGTCGAAGCGATGCGCTGGGTCATGGGCGAGACCTCCGCAAAACAGATGCGCGGCGGCGGCATGGAAGACGTGATCTTCGGCGGCACCGATACGCGCCCCGCGCGCAATATCGCAGAAGTCTCGCTGACCCTCGATAATTCGAACCGCGACGCCCCCCCTTCCTATAACGATCGGGACGAAATCGACGTTATCCGCCGTATCGAGCGCGGCGAAGGATCCGCTTATCGGGTTAATGGAAACGATGTCAGGGCGCGCGACGTACAGACGCTATTCGCCGACGCTTCGTCAGGCGCGCGGTCCACCGCGCTGGTAAGCCAGGGCAGGATCGGCGCGCTCATTTCCGCAAAACCGGCCGACCGGCGTCATTTGCTGGAAGAAGCCGCGGGCATCACCGGTCTTCATTCGCGGCGGCATGAGGCGGAGTTGCGGCTTCGCGCGGCTGAAACCAACCTCGAACGGCTGGAAGACGTGATCGGCGCGCTTGAGGATCAGTACAAGGGCCTCAAGAGGCAAGCCCGTCAGGCGACCCGCTACCGGAATCTCAGCGATCACATCCGCAAGGCGGAAGCGATCTATTTCCATCACCAGTGGAAACGCGCCGAGGCGGACCGCGTTGCAGCTGCGGAAAGCCTGAAGCAAGCGGAAGAAACAGTAGCCGGATTGACCAGCGCTGTCGCGACGGCAACAACGGGTGAGGCAGAGACAGCGGACCGCTTGCCGCCGCTTCGCGAAGCCGAATCGCGCGCAGCAGCAGCCCTGCAACGGCTGATCCTCGCGCGCGACGGGCTGGAACAGGAAGAACAGCGCATCTTGGCCGAGTGCGCCGAGGTCGAGGCGCGGGTCGCCCAGATCGACGGGGACACCGAACGCGAAGCGAGCCTTAAGAGCGATGCGGAGGCTGCTCTGGCACGGCTCGCCAGCGAAGCCGGGACCTTGCGCGCCGCCCAGCAGAATGAGGAAGCGGAAGCCGTCTCCTCCCGCGCAGCGCTCGACGAAGCGCTGGTAGCAGTACAGCATCTCGAACAGGAGCTGACAGTCCTCACCGAATCGATCGCGGCGGACGAATCCCGACGCGATGCGTTGCGCCGCAGGATTGCAGAGATCGGCCAGCGCCGCGCCCGTATCGGGACCCGGCTCGAAGAACTGGAACGCGACCGCGAGCAGGCAGAGACAGTGATCGCTGCCGAAGGCGACAGCAGGGAACTGGCTTCATCCCTTGCGAACGCCCGTGAAACGCTGGAGGCCGCGCGGACCGCAGTAGATGGTGCAGAAGCCACCCGGGCCCAGGCGCTTTCGCGCGAGTCGGAAATCCGCGAAGCGTTGCGCGAAGCGGAAACCAGATGCACCCGCCTCAAGGCGGAAATCAATGCGCTGGAAACCATGCTGACCGTAGGTGATCCGGATTTGTGGCCGCCGATGGTTGATGCGCTGCAGGTCGAACCCGGTTACGAACTCGCGCTCGCCGCGGCGCTGGGCGACGATCTGAGCGCGCCGGCGGACGAGGCCGCGCCGGTACACTGGAAAGCATTCGCAGCCTATGAGAACCCTCCGACGCTGCCGCCCGGAGCGACGCCACTGGCAGACGCCGTAAGCGCGCCCCCCGCGCTGGCGCGGCGTCTTTCCCAGATCGGGGTCGTTGACGACGACGAAGCCGGAAGCCGGCTCTCACGCAGCCTTCAGCAGGGTCAGCGCCTCGTCAGCCGGGAAGGCTCCGTCTGGCGCTGGGATGGCTACATCATTCTTGGCGAGGCAGGCGAAGGCGCCGCCAACCGGCTGCAGCAGCGCAACCGCCTCAAGACCATTACCGCGGAGGCAGATCACGCGGACCGCGCCCTGGAGGATGTCCGGCTTCGTTTCGAGACCGCAAGACAGGCCGCAGCGGACGCAACTGAGGCTGAACGCGAAGCACGGGCGGCAGCCCGTGACGCCGACAAGGCATTTCAGGAGCTTCGCGACCGCGAAGCGGCGGAGAACAGAAAGCTTGCAGACGCAAGGTCGCGCCTTGCCTCGATTGAAGAAACGGCAACCTCTCTCCGTGCAGATGACGAGGAATCCTCGGCAGCGGCGACAGCTGCAGAGCAGGATCTGGCGATGATCGGCGATGTCGATGAACGGCGTCAGGAAGCGATGCGCCAGCGGGAAGCGCTTGCGGAAGTACGCCGGACTGCAAACCGTCGCCAGGTCGATCATGACGCGCTTGAGCGCGAGGCTACACGGCGGCGTGAACGCCTTACTGCAATAGAGTCCGAACTTTCCTCGTGGACCGGACGTCGCGACAATGCCGTAGAACAGATCGCCGCCTATGCCGACCGACGGGCGCAGGCCTGCGAAACGCTTGAGCGGCTCCAGGCGCGGCCCGCCGAAATCGCAGAACAGAGAACGGTCCTGTTCGATCAGATTTCGGAATCGGAGTCGCTACGCGATCAGGCCGCCGATGCGCTGGCGCAGGCGGAAACGGCGCTTACCGTCGCGAGCGATGCCCGGCGCAAGGCCGAAGCCGGACTCGCGGCAGCGCGCGAGGAACGCGTTCGATGCGAATCGGCCGTTACCCAGATCCAGCAGTCGCAAAGCTCTATCAAGGAACGTGCCGAGGAACATATCGGCTGTTCGCCGCAGAACGCGCTTGAAGCGGTCGGTGTCGAGGACGACGAGAAGCTGCCGGATTTCGAAGCGACCGAAATCCGTGTCGAAAAGCTGAAGCGCGAGCGCGACAATATGGGCCCGGTCAATCTTCGCGCCGAGGCGGAAGCGGCTGAACTCGATGAGCGTATCCAGTCGATGCAGACGGAACGCGAAGACCTGCTGGCGGCGATAGCCCGGCTGAGACAGGGAATTTCCAGCCTCAACCGCGAAGGACGTGCGAGACTCCTCGCGGCTTTTACCGAAGTCGACGGCCATTTCCAGTCGCTGTTCACCCGTCTGTTCGGCGGCGGCAAGGCCCACCTGCAACTGACCGAAGCGGACGACCCGCTGGAAGCAGGGCTCGAAATCATGGCCAGTCCGCCGGGCAAAAAACTTCAGACCCTTTCTTTGTTGTCAGGTGGCGAGCAGGCGCTGACCGCGATCGCACTTCTGTTCGGAGTGTTCCAGACCAACCCTGCCCCGATCTGCGTGCTGGACGAGGTCGATGCACCGCTTGACGACGCCAACGTGGAAAGGTTCTGCAACCTGATCAACGAAATCGCATCGGAGACCGGCACGCGTTTCCTGATTGTCACGCATCACCGGCTCACAATGGCCCATATGGACCGTCTGTTCGGCGTGACGATGGGCGAGCGAGGCGTGTCGCAGCTCGTATCTGTGGACCTGCATACGGCGGAGAAGCTCCGCGACTCTGCCTGAACCGGAATTTTTCTTAATTATCCATATATTCCAATGCTTTAGACACCAACCATTCAGCCTTGACAGGGTCCGGGCCGCTCCCTATGGTGCCCCCGCCTTTCGGCGCGGAAAGCGGGCCGTTTTGGCGAAAATCGGGGCATTCCCGCTATGACCGAGTCAGACAAGTCCTCCAGTTTGAAGGATCTCGAAGCCCGGTTGCGGAATTTGAAGGCTTCGACCGATCAGGCGGCTGGAAGGTCGCCGTCGAAGAACAACAGTCGCAATGGCTTGGGCTTTGCAATGCGACTGGGCGTCGAACTGGTATCGGCGCTTGCCATCGGAGTCGGGATCGGGCTGCTGCTCGATTACTGGCTGGAAACTACGCCCTGGTTCATGTTGCTCTTCTTTATTCTGGGCAGCGTGGCAGGGTTTATGAATGTCTATCGCGCCGCGACCGGTATCGGTCAGGGCGTCGGCTACAGGCCCGCGAATACCGGGCAGAAGACAGGGCAGACGTCGCCGGAAGATCAGGCTGACGCGGATAGACGAACTGGGGAATAACGACGTCGGTGCGGCGATTGCCGGGCCGACGACAATAAAACGAGGGAAAATTGGCAGCGGAAGGCCACAGCCCGCTCGCGCAGTTCGAAATTAAGACGCTGATTCCTCTGAAGCTTGGGGAAACGGATGTCTCCTTTACGAATTCCGCCCTGTACATGTCGCTCGCCGTCGGACTTGCGATCCTGTTTCTCGTGATCGGGATGCGGCGTCGTGAACTTGTTCCCGGGCGCTGGCAGTCGATGGCGGAGATTTCGTACGAATTCGTCGCGAACCTTTTACGCGACACGGTCGGCGCGGAAGGTCGAAAATTCTTCCCCTTCGTTTTCACGCTCTTCATGTTCGTCCTGTTCGGCAACATGCTGGGGATGACCCCATACAGTTTTACTTTCACCAGTCACATCATTGTCACGTTCGCGATGGCGCTCGTCGTGTTTCTGGTCGTGACGATCCTGGGATTCGTGAAGCATGGGCTGCATTTCTTCTCTTTCTTCGCCCCGCCGGGGGTATCGGTCGCCCTGTGGCCGCTGATGATTCCGATCGAGATCATCTCCTACCTGTCGCGACCGGTCAGCCTGTCGCTCCGCCTGTTCGCGAATCTGACGGCGGGCCATACCATGCTCAAGGTTTTTGCCGGTTTCGTCGTCAGCATGGGCGTCGTGGGCGGCATACTGCCTCTTGCCTTCGTCGTCGCACTGACGGGACTGGAGATTCTCATCGCCTTCCTGCAGGCCTATGTGTTTACGATCCTGACCTGCTTTTACATTAACGACGCGATCCACCTGCACTGACCGGATCGCAACCGAACCTTAAACAAACGCAACCGACCCAATCCAAGAAAGGAACGATATCATGGAAGCTGACGCTGCAAAGCTAATCGGTGCTGGCCTCGCCACGCTGGGACTGTTCGGTGCCGGCATCGGCATCGCGAACATCTTTGCCACCTTCATTTCCTCGGTGGCACGCAATCCGGAAGCCGCCCCGCACGTTACTCCGATGACCTGGATCGGTTTCGCGCTCGTCGAAGCCATCGCGCTTTACGGTCTGGTCGTCGCGCTCCTGCTTCTGTTCGTCTTCTGACGTTACAGGGTACGAAGCGCTAGTCCAGCCGCGAAACGCGGGGAGAAACGATGCCGCAACTCGATCCGTCCAGCTTTCCTACACAGCTCTTCTGGCTGGTGGTGTGCTTTGCCGTCCTTTATCTGGTGATGTGGAAGGTGGCGCTCCCGAAGATTGCCGACGTACTACGCGAGCGGCAGGAACGGATCGACGGGGACCTTGAGAAGGCCGAAGCCCTGAAGGCGGAGGCCGAGCAGGTGCTTGAATCCTATCAGCAGGCCCTGGCGGACGGGCGCGCCGAAGCGCAGACAATCCTGCGCGAAGCACGTGATCGGACCGCTGCGGAGTCGGCAACAAGGCTGGACGAACTGACTGCTCGTCTTGCCAGGGAAACGGCGGATGCAGAAAGTCGTATTGCGGCAGCCAAAGCCGACGCGCTCGAAAACATCCGCAATGTCGCATCCGAAACAGCGCAGGCCGCAGCCTCGCGCCTGACGGGACGCGATATCGACGCTGCAACCGCCGATGCGGCTGTCGGAGCGGTAATGCAGGAGCGCGCCTGATGGAGCACAGCGTGTTCGAAACCCCCGATATGTGGGTTGCCGTTGGTTTTCTTATCTTTATCGCTATTGTCATTCGGCCAGCCATCAAAGCGATAACCGGGGCGCTCGACGGCCGCGCCGACCGCATTCGCGCCAATCTCGACGAAGCGCGCGAACTCTATGAAGAAGTACAGCATGTGCTCGCCGACTATCAGCGCAAGCAGCGCGACACGGCCCGCGACGTAGAAGATATCATCGCCCAGGCGCGTGCTGAGGCCGATCGGCTGGAACGTCAGGCCTCTGAAGAAATCGCCGAGGCGATTGCCCGGCGCGAACAGATGGCCTCCGACAAAATCGCCCAAGCGGAAGCCGATGCGGTGGTCGCCGTCCGGAATGCAGCCGTCGATATCGCCATGGCCGCAACGCGGCGCATTGTTACGGAAAGCCTTGGCGACAGCGAACAGCAGGCCCTCGTCGACCAGTCGATCGGCGAACTGTCGCGTCACCTGAACTAAAAACCGGGGCTCCGTTACCGGTTCCGGTTGCGCCAGATTGCGCGCAGCGTCTCCATCCCATCCCGCCCGACAAGCACCAGGAACAGCGCTGCGCTGATCATGACGAGCGCGGCAAGCTCTCGCCAGCCGAGCGCCTCGCCGATCAAAAGCGCGCTCGAGAACACGCCGATCACCGGCACCGCCAGGGTACTGATCGAGGCGACAGAGGATGGCAACAACTGCAATACCCGAAACCAGATCCACTGACCGAAAGCGACGGCGATAAAGGCCGAGTAAACGAAGCCGATCAGGCCCGTCGTGCTGATTGCCCCGATATCAACCGGGCCGCCCATTATTATTGCGCCGATTACGATCGGTATGCCGCCGATCATGACCTGCCACGCGGCAAGCGACCGGGACGACAGCGTCCAGGTCCGAGCCTTGTAAAGCACTGTTGCGGCCGCCCATGAAATCGCCGAGGCCACCAGTAGAAGGCTCCCGAGAGGAGAGCGACCGACGGCCGTCAGGTCTTCGCCCATAAGGATCCCCATCGCCGACAGGCCGAGCAACAGCGCGATGGCCCGACCGACCGTCAGCCGTTCGCGAAGAAAGATCACGCCGAAAACGATCGCCCATAGCGGAAAGGTAAACGCCAGGACCACGCCGCGGCCGGCTTCCACCATCGTCAAGCCGAACGCGCTCAGCATGTGATAGGCGGAGACGTTCAGCAGGCCAAGCAAGATGAGAGGCAGGATATCGGCGCGGGGAACCCGCAATGGCGCTCTCTGGGCGATCGACACGCCGAACAGCATCAGACTACCGCAGACCAGACAGATCGCCCGATAGGTCCAGGGCTCGACTTCCAGAACCGCCACCCTGATAGCGGGCCAGTTCACGCCCCATACGAAGGCAAGCAGGATGATCAGGAGCGGACCAAGCCAGACGCGTCTACCGGTTTCCGCCTTGGGCGACGGCGAATCCGTCTCAGTCACAGGACAAACGATTTATCGGATATATCGTCAAATGCCTGAAAACGCCCTGTAGGCCGTCTCATCCATCAACGTGGAAAGCTCCGCGGGATCTGTTACACGAATTCTGAAGAACCAGCCGTCGCCTTCGGGGCCAGTATTGACGAGGGTCGGGGACTCGTCGAGCGCGGCATTCGTTTCGAGAACTTCTCCGGCTACCGGGCAATAGACTTCGCTGGCGGACTTGGCCGATTCCACCACAGCCGCCTCTTCATTCCGGACGAACTGTCTCCCCACGGCAGGCAATTCAACGAATACGATTTCTCCAAGCTGGTTCTGGGCGAAGTCGCTGATGCCGACCGTCTCGATGTCGCCATCGACCCGTATCCACTGATGTTCTTCCGTGTAGAAGGTCTCGTTCATTTTCTTCAGTTTTCCTGAAAACCGAGACGAGAACGATTGTACTTCACCTGCTCGTCGGTCAACTGGAATCCGATAAAAATTCTGTACTGGTCCCTCTTCACATTGGCTTCGATCGGAATTTCGAGATTGACCTCCTCGACAAGACCGAGTCGCGCCCGGTTGCCCTGAAACTCGGTTTCCTTGACGAATACCTTTTTGCCTTCCGGGCGGGGATGAAAATGCGGCATCGCAACGTAATAGCGGAAACCGACCCGCCGATTTCGGTTTCCCGCGCCGCGCGTCAGGATAAAGACGACACTCATCTTGATCTCGACCTTGCTCAGGTCTTTTTCGTAAACGCACTCAGCCCGAAAATCGGATATACGGCCAGCGAAAGATATATCGGTGATATCCCGCCCCGAACCGGGGTTGAAACTGGTCATCATCGCCGTGTCCTTGAGAACCAGGATAGGCGGACAGGGCGGCCCGGGCTTCTTTGCGGAAAATATGCCGCACGACGCCGTCGCCAGCGCCAGCGCGCCAACCCCGGCAATTCGGCACAACTTTCGGAACGACATCATCGAAGCGTTCTTACGTTGTTAGGGTGGGATAGGTCAAAAACGGGTGTTCGCCTCAAAGCGAGTTATGCGATCCGTCGCAAACAGGCACGCTGTCGGTCTTCTTGCAACCGCAGAACCATACTGTCTGATCGCGTCTGGCGACATATTGCTGCGGCGATAGCCCGGTACCCTTGTGCGACCCGTCGCAGAAAGGCTGGTCAGCGCTCTTGCCGCAGGCGCACCACCAGTATTCCTGATCTTTTTTGACATCTACCCCATAGGGTTCCTTCTGAGCGATAACCGGTTCGGACATTCCGTGATTCCTTTGCTGGTGCCTTTCGCCGGACAACAACCGACGGGGCAAACCTTAGTTGAGGAGTTGAGTTTTCTCAAGCGACGCAACATATTAGGCAGACGCTTGCCTCTTCGATCCGACGGGAAATTTATGCCGAAAAATCCACTCACTGTTCTGCTTGCCGGGCCGCGGGGGTTCTGCGCCGGCGTCGATCGGGCGATCGAAATCGTCGAAAAATCGATCGAAAAATTCGGCGCACCTGTCTACGTGCGCCACGAGATCGTCCATAACAAGTTCGTGGTGGACGAACTCCGCGATAAGGGGGCGATTTTCGTCGAAGAGCTGGAGGAAGTCCCTGAAGGTTACCCGGTGGTGTTTTCCGCGCATGGCGTACCGAAATCGGTGCCGGCGGAAGCGCAAAGGCGCAACATGATCCATGTCGACGCCACCTGTCCGCTGGTGACAAAAGTTCATGTCGACGCACGGCGCCATCACAAGGAAGGGCAGACTGTCATCCTGATCGGTCATGCCGGGCATCCGGAAGTCGTCGGTACGCTCGGGCAGCTTCCCGACGGGGAAATCCTGCTGGTCGAGAATGTAGATCAGGTCGCTTCTCTGAAGGTGCCCGATCCGGACAATCTGTCTTACGTGACCCAGACGACACTGTCGGTCGACGACACGGCGGCGATCGTCGCCGCACTGCAGGAACGATTCCCCAACATCGAGGCGCCCCGCAAGGAAGACATATGCTACGCGACGACAAATCGTCAGGCGGCGGTAAAGGCTCTGGCGCCCGATTGCGACGCCCTCGTCGTTCTGGGCGCGCCGAACTCCTCGAATTCAAATCGTCTGGCGGAGGTCGCCAAGGCTCAGGGGTGTCCGAAATCCATTCTGATCGAGCGGGCGGCGGAACTCGATCTCGCATGGATGGAAGGAGTCGCTACCATTGGCGTCACCGCGGGGGCGTCGGCGCCCGAGCTGCTGGTCCAGGAGCTGATTGCCAAGCTGAAGGATTCCTACGACGTTACTGTCCGAGAAGTCTCGGTCACGTCCGAGGACGTCCATTTCAGCCTGCCGCGCGCGCTCTCGGCCTGACGGCCGGTTCCAACCCAATGGCGGTCTATACCGAAGTCTCGGACACCGACCTTCTTACGTTCGTCGCCCAGTACGACATCGGCGACGTTGTGTCCTGCAAGGGGATTGCCGAGGGCGTCGAAAACTCAAACTACCTGCTTCAGACCAACACCGGCAGCTATATCCTGACACTCTATGAAAAACGCGTCGCGCCGGAGGACCTCCCCTTCTTTCTGGGACTGATGGACCACCTGGCTGATCGCGGGTTCCCCTGCCCCACCCCGGTACACGGGCGGGATGGCGAGGCCCTTCGTACGCTCTGCGGTCGGCCGGCTGCCCTGACATCCTTTCTGCAGGGTATGTGGCCACGCCGCATATCGCCCGAACAATGCCGGGCTATCGGGATTGCGGCGGCGCAGCTTCACCTCGCAGCGGAAGGATTCGGGCTCACCCGCGCGAACGCCCTCGACCGTGAAGGGTGGCTGGACATTTTCAATGATACCAAAGCGCGCGCCAACGAGGTCCATGCCGGGCTCGACACGACGCTTGAAGCGGAGCTGACATGGCTGGGCGACGCATGGCCGACCGAGTTGCCGAACGGTATCATCCACGCGGACATGTTTCCCGATAACGTGTTTTTCCTCAACGACGAACTCTCGGGCGTCATCGACTTCTATTTCGCCTGCAACGGTTCCTTCGCCTACGAACTCGCCATCTGTTTGAACGCCTGGTGCTTCGAACCCGACAACAGTTTCAATGTCACCAAAGCGCATAACCTCATCACCGGATACGAAACCGTGCGGCGTCTGGAAAGGGTCGAGCTGGCCGCTCTCCCCACGCTGGCGCGCGGCAGCGCAGTACGGTTTCTCCTGACCCGGCTTTTCGACCTCCTCAACCACCCTGAGGGCGCGCTGGTCCAGCCAAAGGATCCTCTCGAATATCTCAAGAAGCTCCGCTTTCATCAGAGCGTTTCCGGCCCGGAAGCGTACGGGCTGAGCCGATGAGCGAGCCGGCGACACGATCGGTCGAAATCTATACCGACGGCGCCTGCAGCGGCAATCCGGGCCCCGGCGGCTGGGGCGCGCTCCTGCGCTGGCGGGGCGAGGAACGGGAGCTCTGGGGCGGCGAGGCGGAAACCACCAATAACCGGATGGAGCTGACGGCCGCCATCATGGCACTCGAATCGCTCAAGCGGCCTGTTTCAGCGGTTCTTTATACCGACAGCACCTATGTCCGGGACGGCATTACCAAATGGATCGTTGGCTGGAAGCAGAAGGGCTGGAAAACCGCGAATAAGAAACCGGTCAAGAATGTCGATCTCTGGCAACGGCTGGACGACGCTCTCGCGGGCCACGATATCGACTGGCGCTGGGTCAAGGGCCATGCCGGACATCCGGAAAACGAACGCGCCGACGAGCTCGCCCGACGCGGCATCGTCGACCCTGGCGGGTCGGGCCTATGACCGCCAATCCCGAAAAAACGACGACAACGGATCATGGTCCGGATGTGTTTACGTTTCCGTCAGTGATCTACCTGGCATTTTTCGTGATCGGCTATCTCACCGACAGGGGGTTTCCGATGGATATCGGCGCGCCTCTGCTGCGCTCCGTTGCGGGTTGGATGCTTGTCGGGCTCGGTATCGCTCTTGCAGCCTGGGCCATCGCACGCTTTGTCCGTGCGAAAACCCATATCGATGTCCGGAAACCCGCCCTCACGCTGGTTACCGATGGCCCTTACCGGATTACCCGCAATCCGATGTATCTCGCCGCTGCCCTGCTATACGCCGGGATCGCCGTGGCGTTTTCGAAACCGATTCTGCTGGCGTCGCTGATCCCGTGCCTGCTGACGGTCGAGTTCCTGATCATCAGGCGCGAGGAAGCCTATCTCGCTTCCGTCTTCGGAGACGCCTACCGGGATTTCCAGCGCCGCGTACGGCGCTGGATCTGAACCCGACCCTACAGCTGACCGAGCATGTGTTCGGCGCTGGAGACCTCGAACGCGCCCGGTTCTTCGACGTTCAGCTTATCGACCGTACCGTCCCGGACGACCATGGAATAGCGCTGCGCCCGCATTCCCATGCCGCGCGGACCGAGATCGAGTTCGAGCCCCAAAGACTTGGCGAAATCGGCGCTGCCGTCCGCCGCCATGACGACATTGTCGCCGACATTCTGATCCGCGCCCCACGCATTCATGACGAACACATCATTGGCCGCCGTGCAGACGATGGTGTCGACGCCCTTGTCCTTCAGCGCCTGCGCGTTCTGGACGAACCCGGGCAGATGCTTGGCCGAACAGGTCGGCGTAAAGGCGCCTGGCACCGAAAAGAGCGCCACGGTCTTGCCGCCGAACAACTCGTCTGTCGTCAGGTCCTGGGGACCGTCCGATCCCATAATCTTGAATGTGCCGGCGGGAACCTTGTCGCCTTCTTTAATAGACATGGAAGCTCTCCTTGCCTTGGGGTTAACGTCGCATCTCAAATAGTGTCCGAAAGGGCTGGAGTCACCCCGTCCATCTCACAAAAACGGATTAATTCGCGATTATTTCCGCGTCACCGTGCTGCCCAGACCTGACGCTTCGTCCAGCGCCGCCATGACGTCGCCCTTGGTCAGAAGTTCCCCAAGCGTCCGTCCCTCCGGGATTCCCGGCCCAAACACGACGTTGAACGGGATGCCATAACGCCCGAACCGTTCAAGGAAGCCAGTGATAACGGGATCAGGGCGTGTCCAGTCGGCTCGCATGGCGACAATTGCGTCGCTACGGAGATGCTTGACGATCTCGGCGGAATCGAGCACCAGCGCCTTGTTCACCTTGCAGGTCACGCACCAGTCCGCCGTAACGTCGACGAATACGGTCCTGCCCGCCGCAACATGCTCCGCAATGGCGCCGGGCTCAAATGGTTGCCAGAACGCCTGCACCGTATGGACGCTCGTACCGGTCGATTTTGGCGCTATCGATGGCGGCGCGAACACCGCGGCAAGCGCAAGGGCTGCGACGGCAACGCCTGAAAACCGTGCGGACGCACCCTGTTTCGTCCCACCTACCCACAGAACGAAGAAGATCGCGGCAAGCAACGCACCGGCGAGCAACGCCGCCCGGTCCCCGAGTTGCACCGCCAGCACCGTTAGCAGCCAGATCGCGGTGGCCAGAAGCGCCACGCCCAGAATCTTCTTCAGCGTCACCATCCAGGGGCCGGGGCGCGGCAGGCGGGTCGCAAAGGACGGGACCGCAGCGATCAGCAGATAGGGCAAAGCAAGCCCAAGCCCGAGCGCAATAAATATCGCGTAGATTTCCACCGGGCCGCGCGACAGGGCGAATCCGACAGCGGTCCCGACGAAGGGCGCCGTGCACGGCGTTGCGAGCAGCGCCGCAAAAGCCCCGGTCGCAAAGTGATTCACGAGCCCGTGCCCCTGCCCCGCTGTCGCCGCCGTGTCGGCGAGGCGGCCCGGCAACCGGATTTGGAACATGCCGAACATGTTGGCGGCAAACAGCGCAACGATCAACGCCATCGCTCCCAGAAACAGCGGTTGCTGGAACTGAATGCCCCAGCCTGCCGCATGCCCGGCCGATTTCAGGGCGACCGCCGCGGTGGCCAGAACGGCAAACGAAGCGAGAATGCCCGCCGCCGAGGCAAGAAAGCTCATCTGCACGGGTCCCTTTTCCTCCGCGCCGCCGTGTCCGACGACCGAAAGCACTTTGAGCGAGAGCACCGGAAGGACACATGGCATCAGGTTCAGAATCAGCCCGCCGAGAACGGCGAAGGCCAGGATGCCGAGAAAGGCTGCGACAGACATCGGCTCCGGCCCGCTGGCGGCGGCGATCTCGCCCTTCAGGACTGTCGCCCGCTGTTCGGCCGCGCGATCGGGCGTCAGCAGGGTGAGAACCAGGTTCCTTCCGGCAAGATCGGCGGGTTTGCCATCTCGCACAGATTTGGAGGGCGGCGATACCGACGCCACGAAAACAGGCGTAGCGCCGCGGCGCTCGAGCGCCGGCGGTGCAAACCTAAATCCGGGCGGCCCCTCGACCAGGAGTTCGGGTTCCGCCCCGCCTGCAACGCGCGCCGCAACCCGCAATGTCTGCTTGCCGGGCACGCCGGAGACGCGAACGTCGGACACGGCAAGTCCCTCGACCGCCCCCTTGCCCGGCACGAGGTCGGCGAATTTCTGAATGAGCCCCGCTTCGCGCGATGTCGTCTCTGGCCCCTCAGGCAGGTCGAGCGCGAGCACGGCTTCATACGGCACACAGATCTCATTGCAGGTCAGATAGGGCATCGACGCCCTGAACGACGTCGCCTGCCCGGGCGCCAGCAGTTTCGCGTTCAGCGGCAGAACAACCTCGTCCTTGTATCCAAGCGTCGTAAGGCCCAGCACATCGAACCGGACCGGTCTCGGCCAGTCGATTGAAACGTCCGACAGGTTGCGCGACGCAGACCAGTCAGGACGCGGCGGAAAACCGGCATCCCCCGGGGAGCGCCAGTAGATCTTCCAGCCTTTCTTCATCCGGAACTGCAGGCCCAGCGACAGGGCATCGCCATTGCCGACCGCGTCGCTGGCTGCGATCAGGCGGACAGACCCGTGATCGGTTTCCCACCATGGGCTTGCAGCCGCCATCGCCGAATTTACCCCGCAAAAGGCGGGTAAAAAGGTCGCCAGCAGGACGAGAGCCCAGCGATACAGGGATATTTGCCCAGATATGGTCATTGTTTTACGGTTTATATGCTGAATTCCCTTACTATATAGAGCGATGAGACATCACGTATGGGTAAAATGTGCGTGTCAGTCGAAAGGATTACGGGATGAACGACAAGGACGATAGCGGCTATCTGACAGGCAATCTGCTCGTCGCGATGCCTCAGATGGGCGACGAGCGATTCGCCCGCACCGTTGTCTATATGTGCGCCCACACCGAAGACGGCGCTATGGGGCTGGTCGTCAACAAGCTGGTCGACAGCATCAGCTTCCCCGACCTGCTCGATCAGCTGGGAATCGAACCTGAAACACCCCGCGGCTCAGAAATCCGCGTCCATTTCGGCGGCCCGGTGGAAACCGGTCGCGGGTTCGTCCTGCATTCGCCCGAATACATGCAGGACGCTTCGCTGCTGATCGAAGGGAACGAGAACAACGTGGCCCTTACGGCCACGGTCGATATCCTCAAGGATATCGCGGAGGGCACCGGCCCCAGCGCCAGCATCCTCGCTCTCGGTTACGCAGGATGGGCGCCCGGTCAGCTGGATCAGGAAATCGCCAATAACGGCTGGCTAAGCGTCCCCGCGGACGACCGGCTGTTGTTCTCAACGCCGCCGGAAAATCAGTGGCAGGGCGCCATGGCGAAGATCGGCATCGATTTCTCCATGCTGTCGGGCGACGCCGGCCACGCCTGAGGCGGTTCCCCCTTGGCCTGAATTCGCCGGTTACGCGGCGGCCGCAAGCCTCCTGGCGGTATCGTCATAGGATTCCAGCCCCTCAACCGGCCCGAGCGCCGCTATCGTCGGCACAGTCGACAGGATCCGGCTGAACGCGCGTGTCACGTCATCGACCGACACAGCATCGATCCGCGTCTTGATCTCTTCGATCGGAATGGGCCGACCGTAGATATCGACCTGCCGGGCGATCTGCTCCGCCCGGGCATAGCTGCTCTCAAGCGACATCACTACGCCGGCGCGAAGCTGCGCCTTTGCGCGCGCGAGTTCCTCATCGTCCACCGACGACCGGGCGCGCAACAGCTCTTCGCATACAGCCGGCATCAGCTCATTCAGCCCGTCCTCACCAGTCCCGGCATAAATACCGAACAAGCCGCCATCGGAATAGGACGACGAGAAGCTGTAGATGGAATAGACCAGACCGCGTTTCTCCCGGATTTCCTGAAACAGGCGCGACGACATGCCGCCGCCCAGCAGGGTCGATGCCACGCCCACGGCGTAATAATCCGGATCGTGGTAACCGACCCCATTGAACCCGACGACAAGATGCGCCTGTTCCAGGGAACGCGCTTCCCGTCGGTCGCCTCCGCGATAGGACGCCTTTTCCACTCTTGCGCTATCGCCCGCTGGCAGGCCTGAAAAATGCGCCTCGGCCAGCTCGACAATCCGGTCATGCTCTAGCTTGCCGGCGGCTGCAAAGACCATCCGGGGCGCCGCGTAATGCGCCTGCATATAACCGACGATCTGTTCGCGTGTCAGGGAGGACACAATCTCGGGCGGCCCCAGCACGGGCATGCCCAGCGCCTGTTCCGGGAACGCCGTGCTCTGAAACCTGTCGAAGATCACGTCCTCGGGCGTGTCGGCGGCCTGCCCGATTTCCTGAAGAATGACATGGCGCTCGCGTTCGAGTTCACCGGCATCGAACTGCGAATTCTGGAGAATGTCGGCAACCAGATCGACGGCAAGCGCCACGTCCTCCTTGAGCACCGTCGCGTGATAGGCCGTGACTTCGCGCGAGGTAAAGGCGTTTAGGTGCCCGCCCACCGCTTCGATCTCCTCGGCAATCGCGTAGGCGTCGCGACGGGCCGTACCCTTGAACGCCATATGTTCCAGCATATGCGATACGCCGTTGATCGATGCGTGCTCGTATCGGGTACCGACACGCGCCCAGACGCCGAGCGACACGGTTTCCACGGAATCCATGCGCGCGGTCACAACCTGCATGCCGTTCGGAAGCTCCGAAAGCTCGACGGTCATTCGGCTGCTCCGCCAGCGCGGCTTCGCGAGGCCACGAATTCCTGTACCGCGGCCAGGTCGTTGGGCAGCACCGAGAGCCGTTCCTGCCTGTCCATGAGGCCGGCCAGAGACGGCGGCAGGGTCGGGGCGGCGCCTGTCGCTTCGGCCACGGCATCCGTGAACTTTGCCGGATGGGCCGTCGACAGAACCACCATCGGCGTCGCGGGATAGGCGCGACAAACGGATGCTGCATGCATGCCGGTCGCTGTATGCGGATCGATCGTCACGCCGGTATTCTTCTGCGTGCGCGCGATGGTTTCCCGAATTCCGTCGTCATCGAGGCGCGCAGCAGCGAACAGGCCGCGCATTTCGTCCATCATCTCCGACGTCACGCTCATCGTGCCGCATTCGCGGAACGCCATCATCGCCTGCGCCACCGCCGCGCCGTTGCGCCCGTGCAGTTCGAACAGGAGCCGCTCGAAATTGCTTGAAACCTGGATATCCATCGCCGGGCTGAGCGTCGGAGTGACGCCTGCCGCTGTCATCGATCCGGTTTCCATGAAGCGGGTCAGGATGTCGTTGGCGTTGGTCGCGATGATCAGCTGTTCGACGGGCAGCCCCATGCAATGCGCCGCGTAGCCGGCGAAAATATCGCCGAAATTGCCGGTCGGAACGGCGAAGGCGACCTTCCGGTCTGGTCCGCCGAGCGCAATCGATGCGGCGACGTAATAGACGATCTGGGCCATGATCCGCGCCCAGTTGATCGAGTTGACCGCGGAAAGGCGCATTTCATCGCGCCAGGGCTCGTCGTTGAACATCGCCTTGACGAGGTCCTGGCAGTCGTCGAAAGAGCCCTCAACGGCGATATTGTGGACATTGTCGTCAGAGACTGTGGTCATCTGGCGGCGCTGAATATCCGATACCCTGCCCTTGGGGTGAAGGATAAAAATGTCGATCGCGTCGCGCCCGCGGCAGGCCTCGATCGCCGCCGAGCCGGTATCGCCTGACGTTGCGCCGACAATGGTCGTCCGTTCGCCGCGCTTTTTCAGCACATGATCGAACAGTCGCCCGAGCACCTGCAGGGCAAAATCCTTGAAGGCCAAAGTCGGCCCGTGGAACAGCTCCAGCAGGAAAAGGTTGGAATCGAGCTGGCGCAGCGGCGCGACTGCGGGATGCCTGAATGAATCGTAAGAGGCCTCGACGATGTCCCTGAATTCGGCATCGGTCAGCGCATCGCCGAGATAGGGACGCATCACCCGAAAGGCGAGCTCGGCATAGGAAAGCCCGCGCCAGCTTTTCAGCTCGTCGGCTGAAATTTGCGGCCACGCCTCCGGCAGGTACAAGCCTCCGTCGCGCGCCAGCCCGGTGAGGAGAACTTCTTCGAAATTGAGGACCGGCGCCTGTCCTCTCGTGCTGATATAATGCAAGAAAACCTCGATGTTCGGTCAGGACTATTGTCGGGCCGGCAAATGGCGGCACAGACTATCGCCCAAACCTTTCGCCGACAATAACGGCTTCAGGCCAGATAGCGCGCCTGAAGATGGGTCTTGAACGCCTCCGTCCCGAGCGGCGCGCCTGTCGCAGCGGTCAGAATATCGTCGGTGGATGCGATGGATGCCTGCCCGTGAATATTGTCGGCGAGCCAGCCCATCAGCGGCGCGAAATCGCCCCGTCTTAAAGACGATTTGATATTGGGAATGGCGTCGCTAGCCGCCGCAAAGATCTGCGCCGCCGCCAGCGCGCCCATCGTGTAGGTCGGGAAATAGCCTAACGATCCGTGGAACCAGTGAATATCCTGCAGGCACCCTTCCCGGTCGGACGGCGGTGTGAGGCAGAGCAGCTCCTTCATGGCTGCGTTCCAGGCGGCGGGAATATCGGGAACCTCCATCTCCCCGGCGATCAGCGCCCGTTCCAGCCGATAGCGCAAAATCACATGAGCGGGATAGGTAACCTCATCCGCGTCGACGCGAATGAATCCCGGTTCTACCTGCGTATAAAGCCTGCTCAGGTTCTCGAGTTCCCAGGCTGCGCCTTCTCCGTCGAAGGCTTCCCGCATCAAAGGCGTCGCAAAGGACAGGAAATCGGATCCCCGGCAGACCTGCATTTCGATCAGCAACGACTGGCTTTCATGCATCGCCATGCCACGCGCTTCACCCACCGGCTGAAGCCGCCAGTCGGCGGGCAGGTTGCGTTCGTACATCGCATGACCCGTCTCGTGCAGGACACCCATCAGACTCTGGGTGAAGTCGTGCTCGAAATAGCGTGTCGTTATGCGTACATCGTCAGGCACTCCGCCGCAGAACGGATGCAGCGAGACATCGAGCCGCCCGTGGTCGAAATCGAACCCGATATGTTTCATCAGCCGTTCGCACAGCGTCTTCTGCGTCGCCGTATCGAACGGACCGTCGGGAATCTCCGGCGCCGGTGCCGACGCCTGCCTGTCCAGGACCTTTTGCAGGAAATCGGGCAGAAAGCCGGCCAGGTCATCAAAAATTCTGTCTATCGATTCGGTACGAGCTCCGGGTTCGTACTGGTCGAGCAGCGCTTCATAAGCCGGCAGACCGAGCGCTTCGGATTTCGCGGCCGCCTTTCTACGCACCAGCCCGAGCATTTCGGAAAGCGGTTCGGCGACTATTGAAAAGTCGCCTTTCGGCCGGGCTTCTCGCCAGGCCATTTCCAGCTTCGACCCTGCCCGCGACGACGCCTCGACCAGCGCGCCATCAACGGCGGTCGCATGACGCCAGCGGCGGCGCATCTCCCGCAGATTCGCCTGCGCCCAGACGTCGTCCGGCGGGGACGCTTCTGCCGAGTCCAGCAACTCCGCCACATGGGGCGCCTCGAATATCTCGTGAACGACGAGACTTAACGTGGCGAGCTGCTCCGATCGGGCGGTTGCTCCGCCTTCAGGCATGACGACGGAATGATCCCAGTGCAGCATGCCTTCGGCCTGCTCCAGCACTGAAATTCGGCGAAAAATCCCTTCAAGTTCGCTATAGGCGTCCATCGAATCCGGCGATAAGCTGTTCAAAAGGCGAGCCTTATACACCAGAACCGACCCCGGGGGGGAACCGAAAGGCCCATGGCTGCAAGAATCGATCCGGCGCACGAGGATGAAGACGCGGGCACGGAGGATGGACGACGTTCGAATAGCTGTTCGGCGTGGCCAACGGACGATAGCGAAATCGCGCGCTGGACCGACAAGTATTTTACCCGCACCCGCAAGGCTGTCGAAAAATTCGGCGACGTCCGGGTCACATACGCGGTGTTCATGCGCCGCCCGGTCATTTCCGCTCCAAGGATCGCGATCGACTGGCTGAAGACTGTCGCAAAGAAGCGCCAGACCGAAGTCGAAATCGACCTGCAATACGGCGAAGGAGAATGGGTCGGCGCAGGCGAACCGCTAATGTATGTCAGCGGCCGGCTGGTACAGCTCGCCGAGCTCGAAACGCTGCTCCTGCAGAAACTCGGCCCGCCCTGCGTCGCCGCCTATAACGCCTACACGATGTGCTGCGACCTGCCGAAAGTATCGTTCCTGGCGATGGATGCCCGGCACTGCGCCGGAACGGACATGGCGGAACTGATGGCCTATGCCGCGTCAGTGGGGTCGGAACGGGCAAAGAAGGAATGCGATGCGGTTGGTTTTATCGGAAACGCCACCGATGCCACGGCCCATTTCTTCGGGCTCGAAAACGGGCTTGGAACCATGCCGCATGCCTTTATCGGCTACGCCGGGACGACTCTCCGCGCCGCGGAGATGTTCGATGAAGCGTTTCCCGACACCCCCATGACAGTACTGGTCGATTATTTCGGACAGGAAATTTCCGACTCTCTGGCCGTCTGCCAGAGATTTCCGGAACGCGCTGCGAACGGGACGCTCTCTGTCAGGCTGGATACGCCTGGAAGCCGCTACGTCGAGAGCCTCGACCCGACCGTGTCCTATGCAGTTCTCGAACGGAACGTGCCGGAAGTGGTGCGCGGATATCGCTCGGCTGAAGAACTCGGTTTCCTGGTCGGCGCCGGGGTTTCCGCTGCGGCCATCTGGCGGCTCCGCGAAGTCCTCAACGACAACGGTTTTCCCGATGTGCAGCTCGTCGGGTCTTCAGGGTTCAACCCTGCCAAATGCCATATGTTCGCCGCCGCCCATACGCCCGTAAACGTCATTGGTACCGGAAGCTACCTGCCGAATACATGGTCGGAGACCTATGCTACCGCCGATATCGTCGAATATGATGGAACGCCCCGGGTAAAGCTGGGCCGCGAATTCCTGCTCAGGAAGTAGTTTTCCGGCTGCGCCGCCAGTAAGCGCCCGCCACGCCCAGTACGCCAGCAGCAAGCCCGAACCACGTAATGGCATAACCGAGATGGTTATTGGGCGGCAGGATCAGTTTGGCGTCCGCTGTAGGATACCGGCCATCACCCGACATTGGCATCGCGTTTATCCAGAAGGGCGCGCTCTGCTGCCACGGTATTCCGAGCCTCCCTACCATGGGTAACGGATCGATGGCGATCCACTCATCTCCTTGAGGCGGGGCGACCGGGGTGAACGGTCCCGGCGGCGCCGGATAACGGACAATACCCTTGATGCTGACGACGCCTTCGGGACGGAAGATTTCTGCCTTGGACCGGCTGTAGGGCGACCAGCCTCGGTCCACCAGAACGTTGCCCCCGGACGCCAGTTCGAATCCGGTAACAAGCCGCCAGTGAGGAACTCCTCGCCATGACCGTGGACCGACGAACAGTGATTTACCGTGGAGAAAATGGCCTGTCAGTCGCACACGGCTCCACTCAGCCGGTTTCTGGGTAATATCCGTCAGTTCGATGCTTCCCACGGAAAACGCCAACCTGCGCTCCGCAATCAACGCTTCCTTCCAGGTCAGCCTGTGGAGCTGCCAGACGCCGAGCGACGACAGGAATATCGCGGAAACCACTGCCAGCGTCAGGAACCCCGCGGGTGAGCGCCGTGAGGCGTCGTCACTCATCATAGACGTGGCGAAGATTCCGGAAATGATACGCTATCAGAACCGCCTTCATCAGCCGCAGGCAGATCACCGCGAGGACGATGATGACGGGCGGCCAGATCGCGACATGGACCCACATCGGCGGTGCAGCCACAACCTCAAGCCACAGCGCCAGGGGCACAACCAGAAAGCCGAGAAAGAAGATAGCGAATACCGCCGGGCCGTCGCCGGAATCGTGGGGGGTCAGATCGAGGCTGCAGACGCCGCAGTTTTCGGCGACTGACAGGATACCGTCATAGAGAGCGCCCTGCCCGCATCTTGGACAGCGACAGGCGATGCCGGCGCGGAAAGGCGAAACTGTGGGCCATTTCGCGTCCGGTCCGTCAGGCATGGAGCGTCTCGATGAGGTGATCCTAGTGCACAGGCGCGTTTCCGGCGCCCCACCAGTAGATGCAGCAGAACAGGAACAGCCAGACGACATCGACGAAATGCCAGTACCATGCCGCCGCCTCGAACCCGAAATGGTGGTCAGGCCTGAAATGCCCTGCCCGTGTCCGGAAATAACATACGATCAGGAAGATCGTACCGACGATGACATGGAAACCATGGAAGCCCGTCGCCATGAAGAATACGGTCGGGTAGATGCCCCCACGGCCGGCAACGCCCTCCTCGAAGGCGAAGCTGAAAGCCGCATGACCGTACTCGTATGCCTGGACACCGGTAAAGACCAGCCCAAGCAGGATTGTCAGGGCCAGCCCTCGCACCGCCTGATCCTGTTTGCCCTCGATCAGGCCGTGATGCGCCCAGGTAAGGGTGATACCCGACGCCAGCAGGATCAGCGTATTGAGAAAAGGCAGCCCCCAGGGGTCGAATGGAAAAATGCCGGGTGGCGGCCAGACGCCAGCTATGGAAGCGGGAGGAAACAGGCTTGCATTGAAAAACGACCAGAACCAGGCAGCGAAGAACATCACCTCGGATGCGATGAACAGCACCATGCCGTAGCGCATCGATATCTGCACCGGTCCGGTGTGATGGCCCTGATGAGTCGCCTCACGAACGACATCCCGGAACCAGAAGAACATGGTCGCCAGAATGCCCAGGAGGCCGAGGATAAGGACCAGGCTGCCGTTGCCATGCATGTACATCACGGCGCCGACCGCGAGCACTCCACCGGTAAGTGCGCCCGTCAGCGGCCAGGGGCTTGGATCCACCATATGCCACGGATGCTTGTTTTCGGAGCCGTTCGCGCCGGTATCGGCTGGTGCGGTCATTTCAGTTTCCGTTTCTCGTTCGGATTCCGGCTGGCGTCTCAAGAGCGGCGCGCAAACCGGGTTCTTCATCCCCTTCCTTACGGAAGAACATATAGGACAGCGTTATCGTCTGAACGTCGTCAAGATTGCGGTCGGCGGCAATCTCCGGATCGACGAAGAACTGCACAGGCATCTCGATGGTCTCACCCGGACGAACGGCCTGTTCCGTGAAACAGAAGCAGTCCATCTTGCTGAAATACTGGCCCGCCTTGGCAGGAGTTACATTGAATGTCGCCGTGCCTGTCGTTCTGAAATCGACCTTCGAACGGACCGTGTAGTAAGCAAGCGCCGGTTCCCCGACACGCAGTCGCATCGAATCCTGTTTCGGTTCGAAACGCCAGGGCAGCGAAGGATGCGTATCTGCGTTGAAGCGGATGGTAATAACCCGGTTGATGGTCGTCTCCGCAGGCCGGTCGGCAACCTGTGTGGTGCCACCGAATCCGGTCGTCCGGCAGAACAGGTCGTACAGCGGCACGGCAAACGCGGTCAGCGTTCCCATCGTGCCCAGAACGCAAAGCAGTCCAATCAGGGTGACGTAGCGCCGGTCCATCATGCGCCTCCTACATCGTCCCGCCGACGCGAACCATCGAAATTGCATAAAACAGCCCGACAAGCGACAGCAGCACCGCCAGCATGGCCAGATTCCGCCGACGAATCCTGCGATCTCTCTCTTCCCGCGGTTCCATGCACTCAGCCCAGATCTAGCCCGAGAATCCTGCTGCCCGATCGACGATCAGCATCGCAAACAGGAGAAACAGATAAAGGATGGAGAAGGCGAATGTTCTCTTCGCGTATTTTTCGCCGCGATCGCGAAGGACGCAGACCGCGAAACCGAGAAAGACCGCGCCGAGAACCGTCGCAACGCCCCCGTAAACCCAGCTCGCCATGCCGATCAGGCTGGGAACGACGCCGAGCGGAACAAGCAGGACGGTATAGATCAGGATCTGACGCCGCGTTTCGGCGTCGCCGGCCACCACCGGCAGCATGGGGACGCCTGCCTTTTCGTAGTCGCCGCTGCGATAGAGCGATAGCGCCCAGAAGTGCGGCGGCGTCCACATGAAGATGATTGCGAACAGCAGGAGCGACCCAAGCGACACATCGCCCGTTACGGCGGCCCAGCCAACCATCGGCGGGAAGGCGCCCGCCGCACCGCCAATTACGATGTTCTGCGGTGTCCGGCGTTTCAGCCAGACCGTGTAGATGAAGACATAGAACCCGATCGTTCCCGCCAGAAGCGCCGCCGCGGCCCAGTTGACCGCGAGTCCCATGACCGTCACGGAGCCGATGGCGAGCACCACGCCGAACCCGAGCGCTTCCCCCGCGGTCATTCTGCCGGCGGGAATCGGGCGCGAACTGGTGCGTTCCATGACGGCGTCGATATCCCGGTCGTACCACATGTTTATGGCGCCCGAAGCGCCCGCGCCCACGGCAATGCACAGCACCGCGACAAAGCCGATGAAGGGATGAATCGTGCCCGGCGCGAGATAGAGACCGGCGAAAGCCGTAAAGACCACGAGCGACATGACGCGCGGCTTCAGAAGCGCCACGAAATCGGGCACGTCCGCGCCGGTGAATGCCGGCCCGTGTTCCGGCTGGAGATCCATCTGAGCCGCCTGTTCCGTCACCTTGCTTTCACCTTGTCGTCTTCCATGAATTCGGTCGGCAGTTCCTCAAAGGAATGGAACGGGGGCGGCGACGACAGCTTCCATTCGAGCGTCGTCGCGCCTTCACCCCACGGGTTGTCGCCGACCTTTTCTCCGGCGGTGAGCGTCCGCCACACCAGCACGAGGAAGATCAACGCGCCAAACGCGGAAATCCACGAGCCGACAGAAGAGACCATATTCCAGCCGGCGTAAGCATCGGGATAATCGGGGATCCGGCGCGGCATGCCCGCCAAACCGAGAAAATGCTGCGGGAAGAAGGTAACGTTGACGCCGATAAACATTACCCAGAAATGGATTTTTCCAAGCAGTTCGGGATATTGCCGGCCGCTCATCTTGCCGATCCAGTAATAGAAGCCGGCGAACATCGTGAAGAGCGCGCCCATCGACATGGTGTAGTGGAAATGCGCCACCACGTAGTAGGTATCGTGCAGCGCCGTGTCGACCCCGGAGTTCGCCAGCACCACGCCGGTCACGCCGCCGATCGTGAACAGGAAGATCATGCCGACGGCGAAAAGCATCGGCGTTTTCAATTCTATCGAGCCGCCCCACATGGTGGCGATCCAGCTAAAGATCTTGATGCCTGTCGGGACCGCGATCACCATCGTCGCCGCCGTGAAATATGCCTCCGTGTCGACGTTAAGGCCCGCCGTGTACATGTGATGCGCCCACACGATGAACCCGACGAAGCCGATCGCAACCATCGCATACGCCATCCCGAGATAGCCGAAAATCGGCTTCTTCGAGAAAGTCGCCACAATATGGCTGATGATGCCGAAACCCGGCAAAATCAGGATATAGACTTCCGGATGACCGAAGAACCAGAACAGGTGCTGATAAAGGACAGGATCGCCGCCGCCTGCCGCATTGAAAAAGGTCGTTCCGAAATTGCGATCGGTCAGCAGCATCGTAATTGCGCCGGCCAGTACCGGAAGCGACAGCAGCAGCAGGAATGCCGTAATCAGCACCGACCAGACGAACAGCGGCATCTTGTGCATCGTCATGCCGGGCGCGCGCATGTTCAGGATGGTCGTAATGAAGTTGATGGCGCCGAGGATCGACGACGCGCCTGCCAGATGCAGGCTGAAAATAGCCATATCGACCGCCGCGGACGGTTGCCCCGAGGTACTGAGCGGCGCGTAAACCGTCCAGCCGGTGCCAGCTCCCCCATCCACGAAAACCGATGCAGCCAGCAGCAGCAATGACGGCACCAGAAGCCAGAAACTGATATTGTTCATACGCGGAAACGCCATGTCGGGCGCCCCGATCATCAACGGCACGAACCAGTTGCCGAAACCGCCGATGAGGGCCGGCATAACCATGAAAAAGACCATGATCAGCCCGTGGCCGGTGATCAGCACGTTGTAAAGCTGATGGTCTCCACCCAGAACCTGCGCACCGGGTTCGGCCAGTTCCATCCTGAAAATGATCGACATGGCGCCGCCGATTAACCCGGCGGCTATCGCGAAAATCAGGTAGAGCGTGCCGATATCCTTGTGGTTCGTCGAAAACAGATAACGACGCCACCCGGTAGGATGATGATCGTGCGCGTGTGCTGCGGTACTCATTTATCTACGGCTTTCCGGCTTAACGATTGTCAGTTGCGGCGATGGTTCGATCAGAGGGCCTTGGTTCAATGCCCGCGGCCTGTTTTTTCGCCGCGACCCAGGCGTCGAATTTTTCTCTCGACACGACCTCGACCTTGATCGGCATGAATGCGTGCTCGACGCCGCACAGCTCGGAACACTGACCGTAATAGGTTCCTTCCTGCGTGGCCCTGAACCAGGTCTCGTTGAGACGACCTGGTACTGCATCGATCTTGACGCCAAACGCAGGGATCGCCCAGGCGTGCATCACGTCGACAGCGGTCACCTGCACGCGGACGGTCGTGTTGACGGGAACCACAACGGACGTATCCGTTTCCAGCAGATAGGGCTGGCCCGGCTTGAGGTCTTTTCTGTCCCTGATCATCCGGGATTCGAAAGTGAACTTCCCGTGATCGGGATATTCGTAAACCCAGTACCACTGATTACCGATTGCCTTGACGGTAATATCAGCGTTCGGAACTTTTTCGGCAAAATAAAGCAGCTTGAACGACGGTACAGCGATCAGGACAAGAATTATTACCGGAACCACCGTCCAGATCATCTCGATCAGCGTGTTGTGAGTGGTTTGCGATGGGGTCGGATTCCGCGAAGCGCTGAAACGCCAGAGGGTGTAGCCAAGGAGCCCCGTGACGAAAATCGCGATGGCGATCGTCACCCAAAGCAGAATATCGTGCAGGTCGGTAATGCGTTCCATCACAGGCGTTGCGGCAGCCTGCATACCGAGCTGCCATTCGTCAGGCGCCCCGGCGACAGCGCGCGCGCTGGCAGCGGTAACGGCGCTTCCGGCCGCCAGCGTTATCCAGTTCCGTAAATTCATCCTGGTCTTTCGTTTTCCAACCCACGGAGCGTCATCCACGCCCGCAACAGTAATCCTTCTCCCGCGGCTGGCTTTTCGACCGTGACACCCGAAAGTCGAAAACGATCGGCTGGAGAACTCATATGCCGGGATAGTACGCAATTCACGGCGGAATGTGTAGCGTAACGTTCCCGATTTATGGCCATTTTTATGCCTTCCAGCCTGAATCGACCCG
>JAYOLL010000001.1:0-88825 GCA_038120295.1 Rhodospirillales bacterium | reverse complement strand
TTTATGCCTTCCAGCCTGAATCGACCCGGCTCCCGGAAAATGCATGACTTCGGACGGGGACCGCTCCATATTCGTTGGGAGATCGATTGAACCCGGCGCGTCGAACGAGCGCGCGGAATGGAAAATGTGCAGGAGACTGATGTGACTGACCTGGCAGCAACCGACACCCTGTTTTTCGAGAAGGCCGGGATGGACCGGGACAGAGTAACCGGGATCGTCGCCGACGCCCTCGATGGCGCCGACGATGGCGAGCTTTTCCTCGAATATTGCCAGTCGGAAAGCCTGGCCTTCGATGATGGACGGCTGCGCAACGCCTCGTTCGATACGGCTCAGGGATTTGGTCTTCGCGCCATCGCCGGAGAAGCTGTTGGATACGCCCACGCGTCTGAACTGAGCGATGCCGCGATTCGCCGCGCCGCGGAAACCGTCAAGGCCGTCCGTGCCGGCCATTGCGGCACGCTGGCGGAAGCGCCGTCGCCAACCAACCGGTCGCTCTACACGGATGTAAACCCGCTCGGCGAAATGAGCTTCGAGGACAAGGTCGCGCTTCTGACCGAAATCGATGCCTATGCGAGAAGCAAGGACCCGAGGGTCAAACAGGTATCGGCCTCGATCTCGGGCGAATGGCAGATGGTCCAGATTCTCCGCGCCGACGGCGAGCGCCTTGCAGATATTCGTCCCCTTGTCCGGGTCAATGTCTCGGTCGTTGTGGCGGACGGCGACCGGATGGAGGCTGGCGGTCATGGAACCGGCGGCCGAACCGGCTACGCCGCCTATGTTACGCCGGATGCCTGGCAGTCGCAGGTCGACGAGGCGCTCCGGCAGGCGCTGGTCAACCTGGATTCGGTGGCGACACCAGCAGGCGAAATGCCGGTGGTGCTGGGACCGGGCTGGCCGGGCATTCTGTTGCACGAAGCCATCGGTCACGGGCTGGAAGGCGACTTCAACCGAAAGAAGACGTCGGCGTTTTCCGGCCTCATGGGTGAACGTGTTGCGGCGGACGGGGTCACCGTGATTGACGACGGAACCATGGACGACCGGCGCGGCTCGCTCACCATCGACGATGAGGGAACGCCGACCGAGAAGACGGTGCTGATCGAGAACGGAATCCTCACCGGATACATGCAGGACAGGCAGAACGCTCGCATGATGGGCATGAAGCCGACCGGCAATGGACGCCGCGAAAGCTTCGCGCACGCCCCCATGCCGCGCATGACCAATACCTACATGCTGGCAGGGGAACACGACCCCGAGGAAATTCTGCAATCGGTCGAAAACGGGCTATATGCCGTCAATTTCGGCGGCGGCCAGGTCGACATTACGTCCGGCAAATTCGTCTTTACCGCGTCCGAAGCCTACAGGATCGAAAACGGAAAAATCGGCGCGCCGGTCAAGGGGGCGACGCTGATCGGCAATGGCCCGGATGCGCTGACGCGCGTCAAGATGATCGGGAACGACATGAAACTCGATCCGGGCGTCGGCACCTGCGGCAAGGACGGTCAGGGCGTACCGGTGGGCGTCGGCCAGCCGACCATGCTGCTCGACAATCTGACGGTGGGCGGGACCGCAACCTAGTTATAGAAAAACTAGAATCGCGCGCCGGAGACTCCCTGAAGCTCCTCAGGGCTTACCTGCCCGTCGCCATTCTGATCGGCGAATCCGAACCGGGAGCGCAACTTTTCCCGATATTGCTGTTGCGCCCGTCCGGAGACGGCTCCGCCGCTCGTTGCTGAGCGATTCCGGCCGCGCACATATTCGTCGAGGCTGACGGACCCATCATTGTTCCGGTCGAGACGCGCAACGCCGGGATCGAATACGGGCGCCGGCGGCGCCGAATTTGCAGGGGCCTGAGGCAGTTTCGGATGGTTTCCGAAACCGTATTTCAGCAGCGGATCCCGGTTCATTTTTGCCAGCGGGTCCTTTTCCGCCAGCGGATCGCGATAAAGCTTGCGCAGCGCCTTCGCCTCATCGGCCTTGAACGTCGAGGAACGCTGCCGGCCATAGAAACGTCTCAGCCCGAGCTCCCACCGCTCAACCTGGCGCGCATTGGGATTAGCGACGCCCTGCTTGAACTCGCTGGCTGGGGGCTCTTTTTCGGCAGGCGCAGCGGAAGACTGCGCATACACGGTTGATATCGGGAAAACAGTAAAAATTGCGCCACCGACCAGCGCGGCCAGCCCGAAGCGCCGCAGGTCAGTAAGCGTATTCCTGGAACAGGCGGTCGATATCGCCATTCCATTCTCCATGGAATTTCCCGAGTTTTTCCTCGGCGAGTGTTCGCCCGCTATCCACAATATTGTAGAGCGTGCCGAGAAATCCAGTCTCATCGGCACCCTTGCTGTCAATCCGTTTGCGTTGCCGGAGCCCCGCGGTTGAGATTTCAAGCATGTCAAACGCAATGTCGCGCAGGGTACCGTCCCGGAACGGGGTCGCCAGAGCCCTTTTCGGCACCTCTCGGCGCAGATAGTCATGTTCGTCCGGCGTCCAGTCCTTCACCAGATCCCAGGCGGCGTCGAGCGCCGTCGTGTCATAAAGAAGCCCCGTCCAAAGCGCCGGCAGGGCGCACAGCCGGCGCCACGGCCCGCCGTCCGCGCCGCGCATTTCGATAAATTTCTTGAGTCGCACCTCAGGAAACACGGTCGTCGTGTGATCCGACCAGTCGCCCATTGTAGGCAGTTCGCCCGGCCGGCCGGGCAATTTGCCGTCGAGGAAATCGCGGAACGACCGTCCCGCGACGTCGATATATTCGCCACCGCGATAGATGAAATACATCGGCACGTCGAGCAGGTAATCGACATAGCGTTCGAACCCCATCCCGTCCTCGAATACGAACGGCAGGATGCCGCACCGGTCCGGGTCGGTGTCTTCCCAGACATGGCTGCGTAGCGAGAGGTACTCAGTCGCCTTGCCGTCGCGAAACGGGGAATTGGCGAACATCGCCGTCGCCAGGGGCTGCAGCGCCAGCGACGTGCGGAATTTTTTGACCATGTCCGCTTCGGAGGAAAAATCGAGATTCACCTGAACGGTGGTGGTCCGCAGCATCATGTCGAGCCCCATCGACCCGACCTTCGGCATGTAGGCGCCCATGATCCGGTAGCGCCCCTTGGGCATCCAGGGAATATCCTCACGCGCCCATTTTGGATTGAAACCGATACCGAGAAGCCCAACGCCGAGCTCTCCCGCAATCTCCTTGACCTCTCGCAGATGGGTGTGCACTTCGTTGCAGGTCTGGTGGATGGTTTCCAGCAGGGCACCGGCCAGTTCGAGCTGTCCTCCCGGTTCGAGCGTAATCGAGCAGCCGTTTTCATGACGCAGGGCGATCGGGTTGCCTGCCTCCAGCACGGGTTCCCAGCCGAACCGGGTCAGTCCTTCGAGCAGAGCCCTTATGCCCCACTCGCCCTCGTACGGAGCGGGCCGGTTGGTTTCGAGCTGGAACACGAATTTTTCGTGCTCAGTGCCGATCCGCCAGGCCTCCTTGGGCTTGCAGCCGGATTCCAGCGATTCGATGAGCTGGGCCTTGCTTTCGATCGGGTCGCCGCCTTCTGAGGGGGGTGCCGCCATTCTGCTGTCCTGATACCGCTACTTGAGTACTCACTACGCCTTATTGCGCCAGTCTCCAACCGTCGACTGCCAGCAGGCAAGAGCCGCTATCGCCGCTGTGTCCGCTCTCAGAATCCTCGGCCCGAGGCTGATACGCGTAACAATGGAATTTTCCGCGAGCCGGTCAAGCTCTGCAGGCGAAAAACCGCCCTCGGGTCCGCACAGGATCGCCCATGGGTCCGCCCCGTTCGCATGACCGGCAAGCGCGTCGTAAACGGGCGCGCCGTTCCCGGTTTCGTCGCACAGCATAATCCTGCGATCGCCTGGCCAGTCGTCGAGACGCTGGACAAGCCGCGCCGCAGGCTGAATATCCGGAACCGAAAGCCGACCGCACTGTTCGGCGGCCTCGATGGCGTTGGTCCGCAGCCGTTCTTCGTTGACGCGGCTGACGGCGGTGTTATCGGTAAAGACCGTTGCAATTGCCGAGACGCCCAGTTCAGTGGCTTTTTCCGCGATGAAATCGATCCGCGCCCGTTTGACCGGCGCAAAGAGCAGCCAGAGGTCGGGACCGTTCTCCTGCGCTCGAAGCTGTACTGTCGGCGATGCCGCCCCCCCTTTTTTCCGCAGTTCAGCGATTGAAGCGCGCCACTCCCCGTCCCGGCCATTGAACAGAACGACCGAGTCGCCGATCTTCATCCGCATCACGTTGCCGAGATAATGCGCCTGCCCGGCGGTCAGCGGCACCGTCAGACCGGTCGCAAGATCGCTTTCGGTGTATAGTCGGACCGCGCCCATGAAATACAGAATATACCATGGCAGAGTCGTTCAAAGCCGATATTGACCGCCCTTCACAAAGGGATCCGCAAAGCGATCCCGAAGGGGCCAGCGACATTCCCGTCGATGGCTGGGTCGACCGCTACATGCCGCGCTGGAGCCGGCCCTACATCCGGCTCGCCCGCTACGACCGGCCGATCGGCACCTGGCTGCTGCTGTTTCCCTGCTGGTGGTCGATCGGCATGGCGATCGTTGCAGGCGGAGAGTGGCATAACGCCTGGCTGTTCGTGGCGTTCGGGGTCGGTGCGCTGACCATGCGCGGCGCAGGCTGCACCTATAACGACATCATGGACCGCGATTTCGATGCCCAGGTCGCCCGGACCGCCAACCGGCCGCTGCCGGCCGGCGAGGTAACGGTGCGGCAGGCGCTCGCCTTCCTGGTGCTTCAGCTTTTCGTCGGCCTGGCGATCCTTCTGACCCTCAACCCGTTCGCAATACTGGTCGGCGCGGCGTCGCTGGTGCTGGTTTTCACCTATCCGCTGATGAAACGGGTGACATTCTGGCCGCAGTTCTTTCTCGGGCTCGCCTTCAACTGGGGCGCCCTGCTCGGCTGGGCGGCTGTAAGCGGCACGCTGCCCCTGCCCGCGATTCTGCTTTATGTCGGCGGTATCTTCTGGACGCTGGGCTACGACACCATCTACGCCCACCAGGACCGGCGCGACGATGTCGGCGCAGGCGTCAAATCGTCCGCCCGCGCGCTCGGGCTCGGCAGCAAGCCGTGGCTCTATACGTTTTACGTATTTGCGACCGTGTTCTTCGCCTGGGCAGGGATCCAGGGCGGCTTTTCCTGGCCGTATTTCGCTGGTCTGGCGGCGGGATTCCTGCAGCTTGTCTGGCAGGTCTGGGACGTCGACATCAATGACCCGAAGGACTGTCTCGCCAAATTCAAGTCCAACCGGCTCTATTCCTGGCTGTTCCTGGCCGGCATTCTGTTGTCCGGCCTGAATTAAAGCTCCAGCAGCGCGCGTCGCTGGTAGAGCGCTGGAATCGCCCTCTCGCCGAGCGCCTTCGACCGCGCGTCGCGGACCAGATCGTCATCGATATGATCGCGAATGAACTCGTCCAGCGGTTTGCCCGGTTCAAGCCGGTCGCGGATCATCTCCAGCGCGCCGGTCTGGCGCTTCGCGACGAATACCCGGTTCTCAGCCGCGATCTCGGCAAGGGCAATGCACTGACCGTCCTGCGAATAGCACCCGACCTTCGAGCTATAGGCAAAGGCTTCATCCGCGGTCGCGCCGGAGTCGAAATCAACCCGGATACCGGTCAGGTGGTCGTAGCTGTAATTGCCTTCGGTCTCGTGCATGCGGGCAAGCTGCGCGGCGGTCATCCACAGCACGAAGACCCGGACGATGGTCCCCGGCGAACGCTGAAACGTCGCCGGTAGCGACCCATATCCCGCCAGGTGCGCGGCATAGACCACGTCGAAATCGTGCAGCATCCCGCGCTCGGCCGGAATCGGACCGATTTCGCGCAGATGCCCGTACTTGCGGATCAGCTGTTCGGGCGACTGGTTCGATCCGGCAGCAAGCACCGGCGTGCGGCCCGTGCGCTCGAACCCGTAATCGTCGAGCTTCCGCCACGCGCCCGCTTCATAGACGAAGCAGTGATCGGGTGCCGGAAAGGGATAGGATTTGGCGTGCGCAACGGGGTCGGTCATGGCGCTCAATCTGATACAGAAGGCCGGTCCTGAAAAGTGGCGTTTGCCTGACACAAGGCGCTACAGGTAAACAGAAGCCAGTTTGAACACGGAACCCTGCCCATGGCCTTTGCCAGCCTGAGAGATTTTATCGCCAAGCTCGAAGCGGATGGCGAACTTGTGCGCGTCGCCGCGCCGGTTTCGACCGTGCTGGAGATGACGGAAATCCAGACGCGCCTTCTGGCCGAGGGCGGGCCGGCGGTCCTGTTCGAAAACCCGGTCCGCGCCGATGGAACCCCGTCGCCGCACCCTGTTCTGGTCAATCTGTTCGGCACGGTCGGGCGCGTCGCTGCCGGGATGGGCCGCAAGCCCGAGGAACTGCGCTCGTTCGGCGAACAGCTCGCTTTCCTGCGTCAGCCCGAACCGCCGGGCGGCTGGCGCGAGGCGCTCGAAATGCTGCCGATGGTGAAATCGGTCTTCGCGATGAAGCCGAAGACTGTGTCTTCTGCACCCTGTCAGGAAGTCGTCATCGAGGGCGACGATATCGATCTCGCCGCCCTGCCGATCCAGAGCTGCTGGCCGGGTGAGCCCGCGCCGCTGATTACCTGGCCGCTTGTCGTCACCGACGGGCCGAAAGGCGTCAATCTCGGCATCTACCGCATGCAGGTGACGGGCAGGAACACCACGCTGATGCGCTGGCTCGCCCATCGCGGCGGGGCGGAGGCGCATGCCGCCGGAAACGGCGAATCGATCCCCGCCGCCGTCGTCATCGGCGCCGACCCGGGAACCATCGTTGCCGCCGTCGCGCCGGTGCCGGAGACGCTCTCGGAATACCAGTTTGCCGGGCTGCTGCGCGGCGAGAAGGTCGCGCTCACCGACTGCAAAACCGTGCCGCTGCAGGTGCCGGCCAATGCCGAGATCGTCATCGAGGGTCATGTGTCGCTGACCGAGTTCGGCGACGAAGGCCCGTTCGGCGATCACACCGGTTATTACAACGCGACAGAGAAATTCCCCGTCTTCACCGCCAGCGCGATCACCATGCGGCGCGACGCGATTTACCTCTCGACCTTCACCGGCCGTCCGCCGGACGAACCGTCGGTGCTGGGCGAAGCGCTCAACGACGTATTCACCCCGCTGCTGATCCAGCAGTTTCCCGAGATCGCGGATTTCTGGCTGCCGCCGGAGGCATGCTCCTACCGCATCGCCGTTGTGTCGATCCGCAAGGCCTATCCCGGCCATGCGCGGCGCATCATGATGGCGGTCTGGTCCTATCTGCGGCAGTTCATGTACACCAAGTTCGTGATCGTGGTGGACGAGGATATCGACGCGCGCGACTGGAAAGACGTGATGTGGGCGATCTCCACCAATGTCGACCCGGCCCGCGACACGATGATCGTCGAGAACACGCCGATCGATTACCTGGATTTCGCGTCCCCCCTGCCGGGCCTCGGCTCCAAGATGGGCATCGACGCCACGGCCAAGCTGCCGCCCGAAACCGACCGCGAATGGGGCAGAAAACTCCGTATGTCGGACGAGGTCATTGAACGGGTCGACGCGATATGGGATGAGCTAGGCCTGCCGACCAGCGGAAAATCGATCTGGAAGTAACAGCACCGGACCAACGGGAGTCATAATGTCGTCGCCATCGAACCATCTGAACACCCTCGACAATCTGCTCACGGCGGCGAAGAAGGCCGGCGCGGAGTCGGCCGACGCGCTGGTCTACGACGCGACGTCGCTGGAGATCGCGCAGCGGCTCGGCAATCCGGAAAAGCTGGAGAGGGCGGAATCCGCCGATCTGGGCCTGCGCGTCATGATTGGCAGGCAGCAGGCCGTGGTGTCCTCGACCGATCATTCGGATGAGGCCATCGCCGAGATGGTCGAGCGCGCGGTGGCCATGGCGAAGGCCGCGCCGGAGGATAAATACTGCGGCATCGCAGATCCGGGACAGCTCGCCACCGAATTTCCCGATCTCGATATCTGCGATCCGGTCGAGCCCGACCCGGAAAGGATGAAGGAGATGGCGGCGGAGGCGGAAGACGCCGCCCGCGCGGTCGCCGGCGTCACCAATTCCGAGGGCGCGGAGGCCGGCTGGTCGATCGCCAATGTCGCGGTCGCCGCCACCAACGGGTTCGCGCGCGGCTATTCGATGTCGTCTCACAGCCTGTCGGTGTCGGTGCTGGCCGGCGAAGGCACGGCGATGGAGCGCGACTACGACTACACCACCGCGGTGCATTTCGAGGATCTGTCGTCGCCTGCCGAGATCGGCCGCAACGCGGGCGAGCGCGCGGTGCGCCGCCTCAACCCGCGCAAGGTGGGCACCCAGGCCGTGCCGGTGATCTATGACTGGCGCGTCTCGGGCGGCATGGTCCGGCATTTGTTTTCGGCGATCAACGGCACGTCCATCGCGCGCGGCACGTCCTTCCTGAAGGACATGATGGAAAAGCAGGTCTTTGCCGACGGCATCACCCTGGTCGACGACCCGCTGCGCCCGCGCGGGATGCGCTCCAAGCCGTTCGACGCCGAAGGCCTGCCAACGCGGAAGAAGAGCGTGATCGATAACGGGCGGCTGACCACCTGGATCCTCGACCTCGCCTCCGCGCGCCAGCTCGGGCTGCAAAGCACCGGCAACGCCTCGCGCGGCACCGGCGGTCCGCCCGGACCGTCATCGACCAACGTCTATATGGAAGCCGGCTCGATCTCGCCCGAAGACATGATCGCGGAAATCGAAAACGGCTTCTTCGTCACCGAGATGATCGGCATGGGGGTCAACGGCATCACCGGCGATTACAGCCGGGGCGCCAGCGGGTTCTGGATCGAGAACGGCGAGCTTGCCTATCCCGTCAGCGAGATGACGGTGGCAGGCAATCTGAAAGACATGTTCATGGCGGTCACACCGGCCAACGACCTGGTGTTCCTTACCGGAACGGACGCTCCGACGCTCCGCATCGACGGGATGACGGTCGCCGGGGTCTGACCGCGGCCCACTCAGGAACAGACCCTCACGCCATTTGTTTGGCCGTGATTCAGCGCCCATGTTATGGTCTTCGGCCAAAACATGAACAGTTCCGCACCCTCGACCGCGCCGGACGCGACGCCCCCTGCCCGTATCTCGACCCGTATTCTGGTCGACCGGCTGGTGCGTCAGTATGTGCGCCCGCATTTCGGGCGGATCGCGTTCGCCGTGTTCTGCATGATCCTGGTCGCCGGCGCGACCGCCGCCAATGCCTGGCTGATGCAGCCGGTGCTCGACGATGTGTTTCTCAACCGCAACCGCGAGATGCTTTATCTGGTGCCGACGGCGATCCTTGTCATCGCACTGATCAAGGGCAGCGCCACCTACGGTCAGTCGGTGACGATGAACCATATCGGCCAGCGCATCATCTCGGGCGTGCAACTGCAGATGTTCGCCCACCTGATGCGCTCCGATATCGCGTTTTTCCAGTCGAACGCGACCGGCAACCTGATTTCGCGCTTCAACAACGACGCCAACATGCTGCGCGCCGCCGTCTCGACCGCGCTGACCGGTATCGCCAAGGATTCGCTGACGCTGGCCTTTCTCGTCGCCCTGATGTTCTACCAGGACTGGCTGCTGGCGCTGATCTCGTTTTTCGTGTTCCCTGCCGCCGTGTTTCCCATCGTCCGGATCGGGCGGCGGATGCGCAAGGTGTCCGCCAACACCCAGACCCAGATGGGCGAGTTGACCACCATTCTCGACGAGACATTCCAGGGCGCGCGCCATGTCCGCGCCTACGGCATGGAGGATTACGAGATAAGCCGCGCCGGCGGCGTGATCGAAAACATCTTCCAGCTCGTCCAGAAGGCCGCCCGGGTCCGCTCGCTCACCCACCCGATCATGGAAACGCTGGGCGGCGTCGCCATCGCCGTGGTCATCCTGTATGGCGGCGCGCGGGTGATCGATGGAACGACCACGCCGGGGACGTTCTTTTCCTTCATCACAGCGCTGCTTCTCGCCTATCAGCCGATGAAGAGCCTCGCCAATCTCAACGCATCGCTCCAGGAAGGGCTCGCCGCGGCTCAGCGGATCTTCGCCCTGATTGATGTCGAACCCAAGATCCAGGACAGACCCGACGCAACAGACCTGGAGAACGTCAAAGGCGGCATCCGGTTCGACGCTGTCGGGTTCGCCTACGATGAAGGCCGGGCGGCGCTTGATGGAATCACGATCGATATTCCGCCGGGCAGGACCGTGGCGCTGGTTGGCCCGTCGGGCGCCGGAAAATCGACCATCCTCAATCTGATACCGCGTTTCTACGACTGCGATACGGGCAGCATCGCCATCGACGGCCATGACATTCGCGACGTCACGCTGGCGTCGCTGCGCGCCAATATCGCGCTGGTCGCGCAGGACATCACCCTGTTCGACGATACGGTCCGCGCCAACATCGCCTACGGACGTCCCGACGCCTCGGACGAGGACATTCGGGCTGCGGCGAAAGCAGCCGATGCGCACGACTTCATCGAAACCCTGGTGGATGGGTACGACACCCATGTCGGCGGGCGGGGGCTGCGCCTGTCGGGCGGCCAGCGCCAGCGTATCGCCATCGCCCGCGCGATGCTCAAGAACGCACCCATCCTGCTTCTCGACGAGGCCACCTCCGCTCTCGATTCCGAAACCGAACGACAGGTCCAGGCTGCACTCGATACGCTGACCCGCGGCCGCACCACCGTCGTCATCGCGCATCGGCTATCGACCGTCACCGCCGCCGACATCATCTACGTGATGGACGGTGGACGCGTTGTCGAACAGGGGACGCACCGTTCGCTGCTGGAAGCCGGCGGCGCCTATGCGCGGCTTTACGCGGTCCAGTTTGCGGAACAGGCCGCTTCCGATTCCGGCGCGCCTGTCGCGGCCGCAACCGCCTGACCATGGCTTTCAAGTCCCTGTCGCGGAGTCCTGTCCTCCGCGCCGCCGCCTGCTGGCTTGCCGCGCAGTATATTCGTTTCGTGTGGCTGACCGGCCGATGGCGGGTCGACGGCGCGAACCATCCCGAAAAACTGCTCGCCGAAGGCCGACCGTTCGTCGTCGCGTTCTGGCACGGCAGGCTGCTGATGCTGCCGAAGGCCTGGCCCTACCCTGCCCGGTTCCAGATGGTCATTTCGCAGCATGCAGACGGCGAACTGATCTCACGCACCGTCGGTATTCTGGGTATCGGAACGCTGGCCGGATCGACCAGCCGCGGGGCAGCGTCGGTGCTGCGCGGTATGGTGCGGACGCTGCTCGACGGCGGTTGCGTGGGCATAACGCCGGACGGGCCGCGCGGCCCGCGCATGCGCGCTACCCCTGGGGCCGTGCAGGCGGCAAGGCTGGCGGGCGCCCCCATCCTGCCGCTGGCCTACGCATGCCGCCCAATCCGGCTGGCCGGAAGCTGGGACCGGATGTTGATCCCCCTGCCTTTCGGGCGGGGCATCGTCCGCTGGGGGGAGCCTTTGGACATCCCGCGCGACGCCGATGTCGACGCCGAAACGCGAAAGCTGGAGGACCGGCTGAACGCGCTTGCCGCCGCGCTCGACGATGAACTCGGCCTTCCGCAGATAAAGCCGGGCGCGCCCGACATGGCTAAGGGCCGCGCCTGATGCTGGGGCTGTATCGTTGCCTGTCGACAGTGCTCGGCCCCGCGATCAGACTCTATCTCGGACGACGACAGGCGCACGGCAAGGAAGACCCGGCGCGCGCGCGCGAACGGCAGGGCATCGCCAGCCGCGCAAGGCCCGACGGACCGCTTATCTGGCTACACGCCGCCAGCGTCGGCGAATCCATTTCGGCCCTGTGCCTGATCGACCGTCTCTCCGCCGACTGTCCCGACGCTTCGATCCTCGTCACAACCGGGACGGTTACATCGGCGGCGATCATGGCGGAACGGCTGCCGGAAAGCGCGTTTCACCAGTACGTTCCGGTCGACCGTCCGGCATGGGTGGGGCGGTTTCTCGATCACTGGAAACCGGATGTCGCGCTCTGGATGGAATCGGAATTCTGGCCGAACCTTCTGCGCGGCATCTCGGCGCGGGGCATTCCGCTTGTCCTGATCAATGGCAGGATTTCGCCGTCCTCCTTCAAGGGCTGGCGCCGGGCGCCGAGAACGATCAGGCGGTTGCTTGAATGCTTCTCGCTCTGCCTGGCGCAATCCGGACTGGACGCCGGGCGCCTGAAAGAGCTGGGCGCAAATCCGGTCGCGGTGCCGGGAAACTTGAAGTTCGCCGCCGCTCCCCTGCCGGTCAACCAGGGCGATCTGGCGAAGACGATGGAAGCGGTCGGGCGGCGGCCGCTCTGGCTCGCCGCCTGTACCCATGCAGGCGAAGACGATACAGTCATCGCAACACACCTGACGCTCGCGCAACGCTTTCCCCGCCTGCTTACGATCATCGTGCCGCGCCATCCCGCGCGGGGGCCGGATATCGAAAGACTCGCTGCTGAGCAGGGGCTCAAGGTGGCGCGGCGGGCGAATGACCCTGCGATCCGTTCCGATACCGAGATCTATATCGCCGACACGGTCGGCGAGCTTGGGCTGTTCTATCGCCTGACGCCAGTCGCCTTCATCGGCGGCACGCTGATCCCGCATGGCGGGCAGAACCTGCTCGAAGCCGCGAAACTCGGCTGCGCGGTGATCCACGGCCCGCATATGACCAATTTCCTGGCCATCTCCGCGGAAATGGCACAGGCCGGTGCGACGGAAGAAATCGCTGACGGAAGCGGGCTTGCCCCGGCCGTCGACCGGTTGATAAGCAATTCCGCGCTCTACGCCGAAAGAGTCTCTGCTGCCGAGACGGTCGCCAACGCAAAGGATGGCATTCTGGACGCGGTCATGGAGGCCCTGAACCCCTATCTCGCCGAAACCGGTTGCCTGCCGGCGGACCGGGGCTGACCTCATGCACGCGCCTGATTTCTGGCAACATCGCGGCCCTGCAGCCCTGCTTTTATCGCCTTTGGGCGCGTTGTACGGATTAGCCGGGAAGGCGCGCCGCTGCCTGTCCTCACCCGAAGACCCGGGCGTCCCGGTTATCTGCGTCGGCAATCTGACAGCGGGCGGCGCCGGCAAAACGCCTCTGGTCCTGTCGCTGGCACGGCGCCTGACAGGGATGAGCCGCACGCCCCATATCCTGTCGCGCGGCTATGGCGGACGGCTGAAAGGCCCGGTGCAGGTCGAGCCCGACCGTCACGATGCGTACGACGCAGGCGACGAACCGTTGCTGCTCGCAAGAGTCGCGCCGACCTGGATCGGCGCAGACCGCGCCGCCAGCGCGAGCCGCGCGGTAGAAGCCGGTGCGGACGTCCTGCTGATGGATGACGGGTTTCAGAATCCCGGCCTGAAAAAGACGCTATCGATCCTTGCCATCGATGGGGGATACGGGTTCGGCAACGGCTTCGTCATTCCGGCAGGCCCTCTGCGTGAGCCGATCGATACCGGGCTCTCACGGACCGATGCCGCGGTGGTAATCGGCGAGGACCGGACGGGCACGCTTTCGAGAATCGGAAACAGGGTTCCGACATTCGGAGCGCGGATCGTGCCCACTCCCGCCCCGGAGATTGCCGGCCAACGCGTCTTCGCCTTCGCCGGCATTGGACGCCCCGCGAAATTTTTCGAATCCCTGGCCGAAATCGGCTGCACGCTGACGGGTGTCAGGAGCTTCCCCGACCATCACTTCTATACGCCCGACGAGATCATGCAGCTATGCGACGCCGCACAGGCCGCAGAGTCGGTCCCCGTAACAACGGAGAAGGATCTTGTCCGCTTTCCGGCCGAAGCGCAGGACATGGTCAGGGCGTTGGATATCGCGCTCGAATGGGCCGAGACGGACGCCATTGACACGCTGATCGGAAAGGCGCTGGACAATGGCTGACCGCCGCCTTTTCCGCCGCTTCGTCATCTACCCGCTGCAGGCCCTGGGCGTCGCCGTCCTTTACGGGTTCTTCCGCGTTCTGCCGGTCGACACGGCTTCGGCGTTCGCCGGCTGGCTGGGACGAATGATCGGACGCCGGCTCGGTATAACCCGCCGCGCCGAGCGCAATCTGGAACGCGCCCTGCCGGAACTGGACGCCGCCGCCCGCACCGCAATCGTCGAAGAGATGTGGGACAATCTCGGTCGTACGGTCGGCGAACTGCCTCACCTCGCCCGCATCGTCTCCGCCCGGCTGGAGCTTGCAGGCGAAGAGCATATCTTGCCGGCCCGCGACCCGGAGAAACCCTGCATCGTGATTTCGGGCCATTTCGCGAACTGGGAAACCCTGCCGCCGGTATCCGCCAGGATCGGCGTTCCCTGCGTTCCGGTTTACCGCGCCGCGAACAACCCGCTGGTCGACAGGATGCTGCGGCGGGCGCGGGGGCTCGAAGAAAGCGATGTAGCGCCCAAGGGACGTGAGGGGGCACGCCGCGCCGTCGCCGCGCTCAGGGAAGGCCGGTCGCTCGGCATGCTGCTCGACCAGAAGATGAATGATGGAATCGCTGTGCCGTTCTTCGGTCGCGACGCCATGACAGCCACGGCTGCGGCGCAACTTTCCCGGAAATACGGTACACCGATGGTCCCGGCGCGGATCGAAAGGCTCGAAGGCTGTCGTTTCCGCATCACCTTCCTGCCAGCCATCAGCCTGGAGAACTCCGGCGACCCGGGGCGCGATATCGAAACCGCCATGCGTTCGGTGAATATGCTGTTCGAGGGCTGGATTCGCGAACGCCCCAGCCAGTGGCTTTGGCTCCACAGCCGGTGGCCGGACACTTGAGGCCATCATAAGGCTATGATAACCTCGGCAAGAAAATTGTCCGAACCGCATTGCCGGTCTCGCAGATTTAAGGATCCGTTCAGCAGAAATGAAATCGTTGGGAATCGTTTGGGGCGCCCTTGTCGTTGCAATCGCCCTTCTGGCTTCAGCCATCCCGCCCGTCAATGCAGCGCCGCTGACCGTTCCGACCGGTCTGGCCGTGGGCACGCAGTACAGGCTGGCCTTCGTGACCAGCGGTACGACGGACGCCGTATCGACGGACATCAATACCTACAATAGTTTCGTGACCGCGCAGGCCAACCTGGTATCGGAGCTTTCGGCACTGGCCACAACGTGGAAAGCGATCGCATCGACCCTGACGACGGCCGCGCGGGACAATACCGGCACCAACATCACCGTTCCCGGAAATACCGGCGTCCCGATTTTTCTGCTCGACGGGACGAAGCTGGCCGACGACAACGCAGATCTCTGGGACGGTTCGGTCGACAATCCCCTGAATGTCGATCAGAACGGCGCGACGCTTAATACAGACGTCTGGGCAGGAACACGGTTCGACGGTACCAACAACGCGTTCGCCGTGCTCGGCAACGTCTCCGGCGGCAATTTCGCCTTTCTGGCCAGATCGGATTCCACGGGAACCACCTGGGTCCAGCAGTCAGGCTCGGACAGCACCAGCGCGCTTCATTCGCTCTATGCGCTCTCGGATGTCCTGACCGTTCAGGCGGTGGACGAACCCGGCGCGATGCTGATCTTCGGGATCGGTCTCGCAGGCATGGCGCTGGCCCGCCGCCAGCGCATTACAGCCTGACAAAACCTACTTCATCTCGCCCACGACCAGCGCCGGGTCGAGCCTGACCGACCCCAGCGTCATTCCCCAGTGAAGATGCGGGCCTGTCGCGCGACCGGTCTTGCCGATACGTCCTATGAGTTGCCCCTTCTTCACGCGCTCGCCCTTCCTTACATGCAGCCGGCTGAGATGCGCGTAGACCGTGCCGAGCCCGAGCCCGTGGTCGATATGGATCGTCCTGCCGGTGAAAAACATGTCCTCATGCGCCAGCGCGACGATTCCATCCGCCGCGGCGACCACCTTCGTACCCACCGGCGCGGCGACATCGACGCCGAGATGCGGGCGGCGCGGCTTGCCGTTTAGAATGCGCTGGCTGCCATAGACGCCGCTGATCCTTCCCTTCGCCGGCCAGACGAACCCGCGTCGGAACCAGCCTTCGGGCGTAAGGCGCGCGCGGGCCGCCCGGAACATCTTCTGCTCGGCGACGATGCGCTCGATATCCTGCTTTTTCGGCTCGACCTTGCGGGATGGCAGACCGTCAATGCGCTGGATGCGGTATTTGCGGGGCGTAACCGTAACGGTTCGCCGCTCGGCCTTTCCATTCGCATAAACGACTGAAAGCGCCGCCTCCTTCTTCGCATCGCGTCCGAAGCCGATCAGAAAATCGCCCTGGGGCGTAACCGGAACCGGCTCGCCGTCCAGCATGACCTTTGCACCGGGTTCGGTCTTTCCAATCAGTAAACCGCCCTGCGTCGCCTCGCCATTCAGCGTCAATGCAGACGCGCCGGCGGGAATCAGGGAAATCAGCAGACAGACGACAAAAGCCCGGATCACAGCAGGCTGCCCTGCTTGTCGTCGCCGCTTCCTGCCTTCGGTGATTTTCGGGCAGGCGCTTTCTTTTTCGGCTTTGGCGGCGCATCTGCATCGATTGTCGCGCCCAGCGCGCCGTCGAAAAATTCGATCTCGACGGTATCCCCGGCAGAGACGCCTGCGGCGCGCTTGATCGCCCCGCCCCTGCCGTCGCGCACCAGCGCAAAGCCGCGCTCCAGCACGCCCTTGTAGGAATAGGAGTCGAGCAGCTTGGCCGTGCCTTCGAGCCGGTCTTCCGATTTGCCGAGAATGCGGCCAACCGCTTCCGGCAACCGGTTTCCTGCATCAAGTCCGGCGAAACGCCCCTGACGCTCGCGAAGAACAGTCTGCCCGGCCGTGGACAGCTGGCGCGCCGCCGCGCCCAGCCTGTCGCCCGCCGCGTTCATCACGTCGCGCGGATGCCGCAGACGGCTGCCGAGCGAAATGACGCGTTCGCCGGGCTGTTCCATACGGTTGCGTATGGCGAGCGCCAGACGGTCGGCGACGACATCGATATCCTGCTGCGCGTCTTCCAGCAGCCGTTCGGGCTGAGGCAGGCCGCGCGCCAGCCCGTCGAGCCGAACGCGCCGGTCTTCCCAGCCGCGTTCCAGCCCGGAAACCATCCGTCGCTCGGTGTCGAGAATGCGCGCAGCAAGTTCGGCCCGAACCGGCACCGCCATCTCGGCGGCCGCGGTGGGCGTTGGCGCGCGCCGGTCGGAGGCATAATCGATCAGGGTCGTGTCGGTCTCGTGCCCGACCGCGGAAATCAGCGGGATTTCGCTGGCCGCTGCCGCACGAACCACGACTTCTTCGTTGAAGCACCAAAGGTCCTCAAGACTGCCGCCGCCGCGCGCGACTATGAGAATATCCGGCCGCGGTACATCTCCGTCTTCCGGCAACGTATTGAAGCCTTCGATGGCGGCTGCGATCCGTTCCGCCGCGCCATCCCCCTGCACCGGAACCGGCCAGAGCAGCACGCGGCGCGGGAACCGGTCGGCCAGGCGGTGCAGAATATCCCGGATCACCGCACCGGTCGGCGAGGTAACGACACCGATGACTTCGGGCAGGAAGGGCAGCGGCCGCTTGCGATCTTCGTCGAACAGCCCCTCGGCAGCCAGTTTCCTGCGCCGATCTTCGAGCAGCTTCAGAAGCGCGCCCTCGCCAGCCAGTTCGATAGCGTCGATCACGATCTGATACTTGGAACTCCGCGGGTAGGACGAAAGCCGCCCCGTACAGACAACTTCCATCCCCTCCTCGACCCGGAGTCCCAGCTTCCCCACCGTGCCCCGCCAGCAGACGCCGTCGATCACGGCTTCCTCGTCCTTGAGCGTCAGATAGAGATGGCCGGAGGAATGGTAGTTGGGCCGCGAGATTTCACCCCGCACCCGCACACGCGAGAATTCGCCTTCGAGCGTGCGCTTGACCGCGCGCGAAATCTCGCCAACCGAAAATTCGGCGATATTGCTGCCGGCCAGAAGCGGCTCGTCGAGCGGCAGGTCTACGGGATTGTCGGCGGTCATGACGACTCGCATTCTATGCTAAACGGGTATAGCTGCGAAGAACGGAGAAGCGGGAGCAATTGATGAAAGTTCTGGTGGTTGGCGGCGGCGGTCGGGAACATGCGCTGTGCTGGGCGATTGCAGCCTCTCCCTTGATCACAGAGCTTTTCTGCGCGCCGGGTAATGCCGGCATCGCGCAGGACGCCACCTGCGTCGATATCGGCGCCGAAGACGTCGATGCCCTCGTCCGATTCGTCCAGTACAATGACATCGGCTTCGTCGTCATCGGGCCCGAGGCACCGCTGGTGGCAGGACTCGCCGACCGTCTCGCCGAAATCGGCGTGAAGAGCTTCGGGCCGAGCGCGAAAGCCGCGATGCTCGAAGGCTCGAAGGGTTTCATGAAGGATTTCTGCGCCCGGCACGATATCCCGACCGCCGCCTACGGGCGCTTCACGGATACGGCAGAGGCAAAGGCGTTCGTCGCCGAACAGGGCGCACCCATCGTCGTAAAGGCGGATGGGCTCGCCGCCGGAAAGGGCGTCATCATCGCCGAGACAGTCGAACAGGCGAACACGGCCATCGACGACATGCTGGAAGGCAACGCGTTCGGCGCAGCGGGCTCGGAGGTGGTGATCGAGGAGTTCCTCGGCGGCGAGGAGGCAAGCTTCTTCGCGCTGTGCGACGGAGAGACCGCCCTGCCGCTGGTCTCGGCGCAGGATCACAAGCGGGTCGGCGACGGCGATACCGGGCTCAACACGGGCGGCATGGGCGCCTATTCCCCCGCCCCCATCGTCACCGGGGCGATGGTTCAGACCATCATGGACGACATCGTTATGCCGACCATGAAAGGCATGGCGTCGGAAGGCGCGCCCTATCAGGGCGTGCTCTATGCCGGGCTGATGATCGAAGACGGGAAACCGAAACTGCTGGAATACAATGTCCGGTTCGGCGATCCGGAGTGCCAGGTACTGATGATGCGGCTGCGCTCCGACCTGCTGCCGGCGCTGATGGCCGCCGCGGACGGCGAACTCGCCGATTTCGACCTGCGCTGGCATGACGAGGTGGCTCTGACCGTCGTCATGGCCGCCAACGGCTATCCCGGGTCCTACGACAAGGGCAGCCAGATCAAGGGGCTGAATGAAGCTGCTTCCGACAAGGATGTCACTATTTTCCATGCCGGCACGTCGCCCGGCGAAAACGGCGAGATCCTCGCCGCCGGCGGGAGGGTTCTGGCCGTCACCGCGCTGGGGAAAACGGTCGCTGACGCTCAGACCCGCGCCTATCGGGCGGTCGATGCCATCGACTGGCCGGGCGGGTTCTGCCGCCGCGATATCGGCTGGCGGGCGATCGAGCGGGAGCAAGGCTAGCCATGCGACTCGACGGTAAAGTTGCTCTGATCACGGGCGGCGCGCGCGGTCTGGGGCGCGAAATGGCGCTCGCTTTCGCGGAGGCGGGCGCAGCGGGGATCGCAATTACGGCAGCGCCCGGATCCGATGAAACCGACGACACCATTATCGAAGAGCTCGACGACACTCTGGAGTCCATCGGCGACGCGGGCGGGATGGGCCTTGCCCTGCTGGGCGACGTGGCGGATTCAGACGACTGCAAGCGTGTTGTCGCGGAAACCGTCGAAGCATTCGGCGGTCTCCATATTCTGGTCAATAATGCCGGAAAGGCCGGCCGTTATGCCCATGGCGGCAAGGGGTCCATGCCGATTTACGAGGCGGACCCGGACGGTTTCCGGGAGATGATCGACACCAATGTGCTAGGACCGTATCTGATGGCATGGGCGGCCACACGTCATCTGGAAGAGACCGGCTGGGGCCGCATCATCAACATCTCAAAACGCACGCAGTCGATGCACCGGAAAGCGATCACGCCCTACGGCCCGTCGAAGGCGGCGCTGGAAGCAGCCACCATCGCCTGGGCGGAAGCCATGTTCGACAGCGGTATTACCGTCAACTCGCTGAGCCCTGGCGGCGCCATCAACACAAAATTCGGCACCGGCGAGATTACCGGGCGAGGTCCCGATCCGTCTGTCATCCGCCACATGGCTGTCTGGCTGGCTTCGCCGGCATCGGACGGGGTGACCGGTTGCCGATACTGCGCTGACAAATGGGAGGCCTCCCTGCCGCCCGATGAAGCCGCGGAACGGTGCCGCGAGCGCGCAATCTTTCCGGTCCCTGACTACGACACGCCGCTGGATCGGGCGTGGAGAGAGCCAGGCACAGCCTGAGCGCTCCTATACCGTGCCATAGACTTCCCAGGTGGGCAGGCCGTAAACTTGGCTTAACGGCCGTTTAGCAGCGCCATATTTGCAATTTCAGGAGGAACGCCATGTCCACTGACTTTCATGACGCCATGAAAAACGCCAGCGTCAGCGCGCTGTGGGAACGCGAGAACATCGATATGGGGCAGCTTGAGGAAACGCCCTATCTGTGGAAATGGGAAGAGCTGGGCCCGCTGCTGGACGAAGCAGTCGCCGCGACCGACATGGACAATGCCGAACGCCGCGTGCTGGTGCTGGAAAATCCGTCCTACGCCAACTCGCCCCGCACCGGCGCCAGCCTGAACATGGTGGTCAATCTGCAGGTCCTGATGCCCGGCGAGTTCGCGCGGCCGCACCGTCACCGGCTGAACGCGCTCCGCTTCATCGTCGAAGGCGACGGCGGCGCGGTCACCACGGTCGACGGCACGCCGTGTCCGATGTTTCCGGGCGATTTCCTGCTGACTCCGGGCTGGTGCTGGCACGAGCACTCGCATAACGGCAAGGGCCGCGCCGTGTGGCTCGACGCGCTCGATGCGCAGCTTCAGCGCCATCTCTGCATCAACGAATTCGAGCCCGGCCCGTCGAACGACATGCCGCCAGCCCGCACCGAGGACGCCTGGGCGGCGACGGGCATCTCACCGGTCAGTATTCCGGCCGCCGACGCCCCAGAGAACAGGCCGCACTCCCCGATTTTTCGCTACCCGCTGGAGCGCGTCGCCAATGCGCTGTCCGCGATGACGCCGGCCCCCGACGGGTCGCGCCGCATCCGCTACACCAACCCGCTGACCGGCGGCGTCGCCATGCCGGGGCTGGATTGCTACATGCTGCAACCGGCGACCGACTGCGACACACGCGCCTATAAAACCAACGCCAACATGATGTGTCTTGTCGTCGAGGGCGATGGAGAAACCCAGGTCGGCGAAACGAAACTGTCCTGGAAGAAAAACGACATTTTCAGCCTGCCGCGCGGCCACTGGATCAACCACCGGGCGAAGAGCCGGGATGCCAGGCTGTTCCAGCTCACCGACCGCGAGGTTCTGCTGCGGCTGGATTATCTGCGCGAAGAGTTCAGGGACTAAGGGGAAGCCACCCCTTAATTCTCGTAATACTTCTCGGGCTCAACCAGTTCGTTCTCGACCAGCCCGTTGAGCGCGGCCTGCGCCATGGCGACGCGGGTTTCTTCCGCGCTTGCGCCGATATGCGGGGTTGCCAGGAAATTCGGCAGATTCAGGAGCCGGTCGTTTTCCGCCGGTTCGATCCCGAACACATCGAAACAGGCTGCCTTTAGGGCACCCGATTCCAGCCGGTCCGCCAGCGCGTCCTCATCTACGATCTCGCCCCGGCAGGTATTGATCAGCAGCGTATCGGCCGGAAGCCTTTCCAGCACCTCTCGCGAATAGAGTCCGCGCGTTGAGCGCGTCTTGGGAAGATGCAGCGTCAGCACCTCCGACCTTTCCAGAAGATCGTCGAACGAAACAGCTTCAATAGCGTTGTCGGCATAGAACCCGGGATAATCCCGCACGTCGCAGGCGATGATTTTACAGTCGAACGGCTTCAGCAGCCTGACGAGTTCCTTGCCGATATTGCCGCAGCCGTGGATGCCGACCGTCCGCCCGGTGAGAAGCAGCCCGTTTTTGTTGCGCGGCCGTTCGCCCGCGCGCATCGACTGATTGAGCGGCGTCACGTAACGCAGCCCGGCGATCATAAAGCTGATGGCGAGTTCGGCGACCGCCAGCCGGTTGACTCCAAACGTGTAGCCGAACCGGACGCCGTGCGCCTTCAGCGCATCGAAATCGATGGTCTCGCACCCGGCACCGAACTTGCTGACGACCTTCAGGTCGGGAAGCGCAGCGAGCACCCGATCGGTCAGCGGTTCGAATCCGACGATCGCCGCATCGCATCCCGACAGATGCTCGATCAGAACGTCCTCGTTGGTGATGCGTTCCCCGTCCCACAGGCGTGCGTCGGGCCAGGCGTCGAGCAGCATCTGCCGCATTACAGGGTGTGCGCAAATCGTGTTGGACGATACGCCAAGCTGACCGATCATCGATTCCTCCGTCGAAGCTTCTGGGTGGGCAGCGTAGAATAGCGTCGGACAAACGACAACGAACGGACATAGGCATGGACATCAGACTGGACGGAAAAGCGGCCCTCATCACCGGCGGCAGCCAGGGGCTCGGCAAGGGGATGGCGCTGAAATTCGCAGAATCGGGCGCCGACATCGCCATCCTGGCGCGCGATCCCGAGGCGCTGGAATCTGCGAAATCGGAGATCGACGCGGCGGGCAACGGCAAGGTCTGTGCGATTTCCTGCAACCTGCTGGACGCGGTAGCGACGGAAGCCGCTTTCGCCGACGCGTTGGGCGCGCTGGGGAAGATCGACATCCTCGTCAACAATGCCGGCACCTCGCGCGCCAAGAAGTTCGAGGAGATCACCGACGCCGAATGGCAGGAGGATTTCGATCTCAAGCTGTTCGCCGCGATACGGCTCGCGCGGCTCGCGCTGCCCGGCATGAAGGAACGACGCTGGGGCCGGATCATCAACGTGCTCAATACCGGCGCGAAGGCGCCGCCGCCTACCGGCGCGCCCACGGCGGTGTCGCGCGCGGCGGGTCTCGCTCTCACCAAGGTGCTGGCAGGCGACGGCGCGCCGCACAACGTTCTCTGCAACGCCCTGCTGGTCGGGTTTATCAAGTCCAACCAGTGGGTAAAACTGCACCAGGAACGGGAGCCCGAAGCGACTTACGATGAATTCCTTCAGAACATGATGGATTCCCGCAACATCCCCATCGGACGCATCGGCGAAACCGAGGAGTTTGCCAATATCGCCTGTTTTCTCGCATCCGAAGAAGCGGGTTACATCACCGGCACGTCGATCAATGTTGATGGCGGGCGCTCGCCTGTGGTGTAAGCCGGTGCAGCCGAAAATTTGACACTCTTCTCGCCCCGGCTATAGTCCGCGCCCGACCATACGGGTGCGTATTGAGAGCTGAATGATGTCGTCTGAAGTGTCGCCGCTGGAACGATTTTCGGATTTCCTGATTTCCTACCAGGGCATGTTCTATCCGATGGAAACCGACCATATGGGACATGCCAATGTCCGCTACTACAGCCGCGCCTTCAACGAATCTGCCTATTGCACTTTCACGCTCGCGGGCATCACGCCGCAATACATGCGCGAGAATGACCGAGGCATGGCAGCAGTGACGGAGAATTTTTCCTACCGGCGGGAGATCCTGCCGGGCGACCTGATCCAGGTCCGATCCTGCCTGATCAACTTCACGCCGAAGAGCCTGCATGTCTGGGCGGTGATGATCGATATCTCTACCGACGAGATCTGCGCCATCAACGACCAGATCTGTGTGTCGCTCGACACTATCGCCCGGAAATCGGTACCGTGGCCGGAAGAAATATATGAAAAGGGATGCAGCCTCGTGCGGGAACGCCCGGAGGTCTGAGCTATTTATTCTGCCGCGCCCGGGACAGCCTTGCGTGACGCGACGAAATTCCGGGCCAGGTAGAGAATACCGATTACGGCCGATCCCAGATTCACGTAGACGACCCAGTCGGCCAGAGAATGCGGCAGCATGGCGCCCAGCCCGATGACCGCGAGCGCAACCCGCATGGCGGGATTCATCGCGCTGGTCGCATAGCCGACGAACGCGGTTGAGACGAAATAGACGCCGATACAGGCGGTCGTCACGTCAATCAGCGTGTCCTGCCATTCTCCCTGCAGCAGCAATGTGGGCGAATAGGAGAACAGGAACGGGATGATATACGCGACCCAGGCGAACATCATCGACCGCATCGCGGTTCGCATCGGGTCCTCTCGCGTCAACGACGCGGCAGTAAAGGCGCAGAGCGCCACCGGCGGCGTAATCATCGACATCATGCCGAAATAGAGGATGAACATATGCGCCGAGATGGGCTCTACGCCGGCCTCCGCTATGGCAGGCGCGATCATCGCGGCTAGTAGCAGGTACACGGCTGATGTCGGCATCCCCATGCCGAGAATGACGGAGGCGAAGCCCGCGATCAGCAGCAGGAGGAACAGGCTGTCGCCCGCCTGCCTGAGCAGGAACAGGGTAAAACCCTCGCCCAACCCGGTCGTATTGAGGATGAACATGACCCAGCCGGCGCCGACGACCACGAACACAAGCTCGACCATGACAAGGCCTGCGCCGCCGAACGAGTCGACCAGCTTCGTGACCGTCATCTTCTCGCCGCGATAGGAGCGGACGAAGCCGAGTACGACGACGGCGGCCGCCGAATACATCGCCGCCTGCTGCGGCTCGGCCCAGAGCCAGAACAGCGCGTAGATCAGCACGACAAAAGGCAAGAGGAAGTGTCCGCCTTCGAACAGCACAGTACGCAGGCGGGGCAGATCCTCGTCTACATGGCCGACCTTGTCCTTGGCGGCGACCCGATCGACCATCACGAAGACCGCAAAATAGTACAGCAACGCCGGGACCAGCGCCGCGACGACGATGTCGGTATAGGGAATTTCAAGAATTTCCGACATCAGGAAGGCCGCGGCGCCCATGATCGGCGGCATGAACTGCCCACCGGTGGAGGCCACCGACTCGATCGCACCGGCATTGACGCCCGAATAGCCGGCGTGACGCATCAGGGGGATGGTGATAACGCCGGTCGAGGCGACGTTGGAAATGGCGCTGCCGGAGATCGATCCGAAGAAGGCGCTGGCGATTACTGAAATCTTGGCCGCACCGCCGCGCCGATGACCAACCATGGCCATCGCCAGATCGATAAAGAATCGGCCGCCGCCGGAACTCACCAGAAGCTGACCGAAGAAGATAAAGATCAGGACGACCTCGACCGAGATTTTAAGCGGCAGTCCCAGCGCCGCGCCGGCATCGAGCCCGAGATCGGTCGCCAGCGCATCCCAGTGTACCGTGAGCCCCTTGAGATCGCCGCCGACCTGATCGGCGAACATCGCATAGACCATGAAAAAGACGACCACGCCGAAGAATGCATGCCCTGCGGTGCGGCGAACGCCCTCGATCGAGAGAACGACCGTTATGCAACCGATAACGAGCGCTTCGAACGTCCGGTCGCCGTATTCCTCCGACAGACGTTCGTAATCGAAAGCGACCCAGGCCATGGTCAGAAGGCCGACGATAGCGCAGATCCAGTCGTAGAGAGGCGGCCTGCCTTTCTCGGTCCGCTGAACCCTGTAGCGCAAAAATACGATAAAGAACGATAGCCCCCACGCGGCGGCAAGAAGCTGCTGACCGAAAAAGGTCAGACCGAACCATCGATAGGCTTCGATAGCCCAGAGAACGCCGAGCGCAACCATGATGCCGCCGGCAACGCGCGTCGCGCGGTCGACGAGAACACCCTCGGGCGGGGCGGCAGCCTGTTCGGTTGCATCGGTCATGACAGGGTCCCGCGGCGGGCCCGGAGAACCGGACCCGCCCTGCAGGAGACGATTACATCACGCCCATTTCCTTGTAGGCCTTCTCCGCACCGGGGTGATACGGCACGATGGTGTTCTTGTAATACATCTTCTTGGCGTTGAAGCCGTTGAAGGCGCCGTGCGATTTCGCGAGTTCCTTCTTGTTCGCGGCCATGGTCTTGATGATCATATAGACCACTTCTGCCGGCACATGGGCGCCTGCCGTCAGGAAGAAGGGATAGGTCATGATCTTGATCGGGCCCAGAACGCCGGGAGTCCGCTTGGACGGCTTGATGGTCGTAATGTAGGCCTCGGGATACCATTTCTGCATGCCGGCAACTGCCTTGGGCGAATCGTCGACCGCCAGGAAACGAAGGCCGCCGCGCGACCGCAGCATGGCATGCTGTTTCTTCGACGCCGCGGTTCCCGGCGGGATGATCGCGATATCGAGCTTGCCGCGCGCCATGTCGTCGCCCGACGGCACGTAACGCGAGTAAGGCGTATTCACCATGTCTTCCTGCGTCAGGCCGCAGGTCGCCAGCAGCGCCGACTGCGTGAGCTGCAATATGGTCTGGGCGGTGAACTTATGGCCCATACGCGCGCCCTTGGCGTCGCAGATCGTCTTGATCTTGGAATCGTTGGGCACCGCCAGAGTGGAGCTGAGCGGGAACATCACGCCCACCATCCGGAAATTCGGCATCTTGCCCTTCTTTTCGAACGTGCCGGTGCCTGTATAGGCAAAGCGCGATTCAGCAGCGTTGTTGATGCCGAAATCGATCGCGCCCGAATTCATCTGCGGCACGATAGAGAACGAACCGCCGCCCGGACGAACACGCATCTTCACGCCGCCCTTGAGGTTCATCAGCTTGGAAATCGCGGTGCCCGAGCTGTAGGCCAGCGACCCCTGCTTGTTGGTTCCGATGGCATAGACCGTCTGGGCGTATGCCGGCACCGACAGGGCCGCCGTAGCGACCGCAGCCAGCACAATAGCTGAAAATTTCATAATGGATCTCTCCCTTGCTTGTTATGAATTTAACCGACGCAGAACTGTACTTGGACACTACGGCAGGTCAACACGATTGGCCAAATATCAACTCAGGCGACTTCGTCCCGTTCCCCCGGGGCCGTCTGATAGAGCGCCCAGGTCCGGTCGAGTTCGGCAAGACAATCCGGGTCCCAGTCCTTCTGCGGCATCGGATCGACGCCCCAGTGCCCTTCGGTATCGGTCCCCCGCAGCACCATCGCCGACGCGCCGGGAAACTTGGTCTCACGGACATTGGGCGCGATGTAGTGGATCGACAGGCCGATCCGCCGGTCATTCGTCCGGTTTGGTTCCGATGCATGCACCGTGTCTTCCTTGTGAAAGGAAAACTGGCCGGCCTTGAGCGGAACGGGGACCGCTTTTTCCTCTTCGATCCCCAGAATCGTCTGGCCGCGCGACAGAAGGTTGTCACCGCCTTTGAACTCTTCGTGCTCGTATATGCCCTGATTATGGCTGCCGGGAATGAATTTCATGCAGCCCGCTTCCAGAGACGCCTCGGAAATCGCGATCCAGGCAGTAAGCGTATCCGGCGGCTCCAGACCGTAATAGGTCGAATCCTGATGCCAGGACACAAAACCCGGATCGTTCGCCTCTTTCTGAAAGAAGCTGGAGCCCCAGCACAGGATGTTCGGCCCGATGATATCCTCGACCATGTCGAGCAGCCTCGGGTGCGAAATGACGTCGCACAGGAACGGAAACGGAAGATGCGCCTTGATCTTGCAGCGTTTCTGGATCTGGTCGCCCATAACGCCTTCGACTTCTTCGACCTTGTCACGCAGGGTCCTTGCTTCATCCGGCGTCAAAAGGTCGAACGGACCGGCGAATCCGTCCTGATTGTAGGAGTCAATCTGTTGCTGGCTGAGAATGTTCGGCATTTCAGAAATCCGTTTCTTTGATCACCCGTTCTGACGGTAAATTTTGCGGGCGCATCGGTCAATCGCTTCCCGGGCATGCTGCGTTCAATATTAAATCAATCTATACAAACTGGACGAATCCGGCGTATTGGCCTAAGAAAAGCGCCTGCAAACTGACGCACAGGATTTTTTTCGTGGTTGAACAGATCGACCGGACACCAGCGGCATATGGTGATTTGAGGGGCTGGATCGACGCCCTTCGCAAGGAAGGCGAGCTTCTCGAAGTCAATTCCGAAGTGGACTGGGATGTCGAGCTCGGCACCATTGTCCGCATGGGACAGGGAACCGGCTACGGGCCTGCGTTCCTTTTCAACAATATCAAGGACTATAACGGGCCGGACGCGGTTTCCGGTCAGGTCTTTACCGGCGGTCAGGGGAGTTTTTCCCGCCTGTCGATGATGTTCGGCCTGCCGCGCGAAACGCCGGTGCGCGACCTGGTACAGATCTGCCGCTACATCTTTTCGGAACGCATCGAGCCGGTGACAGTAAAAACCGGGCCCGTGAAGCAGAACATCCTGAAGGGCGACGATATCGATCTCGCCAAATTCCCGGTTCCGAAATGGAACCGCGGCGATGGCGGACGTTACATCAATACCTATGCCGGCTGCGTGACACGCGACCCTGATTCCGAAGTACATAATATCGGGACCTATCGTGGCATGATGCTCGACAAGGACCGCATCGGTCTCTTGCTGTGGCGAGCCCAGGGGTGGGGCACCCATTACAGCAAGCACATGGAGCGCGGCGACGCCATGCCGGTCGCCTTCGTGATTGGCTGGGAGCCCTCCATGGGCTTTACCGCTGGTGCACCGATCCCGCGGGCCATCTCGGAATACGATGTGATGGGCGCCATCCGCGGCGAACCGGTCGAACTTGTCGATTGCGAGACGGTGCCGCTGAAGGTGCCGGCCTCAGCGGAAATCGTCATCGAAGGCTGGGTTTCCACCGACCCCTCGACCTTCGAGGAAGAAGGTCCCTATGCCGAGTTCACCGGCTACTACGCACCGGAGCACTCAAAAAAGCACGTCGCCCAGATCACATGCATCACACATCGCGACCGTCCGATCCTGCGCGGCACGATTGAGGGTGCGATCCCCGGTTCGTTCGGCGAAAACCCGGTCATGAGCTCGATTCATCGCTCGGCGACCGCGTGGAACGCACTCGAAACAGCAGGCGTCCCGGGCGTCACGGATGTCTTCGGTCACCCGATCCAGGCCGGCATCAACACAGTCGTTTCAATCCACCAGACCTATCGCGGCCAGGCCAAGCAGGTCGCTGCGGCGCTGTGGGGCAACTCGGCCAGCCACGTGCGCTACAAGCATGTCACAGTGGTGGACGACGATATCGACGTCCACGATTACGCAGCTGTGGACTGGGCGATGGCCTGGCGGTTCAACGCCGGCGAAGACGACCTCATTGTGTATCCCGCGAATTGGGGTGCCGGGCTCGATCCCAGCGTCCGGACGCGCGATTCGAACGTTCACCTGTTCGGCACAGGTAAATGGCACCGCGTACTAATGGACTGCACCATCAATCTCGATTACGAGCTGAATGAGGACGGAAGGCGCTACCCGCCGACGGTTCATCCGCTGCCGGACGATTCCGCCGTTGTCCGTAACAAGTGGAAAGAGCTCGGTCTCGACAAGTGGGGAGAGCCGCCCGACGACCCGCCGATCAGAATCTGAACACGCGCATAGGGGAACAGACTCCGCCGGTTGACGGCGCGCAAATGCGCGATTATCAACACCATACGGTACCGTATGGAAGCAGCATACAGGGTGGAAAATGGCTAACAACAACGACATCGACGCCTTCGGCGGGGTCTCCAACCGGCTTCAGCCGCGCGCCTTCGGCGACATGCGCGAATGGATCGAAGCGCTCCGGCAGGAAGAGGAAATCCAGGAAATCGACGTCGAGGTCGACTGGGACTGCGAGATCGGCACCATCGCCCGCAAGGCGTTCGGCACCGGCCACGGTCCTGCGGTCCTGTTCAATAACATCAAGGGCTACAAGGAAGAGGACGGCGCGCGCTGCAGCCAGCTCTTCACCGGTGCGATGTCGAACTATACGCGGCTCGCCATGACGCTCGGCCTGCCCAAGGATGCGCCGGCCCGCGACCTGATTCAGGCGACCCGCTATTACATGGGCCAGCGCGTCGCGCCCGTCGAGCTCGAGACCGGCCCGGTGAAGGAAAACATCGTCACCGGAGACGAGATCGACCTGAACGACTTCCCGGTGCCGAAATGGCATCGCGAGGACGGTGGCCGCTATATCAACACCTTCCAGGCCACCGTGACGATGGACCCGGACACCGGCGTCCATAATCTCGGCATCTATCGCGGCATGATCGGCCAGAAGGACACGCTGCCTGTCCTGTTATGGCGCGCCCAGAACTGGGGCGTGCATTTCCAGAAATGGGCCGATCGCGGCATGAAGATGCCAGTGGCTCATGTCTATGGCTGGGAACCGTCCCTGCCCTTCTGCGCCTCGGCGCCGGTGCCGACCGGGGTTTCGGAATATGACGTTATGGGCGCGATCCGCGGCAAGCCCGTCGAACTGGTCAAGTGCGAAACCTGCGACATCATGGTGCCAGCCAGCGCCGAACTGGTGATAGAGGGCTATATCGACCCGGACCCGGCGACCTTCGAAATGGAAGGACCTTTCGGTGAATATCCGGGCTATTTCGGCGGCGACGCGGGCCCGAAGCATGTCACCAAGGTGACGGCCATTACGCATCGCAACAAGCCGGTTCTCCAGGGCACGCTGGAAGGCACGCTGCCCAAGATGCTGAACGAGAACAGCGTCATGTCGTCGGTGCAGCGCGCCGGCGTCGCGTGGAACGTGCTGGAACGCGCCGGCGTGCCGGGTGTAACCGACGTGCACTGCTCGCCGGCCAATAACGGCACAACGCTGTTCATCCAGCTCCACCAGACCTATCGCGGCCAGGCCAAGCAGGCCGCCGCCGCCATATGGGGCTCGAACTCGGCACATCTGCGCTACAAGCACATCTGGGTGGTCGACGAGGATATCGATATCCGCGATTACGCTGCGGTCGACTGGGCCTTCGCCTACCGCGTCAACGCCGCCGAGGACGACATCGTGTTCTTCCCGGGGACGTTCGGCTCGCTGCTGGATCCCTCGACACGGCTCAAGGATCGCGATCCCCTGCTCTACGGCACCGGCAAGTGGTGCCGCGTGCTGATCGACGCGACCGTCAACCTCGATTTCGAGCCCGAGGAACAGTACAACGGCGAGCGTTACCCGCCGACCGTCGCGCCGCACAAGGAAGACATGGACTTCGTCAACGCGCGCTGGAAGGAATACGGCTTCAAGGACGACTGATCGAAGCTTCCAATCGTACTGAAGTTAAAGGGCGTCGATTTCGGTCGGCGCCCTTTTTGGTTTCGGCTTAGCTCTTGAGCGCGCGGCAAGCGTCGGTCGTGCCCTGAATGTCCTTGGCGAACTCCGACGGCGTCCGCCCGATTCTCATATCGAGAGACCTGACGGATTTTTCCGGAAACAGCCGCGCCATCTCCCGATGGAGCGGCGTTTTCAACGATCCAATGCCGTGCCGTCGCGCAGCCCCGCGCTGCGTCCCATTCAGCACCGCCTGCAGGATTCGAGCCTGAACGCGCGGAACGTTGTTGCAGAAGATGTCGAGGGCTTCGCCACCCTGAACCTTCATCGTCACGAGCACGGGAACCGCACCGCCCCGACCGCGCCAGTCCTGCACGAAATTGAAGACGGAAATACTGTGGAGTTCTTTTGCCGCAGCCTCGGCTGCAGCCTTCGCCTTCGCGGCCGCTTCTTCGTCGTCGCCCGCAACGGCACCAGACGCCACCGTCGCAAGAGAAAGCCCGATCAGCAAGCCGGCAAAATTCCGCCCGGCATCACGCAATGTATCCCGCATCGTTCCTTTTCCTACCTGTCCCACACCGGTCGGCAAAATGCGAAACCCAGCTGAAATTTGGGTAAAGGATAAGCGTAAACAGGCGGTTACTATCCACAGCACGGCGTCTGGCGCCCTGCAGTCAACGTTTCGCCTGAAAGAATTCCTTGAGCATGGCCGATGCCCTCACCTCGTCGATGCCGCCATAGCATTCGGGGCGATGGTGGCAGGTGGGCTGATCGAAAAAGCGGGGGCCGTGTTCGACCGCCCCGCCCTTGGCGTCCAGCGCGCCGAAATAGAGCCGCCTGATTCGCGCGAAGGAGATCGCCGCAGCGCACATGGCGCAGGGCTCAAGCGTGACGTAGAGATCGCAGCCAAGCAGCCGCGCCCCGCCGTATCTACGGGCGGCCTCGCGCAGCACCAGCATCTCGGCATGGGCGGTGGCGTCGCGAAGCTCTTCGGTGCGATTACCGTCGGCGGCCAGGATTTCGCCGGTTTCGCCGTCGACGACAACGGCGCCGACAGGCACCTCGTCGCGGAGCGCCGCCTCGGCCGCCTCGTCGAGCGCGACCTGCATATAGGACTGCGCGCGCGACATCTCTGAAGCGCCCCTATTTCTTTTTCATGGGAGGCATCTCGGCGAGCAGTTGCCCGTACCCCTCGCGCGGTTCATGGATCGACAGACGCTTCTGAAACTCCCAGACGCGCGACGGCACCGGATGCACCACGGGAATGCCGAGGTCCTGCTCCAGCAGCGGAATCACGTCGAGCACCTTCCAGCCGGTGCCAAGCATGTAGATGCCCTCAGCCTTCCGGTTCTTAAGGACCAGCTCCTTGATAAAGGCGTAGACCTGGTGCGAGGAGAGATTCTGCGCCTGGTTGAAATCGACATCCATGCCCTGGAAATCGAGCACATCGAAACCCGCAGCGGTGAAATAGTCCGAAAACGTCTGGTTGATCTCGCCCCGGAAATAGCTGGCGCCGACCATGCGCTTGACGCCCAGCGCCCGTAACGCGGCGATATGGTTGGTGCCCGAAGTGAAGACCGGCACCTTGTGCTGCTTCTCCCAAGAGCGGATTTTCTTTGCCTCACCGTCGAGCCCCATCACCATGAAGGGGGGCGCGCCTTCCGGGTGGATCACGTCGCAGCCCTGTTCCGCCAGAACCGCGACCTTTTTGTCGTAATCCTCCATGACTTCCTTGAATTCCGTGCGATCGCCGCGGCGGATGTCATTGAAAAGCGGGATAACGCCGATCCCTTCCGGCAGCAGGCGGATCATGTCCTCCAGCCCGCCGGGCCGCATGGTGGGCTTGATGATTCCGACGATGCCGCGCCAGCTTGAAAACGCCATTGGAGACTCCCCTGAGTGAAATTCCTGCGAGTGAAGTTCTTGCTGAAAGCGATTTTGAGACGCGAATGCGCACAGTGCAACTGCCGCCGCGTTCTGTGCTCCCGGCCTATGCAAATAGCCGTAATTTGCCTAGTCTTTCCAGCAAGCCCTTTTCATGGGCGATCAGGTTCTTATTGAGGAGGTTCACATGATCAGAAGACTGTCATCCGTACTCGCCATCGCGATTGCCGGCACCGCCGTTGCCGGCCCTGCCAGCGCCGACGCCGTTTCCGATTTCTACAAGAACATTCCGATCCGCTTCATTATCGGCGCAGGTTCGGGCGGCGGATACGACCTCTATTCCCGGACGCTCGCCCACCACATGGAAAAATACATTCCGGGCAAGCCGAACATCCTGATCGTCAACATGCCCGGCGCCGGCGGCGTGAAGGCGTCCAATTACGTCTACAACGCCGCGCCCAAAAACGGTTCGACCCTCCTGATGCCTTTCTGGACCCATCCGCTGTTTCAGATGATCCGCCCGCGCGGCATCAAGTTCGACATGAGCAAGATGCACTGGATCGGCAACATGGCCGAGCTCAATAGCGCAGTCACCGTACTGTCCAAGGTCGCCACCTCGTGGCAGGACGCGACAAAGAAACAGGTCGTTATTGCTGCGTCGGGCAAGGGTTCCGAAACATACATTTACCCCACCCTGATGAACTCGCTGCTCGGCACGAAATTCAAGATCGTCCTTGGCTATGTCGGCACCCGCAAGATGACGCTTGCCATGGAAAAGGGCGAAGCGGATGGCCGCGGCGGTTCGTGGCAGAGCTGGAACACGATCAAGCCGGAATGGATCGCGGACAAGAGAATCACGGTGCTGGCGCAGGCCGGTCTGCGCCGTCTGGACGCCTTGAAGGACGTGCCGCTGATCCATGAGCTGGTGAAGCCTGAAGACGTCGCCGTCGCCAAGCTGGTTTCAGCGCCAGTCACTATGGCCCGCATCGTCGGCTTCCCGCCCGGTGCCTCAAAGGAACAGGTCGCGGCGCTGCGCAAAGCGTTCGACGCCACAATGAAGGACGCCGGCTTCCTGGCCGATGCCGCCAAGCGCAAGATGGATCTTGCACCGCTCTCCGGCGCAGAGGTTCAGGCCAATATCGAGGAGGTCATGAATACACCGAAGGAAATCCTTCATCGGGCCTCCAAGGTACTGAAGTACTAGAGGCAGAATTCTTGAAACACACTTCCAGACTGGAGAAAGACATGACCGATCGAACCATAAAGACAGGCGTGATCGCCGCCGCGGCTCTGGCCGCGGTCACCATGTCCGCGCCCGCGAACGCCATGTTCGAGGGCAAGACCGTCACCGTTGTCGTGCCGTCGGGCAGCGGAGGCACTTTCCATCTCTACGGGCAACTCGTGCAGCGCCATATCGGAAAACACCTGCCCGGCAACCCCAATGTCGTGGTCCAGAACCGGCCCGGCGCCGGCGGGGTCAAGGCCGCAAATTTCATGGCGCAGGCAGCGCCCAAGGACGGCACTGTCCTTGCCGAGATCAATCCCGGTTCCGTCATCATTCCGCTGATGCGCAAGGTCCGTTTCGACCCACGTACGCTCGAATGGCTGGGTACGCTCTCAGTGCGAACCTATACGCTGGCGGTCTGGCATAACGTCGCTGCCGACACCATCGAAAAACAGAAAAAGACGGAAGTCATTATGGGGGCTTCAGGCGTCGGCTCGATCAACTTCCAGCTCCCGACATTTCTGAACGCGGCGGTCGGCACCAAATACAAGCTCATCAAGGGCTACAAGGGCGGCGGCGCCATCAATCTTGCCATGGAACGCGGCGAGGTTCAGGGACGCGGTAACTTTTATTCAGGCTATCTCGGCGCCAAACCTCACTGGATCCGCGACAAGAAGGTCAAGATTTTCGCGACCATCGGCCCGGTCCGGCCGGAAGTGGCACACGTACCGAAGCTGCGCGATATCGTAACGGGCGATATGAACAGCAAGATGCTGGGCTTGCTAGAGGTTGGCTTCAATATCGGTCAGGCCTTCTACCTGCCGCCCGGCACGCCAAAGGCGACGGTCGAGGTGATGCGCAAGGCGTTTTCCGACCTTCTGAAAGACAAGGAAATGCTGGCCGAAGCGGCGAAGCGCAAGGTGCCAGTCGATGCCCGCACCTGGCGGGACAACGTGAAGGTCGTCAATGCGGCTTTCAACGTCGACAAGGCCGTTGCCAGGAAACTCGCCGGCATTCTCGGCTTCGACAAGTCGAAGAAAAAGTAACCGGCCTGTAATCGGGCTGAATTTCAGGGCGTCCGCTATTCGGTGGACGCCCTATTTCTTTCCGCCCCTGAGAGACGATTCCGATAGAATAGAACCATGTCTCGTCCCCTTATCGGCATCACACTCGATTCAGAAGAGCCCGGCGGCTATTCGAAATTTCCCTGGTACGCGGTCCGGGAAAACTATTGCGGCGCGGTCGCGGCTGCCGGCGGGCTTCCCGTACCGTTGCCGCATGAACCTGACCTGGCCGAGAGCTATCTGGATGAAATCGACGGTCTGGTGATTACCGGCGGCGCGTTCGACGTGGACCCTGCCCTGTTCGGCGATCCTGATCGGCATGAAACCGTTGTCACCAAGGACCGCCGCACCGCATTCGAACTGGCTGTCACCAACGGCGCGGTCGCGCGCAACATGCCGTTGCTCGGCATCTGCGGCGGCCAGCAGCTCCTCAACGTCGCGCTGGGCGGTACGTTGATCCAGCATATCCCTGACGAGATCGAAAACGCCCTTGCGCACGAACAACCCAACCCGCGCGACGAATCGGGCCACGATGTCGAAGTAACTCCGGGCACGATGCTCGCGGCGATTACCGGAGCGGAAAGAATGTCGGTCAATAGCGCCCATCATCAGGCCGTTCGCGCTATCGGACCGGATGTCGTAATAAATGCCGTCGCACCGGATGGCGTCATCGAAGGGATCGAGTTACCGGGCAGGCGGTTCTGCCTCGGCGTGCAATGGCACCCGGAATTCTCCATCGATCCGGGCGACGCGCTGATTTTCAGGGCGTTCATCGAAGCCGCGTTGGACACATGACAGACACCGAAGAAAAAGGCGAACGGATCGCCAAGCGGCTTTCGCGCGCCGGCATTTGCTCCAGGCGCGAGGCGGAACGCTGGATCGCGGACGGCCGGGTCAGGGTCGACGGCAGGAAAATCGACACGCCCGCGACGCTGGTGACCGATGCCAGCCGTATCATGGTGGACGGAAAGCCCGTCGCCGCGCCGGACCGGACACGCCTCTGGCGCTATTACAAGCCCCCGGGCCAGGTGTGCAGCACCTCCGACCCCGAAGGCCGGCCCACAGTGTTCGACAATCTGCCATCCGACATGCCACGCGTCATGTCTGTCGGACGGCTCGATATAAACTCCGAAGGTCTCCTGCTTCTGACAAATGACGGCGAACTCGCGCGCCGGCTCGAACTGCCCTCGACAGGCTGGACCCGTCGCTATCGGGTACGCGTATTCGGCAACCCCGACGATCAGGCGCTGGCGGCGCTGGCCAATGGCGTGACAGTCGAAGGCGTGCGGTACGGCGCGATCCAGGCGCGGCTCGATTCCGCCCGCGGCGACAATAGCTGGCTCAGCGTCGCGCTGCAGGAAGGCAAGAACCGCGAAATCCGCCGCGTCATGGAACATTTCGGATATCGGGTGAACCGGTTGATCCGGATCGGGTACGGGCCGTTCCAGCTCGGCAAGCTGGTGCGTGGCGAGGTAGACGAAGTGAGCGCCAAGGTCGTCGCCGAGCAGACCGGCGGCGCGGCGACACCCCGACTGCGCCCGAAGAAACCGGACCGCAAGCCGTATAAACGTCCAGGACAGAATAAGAATGCGGATCGTCGGCGGAACCCATAGCGGACGTGTAATTCTCGCGCCGGAAGGACGTTCCCTTCGCCCCACCGCCGACCGGGTGCGCGAATCCGCGTTCAACATCCTTACTCAGGGCGGATCGAAACTCGGTGGCCGGGACTGGGTAACAGATGCGCGCGTGCTTGACGGGTTCGCGGGCACCGGTGCATTAGGGCTGGAAGCGGCGTCGCGCGGCGCCTTGCACGTCACGCTGATGGAACGCGACCGGGAAGCACTCGAATGCTGCCGCGCCAATATCGCGGCGCTCGGCGAACAGGGCCGAGTTTCCCTGCTTGCCGGAGACTGCCTCAGTCCTGTCCGCGCGGCAGAACCCTGCTCTCTGGTGCTGCTCGACCCACCCTACCGTCAGGACATGGGCGCTCCCGCCCTCCTCTCCCTGTCGGAAGCAGGCTGGATTTCCGCAGACGCCCTCTGTGTCGTGGAACTGGCTGCGAAGGAGCCGTTCGACATGCCGGAGGGTTTCGCGATGCTCGACGAACGGCGCTACGGCGCCGCGAGGGTGCTTTTTCTGCGCAGGAACGTTTGCTGACTATTCCGCCGCTGCAGCCTTGCCGGATGGCTTCAGCAACCCAATGACTTCGTCGGTGGTCATGATGTCCGCAAAATGGGTGAACATGGCGCCGAGCGAGGCGTTATGCGCCTCGTCCGACCGCGTCGCGGTGCCATCCGACACGACGATGTTTTCGAAATCCAGCATGAAGGCATCGCGCGCGGTGGATTCGACGCAGACATCGGTCGCAACGCCGACGAGCACGAGCCTGTCTATGCCGCGCGCCCGAAGCCTTTCCTCGATATCGGATGCGCCGCGAATAAAGGCGCTGAAGCGGGTCTTGACCACGTGTTCGTCGCCGTCCCGGACGTCCATCCCGCCCCAGACGGCCGACGCCTCATGCCCTTCGCTGAGATGCGCCATGACCATCGCGACGTCGTCCGGGTTCAGATAACCCATATAGGACGACCAGTCCTTCGCTGCTCCTTCATAGATGGCCCTGATCCACCACACCGAAGATCCGGCATCGCGCATCGCCTCGGCCAGCCTGTTGACGTTGGGAGCCAGCGCCGCTGTCGTCGGCGAGTAGGCCGGCATGCCGTCGAGACACCAGAAATTCTGCATATCGATGACCAGCAGCGCGGTTCGTGCGGGATCCAGACTGTCATAGGCGTGCAGCCTTCCGCGACGCCGCATGACGTGGTCGATGCTCGCCTGCGGCAAAGAAACCTTATGCATGTCGTTCTCCCCCTTCTTCTTACCGTCAGCGTCGACCGAACAGTTTCTCGATATCTTCCAGCCGCAGTTCGACATAGGTCGGGCGACCGTGATTGCACTGGCCGCTATTGGGAGTCTGCTCCATCTGGCGCAGCAGCGCATCCATTTCCGATGCGTTGAGACGTCTGCCCGCCCGTACGCTGCCGTGACACGCCATGGTGCCGCACACCTCTTCCAGACGTTCCTTGAGCGTCAGCCCCTCCCCGATCTCGGCAAGATCGTCGGCGAGGTCCCGGATCAGCCCCGCCACATCCGTCGTTCCGAGCAGAGCCGGCACCTCGCGGACGACGATCGCGCCCGGCCCGAAGGATTCGATGGCGAGCCCCATCTCGTCGAACTCGGCGGCGCGGGCCAGCACGCGTTCGCAGGCCGCTTCCTCCATCTCCACCACCTCTGGAAGCAGCAGCCCCTGCCGCTTGACCGACCCCGCCGCCATCGCCTCCTTCATGCGCTCAAGGACAAGTCGCTCATGCGCCGCATGCTGGTCGACGATGACGATTCCGTTCTCGGTCTGGGCGACGATATAGGTTTCATGAAGCTGCGCCCGCGCCGCGCCAAGCGGGCGGTCGGGCTGCGAGTCCGGGATCGCAGCCGGCTCGTAGGGCGACGACCGCTCAGCCATACCTGTTTCCGGCTCCATGCGCGCCGACAGAGCATCCAGCCCGGGAATCGGCGCGTAATAGCCGGCAAGCGCCGCACCGGTGGCACCGCCGGCATGCGTAGCTGCTCTGCCGCTGGTTGCGGGCGAACCGCCCCCCGGCCGAAAAGCACCGAGCGTCTGGTTCGCGACCGTGGTCGAGGCGCGGTGCCCGGCCTCCGCCAGCGCGTGACGTAAAGCGCCCACGATCAACCCTCGCACCAGGCCCGCATCGCGGAAACGAACCTCGGTCTTCATCGGGTGAACATTCACATCGACCGCACGCGGCGACAGCTCGAGATAGAGCGCGACCATGGGATGCCGGTTGCGCGCCAGAAGGTCCTGGTAGGCGCCCCGCACCGCGCCGGTCAGAAGCGGATCGCGCACCGGCCGTCCGTTGACGAACAGGTACTGCGAACGCGCATAGGCCTGGTTGAGGGTGGGCAATCCGGCATAACCTGTCAGTCGGATGCCCTCGCGCTCGGCATCGATCGGCAAGGCGTTCTCGGCGAAATCCCGTCCCATCACGTCCGACAGACGCCGCAGACGCGCGTCCAGCAGGTCGCCATTGCTCTCTTCCAGCCGGAGCCGCTTGCCGCGCTCGTCCGTGACCGAAAAGGCGATATCGGGCCGTGCCATGGAGAGTCGCCTGACCACATCCATGACATGGCCGGTCTCGGCCCGGTCTCCCTTGAGAAACTTGAGCCGCGCCGGCGTCGCGAAGAACAGGTCGCGGACCTCGATGCGCGTACCGCGCGCCAGGGAAGACGGCCTGACCGCGCTCTTACGTCCGCCTTCGACAACGATCTCCCAGGCCTCATCTGCGCCGCGGAGACGGCTCGCGATGGTCAGTCGTGCGACCGACCCGATCGACGGCAACGCTTCGCCACGGAACCCCAACGACGCAATTTCCAGCAGATCGTCATCCGGCAGTTTCGAGGTCGCATGCCGCTCAACGGCAAGCTCGAGCTCTTCTGCGCCCATGCCGATTCCGTCATCCGCGACGATGATCGCACTCCGCCCACTATCGGCGATCGTCACATCGACCCTGTGGGCGTCGGCATCTATGGCGTTCTCGACCAGCTCCTTGACTGCCGAAGCCGGACGCTCAACGACCTCGCCGGCGGCGATCCGGTTTACGGTCGTCTCGGGCAGACGGCGGATCGTCATCCGCCGTCGCTTTCCGACAGGTATCGCCTGGCCAGCACCTTGCCTTCCTCGACCGCCGGCTGGTTGAAAGGATCGACCCCCAGCAGATGCGCCGCAATGATCGTCTCCAGCATGAAATGCATGAACAGGGCGCCCATTGCCCGCTCGTCCAGCGCTTCCAGCCCGATGATGCGCGTCGGGCGCTGATGTCTGATCAGGGTCTCGGCGGTCGCCCGCTGTTCCGCGTCCATGAGGTCGCCGAGCGTTCGCCCGGCGAGATAGGCGAGGTCCCCATCGCGGGCAAGATCCGGGGAAATAACCTCTCCCCTTCCGGCCACATCGAGCATAACGATGGTAAACATCTTGTCGCGCGGTCCATCGAGGTAGAGCTGGAACTGGCTGTGCTGATCCACCGTCCCGATCGCCTTGACCGGGGTCGTACCCTTTCCATCCTTACCAAGGCTCTCGGCCCATAGCTGCCGATACCAAAGGCCCAAATCTGCCAGCCGGTCGGCATATGGCATCAGGACGGTCGTCGAAACGTTCCTTTCCTGCGCCAGACCAATCGAAATCGCCGCGCCGACCGCCGGTGCGACATCCAGCGGGGCGGCATTTCCGAGTACGGATGCAAGGACGTCTTTCGCTCCGTCACGTACGGCTCCTGCGTCGAGCCCAGCGATCATGGCCGGCAGCAATCCCGTCAGGGAAAGAACGGAATAGCGCCCGCCGACGCCGGGATCGTGATCGAGCGCCGCGATGCCGTGTTCCGCGCAGATCCGACGCAGGACGTTGTCGACGGGTTCGGTGATAGCGACAAAATGTTCCGCGGCGGCCTCTCCGAGCGATTCACGCATTTTCGCAAGGCAGATCAGAAAAATGCTCAGCGTCTCAGCCGTCGAACCGGACTTGGACACAACGAGAAAGCCGGTCCGCAACGGATCGATCGACGTTAGCAACGTATCCAGCGAGTGCGGATCGATATTGTCGAAGAAATGCAGCCGCGGACTGGTTCCGGGCTCGGCAAGATTGCATAACGTCTGCCCGCCGAGACTGGAGCCGCCGGTGCCGATCAGCACGACATCGCGGTAGCGTTCCCGATAGCGTGCCGCCACGGGTTCAAGCCTCTCGAGATCCTCCCGCGCCTCTGGAAGGCGGAGGAGCGGCAGCGAACCGTCTTCGTATCGGGATCTGAGAATGGCGAGCGCCCCGTCCGCCTTCTCCAGCAAGGCGTCAAAACATCCACGACCGATGCCGTGCTCGCCGATCGTCTCGGAAAAACAGGCGTCGGTCAGGTGGGTATAGGGCATAAGGGCCATCCTTTAGCACGAGACTAGCGCGGGCCACCGAATCGCGGAAAGCCGCCTGTGGATAACCCCGACGGCTCGACAGAAGGCGGGATCGGGAGTAAGCATCCGGTCGGAAACTTCAGGGGAAAAAGGTGGATTTTGCGATCCTGGCGACTGTCGGCGTCGCCTTTCTTGTTGGCGGGCTTGTAAAAGGGCTGATAGGCGTCGGGCTGCCGCTGACGGCGCTGACGCTCATGACGCAGGTCATCGAGCTGCGCGTCGCCATCCCGCTGCTGGTAGTTCCCATCGTAGCGACCAATTTTTTCCAGGCGATCCGCGGCGGACGGTTCATGGAACTTCTGCGCCGCTTCGCCCTGCTGCTGGCGGCGACCTGCGCCAGCATCTTTGCCGGCGTTTACATCCTCTACCGGGTCGACGCCGCCTATCTGATGATTGCCCTCGGCGTGATCGTTACGGCCTACGCGCTGATCAACCTCCTGGCGGTACAGGTCCGGATAAAGGAGTCGCCGGGTCCCGCGACGACGATGTTCGCCGGCTGCTGCGCCGGCCTTACCGCCGGCACGACGGGCGTCATCGGTCCGCCGCTGATCATCTTTTTTCAGGCCATCGGCCTCGCCAAGAACATCTTTGTCCAGGCCATCGGCATCCAGTTCATGATCGCGGGAGCGGTCCTGACTTTCGCCCTGTGGCGCGAAGGAGGCATCACGCTGGAGAATGCGCCGGTCTCCGCGCTGGCCATGGTGCCGGCGCTGCTCGGCATGTATCTTGGCGAACGCGTACGCGGATACATATCCGAAGACCGGTTCCGGACGGGTGTTTTCGTCTTTCTGGTCATCGTCGGGCTGAATCTGGTCCGGAAAGGCCTTTTCTAGGCACCCCTTTGTAGCGATTGGAACGGCTCCATAGCTGTTATACGCTAACGAGAGCTTCGCCAGCCCAGTGCTGGCTTCCTTTGTTCCCTGACCGGGATACCGGCAATGCGAATGCAATATCAGGTCGTCATCACCGCCCTGCTTGCCGCCGCCATCAGCGGCGGCTGGATCTGGTTCGGCGGTCAGCAGGAGGCCGAAGGGTCCAAAGGCGGGAAATCCCGTCACGGCGGCGCCACACGCGTAATCGTCGAGCCCGTCGACCTCAAGCAGGAACGGATTGTCGTCCGCGCTGTCGGCACCGGCATCGCACGGGACTCCGCCGACATTCATCCATCGGTGGACGGAGAGGTCGTCGATGTCAGGTTTCGTCCCGAACAACGGGTAGCAAAAGGGCAGGTTCTCGTCCGCCTCGACGACGATCATCAGCGGCTCGCTGTTCGTCTGGCTGAGGTCGCACTCCGAAAGGCAAAACGGGATGCCGCCCGGCTGCGCAAACTGGCAAAATCCGGTCATGCCACCGGAACCGCCCTGGACTCCGCGCAGACCGCGCTGGAGACCGCTACCGTTCGCTATGCGCAGGCGAAGGCGGATCTGGCCGACCGCGTCGTTGTCGCCCCCTTCGACGGTGTGATCGGCCTGTCCGATATCAGTGTCGGGGACCGGGTGACCGATGCCACCATGATCGCCACGCTCGACGAGCGCTCTACCCTTCTCATCGACTTCAACCTCCCCGAGGATTACACCGGGCGCATCAATGTGGGCGACCCGATCGCCGTGCGGCCATCGATCGATCCGGAGCGCAGGATCGTCGGAAAAATAGCAGCAATGGACAGTCGGATCGCCAAGCAGACGCGTACGCTTCGGATCCGGGCGGCCATTCCCAATCCCGACAATTCGATACGCCCTGGAACGTCGTTCGAGGTAGAATTCGCCTTCATGGGCGGTTCCTATCCCAGCATCGCCGAGGTCGCGGTGCTATGGAGCCGCGACGGCGCCTACCTGTGGCGGGCGAACGCCGGCAAGGCGGAAAAGATTTTCGTCAAGCTGGTCAGGCGCGACAAGGGGCGTATCCTGGTCGATGGGCCGATTGAATCCGGCGACCTGATTGTCGTCGAGGGTGTTCAGGGGCTGCGCGACGGCCAGAAGCTCTTGCCTCGGCGGGCGGGAGAACCAGAAGAACCGAAACGGCGCGGAGAGCAGAAGCGCCGGAAGGAAACCAGATCATGAGCGGCCGGTTCAGCGACCTGCCGGACCTGTCGATCCGCAGGCCAACCCTGGTCGTCGTTGTGAACCTGCTGGTCATGATCGCCGGACTGTCTGCCCTTTTCGGCGTGGAAGTCCGCGAACTGCCCGATATCGACCGGCCGATCGTCATGGTCCGCGCCTTCTTCGACGGCGCGTCGCCCGAAACCATGGATGCCGAAGTTACCAGTGTTATCGAAGGCGCCGTGGCGCGGGTCTCGGGAATAAAGTCGATCAACTCGGCGAGCGAGGAGAACAACGCACGCGTCCGTGCGGAGTTCGGACCGACTGTCGACCTCGACATCGCTGCAAATGACGTGCGCGAGGCCGTTTCCCGAATCCGCCGCCGGCTGCCGGAAGGCGTCGAAGAAGTCACCGTCGTAAAGGCGGATACGGACGCGTCGCCGATCATCCGGCTGTCGCTGGTCAGCGACCGGCTGTCTCAGGAGGCGCTGACGCGGCTGGCGGAAGACGACGTAACGGCCGAACTGTCCGCCATACCCGGCGTGGCGACCGTTATTCTGTTTGGCAATCGCGAACAGGTTCTGCGCGTCGTAGTGGAACCGATGAGACTCGCGCGGTACGGGCTGTCCATCGACGATGTCGCAAAGGCGCTGCAATCGACCAGTCTCGACGTGCCCGTTGGCAGCTTCAAGTCGGATTACCAGCTTCTGCTGGTGCGGGCCAACGCCTCCGTCTGGCGTCCGACCGATATCGAAGCGATCGAAATTCGCGACGGCGTCAGGCTGGGGGATGTCGCCCGCGCCTATTACGGCCCCGCCCAGGCGGAAAGCTACAGTCTGCTGAACGGCCGTCGGGTGATCGGGCTGGGAATCATTCGTCGGGCGCAGTCCAACACAATCGCCATTTCGGATGCTGTCGATAGGGCGCTCGTAAAGCTCAACCGTCGGCTCGACGATGGGGAGGTCATCAAGGTCTCGGACGACGCCACCTTCATCCGGGGTTCGGTGCGCGAAGTCGTAACCAGCCTCGGCATTGCGGTCGTCGTCGTGTTCGCCGTGATCTACCTGTTCATGGGGTCTCTGCGCGCGACACTGATACCGGCTGCCGCCATTCCTGTGGCGCTTATCGGTACCATCGCAGCGATCTGGCTGATCGGTTTCTCGATCAACATCCTGACTCTCCTGGCCTTGGTGCTGGCGACCGGCATGATCGTCGACGATGCGGTTGTCGTGATCGAAAACGTCCACCGCCACCGGTCTCTGGGACTAAAACCGCTCGCCGCAGCGGTCGTAGGCACCCGTCAGGTGTTCTTCGCCGTGATCGCCACGTCGGCAACGCTGATCTCGGTCTTCCTGCCCATCGCCTTCCTGCCGTCGAACGCCGGGCGCCTCTTTACCGAATTCGGCATCGTTCTCGCCATCGCAGTCGCAATTTCGTCCTTCGTCGCGCTGTCGCTATGCCCGTTGCTGGCGTCGCGCCTGCCTGCGGGAAAAGAGGGAGTAGGCGCCGGCCAGCCTGGCCCGCTCCGGAAGCTCGGCAGCCGGCTGCAGCGCATCTATATGCGTTTCCTCGATTTCACGCTTTCGGCCCGATTGCTGGTGGTCGGCGGAACAGCAGCGGCAGCGACCGTCGCTGTCGTGCTGTTCCCAACCATCAAGGAAGAGCTGCTGCCGCGCGAAGACAGGGGTGCGCTATACATCATGCTGCAGGGTCCCGACGGCGTCGGACTCGACTATATGGACAAACAGGCAGCCAAGGTGGAAGCCATTCTGAGGCCGCTGCAGGACAAGGGCGAGATCGGCAACGTCTTGTCGATCGTCGGACGATGGGATCTCAACCGCGTGTGGGTGGTCGCCCCACTCGCACCCTGGTCGGAACGCACCCGCAGCCAGGCGCAGATCGCACGCGAACTGCGCCGGCCGCTGAGACAGATTACCGGCGCGCATGTGCGGTTGCGCCAACCCAACAGTCTCAACCTGCGCCGCTCCGGCGGACGGCTCGAATTCGCGCTGACCGGATCGAACTACAGGGACCTTGCCGCTGCCGCGGACGATTTCCGCGAAGCGATGCATAAACGCCTGCCGCAGTTCGAAGATCCGGAAGTCGAGTTCCAGCAGACCCAGCCACAGATCTCGATCAAGGTCGACCGGCGGCGCGCGGAAGATCTCGGCGTGCCGGTAGACGGCATCGCCAACACGCTGCGGGCGATGGTCGCCGGCTACAAGGTCGCGGAGCTCAATGTCAACGACCGCTCGATTCCGGTGATTCTGGAATCGGCATCCGGCGCCATCGACGATCCGGGCGACCTCCGAAATCTGTTCGTCTCAACGGCGAAGGGCGAACTCGTACCGCTTTCCTCCTTCGTCACGCTCGAAGAAGTCGGGGTTGCTGCCGAGCTTGACCGGACCGCCCAGAAACGCGCGGTAGAAATCGACACACCGCTTCCCGCCAGCTACCCGATGAAAAAGGCGATGGCCGAGGTCCAGGCGATTGCCGACGACATCCTGCCGCCCGGGATCGATATCCGTTTCCTGCGAGAGGCCGCGACTCTGGAAGAAACCTCGAACGAGGTCGCGATCACCTTCGGCATCGCCGTTCTCGTCGTGCTGCTGGTGCTGGCGGCGCAGTTCGAAAGCGTGCTGAGCGCCATGGTGATCATTCTGACGGTGCCCTTCGGGCTCGCCGCCGCAATTTTTGCACTCAAACTGACAGGCGGCTCGCTTAACATCTACAGCCAGATCGGGCTGATCATGCTGGTCGGGCTGATGGCCAAGAACGGTATTCTTGTCGTCGAGTTCGCCGACCAGCTGCGCGACCGGGGACATTCGGTCATGGAAGCGGTGCGCGAGGCCGCCATGACGCGCCTGCGTCCCGTGATCATGACCATGCTGTCGACCGTTTTCGGCGCCCTGCCCCTGATCCTGAGTTCCGGTCCCGGCGCGGAGGCACGGGCCGCCATCGGCTGGATCGTCTTCGGCGGTCTCGGGATCGCCACGATTTTTACGCTGGTGCTGATCCCGATTATCTACAGCCTGCTGGCGCCGCTGGCGCCGGCCCGCGCGCATGCAGGCATCCGGCTGGACCGGCAGCTGAGGGAGGCGGAGGCGACGACCGAACTCTCCGGCGCGCCCGAAGCAGTGCAGGCTGGTGCAGCGGAATAGCTACTTCGTCTCTTCGAGCCCTTCGGGCTTCCCGACCACCACGACAGTGAGCTTGCCGGGATTTAACAGGCGTTTGGCGACCCGCTTGATGTCTGCAACCGTCACAGCGTCGATCAGTTTCGCTCTCTTGCCGATATAATCGATGCCGAGCCGGTTGATCTGCACCGCAACGAGAAGGCCCGCGATCCGGCGGTTGGAATCGAGCCTTAAAGGGAAAGAACCGTTGATATAGGTCTTCGCCGAGGCGAGTTCCTTTTCCGTAACGCCGTGCTCGGCCATCCTCGTCCATTCGGCACGAATGATATTCAGCGATTCCGCAACGCGCGCGTTCGCCGTACCGACACCGCCCATATAGAGCGCCGTATGCTCAAACGGGCTGAGATAGGAATAAACCGAATAGGCCAGGCCGCGCTTTTCGCGAACTTCCTCCATCAACCGGCTTGAAAAACCGCCGCCGCCGAGGATCCGGTTCATCACATAGGCCGCATACCAGTCGGGATCGTTCCGCCTGACGCCCTCCTGACCGAACAGGACGACGCTTTGCGGCACGTCGTGTTTCACGACAATTACCTTGCCGGGATTCGACGGCGCGACATTGGCGACTTTCGACGCCGGGCGCGACGCGGGCAGGCGCCCAAAAACCTCGTCGAGCCGGCGCGAGAGTTCCGCCGCGCCGATGTCGCCCGACACGCCGATCACAAGCCCTTTCCGGACGAAATGCCGGGAAGCAAAATCCTTCAGGTCGGGGACGGAGATGGCCTTGATCGACTCGATTGTTCCATCGCCGGGACGTCCGTAAGGGTGTTCCGGAAAGACCGTCCGGTACCAGGTGCGGACGGCGATGGTATCGGGGTCTTCCTGGGCAGCCCGGAGGCGAACGACAAGCTGCGAGCGGATTCTTTTAACGGGTTCAGGGTCGAAACGCGGGCTGTTAACCGCGAGAGCCAGAAGCCGGAAGGCCTCATCCCGATTGGCGGAGAGTGTCCTCAGATTGCCGCGAAACGTATCGGTGTTCGCGCTGAAACCCAGCCTGATGGAATTGTCCTCCAGGCGGCGCTGAAAGGCCTGCGAGTCCAGGTCGCCCGCGCCCTCATCCAGCAGGGCGGCGAGCATGCGGGCCCGCCCTTCCTTCCCCTGCGGGTCGTGTGATGTGCCCGAGCGCCAGGCGAAGCTGAACGAGATCACCGGGACCGAGCTGTCCTTCACAAGCCAGGCCTCGATCCCGCGCGGGCTGACCACGCGCTCGATGTCCATCGCTTGGACCGTGCCGACGCCGGACAGCACAATGGCAGAAACGACGAGCGCCTTGACGAAAGCAATCGGGCGAAACATGGCTCAGCCCTCCTTCCGCTCGGCGGGAAGCAGGACACTTGTGACGGCCCGGCGCGATCGAAAAACCTTCCGCGCCGCCGCGTCGACTTCCGCCCGGGTTACAGCCTGTATCCGCTCGGGCCATGCCTCCACATCCTCGACCGTTCGTCCGGTCGTCAGCGCGCGACCGAAAATATTGGGCGCAGCCCTGAGCGAATCGCGGGCAAAGATCGCCCGCGCCGCCATAGCCTTCTTTGCGCGCGCCAGTTCGTCTTCGGTGATGCCGTCACGCAACAGCTTCTCGATTTCGCCTTTCAGTGCGGCTTCGGCTTCTTCCAGGGTCTTGCCGGGACGCGGCGAAATCGAGACTCCAAAGCTTCCGAGATCGTAATTTTCGGATGAATACCAGGCGCCGACCGAGGCGGCGACGCCCTGGTTGACGACCAGTTCGCGATAGAGACGCGTCGTGGCCCCACCATCGATGATGCGTTCCAGGACCTGCAGCGCGTAGGCCTCGTTACCTTCCGCGGTGCGATAGCTGGGCGCCAGCCATGTTCTCGACCAGCTGGGCTGGCGCACTCGAGGACTGCGCAGTTCCACCAGCCTGTCTGCGTGGTGCGCAGGTTCCGCCACCCTCTTCCGCACGATCTCCGGCCCGCGTTCGAGAATGCCGTAATATTTCTCGGCCAGCGGCCGCAACTCCTGCGCATCGATATCGCCGGCAACGACCAGAATCGCGTTATTGGGGGCGTAGAACTTTCGGTAGAAAGCCAGCGCGTCTTCAGTCGTCAGCTGCTCGATTTCGTGCTTCCAGCCGATCACCGGCATCCCGTAAGGATGATTCAGATAAAGCGCCGCGCTGGCGGCCTCGTACAGTTGCGAGCCGGGATTGTTGTCGACACGCGATCGCCGCTCTTCCAGCACCACATCGCGCTCCGGCAGGACTTCCCTGTCGGTCAGGACAAGATTGCGCATCCGGTCGGCTTCCATCCGCATGACGAGTTCCAGCCTGTCGCGCGCGACAGTCTGGAAATAGGCGGTATAGTCTTGGCTGGTGAAGGCGTTATCCCGCCCCCCGTTGCGCGCGACGATCTTTGAAAATTCGCCCGGGGTTATCGTCTTCGTGCCCTTGAACATCAGGTGTTCGAGAAAATGCGCGATCCCGGACTTGCCTGCGGGCTCGTCCGCCGCCCCGACCCGGTACCACACCATGTGAGCGACGACCGGCGCGCGCCGGTTGGTCACCACGACAACCTGCATCCCGTTGGACAGCATGAAAGTCTCGGGATTGAATACCGCTGCGCGGACGGGAGCCGATAAAGCGGACGCAATCAATGCGACCGTCAGCGCTGTCAGACATATCGTAAGTTTCGGGATTCGCCTGCGCGTCAGAATCATCGCCGCCTCCTTGCCGGTAATAGCCGATGACATCCACGGCCCGTATTTCAGGGGCCGCAGCACAGTTCGAAATATGGCTCTACGCCAGCGTAATGCAAGAGAATCCGGGCGGTCTCAAGGTAAGTTGTTTTAAGATTTCAGAAGGCTGGTCCCGCAAGGGCTATCAGAAGATGCCTTCCAGCCAGCCCTTTTCCTTGCGCTGGATCACCGGAACGTTCCCCTTGCTAACCGGGTCGCCCATCGCACGGGCGCTGCGGATCCGGCGTGATTCCTTTTCCGCATCGACGATAGTGCCGGGTTGTGGCTTTTCCTGCCAGAAAAGCAGCCTGCGCGTGAAACTCTCCGACTCTTCGGCCAGCGCCGTGCTTTCCTGATTGACTTTCTGCCGGATGGAGGGATCAACGTTTACCGCGCCGGCCTTCGCCAGTATCGCGGCCTCCCCCCTGGTGAAGCGGCCTGAACTGACAGCCTCCTGCATACCCGTCTGTTCGGGACGGCTACTGTTACGCAGCAGAATGGTCTTCGCCTGCTCGCGTGGATTGAGCTCCTGCGGGCGTTCCGCACCCGGCGCCGGCGATCGGAGTCCGAAATCGGGCGGAATGCTCAAAGGCGCGCGCGAAACAACCTCAAACTCGTCAGGGGCCTGTATCTTGAGACCGGCGACGCTTTTCGCGGCTTCGCATCCCGTGAGCGCCGCAAGGGCGACGATCACTGCTGAAATGACTATCGGTTTCGGCATCATCTGCGAAAAATCCTTCAAGTGCCTATTATGGCTTCTTCTCGAGCGATTTCAAGGAATCGAGAATCAGGAGCACGACACCGACAGTAATCGCAGAATCCGCCACGTTGAATGCCGGCCAGTGCCAGTCCCCGATATGGAAATCGAGAAAATCCACAACTGCGCCGTACAGGATACGATCAATAACATTTCCCAGCGCGCCCCCCGCCACCAGTCCCAGCGCGACCGACAGGAGCCGAGTCTCGGCGAAACGCATCCAGATCAGCAAGGCGACTGCAATCGGGACCGCGAATACGATCAGGGCCCACCGGGACCAGTCGGGCGCTTCATTGAAAATGCCGAAACTGACCCCGCGGTTGTAGACCAGCACCAGCGAAAAGAAATCGAACACCGGAATCCGCTGCGGCGGATTCATCACAGCCGTCAGGATCCACCACTTGCTGAGCTGATCGAGAACGATCGTTACAATCGCGGCCAGGCCGCCCATTGCGAAGGGGGAGCGCGTGAGCATGGGCAAGCTAAGCAAGTGCAGCGGTTACTCCGCCGCCATCCCCGTTTCCGACACGGCGTCGGCGCATCGATGGCAAAGCTCGGGATGACCGTCCGCCGCCCCCACTTCGGGGAGAACTTTCCAGCAGCGGGCGCATTTCTCTCCCGCGGCCAGCGCAACCGTTACGGCAACACCCGAAACATCGTTGAGCGTGAAAGCGTCGTCAGGGGCGGATCCGTCGGCGAACGAAGCTGCCGAGGTAATACAAAGATCGGCAAGGTCGATATCCTTCAGCGTGGTACGGTCGGCCGCATCCTCGACGTAAATCGAGACCGTAGCGGCGAGACTCGAACCAATCCTCTTCTCCGCGCGCTCGATCTCCAGCGCACCAGTCACCACGCGACGGAGCGCACGAACGCGCTGCCATCTGGCGCCGAGAGCATCGTCCCGCCAGCCAGCCGGAATTTCCGGGAACAGATTCAGGTGCACGCTTTCGGCGCCGGAATCGTCGGGATAGCGGGTGAGCCAGGCTTCTTCCGCCGTAAAGCAGATGATCGGCGCCAGCCACCTGGCGAGCGTATCGAACAGGATATCCAGTACCGTCCTGGCCGCCCGGCGCTCCGGATCGTCGCCTCTGTTGCAGTAGAGCGTGTCCTTCCGGATATCGAAATAGAACGATGACAGCTCTACCGCGCAGAAATTATGCAGCGCGGTAAACATGGCGTGGAAGTCATAGGCCGCGCAGCTCTTGCGGACCAGCACGTCCAGTTCAGCCAGCCGGTGCAGGATGAACCGTTCAAGTTCCGGCATGGAAGCCGGTTCGACGCGCTCGGACTCGGAAAAATCCGCCAGGTTACCCAGCAGGTAGCGCAGCGTATTGCGCAGCCGGCGATAGGCGTCCGCCTGATGCTTGAGGATCTCCGGCCCGACTTTCAGGTCGTCCGAATAATCCGACGCCACGACCCAGATGCGGAGGATGTCCGCCCCGTACTGTTTCAGCACGTCCTGGGGAGCGACCGTGTTGCCGAGCGATTTCGACATTTTCACGCCCTGCTCCGCCAGCACGAAACCGTGGGTCAGCACGCCCTCATAGGGCGCCCGGCCGCGTGTGCCGCAGGATTCGAGCAGCGACGAATGGAACCAGCCTCGATGCTGGTCCGACCCTTCGAGATACAGGTCGGCAGGCCATTTCAGATCGTCGCGCTTCTCCAGCAAGAAACTGTGGGTCGAGCCGGAATCGAACCAGACATCGAGAATGTCACGAACCTGGTCGTATTCATCAGCATCGTAATCGTTACCGAGGAAACGCGCCTTCGCGCCATCGGCGAACCAGGCATCCGCGCCTTCCTGCTCGAAGGCGGCGGCGATGCGCTCGTTGACCGCCTCGTCCTTCAGAACTTCGCCGTCGGATTTCCTGACGAAGACTGATATCGGCACGCCCCAGGCGCGCTGGCGCGACACCACCCAGTCGGGCCGGTCGGCGATCATACCGCGCAGCCGCGCCCTGCCCTGCGGCGGGTAGAATGCGGTGTCCTCGATCGCGGCCAGCGCTTTGCTACGCAGACCGCCTTCACCCGCCGCGTCACCCATGGAGATGAACCATTGGGGCGTATTGCGGAAGATCACCGGTGTCTTGGAGCGCCAGCTATGCGGATACTGATGCTTGAGACGGCCACGCGCCGCCAGTGCGCCAGCGTCGCGCAGGGCGGCGATGACGGCCTCATTGGCGTCGCCCTTCTTTCCCTTGTCGTTAATGACGCGCTTGCCGGTGAAACCGGGCGCTTCTTCCGTATAGGAACCGTCCGCGTCGACCGTATAGGGGATGTAGGTATCGATGCCGCGCGCGGTCAGCGCGCCCATGCAGTCCATCCAGATTTCGAAGTCGTCGCGCCCGTGGCTCGGCGCGGTATGAACGAACCCGGTACCCGTATCGTCGGTGACATGATCGCCGTCGAGCAACGGCACGGCGAAATCGTACCCGCCAGCCAGGCCCTTGAGCGGATGGTCGCACAGCAGGTCCGCCAGCATTTCCGCGGAGACATCCGCCAGCCGCGCGCAATTTTCGACGCGCGACTGCTTCATCATGGAGTCGGCGAGGCCGTCAGCGAGGATCAGCTTTTCCCCGGCCTGCACCCAGTTATCCTCCGGCGCGCTCGTTACCTCATAGAGCCCGTACCCGATCCGCGACGAGTACGAAATCGCCCGGTTACCGGGTATGGTCCACGGGGTCGTCGTCCAGATCACGATCTTTGCGCCCGTAAACGCGCCCTCGCCCTCGCGAACCGGAAACTTCACCCAGATCTGGTCCGACTCGTGGTCGTGATATTCGACCTCGGCCTCGGCCAGCGCAGTGCGCTCGACGACGGACCACATGACCGGCTTCGAACCGCGATAGAGCTGGCCCGAGGTCGCGAACTTCATGAGTTCGCGGGCGATCTGCGCCTCCGCGTCGAACGTCATGGTCAGATAGGGCTTCTTCCAGTCGCCGATCACGCCGAGACGCTGGAATTCCTCGCTTTGCACGCCGACCCAGTGATCGGCGAATTCGCGGCATTCCTGGCGGAACTCGTTGATCGGCACCTCGTCCTTGTTCTTCCCCGCCGACCGGTATTTTTCCTCGACCTTCCACTCGATGGGCAGGCCATGGCAGTCCCAGCCGGGCACGTAGTTGGCGTCCCTGCCCAGCATCTGCTGCGAGCGGTTGATCACGTCCTTGAGAATCTTGTTCAGCGCGTGGCCGATATGCAAATTGCCGTTGGCGTAGGGCGGCCCGTCATGCAGGACGAATTTCTCCCGCCCGGCGGCGGCCTCGCGCTGCCGGCGATAGAGGTCCATCTTTTCCCACCGTTCCAGAATGCCGGGCTCGCGCTCCGGCAGAGAGCCCCGCATCGGAAACTCCGTCTTCGGCAGGAAAACCGTATTCTTGTAATCGGTAGCCATATCGAGCTCTTTCTATGCCGCATCCACGGCGGCGGCATCGGGCAGCGCGTTGGCCGCCCCTGCTACTATGCCCTCAAGGGCGAAACGCGCGGCGTCGCAATCGGCAGCGATCTGCGCACGTATGGCGTCGATGCCATCGAACTTCATTTCCGGCCGGATGAAATCCGCAAATGCGACACGTAGCGTCCTGCCGTATAAATCTCCCTCGAAATCGAACAGGTTGACCTCTACCGTCACGCTTTCGCCGTCGAATGTCGGCCTGCGACCGACATTGACCACGCCGCGCCGCCAGTCGGTTTTTTCGCCGTCGACGATACCAACCCAGACGGCATAAACACCCAGAAGCGGCATGAGGTAATCGCCCGGATCGACATTCGCGGTCGGAAAGCCGATCTGCCGCCCGCGCTGGTCCCCGGACATCACCACGCCTTCGACTTCCCAGGGACGACCGAGTAACGTCGCCGCCTCGCATACATTGCCGGCACGCAGCCGGTCGCGGATTGCGGTCGACGAAAAGCCCGCTCCGTCTCCGCCGCCAACGGCCGATACCACCGACACGCCGAAACCGTTGCGGTCTCCGGCCTCCCGAAGCATCCCGATATCCCCGCCGCGTCCCCGGCCGAACACGAAATTGTACCCGGCGACGACATGCCGTACGCCAAGCGCTTCCGCCAGCACATCATCGACAAATTCTTCTGCTGAGATCTCCGCGAAACTGCGGTCGAACGGAATCAGAAACAACACGTCGACGCCCAGTGCGGCGATGTGGCGCGCCTTGGTCTCGCCCGGCGTCAATTCGAACGGATCGGCGTCGGCCTGAAAAAAACGTCTTGGATGCGGGTCGAACGTCATGACAGCCGAGGGCACGTCCAGGTCCCGCGCCTTCTCGACCGCCCCCGCAATCACCGACCGGTGCCCCGGATGCACCCCGTCGAAATTGCCGAGGGCGACCGCCGCACCGCGGGCGGAGGCCGGGACGGCTGTATGGCTGCGAACGATTTCCATGGTGGCGGTTTCCTAAACAGGGCGGCTTCCCAAGTCAAACGGCATATCAGGCTGCATACAGAGCCCGCCGCCCGCACAGCCATTCTACAACATTTTACCGATCGTTAAGGCGCCCCCGATATGTTTTGGGAAACGATTGCAGATACAATTGCATCAATCCGGTGCCATACAGGGTTTTTGTCCTCTATGGCGCCATTTTACGGAGCGCAGGCGGGTATTCGCACCAAAATCCCGTAATCTGGAGGATGAAGGTTGATTTATTCGGAACAAGAGGATGAGGCGAGAAGATTCGCGGAAGACGCCATCGCCGAAATGGATGCCGTCAAGGTCGCCGCAACGCCGCCGAATTTCGCCATCTGGTACGATCACGTATCCGGGCGGAATCCAGCTCTCTCCCGAATTCTTGACCAGGTACGCACCAAGAACATCCCGCTGACAGAAGACCGAAACCGGGAAATTTTCGGACGGTACAGCTCATTTGCCGAGGCTGAAGGCGAAACCGGGTCGACTGACCAGGTGGATGCGATCGCGGCCGAAATCGCGGAAGCCCTGAGCGATGTCGGAAAAAGCACGGAAAAGTATGGGGATGCCCTGGCCAGCGCATCCGGATCGCTCGACAGTGCCCAGAGCAATGACGATAAGGCAGCCATCATCAAATCGATCCTGTCTGAAACCCGCGCGATGGACAATCGCGTCAAGGAGCTCCAGGACAGGATGCAGGAATCCCAGGATGAGATCGCGCAGCTCCGCGAAAACCTGGAACTCAGCAAAAAGGCGGCCCTGACCGACGGGCTGACCGGGCTTGCCAACAGACGCAGTTTCGACGAAACGCTGACGACAATGTCCGAAGCAGCACGCGCCGAAGGGACTTCGCTGGCCCTTGTGATCGCGGACGTCGACCACTTCAAAAATTTCAACGATGTCTACGGGCATCAGATGGGGGATCAGGTTCTCCGGCTGGTCGGTCAGACTCTCAAGAATGGTACGAAGGGCCGAGACGTGGCGGCTCGCTATAGCGGAGAGGAATTCGCGCTGATCCTGCTGGAGACAAACCTGAAGGGCGCCGCCGCGGTCGCGGAAAATCTGCGTCAAACGCTCGCGTCACGCAAAATCGCGAAAAAAGGCGCCGCCGAGACGATAACCTCCGTCACGATGTCGTTCGGCGTTACGGAATATCTGTTCGGCGAGTCGCTCGAACAGTTTATCGCCCGGGCGGACGCGCATCTCTATTTTGCCAAACAGTCCGGTCGGAACCAGGTCAGCGCCGGCATGAACGAGCCGCAGATCAGAAAAGCGAGCTAACGAAAATCCTGTCGCCGCGGGTGGCGGCGTTTCATACTCCGCCCATGATTGTCCTTTTTACCGATTTCGGCCTCACCGGGCCTTATGTGGGCCAGATGAAAGCCGTTCTGGCGTCTAAGGCGCCGGGCGTCCCGGTCATCGATCTGATGCACGATGCGCCGGCCTTCGATGCGAAGGCTTCCGCCTATCTTCTTGCCGCCATAACCGACCGCTTTCCGGAGAGCGCCATATTCGTCTGCGTTGTCGATCCGGGCGTCGGCAGCGACCGCATGCCGCTCGTCGTCGAAGCAGACGGCAAGCGCTTTGTCGGACCCGACAACGGTCTCTTCACGACGCTCATACGCCGCGCCGCCGCGCCTTCCGCACGGGGTATAGGCTGGCAGCCGAAGGACCTGTCGGCAAGCTTTCACGGGCGCGATCTCTTCTGCCCGGAGGCCGCGATGTTGATGCGAGGCGAATCCATACCCGGCCAACCTGTCGAAATCGGCGCCGTCGACCGGGCCGACTGGCCCGACGACCTGTCGGAAATCGTCTATATCGACGCTTATGGCAATGCCATGACAGGATTTCGGGCGGAAAAACTTTCGGATGGAGCTGTCCTGGAAGCAGTGGACAGAAAATTTACGCGAGCCCGGACTTTTTCCGATGTAGCGCCAGGAGACGCCTTCTGGTACGAAAATTCCAGCGGCCTCGTGGAAATCGCGGTTAATTGCGGCCGCGCCGACAGGCTCGGTCTTGTCATCGGCGCCCCCGTCACTATATCGGATGCCGCGTAGAGGCCCTGTCAGAGGGATGTAACGGAAAAGACTGTGTCTGCTGTCGTAAACGCCATAACGGATTTCCGGCTCCGTCCGGAAGGCCGAATTTTTGTCGCCGCCTTTGCTGCAGCGGCGCTGCTGCTTTTTCTCCTGGCCGATTTTCTGGGATGGATCGGCGTGATCCTGACGGTCTGGTGTGTCTTCTTCTTCCGCGACCCCGACCGCGTGACACCAGTCGAGGCAGGTCTCGTGATTTCTCCCGCAGACGGCGTGGTGCAGGAAACCGTGCTGGCCATTCCGCCGCCTGAACTGCATATGGGCGAAACGCCCATGAAGCGGGTCGGCATCTTCATGAATGTGTTCGACTGTCATGTGAACCGCAGCCCGGTGGACGGCACGATCGTCGCCTCCGCATACCGGCCGGGCGCTTTCCTGAACGCAGAACTCGACAAGGCCAGCGAAGACAACGAACGCCGCGCGATCCATATCCGGACCGATGGCGGTACCGATATCGCCGTCGTGCAGATCGCCGGCCTTGTCGCGCGCCGGATTATCTGCTGGACGCCGGACGGCCACGAGCTCAAGGCCGGCGAACGGTACGGCATGATCCGGTTCGGCAGCCGCGTTGACGTCTATCTGCCGCAATCGGCGAGCGTACTCGCGGTCGCCGGCCAGCGCGCCGTATCCGGCGAAACCGTTCTTGCGACCCTTGAAGGCGACAGCGAAACCGACCGCGCAGGAGAAATACGCTAATGTCGCGCCCTCCCCGCAACAGGAGACGTCGCCGACTGCGCCGCGAATCTCTTAACCGGCTCCTGCCCAACGCTCTGACCATGCTTGGGCTGTGCGCCGGCCTGAGCGCGATCCGGTTCGGGTTCGACGACCGCTGGCAGGCCGGCGTTCTGCTGATCGCTGCAGCGGCGCTGCTCGATACGCTCGACGGCCGAATGGCACGCCTGATGGGTGGGCCTACCGAGTTCGGCGGCCAGCTCGACTCGCTGGTAGACGCCATCGCCTTTGGCGTCGCCCCGGTCATGCTGATGTATCTCTGGTCTCTTGACGGCGCCGGCGGGCTGGGATGGGCGGTGACCATGCTGTTCGCCGTCTGCTGCGTCCTGCGGCTCGCCCGGTTCAACGTCGCCTCGGCGGAAAACAAGCTGCCCGCCTGGGCCGGCAGCTATTTCAGCGGCGTTCCTGCGCCCGCCGGAGCGGGGCTCGCCCTTCTGCCACTGATCCTCGGGGTGGAGACGGGCTGGACGTGGCTGCAGTCGCCGTGGCTGACGGTTCCATGGATTTTCGCGGTCGCCATCCTGATGATCAGTTGGATCCCGACCTGGTCGTTCAAGCGTATCCGCGTCCCCAATAACCGTGTCACCATCGCCATGGCGGTTGTCGCCGCGTTCGCTGCCGCAATGTTTGCCGAACCATGGCTAAGCCTGTCGGGACTTATTCTCGCCTACGCGCTGACAATCCCGTTTTCCGTCATTGCCTATCGCAGACGTGAGGCGGAAGAAGCGTCCGCGTCGCCCGCAACGAACGACCCGGATCCCGAATCGGCTGAAAGGCCTTAAGAGCCTTTTCCGGAAAGGTCCTGTCTTAGCTCGGCAATTTCCGCCCGTAGCCGGGCGATTTCCGACGACACAAGGCGCGTGTCCTTGTCGATGATGGTTTCCACCGCCTCCACAGTCTGCTCGGCCTCTTCGGCATGCAGCGTCTGCATCGAATCGACGATGATGGCGATAAACAGGTTCAGGACGGTGAAGCTGGAAACGATGATAAACGGCACAAAGAAGGCCCAGGCATAGGGGAATTTTTCCATCACCGGACGGACGATCCCCATCGACCAGCTTTCCAGCGTCATGATCTGAAACAGCGAATACATCGATTCGCCGATCGTACCGAACCAGGCAGGGAATTCGCCGCCGAACAGCTTGGTGGCGATCACGGCAAACACATAGAAGATCAGTATCAGCAATGCGCCGATTGCGCCGATCCCCGGCACCGCCGTCAGCAGCGCCGTGACGACCCTCCGAAGGCGCGGCACGCCGGACACAAGCCTGAGCGCCCGCAACACCCTGAGTGCCCGCAATACGCCGAACTGCTCGCTGGCCGGAACCAGCGCGACAGCGACAATGATGAAATCGAAAACGCCCCAGGGGTCGCGAAAAAACGCCAGCCCGTGTGCGTACATACGGAGCGCCAGCTCGGCGACGAAGATCCACAGAATAATGTGATCGATCATCACCAGCGTACCGCCAATCGACTGCATGACGGAGGGCGACGTCTCAAGGCCCAGAATAACGGCATTTATGCCGATCAGCCCGAGAACCGGATAGCGGAAGCGGGTGCTCTCCACCAGATCTCGAAGGCGGGCGCGGTGATCCTGTCGACCGGCGGCCAGGGCGTCTTGAGCCATACGAAAAGAAACCTGCAATACGAACAAATGACGGGAAGGTATTTAGGCGCGGCAAGCGGCGCTGACAACGGGGATCGGAAAATCACAGCTTGTTTAATTGCATTTTCGGTACGACTCACCAGACTCATGAAGTAATTTGCGGTAGCGAATTTCGCCGTTTCCGGAGAATCGGGATGCGCCGTTTCATACTGACCCTGTTAGCGATTTGCGTCTTTACCGGCCCATTGTCCGCCGTCGAATCGCCGCGCTCGATCAATTGGGACGACCTGGTCCCGAAGGACATCGACTATCCACCGGACCCTCTGGCGAATATGTCGGACCGGCAGCAGGACGATATCGGATACCTGTTCCGTCTCCGCGCCATTTTGAAACGGCCCGGATTCGACAAAATCGGCGAGCTCGCCAGCGAAGCTGAAGAAATCGAGCGCGCCCTGCGCGATGCCGGTGTCGATGTCGATGGGCTTATCGTCAAGCTGCGCGCCTGGGAAGCGGAGCGGGACCGCATCGACGGCCTCGTCGTGAAGGACCTCGACGGCAAGATGGTCAGAATTCCGGGCTACGTCCTGCCGCTGGAATATAGCGGCAAGAAGATCAAGCAGTTCATGCTGGTGCCTTTCGTCGGCGCCTGCATCCACGTCCCGCCGCCGCCGCCGAACCAGATCGTGCATGTCGAAGTCCCGGAAGGCTTCGAGGATTCGGGCATGTTCGCACCGGTTTACGTTACCGGACGCATGAAGACCGTCGGCATCGAATCGCGCTCGATGTTTCTGAAGGACGGCAACGTCGATGTGCGCTACGGGTACGTCCTGGACGGGCTGAAGATAGAGAAATACGAAAACCGGCCGCCCGGAAATTAATACCGGTCGTTAATTCCGGTCATTAATTCCGGACCGTCATCCCGTCCGCCAGCGACATGCGATAGGCGCGCCAGCCTGGAAGCACCCCGGCCGCGCATCCCGCGACAACGATCGAGGCCAGCACCGCCAGTTCGCGCAGATCGGGCGCACCGAAATCGAGAAACAGCCCGTAGCGGGCATCCACATAGCCGCGCAGCGCAAACAGCGCCGCATGCGCCAGCGCATATCCAGCGACAACGCCGCAAGCGGTCAGCGCACCCGCCTCTGCCACCAGCAGCCCAAGGATCGTCGACGGTCGCGCACCGACGGAGCGCAAGATCGCCATCTCGCGCCTTCGCTCTCCCAGCGCCGTCAGAATTACCGTCATCATGCCAAGAAGCGCCGTCGCTACCACCATCAGCGAAACCGCGCCGAGAGCAGTCTCCGCCGTTCCCACGAGCTGCCAGAGCTGCTGCAGGGCAACCCCGGGCAACACGGCGGATAGCGGTTCCGCACGATATTCGTTGATAAAGCGCTGCAGGCGGAATACCGAAAGCCGTGACTTCAGCCCGACGAGTGCAGCCGTCACCGATTTCGGCGTCAACGACATCTGTCGCACGTCCTCTGCAGATACATTTCGCTCCCGTTGCCGCGTGCCCGACTTCCAGTCGACATGGATCGCCTCGATGGCCTCGAGACTGACATGAACGGTCCGGTCGACCGGCGTACCGGTCCTTGCGAGTACGCCGGATATCCTGAACGGCTTGTCGTCGTGCCTGGCGAAGGAGAAGGCGCCGACGCCATGCGCGACCACCAGCGGGTCGCCGACCCTGTAACCCAGCGCCTCGGCAACGTCGGTGCCGATCACCGCATCGAACAGATCGTCGAAACGTTTGCCAGCTTCGAAAGACAGGCGCTGTCCGCCGCGAAAACGGTAATGATCGAAATAGGCCGCGTTCGTTCCCATGACCCGGAAACCGCGATGACTGTCGCCAAGCGAGATGGGGATGACCCAGTCGACTTCCGGGTGCGCCGAAATTTCGCGATAGCTGCGCCACGTGATGTTTGCTGTCGCATTGCCGATGCGGAATACGGAATAAAGCAGGAGCTGCACATCGCCCGCCCGTGCGCCGACAATCAGGTCAGTGCCGGATATCGTATCCGCGAAGCTGGCCTTCGCGGCGACACGGATTTTCTCGACGCCGATAAAAAGCGTCACGCTGAGCGCGATCGCCAGCATCGTCAGCAGCGCTGTGGGCCATCGGCTTAGCGCCGAACGGCAGGCAAGGCGGAACATGAGGCTCATGCCGCTCCGCCTCCGACTCTGGCGATGTCGGAAAGATTTTCCACCCTGTCGAAATAAGTGGCGAGCCTTTCGTCGTGGCTGACCATGACAAGGGTCGCGTCTACCGACGATAGCTGTTCGAACAGGAGCTCGATAAAAGCGGTCTGGCTTGCGGGGTCCAGCGCAGAAGTGGGCTCATCTGCCAGGATAATATCCGGCGCGCCGATCAGCGCCCGCGCGGCAGCGACGCGTTGCTGCTGTCCAACGCTCAGCATCGCTGTGGCGCCGTTATGCAGATCGTCGGCCAGCCCCAGCGCCCGCAACAGCCTGCGCGCATTCTCACGCTCGTCCCCGTCACGGCGCGCCTTCGCCCGGCGTTCGGGGGCGAAGCCGAGCGGCAGCAGAACATTGTCCAATACGCTGCCGTAAGGCAGCAGGTTGAACATCTGGAAGACGATACCGACATGCTCTGCCCGAAAGCGATCGCGCGCCCGACCGGACAGGCGTGCAATATCAGTTCCGATCAGCTCGATCGTGCCTGCGTCGGGCGTCACGACGCCGGCGAGCAGGCTGAGCAGCGTGGACTTGCCACCGCCTGACGGGCCAGTCAGCAGCAGCCGTTCGCCACGCGCCACTCGTAACCGATCGACACTGAGCGTAAAGCGGCGCTGCCCGGGCCAGGTAAAGCGGACCCCGGACAGGGCAACAATATCTTCACTTGTGACACACGCTTCTGTCAGCGGGTCCTCTCCAGGCTGATTTCCGGTTTCGCCGGCGTCACTTCGTAGGCTTTCTGTCCGTGCGCGCTCAGGACCGTCACGTCGAGTTCCTCCGTGCGTGGAAAGCGCTTCAGATACGGGAAGCCGATACGCCGAATCGCACTGGTATTCTTGCAGGCGAACATGTATTCGGCATGGAATTCATTGTGGTTCCCGTCATGTTTCTCCGCATGGCCATGATGGTGTTTCTCTTTGGCCTCATGGGCATGGTCGTGATGCCTGTTTGCGCCATGACCGTGCTCTTCTTCCCCGGTCACCGCGACCTTCGTCGTCGTCACGCGACATCCGGCCTCTGCGGCAAAGGAGATTATACCGGAAACATCCTTCAATGCTTTCCTGGCTTTCTCCACTGCGGATTTCTGTTCCGCGGTTTTCGGCGCATGCTCGAAACCGACGACATCGGCGCCGGGCGCGATCAATTCCACCGCGACACGTCCGCTCTCGATGGCAATATTGGCTTTTGCATGCCCGTGAACATGGGGAGCCATTTCCCGTTTCGTCTCCTGCGCGAAGGATGGCTGCGGCATTAGAACCAGGCCTGCCAGCGCCAGAACACCTGCCCACCAATCGGATATTACCATCTGTCTGCTCCTCGTATCGCCCGCTGTTATAGATACGTTACGTTATAACATTTTGGGAAAATAGACAGTCAAAACAGCAAAACATGCAAACGGGCATCGCCGTTGACTCTCCGCCCCGTTCCGGATAAGAACAAAACAGGAACATCTTAAAAAACGAGCCTGTCATGACCCGGGATATCCCATCACCGGAACGCCTTCCCTCCCCCTCCTTTCAAGGGCCCAAAAACACGCCTGGCGGAAAAGACCGGCTCGCCGCGCTGCGTCGACGGGTCGGGCGGATCGAACAGGGTTTTCGGCCACAGGGTACCCGTGCCGTTCCGCTCGGCGTGCAGGAGATCGACGCGCGTTTGCCGGCAGGCGGGCTGCTCCCCGGCGCGTTGTACGAAATCGCCCCCGCCGCGCCGCGCGATGCGGGGGCCGCCACCGCCTTCTGCGCGACGCTCGCCGCCCGCTTTCTGAAAGAATCCGACGGCGCGCTACTGTGGTGCCTCAACCCCGCCGTCGCCGATGCGGGCGAGATCTACCCGCCCGCGCTGGCCCGGTTCGGCATCGCGCCCGACCGGCTGGTCGCATTGTGCGCAAGGGACGATGCGACCGTACTGCAGGCGATCGAAGATGCGCTGGCCAGCGGCGCGCCCGCCGCCATCGTCGGCGAGGCCCGCGACGTATCATTAACCGCGAGTCGGCGGCTACAGCTCGCCGCCGGCAAAAGCGGAGTAACACCGATCCTGCTGCGCCCATATGGAGCCGAGCAAACATCCTCAGCGGCTCTGATGCGCTGGCGCGTCGAATCCGCTCCCAGCCGGCCACGAGGCTGGGCAGCGATGCTGGATGAGCCGGGCTTCCCCTGCTGGCAGGCGAACCTGTTCCGCAGCCGGGGCGGCGCGCCCGGCAACTGGACGATGGAGTGGCGCGATGAGACGGGTGATCTCGCTCTGGCTGCCCCGCTTCGCGACCGACAGGCTGAGACCGCCGCCTCTACGGCATGAGGGCGCCTCCCGGCGGGAGGACGGCGCGCTCGTGCTGGCGGCGGAGCAGCGCGCGCGGTTGCAGATTACCGCCGTCAACCTGGCTGCCGAACGCGCCGGCTTCCGGCCCGGCATGACGCTGGCCGATGCACGCGCGATCCTGCCCGGGCTTGCCGTGCGTCCCGCCGATCCAGCCGGCGATGCGAAGGCGCTGGCCCGGCTCGCCCGGTGGTGCGGTCGTTACAGCCCGCTCACTTCTGCCGAAGAAACTTCCGATTCGTATCCCGGCGAGGCACTCGACGCCCCCCGTATCGAAGCAGGCGGCGGAGCCGGCATCTGGCTGGACTCGACCGGTTGCGACCATCTGTTCGGCGGCGAGGAAGCGATGCTGACGGACATGACGGAACGTCTCGGCGAACTCGGCTTCTCCGCGCGAGCGGCCCTGGCCGGCACGCCGGGATGCGCCTGGGCGGTGGCGCGCTATACACCGGACAGGGTCTCGTGGGTCGTCGTGCCGCCAGCTGGGGAGCGCGACGCGCTGTCTCCCCTGCCGGTTACCGCGCTCGGCATCGGCCCGGCGATGGCGGCAGAGTTGCACGGGCTTGGCCTCAAGCGGATCGGCGACGTGTTGGCCCTGCCCCGCGCCTCGCTCGCCGCCCGGTTCGGGGAGACACTACGGGCCAGACTCGATGCCGCGCTGGGCAAAAACGCTGCTGCTGAGCCGGTCTCTCCCTTCCTGCCCGAAGCACCGCTCGCCGCGCGGCTCGCCTTCGCCGAACCGATCGGTACGGTGGACGATATTGCAGCCGCCACGCAACATCTGCTGAAGACGCTGTGCCAGCGACTGGAACGGGCGGGTCAGGGCGCGCGACAGCTCGCGCTGACCGCCTTCCGGCCGGACGGGTCCACGGCACGCCTCGTCATCGGCACGGGACGGGCGAACCGCGATCCTGACCGGCTGTTCCTCCTGTTCGCCGAACGGCTGGCGGAAATCGACACAGGCTTCGGAATCGACGAGATAACTCTCGCCGCCATCCACCACGAATCCACAAGCCCTGCCCAGACCGGTCTCGGCAGCGAGCGAGCCCGGGCGGAGTCGCTTGATGCGCTGATCGACCTGCTGGCCAACCGGCTGGGGCCACAGACGGTACGGCGGCCTGCCCTGCGCGAAAGCCACCTGCCGGAACGCGCGGCGGGTCTTGTCCCTTCGTCCGAAGCCTCCCTGTCATCCGCAGATGCGCGCTCTCCCAATCCACGACCGGTCCGCCTGCTGCGCCCGCCGGAGCCGGTCGAGACCGTTTCGGAGGAACCCGACGGTCCGCCGCATCTGTTCCGCTGGCGCCGCGTGCTGCACCGCGTGATCCTGTGCGAGGGCCCGGAACGCATCGCCCCCGAATGGTGGCGGGAGGAAAAAACGGAGGCCGGCATCCGCGACTATTTCCGGGTCGAAGACGATGGCGGCGGCCGTTTCTGGCTCTACCGCGAGGATTGCGGCGAGGTTCCTCGACCCTGGTTCCTGCACGGGCTGTTTGGATGATAGCAAATTGCTAGCAATATATGATAGCATAATGCATGCAATTTGCCTGCAAAGGAGAATTCCATGGCCAACCTGACGATCCGCAATCTCGACGACGATGTGGTGGAACGCCTCAAGCAACGGGCGAAGGACAACGAGCGCTCGCTTGAAGCGGAGGTTCGCGTCCTGCTCGCCGAGGCCTCGCAACGCCCCTCACGCAAGGCTTTCATCGCGATGGCTAAACGTATCGCCGCCATGACGCCCGAAGGCGTCAAACAGACCGACAGCACGGAACTGTTACGCGAGGATCGCGACAGATGACCCTCGTCGTCGATGCGAGCGTGGCATTGAAATGGCTCTTTCCGGAAGAGCTCAGCGATGAAGCGTATCGGCTGCTCCAGTCGGAAGAACCGCTGGTCGCACCGGACCTTATCATTGCGGAGGTAACGAATATCGCCTGGAAGAAACTGACCAGAAACGAAATTACGTATCAGCAGGCTCATACCATTGCCTCCGGAATTCGTCACAATGATATAGCCCTTGTTTCTGCGACGACGCTAAACGAACGCGCGCTTGAAATTGCCTCAACCCTGAATCATCCGGTTTACGACTGCCTCTATATTGCATGCGCGGAAGAGACAAAGACGGCTGTCGTTACCGCCGACCGCCGTCTCTACCGAACCGCCACTGAAGGCGGCTTCGCCCGGCAGGTCGTTTTGCTGAGCCCCCGTCGATAAGGCGGATGCCACCTCCCCCTCTCCCCATGACTTGCTACGCCGAGCTGCAGGTCACCAGCAATTTCAGCTTCCTTCACGGGGCATCCCACCCGGAAGAGCTGGTGGCGCGCGCCGCAGCGCTGGGGCACGAGGCGATCGCGATTACCGACCGCAACACGCTGGCCGGCGTGGTGCGCGCGCATCTGGCGGCGCGCGAAACCGGGATCAGGCTGGTGGTCGGCACACGGCTGGATTTCACCGATGCGCCCTCTCTGCTCTGCCTGCCGATGCAGCGGGACGCATACGGTCGCCTGTCGCAGCTCATCACGACCGGTCGGCGGCGGGCGCCCAAGGGCGAATGCCATCTCGGCATCGGCGATTTTCTGACCCATGCCGACGGGCAGATCGCCATCGTACTGCCGCCCCCTAAAGCCCATCCGGCGAAAGACTTTCCCGAGCATCTGCGGCGTATCGCCGCAGCCATGCCGGGCCGATGCTATCTCGCCGGGCAGAACCTGCTGGAAGGAGGAGACCAGCGCAAACTCGCCGCGCTCAATGCGCTCGGCCATAACGTTGGCGCGCCGCTGGTTGCCGCCAACGACGTGCATTACCACGAACCGGATCGCCGCGATGCGCAGGACGCGTTCGCCGCCATCCGCCATCACTGCACGGTGGCGAACGCAGGGTACCGTCTGTTCGCCAATGCCGAACGCCATTTGAAACCGGCAGACGAGATGGCGCGGCTGTTCGATCGCTGGCCCGAAGCGGTTGCGCGCACGGCGGAAATCGCCCGGCGCTGCCGGTTCTCGCTCGACGAGCTGAAATACGAATACCCCGACGACGAAGCGCCCGAAGGCGTCGCGCCGCAGGAGCATCTCGAGAAACTGACCCGGGAAGGAGCGTTAGAACACTATCCGGATGGCGTCCCCGAAGCGGTCCGCGACCAGCTCTCCCACGAGCTTGCGCTGATCGATGAGCTCGGCTTCGCCAACTATTTCCTGACCGTCCACGACATTGTCCGCTTCGCCCGCTCGCGCGGCATCCTGTGCCAGGGGCGCGGCTCGGCCGCCAACTCGGCGGTGTGCTACTGCCTCGGCATCACCGCGGTCGACCCGGCCCGGATGGACCTACTGTTCGAACGCTTTATCTCCGCCGAGCGTGGCGAGCCGCCCGATATCGACGTCGATTTCGAACATGAGCGTCGTGAAGAAGTCATCCAGTACATCTACGCGAAATACGGGCGCGAACGGGCAGGCCTCGCCGCCACCGTGATCCATTACCGCGCCCGCAGCGCGCTGCGGGAAACCGCGAAGGCGATGGGGCTGTCGCGCGATGTCGAGGATGCGCTGGCCGCCACCGTCAGCGGGAGGCGCAAGGGCGCGGTCGATGACGACCATATCCGCGCCGAAGGACTCAACCCGGCGGAACCGACCATGGCGCATGCGCTCCGGCTGGCGCGCACCATCACCGGCTTCCCTCGGCACCTGTCGCAGCATGTCGGCGGGTTCGTCATCACCCGCGACCGGCTGGATACGCTGGTGCCCGTCGCCAACGCGGCGATGGAGGACCGCACCACCATCGAATGGGACAAGGACGATCTCAACGCGCTCGGCATCCTCAAGGTCGACATCCTTGCGCTCGGCATGCTGAGCTGCATCCGCAAGGCGTTCGCCCTGCTGGAGGATCATCACGGCAGGAAAGTCGATCTCGCCACCGTGCCGGTCGAGGATCCGGCGGTCTACGACATGCTGTGCCGGGCGGACTCGATCGGCGTGTTCCAGGTCGAGAGCCGGGCGCAGATGTCAATGCTGCCGCGCCTCAAACCGCGCACCTTCTACGATCTGGTGATCGAGGTCGCCATCGTGCGCCCGGGCCCGATCCAGGGAGACATGGTGCATCCCTATCTGCGCCGCCGGAACGGCGAGGAGACGATCGACTACCCGTCGGAGGCGCTGCGCGAGGTGCTGGGCAAGACCTACGGCGTCCCCCTGTTTCAGGAACAGGCGATGAAAATCGCTATCGTCGCCGCCGGCTTCACCCCGTCCGAGGCCGACGGGCTGCGTCGCGCCATGGCGACCTTCCGCCGGCTCGGCACCATCCATACGTTCCACGACAAGATGATCGGCGGCATGACCGAGCGCGGCTACGAGCGCGATTTCGCCGAACGCTGCTTCAAGCAGATCGAGGGGTTCGGGGATTACGGCTTCCCGGAAAGCCACGCGGCAAGCTTCGCCCTGCTGGTCTATGTGTCATCCTGGCTGAAATGCCACTACCCGGCGGCGTTCGCCTGCGCGCTGCTCAACAGCCAGCCGATGGGATTCTACGCCCCGGCCCAGATCGTCCGCGACGCGCGCGATCACGGCATCTGCGTTCGTCCGGTCGATGTCAATCACAGCTTCTGGGACTGCACGCTAGAGGATGTAGAAGGCAACGGCCCGGCCTTGCGTCTCGGTCTGCGCCAGATCAAGGGTTTTCGCGAGGACGATGCCGAAAGGCTGGTTTCAGTGCGAGAGACCGGCAATGCAAGACTGTTTTCCGACGCCGAAGATATGTGGCGGCGCTGCGGGCTCGCCCCCGCCGTGCTCAACCGCCTCGCCCAGGCCGACGCGTTCGGCTCGATGAACCTGTCCCGACGACAGGCGCAGTGGGACGTACGCCGTCTGCCCGCGTCGCCCCTGCCGCTGTTTGCAGAGACCGGCGAAGGCATTCACGAGCCCGACGCCAATCTGCCAGAGATGGCGCCGGGCGAGGAGGTCAGCCACGACTACGCCTCAATCCGCCTGTCGCTCAAGGCGCACCCGTTGGCGCTGCTGCGCGACGGTCTGACCGCTGACGGGATCATTCCCGCCTCCCATCTCGCCAAAACTGAAAACGGCAAGCGCATCGCCGTCGCCGGGCTGGTCATCACCCGGCAGCGGCCCGGCACCGCAAGCGGCGTCATCTTCGCCACGCTGGAAGACGAGACCGGCATCGCCAATATCATCGTCTGGCCCAAGATGTTCGAGCGCTACCGCAAGGAAACGCTGGCGTCCAAGCTGCTGGTGGTCGAAGGAGAGCTGCAGCGCGAGGGCATCGTCATCCACGTCATCGCGCACCGGCTGATCGATCGGACGGCGGATCTCTACGCCCTCGCCGACGGTATCGCGCCGTCTACTTCCTACAGGTCGCGCGATTTTCAGTAGAAAACCCCCGCATCTGGCGTGAATCCCCGTGAGTCTGTAAATTCCGGTGACATCGCCCCTTCTCCGGTCCAAAACATCGTGCTCTCCGACAAAACCCTTGCCCCCGGCTATACCAGCGCCCAGACGGTTTCCGTCCTGACGGGCGCCAGCATCATGCTGACCATGAGCATGGGGATGCGACAGAGCTTCGGGCTGTTCGTCGCGCCGGTGACGCAGGATCTCGGCATCACGGTCGCCGACTTCACGCTCGCCATCGCGCTGCAGAACCTTACCTGGGGGCTGAGCCAGCCTTTGATCGGCGCGTTCGCCGACCGGCTCGGATGCCGGCTGATGTGCATCCTGGGATCGCTGCTCTACGCGGCCGGACTCGGACTCACCATGATGGCGGAGAGCGCTCTCGCGCTCTGGATCGGGCTGGGCGTCATGGTCGGGCTGGCGCTCGCCTGCACCGGGCTGAGCCTCGCGCTTGCGGCCTCCGCCCGCTCGGTATCGCCGGCGAGGCGCAGCGTGACGCTCGGGACAATATCCGCGTTCGGTTCGATCGGGACCTTCATCGCTGCGCCGCTGGCGCAGGGGCTGATCGACAGCAGCGGCTGGATCATGGCGATGGTCGGGTTTCTCGCCATGTGCGCGGTGATGATCCCGGCGGCATTCCTGACCGGCGCAGGCGATAAAACCGAGATGCGGAACGCGAAAGCCGCCGGCGCCAGCGCCAACATGCCGCTCAGGGATGTGCTGATCGAGGCGTGGAAGCACAAGGGCTATGTCACGATGGCGGTCGCCTATTTCGTCTGCGGGCTGCAGCTGATCTTTATCGCAGCCCACCTGCCGGCCTATCTCGAAATCTGCGGCCAGTCGCCCACGCTCGGCGCGATGGCGCTCGGCGTGATCGGCGGGTTCAACGCCATCGGCTGCTACATCATCGGCTGGCTGGGCGGCAAATTTCCGAAACACATATTGCTGGGTACGGTCTATCTGCTGCGCTCGGCCTTCATCGTGATCTATTTCCTGCTCCCCGCGACGCCGACAACAACCCTGATCTTCGCAGCCGTCATGGGGCTTCTGTGGCTCGGCGTCGCGCCGCTGGTCACCGGGCTGGTCGGGCAGATCTTCGGACTTCGCAACGTGGCGACCCTGACGGGTGTCGCCTTCTTTTGCCACCAGACGGGATCGTTCGTGGGAGCCTGGGGCGCCGGGCTCCTGTTCGTCGCATTCGGCAATTACGATCTCGCCTGGCAGATCGGCGTGCTGATCGGTATCATCGCGGGCACCGCGCAGCTCTTCATGGACGACAGACCGACCCCGCGCATGTCAGGGGCCGTTCCAGCATAGAACCTGCCGGGGTACCCCCTTTCCCGGCGCCGTGGTTCAATTCCGCCAGAATTATCAAACTGCGGAGAACACATGGCCACCAGCACCGACGACAGGAAGGAATATGCCTGGCAGGGATGGCAGTTCAGCCAGGAAATCGTCACGGTCAACGACCGGGGCCTGCGCAAGCACGGCATCATTATTGAGCCGGAAGAATGCGCCGAGTACGAGGTCTATGCCGACGAAGGCCCACGCATGGGCGGAGAAAATTCCGCGCCGCGACCGCTGACCTATTTCCTGATGTCGGTCGGGTTCTGCGCGCTGACCCAGCTACACCGCTACAGCGACATGATGAAACTGACACTCAAAGACCCCAAGGTCACGGTGCGGTCGGGCTTTCGTACCGACGGCTCGGTTCTGCGCGGCACGGTCCAGGCCTCGACTGTCGATTTCGAGGTCGAGTTCGATGTGGAGTCGGACGACCCGCCGGAAAAGATCGCGGCCTGCATCCGCGCCGCCGAGCGCGGCTGCTTCGTCATGCAGGCGGTGAAAAACCCGACCGCGGTGAAACGAACCGTGCGGCTGAACGGGTCCGACCTTGAAGTGGACGATTAATCGAAGAAAGCCGGGATCGCGGCATCGCACCGGGATTAAAGGAAAACAAAATCATGAACGAAACAAACAATGACGTCTTTCACATCATGCATCACATGCGCGCGATGCGGCGTCTCAAGACCGACCCTGTGCCGGACGATCTGATCCGTAAAATTCTTGCCGCCGGGCTGCATGCGCCGAATTCGGGCAACACGCAGAAATACAGGTTCCTCGTCGTGAAGGACCCGGAGATCAAAAAACAGGTTCAGGTCTATTACAAAAAAGCATTCGACGATCACATTTCGCAGGCCTACCAGACCCGCGCCATCCCGCCCGGATCGGACGAGGCGCGATACAAGCGCCAGCACGCGGCGGTCGAGTATCTGACCGATCATTATCACGAGGCGCCCGTCTGGATTTGCGCCTGTCTGGAAACCGGCGACCGCACGCCCGATTATCGCTCCGGCGCTTCGGTTTATCCTGCGGTGCAGAACATGCTGCTGGCAGCCCGTGCGCTTGGGCTGGGCGCCAATCTGACGACCCGCGCCATGCATTACGAAAAGGAAAGCGAAGCGGCGCTCGGCCTGCCTGACGGCGTTCATTGCTACGCCATCCTGCCGATTGGCTGGCCGATGGGAAAATTCGGCCCGACGCGACGCGGCGACATGAGCGAGTTTGTCTATCTGGACAAATGGGGAGAACCGTTCGGAGAAGGATGAGCCGCCATGTTCCGCGCGCTTGACCGGCCGGGGCGGTCAACCGTCCATGCGCCTAACGGCATGGCGGCGACCTCCCACCCGCTGGCCACTTCAACAGCCATCCGCATTTTGCAACAGGGCGGCAATGCGATGGATGCCGCCATCGCGGCCTGCGCCGTGCAGTGCGTCGTAGAGCCGGAATCGACCGGCATCGGGGGCGACTGTTTCTGCCTATATTCGCCACGTGGCGGATCGGGAGGCGAAGGCCTGATCGCCTTTAACGGCGCGGGCCGGGCGCCGATGGCGGCAACCGCCGACTGGTATCGGGAGCGCGGCATCCGCGCCATCGAGCGTCATACGCCGCACGCCGTGACGGTACCGGGCGCGGTCGATGCCTGGTCGCAGCTGATCGCCGATCACGGCACGCTGACACTTGGCGATGTTCTTCAGCCCGCCATCGAGTACGCGGAGAACGGGTTCCCCGTCTCGCAGCGCGTCCACACCGACTGGGTCAGGACCGAGCGGCTGCTGGCGCGCGACCCGGCGGCAGCCAGATACTACCTGAAGGATGGCAAGGCGCCTGGGTATGGCAGCGTGGTCAAGCTGCCGGCCCTCGCACGAACCCTGCGCATCGTCGCCGAACAGGGTCGCGAAGGATTTTACGAAGGCGCGGTCGCAGACGACATCGTGTCATACCTGCAAGGCCTCGGCGGGCTGCACACGCTGGCAGATTTCGCGTCGGCGAGCGGCGAATATGTAGAGCCGATCAGAACGAGTTACCGCGACTTCGACATCTTCGAATGCCCGCCGCCCGGCCAGGGCATCGTGGCGCTCGCCATGCTCAACATCCTGTCGGGTTTCGATCTCGGCGCGCTCGATCCGTTCTCCGCAGAACGGCTTCATCTCGAGATCGAAGCTGCACGCCTCGCCTATCGCGACCGCAACGCGGCGCTGGGAGACCCGGCCTTCGCCGAAATTCCGGTCGATGACTGGCTGTCCGCCGCCCATACGGACCGGCTCCGCACCCTGATCGATCCGGACAAGAGGATTGCGGAGGTGCCGCCGTCTCCCCTGCCGCGCCACGAAGACACTGTTTACCTGACCGTGGTGGACCGGGACCGCAACGCGGCGAGCTTTATCAACTCGATTTTCTCTGGCTTCGGCTCATGCCTGGTTTCGCCTGAAAGCGGCGTGGTCCTGCATAATCGCGGACAGGGCTTCGTCACAGACCCGGACCATCCGAGCTGTATCGCACCAGGCAAGCGTCCGCTGCACACGATCATTCCCGGCATGCTGGCGAAGGATGGACGCATTCAAATGCCATTCGGCGTAATGGGCGGACATTACCAGGCCATCGGGCACGCGCATCTGATCAGCAACCTGCTCGACTGGGGCATGGACCTCCAGTACGCGCTCGATTTCCCCCGCGTCTTTCCGGACGTTTTCGAGGACAGCCCGACCGTCGGCGCGGAAAGCGCCCTGCCGACCGGCGCCATCGAAGGGCTGGAATCGCGAGGACACCGTATCAGTCCGGCACGAAGTCCGATCGGCGGCGGACAGGCGATCTGGATCGACTGGGAAAACGGAACGCTGCGCGGCGCCTCGGACCCGCGCAAGGATGGCCAGGCGATGGGGTATTGAGGCGCTGTCCGCCCCCCCCAACCTCCCCCGCAAGCGGCGGGAGGGGGCGCTGAAAGAGTGCCCTCCTCCACAGGTCAGGGAGGGGGCTCCTCGCCACCTTGCCCCCGATTGCCGACAGGCATAAGCTTTCGGCAACCCAAAATAACCAAGGGAGGAATTTGCCATGAGCGACAGACGGCAAATGAAACTTGGCATGTTCATGCGGGAAGCTGGCCACCATATCGCGGCATGGCGTGCGCCCGAGGCGCCGGAGAATCCCGGCAACAGCATGGCCCACAATATCGAGGTAGCCCAGCTCGCCGAAAAAGGCCTGTTCGACATGCTATTCTGGGCGGATTCCGCTGGAATCTGGGGTGGCGACAAGGAAGAGCTCAGCCGCATGAGTCGCGTCGCCTGGATCGAGCCGCTGATCATGCTGTCCGGCATCGCTGCGGCGACGAAAAATATCGGCCTCGTCTGCACCTCGACGACGACCTATAACCAGCCGTTTTCTCTCGCCCGTCAGTTCCAGTCACTCGACGTGATGAGCGGCGGACGCGCGGGGTGGAATCTCGTGACCTCCGCCAACCGGTCGGAAGCCGCCAATTTCGGCGCTGACCAGCATATGGCCAAGGGCGACCGCTATCGCAAGGCGCGCGAATTCGCCGATGTCGTCCGCGGATTGTGGAACTCCTGGGATGACGGCGCCATCGTCCAGGACAAGGAAACCGGCCTGTTCTTCGAACCGGACAAGCTGCATCTGCTCGACCACGAAGGGGAGTTCTTCAAGGTCAAGGGCCCGCTCAACGTCCCGCGCTCGCCGCAGGGACATCCCGTCATGGTGCAGGCCGGCGCATCCGAAGACGGGCGCGAACTTGCCGCCGCGACCGCCGACGTCATCTTCGTCGTCACCCCGACGGTGGAGCTGGCGCGCGAATTTTACGCCGACATCAAACGCCGCATAGTCAATCACGGGCGCGAGCCGGATCACATCAAGGTCATGCCGGGCGCCGCGATCACCGTGGGCCGAACGGACGATGAGGCAGTGGAAAAATACGACCGGCTGCAAAAGCTGATCCACCCGCAGCTGGGCGTACGCCAGCTCTCGAACTACATCGGCTTCGATCTGTCTGGATACGACGTCGAGGGCCCGTTGCCCGAAATCCCGCAGGACGAGATCTCGAACAGCCGCGTCGATCTGCTGGTGGACTGGGCCAAGCGCGACAATCTCAATATCCGCCAGCTTTACGAAGCGATTTCGGGCGGGCGCGGCCACTTCACCGTCCAGGGCTCGCCGACGACCGTCGCCGACACGCTGGAGGAATGGTTCACCACCGGCGCCGCCGACGGGTTCAACTTCCTGTCACCGACCATCCCCGGCGGGGTGAAGGATTTCATCGAGCTGGTGATCCCCGAGTTGCAGCGCCGCGGCCTGTTCCGCACGGCATATGAAGGAACCACCTTGCGCGAAAATCTCGGCCTGCCGGTCCCGCCGGACAGATCGCACCAGACGGCGGCGCAAAAGAAACCCAAAGAAGAGCTCGTCGCAGCGAAGTAGGCAGTTAGCCGTCTACCGCCACTTGTCGATCGAGATCGTGCAGTCCTTTGCGCGGCGGCCTTCGATGATGCGGAAGGCGCCCTGGGTTTCGCCGCCGGTCACCACGATGTTGATTTCGTCCTCGCGATAGACCGGCACCGGATCGTCCGGCCCGGCCTTGAGATTAGCGGCAAACGGCTCCACACCGGCATGAGCCAGCGGTTTCACCAGTGTCTGGACCCACTGGTCGTTCCAGTACTCCTTCGCCGGCAGAGTCGCGTTCTTCGCGCACCATTCGATCAGCTTTTCCTTGGTGGCGAAGCCCTTTTCAACGAAGCCTCGAGCGACGATCGGGTCCATCACGATCAGCGGGCTTTCGCGCGCTTCGCCCGCCGTCAGGCAGCGGATCATCTTGCTTTCCCAGTGCTCGCGCGGGCCGAAACCGGCATGGGTGTAGCGCCCGCCGCGGAACACGGTAACGGCGCTGTCATCCTTGCCGAAGCCGTACTGTGTATGGAGCGGCGCCCACGGGCTGCGTTCTTCCGCCTCCGGGAAGGCGGCGCTAAACGAGTTCAGATTGCCCAGCGTGCCCATATAGGTATCGCCCGGCACTGAACCGCCCTGCAGATTCTGGCACAGAAGGTTCCAGGCGCGCCCTATGGTGACGTTGGCATGGTGCCACGGCCCCATGACGCCGATCCCGTCATCAAGGCCGATCTCTTTCCGGACAGGTCCGTTGATCACGGCCAGCCCGGCAAACGAGGTGGTGCTGGAGGAGCGAGCCGTGGTGCCGGATGAGGCCATCGCCAGCAGAACCGGCAGATATTCCGGCTTGCAGCCCGCCATCACCGCGTTAACCGCGACCTTCTCTACATCGAACGCCCAGACTTCTCGAAACGCTGTGGGCGCAAGGCGGCCGACGATTTCGTCCGGCGCGTGGCTGGTGCCCTTCAGCATCGCCTCGACGCGTTCCTCGGTCGGCAGCACGATACCCATGAAATCGGTCCAGCGCTCGTCCTCGAAGCGCTGGCGCAGGTTGTCTTCCGTATCCGGCTCCAGCAGGCGCGGCAAATCGCGCTCGAAGGTCGCGCCCTTTTCGTCGTCGGCGGTCAGCGGCGCGGACAGGCCTTCAATGATTTCCTGCATGAAGGGCCGGCTGCTCACCGGATCGGTGCCTTCGATATAGCCGCGCAGATCGGCGGCGGTACGGTCGACCACCGGCTGCGGCACATAGGCCTGCCGCGTCGTCGGCATGCCGTAGGACAGGGCCGTCGCCTCCGCGAGGCGGGCGAACGGGTGTGTGTGAATGGCGACCGACGGGATACCGGCCTCCTCCAGCCTCATCGCGAGCCCGACGACCGTCGGGCTACAGGTGCTTCATAATCCCACCCCGAGGATGGCGGCATCGCCCTTCTCCGCCACCACGGCGCGCATGTCCGGATCGTCGACCCAGCTTTCGCGCGGCTTGATGACCGGTGTCTCGACGCCCGGCATGTGCTCGGCGAACCAGTCGCGCATCTCGTCCATGAACAGGTCGGAATTGTCGAACAGGCAATCGACCAGATAGACGACCTTGCCGTCGAGGCTTTGCGCACGCGGCGCGAGCCGCTTGCCGGTGACCTTGGGCGGATAGCCGCGCGGATCGTGAACGGTAATTCTGTCGGCCATGAAAACCTCCCTGTTCGTTTCTCTAGCCGCCGAGATAGCGGATTGCGGACTCGGCGGCGACCCGCCCGTCCTCCGCACTGGCAACAGCCCGGCAGGCGGCGTTTGCGCGTAGCGTACCCGCGGCAAACAGGCCCGGCAATCCCGTCGCCATGGCATCGTCAACGGGGACCTGGGCCTCCATATCAAGCTCCAATAGCCCACCAAGAAAGGCTGTATTGGGCGTCATCCCTATAAAAACGAAGACCCCCTCCGCCGCGATCTCGGCAGTGCCGTTTCCATCACGGCACCGTACGCCTTCGACCACCGTTTCACCCAGGATTTCCTCTACCGTGACACCGGTCTTAACCTCGACCGAGCCGTTCCCCGTCACCCGATCGATAAAGCTTTGCTGCCCCGTAAACGTCTCGCCATCGGTCAGAATCGTGATCTGCGAGACGACCCCGATCAGCGCCAGCGCTTCCTGCATAGCGGAATCGCCGCCACCGACCACCACGACCCTTTTGTCTCGTAGAAGCGGGGCGTCACAGCTGGCGCACTGGCTGACGCCCCGGCCGAACAGCCGGTCCTCGCCCGGCACGCCAAGCCGCCGGAACGACGTACCGGACGCCAGGATGACGGCACCTGCCTCAATATCGCCTTCAGCAGTTTTGACGCGCCAGAGATCGCCTTCACGCGCAATGCTGTCGGCCTCAACCATGGAAAATGTCGCGCCGGCCTCGGCGGCGTCCATCTGGATCATGGGGCACAACTCAAATCCTGCCACCCCGTCCGGATAATCCGGCAGGCCCTCTATTTTTTCGATGCTCAGCAAGTTGCCACCAAGCGCCGCTCCGATGAGGATTCTGGTCGTCTTTCCCGCGCGGGCAGCATGCAGCCCGGCAGTCAGCCCCGCGATTCCTCCGCCAATGACCAGAATTTCCTGTTTTTCCGCCAAGCCTGTCCGCTCCCCTGTCTCGCCTGTTGCCTCACCCGTTTGCCCGGCCTAACATCGCCGGCACGCAGCATCATGAAACGCCGGGACTCTGGAGACAAGATCATGGCCGAACGCATCTGGGACAAATTCCTTACCGACCGCGACAAGGCGGTTTTCGAACAATCGGGTTACGGCGCAATAGCGGGCGGCGGAAAGAAACCGGCCTTGCTGATCATTGACGTCAATTACAACTTCTGCGGCGAGAAATCGGAGCCGATCCTCGATTCTATCAAGAAATGGCGCACATCCTGCGGCGAAGATGCGTGGGAAGCACTGCCCCATATCCGTAAGCTGATCGACAAGGCGCATGCGAAAGGCATCCCGGTGATCTACACCACCGGCACGGTGCGCGAAGACGGCTGGGACAAGGGCAGCTGGGCGTGGAAAAGTTCGCGCACCGATGAGGATGCGAAGAACGCGGGTCAGGAAACGCGCGAAACCAATCGCGACGGCAATGATATCATGGACGAGATCGCGCCATCGGCTCAGGACATCGTGATCCGCAAGCTGAAGCCCAGCGCCTTTTACGGAACGCCCCTGCAGGCGTATCTCAACGATCTGGGCGCGGATTCCCTGGTGGTGACGGGAACGACCACTTCCGGCTGCGTGCGCGCATCGGTGCTCGACGCGTTCAGTAACAATCTTCGGGTCGTGATCGCCGAAGAGGCCTGTTTCGACCGCTCGCAGGCCTCGCACGCCATAAACCTCTGCGACATGCACGCCAAATACGCCGATGTGGTACCGGTCGAGGAAGCGCTGGACTACATCGATAACGTAGACGCGGAATACAACCTGCCATCGGGCAAGGCGCTGGGTTGATCGTCTGACGCCCGGAATTTCCGGGATTATCCGAGTCAATCGCCTTCAGGTTCCCTACCGTCCGACTCCGGAATCAGGCCGAGCGCCACCGCAATGACCGCTGCCTGGACATTGGTGCGCGCGCCCATGCGGCGGCGGGCGCTCGATAACTGCTTTTCGACCGTTCTTTCGTTGGTCCCGAGTTCGAAGGCGATCTGCTTGGCTCGCATACCGCGCATCGTCCTCCCCAGACACTGAGCTTCCCTGGGAGAAAGCCTCACCGCGTCGGGCACCAGCATCGGGCGGAAAAGGTTCGCATGAAAAACGCCCGCAATCCGGATCAATGATGCAACGTCTCTGGATAGATTTTCTTCTGAGGTCGCAGGCCCCTTTTCGCAGGCGGTCAGCAGAAACAGATATGCGCGACCGAGCGGAAACCTGTCCCTGATCGGCAAGACCAGGCCGACGGGAATATCGCGGCCCTGCTTATCGAAGACATCTTCCTCCCCCGACGCCAAGGAACCCGCATAGTACTCAGCCAGTTGCTTCAGAGTGACGGGTCGTCGAAACAACCCGCTATGAAGTTCCAGTCGTTCCGTCAGGCGGGCAAGGCTCTGGTCGTCGTCTGACAGCCAGTCGACCGGATTGGCGAAAGCCCTGTACCAGCCGGTTTTCGCGTGCTGCGTTTCGAGCAGCGGCGTAAATCCTTACAGAACAGGCCGCCACCCCAGAGGCGCCAGCGTCACGCTCAACGCATTCATTGCGTCTTCTGCGGTCGTTGCTGCCAACAACGAATTCACCAGTTCTACATGATCGCGGGACATCCGGGACACAACCGGCTACGGCTCAATGATTCCCAGAAGCATCGCCTTTACGGCCGCCTGTGCGACAGTCCGCGCGTTCAATCGGCAGCGTGCAGAGGCGATTTGTTTCTCCACGGTCTTCGTGCCGGTCCCGGTCCTGTCGGCAATGTCCTGGGCGCGAAGCCCGCGCATCGACCAGAGAAGACACTCGCGTTCGCGGGCAGAAAGGCGTCCATCGGCACCTATAAGAAGAGGCCGGTTCAGCGCAGTGTGAAAAGCTTCCGCGATCAGGCGCAGATCTTCACCGACAAAGGACAGGTGATGCCCGAATTGCGCGTCGGACAGCTCGTTTGTTCCAACCAGCGACAGCGCCCCTCTGCTCAGAGGAAAACTGTCCCGCAACGGAATCGCCACGCCATTTCTGATATTGAAGTCACGCGACAGCGAGTGCATCTGCCGACGTTTTCCAACGAACTCACCTGATTCAAGCCGGCGGTTTACCTCCTCGAAAGAAAACGGTTTCTCGGATAGCAGACAACGTTCAACGACGTAATCGTCGCGGATATAGTTCTCCTGAGCGTAAACCCGCTCCCATCCGTCGTGGAATGCACCGGCAAACAGCACATCACGGTCGATGAACCTCTGGTCGCCGCACGGCATAAATCCATACTTCGCATACGTAATACCGTACCGGTCCAGTTCCGACATCAGGACCGTTTCCGCCTCTTGCAGCGTAGCGGCAGCCTGAATGCTACGAACGAAACCCGGCAACCGGTCTCTTAGAAATATTTTCCCGGCATCCATTCCAAAATCGCGCGATACATCCATCTTGCAAGACTAAGACAAGCATATGAGCCATTGGTGAAAAACCACCATAGGGGATTTTCCCCCATGGCCTACATCACGGGATCGCCACTAGTTTTCGGTCCATCAGGGAGGGCAATAGCCGTCCGGTTCGACTGCTCCATATAGCGACCGGTGCGGCAAGGTACGGAAAGGAAAAGGAATGGCGCCCCGGATCGACCAACATCTCTGCCGATATTTTTCGGCTCTGATCGTAGCCACGGCAGTATCCGCTTATGCTGGCCCGGCAAATGCAGCGATCATTGAGGCCAATACCGTCGCCTGTACGAACGACATCAACCAGTCATGCGACACATCCAATTTTCTGTCCGCCGTTGGTGGGGGGCCGCTGGACGTGTCGCTCGATCTGGTAACGGACAAGAATGGCAATATTCCTGCGGGCGGCCCCGTAAGCGGCGACATTTTTTCCGACGACGTTACATTTTCGTCGGAGTTCAGCACCCTCTTCGGCATCGGGTTGAACTCTTCAGACGTGCAGTACTCCGCACCTACGGCGCTGAGATCTCAAATTGGCGCGGTGGACGGCGGTGGTGGATTTCGGGGCGCACTCATTATCGATTTCGCAAACCCGGTTTCTGCCGTCGGATTTACGACCATTACACTGGAAACGAATGGCGTCATTGAGCTTTTCGACTCAGCGAATTCCCTGATCGCGACCATCGCGAGCCCAAGCAATACAGTGCTGGACTATGTAGGCCTTGTCGCAACCGCAGGAGAAGAAATTTCGCGAATACGTCTGGACGGCGATTTCTTCGCCATACGGGATATTCAGTTCAACTTCGTCCAGTCGGACGGACCGGAATCCATTCCCAGTCCATCGGCCCTAATTCTGGCCGTAACAGGATTTATCGCCTGGAGATTTCGTTGCAAGCTCGACCGCTTCACACGAGTCGGCAGATCAGTTTAGCGAGTATCGGGCCAGTCACCAGCACCACGGACAGGCGCACCGTCTGCAGTGCCAGAACGAAGGAAATATCGGCGCTGCTGCCGACGGCGATAATGGCGATAGCATCGAGACCGCCGGGCGTGGTGGCGAGAAAAGCGGTCAGCGGATCGGTGCCGACCAGCCAGACCAGCATCACGGCCGACAGGCCGCATAGCAGGATGAGCGCGATCACGCCCGTCAACATCGCCGGCATGGCCCTGAACGCGTAAAGTACGGTTTCGCGGGTAAAACGCAGCCCGACCCAGAGGCCGATGACCGAAAATCCGAAGATCAGCAGCCAGGGCGGCAGGGTGATCTCGACCAGTCCGGTGGTCTGTGCCACCGCGGCGAAAATCAGTGGCATGAAAAATCCGCCCGACGGCATGGGAAGCAGCCGTGCGGCAAACCCGCCGGCAGCAGCCACCGCGATCGTCAGCGCGACATCCGGGGCCTGTTGAGCGAAAGAGAGCGTGTCAGCTCCGGGCGCAGCATCGGTGGCGATGACGCCGAAAACGAACCGGGAAACCAGAGTCGCCACGAACACCACCATCACGACCCGCAAAAACTGCATGAAGGCGACCAGCCGTGCATCGGCACCGAAATCCTCGGCCATCGCGACCATGCCGGTCGCCGCCCCCGGTGAGCACCCCCAGGCCGCCGTTGTCCCCGGCAGAATGCCGGTCCGGGCAATCAGCCAGCCGGCGAACGTACTTGCGACAATGGTCGTCGCCACGACCAGCAGGATTGCGGCCCACTCATCGGCTATGGCGCGAAACGTCGAAGGATCGAGCGCGCTCGCCACAAGAGCGGCCACGATTGCCTGACCGCACAGAAGATACGGTCGAGGCACCTGTAACCCCGCACCCTTTACGCCGAAGACCATGCCCGCCAGCAACGGCCCGATCAGAAAGGAGGCGGGAAAACCAGCCGCCTGAAGAAGAAACCCAAACGCCGCCGACGTCGCGATAACGGCGGCCCAAAGCACGATCTGTTTGTAGGAATTCACTAAGGATACGCCCTGCTGGAAGACATAAATTGTAGGCAGGAGCATTGTCGAAGTCCATCGGACGCAGCCCCAGGGTTTCCCGAATCCGTGGACGCAATGTTATCTGTAACCGGTCGGCAATGTGCCGGAAAGGAATGCCATGCTGGTTGGAACGGAACAGTCGCTTTTGGACGTCGTCGACGGCTGGCTTTCGACATTCGAGACCGCGCTCGAACATTTCGACAGGGCCGCGTTCGATGCGCTGTTTGTCGAAGACAGCCACTGGCGCGATGTACTGGCCTTCACCTGGGATGTGAGAACGACCAGCGGAGCCGCCGATATCGTCGCGATATTAAGTCGGAGAACGACAGCGACGAAGGCCCGCAATTTCGAGGTCGACAGAAATCGTACACCACCACGCTTGGTTACGCGTACCGGAAAGGACGTCATTGAAGCGATTTTCCGGTTCGACACGGCTTGCGGCCCTGCCGAAGGCGTCGTCAGGCTGGTTAGTGGAGAGTCACCGAAAGCGTGGACGCTGCTGACCGCGCTTGCCGATATCGCCGGTCACAAGGAATCCATCGGCGATCACCGTCCGAGCGGCGAAATCCATTCGCGGGATTTCAGCGGACCGAACTGGCTGGACCGCAGACAAATGAGCGCAGCCTACGAAGACCGGGACCCGGCGGTCCTGATCGTAGGCGGCGGCCAGGCAGGGCTTTCGATCGCCGCGCGACTGACGCAACTCAATGTCGACACGCTGATCTTCGATCAGGAGGAACGCATCGGCGACAACTGGCGAAAACGCTATCACGCGCTGACGTTGCACAACCAGGTGCATGTCAATCACCTGCCCTACATGCCGTTTCCGCCGAACTGGCCGACCTATATCCCCAAAGACAAGATCGCCAACTGGTTCGAAGCCTACGCCGAAAGCATGGAGCTGAATTTCTGGACGCAAACGGCTTTCGAGGGGGCAAAATACGACGAAGAGCGAAAGAGGTGGAACGCATCGTTGCGCCTCGCCGATGGCACTCTCAGAGAAATGCATCCGCGCCATATCGTCATGGCGGTCGGAGTCAGCAGCATTCCCAACATTCCGGGAATCCCGGTTCTGAAAAATTTCAAGGGAGAAGTCCTGCACTCTGGCCAGTATGGCGACGCCGCTGACTGGTCGGGCAAGAACGTACTCGTCATCGGGACCGGCACCAGCGGGCACGATATCGCCCAGGACCTTCATTCGCACGGCGCGACGGTCACGATGGCCCAGCGCAGCCCGACCCTGATCGTCGGTATCGAACCCAGTGCACAGCTTCCCTACGCGCTATATGGCGAGGGTCCACCGCTGGAAGACAACGACCTGCTGACTGTTTCGTTCCCCTTTCCGATGCTGAAGGCGTTTCACCAGCAGATCACCGAACAGACAAAGATCCATGACCGGAAACTGCTCGAATCCCTGAAAAAAATCGGCTTCCAGCTCGATTTCGGCCCGGACGGCGCGGGCTGGCAGTTCAAATATCTCGAACGCGGCGGTGGCTATTATTTCAACGTCGGCTGCTCGGATCTTCTGGTCGACGGGAAAATCGGTCTGATCCAGTTCGACGATATCCGGAAATTCGACGCAGACGGTCTGAGTACAATGGGCGGAGAAACGCTACCGCTCGATCTCGTCGTGCTGGCAACCGGTTACAAGGGGCAGGAATACATGGTGCGGGAGCTGTTTGGCAACGATGCCGCAGACCGTGTCGGGCGCATCTGGGGATTCGATCCGGAGTTGCAGGAACTCCGCAACATGTGGGTGAAAACCGGTCAGCCCGGCCTGTGGTTTCTTGCAGGAAGCTTCGCCCAGTGCCGTATCTATTCCAGATATCTCGGTCTGCAGATCAAGGCCTGCGAGGAAGGCCTGATTCCGATCGAACGGGAAAAGGCCTGACCGGACTCAGCGATCCGTGCCATTTGGCGCCATGTGCCGGGTCTGTGAAAGTGCACTCAACAGAATAAATCATTGTGGCCGGCCCAACCGAAGGAGCGTCAGACTCCTTCGACGATGCAGACCAGCCTGTCCGCGGCGTCCTTCTGGAATTCCCACGCTTCCTGATATTCCTTCGAGTTATAGCAGGCGACGGCCTGTTCCACCGTGTCGAACTCGACCAGCACGTTGCGCGGATATTCTTCACCCTCCAGCGTGACGACGCGTCCGCCGCGCGCAAGGATACGGCCGCCATGCAGCTCTAGCGCGGGACCTGCCCGCTTAGCGTACTCCGCGTAACCGTCCGCGTCGGTAATCTGAACCTTGCTCATCCAGTAGGCCGCCATTTGTGTCCCCTTCCTATATAAAAAGGCCCTGTTTCAACCTGAACCGTATCACAGTGGAATTTCCTGCGGGAAGAGTTGGGCCAGTGGCCAGGACACCTACCCTGCACGGCGAGATACACACCAGATCGCTCTACAGCGCCTGCGGCAGATCCTTCGGGTCGACCAGATCGATCATCGTGCCGCGCCCGGCCGCCTTCGCCTTTTCATAGACCAGCATCGCAATGGCGATTTCCGACGCTGCCGTGCCGTTATTGTTCTTGTGGTAAGTGATCTGCCCGTCGTTCTCGCGCCCCACGGCCTCTCCCGTCGCCAGGTCGCCCAATTCGATAATGTCTTCTTCCTTGATGAGTCCCATCTCGATCGGCTCGAAGAGATCGCCCTGCTTTTCCGACATAACGGATTCCCGCAGGTTGGTAGCAATGATATCGGCGCGCTCGACCGTACGGTTGTCGATCTCGCGCCGGGCCTTTTTAAGGAATCCGCCCTGAACCAGCTGCACGTTGCCGCCGATGATTCCGGTGACATGCTGGCCGGGCTCCAGCAGGTTGCCGTCGAACAGCTCCACATTGGTGTTGGTGGCGCACAGGACTGCATCCGATCCCTTAATTACATCGTCCGGATCGTCGACAGGCGTGATCTCGATATCGAATTTTTGCGAATATTTGCGCGCAAAGTTGCGCCGGTTCTCGGGATCGCGGCTGTAAACCTTGACCTTTTTCACGCCCGGCCGCACTGATAAAAGCGCCAGCAGCTGGTTGGCAGCCTGACCGCCCGAACCGAACACACCGGCGATTTCGGCATTCTCACGCACCATATATTTGAACCCGACGCCTGACGTCGCCGCAGTGCGGAGCGCGACGAGGCTGGTATAGCCGAGGGATTTTTCGACCGGCTCGCCAATTACGATAGCGAGCAGGTGGCCGGTTTCGGAATCGTTCAGCACATGGACCGGATGCTCACGATGTTTGTATTCCTGATTAGCGCCGCCTTCGAGCTGGACCACATGATCCGCACGCGACGCCGCCCCGATGACGCCCATCGAATGCGATCCACCGGGAAAATTACTGACCCGGACACCGGCGGGCGAGTGTACGCGACGCCGCGGCGCGTTGATGACCGGAAATCTGTGTCCGTCGGCATAGCCCTTCTCAACGACATCAATGGCCTCGCGCATCGTCACGAGGTCCTGAAACTCATCCGGCTTCAGCAGCAGGAACGCCATGGTTTTTCTCCCTGAATTTCGGTGCGCGCAATCTGTTCGCGCTGTATCCGCCTGTCAACCGGGCAGGCTGTGCTATGATGCCGGAAAAGAAGCGGGGCGCAGTTCAGATGGCGGTCGAAGCACGATCGGTCGGGGAAAGTTCGGTAGAAATTTCCGCGAGTAACGGCGAAATCAGTGTCGTCGCTACAGGCGCGTGGACCATCGAAACCGCAGCGAGTCTGCGCCGGGCGCTTGAAGCCGGTTTGCCGGACGGATCGCGTGCCGTGATCGATCTCGAAGCGGTGGAGCGGTTCGATTCGACCGGGGCCTGGCTCCTGCTGGTACTCCAGCGCCGTCTCGCGGCCGACGGCGTATTGTCCGACATCGTCGGGATGTCTGAGGAACAGGCCACACTGTTCAACAGAATTGCCGAAATCGGTGATATGGACCCCGCACATCCGGACGAATCTCATCCCGTCATCGCCCTTCTCGAACGTACAGGAAAGAATATCTTTGCCGCCCTGCAGGATGGCGTCGAACTGCTGAATTTTCTGGGCATAGTAACGCTTGCCAGCCTTCGAAGCCTGTTACAGCCACGACGCATTCGGCTGGTTCCGACGATCAGCCATATCGAGCGGGTGGGTATAGATTCGCTCCCCATCGTCGGGTTGCTTGCCTTTCTGATCGGTATCGTGATGGCATATCAGGGTGCCGACCAGTTGCGACGGTTCGGCGCGGCGATCTTCACCGTCAACCTTCTGGGCGTTTCGATCTTTCGCGAAATGGGCGTGTTGATGACCGCCATCGTCATCGCAGGACGATCGGGCAGCGCGTTTGCAGCGCAGATCGGCACCATGCAGGTCAATCAGGAGGTCGACGCCATGCGCACGCTGGGCCTCGACCCGATAGACATGCTGGTGCTGCCGCGCATGACCGCTATGGTGATCGTTTTGCCGCTTCTTACAGTCTACGCCGATATCATGGCCATGACGGGCGGAGCGCTGATGGTGATAGTCGCGCTCGATATTCCGCTGACGCAGTTTCTTCACCGGCTCAACGAATCCGTATCGCTGGGCACGTTCTGGATCGGCGTGGTCAAGGCGCCGGTGTTCGGGCTCCTGATCGCCCTGACCGGCTGCCGCGAAGGGTTGCAGGTCACGGGCTCGGCGGAGAGCGTGGGGACGCACACGACGCGCGCGGTTGTGATATCGATTTTTCTGGTGCTCGTGGCTGATGCCCTCTTTTCCGTCCTGTTTTCGCTGTTCAAGATATGACAGAGACAGGCGACTTCGCGATCGAGATCGAGGGGCTGGTGACCCGGTTCGGCCGCCATGTCATTCATGACGGGCTGTCGGTCGCGATCCGGAAAGGCGAAGTTACGTCCATCGTGGGCGGTTCCGGTACCGGCAAGTCCGTCCTGCTGAATACGATCATCGGGTTGAACCGCCAGGCCGCCGGAACCATTCGAGTCCTGGGACGGGACACAGGCCGTCTCAACGAGCGGCAGCATCGCGATCTCGCTCGGCGCTGGGGCGTCCTTTTCCAGCAGGGCGCCCTGTTTTCATCCCTGACGGTGGCAGAGAACGTGCAGGTGCCATTACGCGAATACACCGACCTGCCGTCGGACCTGATCGACGAAATGACTGCGCTCAAAATCGCGATGGCTGGTTTGCCGGCGGATGCGTGCTCGAAATACCCGTCTGAACTGTCGGGCGGCATGCGAAAGCGCGCGGGACTCGCCCGGGCGCTCGCGCTCGACCCGGAAATTCTGTTTCTCGACGAGCCCACTGCCGGGCTGGACCCAATTGGTGCTGCGGAGTTCGACGCGCTGATCGCCGATCTGCGCTCCAGCCTGGGGCTGACTGTCGTCATGGTCACGCACGATCTCGACAGTCTTTACGCCATCACCGACAGAATCGCGGTATTGGTCGACCGGCGTGTTATACTCGGCACTCTGGACGAATTCGAGCGGCATCCGCACCCGTGGATCGCCGCCTATTTTCATGGTCCGCGGGCTCGCGCCGCGAAGGACGACTGACTCATGGAAAACTGATTCATGGAAAATCGGGCAAGCTATATCTTCGTCGGCGCATTCGTCCTGATCTTCGTCGCCGCCACCATCGGCATGGCGGTGTGGCTTGCGGGCGTGGATTTCGATGAAGCCCCTAAACAATACACGATCAATTTTGAAGGCGACGTTACCGGGCTTTCTGTGGGCAGCCCCGTTCGCTACCGTGGCGTGCCTGTTGGCTCCGTCAGCGCCATCGACATCGCCCCGGAAAACGTCGAGCGCGTTAAAGTCATCATCGATGTCTCCCGCGACACGCCGATCAAGACGGATACGGTCGCCCAGCTCGCGCTTCAGGGCATAACCGGCGTTGCCTTTGTCCAGCTTACCGGCGGCACACACGCCGCCCCTGTGCTCGCACCGGACCGCAAGAACAAGGCGCCGGTCATCGCATCGCGACCATCAGCCCTGCAGCAGCTGGTTAACCGGCTCCCCGAGATCGTCGAGAAGGTGGACAGAATATCCGGATCGCTGGTCAAGCTGTTCGACGACAAAAACATCGCCGCCCTGTCTTCGACTCTGGAAAACATCGAACGCGCCAGCAGCATGATGGGCAAGGAAAGCGACCAGATTTCCAGCCTACTGCGGGAAGGCCGGGCCGCCATCGAGGCCATGAAGACCGCCGGCCAGAGTATTTCAGTCCTGGCCCGGACGCTGGACCGGGAAACAAAACCGCTCTCGAGCGATCTTTCGGCATCGTTGAAAGAATTCAGACATACGATGACCACGCTTCGGCAAGGCATCGGAACGCTTGACCGCGTGGCGGGCGATATCGCATCGGTCGTGGATAACAGCAAGGGACCGTTGCAGGACTTCACCAATTCAGGACTCTACGAGTTTTCCACCTTTTTCTCGGAAGCCCGTATCCTGGTGGATTCAATGACCCGTCTTGTCGACCGGATGGAGCGCGATCCGGCGCAGTTCTTTTTCGGCGATTCACAGCGAGGGGTTAAGGCTCAATGATTTCGACCGTCTTGCGTGCGCTCGGCGCGACTGCACTGGTGCTGCTCGCATCAGGGTGCGCCGACCTGCCGTTCAATCGTCCCCCGGCGGAACTCTTTGTCCTGTCGTCCAAAAATACGTTCGACCGATCGCTGCCCGAGGCGACATGGCAGCTTTCGATCGACGTTCCGATCGCCGAGGCGGGCATCAACACGTCGCGCATCGCGGTCCGGCGTACACCGCTCCGGCTCAACTATTTCGAAGGAGTGAACTGGTCAGACATCGCGCCGCGCATGATCCAGACGCTGATGGTCGAAAGCTTCGAGAACAGCGAGCGCATTATCGGCGTCGGGCGGCAGAATATTTCACTCCGCGCCGATTACAGTCTCGTAACCGAGTTACGCGAGTTTCAGGCTGAGACAGTTCCGGGACGACCGGCGCAGGTAAGAGTGCGGCTCAACGCCAAGCTCATCCGCCTGCCGCAGCGCATCATTATCTCCGGAGCGAATCCGGAAGCGGTCGTTACGATAAAGGGAGAGGGCATCGACAACATCGTCGCGGCTTACGACGAGGCCCTGGGCCGAGTGTTGAAAAAAACCGTCAGCTGGACGCTGAAAGCGGGCTCTGCGGATTTTGGGAATTCCGGACGCTCGTCACGTCCACCGGTCAGGCGCAGGCCTTGATCCCGGCGCCTTCCAGAAGGTTCACATGATCGCAGGCAAACTTTTTGCCGGGCGCTTCCTCGATCTCGTAAACGTACCCCTTGTGGCGCGCGGTGATGGCATTCGCCAGGGACCGGACGGCATCGGTGACGTCAGGATTTGCCTCATCGATCGACGCCGACAGGCGTAACCAGAATTTCTTGCCGATTTTCGCAGCCTCGCTTTCGATCACCAGCCCGTCGAACGTTTCAATCCTTCCCTTGTAGAGCACCTCTTCGCGGATCGGAACCTCGTCGGCGCGGCGATGATCGACCAGCTTGAGCCCTTCAAGCAGCTTGGCCATGTCGTTCGTTTCCCAC